>CAWHKD010000032.1:0-43682 GCA_963829845.1 uncultured Gaiellaceae bacterium | reverse complement strand
CTCGGCGAGCGGGTCACGCGCGGCCGTCTCGCAGGGGCGATTCTCGTCGTGGCAGGGGTTGTCGCTCTGGGTTCCGCCTAGGCAGCAATAGGCCGATCGGCCTAGTGCTTGCTACACTTCCCGCACCATTTTCACCTGCTGGACGAAATGGGCGCGCTGCGCCCATTTTTGTTGAAGGAGCAACGCTTTGAGCACCACGCACGAGAAGGAGCGGACACTGACGAAGCAGATCGGACGGGAAGTCGAGACGGCCCTGCCTGGGGTGGAGGTCCTCGCCGTCGAGATCTCGAACCCCGAGCGGTTCACCGTCTTCGTCGACCACGCCGAGGGCGTCGATCACGCGCTCTGCGCGCGCGTCACCGACGTGCTGCGCGAGTACCTACGTGAGTACGCGATCGACGTCTCCTCGCCGGGATCGAGCGCCCCGTCCGCACTCCCGAGCACTTCCGCAACGCGATCGGCCGTCAGGTGACGCTCCGCACGCCCGAGCGCAAGCGCCTGAAGGGCGAGATCGTCAGCGCCGGTCAGCAGTCCGTCATCGTCCGCTCGGGCGACGACACCATCGAGATCCCGTACGACCAGGTCGTCCGGGGCAACCTGGTCTACGAGCAGTAGGAGAAGAGCAATGTCTCAGGAGATCATCGAGCATATTCGCGGGCTCGAACGCGAAAAGGGAATCGAGGAGAACACCGTCATCCACGCGCTGGAGGACGCGCTCCTGGCCGCGTACAAGAAGACGCCGGGCGCGGCCCGTCATGCCGCCGTCGAGCTCGACGAGGAAGGGGAGTTCCGCGTCTTCGCGATCGAGATTCCCGAGGATCTCGAGGGGCGCCTGCTCGACGAGGCGATGGAGGCGAAGATCGACGAGCTCGAGCACCTCGAGGAGGAGACGGGGGAGAAGCAGCACACCCTGATCAACCAGGACGAGCTCGAGCTCGACTGGGATCAGGTGCCCGAGGAGCTGATCAAGCGCGCCGACGTGACCCCGCACGACTTCGGCCGCATCGCCGCGATGACGGCCAAGCAGGTGATCCAGCAGCGGATCCGCGAGGCCGAGCGCGCGATGATGTACGAGGAGTACATCGACCGCCAGGGCGAGGTCGTCACCGGCATCGTCCAGCAGGCGGGCGACCGCAACAACGTGCTCGTCGACCTCGGTAAGGTCGAGGCGCTGCTGCCGCGCTCCGAGCAGGTCGACGGCGAGCGCTACGAGCAGGGGTCGCGGATCAAGGCCGTCATCACCGAGGTCCGCTCCGGCACGAAGGGCCCGCAAGTGATCCTCTCGCGCCGCGACCCCGAGCTGATCAAGACGCTGTTCGAGCTCGAGGTGCCCGAGATCGCCGACGGCCTCGTCGAGATCCGCGGCGTGGCCCGCGAGCCCGGCTACCGCGCCAAGATCGCGGTCGAGTCGCACGCGCAGGGCGTCGACCCGGTCGGCGCCTGCGTCGGCCCGCGCGGCTCTCGTGTCCGCATGGTCGTCTCCGAGCTCCGCGGCGAGAAGATCGACATCATCCCCTGGAACACGGAGCCGGCTCGGTTCGTCGCGAAGGCACTCTCGCCCGCGCGCGTGCGCGAGGTCTACATCGACGACGAGACCAAGGAGGCAACCGTTGTCGTCCCGAACGACCAGCTGGCGCTGGCGATCGGCAAGGAGGGCCTGAACGCCCGCCTCGCCGCGCGCCTGACCGGGTGGAAGGTCGACATCCAGTCCGACGAGGAGTTCGCCCAGGCCGAGGCCGAGGCTGCCTTCGCGGGCGCCGGCGAGGGCGACGGCGAGGCCGGCGACTTCTCCGGCCGCTGCGCCGCGATCCTCTCGAACGGGAAGCGATGCCCGAACGCGTCGCTCGCCGGCACCCGCTACTGCGGCGTGCCTGCGCACCAGGCGCTCGCCGGCCAGGAGCCTGAGGAGGTTCCCGCGGAGGAGGTCGAGGAGGTCGCGACGTCAACGGAAGCCGAGCAGCTCGAGCCGGTTGCCGAGGTCGCGGCGGCGACGGAGCCGGCGGTCGTGGCTGAGGAGGCCGAGGCCGTCGCCGACGAGCCGTTGGCCGCCGAGCGGCAGGAGGACGAGACGCCTGCGTGACGCCGGAACGCACCTGTGCGGGCTGCGGGCGCAAGGCGCCGAAGGCGGAGCTCATCCGCTTTGCGGCCCCGGCCGGAGTGCTCGTCAGCGGCCGCATGCAACCCGGTCGGGGCGCCTATACCTGCCCGCGGCTCGCGTGCTTCGAGCGTGCGGTCTCGCGCCGCGCGTTCAACCGCGTGCTGCGGCGGAACGTGTCGGTCGACCCCGCGCTCTCGCTGCTCTTCACACACCCTCTAGAATTGGACGCTGATGGCTGACGGACCCAACAAGCCGAACCGCCCGATCCGGCCCCGCCAGGGTGCGCCCGGACGGAAGCGCCGCGTCGTCATCGAGGGCGGCAACAACCGGCCGAATCCCCGGCAGGCGCGCGGCCGCACGGACGCAACACCCAAGCGCGAGAAACAGGAGGTCGCTCCGCCGACCGGTCCCGCGACGGTCCCGTCCGGCGTTTCCGTCCGCGACCTCTCGCAGGCGCTTGGCGTCCCGGCGGCGCAGATCATCAAGATCATGATGGGTCTCGGCCAGATGGTCCAGATCACGCAGTCGCTGTCCGACGAGGAGGTGGAGCTCGTCGGCACGGAGCTCAACCGTGAGATCACGATCAAGCACGCCGCCGACGAGGAGGAGCTGCCGGAGGTCTTCGAGGACGCCGAGGAAGATCTCGCGCCTCGCCCGCCGGTGGTCACGATCATGGGCCACGTCGACCACGGCAAGACGACGCTGCTGGACGCCATCCGCGAGGCCGCGGTCGTCGAGACCGAGGCCGGCGGGATCACCCAGCACATCGGCGCCTACCAGGCCGACGTCGGAGGCCGGAAGATCACGTTCCTCGACACGCCCGGCCACGAGGCGTTCACAGCCATGCGCGCCCGCGGCGCGAAGGTGACGGACATCGCCGTCCTCGTCGTCGCCGCCGACGACAGCGTGATGCCGCAGACCAAGGAGTCGATCTCGCACGCCCGCGCAGCCGACGTGCCGATCGTGGTCGCGGTGAACAAGATGGACATGCCGGACGCGAATCCCGACCGCGTCAAGGCCGACCTTGCCGCCGAGGGTTTGCAGCCCGAGGACTGGGGCGGCACCGTGCAGTTCTCCAACGTCTCCGCAAAGCAGAAGACGAATCTGGACGATCTGCTCGAGA
The DNA here is from genome assembly GCA_963829845.1 of uncultured Gaiellaceae bacterium. Lineage (GTDB taxonomy): Bacteria > Actinomycetota > Thermoleophilia > Gaiellales > Gaiellaceae > Gaiellasilicea. The sequence continues at coordinate 40,461 of CAWHKD010000032.1, read as the reverse complement.
AGGTGTTGCTCGTCGCCGACGCCGAGCTCGAGCTGACGGCGAATCCGAACGCGGAGGCGTCGGGACCGATCATCGAATCGCGCCTCGACGTCGGCCGCGGCCCCGTCGCGACGATGCTCGTCCACCGCGGCACGCTCCGTGTCGGCGACGCGATCGTCGCCGGTGACGCGCACGGCAAGGTGCGGGCGCTGCACGACTACCGCGGCGAGAAGGTCAAGGAGGCACGGCCCGGCACGCCCGTCGAGATCCTCGGTTTCAACGCGCCGCCCCCAGCGGGCGAGTTCGCGCGCGTGGTCGAGGACGAGCGCGAGGCGCGGACGCTCGCGCAGCGGCGCGGCCAGCGGCTCCGCACAGAGCAGCTCGCACAGCGCTCGAAGGGCGGCGTCTCGCTCGAGACGCTCTTCTCGCAGCTGGGCGAAGGCGCCGTCCAGGATCTGAACCTGATCCTGAAGGGCGACGTCGGCGGCTCCGTCGAGGCGGCCGTCTCCGAGCTCGCCAAGATCGACCACCCCGAGGTGCGCGTCAACGTGATCCACCAGGGCGTCGGCCCGATCACCGAGAGCGACATCATGCTCGCCTCGACGTCGAACGCACTCGTCGTCGGCTTCAACGTGCGGCCGAACGCCGAGGCGCGCGGGCTTGCCGAGCGCGAAGGCGTCGACATTCGGACCTACCGCGTCATCTACCAGCTGACCGAGGACATCGAGCAGGCGCTGGTCGGCATGCTCTCGGCCGTCCAGACCGAGGAGATCATCGGCGAGGCCGAGGTGCGTGCGCTCTTCAAGGTCTCGCGGCTCGGCACGATCGCGGGCTGCATGGTCACGTCGGGTGTCGTCCGCCGCAATTCACAGGTGCGCGTCGTCCGTGACGGCACCGTGATCTACGACACGACGGTCGCACAGCTGAAGCGGTTCAAGGAGGACGCGCGCGAGGTGGCCGAGGGCTTCGAGTGCGGGATCCTGCTCGAGGGGTTCAACGACGTCAAGGAAGACGACGTTCTCGAGGCCTACGAGACGCGCCAGGTCGAGCGGACGTCGCTCGACGAGCCGGCCGGCACGACGCCGGCTCCGGCGGCCTAGCCGGACGACTGGGCCAGCAGCTCCGCGGAGGTGACGACGCAGTTGCGTCCGAGCGCCTTCGCCGCGTAGAGCGCGCGGTCGGCCATCCGCACGAGCATGTCCCCGTCCGGCGTGTCGTTCGGGAACGACGCGACGCCGAAGCTGGCCGTGATGTCGCGGTCGATCCCGGGGACGGTGACGCGCGACACCTCCAAGCGGAGCTTCTCCGCCAGAACGATCGCTCCCTCGAGCGGAGTGTCCGGCAGCAGGATCAGGAACTCCTCGCCGCCGTAGCGGCCGGCGAGGTCGCTCTCACGGAGCGACGACCTGAGCGCGGCGCTCGCGGCGGCGAGCGCCTGATCGCCCTTCTCGTGGCCGTAGACGTCGTTGATCTGCTTGAAGTGGTCGAGGTCGCACAGCACCGCGGAGAGCGAGAGGTTCGAACGGGACGCCTGCGCGACCATGCGAACGAGGTTCTCGCGGAGGCTGCGTGCGTTCGGCAGGCCGGTCAGCACGTCGGTGGCGGCCCGAACCTCGGCGACGGCGAGGTTGCGGAGGTTCGCGAGCACCGGAGCGGCCTGGCTGACGGACTGGTCGATCCGGCCTTGCTCCGACGCGCTCAGCGGCCGCTCGTGGGCGACGAGCACCGAGCCGATCACCTCGCCGCCGACGAGTGATGGGACGCACGTCGTGCGCGCGTGCTGGCTGCAGAGATCGCAGGCGAGCAGCGGCTCGTTGTCGGTCGCCTGCTCATGCGTCCGCCCGAGCCGCACGGCGAGGCACGAGTTGGGGGACGAGTCGATGAGCTTCTCGGCGATCGGGCTCGCGGGTGCCACCGGGGTGGCCGCTTCGAGCCTGTTCTGGCTGTTGTTCCGATTCAGGACGACGATCTCCGAGCCGGCGAGCGACCGCTCCAGGTGACGCTTGACGAGCGCGTGCGCCTCGCCCTCGTTCTCGGTCACCTGCAGCGTCTCGGCGAACTCGCGCTGGGAGGCGTGGTACTGCGCGTCCGAGAGCCGCCGCTGCGTCTCGCGTTGGCGCATTCGACTCAGCAGCAGTCCGCCCACCCCGGCGAAAGCGACGCTCAGCAGGACGATCAGGAGGACGGCGCGCTCGACGGCGTCTGCGTGGCGCGCGGCGCTGCCCGTCTCGATCAGCTCGACAAGGCTGTCGTTCTGCTTCTCGAAGTTCTCGATCAGATCGTTGCGGGATGCGGTCGAGACGGCTGAGATGGGCCGTCCGTTGCGGATCCGGATGACGGCGTCGTTGGCGATCCCGGCCCAGCGCTCGGCGATCCGCTCCTGCTCGGCAATCGCTGCGGTCTTCTCCAGGTCGTGCTCGGCGAAGCCGCGTGCCCGGTCTGCTGCAGCCGCAAGCGCCGCCGTGGCCTCGTCGTAGGGCTGCAGGAAGCCCTCGCTCCCGGACTCGGCGTAGCCGCGAAGGGCACTCTCGCGCGCGAGCAGCGCGTCGAGCATCCCCCCGGCCGCATCGCGCTCGGAGAACTCGCGCGTGCCGATGTGCCGCTCGGCAGAGGCGGTCGTCCAGGTGATGCCCGCAACACTCGCAACGAAGGCGATCAGGACCGCAGAAAACCGGAACAGGTGAATCATCATCGCCAGTGATCGGCAACTCACACCCCAGGTTTGAGGGTTGAATGAGGGAATGGCGAGCGGCTGGGTCGGGATCCTGTCGGCGGAGCTGCACTTTCCGGAGGCACATTCGCTGAAGGAGAAGCGGATGTACGTCCGCTCCGCGAAGGAGCAGCTCCGCAACCGCTTTGGGGCTGCGGTCGCGGAGGTCGACCACCATGACGTTTGGCAGCGAGCGCGGCTGACCGTGGCCGTAGTCACCCGCGACGCCGGCGAGGCAGAGCGGCTGCTCGCCGACGCGGAGCGTTATCTCGCTTCGCGTGAATGGGAGCTCGGGCAGGTCGGGCGTGAGCTTGTGACGCTCGATGACGACTGAGCCAGGTTGCTCGCTACGGTAGGTGGATGGCCGACCGGATGCGCAGAGTCAACGAGTCGCTCCGGCAGGTGCTGTCCGAGGCGGTGCTCGAGCTGAAGGATCCCAGGATCGGATTCGTGACCGTGACCGGGGTCGACACGTCCCCCGATCTCCAGCAGGCGGTCGTGTTCGTCAGCGTGCTGGGCGGCGAGAAGAAGCGGAGCAAAACCATGACCGGCCTCGACGCGGCGCACGGCGTGCTCCAGTCCCGGATCTCGCGCGAGCTGCGGCTGAAGCGGACTCCGACGCTCACGTTCCAATACGATCACGCGGTCGAGCACGGCGTGCGGATGTCAAAACTGATCGATGAGCTCGCTCCCGGACCAGACGACGACGCAGGCTGACCTCGGGGCGGTCGTCGAGGCGATCCGCGGCGCCGACCGGTTTCTTGTCACGACGCACGAGAATCCCGACGGCGACGCCCTCGGTTCGCTGCTCGCGACGCAGCTCACACTGCTGGCGCTCGGCAAGGACAGTCTCATGTTTCTGCCCGGGCCGGCTCCGCTTCCCGGCGAGTACCGGTTCCTCCCGCTCGAGCAGCTGCTCCGCGAGCTCCCCGATGATGCGGCCGAGCGGACGCTCGTCGCCGTCGACGCGGCGAACGAGAGCCGGCTCGGCGCCGACGCCGCGGCGCTGCACTCGGCCCCGTTCACGATCAACATCGACCATCACCACGACAACTCCCGCTTCGGCGATGTCAACCTCGTCGACGCGGCGGCGTCGTCGACGGGCGAGGTGCTGCGCGACGTCATCGGCGAGCTCGGGATCGCGCTGACCCCCGAGCTGGCCGAGCCGCTCTACGTCGCTCTCGTGACCGACACGGGCCGCTTCCAGTATGCGAACACGACCCCGAAGGCGCTTCGGCTCGCAGCCGAGCTCGTCGAGGGGGGCGCCGACGTGCACAAGGTTTTCCAGGGCGTCTACGAGAGCGTCCAGTTCGCGAAGCTGAAGCTGCTCGCGCGCGCGCTCGAGCGGGCGCAGGTGTACGAGGGCGGGGGGCTCGTCGTCTCCTACCTGCTCCGGGACGACTTCGGCGAGGTCGGAGCGGTCGAGCCGTACTCGGAGGGGATCATCGACTTCCTCCGCGCCGTCGAGGGCGCAGACATGGCCGCGCTGATCCGCGAGCCGCCCCGCGGCGGCTCTCCGGCGCGCCGGATCTCACTCCGCGCCTCCCACGACGAGCTGGACGTGTCCGCGATCGCACGCGAGTCCGGCGGCGGCGGCCACCGGCAGGCGGCCGGCTTTTCGAGCGACGAGTCGATCGACGAGATCACGGCATTCCTGCGCCGCGAGTTCGTCGCCGCGTCGGCTCCATCGCGCTGATGCCGCCGAAGGGCCTCGAGCCGAGCGGGATCATCCTCGTCGACAAGCCGGCTGGGCCTTCGTCGTTCGCGGTGATGGCGCGCGTGCGCTCGCGGCTGGGGACGAAGATGGGCCATGCGGGAACCCTTGATCCTTTCGCGACCGGATTGTTGCTTCTGCTCTCCGGGCGCTCGACAAAATTGGCGGGATCGTTCGTCGGCCTCGACAAGCGCTATCTCACGGACGTCGACCTGACGGCTCGCACGAGCACGGGGGATCCGGAAGGCGCAGTCACCGGGCGCCAGGAGGCGCCTTCGCAGGAGGAGCTCGAGCGCGCACTCGCGGGCCTCCGCGGCGAGATCGAGTTGCCGATCCCGGCCGCGTCTGCGGTCAAGATCGGCGGTGAGCGCGCCTACAAGCTGCACCGCCGCGGTGTCGAGGTGGAGATGCCGCTGCGGCGCTCCCGCGTCGACGCGCTCGACGTCATCGCGTACACAGATGGGATTGTCACGCTCGATCTTCGCGTCAGCTCGGGCACCTACGTGCGGGCGATCGCGGAGGCGCTCGGTGGTCACTGTGTGGCGCTGCGTCGGCTCGAGGTCGGGCCGTTCAGTGTCGACGAGGCCGACGAGGAGCATGTGATCCCGGCCGAGCAGGCGCTGGCGCTGCTGCCGTGAGTGCGACCGAGCAGCGGTTCGCGATTGCGGTCGGGACGTTCGACGGCGTCCACCTCGGGCACCGCCGGGTGATCGAGACCGCGCTCGGGACCGGCCTGCCCGTCCGGGTGTTGACGTTCCAGCCCCATCCACGTGTCGTCCTCGGCAACTTCGTCGAGGCGCTCGCGACACTCGAGCGGCGGCTCGAACTGCTCGCCGAGGTCGGCGTCGCCGAAACGACGGTGGTCGAGTTCACGCTCGACGTCGCCCAGCTGGAGCCGGAGGGGTTCGCCGCGGCGCAGCTCGCCGACGCCGCCGTCGTCGTCGCCGGTGCGGACTTCCGCTTCGGCCGCAAGCGCCGCGGCGATCTCGAGCTACTCGAACAGCTCGGCTACGAGGTTCTGCCTGTGCCGCTGCTCGAGGGGGTCTCCTCCACCGAGATCCGCCGCTCCCTGCACGAAGGTGACGTCGCCACAGCCGCGAAGCTGCTCGGCCGTCCGCCGGAGCTGGACGGGATCGTCGTCGGCGGGGACCAGCGAGGTGGCACCCTCGGCTACCCGACTGCGAACCTGGCGGTCGAGCCGGGACTGCTCGTGCCGGCATACGGGATCTACGCGGGTGCGGCGCTCGACCATCGCGCCGCGATCTCGATCGGGACGAACCCGCACTACGGGGGAGACGAGCGCCGGATCGAGCCGCATCTGCTCGACTTCGACGGCGACCTCTACGGGCGCCGCCTCGTCGTCGAGCTCTGGGCGCGGCTCCGGGACGAGCAGAAGTTCGCGAGCGAGCAGGCTCTGATCGATCAGATCGCCCGGGACGTCGAAGCGACTCGAAAGGCGGTCAGACCGGCGTAGGTAGGTTGGAGCGGTGAGCGAGGACGGCGCCATGATTCATGCACGCGGGCTCGTGAAGCGCTTCGGTGACCTCGTCGCCGTCGACGGAATCGACCTCGATGTCAAGCGGGGAGAGGCCTTCGGCTTCCTCGGCCCGAACGGGGCGGGGAAGAGCTCGACGATGCGGATGATCGGCTGCGTCTCGCCGGTCACCGCCGGAACGCTACGCATCCTCGGCCAGGATCCAGGGACGAGCGGCCCCGAGATCCGCGCGCGGCTCGGCGTCGTCCCGCAGCAGGACACGCTCGACTTCGAGCTGACCGTGCGCGAGAACGTCCTCATCTACGGCCGCTACTTCGGCCTCTCCCGGCGCGAGCTGAAGCCGCGAATCGACGAGCTGCTCGACTTCGTCCAGCTGACGGAACGCGCCGACGACAAGGTCGAGCCGCTATCGGGTGGGATGAAGCGGCGCCTGACGATCGCACGCTCGCTCGTCAACGATCCCGACCTGCTGCTGCTCGACGAGCCGACGACCGGCCTCGACCCGCAGGCCCGCCACGTCGTCTGGGATCGGCTCTTCCGCCTCAAGCAGCAGGGAAAGACGTTCGTCGTCACCACGCACTACATGGACGAGGCCGAGCAGCTGTGTGACCGGCTCGTGGTCATGGATCACGGGGCGATCGTCGCCGAGGGGTCCCCGTGGGAGCTGATCCAGCACTACTCGACGCGCGAGGTGGTCGAGGTCCGCTTCGACGACGAGCGGCCGCAGAACGGCGTCTTCGAGGGAGCGGCGGAGCGCATCGAGGAGTTGCCGGACCGCGTCCTGCTGTACACGCGGGACGGCGACGCGACCGCCTCCGCGATCGCCGAGCGGGGACTGCCTCCGCACTCGACGCTCATCCGCCGCAGCACGCTCGAGGACGTCTTCCTCGCACCTGACCGGCCGCACGCTCGTGGACTGACGTGGAAAGCGTTCTCCAGCCGCTGCGCGCCTACGAACACTGGCTCGCGCAGTACAAGCGGGTCTGGCGCGGGACGATCGGGACGAGTCTCGTCAACCCGATCCTGTACGTCACCGCGCTCGGGGTCGGCCTCGGGACGATCGTCGACCAGACGCAGAACACACCGGGCGGCGTGCCCTACCTGGACTACGTCGCGCCCGGACTGCTCGCCGCCGCGGCGATGCAGACCGCGACGATCGAGTCGAGCTGGCCGGTGATGGGCGCGATCAAGTGGACTCGCGTCTACCACGCGATGATCGCGACGCCGTTGACCGAGCGGGACGTTTTCGTCGGCCATCAGCTCTTCGTGATCACGCGCGTCTTTACGTCGGCCGCGGCCTACCTCGTCGTCATCACGGCGTTCGGCGCCGTCTCCTCGTGGTGGGGGGTCCTCACCGTTCCGGCAGCGGTCATCGTGGGAACCGCGTTCTCGATGCCGATGGCGGCGCTCGCCGCCGCCCTCGAGGACGAGCGGACGTTCGTGACGATCTTCCGCTTCCTGATCGTGCCGATGTTCCTCTTCTCGGGCACGTTCTTCCCCGTGTCGCAGCTCCCGCTCGCCTTCGAGCTGGCCGCGTACGTGACCCCGATCTGGCACGGCGTCGAGCTGTGCCGGATGCTCACGCTCGGCACGGTCGAGCTCGGCGCGGCGCTCGGTCACACCGCCTACCTGCTGGGCTGGACGCTCGTCGGCTTCGAGCTGGCGCGCCGCTCGTACCGCAGGAGGCTGCTCGGATGACGTCGCTCGTCATGCGTGCGATCGAGCTGCCCGGCGGCCGCGGCATTCATCTCTTCGAGCGGAACGTGATGAGCCACCGGCGCACATGGCCGATCATCGTCTCCGGCTTCTTCGAGCCGCTTTTTTACCTGCTCTCGCTCGGCTACGGCCTCGGCGGCTACGTCGGCGACGTCGTCATCGACGGCCAGACGATCGAATACGCAGCGTTCGTCGCCCCAGCCCTGCTCGCCGCGTCGGCCTTCAACGGCGCCTTCTACGACGCGACCAACATCTTCTGGAAGCTCCGGTACCAGAAGGTCTACGACGCCGTGCTGGCGACGCCGCTCGGGCCCAAGGACATCGCCTCGGGTGAGACCGCTTTCGCGCTCTTCCGTGGGCTGATCTACGCGGTCGGCTTCTTCACCGTCATCGCCGCGCTCGGGCTGCTCGAGTCGTGGTGGGCGTTGCTCGCCGTGCCGGCGACGGTGTTCATCGGCTTCGCGTTCGCCGGCGCCGGCATCGCCGCTGTCACCTACATGCGCAGCTGGCAGGACTTCGACATCCTCAACCTCGCGATCCTGCCGATGTTTCTCTTCTCGGCCACGTTCTTCCCGCTTTCGACCTACCCCGACTGGCTCGAGTGGGTGGTCCGGGCGACGCCGCTCTACAACGGCGTCGAGCTCCTGCGAGCGCTCACGACCGGTTCGGTCGGCGCCGACCAGCTCGTCAACGTCGCCTACCTGAGTGTGCTCGGGCTGGTGGGGATGTGGATCGCGAGCCGACGGGTCGAAAAACTGCTGCTCACGTAGGCGCAAGTTTTCGGTCGGAGTCGTGTCTTTCTCTACATGGCGTCTGCGGGCAGGCTGCGGCCGGTCGAGGCGGTGCTGTGCCTCGAATGCGGCAGGGAATACGCAAAACCGAGCGGTCGGGGAACGCTGACCACGAATCCCGGTTGCCCTGAATGCGGCTATCTCGGCTGGCTGCCGAGCCCGACGCCGATCACGGCACCGTCGCCGCGTCTCCGCTCCGTCGGGGATCCCCGGCTGCACCCTTCCTCGCGATCAGGCTGACGCCGCCGAAGTAGTGGTGGATTCCCGGCCAGCGCCGCACGTAGAGCCCCGCCTGTAGCAACTCGTCGAGCGCGCGCTCGTCGACTCCCGGCTCGGCATTGACGACGTCGCCGGCCCGGTGGAAACGCGGCCGCTCGACCGCTTCGACCGGCTCGAGCTCCTCGTCCAGGATCCCTGCCGCGACGCCGACGAGCGCCGTTCGGAGCCGGGTGCCCCCCGCCGAGCCGATCGCGAGCTCGAGCCCGCGATCGAACGCGAGCGTAGGAGCCATCATGCTTGCCATCCGCTCTCCCTGCCGGAGCGGCGCCCGCACGAGGTCGACTTCGCCGAGCATGCTGTTCAGCTGCACGTCGAGGCCGGGGAGGAAGTCGCCCGTGCCGAGGCCCAGGCTCGACGTCAGCACGCAGACGCCGCCGTCGGCGTCGGCGGTCACGAGATTCGTCGTGTGCCCGTCCGCCTCGCCTTCTGCGAGCGCGCCGAGCAATGCATGCACGCGCGCCGTCGCGTCCAGTCCGCGCAGGCGCGGCAGCCGCTCGAGCGTCTCCGAAACGCCTGACAGGCCAGCGCGCGTGAGCACGCGGCGCCCGAGCCAGCTGACCTCGGCCGGCGTCTCCCAGCGCGCCTCGTACCGCGCCAGGTCGGCGGCCGTCACCGGCACCCCGTCGACCGCGGTCAGCAGCTCCGCCACGGAGCCCTCGTAGAAGGTGTCGGCACCCTCGTCCGCGAGGAGCTCGAACGCCGTCGCGAGTCCGGGCTGCGCGAGCGTCTCGCCCGTCTCGAGCAACCGGCCCTCCGGCGCGTACATGCGCTCGCCGTCGGGCTGCATCGTGTAGACGGGTCCGAGCATCGCGAGGCAGGCGGCGTGGGCGGCCGGCATCGTCACGCCCTCGCGGGCAAGCCGTAGCGCCGGCTCGACGAGCCGTGGCCACGGCAGGCGGCCATGGCGCCGGTGGAGCGCGCCGAGCCCGCGCGGCAGCCCGGGAACGGCGCACGTGCCCGGTCCGACCGCGTAGTGGACGAGCTCCTCGCCGAAGGGAACCCGGAGCTCGACGGGCGGCGCCCCCTCGCCCGAGGGCACGTCGACGAAGCAATCGAGGTTCCATGCCTCCTTGGAGTCGAAGTAGATCGCGTGGCCGCCTCCGAGCAGCCCGGTCATCAGGGTCTCCGCGACACACGAAGCGAAGGAGGCAGCAACGGCGGCGTCCGCGGCCGACCCGCCATCCTCGAGAATCTCGATCCCGGCCGCCACGGTGGCGGGGTGGCCGGCCGCAACCCCCGCTGGAACCCCGTCTGGAGCCATGGGTTGCTACCCTAGTCGCGACCGAGATCTCGGCCGGCCGTGTCTTCCTTCACGCCGCGCGGGGACTTTGGAGACATCGACAGAAGGAGGCCGCATGGCCCTCACCAAGGAAGTCAAGCAGGAGCTGATCGGGAAGCACGGCCGTAATGAGGCCGACACCGGTTCCCCCGAGGTTCAGATCGCGATGCTGACGCAGCGGATCAACGACCTCACCGAGCACCTGCGCACGCATGCGAAGGACCACTACTCCCGGCGCGGCCTCTTGAAGCTCGTCGGCCGGCGGCGGCGGTTCCTGAACTACATGCAGAAGCACGACCTCGAGGGCTATCGCGCCCTCATCAAGGAGCTAGGCCTCAGGCGCTAGTTCTTACCCGGGAGAGTGGAAGCTTGGATGAGGCCTCGCTCAGGTCTGATCCAAACTTCCACTCTCCACCAAGCAGAGTGGAGGACATGGAATGAGCACGGTACTGGGGCAGGTTGCCTCGACGTCCGTCGAGATCGGTGGCAAGGAGATCACCTTCGAGACGGGCAAGTTCGCCAAGCAGGCGGACGGCGCGGTCGCCGTTCGCTCGGGCGACACAATGGTTCTGGCGACGGCCGTCGGCCGTCCCGAGGCGCGCGAGGGAGCGGACTTCTTCCCGCTCACCGTCGACGTCGAAGAGCGCGCGTACGCCGCAGGGAAGATCCCAGGCGGCTTCTTCAAGAGGGAAGGGCGCGCCACCGAGCGCGCGACGCTGACCGCACGCATGATCGACCGCCCGATCCGGCCGCTCTGGCCGAAGGGCTTCCGCAACGAGGTCCAGGTGATCTGCACGGTGCTTTCCGCCGACCTCATCACCCCGCACGACATCCTCTGCATCAACGGCGCGTCGGCCGCCCTGATGCTCTCGCCGCTGCCGTTCTTCGGCCCGGTGGGTGCCGTCCGCATCGGACGGATCGACGGCGAGTTCGTCGTCAACCCGACCCACGAGCAGAACTTCGAGGAGTCGGCGCTCGACCTGATCGTCGTCGGTACGAAGGACGGCCTGACGATGATCGAGGCCGGTGCGTCTGAGGTCTCCGAGGAGATCCTGCTCGACGCGTTCGAGCTCGCGCACCAGGAGATCCGCAAGCTCTGCGAGGCGCAGGAGGATCTGCGCCGCGACGCCGGCAAGGCGAAGTGGCTGGACATGGACGTGACCGCCGAGATCGAGAGCTCGCACGGGCACGCGATCTGGGAGCGGATCCAGCAGGACGGGCTCCGCGAGGCCGCGTCGATCGAGTCCGCGATCCTCGCCGAGCTCGCTCCGGAGCTGTCGATGGACTCGGGCGACGAGGACATCCAGCGTCAGGTCCAGGTCAAGGCAAGCATCGCGATGCTGCTCGAGAAGGGCCGGCTCGCGGCGGTCGAAGGCCCGGTGCGGGAGCAGTTCGAGTCCGACCTGCGCGCCCTCACGGACGCCGAGGACGACTCGAAGGAGCTCAAGTCCGCGAAGCGGCACCTGCTCTTCGACCGGATCGTCGACACCGTCCAGCTGCCGTTCCCGGTCGGCCCGGCGACGGTCGACGGCGCCGGCCCGACTGTCAAGGACGCGCTCACGAAGAGCTACGTCAAGAAGGCCTCCGAGGCGATCTACAAGGACCTCGTCCGGAAGAAGATCGCGATCGAAAAGCGCCGGCCCGACGGCCGCGCCACCGACGAGATCCGGCCGATCGAGTGCGAGGTGACGGTCAGTCCCCGCGCGCACGGCACGGGCCTCTTCCAGCGCGGCCAAACGCAGGTGCTCTCCCTGCTCACGCTCGGCACGGCGAAGGAGGGTCAGCGGATCGACGACCTCTCTCTCGAGACCGACCGCCGCTTCATGCACCACTACAACTTCCCGCCCTACTCGGTCGGGGAGACGGGCTTCATGCGTGGCCCGAAGCGGCGTGACATCGGCCACGGTGCGCTGGCGCAGCGGGCCCTCGAGGCGGTCATCCCGTCGGCCGAGGACTTCCCGTACACGATCCGGATCGTCTCGGAGACGCTGGAGTCGAACGGCTCCTCGTCGATGGGCTCGGTCTGCGGCTCGACGCTCGCCCTGATGGACGCGGGTGTCCCGATCACGGCGCCGGTCTCCGGCATCGCGATGGGTCTCGTCAAGGAGGGCGACGACTACGTCATCCTCACCGACATCCAGGGCGCGGAGGACCACCTGGGCGACATGGACTTCAAGGTCGCCGGGACCAGGGACGGGATCACCGCGCTGCAGATGGACATCAAGATCACGGGCGTCACGCAGGAGATCATGCGCGGCGCCCTCGATCAGGCGAACCAGGCCCGCAACTTCATCCTCGACCGGATGCTGGAGGCGCTGCCCGAGGCCCGGACCGAGCTGGCGGCGCATGCGCCGCGGATCTCCTCGATCCAGATCAACCCCGACTTCATCGGGATGGTGATCGGCAAGGGCGGCGAGACGATCCGCTCGCTCGAGTCGGAGTACGACGTCCAGATCGACATCGAGGAGGACGGCACGATCCTCGTCTACGCGACCGAGGGCACGAAGGCGGACGCGGCGATCGGCGCGATCGCGGCGCTGACCAAGGAGCCCGAGGTGGGGGACACCTTCACCGGCAAGGTCGTCAAGACGACCCAGTTCGGCGCCTTCGTCGAGCTCAAGAAGGGCACCGACGGCCTGCTCCACGTCTCGAACGTGGGCCCGGGCCGGGTCGCGCACATCGAGGACGTGATGTCGCGCGGCGACGTGGTCGACGTGATCGTGCAGGAGGTGGACAAGGCACGGGGCCGGATCGGCCTCAAGCTCGTCCACAAGCACGAGGACGGCCGGCTCGTCGAGCCGGAGGAGCTGATCGAGCGGGCGAAGAACGCCCCGCCGCGGCCTCCGGAGGAGGAGCGCCCGCGCCGCGACGATCGCGGCCGCGGCGGCCGCGACCGCGGCCCGCGCCGCGACTAGAGCACTGACCCGAGGGGGCGGCGAGAGCCGCCCCCTCGCTTCAGGGTGTCCCGCGATCGGAGTCCGCTTTGCGGACTCCGATCTTGCGATGAGCATCGGCGGCGAGAGCCGCCCCTCTCGTTCAGGCGATCGAGAGGAAGCCGGTCTCGAGCATGCCGCGCAGGAGCTCGGCCGCACGCGGCAGCGCGTCCTCGCCGAGCGACGCGACGACTGCCTCGCGGGCTGTAATCGTCCCGTCGAGCGCCCGCAGCAGCCGCAGCATCGGCTCGTCCACGTCTGCGCGGAAGCCAAGCCCCTCTTCGAGCGAGAGTGCAGCGCTGACCACCGTCCAATCGTCGCCCGGGGAGACGACTTGCTCGAAGCGCGCCGCCGGCGCGACGGCGAGCCGCTGCGCGAGCAGCGAATCCTCGCCCGCCGCCGCGAGGTCGACGCCGGCGAACATTCGCAGGAGATGGCTCGAGGCGGGCTCGAGCGGTCGCGGCGGCAGGGTGGCGCCGCGTGACCAGTTGTCGCCGTCACGACGGCGCAGCACGAGCGCGCCGTAGGCGAGCGCCTCGATCCCGAGCTCGCCGTAATACGCCGTCCAGCGGTCGAGCGCGGCGCCGAACTCCTCCGGTCCGTCTGCGGCCTCCCGCGTCCAGGCTGCGGCGTTCGAGAGCGGGTCGTCGGTAGTCGTGTGAAGGATCCACGAGTCGCAGCCCGCGCCGTCGAGCCATTGCCGCGGGCGCACGGCCGGGGCGTCGCCGGTCTGCGCCCAGCTGGCCATCAAAGTCGCGAACCCGCCGGGCTCGAGCAGGCCCGGCAACCCACGCGCCAACAGCTCGCTGACCTGGTCGCCCGGAAGGCCGCTGTCGCGGAAGGTGAACTCGGCGTCCGGCGAGACGACATACGGCGGATTGCAGGCGATGCAGCCGAAGCGCTCGCCGACAACGGGCTCGAGCAGGCTTCCCTGGCGGAGCTCGACGTTCGCGACGCCGTTGAGGGCGAAGTTGAAGCCGGCGAAAGCCAACGCGCGGGCGTTCACGTCGGTCGCGACGACGTGGCCGGCGTGACGGGAGAGCAGCAGCGCCTGGATCCCGTTCCCGGTGCAGAGATCCAGCGCGCGCTCGACCGGCGCCCTGACTGTCAGGTGGGCGAGCGTCGCGGACGGACGGTGGACGCCGGCGACGCGGTCCGCTCCTTCGACGTCGAGCCGGTCGGATGCGATCAGGAGATCGTCGTGCGGGACGACGCGGACGAGTCCGCGCAGCGCGCCGTCGCGGAGCTCCGCAATCCCCGTCTCGACGAGGAGCTCCGCCAGGTCGTCTGCGCGGACGTCGTCGCCGAGAAGCAGGAGCGCGATCAGCATCGACAGGCGGTCGGGCTCGGCTTCGAGCCGACGCCGGTACACCTCCAAGTCGACGTACGTGAAGATCGGCTCGCCGCTCGTGTGCAGGCGTCGCGCAATGCCGGCGCCTGTGTAGCCCGCTGACGCGAGCGCTTCCCGCAGCCGCGCCGCGCTGCCGGCCGCCGGCGGAGAGGGCGGCGGCTTCAGATCTTCATGTTCTTCGACGTGTCCCAGCCGCCGTGCACGGGGGCGTCGAGGGAGCCGTCGGCCTTCTGGGGCGCGTAGTCGTACGAGAGCTTGACGAAGTTGAGGGAGAACGCGTCGTGCAGCTGGCCCTCGTCCACATCACCGTCCAGCGCGTAGGCGGAGACGAGTACGTCGTTGAGCTTGATCTTCAGGTACTCCTGCTGCGACTGGCCCGCCTTCCGGACCGTCAGCAGCGCCTGCTTGATGTGCTTTCCCGAGGCGCAGTGCTGGAAGAGCTGCGGCGATGCCTTGCTCGTGCGCGCCGTGAAGGAGAAGTCGCTCATCTCGACCTTGCCGGCCCCGCCGCCCCCGCCGGTCCCCATTGCGCCCATCTTCGACTCGGCGAAGCTGAACGAAAGCACCTCGATCTCCCCCTTGTGCTTGGAGTCCGCGCTCTCGCCGGTGATCCCGTCGAGCTTGAGGAAGTAGTCGATCGAAGCCATGATCCGCCTGTCCTGCGGGGGACCTAAGTACGAACGTGGCCGGATGTCAAGCGTGGCGGGAGTCGTAGGGCCGACGTTCTCCGAAGCTAGGATCGGTCGATGCAGCCGCACGAGCTCTCGACCCTGCCGACCGGCGAGCGCGTCATCACCGAGCGCGTCCCGAACGTCCGCTCCGTCTCGTTCGGCTTCTGGATCGGCACCGGCTCCCGCGACGAGACCGATGCACGCGCCGGGGTCTCGCACTTCATCGAGCACCTGCTCTTCAAGGGCACGAGCACCCACTCGGCGCAGGAGATCGCAGAGATCTTCGACGGCCTGGGCGGCGAGCTGAACGCCGCCACGTCGCGCGAGACGACGCTCGTCTACGCGCGGGTCCCGGACGACCGGCTCGAGCCGGCGCTCGACGTGATGGCGGGAATGGTCTACGACCCGGCGTTCGTCGAGGTCGACTCCGAGCGCGAGGTCGTGCTCGAGGAGATCGCGATGGTCGACGACAACCCTCAGGACCTCGTCCACGATGTCGTCGCGGAGGCGGTCTTCGGCGGCCACCCGATCGGCCGGCCCGTGATCGGCCGCGCCGAGGTGATCGCGAGCGTCAGCCGGAAGGCACTGACCGCATACCACCGGGCTGCGTACGCGGCCGACAACATCGTCGTCGCGGCGGCCGGCAACGTCACACATGACCGCGTCGTCGAGCTTCTCGCAGCACGGCTGCCGGCGACACAGTCGCGCGCCCGCCGCGCTCGGAAGCCGTTCGGCCGCGCGCCGCTGCCCGGATACCGCTTCCAGCGGAAGGCGACCGAGCAGTATCACGTCTGCCTCGGCGCACCGGGGATCTCCCGGCGCGACGAGCGGCGCTTCGCCGCGTCGCTGCTCGATTCGATCCTCGGGGGCTCCGCCTCGTCCCGGCTCTTCCAGGAGATCCGAGAGAAGCGCGGCATGGCCTACTCGGTCTACAGCTTTGCCTCGCAGTACTCCGACTCGGGCCAGATCGGGCTCTACATCGGCACGCGCGAGGAGAACCTTGTCGAGTGCTTCGAGATCGTCGCCCGTGAGCTCGCGGACGTCGCGGCCGGCAACGTCAGGCCGGGAGAGCTGGAACGCGCGCAGGAGAACCTGAAGGGCCGGATGCTGCTCTCGCTCGAGTCGACCTCGAATCGGATGAGCCGCCTCGGAAAATCGCTGATCACCGAGACCGAGCTGCTCTCGCTCGACGAGCTCGTCGCCCGAGTCGAGGCGGTCACGGCCGACGACGTCGCCGCGCTGGCGGCAGCCCTGCTGCGGCTCGACCGGCTCTCGGCCGCAGGGATCGGCCCGTCAGAGGCCCGCTTTCGGGCGGCGATCGAGCGCGTCAACCCGGCTCTGGTCGAGCGAGCGGCTGCGTGAACGTCATCCTCTTCGGGCGCAGGGGCAAGGTCGGCTCGGCGCTCGGGCCGGCGCTCCAAGAGGCCGGGTACACGCTCGTCGAGTCGACCCACGACGCCGACGTGGCCGTCGACTTCACGCGGCCCGAAGCAGTCGAGGAGAACGTGCGTGTCGCGCTCGAGGACCGCGTCCCGGTCGTGATCGGGACATCCGGCTTCGACCAGGAGCGCGTTGCGGCGCTGGCGCGCGTGCACGAGCTGCCGGTCTTCTACGCGCCGAACTTCGCGCTCGGAGCGGTGCTGATGATGCGGTTCGCGGCCGAGGCGGGAAAGCTGCTGCCGCGCGCCGAGATCGTCGAGCTGCACCACGATCACGAAGCTCGACGCGCCGTCGGGGACGGCGAAGGCGACGGCGGCACTGCTGCCCCCCGGGACGCCGATCCACTCCGTCCGCCTGCCCGGGCTCGTCGCACACCAGGAAGTGATCTTCGGCGGGCCGGGCCAGACCCTGACAATCCGCCACGACACCACCTCGCATGACGCATTCGTGCCGGGGGTGCTGCTTGCGCTCGACAAGGTGCGTGAGCTCCCGGCGGGCCTCACGGTCGGCCTCGACGCACTCATGTAGGCGGCCCACGCCGGCCTGCTCGAACGGGCCTGCCGCCGCCGCAGGGGTGGCTGACCTCGGACTGCCGACCCGACGTGGACCGCACAGACGACTGTTCCGCGCCCGCCGTCGGCTGTCAAGGTTTTGGCCGCGGCTGTAGGATCGATGTGTGCTCGGCGAGGTGCTGACTGCGATCGTGACGCCGTTCAAGCGGGACGGCGCCGTCGATCTCGACAGCTTTCGCGCGCTCTCGCGCCACCTCGTCGAAAACGGCTCCGACGGCCTCGTCGTCACCGGCACCACGGGCGAGAGCCCGACGCTCTCCGACGACGAGCGTTTCCAGCTCTACGCGGCGGCGCTCGACGAGGTCGGCGACCGCGCCACCGTCGTCGCCGGGACCGGGACCTACGACACACGCCATTCGATCCACCTGACCGAGCGGGCGCATGAACTCGGGGTCGATGCCGTGTTGATCGTGACGCCGTACTACTCGAAGCCGCCGCAGCGCGGGATCGTCGCCCATTTCGAGGCTGTCGCTGCGGCGACCGACAAGCCCGTCGTCGTCTACAACATCCCCGGGCGGGTCGCGATCAACATCGAGCCTGAGACGATCACGCGCCTGGCCGAGATCGAGAACGTCCGCGCGGTCAAGCAGGCGAACGACGACCTCGCGCAGGCGAGGCACATCGTCGAGACGGGGCTCGATCTCTATGCGGGCGACGACGACCTGATCCTGCCCTTCCTCGAGCTCGGCGGCGTCGGCGGGGTCTGTGTGCACACGCACGTGGTCGGTCCCCAGGTGAAGGAGTTGATCCGCCTCTGGAACGCCGGCGAGCACGAGGCGGCGCGGACGCTCGATCGCGAGCTGGTGCCGTCGATCGAGATCCTGCGCGCCGCTCCGAATCCGATCGCGATCAAGGCGGCCCTGAACCTACTCGGTCACGAGGTCGGCGGCCACCGGCTGCCGCTCGTCGAGGCGACCGATGCGGAGCGCGAGCAGGTGCGCGACTGCCTCGCGCGGCTCGGCCTGCTCGCCCCTGCTGCGGTCTAGCTGCCGGCGGCTCTGGCCGCGCATACACTCACGCGGGTGAGCCTGAGGATCATCCCGCTCGGCGGCCTCGGCGAGGTCGGCAAGAACATGACGGTCTACGAGCACGGCGGCGTGACCGTGGTCGTCGACGCCGGGCTCGCGTTCCCCCGCGACGAACACCTCGGCGTCGATCTCGTCCTGCCGGACATCACCTATCTCGAGGGCAGGCGCGTCAACGCCGTCGTGCTCACGCACGGGCACGAGGACCACGTCGGCGGGCTGCCGTATCTCCTCCGCCAGGTCGACTGCGACAAGGTGATCGCGACGAAGCTGACCCTCGGCCTGATCAAGTCGAAGCTCGACGAGCATGGCCTCTCCGCGTCCACGGAGCTGCAGGAGGCGGTCACGAACGAGGAGATCAAGATCGGCTCGTTCACGCTCGACTTCGTGCGCATGGCGCACTCGATTCCGGACTGCGTCGCGGTCGTCCTCGACACGCCGGCCGGGCGCGTCCTCCACACCGGCGACTGGAAGCTCGATCACACGCCGGTCGACGGGCTCAAGACCGACGTCGGGCGGCTCGCAGACCTCGGGAACAAGGGCATCGACCTGCTCCTCGGCGACTCGACCAACGCTGAGCGGCCCGGGATGACGGGGTCGGAGCGGCTGGTCGGCGAGGCGTTCAGGACGCTGATCCCCCTGCGGCGCGGCCGGATCCTCGTCGTCTCGTTCGCCTCGAACGTGCACCGGATGCAGCAGGCGATCGACGTCGCGGTCCAGGTCGGGCGCAAGGTCGCGATCGTGGGCCGCTCGATGCGGAAGAACCTCAACATCGCCCGCGGCCTCGGCTACCTCGACGTACCCGAGCACGTGCTCGTCAAGCCGCAGGAGGCGATGGAGCTGCCGCCCGGGCAGGTGATGATCCTCTGCACGGGCAGCCAGGGCGAGCCCATGTCGGCGCTGACACGGATCGCCTACAACGACCACCCGTCGATCTCGATCGAGCGCGGCGACACGGTCATCCTCTCGGCCAAGCCGGTGCCGGGGAACGAGCTGCGCGTCCACGACTCGATCAACCGGCTCGCCCAGATGGGAGCCGAGGTGCTGCACCAGGAGATCGCGCCCGTGCACGTCTCCGGCCACGCCTGCTCCGAGGAGATGCGGACATTGCTCTCGCTCGTCCGGCCGCGCGCGGTCATGCCTGTGCACGGCGAGTATCGGATGCTCGCTGCCCACGGCCAGCTCGCTCGGGAGGCAGGAGTGCCGGCAGATGCGATCCTGATCGGCGAGAACGGCTCCGTCGTCGAGCTCGAGCAGGGGCGGACGCCGCGGATCGTCGACCGGATCGAGGCCGGCGTCACCTTCGTCGACGGCCTCGGCGTCGGCGACGTGCAGGACGTCGCGCTCCGCGACCGCCGCCGGTTGTCCGAGGACGGCGTCCTGATCATCGTCACGACGCTGACGAGCTCGAACGGCGGCTCGACCGCGCCGCCCGAGCTGATCGCGCGCGGGATGGGCGACTCGGACGAGCTGGTGGACGAGCTCCGCTCCGAGGCGCTGAACGTGCTGCAGGAGCTCTCGTCCGACGGAATCACCGAGATCAAGCTGATCCAGGAACACCTGCACGACGCGGTCGGACAACTGGTCTACGACAGAACCCGTCGCCGGCCGATGATTCTCCCTGTGGTGATCGAGGTCTAGGCGGCGTAGGCTTGACGGAGCTGCCCAGGAGCGGAGGTGCCGGCTTCGCCGGCGCCGGAGCGGGAACAGGCTGGCCCGACATCCTCGTCGGCCATGCGACGAGCGAGCTGACCGCGCGGCGGCTGATCGTGCAGCTGCGGGCGTGCGAGGCGTCGGCGCTCGCGTTCTGCCGCCTCCTGGAGCGCTGGGGCAGGGGAGAGGCACGGCCCGCGACGGCCGGCGGCCGCGAGGCGGCTCTTCGGCACGCTGCCGACCGTGTCGAGACCGCGCTGGCCGGGCTCGAGGCGCCGCTCGGCCGCTACTTGGTGGAGCTCGAGGCCGACCAGGCCGAGGGCCGCTCCTGGTACGCGGGGCCGGGCGCCGGTGAGCTCGTCGAGTGGCGTCCGGTGCTGACGCGGGCGGGCGTCCACGCCTCACCGGACCGCGTCACAGCGGTCTACCTCGAGCTGGCCGTACTCGTCCGGGCACTCCAGGGCCTGTCCGACTCGGCGCGCCTCGACGCGCCGCCCGACGCCTCCTCGCTCTGGGCCGGGCTGTTCGACCTGCGCGACACGCTGCTCGGCTCGACGGTGGACGACCTGCGAGCGCTTGCCGCCTAGCATCACCGTCGTCGGCAGCGTCAACCTCGACCTCGTCGCCCGCGTCGAGCGGCTGCCGCGGGCGGGGGAGACGGTCACCGACGCGACGTTCGCCCGCGTCAAGGGCGGCAAGGGCGCGAATCAAGCGGTCGCCTGCGCTCGGCTCGGGGCCGACGTCACGCTCGTCTGCTCGGTCGGGACGGACGTGTTCGCGGACGAGGCGCTGCCCGAGGAGGAGCGGCTGACGCTCGCCGCCGCGCGCGTCGAGGCGCCGACCGGCGTCGCGCTGATCCTCGTCGATGCGGGCGGGGAGAACCAGATCGCCGTCGCGCCCGGCGCGAACGCCGAGTTGAAGGAATTCGAGCTGCCCCAGAGCGACGCCGTGCTCGCGCAGCTCGAGATCCCCGACGAGGCCGTCCGCCGCGCCTGGGAGCGTTCCACAGGACTGTTCTGCCTGAACGCCGCGCCGGCGCGCCCGATTGACGTCGACGCCGACCTCACGGTCGTCAACCGTTATGAGCTCGAAGTGCTCCGGCGGCGAGACGGCGTCGTGGCGGTCACGCTCGGAGCCGAAGGGGCGATCCTGCTCGAGGACGGAGAGGAGGTCGCCCGCGCCGAGCCGCCTGCCGTGGAAGCGGTCGACGGCACCGCGGCCGGGGACGCGTTCACCGCGTGCCTGCTCGTGTCCTGGCTCGAAGGGTTGGAGCCCGAGACGGCGCTGCGACGCTCCTGCGCGGCGGGAGCGCTCGCCGCCTCGCGCTTCGGTGCGCAACCTTCCCTGCCGACCTCGGCGGAGATCGACGCCATACTCCGGCCGTGACGACGCCGGTCATCCTCGACTGCGACCCAGGGCACGACGACGCGATCGCGCTCCTGCTGGCGCTTGCGAGCCCGGAGCTAGAGCTCGTCGGCGTCACGACGACGCACGGCAACCAGACAATCGAGAAGACGACGGACAACGCCCTCCGCGTGCTCGCGCTCGTCGACCGCACCGACGTGCCGGTCGCAGTCGGTGCCGAGCGGCCGCTCATGCGCGAGCTCCACGTCGCCGCCCACGTCCACGGTGACAGCGGCCTCGACGGCCCCGAGCTGCCGGCACGGGCATCGGAGCCGGTCGAAGAGGGCGCCGTCGACTTCCTCGTCGAGCACGTCACGCCGGAGACCGTGCTCGTGGCCGTCGGGCCGCTGACGAACGTCGCGCTGGCGGTTGACCGCGGCATCCGGCCGGCACGGATCGTCCTCATGGGCGGGGCAATCGCCGAGGGAAACATGACCCCCGCGGCCGAGTTCAACATCTGGGCCGATCCCGAGGCCGCGCAGCGCGTGTTCCACTCCGGCCACGACGTGACGATGATCGGCCTCGACGTCACGCACGCGGCGCTCCTGACGCCGCCATGGGCCGAGCGCTTCCGGAAGGCCGGCCGCGTCGGCACCTTCGTCGCCGAGCTGGTCGAGTTCTTCAAGCAGTACCACCAGCGCACGTACGGCTGGGATGGCGCTCCGATCCACGACGCGGTCGCGCTCGCGCACACCTTCCGGCCCGGGATCGTCACGACCGAGCGGATGAACGTCGAGGTCGAGCTCGAATCGGAGCTGACCCGCGGTCGCACGGTTGCCGACCGCTGGCATCGCACCGGGCGCGAGCCGAACGCGAGCGTCGGCGTGGATGTCGACGCCGACGCCTTTTTCGACCTCCTGCTCGAGCGGATCGCCAGCTTCGGATGAGCCGTCTTCCGCCCGGAACGCAGTACGTCGTCGTCGCCGCGATCGGTGCGCTCGCCCTCGGCGTCGGCGCCGTCGCCGCCATCGACGGGAACCTCTGGGGGCTCCCGCTCGCCCTCGGCGGCGCCGTCCTCCTCTACTGGTCGGTGCGGGTGACGAGGAAGGGCTGAGTCAGGGCGCGTCGAACGCGCCTGCATGGCAGCCAGGAAGAAGAAGCGGCCGCTGCGGCCGCGCACACCCTCGCGCGTGAAGAAGCGCACGACGAGGAAAAAGGCACGAGCCCGTGCAGCCCACGAGCATCCCGAGCTGATCGGCCTCGGGCTGGTCGCGGTCGGGCTCTTCCTCGCGTCGCTGCTCTATCTGGGGTGGGAGGGAGGCGTTGCCGGCGAGAAGATCGAGTCGGGACTCCGCGACGTGATCGGATCGGCCGCGTACGGGGCGCCGCTCGCACTTGTCGTCGTCGGCGGCCTGATGCTCTTCCGCAGCGCCCTGCTCGACGTGAAGCCGTTCCGCACCGGCCTGGTCATCACGACGATCGGGCTGATGGTCACACTCGGCGACGACCAGGGCGGCGCCGTCGGCAACATCCTTGGCGGCGGCGTCGCCAAGCTGCTCGGCGGTACCGGCTCGGTCCTGCTCGGCTTGACCGCGCTGCTCGCGGGCGCGCTCCTGCTTTCCGGCGCCTCGTACGGCGCCGTCCTCCGCCGCTCGCACCACGTCGTTCGGCGCGCCGTTGCGCGGCCGGAGCGGACGTCGAGGCGGGACGAGGTCGTCGCGCCGCCGTCGGTGCTCGGGCACCACGAGCCGCCGATCGACGTCGTCCACGACTACCCCGACGTCGTCTCCGAGGGGCTGTCCGAGCCCTCGCCGCTCCTCGTCCAGCCGGACGACGACACCGAGGAGCAGCCGGCGCTCTTCGACGTCCCGCGGGCGGACGGGGAGTACGTGCTTCCCGATCGCGCCGTGCTCAAGGTCTCGCCGCCGGCGGCGGCAAGCTCCAAGGGCGCCGACCAGCGCACCGCCGACACGCTCGTGACCGCACTCGCGCACTTCGGCGTCGAGGCGACGATCGTCGGCCAGATCGCCGGCCCCCGGGTGACGCGCTACGAGCTCCAGCTCGCACCCGGGACGAAAGTCTCGAAGGTGGCGGCGCTCAAGGACGATCTCTCGTACGCGCTCGCGACGACGGAGATCCGGATCCTGGCGCCGATCCCCGGCAAGCAGGCTGTCGGCGTCGAGGTGCCGAATCTGGCGCCGAAGATCGTCACACTCGGCGACATCTACGACGACCTGCCCTCGAGCGCGAGCCCGCTCGCGGTGTGGCTCGGCAAGGACATCTCCGGCAATGCGGTCTGGGCCGACCTGGCGCGGATGCCGCACATCCTGATCGCCGGCACTACCGGCTCCGGCAAGTCGGGCTGCATCAACACGCTCCTGACCTCGATCCTGCTCCGCTCGACGCCCGACGACGTGCGGATGATCCTGATCGACCCGAAGCGGATCGAGCTCAACTACTACGAGTCGATTCCGCACCTGCTGACGCCGGTTGTCTCGAGCCCGAAAGAGGCGAGCGCCGTCCTCGCCAACGTGGTCGCCGAGATGGAGCGGCGTTACGAGCGTCTCTCGCTGGTGCGCGCTCGCAACCTGCCGGAGGCAAACCGCGCCTTCCGTGCCCGCGGCGAGGATCCGCTTCCGTACCTGCTGGTTGTGATCGACGAGCTCGCCGACCTGATGATGATCAGCCCGCAGGCGGTCGAGGACGCGATCATCCGACTGGCACAGAAGTCGCGCGCCGTCGGCATCCACCTCGTGCTCGCGACGCAGCGCCCGTCGGTCGACGTGATCACCGGCATGATCAAAGCGAACGTGCCGAGCCGGATCGCCTTCGCCGTCTCGAGCCAGACCGACTCGCGCGTGATCCTCGACGGCGCCGGCGCCGAGAGCCTGCTCGGTCAGGGCGACATGCTCTTCAAGCCGCTCGGCACGAGCCGGCTGCAGCGCGTCCAGGGCGCCTACGTCTCGGAGGAGGAGGTATCGCTCGTGGTGGAGCAGTGCCGCCACCAGCGGGAGCAGGAGCTGGACGAGACGTTGCTCGAGCCGCCCGAGGGCGCCGTCGACGACCTCGACGAGCACGACGGCGAGTTCGACCCGGATGAGGATCCGCTGCTCGACAAGGCAATCGAGATCGTCGTCCAGACGCAAACCGCCTCGGTGAGCCTGCTGCAGCGGCGCCTACGGGTCGGCTACACGCGTGCGGGCCGTCTGGTCGACATGCTCGAGCGGCGCGGGATCATCTCCGGCTACGAGGGTTCGAAGCCGAGACGCGTGCTCGTCGACGAGGCCGAGCTCGAGCGTTTTGTCACGACCGCGCCCTGAGAAGTAAAGACTTTCTTTTTCGCCCAACTTAGGGTCTAATCAAGCGTCCAAGCTTTGCGGTGGATTGTGTCTCCTAAGGAGGGTAAGTGAAAGTACGTAAGTTCATGCCGCTCGTTGCGGCGGCGCTGATCGCGGTCCTGACGCTGGCGCTCGGCGCCGGCACGGGCGCCGCGAAGTCGGACGTCCAGGCGGCGCCGGCAAAGTTCAAGGTCACCCTCGTGACCGACGTCGGCGGTCTCGACGACCGCTCGTTCAACTTCCTCGCGAACAAGGGTCTCCAGCTCGCGAAGAAGAACTTCAATGTCGACGGATCGGTGTTCATCTCGAAGTCCGATCGTGACTACGTCCCGAACCTGACCCGCGCAGCGCGGAACGGGAGTGGGCTTGTGATCGGCGTCGGCTTCCTGATGGCGGACTAGGTCGCCCAGGTCGCGAAGCGCTTCCCGCAGACGAAGTTCGCGATCATCGACAACTCGGGCGTCGCGGCGAGCTCAAGGGCAAGCCGACGAACGTCCGCGGTCTGCTCTTCAAGGAGCAGGAGGCCGGCTACCTGGTCGGGTTCCTGGCCGCGAAGCAGGTCGTCGCGAAGCCGTTCGAGGGCCAGACGAAGCTCGGTGCCGTCGGCGGCCTCAAGATCCCGCCGGTCGACCGCTTCATCGCGGGCTACTACGCGGGCGCGAAGCGGGCCAGCGCGAAGGTCACGGTGACGCACTCCTACTCGCAGGACTTCGTCGACCAGGCGAAGTGCAAGGAGCAGGCGCTCAACCAGATCGCCAACGGCGCCGGCGCCGTCTTCCAGGTCGCCGGCCAGTGCGGTCTCGGCGTCCTCTCGGCGGCGAAGGAGCGGGGTGTCTTCGGGATCGGCGTCGACGCCGACCAGGGCTACCTCGGCCCGCACGTGATGACGAGCGCCACGAAGAAGGTCGACGTCGCGGTCTACAAGACGATCGAGGCGGCAAAGTCGGCCGGTGCGAAGTTCAAGACCAACACCAGCGCGATCTTCACGGTCGCGAACGGCGGCGTCGGGTACGGGAAGATCTCGTCCCGCGTCTCGCCGGCGTTGAGGCAGCAGGTCGAGGCCGTCCGCAAGCTGATTGCGGCGGGCAAGATCAAGAACATCCCGCAGGCCCCGCCCGCAACGACGGGCTAGGCAGACGCGGTTCCACGGAAGGGGCGGGGTTTCGATCCCGCCCCTTCCGGTACTACTTCGCGCATGGGGCTTGCACGCATGGCTGTGCTGCTCGTGCTCCTGCTTGCAGTCGGCGGCTGCGGCAGCGACAACGAGTCCCCGAGCAGCGGCACGACCGCGGCCGAGACGACGGCGGCCCGACGGGCACCGGGGGGACGAGCGGGGAGGGGCTCAAGGTCGGGCTCGTCACCGATATCGGCGGCCTCGACGACCGCTCCTTCAACTTCCTCGCGAACAAGGGGCTGCTGCGCGCGGAGAAGGACCTGGGCGTCGACGGACGCGTCGTCATCTCGAAGTCCGAGGCCGACTACGTCCCCAACCTGACCACGCTGGCGAAGGGGGACTACGACCTCGTGATTGCCGTCGGCTTCCTGATGGCATCGGCGCTCGAGAAGGTGGCCGCGCGCTACCCCGACACGAACTTCGCCATCATCGACTCGTCGCAGGCGGACATGAACACGAAGCCGAAGAACGTCCGCGGCCTGCTCTTCAAGGAGCAGGAGGCCGGCTACCTCGTCGGCTACCTGGCCGGGCTGATCGCAAAGGCCGAGGCGGGGGCGAAGCAGGTGATCGGCTCCGTCGGGGGACTCAAGATCCCGCCCGTCGACCGCTACATCGCGGGGTACCAGGCGGGCTCGAAGAAAGCGAACCCGGGGATCACGACGCTCAACTCCTACTCGCAGGACTTCGTCGACCAGGCGAAGTGCAAGGAGCTCGCGCTCGACCAGATCTCCCGCGGCGCCCACGTGGTCTTCCAGGTTGCGGGCCAGTGCGGGCTCGGCGCCCTCTCGGCGGCGCAGGAGAAGAACATGCGCGGGATCGGGGTCGACGCCGACCAGAGCTATCTCGGGCCGCACATCGCCACGAGCGCGCTGAAGAAGGTCGACGAGGCGGTCTTCCAGACGGTCCAGGAGCTCGTCGGCGGCGGCTTCAACGGTGGCGAGGACACGATCTTCGACGTTGCCTCCGGCGCGGTCGGGATCGGCGAGATCTCGCCGACCGTGCCGCGCGACGCGGTCGCGGATGTCAAGCGCGTCCAGGAAGAGATCGCCTCCGGCAAGATCACGAACATCCCGACGACCGTCAAGGGCTAGTTCCGCTTGGGGCAGCCGCCCCTGACCAGTAGGATCGCCGCGGATGGACGAGCGGCCTGTTCTCGAGCTCCGTGGGATCACGAAGCGGTTCCCCGGCATCGTCGCGAACGACGGCGTCGACTTCGACCTGCGCAAGGGCGAGGTGCACGCGCTCCTGGGCGAGAACGGGGCCGGCAAGTCGACGCTGATGAACGTCCTCTACGGCCTGTACCGGCCCGACGAGGGCGAGATCCTGATCAACGGCAAGCCGGCCGAGCTCGGCTCGCCGAAGGCCTCGATCGAGAACGGCGTCGGGATGGTCCACCAGCACTTCATGCTGATCCCGGTGATGACGGTCGCCGAGAACATCGTCCTCGCGACCGAGCCCGTGCACAACGGCGTCCTGCTCGACTACTCGGTGGCGGAGAAGCGCGTCGAGGAGATCTCGACCCGTTTCGGGCTCGCCGTCGACCCGCGCGCCTACGTCCGGGACATCACCGTCGGGCAGCAACAACGGGTCGAGATCCTGAAGGCGCTCTACCGAGGCGCCGACATCCTCGTCCTCGACGAGCCGACGGCCGTGCTGACGCCGCAGGAGGCGCAGGAGCTCTTCGCGATCGTCAAGAGCCTGACCGACCAGGGCAAGTCGATCATCTTCATCAGCCACAAGCTCAACGAGGTCGCCGAGATCGCCGACCGGATCACCGTCCTCCGGCGTGGCAAGAAGATCGAGACCTTGCCCGCCGCGGGCGCGACCGAGCAGGGGCTGGCGCGCCTGATGGTCGGCCGCGAGGTCCTGCTCCGGGTCGACAAGGGCCACTCGACGCCGGCCGGGCCGCTGCTCCGAGTCGAGGGCCTGACCGTCGTCGACGACCGCGAGATCACGAAGGTGAAGAACGTGTCCTTCGAGGTCCGGGGCGGCGAGATCGTCGGCATCGCCGGCGTCGACGGCAACGGCCAGACCGAGCTGATCGACGCACTTGCCGGCCTGCGCCGGGTCTCCGAGGGCAGGATCCAGATCGGCGACGAGGACGTCACCGACGAGGGCTGCCGCGATTGCCTGGACGCCGGCCTCGGGCACATCCCGGAGGACCGCCAGCACCGCGGCCTCGTGCTCGACTTCTCGCTCGCCGAGAACATCGCCCTGCACGACTACGACCATCCGCCGGCGTCACGCTTCGGCTGGCTCTATCCAAAGCGCCTGACCGAGAAGGCGGCCAAGCTGATCGACGAGTTCGACGTGCGCGGCGGCGGCCCGCAGACACTCGCGTCAGGCCTCTCGGGCGGTAACCAGCAGAAGGTGATTCTCGCCCGCGAGATCGACCGCAACCCGAAGGTGCTGCTTGCGGCGCAGCCGACGCGCGGCCTCGACGTCGGCGCGATCGAGTTCGTCCACCGCCGGCTCGTCGAGGAGCGCAACGAGGGCAGGGCCGTCCTGCTGGTCTCGCTCGAGCTGGAGGAGATCCTCTCGCTCTCCGATCGGATCCTCGTCATC
The DNA here is from genome assembly GCA_963829845.1 of uncultured Gaiellaceae bacterium. Taxonomy (GTDB): domain Bacteria; phylum Actinomycetota; class Thermoleophilia; order Gaiellales; family Gaiellaceae; genus Gaiellasilicea. The sequence goes on along the minus strand of CAWHKD010000032.1, from coordinate 12,432 downwards.
TTCGAGGGCGAGATCGTCGGCGAGTTCCCGCCGACGGTCACCGAGGAAGAACTCGGCGTCGCCATGACCGGCGGCGGCCGGAAGGCCGCGGCTTGACGAAGTCAAGCCGCAGAGAGGGGGCTCGGGGAAACCGGGTTTCCCCCACGCGACTGAGCCGAAGGCGAGGGAGGCGGCGTGAGCAACGGCGTCAGCGGCCCGGACCCGTCACCGCTCGGACCGCCGCCGCATCTGGGGACGAGCGAGCCGCCGGGAGGGGGCGAGAAGGCCAGCTTCGCCACGCGCTACGCGCTTGCCCAGAAGGCCGGGGGGATCGTCGTTCCGCTGCTCACCGTCTTCCTCGCGTTCCTGATCGGCGGCATCGTCGTCCTGATCACGACCGGCAGCAACCCGATCAGCACCTACAGGGCGATCTTCGAGGGCGCGGGGCTGAACTGGTTCACCGAGGTCGGCTCGTACGAGATCCGGGTCCCGTTCACGGACGCGCACGTGTGGTTCCCGTGGAACGTCGACGACATCGAGTCGACGGCCGCGTTCAACCTGCAGCAGACGCTGATCAACTTCGTCCCGCTCGTGCTCACCGGCCTCGCCGTCGGCTTCGCATTCCGCTGCGGCATGTTCAACATCGGCGGCCAGGGCCAGTACCTCGGCGGCGCGATCATGGCCGTCTGGATCGGCTCCGAGCTGCCGGGCCTCCCGGGCATCGTCCACGTCCTCGCCGCCGTGATCGCCGGCGTGCTCGTCGGCGCGATCTGGGCCGGGATCGCCGGCTTCCTCAAGGCGACGGTCGGGACGCACGAGGTGATCTCGACGATCATGCTCAACTGGATCGCGATCTGGATCGGCGTCTTCCTCTTCGGGCTCGGCGGCCCACTGCAGAACGACACCCAGCCCTTCGTCCCCGTCTCGAACGACGTCGTCGAAGGGGCGAAACTGCCGATCTTCTGGGGCGACCCGTTCCTGCAGGCGCTCCACGTCGGCCTCTTCGTCGCGCTCGCGGCCCTCGTCGTCTACTGGATCACGCTCAACCGGACGACGCTCGGCTACGAGGTGCGGGCGGTCGGCTACAACCCCGAGGCCGCCCGCTACGGCGGCATCTCGGTCGCGCGCAACTACTTCCTCGCGATGGCGATCTCGGGCGCGTTCGCCGGGCTCGCCGGCGCGATCGACACCGTCGGCTGGGCCTACCGGATCAACACCAACGACGTGCAGATCTCCTCCCAGATCGCCTTCGTCGGGATCGCGGTGGCGCTGCTCGGCCGCAACAAGGCGATCGGGATCGGCCTCTCGGCGCTCCTGTTCGCCTCGCTCGTGACCGGGACCTCGACCAGGAACCTCGACCCGGAGATCTTCAGACCCGAGCTGGCGTCGAACCTGACGGTGATGATCCAGGGACTCGTCGTCCTCTTCGTCGGCGCGGACGTCCTGATCCTCACGCTGTTCGGCCTCCGGAAACGGCGACGACGGCAGCGAGCCGAGGCGGCACCGGCAGAATGATCCGCTGGGTCAGCGAACGCCGGCCGAGCAACGACCGTATCCTCGCGTGGATCGGCATCGCCTTCGGGCTGGTCGCATTCTGGGTCGCGCTGCCGCCGCTGAAGGTGCGGACGGAGTGGATCCCGCCCGTGATCGGCTTGTTCGGGATCACCTGCGGCGTCAATGTGCTGATCCGCGGCCACGCCCGCCGGCTTGCCTGGTTCGCGATCGTGATCAGCGTCCTCGGGATCGGCCTCGGTCTCCTCGCCACCCGCTCCAGCGAGGGCCACCTCGACCAGGTGATCGTCTGGTCGGCGCTGACGGCCGCGATGCTCCGCTAGGCGACGCCGCTCGCCTTTGCTGCGATGGGCGGCATCTTCTCCGAGCGCAGCGGCGTCGTGAACATCGGCCTCGAGGGGATGATGCTCTCCGGCGCCTTCTTCGGGATCCTCGGCGCCGACAAGTTCGACTCGTGGCAGCTCGGCCTCCTCTGCGCGGCGCTCTCGGGCGCCGGGTTCGCGCTGATCCACGCCTTCTTCGCGATCCACCTGCGCGCCGACCAGATCGTCGGCGGCACGGCGATCAACTTCCTCGCGCTGGGGGTCACCGGCTACCTCTTCATCGACATCTACGGCGGCGAAGGGACGCCGCCGGACATCCCCGGGATCCCGAACGTGCACCTGTCCTTCCTCCAGGACTGGTACTTCATCGGGCCCGTGCTCGGCGATCTCAACCTGATGATCTGGCTCGCGTTCTTCACGATCGTGCCACCTGGATCGTCCTCTTCAAGACGCCGGTCGGCCTCCGCCTCCGTGCGGTCGGCGAGCACCCGCGCGCGGCCGACACGGTCGGGATCTCCGTCTACAAGACGCGCTACGCGGCGGTCATGCTCTCCGGGATCCTCGCGGCGCTCGGCGGCGCCTACCTCTCGATCGGCTTCATCCACTCCTTCAACCAGAACATGACAGTCGGGAAAGGGCTTCATCGCGCTCGCGGCAGTCATCTTCGGCAACTGGCGTCCGTGGGGCGCGGCGGCTGCGGCGCTCCTCTTCGGCTTCTCGACCGCGCTGGCGCAGCGACTGCCCGCCTACTCGGAGTCGGCGGCGGTGCTCTTCCAGGCGCTGCCGTACGTGCTGACGCTGATCGCGGTTGCGGGCGTGATCGGCCGCTCGATTCCGCCGGCCGCTGTTGGCCGTCCGTACAAGAAACAGTGAGCTCTAACGGCGGGCCCCCGCGCCCGGGCAGCGCCCGCGCTTCCGTCTTCGTCGGCCTGCTCTCGGTCGCGACGATCCCCGCCGCGATCGCCGCCACCCGCTGGTCGGACCGGTACGAGCTGCTCCAGGCCGGGTTCGCGATCCCGCTCGGGGCCGCGCTCGGCCTGCTGGCGGTCGCGCTCGCCCGGCGGGCGCGATCGCGGCTGGCGCCGACACTCGGCCACCCGAAGGGAACGAGAACCGCGCGGCTCGGCCGTTTTCTCGGTCTGCTCGGCTTCGTCCTCGCGCTGACCGCCGCCGGGTCGCTCGCCGTCTACTGGATTCTCTCCGTCGTCGAGGCGTGACCGCGGTTGACTAGGCGCCGGCGGACACGGCGGCTACCATGCCCCAGTGTTCGAGATCGGCAACAGCCTGCGCGAGGCCCGACTCCGCCGCCACATCGAGTTCGCGGATGCCGAGCACGGGACGAAGATCCGGGGGAAGTACCTGCGCGCGCTCGAGGACGAGCGCTTCGAGCTGCTGCCGTCGCACACCTACATCAAGGGCTTCCTGCGTTCCTACGCCGACTACCTCGGTCTCGACGGCCAGCTCTACGTCGACGAGTACAACTCCCGCTTTGTCATCGGCGAGGAAGAGGCGCCCGTCCGCGCCAGACGCGTGCCCGCCGCAAGGGCGCGCCGCAGGGAACGGCGCGAGTCGAGCATCGTCGTCGTTGCGCTGACCGCGATCGCGCTCGTGACGGCACTCGTATTCGTGGCCTGGCGCTTCGGCAGCCCGGAGGACGAGCCCGTGCACGGTCTGAAGACGTCCACGACCCAGCAGCGCCCGGCGGCCCAGGCGCCGCAAGCGGCCGGGACTGCGCGGCTCGAGCTGCTGGCGACGCGCGGGAACTCGTACCTGCTCGTCAAGAAGAGCAGCTCGCTCGGCAAGATTCTCTACCAGGGGACGCTCGAACGTGGCCAGAAGCAGCGGTTCGACAGCCAGGTGCTGTGGGTCCGGCTGGAGTCGCCGCAGAACGTGCTCGTGCGCCGTAATGGCAACCGCGTTCGGCTGCCGGCCGCCGTCAAGGCGCAGGGCGTCTTCGTGACGGCGAAGAAGATCTTCGCGGCCGACGCAGCTTGACGGGCGCAAACGGCGCGCGACCACGCGCGGTCATCGTCGTCACGGGAAGCGAGCTCGTGCGCGGCGAGCGCGCCGATCTGAACGGGCCGTTCCTGGCGCGGTCGCTGCTCGCGCTCGGGATCGAGCCCACTCGCATCAACGTCGTCGGCGACGACCCGGCCGAGCTCGAGGCCGCAGTCGCCGAGGCCGTCGCGTCGGCCGATCTGGTCGCGACCTCGGGCGGCCTCGGGCCGACGCACGACGACCGCACAGTCCGGATCGTGGCAAAGGTCGCCGGGCTCGCGGTCCGCGTGGATGCCGAGCTGGAGGCGCAGATCGAAGGCGTCTCCCGCATGGTCGCCGAGCGGATGAAGCGCCCCTATGCGGACTTCTCGGACGGCGTCACGAAGCAGGCGACGGTGCCGGATCCGTCCACGATCCTCGGCCTGGCCGGTACCGCGCCCGGTCTCGTCGTCGAAGCGAACGGAACGCCGGTGATCGTGCTGCCGGGCCCACCCGTCGAGCTGCAGCGGCTCTGGCCGCGCGCGCTCGAAGCACCCCAGGTTCTCCGTGTGCTCGACCGGGGCGCGCCGCCGCTCCGGAAGACGCTGCGTTTCTTCGGTCCCGGGGAGTCCCAGGTCGCACAGGCCTTCCACGAGGCAGGCGGCGACGGCGATGGGCTGGAGGTGACGATCTGCGCTCGCAACTTCGAGATCCACGTCGACCTCATCGCCGAGCCGAGCGCCGAGGAGCGGCTGCTCGAGCTCGAGAACGCACTGTCGGACCGGCTGGGGCGGTTCCTCTACTCGAGCGACGGGCGTGGAGTGGAGGGGATCGTTCTCGACCGCTGCCGCGCGCTCGGTTGGACACTCGCGACGGCGGAGTCGTGCACGGGCGGTCTCGTCGCGGCTGCGTTGACGGCGATCCCGGGCTCGAGCGATGTGATCACGGGCGGCATCGTCGCCTACGCGAACGAGGTCAAGACCGGTGAGTTGGGCGTCTCTGCCGAGTTGATCGAGCGGCACGGCGCCGTCTCGGCCGAGGTCGCGGAGGCGATGGCGCGAGGTGTGCGGGAACGGCTTGGAGTCGATGTCGCCGTCTCGATCACGGGAGTGGCCGGCCCGGGCGGTGGCTCGGAGGAAACGCCGGTGGGGCTGGTCTACTTCCACGCCGAGACACCGGAGGCCGGCAAGGGCGGCTTCTTCAGCTTTCCCGGAGACCGCGACTCGATCCGGCGACGGTCGGTCGTTGCCTCGCTCCACTTGCTGCGGCGTCTTTTGGAACAGAATCGAGACAAAGCCGCGTAGGGATGGCGGCTAGCGTAGGCCCGGATGAGCGGCTTCGCCTCTTCCTTGGAATCCGGCTGCCGGCGGGCGCGGTCGAGCCACTCGCCGAGTGGCAGGCGCGCTCGCTTCGAGGTGGCCGGATCGTCCCGCGCGAGAACCTGCACGTCACCCTCGCCTTTCTCGGCTCGCGGCCGTCCGGCGAGCTGCCTGCGATCCTCGACGTCCTCGGGCGGGCGGCAGCTGACTCCGAGCCGGTGCGCTTCGACGTCACGGGCTACCGCGAGACGCGCTCGGTCGGCATGCTCACGCTCGACGACGAGGGCGGCGCCGCGGCGGGTCTCGCACGCCGCCTCCATGACGATCTCGAGCAGCTCGGCGTCTACCGGCGCGAGGCACGGCCGTGGCTGCCGCACGTGACCGTGCTCCGCTTCCGCGAGCGGCCGCGGCTGCGGCCCGAGCTGCCGGCGCTGGTCTGGGTGTCGTCCGACGCGGCTGCTTTTCTTTCACGTCTGCACCCGTCCGGGGCGCGGTACGAGGTGCACGACTCATTTCGGCTAGGAGGCTGATCAGATGAACCGCGAGGAAGCTCTCGACGTCGCCCTCGGGCAGATCGAGCGACAGTTCGGAAAGGGCTCGGTCATGAAGATGAGCGACCAGGCCCAGGTGCAGATCGGCGCGATCTCGACGGGGTCGCTCGTGCTCGACGTCGCCCTCGGCATCGGCGGGCTGCCGCGCGGCCGCGTCGTCGAGGTGTACGGGCCGGAGAGCTCGGGCAAGACGACGCTCGTCTACCACGTGATCGCCGAGGCCCAGCGCCGCGGCGGCATCTGCGCCTTCATCGACGCCGAGCACGCGATGGACCCGCAGTACGCGCGCAAGATCGGCGTCAACGTCGATGACCTGCTCGTCTCGCAGCCCGACACCGGCGAGCAGGCGCTCGAGATCACCGAACTCCTCGTGCGCTCGGGTGCGCTCGACGTCGTCGCGGTCGACTCGGTCGCGGCCCTGACCCCGAAGGCCGAGATCGAGGGCGAGATGGGCGACAGCCACGTCGGCCTACAGGCCCGGCTGATGAGCCAAGCGCTGCGCAAGCTCGCCGGCACACTCAACCGCACCGACACGATCTGCCTCTTCACGAACCAGCTGCGCGAGAAGATCGGCGTCATGTTCGGCAGCCCCGAGACGACGCCGGGCGGCCGTGCGCTCAAGTTCTACTCCTCGGTCCGCCTCGACATCCGCCGGATCGAGACGCTGAAGGACGGGGCGGAAGCCTACGGCAACCGCGTCCGCGTCAAGGTGGTCAAGAACAAGGTCGCGCCGCCGTTCAAGCAGGCCGAGTTCGACATCATCTACGGCTCCGGCATCTCCTGGGAGAGCACGGTGCTCGACGTCGGGATCGAGCGGAAGATCGTCGCCAAGTCGGGCTCGTACTTCAGCTTCGGCGACGAGCGGCTCGGCCAGGGCCGCCAGAACGCCGCCTCGTTCCTGAAGGAGCATCCGGACGTCGTCCAGCAGATCCTGCAGCAGATCCAGCTGCAGGCTGGGCCCGAGCAGGCGATCTCGGCGCGGCTGCTGCCGACCGTCGCCGGCGCGGAGGAGGCCACTCCGGTCGTCGACGAGGTCGAGGAGCAGGAGGAGGACAGGAAGAAGCCGTCTCGGCGGCATGACCGAGCGCGACGACGCCGTCGAGCAGGCGCTCCGTGCGCTGCGCCACCGCGACCGTTCGAGCGCGGAGCTCGACGCGCGCCTCGAGCAGCGCGGCGTCGGGGCCGCCGAGCGGGAGCAGGCGCTCGAGACGCTCGAGCGGATCGGCTACGTGGACGACGACCGCTTCGCCCGCACGCGGGCGGAGCAGCTCGCCGCCCGCGGCTCCGGCGACGCTCTGATCCGCCACGACCTCGAGAGGCGGGGAATCGCGGCGGAGCACGTCGAGGCGGCGCTCGAGGCGCTCGAGCCCGAGCGGGAGCGCGCGGCTCGGCTGGCGCAGCAGCGCGGCCGAAGCGTCAAGACCGCTCGCTACCTGGCGTCGCGGGGATTCGGGGCAGAGGCGCTGGAAGGGGTCGTTGCGCAGGACGACTGAGAAGCGATAGGATCGAAGGTGCTTCCATTCGACGTTTTTCCTGCACAAGCGCGTTTTTCCGAATCTCTTGAACCTTGGCTTCTTGTGACCACTCCTACCTCGAATCCAGCGGACGCCCGGGAGGACTCTCCGGCTCGACCGTGATCTGACGCGCCAAGACCGAAGCGCAGCCTGCAGGCGGCGCCGGATGTGAGCACCGCGACGCTCGTCGCGGAATCCACCTTCTCCCTCTGGAGGCAGGACGGCATGCTCACTGCGGTCATGACGCTCGTTGGACTCTCCATCGGCGCCGCCGTGGCGACGGGGCTGCTGATGCTGCGGAGCGGGTCGCGCGTGCACGTGGCCGAGCGCGAGGCGGAGACGATCCGGCGCGAGGCCCAGATCGAGGCGCGCGAGCTGGCGGTGAAGCTGCGCGCGGAGATCGAGACCGAAGTGCAGGACCGGCGCACGGCGGCCGCGCGGATCGAGGAGCAGGTGACTGCTGCCGAGCACGAGCTCGAGCGGAAGCAGACCGAGGTCGAGCGCCGTGAGCAGGGCCTGAACGACCGCGAGGTGCACGTCAAACAGCTTCAAGAGGAACTGAAGACGGCGAAGGACACGGCGATCGTCGAGCTCGAGCGGGTCGGCGGGCTGACTGTCGCGGAGGCGAAGACGCCACCTGCTCGAGCGCTCCCAGGATCTGATCCGCCACGAGCTCGCGAAGAGCGTCCGCCAGCAGGAGGAGGAAGCGCGCACAGAGTCCCGCCGCCGCGCGCGCGCGCTGATCGCCGACGCGCTCCAGCGAGTCGCGGCCAGCCACACGGCCGAGACGACCGTGACCGTCGTCGAGCTGCCCTCCGACGACATGAAGGGCCGGATCATCGGCCGCGAGGGTCGGAACATCCGCGCGCTCGAGCACCTGACCGGCGTCGACTTCATCATCGACGACACGCCGCAGGCGGTCGTCCTCTCCTCCTTCGACGGCCTCCGCCGCGAGGTCGCGCGCACGACGCTCGAGAAGCTGATCGAGGACGGCCGCATCCATCCCGCGCGGATCGAGGAGATGTACTACCTCTCGAAGGCGGAGCTCGAGGACCATGTCCGCCAGGCCGGCGAGCAGGCGGTCTTCGAGGCCAAGTGCGGCGAGTTCCACGAGGAGCTCGTCAAGGTCCTCGGCAGGCTCCGCTACCGGACGAGCTACGGGCAGCACGTGCTCAAGCACACGCTCGAGGTCGTGCACCTGACCGGGATCATGGCCAGCGAGCTCGGCGCCAGCGTCAAGACCGCCAAGCGCGCCGCGCTGCTGCACGACATCGGCAAGGCGATGACGCACGAGGTCGAGGGCTCGCACGCGATCATCTCCGCGCAGCTGGCCAAGCGCTACGGCGAGAGCCAGGGCGTCGTGCACGCGATCGAGGCGCACCACTACGAGGTGCAGCCGCAGACGGTCGAGGCGGTGCTGCTGATCGCCGCGGACGCGATCTCGGCCTCGCGTCCGGGTGCGCGCGGCGAGAGCCTCGAGCACTACATCAAGCGGCTCGGCGCGCTCGAGGAGATCGCGACGGCGAAGCCCGGCGTCGCCAAGGCGTACGCGCTGCAGGCGGGCCGCGAGATCCGCGTCATGGTCGAGCCGACCGAGGTCGACGACGACGGCGCCGTGCTGCTCTCGCACGAGATCGCGCGCGAGATCGAGGATCAGCTCGAGTACCCGGGCCAGGTCAAGGTGACCGTGATCCGCGAGTCGCGCGCGACCGAGATCGCGAAGTAGAGGCGCCGGTACGATCCCGCGATGCGCCGCTACCACGTGACCACGTTCGGCTGCCAGATGAACGCCCACGACTCGGAGCGGATCAAGGGCATGCTCGAGTCGCTCGGGCTCGGCGAGGCGACCGCGCCGGAGGACGCCGACGTGCTCGTCTTCAACACCTGCACGATCCGCGAGAAGCCGGACACGAAGCTGGCCGCCTACCTCGGCGACGCCGGCGCGCGGAAGCGGCAGAACCCCGAGCTCGTGGTCGCCGTCGGCGGCTGCTACGCGGAGGCGCAGCGGGAGCGGATCTTCGAGCTCTACCCGCAGGTCGACGTCGCGTTCGGTCCCGGCTCGATCCCGCACCTCGGCGAGTGGATCGGCGCCGGCGGACAGGCGCCGCGGGGCCGCTTCGGCACGCACGAGCACTTCGCGGGCGACCTGCCGATGCACCGCGAGCGCTCCTTCAGCGCCTGGGTGCAGGTCTCGATGGGCTGCAACTCCAAGTGCGCGTACTGCATCGTCCCCGCCGTCCGCGGGCGCGAGCAGAGCCGCCGGCCCGGCGAGATCGTCGCGGAGGTGACGCGGCTCGCGGCCGACGGCGTCAAGGAGATCACGCTGCTCGGCCAGAACGTCAACTCGTGGGGACGCGACCTCCGCCCCGACCTCGACGACCGAGTTCGGCGAGCTGCTGCGTGCCTGCGACGCGGTCGACGGGATCGAGCGGATCCGCTTCACGAGCCCGCACCCGAAGGACTTCCGCGAGCCCGTGATCGCCGCGATGGCGGAGTGCGACGCCGTCTGCGAGCAGATCCACCTGCCGCTCCAGTCCGGCTCGAGCAGGATCCTGAAGGCGATGCGCCGCACCTACGACCGTGACCGCTACCTCGCGCTCGTCGCCAAGCTGCGCGACGCGATCCCGGGGCTCGCGCTCGGCACGGACGTCATCGTCGGCTTCCCCGGCGAGACTGAGGCGGACTTCCAGGAGACGCTCGCGGTCGTCGAGGAGGTGCGCTACGACAGCGCCTTCACCTTCATCTACTCGCCGCGCGCAGGGCACCGAGGCGGCTGCGATGCCGGAGCAGGTGCCGGACGAGGTCAAGCACGACCGGCTCGAGCGGCTCGTCGACGTCGTCCAGCGGATCGCCGCCGAGCGCAACGCAGCCCGCGTCGGCACCGTCGAGGAGGTGCTCGTCGAAGGGGCGAGCCGCACGGATGCGACGCTCCTGCGCGGCCGCACGCGCGGCAACGTGACCGTCAACTTCGCGGGCGGCGCCGAGCCGGGCGAGCTCGTCGACGTCGCGATCGAGAGCGCCACCTCGACGACGCTGCGCGGCGCCCAGCGAGCGGCGGTGGCGGCATGACAGAGTCCTTCTCACCGGCTCCTCCGGCCAGATCGGCACCAACCTGGCGCTCCGGCTTCTCGCCGACGGCCACGAGGTCTTCGGCGTCGACCAGCGCGTCAACACCTGGACGGACGACTTCCGTTACCTGATCCAGGACCTCTCCGGCCAGTACCCGGCCTTCCCGGACGGGATCGGCGGCGTCCCGTACCCCGAGACCGACGTCGTCGTCCACCTGGCCGCGCACGCGAAGGTGCACCAGCTCGTCGCGCACCCGCACCGCGCGCTCGAGAACACGATGATGACCTTCAACGTGCTCGAGTACTGCCGGCAGCGCCGGCTGCCGCTCGTCTTCTCCTCGACGCGCGAGGTGTACGGCGACGTCCACCGCTTCGAGGGCTACGGGGAGGACACGGCCGACTTCGCCTTCACGGAGAGCCCGTACTCCGCCTCGAAGATCGCGAGCGAGGCGTTCATCTACGCCTACGCGCGCTGCTACGGGCTCAGGTACCTCGCCTTCCGCTTCTCGAACGTCTACGGCCGCTACGACAACGACCTCCACCGGATGTCGCGCGTGCTGCCGCTCTTCATCCACTCGATGTCGCGCGACGAGCCGATCACGGTCTTCGGCGGCGCGGAGAAGGTGCTCGACTTCACCTACGTCGACGACTGCGTCGACGGGATCGCGCGCGGGATCGAGGCGCTCGTCGACGGCCGCGTCACGAACGAGACGATCAACCTCGCGTTCGGCGAGGGCAACACGCTCGTCCGCGCGGCCGAGCTGATCGCGGCCGAGCTCGACGTCGAGCCGAAGATGACGATCGCGCCGTCGCTGCTCGGCGAGGTGACGCGCTACGTGGCCGACATCCGCAAGGCGCACGATCTGCTCGGCTGGACGCCGCAGGTGCCACTCGACGAAGGGATCCCGCGGGCCGTCGCCTGGTTCCGGGAGCACCGCGCAGCCCACCCCGAGGAGGACAAGCCGGTCGTGAACGAGGGCGACTCGGTTGGCTGGAAGACCCCCGCAGTCGACCCGTCCTAGTGTCCTCGGCATCTTCGGGCCGACCGCGTCCGGCAAGACGGCTGTCGCCGAGGCGATCGCCGAGCGGATCCCGGCCGAGCTCGTCTCCGCTGACTCGATGCAGGTCTACCGCGGGCTGCCGATCCTGACGAACCAGGACGCCGGCGCCCGGCTCGTCGGGATCTGGCCGCTCGACCGCCAGGGCACCGTCGGCGAGTACCAGCGCCTCGCGCACGCGGCGATCGACGAGATCGCCGCGGCGGGGAGGACGCCGGTCGTCGTCGGCGGCTCCGGGCTCTGGTTCCAGGCGGCGCTCACCGACGTCCAGCTGCCTCCGACGCGCCGGCCGGCGGCGCGGCAGCGCTGGGAGCGTCTCTACGACCGCCGCGGCGCCGAGACGGCACACGCGATCCTGGAGCGGCGCGACCCGCGCGCGGCGGCGCGCGTGCACGCGAACGACCGCAAGCGCGTCGTCCGAGCGCTCGAGCTCTGGCAGGCGGGCGGCACGCTCGTGCCGGAGCAGCCTCGCTCTGGACCGCCGAGCCGCGGCTGCCGACGCTCGTCGTCGGTCTCGAGCGTCGCGCGAGACGCTCGCGGCGCGGATTCGTGCACGCGCGGCGCGATGTTCGAGCAGGGGGTCGAGGACGAGGTGCGCGCCGCCGGAGACGTCGCGCCGCAGGTGCTCGGTCTCGACGCCGTGCGGACGCTGCCGCGCGAGGAGGCGATCGCGGAGCTCGAGCGCGCCACGCTCCGCTTCGCCGCCTACCAGCGCAAGTGGATGCGCCGGATCCCGGGCATCGTCATGATCGACGCGGAACGGCCGGCGGGAGAGGTGGCGGATGCGATTCTGGACGTATTGCAGCCAGAAAGCTGGTAAACGTCGTCTTGAGGAAGCGGTCCCTGAGGCGCTTCCCAGCGAAGCTTGCCCGGCTCGACGCGGTGCGCTGACGCGCTTCTTGGCAACCTGTGTGAGCCCTCGACCTATGTGATGTACTCCTCGACCGCAAGCGCGTCGTCGGAGTCCGGTACTGCCTCCCACGCCAGCACGACGTTCCCGACCTGGGTCCGGTCGCCGGGACGACGCCAAAGTCGAGGGCGAGAGCGCTCGCCGCTTCCGCATCCGCCGCGAAGAGGATGGTCACGGCACTGAGCAATACGTACTGGTCGAAGGAACCGTGGAGAAGAATA
>CAWHKD010000031.1:0-62333 GCA_963829845.1 uncultured Gaiellaceae bacterium | reverse complement strand
ATCCAGCACCACCCAGAATCCCACCCGGGTGGGGCTGCCAGACCGCCTACCGGGCGCGTTCGATCATCGGCCCGAAGACGTCCTCGATGACCGGCTCGAGGTCGCCTGAGAGGCGGCCGTCAGGGCTTGCGACGCTCCGGAGCGAGTCGAGGTAGATCAGCGTGACCGCGAGGCCGAGGAGGAGCCCGACCGCGGCCCCGACGAGACGTACGGCACGCCCGCGGCGGACAATCCGCTTAGGAGCGTTCCTTCAGGGCAGGGAAGAGGATGACATCGCGGATCGTCTCCCGACCGGTCAGCAGCATCACGAGCCGGTCGATCCCGAGGCCGAGGCCGCCCGTAGGCGGCATCCCGTACGAGAGCGCCTCGACGTAGTCCGGATCCTCCTGCTCGCCGCCGACGAGGTCCGACTGGCGGCGGAACCGCTCCTGCTGCTCCTCGGAGTCATTGATCTCGGAAAACGCATTGCCGAGCTCCATCCCGCCGGCGAAGTACTCGAAGCGCTCTGTCAGCGTCTCGTCGCCGCCGGTCGTGCGCGCGAACGGTGAGATCTCGATCGGGTAGTCGTGGACGATCGTCGGCTCGATCAGGGTCGGCTCGACGTAGAAGCTGAAGGCGTGATCGACGAGCTGCGCCCAGTCCTTGTCGGCATGCGTATCGACGCCGCGCTCGTCGAGCGCAGACCGCAGCTCGGCCTCGTCGCGGATCCACAGGCCGTGCTCGGCCAGCGAGTCGGTGAAACGTAACCGCCGCCACGGTGCCTTCAGGTCGAGCTCGTGTCCGCGGAACGTCGTCGTCGTCGCCCCCGTCACTTCCCGCGCGACGGCCTCGACGAGGTTCTCCATCCGGACCATCGCGTCGTTGTAGTCGGCGTAGGCCTCGTACCACTCGAGCATCGTGAACTCGTTCGAGTGCTTGTAGGAGATGCCCTCGTTGCGGAAGTCCTTGCCGATCTCGTAGACGCGCTCGAGCCCGCCGACGATCAGCCGCTTCAGGTAGAGCTCGGTGGCGATCCGGAGATAGAAATCCTGCTCGAGGTAGTTCCAGTGGGTGACGAACGGCTCCGCGAAGGCGCCTCCGTAACGCGGCTGGAGCACCGGGGTCTCGACCTCGACGAAGCCGTCCGCTTCGAGGTGCCGCCGGATCGCAGCGACGACGCGACTGCGCGTGAGGAAGTCCGCCCGCGTCTCCTCGTTCATCAACAGGTCGAGGTAGCGCTTGCGGTAGCGCTGCTCGACGTCGGTGAGGCCGTGGAACGTGTCCGGCAGCGGTGCCCGGTTCTTCGCCAGCAGCTCGATTGAGAGAACGAATACCGAGGGCTCACCGCGCCTTGACTTCCCAGGCGTGCCTGCAACGCCGACAATGTCGCCAAGGTCGAGCTCTTTCGCCTGAGGGGCGAGGTTCTCCGGTGCAATCAACTGGATTCGCCCCGAACGATCGACAAGGTCGAGAAAGACGAGCTTCCCCATGTCGCGTCGTGCCATGATCCGGCCGGCAAGTTTCCGAGCCTCGGACTCGTCGTGCATCTCTCCGGGCTCGAGCGATTCGACAAGAGCCCGGACCGCAGCGATCTCATCCCGGTCGGGAAAGCGCTTCGGCAACATGGCTCGGAAGCCTACGCTGCTGCGATGTCGAGGATCTTGTACTTCAGCGAGCCGCGTGGGGTCGCGACCTCGACGGTCTCGCCCTTTTTCTTACCGATGATCGCCTTGCCGACCGGCGACTCGTTCGAAAGCTTGAGCTCTGCGGGATTCGCTTCGGCCGAGCCGACGATGAAGTACTCGTCCGTCCGCTTCGCGTCTACGTCGCGCAGCTTCACCTTCGCGCCGACCGAGACCACGCTCAGATCGACGTCGCGCTTCTGGATCACGCGCGCGTTCAGGAGCCGCTCCTCGAGCTGCGCGATCTTGTGCTCGAGCATCGCTTGCTCGTTCTTGGCGTCGTCGTACTCGGCGTTCTCGGTGATGTCGCCGAACTCCCGGGCCGTGCGGATCCGCTCCGCGACTTCGCGGCGCTTCTCGGTCGAGAGCACCTCGATCTCCTGCTTCAGCTTCTCGTAGCCCTCGGGCGTGAGAATGACTTCTTTCAACGTGCCTCCTAAGACAAAAGCCGGCGGTAACGCGCCGACGCGGGCCGGAATGGTAGCGGCACGATCGGATGGGGTCAATACCTGCGAGTACGATCCACAAACCGTGAAAGTCGACCTGCGCGAAAGCTGGCACATCCGTGACGTGGAGATCCCCACGCGGCTCGTGCTCGCGCCGATGGCGGGAGTCAGCGTGCAGGCATTTCGCCGCCAGGGACGCCGTTTCGGCGCCGGTCTCGTCTGCTCGGAGATGGTCAGCTGCGCCGGGATCGAGCACCGCAACGAGAAGACGCTCGGCTACCTCAGGGTCGCCGCCGACGAGCATCCGTTGGCGATCCAGATCTTCGGCTCCGAGCCTCGGACGATGGCTGACGCGGCGCGGATGGTGGAGGCGGCCGGCGCCGACCTCGTCGACATCAACTTCGGCTGCCCCGTCCGCAAGGTGACCAAGACCGGAGCCGGCGCGACCCTGCTCGACGAGCCAGCACGAGCGGCCGCGATCGTCGAGGCGG
The DNA here is from genome assembly GCA_963829845.1 of uncultured Gaiellaceae bacterium. Lineage (GTDB taxonomy): Bacteria > Actinomycetota > Thermoleophilia > Gaiellales > Gaiellaceae > Gaiellasilicea. The sequence continues at coordinate 59,735 of CAWHKD010000031.1, read as the reverse complement.
TGGCGAATGCCGTCGACGTCCCGGTGAGCGTGAAGATGCGCCGGGGGCTGCGCGACGGCTCGCGGACGTGCCTCGAGGTCGGACCGCAGCTCGTGGACGCCGGCGCGGCGACCCTGACGCTCCACCCTCGCTCGGCGCAGCAGATGTACACCGGCACCGCCGACCACGTGCTCACCGCCGAGCTCGTCTCTCTCGTGGACGTGCCGGTGATCGCTTCCGGCGACGTCACTTCGCGCGCGAAGGCACAGGCCGTGCTCGCGACGACCGGCGCCGCCGCGGTCATGGTCGGCCGGGGCGCCCAGGGGAACCCGTGGGCGCTGCGCGAGATCGTCGACGGCGACGTCGGCGAGCCGACGCGGGAGGAGGTCGTCGCGGAGCTCGTCCTCTTCATCCGCGAGACCGTCCGCGAGCTCGGCGAGCGGCGAGCGTCCGGCTTCCTGAAGAAGTTCTACGGCTGGTATCTCGGCCGCGGCCGCTTCCCGCGTCCGTTCAAGCAGGAGCTCGTCGTGCTCGAGTCGACCGAAGAGGTCGAGCGCTTGCTGATCGCGTCGGCGCCGGGAGCGTTGCCGTTGATCGAGGAGCTCGAGGCGGAGCTCCCCTCGGGCGACGAGACCCTGCTCGACCTCCCCATCTCGATCTACGGCGGCGGCTAGCGATCCCTGGCCGGCTACGCCTCCCGGCCGGCGGAGCCGGCCTCCGGCGCAGCCTCGTACCGCCAAGAACCGCTACCAACTCAAGAGTTCCGCGACCAGACGATCCGCAACCCCTCGAGGGTGAGGTGCGGGTCGACCCGCTCGAGCGTGCGAGCATGCGGCGCAATCAGGTCGGCCAAGCCTCCCGTCGCGACGGTCTGTGCCTCCACCCCGAGCTCGTCCCTGATCCGGCCGACGATGCCGTCGACCTGCCCCGCGAAACCGTAGACGAGGCCGGATTGAAGCCCACCAACCGTCGTCTTTCCGATCACCGCCGCCGGCGCCGAGAAGTCGACCTTGACGAGGCGGGCGGCCCGGGCGAAGAGGGCGTCCATCGAGACCTCGATCCCCGGCGCGAGCACGCCGCCGACGTACTCGCCGTCCGCTGAGACGATGTCGAAGTTCGTCGAGGTGCCGAAGTCGACGACGATGCACGGCGCGCCGTAGCGCTCGTTCGCCGCGACCGCGTTGACGATCCGGTCGGGCCCGACCTCGCGGGGATCGTCGTAGCGGATCGGGATCCCCGTCTTGACGCCGGGGCCAACCGTCAGCAGCGGCGCCTCAGCCCACCGCTCGGCGACGCGCTCCCACTCGCGCTGGAGAGCCGGCACTGTCGTCGAGAGGCAGATCCCGTCGACGTCCTCGAGCTCGAAGAGGGAGCCGAGCGTGACGCCGAGCTCGTCCCCTGTACGGCTGCGGTCGGTCGCGAGCCGGAAGCTGTCGGCGAGCCGATCGCCCTCGAACAGGCCGAGCACCGTCTGCGTGTTGCCGACATCGACCGCGAGCAGCATCGGCCGCGACCCTAGCGGTTCCTGGCGCGCCGCTCGCGGTGCGTAGGCCGGTGGAACAGTACGCGAGTACGGGCCTCCGGCTGAACCGCCGCGAGCGGCGCGAGGCGGCGCCGGAGGGCGGCTCCGCCGCCCGGGAGGCGGCGCCGGCCAGGGGCCGCTAGGGCGTGTCGTCGTCCGTGGAGAGGCGCTCGCCGAGGCGCTCCGCCAGCGCGTCCGCAGTCAGCTTTGGATCGTCGTTCTCGCCGCGCAGCTCCTCGACGGTGACGTCGCTCGAGGTGTAGACCTCGGCGCGCGGGATGATCCGCGTCGGGCGGTTCTTGTCCCAGACCCAGACGTCCTCCATCCGCACGTGGAAGAACGGATAGCTCGCCTGCGGCGTCACCTGGAGGTCGAGCTTGTTGCAGAGATACGTCGCATCCGCGGTGAGGATGCAGTAGCGGAAGAGGCCGAAGACCGCCGTGTACTCGCGCTTGAGCGCGAGCTCGAGCTCGGCCTCGAACTCGTCGAGATCGTCGAGATGGCTCACCGACTCAGTGTAGCCCTGCAAGCAGGTCTGCCACGCGCCCGCGGCCGGGAATTGCAAGCTCCGGATCCAGATCGAGGAGGGGCTCGAGGGCGAAGCGGCGCTCGTGCAGCCGGGGATGCGGGACGGTGAGGCCCGGCTCGTCGATCGTCTCGTCGCCGTAGAGGAGCAGGTCGAGGTCGATCGTGCGCGGCCCCCAGCGCTCGCGGCGCTCGCGCCCGAGCTCACGCTCCACCACGAGCAGTGCATGGAGCAGGTCGCGCGGCGACAGCTCGGTCTCGAGCGCGGCGGCACCGTTCAGGAACGGCGGCTGGTCGACGACGCCGACGGGATCGGTCTCACGCAGCTCCGAGACCGCGACGACACCGGGCAGCGCGTCGACGGCCGAGCGGATCATCGCCTCGCGGTCGCCGAGGTTCGCGCCGACGCCCACGTATGCCCGCGTCATCGCTCGGCCGTGACGGTGGCGCGGCCGCCTTCGAGCTCGAGCTCGGGCTTGCCGACACGAACGCGAGCGCGCGTGACCGGGAACCGCCGCATCAGCTCGTCCGCCACGGCAACCGCGAGCGTCTCGAGCAGCTGGAACGCGCGGCCGTCCGAGACCTCCCGGACGCAGGCGACGACGTCCCGGTAGTCCACGGTCGCGTCGATGTCGTCCTCTGTCGGCTCGACCAGCTCGAGCATGACGTCAAAGACGAACGCCTGGCCGTCGCGGCGCTCGTGGTCGAGCACCCCGTGCAGGCCGTCCAGCGTGATCCCGTCGATGTCTATCCGCATACGGCCTCCGCGGCGGCGAGCGCCTCGACGTGCTCGCGGACATCGTGGGCGCGGAAGATCGAGGCACCGCGCTCGTAGGCGGCCACGGCGGCGCCGAGCGAGGCGGCGAGCGTCCCGGTCTTCGCCGCCGGGTCGAAGAGCTTGCCCAGAGAGCTCTTGCGTGAGAGCCCGACGAGAACGGGACGGCCGAGCGCGAGCAGCACGTCGAGCCGACGCAGCAGCTCGAAGTTGTGCGCGGACGTCTTGCCGAACCCGATGCCCGGGTCGAGGCACACGTGCTCCTCCGGGATCCCGGCGGCGACCGCGACGGACAACTGCCGCTCCAGGAACGACGCGACCTCGCCCGCGACGTCGTCGTAACGCGGGTCGACCTGCATCGTTCGAGGCTCGCCCTGCATGTGCATCAGGCAGAGATACCCGCCGGCATCTGCGACGACGCCTGCCAGCTCGGGGTCGCCGCGGAGCGCGGTGACGTCGTTGACGAGCTCGGCGCCGAGCTCGAGCGCGCGTCGCGCGACGCCGCTCTTCGCGGTGTCGACCGACACGGGCACGCCCTCGAGCCGCTCGAGCACCGGAACGACGCGGCGCAGCTCCTCGTCGAGCGTGACGCCGTCCGAGCCGGGCCGCGTCGACTCGCCGCCAATGTCGACGAGCGCCGCTCCCTCGGCGACCATCCGGCGGCCCGCAGCCGCCGCGGCGTCCGGGTCGAGGTGCCGGCCGCCGTCTGAGAAGCTGTCGGGCGTGACGTTGACGATCCCCATCACGGCGGGGCGCAGCAAACGTTCCTCCACCGCTGGACGTCTCACCCTGCGTGGAGAGTAGCGCCCGCACCCGCAACGCCTTCCTGACCGTTGTCGGTGTGCTCGGAGCGATCGTGCTCGTCGCCCTCGCGTCGCGCGGGTCGACCTCGCTCGGCGACAGCGCGACGAGAAAGCCGAGCGACGCGCTGACTGACATCCTCTTCGCGATCTACATCGTCGCGCTCGTCGGCGGCGCCGTCATGTTCGTCTACCTGCTCGCGCTGCAGCGGCGGCTCAAGGTGCAGTCGGGCAAAGCGAAGCGCAGGAGCCTCCTCGAGATGGTCGGGACGACGCTCGTTCTCCTCGTCGTCGCAACACTGATGGCCCGACGGCTCGCGACCTGGGAGCGCCCGACTCCGGCCGACGTTGAAGAGGCGATCGGCAGAGCGGGCACGCTGCCGATCGACACCGCGACGCAACCGACGTCGGGCCCCTACCAGTCCGAGGTGTCGTGGGGCCCAGTCCTCATCACGCTCGGGCTGATCCTGCTTGCGGTGGTCGCATACTGGTACGCGGGGCGTGCCCGGAAGCGGGCGCGCGGCGAGCTCCACACAGGGCTCGCCGCGGCGGTCGTCCAGGCGGTCGACGAGTCGCTGGACGATCTTCGTGCAGAGCCCGACCCACGCCGGGCTGTGATCGCCGCATACGCGCGGCTCGAACGGGTGCTCGCCGCTCACGGGCTCCCCCGCAAGCCTGCCGAGGCGCCGATGGAGTACCTCGGCCGCATGCTTTCCGAGCTGTCCGTGAGCGACCGGGCGGCACGTGCCCTGACCGACCTGTTCGAAAGGGCTAAGTTCTCGCAGCATGCCGTGGGGGCAGAGATGAAGGACGAGGCGATCGACGCGCTCCAGACCGTGCGCGACGACCTGCTTGCGGCGAAGGCGCTCGCGGAGAAGGAGCGGGCGGCCGCAATCGAGGCGCAGCGCGAGCAGGCAGCGATGGAATGAGCCGAGCAGTCCGCCTGGGGCGGTTCCCGATCTTCCTGACGCTCGCGCTCATCGTCGCTCTGGTCTTCCTGCCGGGACGCGCCGAGCTCGTCGTCCGCGTCTACATGCTCCTGCTCGCAGTCTTCGTGCTGGTGCAGCTGCTGGCGTGGGTACGCAGCTCGCTGCCGAAGCGCACGACGTCGCCCGTCGACGCCGCGCTGAGCCAGCGCCCACGTCCGGCCGTGCGCGTCCCCGAGCTCGAGCGGATCGAGCGCGAGGTCACGCTCGGGCAGACGACGGCGTTCGACCTCCACTTCCGTCTGCGCCCAACGCTCCGCCGGATCGCCTCCGAGCTGCTGCGCGCGCGACGCGGAATCGACCTCGACGCGAACCCGGAGGCGGCGCGGCGGGCGCTCGGCGACGAGACGTGGGAGCTCGTGCGCGCCGACCGCGAGCCGCCGCACGACCGCTTCGGGCCGGGGATCGGGCTCGAATCGCTCCGGCACGTCGTCGTTTCCCTGGAGGCACTCTGATGCAGCTCGCCCAGGTACAGGAGCACGCCGGCCGGATCCTCGACGAGGTCGAGCGCGCCGTCGTGGGGAAGCGCGATGCGCTCGAGCTCGTGCTGCTCGGCGTGCTCGCCGACGGGCACGTGCTGCTCGAGGACTACCCCGGGCTCGCGAAGACGCTGACGGCGCGCTCGTTCGCGCAGGTGACGCAGACCGGCTTCAACCGGATCCAGTTCACGCCCGACCTGATGCCCTCCGACGTGACGGGCTCCTCGATCTGGAACCAACGCGACGGCGACTTCGAGTTCCGGCCAGGCCCGATCTTCACCAACCTCCTCCTCGCCGACGAGATCAACCGCGCCCCGCCGAAGACGCAGGCCGCCCTGCTCGAGGCGATGCAGGAGCGGCAGGTGACGATCGAAGGCGTCACGCACCAGCTTGCGCGGCCGTTCCTCGTGCTCGCGACCCAGAACCCGATCGAGTACGAGGGCACCTATCCGTTGCCCGAGGCGCAGCTCGACCGATTTCTCCTGCGCGTCTCGTTCGGCTACCCGAGCCGGAGCGACGAGTGGGAGGTCCTCTCGCGGCGTCTGGAACGGCGGGAGGACGAGGTCGAGCTGACTCCGGTCGTGGACGGGCAGACTCTGCTAGCGCTTCAGGCGGCGATCGAGGACGTGCACGTCAGCGATGCCGTCGGCGCCTACATCGTCGACCTCGTCACCGCGACGCGCACGAGCACCTCGACGACCGTCGGCGCGAGCCCGCGCGGCAGCCTGGCCGTGCTCAAGCTCGCGCGCTGCAAGGCGGCGCTCGCCGGCCGCGACTTCGTCACTCCCGAGGACGTGAAAGCGGTCGCCGTGCCCGGGCTCGCCCACCGGCTGATGCTGAAGCCGGAGCTCTGGGTGCAGCAGCTGGCGGCCGAGGACATCGTGCGCGAGCTGCTCGAGACCGTCCCGACACCGGCGGCCGAAGAGGCGGCGCCCACTCCGGAATGAAGCCGCTGCCGTGAGGTCTTCGGCGTCGCCGCGCGTGACGGCGTACGCGAGCCTCGCCGCGCTGTTCCTCCTCGCCGCGCTGGGGCTGCGCCGTCCGGAGCTGGCCGTCCTGGCGCTGCCGTTCGCACTGCCGCTGGCACTCGGCCTCCGGCTCGCCCGCGCACCGCAACTGCGGGTCCACGTCGACGTCGAGCGCGCCACGGCGCTCGAGCAGGACGAGCTCGACATGACGCTGGCGGTCTCGTCGGAGACGCCGGTCGAGCGGCTGGAACTCGTGCTCGTCGTCCCGGACGGGCTCGAGGTCGTCTCGGGCGCGAGCGCGCATTCGCTCCGGCTCGGCTGGGAGGACGAGCGCACGCTCGAGCTGACCCTGCGCTGTATCCGCTGGGGCAATTACGAGATCGGCGACGTCCGGCTCCGTGCACGCGACCGGCTCGGGCTGACGGTCTGGGAGTCCCGCGTCGACCGGAAGCAGCGGCTTCGCGTCTACCCGCTCCCCGAGACCCTGCGCCGCATCGTCAGGCCGGTCTCGACCCAGCTCTACACCGGCAACGAGGTTGCACGCCAAAAGGGCGAGGGAATGGAGTTCGCCGACCTGCGCCTGTTTGCCCCCGGCGACCGCGTCCGCTCGATCAACTGGCGTGCCAGCGCGCGCCGCGACGAGCTGGTCGTCAACGAACGGCACCCTGAGCGGAACGCGGACGTAATCCTCTTCCTCGACACGTTCGCGGACGCCCGCTCCGGCGCCGCCTCGACGCTCGATCTCGCCGTGCGCGCGACGGCAACCCTGGCCGCCCGCTACCTCGAGCGGCGTGACCGGGTCGGGTTGGTCTCGTTTGGCGGGGTCCTGCGCTGGTTGACGCCGGGCATGGGATCGTCGCAGCGATACCGGATCGTCGACGCCCTGCTCGAGTCCGAGATCGTCTTCAACTACGCCTGGAAGGACGTCTCCATCATCCCCTCGCGCGTGCTGCCGCCGCAGGCGCTGGTCGTGGCGGTGACCCCATTGCTCGACGATCGCGCGGTCGAGGCACTCGCCGACCTGCGCGCCCGCCGCTACGACCTCGCGATCGTCGAGGTCTCGCCCGTCGGCTTCACGAAGCCGGGCGAGAGCGAGTCCGACAAGCTGGCGCACCGGCTCTGGGTGCTGCGGCGCGACGAGATCCGCGCGCGCTACGAACGGCTCGGGGTCGCCGTGGCCACCTGGAGCGACGACGCGCCCCTCGACGCCGTGCTGGAGGGGGTGAGGGCATTCAGGCGCCACGCGCAGATCGCGCGCGTCTAACCGTCGGCGCCGCGGCCGTCGTCGGCGCCGCCGGGACCGGGCTCTGGCTCGCAGTGATCGCCGAGGACGGCTACCTCGTCCGCGCGACGCTGCTGGCGGCGTTCGTCGCAGCGGGCGTGCTGGCCGGCGGACTCGTGTTGCGGCGGCCGATCGTGATCCCCGGAGCGATCCTGCTGCTCGCGGCACCGTATGTTGCCGCCCTCGGGTTCGAGATCGACGGGATCGACACGCGGGCGCCGTTGCTCGCGGCGCTGCTCTTCGTCGTCGCCGAGCTTGCGTACTGGTCACTGGAGCTGCGCGGAACACTGGCGGACGAGCCGGGCACGTACCTGCGCCGACTGGCGCTGCTCGCCACCCTCGCGGTCGCGACGATCGTGGGCGGCACGGTCGTGCTCGTGGTCGTCGAGCGCGTCGCGGCCCGCGGCATCGCGATCGACCTACTCGGCGCGGTCGCGGCCGTCGGCGCGGTCGCCCTGCTGGCGCTGGCTGCCATCAGACGCTCGGCTTGACGCGGTGCTCGGGAGGCGAAGCCGACCCTTTAGGGGTCTTGGCGCGCTGAGCGTCCGCGAGAGCGGATGGTCAGCTTGCGCGGAAAGTCAGTCACGCGGTCGGCGCGGTCGCCCTGCTGGCGCTGGCTGCCATCAGACGCTCGGCTTGACGCGGTGCTCGGGAGGCGAAGCCGACCCTTTAGGGGTCTTGGCGCGCTGAGCGTCCGCGAGAGCGGATGGTCAGCTTGCGCGGAAAGTCAGTCACGCGGTCGGCGCGGTCGCCCTGCTGGCGCTGGCTGCCATCAGACGCTCGGCTTGACGCGGTGCTCGGGAGGCGAAGCCGACCCTTTAGGGGTCTTGGCGCGCTGAGCGTCCGCGAGAGCGGATGGTCAGCTTGCGCGGAAAGTCAGTCACGCGGTCGGCGCGGTCGCCCTGCTGGCGCTGGCTGCCATCAGACGCTCGGCTTGACGCGGTGTTCGGGAGGCGAAGCCGACCCTTTAGGGGTCTTGACGCGCTGAGCGTCCGCGAGAGCGGATGGTCAGCTTGCGCGGAAAGTCAGTCAGGCGGCCGGATCCGGCTCGGGCGGCTGCATCGACACGCCCGGGACGGGGCGCGGCTGCGGCTTCGGCGCGGGCTTCCGCTCGGTCTCACCCTCAGCGGGCGCCTCCTCCGGCACGACCGCCTCCTCCGGGAAGACGGACTCCTCGGCCTCGCCGGCGAGCAGCCGCTCGAACTGATCCTTGTCGATCGTCTCCCGCTCGATCAGGATCGCCGACAGCTTGTGCAGGTCGTTCATGTGCTCGCGGAGGACGCGGTGCGCAGTCGCGTGCGCCTCCTCGATCACGCGGCGAATCTCATCGTCGATCTCGCGAGCGATCTCGTCGGAGTAGTCGGGCTCGTTGCCCATCTCGCGGCCGAGGAACGGCTGGGTGTGGTCGCGGCCGAGGACGCGCGGGCCGAGCTTCTCGCTCATCCCGTAGCGCATGATCATCGCCTTCGACGTCGCCGTCACCTTCTCGAGGTCGTTCGCGGCACCGGTCGTGACCTCGTGGAAGACGAGCTCCTCCGCCGCGCGACCGCCGAGCGTCATCGCCAGGTCGTCCATCAGCGCCGAACGCGTGGTCAGATAGCGGTCCTCGGTCGGCAGCGAGATCGTCAGCCCGAGCGCCTGCCCGCGCGAGACGATCGTGATCTTGTGGATCGGGTTCGTGTTCTCGAGGAAGTAACCGACGAGAGCGTGGCCCATCTCGTGGTACGCCGTGATCTTGCGCTCCTTCTCGCCGAGCAGCCGTGCCTTCTTCTCCGGCCCGGCGATCACGCGCATGATCCCCTCCTCCAGCTCGTCCTGGTCGATCATCTTCTTCCCGTGGCGCGCGGCAAGGAGCGCGGCCTCGTTGATCAGGTTGGCGAGGTCGGCGCCGGTGAAGCCGGGTGTGCCCGCCGCGAGCGTGTCGAGGTCGATCTCGGGTGCAAGCGGCTTGCCCTTCGAGTGCACCTCGAGGATTCTGCGGCGGCCGATCCGGTCGGGGCGATCGACGACGATCTGGCGGTCGAAGCGTCCCGGGCGGAGCAGAGCGGGATCGAGGATGTCCGGGCGGTTCGTGGCGGCGATCAGGATGATGTTGTCCTTCATCTCGAAGCCGTCCATCTCGACGAGCAGTTGGTTCAGCGTCTGCTCGCGCTCGTCGTGGCCGCCGCCGAGGCCGGCACCGCGGTGGCGCCCGACGGCATCGATCTCGTCCATGAAGATGATGCAGGGACTCGACTGCTTCGCCTGCTCGAAGAGGTCGCGGACGCGCGAGGCGCCGACGCCGACGAACATCTCGACGAAGTCCGAGCCCGAGATCGAGAAGAACGGAACGCCCGCCTCGCCGGCGACGGCTCTCGCGAGCAGCGTCTTGCCCGTGCCGGGAGGGCCGTAGAGGAGCACGCCCTTGGGGATCCGCGCGCCGAGTGCCTGGAACTTCTTCGGGTTCTCGAGGAACTCCTTGATCTCGTGCAGCTCCTCGACAGCCTCGTCGACGCCGGCGACGTCCTTGAAGCCGATCTTCGGCGAGTCGGGTGTCATTCGCTTCGCGCGCGACTTGCCGAAGCTCATCACCTTCGAGCCGCCGCCTTGGACCTGGTTCATCAGGAAGATCCAGAAGCCGATGAGGAGCGCGAACGGGAGCAGCGAGATCAACAGGTTGCTCCACCACGACGACCCCTTGCCCTTGGAGTCGTAGGGGACGTTCTCGTCCTTGAGCACCTGCTCCACCGCGAAGGCGGACTGGTCGCTGGGATAGTTGACCTTGAACTTGTCGCCGCCGACGAGCGTCCCCTTGATCTCGTTACGGGTCGGCGAGAACGTGGCGTCCTGAACGTTGCCGTCCTCGGCCTGCTGGATGAACTCCGAGTAGCTGACCTTGTCCTGGGCGTCCTTGCGCGGGATCAGCGTCTGGCTCGCCAGATAGACGAGCAAAACGATCACGATCAGGGGGAACAGCGCGCTGCGGAAGAATCTGTTCACAGGGGTCATAGGAGGGTAGCAGCCTCTTTGCCGCGTACCGGCTCCCGTGACTCTTTGGCCACGGAGGCGTAATCCCCTGTCAATGCGGGGGAATCAGATCCGAGTGCAAGACCGCGACGTACGGCAGGTTGCGGTAGCGCTCGGCGAAGTCCAGGCCGTAGCCGATCACGAACTTGTTCGGGATCTCGAAGCCGACGAACTTGACCGGGACGTCGATCTCGCGGCGCTCCGGCTTGGTCAGGAGGGCGCAGATCTCGAGCGAAGCGGGCTTGCGCGCCTTGAGACTTCGCATCAGGTACGAAAGCGTGAGGCCGGAGTCGATGATGTCCTCCACGACGAGCACGTCGCGGCCGGCGATGTTCGTGTCCAGGTCTTTGAGGATCCGGACGACGCCCGAGGAGTCCGTCGCGGCGCCGTAGCTCGAGATTGCCATGAAGTCGATCTCGCACGGGATCGACAGCTCCCGCATCAGGTCGGCCATGAAGAAGACGGCGCCCTTGAGCACGCCGACGAGAAGGAGGTCGCGGCCGTCGTACTCGTGCGAGATCTCGGCGCCGAGCTCGGCGATCCGAGCCTGCAGCGGCTCCTCCTCGATCAGGATCTCGCCAACGGCGTCCTTCACCGTCTCCACGTCACGGCTCCTTCCCACCCCGGCGCCTCGGCGACACCCGGCACGGCGACGACGTCGTCGCCGCTGACGACGAGCGGCCACGCGTCGCGCTCCGCCCGAGGCACTTTCGCGTCCACGAACAGATCCTGCACTTTCTTGCGGCGGCCTGCGAGACGATCCCCCGGTCGGCGGGCTCGCACCTCGAGCCCCGTCCGCTCGGACGCGATCGTCCAAGGCCCCCACTCGACGGAGCCCTCGAGCCTGAGCGTCCCGTACTCACGGACGGCGCGGACGCCCGCGCCGAGATCGGCCGACCTCGTCCCGTCCCGGCTCGCCAACAGCTCGACGAGCGTCCGCTCGAGCGAGCGCGGTAGACGTGGACGCTCGTCGGCGAGCGAGAGCAGAGAGGAGCGCGTGCGTGGGTCGAGCTGCTCGAGCAGCGGCAGAATCTCGTTCCGGATCAGGCCGCGCTTCGTGCCGGGGTTCGAGGTGTCCTCCCGGTAGGGAAGCCCCTGCTCGTCGCAGTAGGCGCGCGTCTCCTCCCGCCACACACCGAGCAGCGGCCTGATGACGCCGTCCTCGCGCCGCACCTTGACCCGCTGCGGCGAGCCCGAGGCGACGATGCCGAGCAGCACCGATTCGATCTGATCCGAGGCGGTGTGCCCCGTGGCGCGCAGCCGGTCGGTCGCGACCGAGTAGCGCAGCCGGCGCAGCTCCGCCTCGGACGGACTTTGTGTTTCCGAAACACAAGCGATCACCTCGGCGCCGAGTACGTCGCGGCAGAAGCGCGCGTCCTCGTCCGACTCGGCGCCGCGCAGACCGTGCGCGACGTGCAGCGCCGAGACGCGGTAGCCAAGCTCTCCGAGCGCATGCCAGAGACAGGTCGAGTCGGCGCCGCCCGAGACGAGGCACGTGACGTCGCCGCCCGTCTCGATCAGGCTCCGCTCGCGGATGGACGACTCGATGCGCGCCAGCATCGATCCATTGTGACTCAGAAGGCGGGCGCCACCGTCCACTCCTCCAGGAGGAGGATCGCCTGCTCGAGCTCGGCGCGCGCGAGCTCGTACGGAACGGCGAGGTCGACGCGTTCGAGCAAAGGCGTCGGCGCCGTCCCCTCGAGCGCGAGCAGCAGGTACCGCACCTGGGCGCCATGGGTGACGAGCGCGATCCGCTCCTCGGCGCGCGCGAGCAGCAGTCCGGAAGCCGCGGACGTAGCGCCGGGCGGCGGCGACGCGGCTCTCGCCGCCACCGGGGCACTCGTCCTCCGGTCCGGCCGTGCCCACCCAAGCCTCGTAGCCCTCGCTCCAGCGGGTTCCCTCCCAACGGCCGAACCGGATCTCGTCCAGGTCGGGTACGGCCAGCGTCGGCGTGTTCGGCCACGCGAGCTCGGCTGTCCGGCGCGTCCGCTCGAAGCTCGTGTGCGCTGCGAGATCGACCGCCCCGACCGCCGCGCCGAGCGCGCGCGCCTGCTCCGTGCCGCGGGCGGTCAGGCCGACGCCGTGCGAAGGGTCGCCGTTGAGGATGTCGGCGGCATTCAGCTCGCTCTCGGCATGCCGCGCGACGACGAGCGTCCTCACAAGAGGACGCTCCGGTAGTCGAGGACGTGGCTCATCCCGACGCTGTCGTAGAGCGCGATCGCCGCGTCGTTGTCGGCGCGAACGAAGAGACAGACCGTCGGCACGCGATCGAGGAGCAGCCGAATCAGGTCGCGCAGCCCGCGGCCGGCGTTGCCGGTCCCGCGTGCCTCCGGATCGGTCCACACCTGCTGCAGCTGCACCGCCTGCGGCGTCCACGCCGACGCCTCCGCCTTGAAGAGGATGACGCCGTTCTCCTCCCAGAGCCACGAGCGGCCCTCGTCGATCTGGGCCCGGGTGCGCCAGCGGAAGCCGTCCGCGTCGCGACGGAGCGGATCGATACCCAGCTCCCCCTCGTGGGCGCGCGCACAGGCTGGGACGAGCAGCTCGAGGTCGGAGAGCTCAGCCGGCCGGAGGCCGCTGGCTCCCGGCTCCGGTGGAGCCGACATCGCATAGACGGGCTGCCCGGGGCGGTCCTCGCGGGCAGCGGACAGCCGTCTCCGCGCCGCCTCCCAGAGGTCGGAGACCGCCCGCTGCTCACCGATCAGCATGCGCGCGCGGGCGCGAACGGCGACGGACGCGAAAGCGCCGCAGCCTCGTCCGGATGGGACGACGTTCGCCCCCGAGTGACAGAGCGCGACCAGCCGCCCTCCGTCCTCGATCCCGCTGAAGCGGCCGAGCCCGTCGACGGGCGACGTCCTCGAGGAACACCCGCTCGACCGGATCCTCAGCGCAGTACTCGAGAATCTGCTGCAGCGCCGGTTCGACGATGTGCGTCACACCCTCGATCTTGGCGTATAGGGTCTCGCGGATGCCGATCCACGTGAGAGCAGAGCCCGGCGATTACGCCGAGGCGTGCCTGCTGCCGGGCGACCCGCTGCGAGCCAAGTACATCGCCGAGACGTACCTCGACGACGTCGAGCAGAAGAACTCCGAGCGCGGCCTGCTCGGCTACACGGGCACGTACGAGGGCAAGCGCGTCTCGGTGCAGGGCACCGGTATGGGCTGCCCCGGCGCGACGATCGTCTTCGAGGAGCTGATCCAGCTCGGCGTCAAGAAACTGCTCCGGGTCGGCACCTGCGGCGGCCTCCAGGCGGGCCACAAGCTCGGCGACATGATCGTCGCGATCAGCGCCGTTCCGGCCGATTCGACCGCGATGCATCTCGTCGCGAACGAGCCACATTGCCCGACTGCGAGCTGGGACCTGGTTCACGGCGCCGTCCACGTGGCCAAGGAGATCGGCCAGGACATGCACGTCGGCCCGATCGTCTCGAGCGACCTTTTCTACAACCCGGACGAGGGTCAGTACGAGCGCTGGTCGAAGCGCGGCGTCCTCGCGGTCGAGATGGAGGCCGCGGCGCTCTTCACCGTCGGCGCGCTCCGCGGCGTCCAGGCCGGCTGCCTGCTGATCGTCAGCGACATCATCGTCGAGGGCGAGTTCAAGCGGGTGACCGACGACGAGATGAAGGCGGCCGTCGACCGGATGACTCGCGTCGCGCTCGCCACAGCCACCTCCGGTCATTAGCGTCGCGCACCTTCGGCGCGCTCCCGTGGGGGAAACCATGTTTCCCCCACGTGCCCCTTCTTACGTCTCGTGGGGGAACTTCCAAGTTCCCCCACACCCCCTAAAGCTCATCGGACTCACGCCCGATGAGCGAGACCGTCTTCCTCGTCAACCCGGCCTCGGCGAACGGGTCGACGGGGCGGCGCTGGGCCGAGATGGCGCACCGAGCCGCGACAAAGGGCCTCGAGGGCGACACGCTCTTCTCCGAGCGGCCCGGGCAGCTCGGCGACCTCGCCCGTGTCGGCGGCCGACGGCGGCGCGAAGCTGCTCGTCGTCGTCGGCGGCGACGGCTCCGTCAACGAGGTCGCAAACGGAATCGCCGGGCGGGACGACGTCGAGCTCGCCGTCATCCCGCGCGGAACCGGCTGGGACTTCTCCCGCACCTACAAGATCCCGCACAAGCTCGACGGTGCCATCGACGTCGCCCTGACGGGGACGACGCGAACCATCGACCTCGGCCGCGCGAGCTACCGCGCCTGGGAGGGCGGCGAGTCCGAGTCCCACTTCGCGAACGTCGCCAGCGCGGGCATGAGCGGCGCCATCGCCCAGCGTGCGAACGAGACGACGAAGGCGCTGGGCGGCAAGGTCTCCTATCTCTGGGCGACGTTCGCCGTCTTCGCCAAGTGGCAGAACTCCGAGCTCCGCCTGACCGTGGATGGCGAGAGCCGCGTCGGCCGCATGCACGACGTCGTCGTCGCGAACGGCAAGACCTTCGGCGGCGGAATGATCATCTGCCCCGACGCGGAGCCGGACGACGGCCTCTTCGACGTGCTCACGATCGGGGACCTGACCAAGCGCGACCTGCTCGTGACGCTGCCGAAGACGTACCGCGGCTCGCACCTCCCCCATCCGAAGGCCGAGCTCCTCCGCGGCGCCGTTGTCACAGTCGACGCCGACGGGCCGCTCCCGGTCGAGCTCGACGGCGAGCAGCCGGGGACGACGCCGGTGCGGTTCGAGATCGTGCCGAGAGCGCTGCGGCTGCGAGTCCCGCAGCCTAGGCCAGTGGAGGCTTCGGGGCCGCCGGCTTGCGCGCGGCGGGCTTCTTCCTCTTCGGCGCCGGCTTCGCCGTCGCTCGCGACCTGCTTCTCGAGCTTCGCAACGCGCTTCTCGAGCTCGTCGAGGCCGCGCAGCTTCTTCTGCATCTCGTCAAGCCGGGTCTTCGACTCGTTCATCATGTCGACGAACTTCGAGCCGCCTGGCATGTCCGAGAGCCGATTCAGCGCCTCGTGGCCGAGCTCGGTGAAGCGGGCGACGATGTCATTTTGCTTTGTCGTGCTCGTTTTTGGCATGGCGCGATCGTACCCCGTCACGCTCGGACGTTAACCGGAGTGCCCGCGCGCGTACCGTCGAAGAGCCGCTGGAGCAGGTCGTTGCGGACGCGGATGCACCCGTTCGAGACGGCGGCGCCGATCAGATCCGGCCGGTTGGTACCGTGAATCGCGATCGGCCCACCTTGCGTCCAGCCGGTCAACACCTCCGAGAATGCGGAGATGCCGATCGCGCCCGGCCCGAACGGGCCCGACGGGTCGGAAGGGGCGAGCCGCTGGTTGACGTAGAAGCGGCCGACCGGCGTCGGCGTCTCGGACGACCCGATCGCGGCTCGGGCAATCAGGACGGGGCGGCCGCTGTCGAAGAGCGTCACGCGCCGATCGGAAAGGTCGACCTCGACGCGCGTCGTCACCGCGGCCAGCTCGACGTCGGCCGCGCGCACCCATCCGGTGACGCCGTTCGGCTTGAGCGGAAGCTGGACGTGGTACCAGTCCGGCCGACAGTCCTCGCCGAGCCGCTGTGCCCGGACGGCGAAGACCGTGGGGACGCCGTTCACGTTCGTCCGCCCGAACGCCGCCAGCCGCCCTGCGCCGGGCTCCCGGTAGGCGACGGCGCGCCCTTGGACGACCGCCGCATAGCTCCTCCGCTCGGAGCCGAGCGGCCGCGTGATGCCGGCGTCGCACGTTCGCACTGTCATTTCCGTGCGAACGTCGTCTGAAGGAGAGGACGGAGGGGGTGCGGCGGCTTCGTCGGCGCTCCCACCGCCACAGCCTGCAACAGCCGAAGCGAGGAGTATCACCAGCAATGCACGCACTGACTCCCGGTAGCCATGTCGACACAGGTATTTCACCCTTTCGGATCTTGCTCGCACTCCGCCAGCCCCTAACGTGAAAGGCGAGATGACAGCCAGCGACATCGGCAAGCGACGCGGCCCGCTGCACCAGCACAAGGCCGTGACCGCGCACGCACTGCGCCAGCACGCCGGGATCCCGTACGAGGTCGAGCAGAAGGTCTGCACCGACTGTCGCACGGTTCTCGACGAGCGCACGGTGCGACGCGCCGCAGCGTAGCGCGCGCCCGACGGTGGAATCCCGGGCCGCGAGGCGGCCCCTTTTGGGGGTTTGCGCGATGAGCATCCGCTGCCGCGGATGCTTATCTTGCGCGGACAATGCAGGGTTACGGATTCTCGACCGAGATCGTCGTCCGCTTCGCCGAGACGGACGCGCAGGGGATCGCGCACCACGCGTCCTTCGTGGTTTGGCTCGAGGTGGCGCGCGTCGCCTATCTCTCCGAGCATGCGGGCGGCTACCTGGCGATTCAGGCGCAGGGGATCGACGCGCTGACGACCGCCGTCGCCGTCCGCTATCGCCGCGCGGCGTACTTCGACGACCGCCTTCGGATCTGGACGCGCTGCGTCGACCTGCGCGGCGCACGCTTCCGGTACGAGTATGCGGTCGAGCGCGCCGGCGAGCTCGTCGCCGAGGGCTCCACCTCGCACGCCACCGTGGACGCGGCGACGCGCCTGCCGACGCGCGTGCCCGCCTGGTTCGCCGCAGCGGTCGCTAGGGCAGAGGCGGCGGCGGGGTAGACGCGGGCGGCGCGTCCGGCACGCCGTCCGTCGCGCCGGGCGTCGTCGCGCCGGGATCCGGATCGGTCTTCGGCGGCTTCGCTTTCGGCTTCGGCTTGGGCTTCGGCTTCGTCCCGACGCGCACCACCTTCGGCTCGGAGCGATAGGAGGAGTACCAGCTGTCCTCGTGCAGCACCACGCCGTCGGCGTCGTAGACCCTCCGGCTGACGCTCGTCGAACGGGCCGGCTGGCCGTACTCGTCGACCTCGGACTTGCCTTTCTCGAGCGACGGATCCGGCACCCGCTTGACCTGCGGCGCGCCGACGACGCGGAGCGGCTGCGCTGTCGTCTCCACGCGCCGGTTCTGCGGCGTCCCATAGAGGTTGACGGTCAGCGAACCGGTGCCGACGAACGTCCGCAGCAGCAGCCAGTGGTCGGTGTCGTTTGTGAACGTGAGGTCGAGATCGGGATAGTTGACCGTGGCGTCGCGGCCGAGCGGATAGTGCGAGATGTAGAGCGCATGATTCGTCCGCTCGTCGATCTGCAGGCCTGCCTCGTACACCGCGTTGAACACCGTCGTCGAGACCTGGCAGATGCCGCCGCCGAGACCGGTCTGGAGCTCGCCGTTGATGATCACCGGCGCCTCCTCGAAGCCCTTCTCGGCCGTGCGCTCGCCGGTCGTGCCGTTGAACGAGAACGTCTTCCCCGGCGCGATCAGCGCGCCGTCGATCAGCTCCGACACGAGGGCGACGTTGTGCAGCCGGCTCGGAATGCCGCCGTAGGTCGTGTGGTAGCTGCCGACGACACCGTTGATCCCCATCGCCTTCGCGTCGGCCGTCGAGCGCCCTGCCGGAGCCGTGCGGACCGAGAGCGGTGCCGTCCGCGCGGTGGCCGACGTCGCCGCCGCGAGCAATGCCTTCGCCGTCGCCGGCATGTCGATGCTCAGGCCCGGCTTGTCGTTAGCGATGCGGATGCCGCCCGGCTCGACCACGAACGCCGCATCGACCGGCGCCCGCTCGACGGTCTTCCGGAGCCGCTTGAACCAGGCCTCCGCACCAGGACCCGCGATCGCGATCTTGGTCGCGCCCCCGACCGGCAGTCTGAGCAGCTCGGCCATCCGCCAGCGAGGCAGCTTCCAGCGCGTTCCCTCGTACTCGAGCCGGATCGGGGCCGAAAGCGCGATCCGAGCCTGTGCGGCGGCGGGCGCGAGGTCGGCCGCCGTCACCTCGACCGGGTCGAGCAGTACCGGCAGGGCGATCGGCTGGCCCCGCTCGAGGCGGGCGAGCGATCGGACGATCCGCGCAGCGGCGACGTCCTGCGCGAGCTTCCGGCCGGGCAGTCCCGGGACGACGTCGACGGTGAGCCCACGCCGCACGAGCTTCGCCTCGACATGCCGTTGGTCGATCTCGCGGGCGAGCTTGGCCAGCTTGTAGTCGAGCGCAGCGTCGTATGCCTGCACCGGCGGCGCGATTTCGGAGCCGAAGAAGCGGGTCTGCAACCGTTTGAAGCCGCGGACGGGGGCGAAGCCCTCGCCCTCACGCGCAGCCGAATCGACCGCCGTCGCCCAGTCGGCCTCGACGCCGAGCGTCGTCGCCTTGATCGGATACTCCTCGCCGCCGGCGGTGAACACGACCGGCACCCGGGCCACGCTCTCGGCTCGGCGCTCGAGCAGCGCTCGGGCCTCGCTCTTCGTCAACCCGCCGACGTCGACACCCGCGATCTGGATGCCGTGCGCGATCCGCACCGGCGAGCCGGCGAAAGCAACGCCGATCAGCGCCGTCAGGACGGCGAGGAGCGCTAGGGAGACGAGGAGCCAGCGCGCGATCAGACGCGCCGAGCTGTTGGACACCCCAGCGCGGATCGTTGTCGCTTCGATCCGCACGAGTCGATCAGTGTAGCCAGGGCTCTGGCGGTCATCCGTTACGCGGTGGTGAAGCTTTGTCGAGCTAGCGGCGAAGGTACTGCGTGATCACGTGCCGCTGGATCTCGGACGTCCCCTCGACGATCTGGAGCACCTTCGCATCGCGCATCCATTTCTCGACCGGATGGTCGCGCATGATCCCGGCGCCGCCGAGCACCTGGACGGCGTCGGTGGTGACGCTCATCGCGACGTCGGCGGCGAACGCCTTCGCGTAGGAGCCGAGCAGACCCGCGTCCTCGCCGGCATCGAGCGCCGCCGCGGCGCGCCAGACGAGCAGCCGCGATGCCTCGATCTGCATGGCCATGTCGGCGAGCTTGAAGGAGACGCCCTGCTTCGCGAGCAGTGGCTTGCCGAAAGCACGCCGCTCGTTCGCGTAGTCGGTCGCGTACTCGAACGCCGCGCGGGCGATCCCGACGGCCGAGGCGGCGACCTGAGGCCGCGAGTGCATGAAGAAGTCCATCGCGATCGCGAAGCCCTCGCCCTCGTCGCCGAGCAGCCGATCGGCCGGGATCCGTGCCGCGTCGAAGAGGATCGAGCCCGTGTACGAGGAGCGCAGGCCGACCTTCGGCTCCTTGCGGCCGGCGCTGACGCCGGCGTCGCCGGCCTCGACGAGGAAGGCGGTGATGGCCCCGTCCAGCTTCGCGAAGACGATCGTCAGCTCCGCGATGCCGCCGTTCGTGACGTAGCACTTCTCACCACTGAGGACGTACGCGTCGCCGTCGCGGCGCGCCGTCGCCTGGATCCCGGAGACGTCCGAGCCGGCGCCCGGCTCGGTGAACGCGATCGCCGCGAGGCAGCCGTCCTCCGAGGCGAGGCGCGTCAGCCAGCGCTGCTTCTGCTCCTCGGTGCCCGCGCGCAGCAGTGGACGCACCGGGAACATCGTCGCGCCGATCGGCGCGGCCAGGCCGGCGCAGCCCCAGGAGAGCTCCTCGGCGATCAAGCTCGAAGTCACCGACGGCACGCCGCCGCCGCCGTACTCGGCCGGGATCGCGTGCGAGGTCAGGCCGAGAGCCGCCGCCTTGGCGAGCAGCTCGGGCGGACAGGCCTCGCGCTCGTCCCACTCCCGTGCGATCGGGCGCAGCTCGCGCTCGGCGAAGCCGTGCGCAAGATCTCTGAGCTCGCGCTGCTCGGCCGAGAGCTCGAATCCGATCCCGTGTGCGACGCCTACGTTCATGTCCTCACGCCTTCGGGGCCGCTAGCGGCCCCCTTCAGGGGTCTTCGCGCGATGAGCGTCCGCAAGAGCGGATGCTCATTCTGCGCTAGAAAACAAACAGCTCGACGCCACCGGAGACCTGCAGCTGGATGCCGGTGATGTAGTTGGCGAGGTCGGAGCAGAGGAAGCAGATCGCGTTGGCGATGTCCTCGGGCTCACCCGGCCGCTTGAAGACGGTCCGGTTCGCGATCCGCTCGTTCATCGCCGGGTTGGCGAAGTGGAACGCCTCCGTGCCGATGATCCCGGGCACGATCGCGTTGCACGTGATCCCGTGCCGGCCGCCCTCCATCGCGAGCGTCCGGGTCAGGCCGAGGATCCCCGCCTTCGTCGTCGAGTAGCTCGCCTGGCCGAAGCCGCCGAGCGTGCCCGCGACCGAGGCCATGTTGATGATCCGGCCCCACTCGCGCTCCTTCATGTGCGGCCAGACCGCCTGGGCGCAGTTGAAGCCGCCGGTCAGGTTGACGCGTAGGTCGCGCTCCCAAAGCTCGGGGTTCTGGTCGTGGAACTGGCCGACGTGGTCGAGCGTGCCGGCGTTGTTGATCAGGATGTCGACGGAGCCGAACTCCTCGACGACGCGGTCGACCGTCTCCTTCACCTGGTCGCGGTCGGTGACATCGCACTTGATCGCAGCCGAGCGGCGACCGAGGCCCTGGATCTCCTTCGCGGTCGCCTCCGTGAAGACGATTCCCTGCGCCTTCGCGACCTGGGCGAGGACGCCGTACGATTCGGCGGTCTCGGTCGATTCGTCCGACTCGACCTGGATGTCGGCGATGACGACGTCCGCGCCGGCGCGGGCGAGCGCGAGCGCATCCGCGCGGCCGAGCCCGCGCGAGCCGCCGGTGACGAGCGCGACGCGCCCGGAGAGATCGATTTCGATAGCCACGGGACGATCCTACGTTGGTAGAAGAGGCGGATGCAGAGGATCGACGTCGCCGAACGGCGTGCCCGCCTCGTCGTGCGTCACCGGCTCGACCCCGCGGCGCGCGCGACCGATCCGCTGACGGTCGCCCGCTCGCTCGTGTGCCTGCACGCGACTGACGCGGTCA
The DNA here is from genome assembly GCA_963829845.1 of uncultured Gaiellaceae bacterium. Lineage (GTDB taxonomy): Bacteria > Actinomycetota > Thermoleophilia > Gaiellales > Gaiellaceae > Gaiellasilicea. Next base: position 38,676 of record CAWHKD010000031.1, on the reverse strand, counting down.
CGGTCTTCCTCTCGATTCGGGCGCGCAGCGACGGCGTCGCGCCGCCCGACGTCGAGCAGGCGCTCTACGAGGACCGGAGCCTCGTGCGGCTGCTCGCGATGCGCCGGACGCTCTGGGTCGTTCCTCGCGACCTTGTCCCGATCGTCTTCGCGGCCGCTACGAGGGCGGTGGCGGCGACGCAGCGGAAGCGGCTCGAGGGCTTCGTCCGCGACAGCGGCGTCTCGACGCGGCCGGGCGCCTGGATCACGCGCGCGGGCAACGCGGCCGTCAGCGCCGTGGCCGCCCGCGGCGAGGCGATGACGCGCGACGTCGTGGCCGATGTGCCGCTGCTCGCGACGAAGCTCCGCTTCGGCTCCGGGCGGTGGGTCGTCGAGCAGAGCGCAGGAGCGCGCGTGCTGCCGCAGCTCGCGATGGAGGGACAGCTCGTCCGCGGCCGCCCGCGCGGCTCGTGGATCAGCCCGCAGTTCCGCTGGGTGACGACCGAGGACTGGCTCGGCGGGCCGATTGAGGAGCAGGACGTCGCGGCGGCGCAAGCGGAGCTGCTCCGCTGCTGGCTCGCGGCCTTCGGGCCGGCGACCGAGACGGACATGCGCTGGTGGACGGGCTGGACGCTGCGGGAGACTCGGGCCGCCCTGGCCGGGGTGCCGCACACCGAGGTCGACCTCGGTGGCAGCACCGGCTACATCCTCGAGGACGACCTCGAGCCGACGCCGGCACCGGAGCCGGCCGCGGCGCTGCTGCCGACGCTCGACCCGACGACGATGGGCTGGAAGGAGCGCGACTGGTACCTCGGCGAGCACGCCGGCACCCTCTTCGACTCGAACGGAAACGCCGGCCCGACCGTCTGGTGGGACGGCCGCGTCGTCGGCGGCTGGTCGCAGCGCCGCGACGGCGAGATCGTGCTCGGCCTGCTCGAGGAGGTCGGCCGCGACGCGCGCGCGGGGATCGATGCCGAGGTCGACCGCCTTCGCGCCTGGGTCGGCGACGTCCGCTTCTCGCCCGGTTTCCTGCCGCCCTTTCAGCGCGAGCTGGCGTCCTAGCTCAGGTCGCCGACATCACGAGCTTCAAGTCAATGAGATCTGCTCAATCTCGCGGAAGGAAGATCTCCTTTGCGATCACGAGGCGCTGGATCTGCGAGGTGCCCTCGTAGATCTGGAACAGCTTCGCGTCCCGCATCAGCTTCTCGACCGGGTACTCCTTCATGTAGCCGTAGCCGCCGAAGACCTGGACCGCGTCGGTCGTCACCTTCATCGCCGTGTCGGCAGAGAAGCGCTTCGCGAACGACGACTCCAGCGTCGCCCGCTGGCCCTGGTCGTGCAGCCACGCCGCCTGCCAGACGAGCAGGCGCGCGGCGGCGATCTCCGTCGCCATGTCGGCGATCATGAAGTTCACGCCCTGGTGCATCGCGATCGGCACGTCGAAGGTGACGCGTTGCTTGGCGTACTCGACGGCGTACTCGTAGGCGGCCTGGGCGACGCCGACCGCACCGGCGGCGGTGCCCGGACGCGTGAAGTCGAGCGTCTGCATCGCGATCTTGAAGCCCTCGCCCTCCTCGCCGATCCGGTTCTCGGCGGGGACGATGACGTCGGTGAGCGCGAACGCCGAGGTGTCGGTGGCGCGCTGCCCCATCTTGTCCAGGTGCTTCTCCATCTGCACGCCAGGGGTGTCCATCGGGACGATGAACGCGGACATCCCCTTGTGGCCCTTCGCAGCATCGGTCTTGGCGAACACGACCGTCCAGGCCGCGTGGCCGGCGTTCGTGATGAAGGTCTTCGAGCCGTTGAGGACGTACTCGTCGCCGCGGCGCTCGGCCGTCGTCTTCAGCTTCGCGACGTCGGACCCCGCCTCCGGCTCGGAGAGCCCGAACGAGCAGAGGATCGGCTCCTCGAGGAGCGGCGGCAGCCACTTGGCCTGCTGCTCCTCGGAGCCCGCGATGATCACCGGGCCCGCACCGAGGCCGTTGGCGCCGATCGAGGTGCCGATCCCGGAGCAGCCCCAGTTCAGCTCCTCGCCGACGAGGATCCCCTCGAAGGTCGAGAGCCCGAGGCCCCCGAGCGACTCCGGCACGTGCAGGTTCATCAGGCCGAGCTCGTGCGCCTTCGCGACCAGGTCGGCAGCATGGGTCTGGTGCTCGTCGTACTCGGCCGCCTTGGGCCGGATCTCCTTGTCGGCGAACTCGCGTGCGAGCTCGCGCAGGCCTTTCTGCTCCTCGGTCAGGGCGAACGAGACGCCCGAGCCGACTCCTTGCTCGATCGTAGCCATGCTCTCTCCTGCTCAGCAGTCGATTGACTAGTCAGTCAAGAGTGTAGGAGCAATGTAAATGCGGCGTCAACCCCGGCCGCTCGGGGCTAGGCTGGTCGTCGATGGGTCTCCCGAGGGTGGTCGTGCTGGCCGCGGCGGTCGCGGTCTCCTGGCTCGTCGTCCCCGTCGCGGACGCCGCGGTCGGCGCACGTCCGCCGGTCGTCTGGCTGAGGGGCGAGGGCAACTTCACGCCGGCGCACCGTTCTGTGCAGTCGCTCGACCGGATCGTCGTCCACGTGACCGAGGGCAGCTTCTGGGGGTCGGTGCGCTGGCTGCGGAACCCGCGCGCGCACGCGTCGTCCCACTTCGTCGTCTCCCGCAACGGCAGGATCATCCAGCTCGTCCACCTCTCGGACATCGCGTGGCACGCCGGCCACTGGAACACGAACGAGCAGTCGGTCGGGATCGAGCACGAGGGCTTCACATACGGGCCGCTCGGATTCACCGATGCGCAGTACCACGCCTCGGCGCGCCTCGCTGCGTGGATCGCGCGCCGCTCGCTGATGCCGATCGACCGCGCGCACCTGATCGGCCACGCCCAGGTGCCGGACGGGCGGGGCGGTCGCGGCGGCTCGAGCCACCACACGGATCCCGGCCAGCGCTGGAAGTGGAAGTACTACCTCCGCCTCGTCCGCCGCTATGCCGGTGTAATCCGGCTGAGCGTGAAGCCGCTCCTGCCGGAAGGGCCGCTGCGGGGAATCGTCTCCTTCCGCGCCAAAGCGTCCCCTGACATCGGGCGCGTCGAGTTCATGCTCGACGGCCGCGTCGTCCACGTCGACCACCGGCGCCCGTTCGCCTACGCACTGAACACGGCGAAGCTGGCCAACCGCGGCTACAAGCTCCAGGTGCACGGTATCGCCGGCCCGGGGCGCTACGACGTCGAGGGGACTCGGGTCGTCGTCGACAACAAGACGTTCGCGCTCACGAGCGCGGGCGCGCGGCCCTGGATGCGGGCGCCGACGAAGATCCGGCTGCGCGTGCGTCCGTGGGGCGCCAAGGCGGCGAAGATGGTCTTCACAGTGGACGGCAGGACGCGCGCGGTCGACCGGCGTCCGCCGTTCCTCTTCAGTTGGAGGACGACCCGAGCGAAGCCGGGCCGCCACATCCTCAGCGTCGTCGCGACGTCGTTCGACGGCCGCACCGCCGTACGACGGATCCCGGTCGTCGTCTACCGCCCGAAGCCGAAGCCCAGCCAACCCCGGTGCCCAAGCCGGTGCCGCTCGCGATTGTCGGCCAGTCGGTGACGGACGGCGAAGAGGTCGACGGCCTCGTGGTCTGGCGCGTCGACGTCCGCGGGCGGGCGGCGCGCGTCGAGTTCCTCGTCGACGGCGTCTCGCGCGGCAGCGACGTCGCCGCGCCCTACACGCTCGGCTGGAACACCGCCGCGGAGCCGCCGGGACCGCATCGCCTGACTGCGCGCGCGGTCGGGGCGAACGGCAAGACCGTCGAGGCGACGGTCAGCGTGACGGTGCCGCCACCGCCCGCCGGTAGCGGCTGATCCGTACGAGCTTCGCGTCGAGCTCCCCGGCCCGCGCGAGCGGGACGAGCGCATCGACGACCCTCCCGCGTCCCGCGCGCTCGTCGTCAGCACCATGTCGGCGCCCGCTCGCAGCGCCAGCCGCGCCCAGAAGGGCGCGTAGGGGCTGCCGAGGACGCCGATCGAGTCGGTGATCGCGACGCCGCGGAAGCCGAGCCGCCGCAGCAGCTCGTAGGTCTTCGGCTCGAAGGAGGCACGCCGCGGCCCGAGCCGCGGGTAGATCGCGTGACCGACCATCACGCACGGGACGCCGGCGCGGATCGCGGCCCGGAAAGGCGCCAGGTCCTGGCTGCGGAGGACGCCGTAGACGCGCGCGACGTCGGTCGACTTCGGCGTCGAGCCGAGCCCCGGGAAATGCTTCGGGCAGGCGGCGCGCCGAGCCCGCGCGCGAACGCAACCCCGTACTCCGGCTTCGCGAACTGGCGCGAGCCGAGCGGCCCGTCGGCGAGGTCGAGCACAGGCGCGAACGTCGCGTGCACGCCCGCCCGGCGGAGCTGCGCGCGCCGTCTCGCGGCCGGCACGGAACGCCTCCGCCGCGCTCCGGTACTGCGATGCGGCGCGCCACGGCGCGAGTGCGCGGAACGTCTTCACCGTCCCGCCCTCCTGGTCGGCGAAGACGATCGCCCGCCGCGGCCGCTCGGCGTCGGCGTTCCACTGGCGGACGAGCACGCCGCCGAAGCCTTCTCCGGCCGGCATCCCGGCGACGACCACCGCCTCCGCCTTCTCGCGCGGCGTCATCGCTGCGACCTCGGCCTCGGCCGAGCCGGACCCACGAGGAGCAGCGTCAGCGCCGGCGACGATCGCCGCGAGCACGCGGCCACGGTACCCTTGCGCGCCATGGCCGTGACCGAGAAGAAGACCGCGCTCGACCCGCTGGACTTCCTCGCAATCGACGCCCTCCTCGACGAGGAGGAGCGGGCGATCCGCGACACGGTGCGCAGCTTCGTGCGCGAGCACGTGCTGCCCGACGTCGGCGACTGGTTCGAGCAGGGGATCCTGCCCCGCGAGCTGATGAGCGGAGCTCGGCAAGCTCGGCCTCTTCGGCATGCACCTCGACGGCTACGGCCTGCCCGGGCGCGAGCGCGGTCGCCTACGGGCTCACCTGCCTCGAGCTCGAGGCGGGCGACTCCGGGGTCCGCAGCGCCGTCTCCGTTCAGGGCTCGCTGGCGATGTTCTCGATCTGGAAGTGGGGCTCGGAGGAGCAGAAGCAGCGCTGGCTGCCGCCGATGCACACCGGCGAGGCGATCGGCTGCTTCGGCCTGACCGAGCCGGACGCGGGCTCCGACCCCGGCTCGATGCGCACGACGGCGCGGCGCGACGGCTCGGACTGGATCCTCAACGGCGCGAAGATGTGGATCACGAACGGGACGGTCGCCGACGTCGCCACCGTCTGGGCGCGCACCGAGGACGGCGCGATCAATGGCTTCCTCGTCGAGAAGGGGATGCCCGGCTTCACGGCTCCCGAGATCCACAAGAAGCTCTCGCTGCGCGCCTCGGTCACGTCCGAGCTCGTCCTCCAGGATGTCCGCGTCCCGGAGGAGAACCGCTTCCCGGACGTCAACACGCTGCGCGGCCCGCTCTCCTGCCTGAACGAGGCGCGCTACGGGATCGTCTGGGGCGCAGTCGGCGCCGGCCGGGCCTGCTTCGAGGCGGCGCTCGACTACGCGAAGGAGCGGATCGTCTTCGACAAGCCGATCGCCGGCTACCAGCTGACGCAGCAGAAGCTGGCCGAGATGGCGCTCGAGCTGAACCGCGGCCTCCTCGTCGCGCTCCACATCGGCCGGATGAAGGACGACGGCACGCTCCGCCAGGAGCACGTCAGCCTCGGGAAGATGGGCAACGTCCGCGGCGCGATCGAGGTCGCCCGCCAGGCCCGCACGATCCTCGGCGCCAACGGCGTCACGCTCGAGTACCCGGTGATCCGCCACGTGAACAACCTCGAGTCCGTCCTCACGTACGAGGGCACGCACGAGGTGCACACGCTCGTCGTCGGCAACGCGCTGACCGGCGAGAACGCCTTCCGCTAGCGGTTTTCGGCGCCGACCGCGCCGCGCGGGACCGTCCTTTTTGCTGGTAGACAGCCACCGAGGACTGTGGGACTGTTTTCTGTGTGAATCGCAGCAAATTCTGCGTGAATCGCAGCAAAGCCGCATGGTTGCTGTCGCTGCCGCTCTCCGCGGCAGGGATGCTGCTCGCCCACCAGTTCGCGTGGGAGCTCGGCGGGCACGAGCACGCGGCCGAGACGGCACACGGCTATCTGCAGTACGGGGCCATCTTCGCCGCGCTCGGCGTTGCGACGCTCATCGTCGCGGCCACGACTCAGCTGATTCGCGGTGTCTCAGGCGCCGGTGTCGCCCAGGCGCCCGCCCGCTCGCGTTTTCGCAATCGTCCCGATCATCGGCTTCCTCCTCCAGGAGCATCTCGAGCACATCGTCGCCGCGCGCGAGCTCGAGGTGACCTTCTTCCTGACGGCGCCGTTCCTCCTCGGGCTGGCGCTGCAGGTCCCGTTCGCGCTCGCGGCGCTGCTCGTAGCGCGACTGATTCTCGGCCTGGTCGCACGCGTGGTGCGCGCGGTCGGCGTCCTCGGAATCGTGCCCGGGCTGGCGTCGCTGCGATTCTCGTCCCGCTCGTCCCCGAGCTTGCTCCTCGCCCGGCGCTGGCCACGCACTCCGCCGGCCGCGCACCTCCTCGCCTCCGCTGACCAGAACGAGTCGGCGGGTCGGCCGTGCGGCCGCCCGGGGTGCGAATGGGAGGGATGAATGCTTCGAAGGACTTTGATACTGGCGTTGATCGGCGCAGCGAGCGTCATGCTCGTCGTCGCGCCGGCCTGGGCCCATCAGATCGCGTCCAACAACGGCGTCTCGGTCCAGGTGCACGTCAACCCCGACGACGAGCCGATCGCCGGCGCCCCGACGACGATCTGGGTCGTCCGAGTGAAGAACGTGAAGGGGAAAGGGCTCTTCTCGTGGGCGACGTGCCGGTGCCAGCTGAAGGTCTTCGATTCGAGTGGCGCCGTGCTACAGAGCGGGCCGGCCAAGGCAGCGCAGACTGCTGTCACGTTCCCCGAGGCGAAGGCCTACGGGATCACGTTCTCCGGCCGCATCAAACGAAACGGCGTCTGGAAGGCCTTCAAGGTCTCCTACGCCATCAGGGCCGGCTCCCCCGAGGGAGCCTGAACTCAAAACATCAATTCAGAGAGGGCATGTGAGATGAAACGGATGATTGGAATCGGACTGGCGGCATCAGCCGCCATCCTGGCCGTGGTGCCGTTCGCGAGCGGCCACGCCACGGTCAGCCTGCTGCAGCCGCAGGGCAAGGCACTGACGGCGGCACGGGTCGCGTACGTGGTGCGCGCACCGAACGAGAAGGCGAAGCAGGACACGATCATGGTCACGATGCACGTGCCGGAGGCGGCGCAGGCGTCGATCTCCGTCAAGCAGACGCCCGGACTGGACGGTCGTGCTCAAGCGGCGCGACACCGGCCAGGTCGACGCGGAGGGCAACCCGCGCTTCGCGATCGAGCGCGTGACCTGGATCGCCAAGAAGGGCATGCGGATCGGTCCGGGCTTCTACGGCGAGTGGTCGTTCCGGATGCAGAACCCGGCGGCGCCGCAGCGGATGTGCTTCGCGATCGACCAGTGGTACTCGAAGAAGACGGCGGACGGGAAGCCCGAGGCGGTCAAGTGGAACGGCGGCTCGGACAGCGCCACGCCCGCTTCGTGTGTCGATGTGGTGAGCAGCTGACGTGAAGCTCGCGCTCCTCGCGACGACGGTTGTGATGGCCGCCGGGGCTCTTGCCCCGGCGGCCGCGTCGCACTCGATCGTCCTCCCGTTTTCCTCCCGCCCCGCCGACCTCCAGCTCTACACGGTCGTCGTGCCGACCGAGGCCGACTCGCCGACGACCGAGGTCGCGCTGAAGGTGCCCGAGGGGATCGACTTCCTGTTGGTCAAGGAGAGTCCCGGCTGGAAGGTGAAGACCGAGCGGCGGAACGACCGCATCGACGTGATCCGCTGGACCGGCTCCGCGCCACCGGACTCCTTCGCGGAGTTCGGGCTGATCGCCCGCAATCCGATCCTCGAGGGCGACCTGCCCTGGAGGATCACGCAGACGTATGGCAACGGCGAGGTCGTGCGGTGGATCGGTCCGCCCGGGAGCGAGTTTCCCGCCTCGGTCACGCGCATCACTGAAACGGCGGAGCCGGTCGACGTCGCAACCGGCCTGAACGGCGGCGACGTGCCGGGCAGCGGTGGCGCCTCGGAAGCGGGCGGTGCGACGACGGCGGCAGAGGAGGGCGACTCCAGCGACATGGTCGCCCGAGCCGGCGCAGGCGTGGCGATCGTGCTTGGCGCCGCAGCGTTGGGAACAGCGCTCGTCCGTCGCCGGCGCACGACTGCAACCGGAAAGGAGACGGAAGCATGACGGCTCGGCGGCTCGGCACTCTTGCCTGCCTGGCGGCGCTCGCAACCGCCTTGGCCGCGGCACCCACGGCGTCGGCCGACGCGGGCAGCCCGAACTACAGCTCGAAGCTGATCTCGGTCGCTCCGACGATGAAGGGCCTGACCGTTCGCGTCGTCGACGGTGACGACGCGATCGAGCTGCGCAACGCAACCGGCCGGAACGTGATGGTCCCCGGGTACGAAAACGAGCCGTATCTGCGCTTCCTGGTCAACGGCCGGGTGGAGGTGAACGTCAACTCGCCGGCCAAGTACCTGAACGAGGAGCGGTACGGCGGCGTCACCGTCCCCAAGACCGCGAGCGCGAAGGCAAAGCCGAGCTGGCAGCTGATCGCGCAGGGCGGGTCGTACACCTGGCACGAGCACCGGGTGCACTGGATGTCGACGAACCGACCGCCGAAGGTCGAGGCGTCCGACGGGAACAAGCTGGAGAAGGTCTTCGACTGGGTCGTGCCGCTCAGCGTCGGCGGCGAGCGCGTGAAGGCGAGCGGGACGTTGTGGTGGGTCCCGACCGATCAGATCGAGCGGGCCGACGCGCTGATCGCGGCCGCGACGGCGAAAGCGGCTGCGGCCGAACGGCCCGCAGCACAGCCCACCGCAACGGAGGCGTCGGCAGAGGCCGAGACGCCGCCGGCCCAGGAGACGACCGCAGCTCCCGTTGCTGTGGCGCCGGCCGAGGCGACGGAGTCCAGCTCACCGATCCTCTGGATCGTGATCGCGGCACTGGCGCTCGCGCTCGTGGGCGCGACCGCGTACGTGATGAAGCTCCGTCGCGGCGACGACCCGGGCCGTCCCGCAGGAGAAGTCTGGTGAACCGCCGCGTTGCACGTGTCGTGAGCGCGGCTGCCGTTGCGGCGGCGGCCGCGCTGACGACAGCCGCCCCTGCGTTCGCACACGCGACGCTGGAGGAGACCGAGCCCGCCCGCGGCACCACGGTGAAGGTGCAGCCGAAGGCGATCGTGTTCCACTTCAGCGAGCGGGTCGAGATGAACTTCAGCGCCGTCCACGTGTACGACGCGACGGGGAAGATCGTCGACGACGGTCGCGCAGTGCATCCGGGCGGAGCGAGCTCGGACGTCTCGATCGGCCTGAAGCAGAAGGTGCCTCAGGGAACGTATACGGCCACCTACCGCGTCATCTCCGCCGACGGCCATCCCGTCTCGGGCGGCTTCGTGTTCTCGATCGGCAAAGCCGGTGCAGCGCCGGCGCAGACCGTCGCAGAGCTCGCCGGCGGAAGCGGCGTCGGCTCCGGCACCACGATCGCATTCGGCGTCGCACGTGCAGTTCAGTACGGTGCGATCGCGATCGCGATCGGCGCACTGGCGTTCCTCTTGCTTCCGTGGGCCGGCGGTCTTCGTGCTGTGGCCGGCGCCGGGACGGAGTGGCAAGCGGCATCGGAGGCGTTCCTCGCACGCTCCCGGTTGCCGTTCCTGGTCGCGGTCGTCGCGGGAATCGTGAGCGGCGTGGCGGGAATCGTCCTGCAGGGGCATACCGCGGTCGGAGGCTCCGTCCTCGACGCGATGGACTTCTCCGTGATGCAGGGCGTGGTCGAGACGCATTTCGGCCTCATCTGGGCGCTGCGCGTCCTCGTCTGGCTCGGAGTCGGAGCCACTCTGGTCTTCGTCTACCGGCGGGAGGCGCTCCCGGCAATGCGACCCGCGACGCTCTCGGCGGCGGGCCTCGCGCTCTCGCGCGGGTTCGGTAGCCGCCCGCAGCTCGCCGTGTTGATCGCGCTGCTCGCGTTTCTCGGCATCTCGCCTGCACTGGCAGGCCACGCGAACGCCCAGGATCCGACGGCCGTCCTGCTTCCGTCGACGTCGGCGCACGTGATCGCGATGAGCGTCTGGATCGGCGGTCTCGTGATGCTGTTGTTCGTCCTCCCGAGCGCGACGCGTCAACTCGTGCTCCCCGACCGCAGCCGTCTGCTCGCAGCAGTGCTGGCTCGCTTTTCGACGATGGCGGGCGCCTGCGTCGCCGTCGTCCTCCTGACCGGGATCATCCAGTCGTTCGTCTACGTCCGCAGCGTCGACAACCTACTGCACACGGAGTACGGGCAGATCCTGCTCGCGAAGATCCTGCTCTTCGTCGGGTTGATGGCCCTGGGCGGCTACAACCGGCAGTTCAGTGTTCCACGCCTGAACACGATCGCGGCCGGAGGCGAGACTCCCGGCCGGGCAGGTGTCCTGCTGCGGCGCGCGCTCCGGGGTGAGGTCATTCTCGTCGCGGTGGTGCTCGGCGTCACCGGGGCCCTGGCGGGCTTCGCTCCCGCGACGGCCACGGAGGCGACGAGTGGTCCGTTCGCCAAGACCGAGATGATCGGCCCGGCACAGATTCAGCTGACCGTCGATCCGGCCCGGGTCGGCACGAACCTGATGCACCTCTACCTGCTCGAGCCCACGACCGGCGTGCAGTGGGACGAAGCGAAGGAGGTCAGGGTCAAGCTCGTGCAGCCGGACGAGCAGATCGAGCTCGGCGTCGACGCGCGAAAGGGCGGGCCTGGCCACTACATCGTCGACGGAGCGGTCTTCAGCACCGGCGGCACCTGGGAGGTGCAGATCGCGGCCCGGGTCTCCGAGTTCGACGAGTACGCCAAGACGATCGAGGTACCGATCCGCTAGACGCCGTTCCGGGGAACCCCCGGACGCCGAATCGGGGATGGCCGGTCGGGTCGGCGCTGCCGACTCTTGTCAACGTACGTCCCGCGCTGCCGCCGCCGCCGAGGCAGCGCGTCTCCCCCGCAACGACCCCGCTCCCCACGTGGGGTCGTTGCCTTTTCAGGCCTCGCCGTCCCAGTAGTCCACGGCGGTGTCGAGCCGGAAGAGCCGCGGCGGGTCGGCCTCGTTTCCGGTCCAGAGCCCGACCTTGCCGCTGTCGGGGTAAACCGCCGCGTCGGGGAGCTGCTTCGTCGACGCAATCAGGACCCGGATCGGCTCGTCGCTGTCGTTTCGCACCTGGTGCGCGCCCTCCGGCCCTTCCGGGAAGACGACGACGTCGCCCGGCCGCAGCGGGTGCTCGCCGTCGGGGACGCGCAGCGTCGGCCGCCCGGAGATGACGAGCAGCCACTCCTCGGCGCCGTACTCGTAGTGGTAGGGAAACGAGCGCTCGCCGGGCTGGAGCTCGTAGACGCTCGCGCCGATCTTCTCGGCGCCGAGCCTCGGGCCGATGCGGGCGGCGCGCCAGGTGAAGCCCGCCGGCTCGGTGCGCTCGTCGTCCAGCTCGCCGTCGAAGAGGTTGAAGGACTCCACGGACACCTCCTTCGCTGTCGCTCAGTCGAGCGGGGAACCCGCCGGTTCCCCCGCGCCCCTCCTGGCTGCGTGACGTGCGTCACGCGCCTATCCTCCCAAAGTGCGCCTCGCTGCAGCAACCGCCGCCGCCCTCGCCTTCGCGCTGCCGGCGGCCGCGGCGCCTCCCGGCGCCGGCGTGCTCGTCCCGGGGCGCAGCCTGGGTGGGCTCGAGCTTGGGGCAACGAAGGCGGAGGTGGAGAAGAGCTGGGGGCGCGCGTACGGCGTTTGCCGCAGCTGCCCACGCGAGACCTGGTACTTCAACTACTACGCGTTCCAGCCGCGGGGCGCGGCAGTCGAGTGGCGGAACGGACGGGCGGTCGGTCTGTTCACGATCTACCAGCCGCTCGGCTGGCGGACGCCGAAGGGCCTCGCGCTGAACGACCCCGCCTCACGGATCACGGGCCTGTACGGGCCGCTGCGGACGATCGGCTGCGACGGCTACTCGGTGCTGACGCTGGCCGGACGAAACGTGACGACGGCGTTCTTCGTCCTAGGTGATCGGCTCTGGGCTTTCGGGCTGTCCCGCCCCAGCGTCGCGCTCTGCCGCTGACAGGCGCCAGACGAGCGGGATCACGAGCAGCACCGGGATGCCGAGGATCGGCCAGAGCGCCTGGTAGCCGCTCGTGTCCTCGAGCGAGCCGGAGAGGAGGTCGATCGCGGCGCCGGCGAGGAGCGGCCCGGTGAGCAGCCCGATCCCCTTCGTCGTCGTCGCGAGCCCGGAGATTGCACCCCGGTCCGCCGGCGGCATCAGCTTGAAGAGCAGGCCCCAGGCGAGCGTCATCACGGTTCCGCCCGCAATCGCAACGACGAAGATGACGGGCAGATACCAGGTCTGCCACTCGTTGCCGAAGCCGCCCAGGACGAGCCCTAGCCCGTAGACGACCGAGGCGACGGCGATCACGCGGCTGAGGCCGAGCCGGTCGCCGAGCACGCCCGAGCCCGCTGCGGCGACGATGTAGCCGGCGGCGACGGCGGCCAGGACGGCAGTCGTCGTCCCGAGCGGCTGGCCCAGGCCGACCGTGAGATAGAGGACGACGAACGTTCGCGCGCCGGCGAACGCCCCCTCCCAGGCCGTGTTCGCGATCAGGAACCTCCGCACGTCGGGATCGCGGTGGAAGACCTTCCAGCTGTGCTGGAGGTAGGCGCGGACGCCCTCGAAGACGCGGCCGTGGCCGCCGTCCTCACGCACGAACAGCACCGGCGCCGCGCAAGCCGCGACGACGACGAACGCGGCGAACAGGAACGGAAACGGCTCCCAGAGGTGGAAGAGCGCGCCGCCGCCGATCAAGGCCGCGCCGAGCGCGAGACCGCGCATCAGGTGCTGCGCGCTCTGTGCGCGGCCGTAGATCCGCTCGGGCAACAGGTCGGGGTAGAGGCCGCGGTAGGGCGGCTCGTAGACGTAGTACGCGAAGAAGAACGCGAAGACGAGCAGCGCAGTCGTCCAGAGGCTCGGCATGAAGGCCATCAGCGCCAGGCAGAAGCCGATCGGACCGAGCGCGACGAGCATGAACGGCCGGCGCCGGCCGAGCGGCGTGTGGAACGTGTCGCTCCACGGGCCGATGACCAGCGGCAGCGTGATCGCGAAGAGCCCTTCCGCGGCGAGCACGAGTGCGATCAGCGTCGCCGACGTCGTGAACTGCCCGAGCAGCGGCGGCAGGTACGCCGCTGTCGTCGTCAGCGAGAATGCGAGCCCGAAGGCGCCGAGCCCGAGCGTCCAGACGACCCGGCCGTAGCCCGGCTCAGACCGGAGCTGCTGCTCCGTCCCGAGTGAGCCCGCCGCGGAGGAGGGCGACGACTGTTCGCTCGGCACGCGCCACCTCCTCGTCGCCATCAGGCAGCTGCCCGAGCACCCACCCGGTCAGGATCTCCTCGAGCCCGCCGTAGAAGATCCAGCTCGCGAGGCGGGGATCGACGTCGTCGCGGAAGGAGCCGTCGGCCTGGCCGCGCTCGATCACGCGTTGGATCGCCAGGAATCCGGCGCGGATCTCGTCGACCTGACCCTGCAGCTGAGGGCTGCGCGCGACCTCACGCACCATCACGCGGACGAGATCAGGCCGGTCGCGCCAGGCGCGTAGGAGCGTCTTCGCGATCGCACCGAGCTGCTCCAGCGGCGGCTCCGCCGACGCCTCGATCCGCGCGAACGCCTCGAGCAGCTCGCTCCAGTTCTCGCGGAAGACCGTCTCGAGCACCTCCTCCTTCGAGGAGAAGTAGTGGTAGAGGAGGCCGTGCGCGATTCCCGCTTCCTCGGCGATGTCGCCGACGCGGGACGTGTGGTAGCCCTTCGACGCGAACACGCGGACTGCCGCGTCGAGGATGACGCGGCGCTTCTCCGCTCCGGCGGCCGCTGCTTGGGTTGAACGCTCAGTCAATGCGCACTGACTGTAGTACGTTCAGCGGCGGTGGAGCCGCTGGCCGGACATCTCGTCGTCGACCTGACGCGGTACCTCCCGGGCGCGTTCGCGTCGCGGGAGCTGCAGCGGCTCGGCGCACGCGTCGTGAGGATCGAGCCTCCGGAGGGCGATCCGATGCGCCATGTCGCGCCCGCCTGGGACGACGCGCTGAACGCCGGCAAGGAGTCGGTCGCCTGTGACCTCAAGGCGGAGCCGGGACTTGCCCGGGCAATGCTTGCGAGGGCGGACATCGTGCTCGAGGGGTTCAGGCCGGGAGTGGCGGCGCGGCTCGGCGTCGGCCCCGACGATGCGCCGTCCTCATCCGTCTACTGCTCGATCACCGGCTTCGGCACCGACGGGCCGCACGCCGAACGGGCCGGGCACGATCTCAACTACCTCGGCTGGGCCGGCGTGCTGGAGGACACCGCTCCCGGCCTGCCGCCGCTGCAACCGGCCGACCTCGCGGCCGGAGCACTCGGCGCCGTGGCGGAGATCCTGGCCGCCCTGCTCGAACGGGCGCGCACGGGGCGCGGAGCCCGACTGACGATCTCGATGACACATGGCTCGCATCGCCTCGTCTCGCACCGGCTCCGCGGCGATCCGCTGCCGCGGTTTCTGACGGGCGGGCTCGCCTGCTACCGGATCTACAAGACCGCCGACGGACGACAGCTGACCGTCGGTGCGCTCGAGCCGAAGTTCTTCATCCGGCTCTGCGAGCTGGTCGGGCGACCGGAGCTCGCGCAGCGCCAGCTCGTCGCCGACGCCCAGGACGAGCTCGCGGCCGAGCTGGCGGCCGTCTTCGCACAGCGGCCGTTGGAGGTCTGGCTCGAGCTCTTCGACGGCGAGGACGTCTGCGTCGGCCCGGTGGCGACGTTGGTCGAGGCCGCTGCCGAGTTCGGCGGCGGAACCGGCATGCCGTCCGCCCGCGTCGGGCAGCATACGGCGGCATGGCGGGCCGAGCTCGACTCTTCCTGACCGCGGTCGCGCTGGCGCCGCTACCCCTGCTCGCGGCCGTTGCCTGGAACACCGAGGCCGAGGCCGCAGCTGGGCTCGCGCGAGCCGTCGTCTCGGTCCGGGAGGGCGACCTCTTCGTGGGCGAACGACAGATCACGAGCGGCGGCGGCGACAGCGATCCGGATTGGTCGCCGGACCGGCGCCGGATCGCGTTCGTCCGCCAGGATCCGGGCCGGCGTACCTCGAGCCTCTACGTGATCCGGCGCGACGGCGGCGGCCTGCAGCGCTTGACGCGCGCCCCGCAAGTGATCTCGCTGCCGGCCTGGCGCGGCGACGGGCGCCTACTGGCCTTCTCCGCGAGTCCGCTCGCGGGCGGAAGCTTCGACGTGTGGACGGTCGCACCCGACGGCAGCGGCCAGGCACGGCGGGCTCTGAGCGGGCCGACGGAGCAGGTCGCGCCCGCGTTCACGCGGGGAGGCAGGGTCACGGCCCAGTCGCTGACTCCCGGACAGCAGTTCCCGACGAAGACAAGCGACTCCGGCTCACCGCAGGTAGGCCCGCGTGAGCTGCTGCCGGACCTCGATCAGCGCGCGCCCTTCCGGCTGACGGTCGCCGGCACGAGGCTCGGCTTCGCCTCGGCGACCGACAACGTCGGCGAGGGCCCGGTCTGGGTCCGCGGCAGCCGGTCCACCACGACCGGGCCGATGCGCGCCGTCCAGCTCGTCCGCATGTCCGACCGCTCCGTCCGCACCTACGACGACGCGGGCCGGCTGCGCTACACGCCGTCCTCATCACACACGCACTGGCACCTGCTCGGCTTCCAGCGCTACGAGCTGCGCACGCTCGCCGGGAACCTCGTCGTGCGCGACCGCAAGAGCGGCTTCTGCCTCGCCGACCACTACGGCCTCGCCGCGCGCCGCGTCACGGCGTTCACGGGCGGCAGCTTCTACGGCAACTGTGCCGCCTCGAACCCGCGAGCGCTCGCCGTCGAGCAAGGCACCTCGATCGGGTTCACCGATCTCTATCCCGCCCATTTCCACGGCCAGAACCTCGAGCTTCGCGGCGTCCCGGCCGGCGTCTACCTCCTCGTCCACCGCGCGAACCCGGATCAGCGCCTCGAGGAGCTCGACTACACGAACAACGACGCGTCGCTTCGGATCAGGCTGACGTGGAGCGGCGGCGCTCCTCACGTGCAGACCCTGCGCACCTGCCAGTCTTCCGCCGACTGCTAGCGCACGATCAGGCCCAGTGCCGCCGGAAGCGCGAGCAAGTCCGGCAGCCGGTCGGGCTCGTCCGGTCGGCGGCCGTCGCGGTCGAGCAAGAAGGCCTTCATCCCGAGCGCCCTCGCTCCCTCGATGTCGTCCTCGTAGGAGTCGCCGATCATCGCCGTTTCCTCCGGCTCGACGCCGAGCAGCGCGAGCGCGTGCTGGAAGATCTCGGGATGCGGCTTCGTTCGACCGAACGCACGGGAGCCGATCGCGCAGTCGGCGTCGAGCCCGTGATGGGAGACGAACTCGTCCAGGTTGCGGCTGCCGTTCGAGATCAGCCCGATCTTGACGCCGCGCTCGCGTAGCGCGGCAAGAGCCGGCAGCGCGTCCTCGTAGAGCGTGAAGCGCTCGTGCTGCTCCCAGGCGCGCACGAGCTCCGCAGCGCACGAGCGCGCTCCCTCGCCCTCGCCCCCCATGCCGCGGACGATCTGCTCGGTGAACGCGATCCAGATCTCGTCGTCGTGCTCATGGTCAGGATGCCGCTGCAGCGAGTCGAGCGCGTCGAGCCGAGCCTGCTCGTAGCGCTCCGGGTCGAGCACGAGCCCGTGCCGCTCCCCGACCTTGCGGTACCCCTCCGGGCCGAGCTCCGGGCCCGGCCGCGCAAGCGTGAAGTCGACATCGAAGATGACGGCCTTGAGCACAGCGCCGAGGATAGCCTTGGGTGATGCGAGTTCCGGCCGAGATCCTGCGCGACGCGAGGACGATCGCCCTCGTCGGCGCCTCGCCCAAGCCGGACCGTCCCAGCCACGGCGTCATGCGCTACCTGCTCGCGCAGGGCTACGAAGTGATCCCGGTACGTCCGGGCGACTGCGACGAGGTGCTCGGCGTGCCCTGTGCACGGACACTCGCGGAGATCGACCGTCCGATCGATCTCGTCGACGTCTTCCGCCGTGCCGAGCTCACGGCCCCGCACGCCGAAGAGGCGGTCGCGGTCGGTGCCGGTGCGCTCTGGCTCCAGCTCGGGATCGTCTCGGCCGAGTCGCGCGCGATTGCGGAGCAGGCCGGGATGGACTACGTCGAGGATCTCTGCACCGCCGTGGTCCACCGTTACGAGATTCGCGACGTCCAAACCGGGTAAGAATGTCCCGTGGCCTACGGGCTCCTGATGTTGAGAATCGTCGTCGGCGTCATCTTCGTCGGCCACGGCGCGCAGAAGCTCTTCGGCTGGTTCGGCGGGGGCGGGACCGAGGGAACCACTCAGTTCTTCGCCACGATCGGCTACCGCAGGCCTGCCCTGATGGCGGTGGTCTCGGGACTGGCCGAGTTCGTCGGCGGCCTGTTGCTCATCGGCGGCCTGCTCACCCCGCTCGCCTCCCTGCTGATCGCCACGGTGATGCTCAACGCGATCGTCACCGTCG
The DNA here is from genome assembly GCA_963829845.1 of uncultured Gaiellaceae bacterium. Lineage (GTDB taxonomy): Bacteria > Actinomycetota > Thermoleophilia > Gaiellales > Gaiellaceae > Gaiellasilicea. The sequence goes on along the minus strand of CAWHKD010000031.1, from coordinate 21,129 downwards.
TCCTCCCGAAGGGATTCCTCGGCGGCTACGAGTTCGAGTTCGTGCTGCTCACGGTCGTGGTCGCGCTCGCGTCGACCGGGCCGGGGCGGATCTCGCTCGACCGCGCTCTCGGCTGGTCGGACAACATCAGCGGCATCGCCTGGGCCTCAGCCGCGCTCGGGACGGCGATCGTGATCTCGATCGTGACGACGACCCTCGGCCGCGGCGGCGCCGAGCTGGACGAAATTCCCGGCTAGCCGTCCTCGGGCGAGAGCACGCACACGCATGTCAGGAGCACCTTGCGAGGGACGGCGTCTTCGGACGGAGGAGCCCTCAGACCTCGGGCCGGCGGGCGGTAACGAGCACCAGCGAGCTCGCTGGTGCGGATCTTGCCGCCCCGCCGCTCGACGTACGCCCGTGCGTCCGCCTCCAGCGTATTCAAGGCTGTCGGAATCGAGGCGTTGGTAGAACGATGTCGTCGCGAAGAGCGCCCACAGCTCATCGGCGGTCTGCTCCCATGTGACGCGCTGGGTCGTGAGTTGGATGTCGTCGAACAAGATTCCGGCTTCGGAGTTGTCTAGGTCGCGTTCGCAGAGCCACCACGGGACATTGCTCTGTGGCGCACCCGCCGGGCGCGACGGTCAATCCGGCCAGGACGCCGCCGCCATCACTGCTCGCGCGTAATCGGCCAGCCGCTCGTCATCGTGGCCGCGGATTTGTGCGAGAAAGGGGAAGCTCCTCGGCGCGACGCGGAGGCGCGCGAACGGCGTCACCGGGACAGGACTCGCGAGTTGCGGCACGCGCGCCTGATGCCCCGCATAGACGCCTCCCGGCTGCTCGACGAAGCTGTCCGCCGGCAACAAGTACAGGTACCCGGTGCGCCAAGGCCGTTGCGGGAGCGCCTGCCGGCTGACCGAGAAGTAGTAATACGCGTCGCCCCTGTCCTCCAGTAGAAGGCAGCCATTGTTGAGCGTCAGCCTGTGACGGCGGCGGTCGACGATCGCGTAGAACATCGCCCAGATCGGGTCGCTCGTAGCGAACACGGCCCGCTGCTGGCCGAAGGGCGCGAAGTCAACCGGTTCACGCGGCTCGAAACGCTCGATGCGCGGATCACCCGTTCCGTGGAACGCGATGCGGCGACGATCGGCCAGCCTGGACAGGAACTGCCAGCGAACCACGCGTGGCGTCTTCCGCAGGAGCGTGTCCACGTCCACAAGACGACCGCCGCTGCTTGCGTCCATGAGCTGGAGAAAGGAATCGACCGCCGACTCCGTAGCGCGGCGTGCCCTGACTGAGGGACGCTCGATCCAATAGTCGGGAAGCACTGGTGTTCGAGCCTACGTTCTGCCGCCAGTGGCGTCAGGCTCGGGCGTCCCCATCGTCGTGATCTGAGGCTCGAGCGATGTTCGGTCACGGTCTGGGAAGAATGTCCCGAGCCTGGCTAGTCGTGTCCTGTGAACGCGTTGCGCCGAACGCGCCAGTCGTCAGCCCCCCCCCTTCCCTCTGCGTATGGATGCGCACTCCGCCAACGATCGTCGGTGGCCACTCGAACACGTCGGTTGGCAGAGCGACTGCCACGACGGCTGCGTCCGCTGGCAGCGCGAAGTACGGCATACCGGCGGAGTCGTAGTCCAGAACGCTGAGTTCGAGCGCGAGATCGTCGCGAGCACTTCCGTATACCAAGGGGAGGCCAGGGCGCGGCTCGTAGTACACGTCGAAGGGCGCGAACCCGAACTCACCGAGTTGCTCGATGCGACGTTCGACTTGCGTCCTTGGAGTCAGGAGGTCGACGTCGCCGTGAGACGGGTCGAGCCGACCGCTGAGCAAGACGGCCTCGGCAACGCCCCCAAACACGAAGAGTGGCGGCTCGATTGTGGCCAGCTCGCGAAGCAGTTTCAGGTAATCGGCATTGGGTGGAGCCGACGACGGCGTACGGAGGTGGCTGGCTTCCAGTAGTCGGCCCGCGTGGATCTCGTCTCGCGAGTCGTCGTGCCGCTCGACGAAGTGTCTCGGTGCTCAGTCACATCGCGAGCAGCGCGAGGAGCGCCACTAGGAGGGCGAGGAGCACAGCCACGAGCAGCGTGAGTTTGAGGCGCCCAGCGATCTTCGCAATGCGGGCGGCCGTGTCGCTCGGTGACGACCAGAGGCCGACGGCGACGGCTGGGTTCTCGATCAGAAGATCCGTCGCGCCGGCCGCGATGGAGAGCCAGGCGACCGCCGCCATCGCGCTCGCCAGCCAGTCGGAATCGTCTGCTCGTGCGTAGGTCGCGCCGAGCGAGGCCAGGAGAATTCCAAGCAGCGCGTAGGTGACGGGGTAAACGAGGTCGAGCATCCATGCCTTCCGAGCCGCTGCCAGCCCTGGCGGCCCCCAAGCTTCGCGCGCGCGGGCGACGGCGGCCGCTGAACCTGCCCGTTGAAAGGCGTCGTAACCCGGCCCGCCGCTCGCCCTGATCCGCCGGCCGAGACGGCCGAACAGGTACGTCTCGCCGATCATGAGGCAGATCGCGACCACCACGAGCACCCAACGGGTATCGGTTGGGACGTCTTCCAGCAGAGCACTCGCGATCATCGGTTCCTCCGTCGAGTCGAGGACGCCTGATCAGCGGTTCTAGGACCACCTGCCGATTCCATCCGAAGGCGCTATCTCCTTTCGCAGGCTCTCGGTCCTAGGGGTAACGGTTTCCAGCGCCCCGCCCCTCGGAGACGACTTCGACGGCACCATCACTGACCTTGATGGCGGTCTGATCGTCCATCGCGTACCCCGGCACCGCATCCCGGCGGCCCACTGGAACGATCGGGTCCTTCCGAATCGACGATCAGCCTGAGGTGACCTACTGGGTAGACCGAACGCACTGGGGGAAAGGCATCGCGAGCGCAGCACTACAGATTCTTCTCGCCGAGACTGCCGAACGTCCACTGTACGCCCGAGCGGCCTCGGACAACGTCGGTTCGCTTCGAGTGATGGATGCCGAGAACCGACCCGCCGCCCCTCTGCCGGCGGGATTCGTGCTTGTAGACCGCGCCGAGGAGACGTCCAGGCGACACCCGATGCGACGCCGAAACGGCGAGGAGGTTGAGGTTCGCCTTCGTCAGTGCTCGTTGTACAACCCGGCACTCGACCTCGCAGTCGAGGCCGCTGACGGTCAGGTCGCCGGCTACGCGCTCTTCTGGTTCGACCCTGTCACCAAGGTTGGGTTGGTGGAGCCGATGAGAGTCGAGGACGAGTATCAGCGGCGAGGGTTGGCCCGTGCCATGCTCGCCGCGGGTCTCGACCGGCTGGTTGCGCGTGGGGCACAGCGCCTCAAGGTTGGCTACGCCACCGACGCGGCGCGTGCGCTCTACCTGGGTGCCGGCTTCCGAGTGACCTCGACCAACACGGCGTATGTCTGGAGGAGACGGCTTGCGACGGGCTGAGACGGCCCATGGCGACCAGGTGTTACGCGGTCGAATCCGGGTAGCGTTCGGGAGCGAGAACTCGGAGGTCGCCGGTCTTGGACGACAACACTGTCAATGTGCGCTACATGGTCGACGATGTCGACGCTGCCGTCGCGTTCTACACCACGCACTTCAACTTCAAGCTCATCTCCAGCGCTGCGCCTGCCTTTGCCGATGTGATCCGAGGGAGGCTGCGATTGTTGCTGAGCGGCCCCGGAAGCTCGGCCGGACGACCCATGCCGGACGGGCGCACGCCCGTGCCCGGGGGCTGGAACCGGATCCATCTCATCGTGGCCGACCTGGCCGCTGAGGTTGACCGGCTCCAGGCCGCCGGCCTGCAGTTCCGCAACGAGATCGTCACCGGGCCTGGCGGGTCTCAGATTCTTGTCGACGATCCGTCTGGGAACCCGATCGAACTCTTCCAGCCCGCTCACGGGTAGGAAGACCGCAGGCAGCACGTGCTGCTCAGCGCGACCGGCATCCGCCGAATAGGCGGATGCCGATCTTGCGCAGCCAATCGGGGTGCCGAGATTTGAACTCGGGACCTCTCCGACCCGAACGGAGCGCGCTACCAGGCTGCGCCACACCCCGAGCGCGGAAAGGGTAGCGATAATCGGCCCGTGGCTCAGCGCGACGAGATCATCCGCTTCGCCAACGAGCTGCTCGACGTCGACCGCTTCCCCGAATACGGCACACCTGGGCTCCAGGTGCTCGGCGCGGACGAGGTGACCAAGGTTGCCTGCGGGGTCTCGTCCTCGAAGGAGCTCTTCGAGCGTGCGGCCACCGCGGGCGCGCAGCTCTTGATCGTCCATCACGGCATGTTCTGGCGGAGCGAGCCCGTCTGGATCGACCGGCGTCAGCGCGGCCGGCTCGAGACGCTCTTCGCGGCCGACCTCAACCTGGCGGCCTACCATCTCGCGCTCGACGCACATCCGGAGCTCGGCAACAACGCGCTCCTCGCGAATGCGCTCGGAGTCGAGGTCGAGCGCCCCTTCGCGGAGGTCGGGCAGGGTGGGACGCTTCGCGAGCCGGTCGGGATCGAGGAACTTGCCGCCCGCGTGCGCACCACGGTCGGCCGCGAGCCGCTCGTCTTCGCCCACGGCCCGGAGCGAATCCAGCGGGTCGCGATCTGCTCGGGCGCCGCCGGCCGCTCTTTGATCGACGCCGCTCACGAGGGGTACGACGTCCTCTTGACCGGCGAGCCCGAGGAGCCGAGCCTGCAGACGGCGCGCGAGCTCGGGATTCACTTCGTCGCCGGCGGACACGACGCGACCGAGCGTCTCGGCGTGCAGGCGCTGAGCCGTCGGCTTGCGGAGGAATTCCGCCTCGACTGGACGTTCATCGAGATCGAGAACCCCGTCTAGAGCTGCTTGCGCATGTGCACCGACTCCTCGATCCAGCCGAGGGAGCGGTAGAGGCCACGTGCGACCTCGTTGCCGCCCCAGACGTTGAGCCTGACGGTCGTATTGCCCAAAGCGCGCAGCTCGTCCTCGAGCGCCGTCATCGCGGCTCGCCCCACGCCGCGGCCGCGCTCGGGCTCGTCGATCGTGATGTCGTAAAGCCATGCACCAGCGTCGCGGAGACCCACGAAGACCGCGCCCACTCTGCGGCCGTCGTCCTCCACGGCCCAGATCCTCGTCCCCGGGGTCGCGAACCCGTCCGGAAGGACGCCCGCGACGTCCCGCTCGACCTTCGCCTCGGCGTCCTCGCGCGACATGCCGACGTGTGCAATCAAGCCGCGCGAGTACTCCGCCCGGTGCGCGGCGTCCCAGTCCGCGTACTCCTCCTCCCGCAACGGTCGCAGCGCGATCACGCGGCCAACTCCGCCAATGCGTCGATGACGGCGTGCGGCCGTTCGACGATCACGAGATGCCCGCAGTCGGCGACGAGGCGCAGCTCGGCACGAAGCCGCCGCGCGTACTCGAACGCGTCGCCCAGCGGCAGTTGCGCATCCCGCGCGCCCCAGAGGACGACGACCGGGCAGCCGATGTCGGGCAGATCCTGACGCGGGTCGTCGGCGATCATCGCCCGTCCCGCGACCTTCGTGTCCGTGTGCCGCGCCTGGGCCGACAGCAGGCCGTGCGTCGCGCGGGGCGTCAGCGCGACCGGGTCGGAGACGAACCACGGCCTGAAGACCGCCCGCCGGTACCAGACGCGGTCGGCCCAGCGGTGCCGAAAGCGCGCGACAACCCGTCCGGGTCGGATCGCCGCCGCGGCGACCACGAGCGCCTCCACCACCCGAGAGGTCGTCGCGATCCCGGCCGGCGCGACGAGCAGCAGCCCGCGAACAAGGTCGGGCCGCGTGCGCGCGAGCCGCAGCGCGACGAGACCGCCGAGCGAATGCCCCGCCACGACTGCGCTGCCGACGCCCTCCGCCTCGAGCACGGCGGCCGTCGCCGCGGCGAAGTCGTCCATCGTCGCGCCCCGCGCGAGTGCCGCCGAGCCGGCGTGTCCCGGCAGATCGATCGCGATCACGCGATGGCGCCGGACGAGCTCGGGCACGACCTCGACCCAGTTCTCGGCCGAGCCGCCGAGCCCGTGGACGAGCAGGACAGCGTCACCCTCTCCGCCGACGTGGTATTCGACCGAGCGGGCAAGCCTGGTCTCGAGGCTCGTTGCAGCCGTCATCCCGGCAAAGTATCCTTGGGCGACATGGTGATTGTGGGGACGCGGGCCCGTTGATTCCCGCGAACAACGAGCGAGCGATGTCCGAGCCCGCCTGAGCGCAGCACCTTGCGCCCAGCGGGCTTTTTCATTGCCGCGAGACAGAGGAGGCAGACCAATGGCGAATCACCTGACGCCCGATGAGCTTTCGAAGGAGCTCGGCATCGACCGACAGGAAGTGATTCGGGTGTGCATCGAGGAAGGCGTGCCCATCTACCAGGGAAAGATCGACAAGACCCTCTTCGCAGCGCAGCTGGAAGCGCTGGGCGCAATGCCCCAACATCATTGACGGAGAGCGGCTTTTGGCCGCGCTAGCGGCCCTTTAGGGGTCTTGGCGCGATCGGGATCCGCCTCTACGGATTTCGATCTTGCGCGGAGAATCAGCGCGTCACTGACGGAGAGCGGCTTTTGGCCGCGCTAGCGGCCCTTAGGGGTCTTGGCGCGATCGGAATCCGCCTCTCGGATTTCGATCTTGCGCGGAGAATCAGCGCGTGCACTGACGGAGAGCGGCTTTTGGCCGCGCTAGCGGCCCTTTAGGGGTCTTGGCGCGATCGGAATCCGCCTCTGCGGATTTCGATCTTGCGCGGAGAATCAGCGCGTGCACTGACGGAGAGCGGCTTTTGGCCGCGCTAGCGGCCCTTTAGGGGTCTTGGCGCGATCGGAATCCGCCTCTGCGGATTTCGATCTTGCGCGGAGAATCAGCGCGTTCACTGACGGAGAGCGGCTTTTGGCCGCGCTAGCGGCCCTTTAGGGGTCTTGGCGCGATCGGAATCCGCCTCTGCGGATTTCGATCTTGCGCGGAGAATCAGCGTGCTGCTGTTTTCTTCCGCGCGGCCGCCTTCTTCGGCGCCGCCTTCTTGGCGGCGCCGTTCCCGGCCTTGGCCGACTTCGCCTCCTCGACACTGCGGCGAAGCGCCTCCATCAGGTCGACCGTAGGCGCCTCCTCGGCCGGCTCCGGCGCGGCGGCGATCTCCTCGCCCGCCAGCTTCGCCTCGAGGAGAGCCTTCAGGTCGCGGCGGTAGTCGCTCTGGAGCTCCGACGCATCGAACTCGCCGGCGAGGCTCTCGATCACCTGCTGGGCGAGCGCCAGCTCCGGGGCCTTGACCGACGTCTCCTCGACCGCCTCCTCGATCTCCGCCTGTGAATAGACGTCGGCGGCGAGGAAGAGCGTCTCGAGCGCGAGCGCGTCGCCCTTCGGCCGAATCAGACAGAGCTTTTCCCGGCCCTGCTGCACAAACCGGCCGAGGGCTGCCATCCCGCTCTCGTTCATCGCGTTCAGCAACAGCACGTACGGCCGCCGCGCCGCGGGCGCCTGAGCGGGAACGAGGAAATAGGTGCGATCGAAGAAGATCGGGTCGACCTCGGCCGCATCCACGAATCGGCTGATCTCGATCGAGCGCGAGTCGTCGCGGTTCGTCAGCGCCTCGATCTCCTCGTCCTCGACGATCACGAACTGCCCCTTCGCCACCTCCCAGCCCTTGACGATCTCGTCCGGGCCGAGATCGCGCTCGTGCACCGGGCAGAAGCGCTTTTGCTTGATCGGCGTGCCGCACTCGCGGTGCAGCATCCGGAAGGAGACGTCCGAGGCGCGCGCCGCAGGCTTGGTCGCCGGAGCGAGGCCCACGGGGATCGAGACGAGTCCGAAGCTGATCGAGCCGTTCCAGGTCGTGCGCATGTGGCCTTTCAGTCTAATGGACCGGACCGATTCGCCCTTCCCGACAGCTTCCCTTCTCCATAAAGTGCGCTCATGGAGCAAAAGCGAACGATCGAGCGGCTCTGGCGCGACGCTGTCGCAGCCGGACGGACGACACCGGCGTATTTGGTCCAAGACGGCGACGAATGGCGGCCGCTCCCCTGGACGGAAGCGGCGGAACGGGTCGAGAGCTACGCCAACGGGCTGCTGTCGCTCGGCGTCCGCAAGGGCGACGCCTTCGCAATCCTCGGCTCGAGCCGCGTCGAATGGGCGCTCTTCGACTTCGCACTCGGCACCGTTGGGGCGATCGGCGCCGCGATTTACGCCAACAGCTCGCCGAAGGACGCCGGCTACATCCTCGCGCACTCGGAGTCGATCGGCGTGCTCTGCGAGGACGAGACCCAGCGAGCGAAGGTCGAGTCCGTGCGCGGCGACGCGCCCGACCTCCGCCACGTTCTCACCTACGCCGACCTCGAAGACTTGGCCGCACGCGGGCGCGCCTATGCGGCCGAGCACCCGAACGCGCTGCACGAGGCCGCCGCGCGGATCGAGGAGAACGACCTCTTCACCTACATCTACACCTCCGGGACGACCGGGCCGCCCAAGGGCTGCATGATCTCGCACCGCAACTACTACGCGATGGTCGCCGTTGTCGACGACCTGCCGAGCTTCACGGGGCCTGAGGACACGATGCTCCTCTACCTGCCGCTCGCCCACAACTTCGGCCGGCTGATGCACCTGTCCGGCGCCTACGTCGGCTACGCGATCGCGTTCCTGCCGGATCCGCTCAAGGCCGGCGAGGCGCTGCCGGCGGTGAAGCCAACCGTCTTCCCGAGTGTGCCCCGCGTCTACGAGAAGATCCACACCGGGGTCGTCGCCAAGTTCGACGCCGAGACAGGCGCGAAGCGGAAGCTGATCGACTGGGCCCTCGACGTCGGCCGCCGCGTGAGCGCCCTCCGCCGCGCCGGTGAGCCGGTGCCGCGCAGCCTTCTCTTCCAGCACCGGCTCGCGGACCGACTCGTCTACGCGAAAGTGAAGGACCGCCTCGGCGGCCGCCTCCGGCTGGCGATCTCCGGCGGCGCCCCGCTCTCGGCCGACATCGCGGAGTTCTTCCACGCGATCGACATCCTCCTGATCGAGGGCTACGGCCTCACCGAATGCACGACCGCAGCGTCGACGAACACGCACGAGGCCTTCCGCTTCGGCACCGTCGGGCGGCCGCTGCCCGGCACCGAGCTCAAGCTGGCGGAGGACGGCGAGCTCCTGATCCGAAGCGAGACGGTCTTCCAGGGCTACTACAAGGACCCGGCGGCAACGGCGGAAGTGCTCGACGCGGACGGCTGGCTCCGCAGCGGCGACATCGCCGAGATCGACGCGGACGGGTTCGTCACGATCACCGACCGCAAGAAGGACATCATCGTCACCGCGGGCGGCAAGAACGTCGCCCCGCAGAACCTGGAGAACGACCTCAAAGCCTCGAAGTTCATCTCGCAGGCGATGGTCGTCGGCGATCGGCAGCCCTACATCGCGGCGCTGATCACGCTCGATCCTGACGCGCTGCCCGTTTGGGCTGAGGAGCGCGGCCTGCCGACCGACATGGAGGCGCTGGCCAGGTCGGACGAGGTACGCGGGCTCGTGCAGGAGATCGTCGACGGCGTCAACGCCGACCGCTCGCGCTACGAACAGGTGAAGCGGTTCACGATCCTGCCGCGCGACTTCACGATGGACGACGACGAGCTGACGCCGACGCTGAAGCTGAAGCGCCGCGTCGTGGCGCAGCACTTCGGCCCCGAGCTCGTCGAGCTCTACGAGGGCGAGACGCTGAACCAGGCGGCCGGTATCTGAGCCTCAACCGGCTCGCGTTCAGTGCGACGGTCCACTGCCTGACGGGCTGCGCGATCGGCGAGGTGCTCGGGATGGTCATCGGCACCGCGCTCGGCTGGGGCGACTACCAGACGATCGTGCTTGCCGTCGTGCTCGCCTTTTTCTTCGGCTACTCGCTGACGATGCTGCCGCTTCTCCGTGCCGGCCTGGCGCTCAGTGCCGCCGTCCCACTGGCGCTCGCCTCCGACACGATCTCGATCGCGGTGATGGAGATCGTCGACAACGCGATCATGCTGCTGATCCCTGGGGCGATGGAGGCGGGCTTGACCAATCTGCTCTTTTGGGGCAGTCTGGCCGTCGCGCTCCTGATCGCCGGCGCGGTCGCCTTCCCCGTCAACCGCTGGCTGATCGCCCGCGGCAAGGGCCACGCGGTGGTGCACGAGCACCACCACGGGCACGCGCGCTAGATCCTTCTCGCCCCCACCCAGGTGCTGGCGTACCAGGAGTCGGAGAGGCTCGAGATCTTGACGACGTCGCCCGTGTGCGGGGAGTGGATGAACTGGCCGCCACCGATGTAGATCCCCATGTGGCCGAGGCCGTTGAAGAAGACCAGGTCGCCGGCCTGGAGCTGATCCCTCGACACCGGCGTGCCCATCCCGTATTGCGAGGCGGCGTGATGAGGCAGCGAGACGCCGACCTGCGCAAACACGTACATCGAAAAGCCGGAGCAGTCGAAGCCCGACGGGCTGGCGCCGCCCCAGACGTACGGGGTACCGAGGTACTGCATCGCGATTCCGACAACGCCGCCGTAGCGCGCGTCAGGTGGGGGTGCGATCGCCTCTTCGACGGAGTCCGCCTGCACGAGCGCCTCCGGTGCGGCCTCGGCGGGCAGCTGCTGCGCGGTGCGGAAGCGTGCCTGAGCCTGAGCTGCGAGCCGCTGCTGGCGCAGCCGCTCGGCTGCTTCCAGGCTCGCGATCTGATCCTTGATCGAGGAGAGCAGGCGCTGACGCTCCGCCAGCTGGCCCTCGATCGAGCTGCGCTGCGCCGCCCTGTCGGCGACGACCGTCACCTGGGCCTTCTGCGCGCGCTCGAGGCGGCCCTTCCGCTCGATCACCTGCGCCCGAAAGCTCTTGACCTCGCGGAGCACTCGTGCGTCCTGCGCCGAGACGCGATCGACCGCGTCCATCCGGTTGAGCAGGTCGTCGATCGACTTGGCGCCGAGGATGACCTCGATCGTGCTCGCGTCACCGCCGCCCTTGTACAACGAGACGAGGCGCTCGGAGAGGTGCACCTGCGCCCGCTTGAGACTTGTCCGCGCGATCGTCAGGTGCTGGGAGTTCGTCTTCAGGTCGGCCTTGATCCGGTCGAGCTTGACGTTGGCGAGGTTGTACGCCTCGATCGCGTGGGAGAGCTGCCCGTCGATCTCCTGAATCTGGGCGAGGACGCTCTCCGCCTCGGCGCGCTTCCCGGAGATTGTCGGATCGGCGGCGGCTGACCTCACGGACGCCAAAGAGACGGCTACGAAAAGAGCCGTCAACAGCGTGAGGATCAGCGGCGCCTGCTTGGTGCCCGAGCGGATTACGCTTCCTCCCGTTCGAACACGCGTGGCAGCCCGGTGGGGGCCAGGTCCGTCACAAGTGGGGCACCCTAGCAGCCCTGTCGGATAGCCGCAACGCTCAACTGAGCCAAAAACAGCGGCCACTGCCCGATCTTTACGAAGCACAAACAAGCGCACCACCGTGCCGGAGGTGCTACGGTCCGCGCCTCGTGAAAGCGCACTCGACGAGCGATGCGGCGCGTTTCGCTGCCGTTTTCACGGGCGTGCTGCTGCTCGCGTCCGTTCCGGTCGCGCTCGCTGCCGACGCGACCGAGTTGCGGTCGCAGGCGGCGGGGCTGCAGGCCCGTTCCGGCTCCCTCGAGGAGCGCACCGCCGCGGCGACGCTCGAGCTCTACTCGCTCGAGGCGCAGCTGGGCACGGCGCGCACCGAGCTGGCCGACATCGACGCCCGGCGGGCGACGCTCGCGCGCGAGCGGGCGTCCGCTCGGACGCAGCAGATGGTGGCCAGGCAGGCGCTGCTCGCGTCGCAGAGCGAGCTCTCGGACCTCGCCCGGGCGCTCTACCAGCAGTCGGGCAGCGACCCGCTCGCCGTCGTGCTCGGAGCCAAGTCCCTCGACGAGGCCCTCGCCGGCCTCGACGGCATCAGCCGCGCGGCCGGCCAGAGCAACCGAATCGTCGAGCAGGCACGCGCGGCTCGTACGCGGCTCACGGGGCTCACCGACCGTCTCGCGCAACGGGACGCCGAGCTGGACGCTCTCGCCGCCGCCGCCGAAGGGCGCGCGGCATCACTCGCAGCGACGGCGGCCGAGCGCAGGGGGCTGATCGGAGAGCTGCGCCGCCAACAGGGGCTGAACAAGGCGCGGATCGCCGCGATCGCGGCTCAAGCGCGAACAGCCGCGACGCGGACGACAGCCGTCGCCGTAGCGTCGCCCGCGCCCCCGCTTGCTCCGATGGAGACCGCCGTGGCGATCGCCACGCCCTCCGGGGAGAGGACGCTCACTGTCAGCGCCACCGGTTATACGATCCGCGGCAGAACGTCGACCGGGATCCCGACCGCGGCCGGCGTCGTCGCTGTCGATCCGTCGGTGATCCCGCTCGGAACGCGCCTCACGATCCCGGGTTACGGGGTCGGCATCGCGGCCGACACTGGCGGTGCCGTGCACGGGAACACGATCGATGTCTGGTTTGCGACGAAGGCGCTGGCGCTCCAGTGGGGCCGCCGTGTCGTCACCGTCACCATCCACTAGTAGACTCGCGCCTGCCGAATCCGAGGGGGCTGCGCTGAACGACACCGCTTCGATCGAGGACACCGAGGCGCACGCCATCCGCGTGCTCCTCGTCGACGACCACGATCTCTTCCGCACCGGGTTGCGCAATCTGCTCGAGGAGCAAGGCGTCGACATCGTCGCCGAGGCCTCGAGCGGGTCGGAGGCGCTGCACCACGTGCGCGAGTCGGCTCCGGACGTCGTCGTGATGGATCTGAACATGCCCGGGATGACCGGGGTCGAGGCGACACGCCACATCAGCCGCGACGCCCCGCTGACCCGGGTGGTCGTGCTGACGATCTCCGACCAGGAGCAGGACGTGATGGACGCGATCCTTGCCGGCGCCTGCGGGTACCTGCTCAAGGACGCGTCGATCCAGGAACTGATGCAGGGCCTCGAGGCCGCCGCGGTCGGCGAGTCGCTGATCTCACCGCACATCGCCGGCAAGGTGCTCCAGCACGTGCGCGCGACCACGGCCGCGCCGGAGGCAGCCGCCACGATCCGGACCGAGCTCTCCGACCGCGAGATCCAGGTGCTGAAGCTGATCGCGAACGGTAAGGACAACGCGGTTATCGCGGGCGAGCTCCACATCAGCCCGAAGACGGTCAAGAACCACATCTCGAACATCCTGATGAAGCTGCAGATCGAGAACCGGATCCAGGCCGCGGTGTACGCGGTCCGGTCGGGGATTGTTTAGGGAAGCGTCTGCGTTCGCAGCGTCGAGAGCAGCGCGCGGACGCCCGCGAGCTCCTGATCTGCCGCATCGAGGCGGCCGGAGAGCGCCGCGAGCTCGCGCTGGTCGGCGCGCTCGCTGGAGCGCACGAGCGCCCGCAGCTCCCGCTCGAGCCGGAGCCGGTCACGCTCGAGCACGAGCGCGTAGGCGTAGCCGCTCGTCAGGGTGTCCTCGACGTCGGAACGTGGCGGCCGCTCGGCGCCCGCGGGCAGGTCGAGAAGAGACCGGATCTCGGCCATCACCCCAGGGAGGCGGTCGTCCACAGCACTTCGATTATCCGCCGCGGAGCCCGGCCGGACATGGGCCGCCGGGCCTATCTTCGGCGCCGCCTCGGCCCATGCCTCGCGCTCGTCGTACTCGTGCTCGCGCTCGCGGCGCAGGCGAATGCGGCCGGCTCGACCCTGGAGAGGCGGCTCGCGAAGGCGCTGACCGTGCCGCATGTCGACCCGGCGCGGACGGCGGCGCTCGCGGTCGACCTGCGCACCGGCGCCGTCGTCTTCGAGCGGAACGCGACCCTCTCGCTCGTCCCCGCCTCGAACCAGAAGCTTCCGGTCGCGTATGCGGCGCTCGCCCTGCTCGGCCCCGGCTACCGTTTCCACACGGAGGTCGTCGGCAGCGGCAGCCTCGTCGGCAACGTCTGGCACGGCGACCTCTGGCTGAGAGGCTTTGGCGACCCGACGCTGACACCGGCCGACCTCGACGTCATGGCGGCCGACGTCGCCTCGTGGGGGATCCGGCGCATCGACGGCGCCGTGGTCGCGGACGAGTCCTGGTTCGACGCACGCCGGACGGCGCCGGGCTGGCGCCCGAGCTTCTACCTCTACGAGTCGCCGCCTCTGTCGGCACTCGCAGTCGATCGCAGCTGGTACCGCGGCCGCACGTCCACCAGCCCCGCGCTCGCCGCTGGGTCGCTGCTGCGACGGTCGCTCGAGGCGGCAGGCGTGAAGGTCGGCGGCCGTACGCGGACCGGCGTACTGACGACGGCGGGGCTGCCGCTGGCACGGGATGTCTCCGAGCCGCTCGCAGACGTCGTCCGCTTCATGGGCCGCGAGAGCGACAACTACACGGCCGAGATGCTCGTCAAGCAGCTCGGGGCGTCCTACACGGGCTTGGGCTCCACCGCTGCGGGGGCGCGCGTGATCCGAGCCGCGCTCGGCAATGCGGGCGTGCCGCTCGCCGGCGTTCGCCTCGCCGACGGTTCGGGGCTCTCCCGGCTCGACCGCCTCACCGCCGCGGCGTTGGTCGCGCTGCTCGAGGCCGGGCTCGCCGACGGGGAGCTCCGCGATTCCTTCCTGCAGTCGCTCGCGGTCGCGGGAGTCAGCGGCACCCTCGAGAACAGGATGGAAAGGCGCCCTGCCCGGGGCCGGGTGATCGCCAAGACGGGGACGACGCGGACCGCATCGGCGCTCTCAGGGTTCGTGCGCGACCGCTACGTCTTCGCCGTTCTCCAGAACGGCCGGCCCATCTCGACGTACTGGGCGAGGCTGGCGCAGGACCGCTTCGCGACCGCGCTCGCGGCTTCGGGCTAACGGCGGCGGCGCGGCGCGGGTAGTTCGCCGGAGCCCACAACGTCCACCGGCGCGTCCTTGACGAGGTCGCGGAGATCGGCTTCGGAGAGAATCCGGACGCCCGCCTTCTGTGCCTTCGCCACCTTCGAGCCGGGGTTCTCGCCGACGAAGACGCCGGTCGTCTTCTTCGAGACGTTGTCGGAGACCTTGGCGCCGAGCGACGCGAGCGCCGCCGCCGCCTCGTCGCGCGTGAAGCCCGCGAGCGTGCCCGTGATCACGTACTGGCTACCCGTCAGCGGCCCCTCGACAGGCTTCTCCTCGTCACCGACCTCGAAGCGGAGCCCGAGCTCGCGCAGCTCGGCGACGAGCGTCCGGTTCTGCTCGTCCTCGAACCAGCCGGCGATCGCCTCGGCGCGGTCGGGCCCGATCCCCTCGACCTCCTGGATCTCCTCCTGGCTCGCGTCGAGCAGCTGATCGACGTCGCCGAAGTGCCGTGCGAGATTGCGCGCGGTCACCCAGCCGACGTCTGGGATGTTGAGCCCGAAGAGGACGCGCGAGAACGGCTGCTCCTTCGAGAGTGCGATCGCCGCGATCGCGTTCCGGGCGGAGATCTCGGCATAGCCGTCGAGCTCCATCAGCTGCTCCGCGGTCAACCGGTACAGGTCGGGCATCGAGCGGAGCAGCCCCTCGTCCCACAGACGGCGGACGAACTGCTCCCCCACGCCCTCGATGTCCATCGCGCCCATGACCCAGTTGTTCAGCGTCTCGAGCCCGCGTGATGGACAGGCGCGGTTCGGGCAGCGGTGCATCACCTCGCCCTCCGGCCTGACGATCTCGGCGTCGCAGAGCGGGCAGCGCTCGGGCATCCTGAACTCCTTCGTGCCCTTCGCATGCGGGCCGGCAGGGCCGACGATCTGTGGGATTACGTCGCCCGCCCGCTGGACGATCACCCGGTCGCCCTCGCGAATCTGCTTGCGATTGATGTCCTCCTCGTTGTGGAGGGTCGCACGGGAGATCGTGACCCCGCCGACGTTGACCGGCTCGAGGATCGCCCAGGGATTCAGCGCGCCGGTTCGACCGACCCGAATCGCGATCTTCTCCAGCTTCGTCTCCGCGGTCAGCGGGGCCCACTTGAAGGCACGCGCCCAGCGGGGCCGCTCGTGGAGGGCGCCGAGCCGCTGCTGCTGGTCGAACGAGTCGACCTTGATCACGATCCCGTCGATCTCGTAGTCGAGCTCGGCGCGGCGCCGCTCCCAGCCTCCGATCGCCTTCGCCACGTCCTCGATCGACTCGAAGCGCTCGGCGAAGGGGTTCGTGCGAAAGCCGCGCTCGCGCAGCCAGGCGAGCGTCTCGAAATGCGTCTCCGGCGCCACCCCCTCGCGGTAGCCGGTGCCGTAGACCCAGACGGCGAGCGGCCGCGCGGCCGTGACCCGAGAGTCGAGCTGCCGCAGCGAGCCGGCCGCCGCGTTACGTGGGTTCGGCGCCGGGGTCTTCCCCGCCGCGACCTGCTCCTCGGTGAAGCGGCGGAAGCCTGACAGCGGGAAGTAGACCTCGCCGCGCACCTCCATGAGCGGCGGCACGTCCCCCTGCAGCGTCAGCGGAATCGACCGAATCGTCCGCAGGTTGACGGTCACGTCCTCGCCGCGCAGTCCGTCGCCGCGCGTGGCACCGCGGATGAGCTGCCCTTTTTCGTAGACGAGCGAGATCGCCGAGCCGTCGATCTTCGGCTCGATCACGTACGCGACGGACTCATCAGAGTCGAGGCGCTTGCGCACATCGTCGGCCCACTTCTGGATCGCCTCGTCGGTCGTCACCTTTTCGAGCGAGCCCATCGGGGCGAGATGCTCGACCTTCTTGAACTTGTCGGAGGGAGGCCCCCCCACGCGCCGTGTCGGCGAGTCGTCGGTCGCCAGCTCCGGCTGCTCCTCCTCGAGCGCCTTCAGCTCGTCGAAGAGCCGGTCGTACTCGGCGTCCGCGACCTCGGGGTCGTCGAGGACGTGGTAGCGGTAGTTGTGGTGGTGGAGCTGCTCCCGGAGCTGCGCCGCACGCTTGCGCTGCTTCTCAGAGGGCGGCAAGGAGCTCCTCCGCCGACTCGACGACGGCGTCCGGCTCCTCGGCCTCGAGCCGCTCGCGTGAGTGGATGCCTCCCCAGGTGACGGCGATCGAGTGCATGCCCGCGCCCTTGGCGGCGCGGACGTCGAACGGGGAGTCGCCGACGTAGACCGACTCGTCACGATCCGCGCCGAGGAGCTCCAATGCATGCTCGAGCGGTGCCGGGTCCGGCTTGTGCCGGTCGGTGTCGTCGGAGCCGACGACGACGTCGAAGAACTGCTCCAGCGGGAGGTACGAGAAGGCGAGCCGCACCGTCTCCCGACGTTTCGCCGTCACGACTCCCAGGCGCCGGCCCTCCGCCTTCAGGCTTGTCAGCACGTCGGTCATCCCGGCACATTCGGCCAACTCGGCGTGCAATGGCTCGTTGTGCTCGCGATAGCGGGCGACGAGCTCCTCGACGCGATCGGGATCGATCAGGCGCATCTGCTCGATCAGCCCTGAACCCCCGACGGCGCGGCCGAGCTCCTCGTCCGGGATGTCGCGGCCGAGGACGGTCTTCGTCGCGTGGCGCATCGACGCGATGATGATCGACCCGGAGTCGATGACGGTGCCGTCGAAGTCGAAAAGCACGACCGGGAAGCGCATCAGTGCCTCCGGAGGTGATGTTGCCGCGCTGCCGCCGGTCGCACGGCAAGCGATGCAAGGACGCAGGGAGCGTTCATACCCGAAGGTATGGACGCGACTGAGGACGCCGCAGCGCGCCGCTGTGCGGCCGGCGGAAGCCCGGAGGACATTGCCTTTGGAGGCACTCGCCGATCGTAGCGACCGGCTTCAGTAGTCCACTCGCTCCAGGTACAGACCACAGGGCGGCGCGGTCATTCCCGCCTCCGCCCGCGGCCTTCCCTCCAGCAACGGCCCCAGCTCTCGGCCCTCGAGCATCGTCCCGACGAGGGTCCGAACCATGTGCCGCAGGAAGCTCTCGGCCGCGATCGTGAAGTGGAGCTCCTCACCGTGATCCTCCCAGGCCGCGTGCTCGACTGTGCGGGTGAAGAGTCGGTGCTGCGTCTCGGTCGGCGTGAAGGCGGTGAAGTCGTGCCGCCCCGGGATCAGCGCCGCCGCCGCGTCAAGTGTGTCGCGATCGACCGGACGAGGCCACCAGAGCGCCCGGCGCTCTGCGAACGGCGAGCGCACGCGACGCCGGAGAACGCGGTAGCGGTAGCTCCGCGAGCGGGCCGAGAAGCGGGCGCTAAAACCTTCCGGTACCGGGTCGACTCCGATCACGGCCACGTCGGCAGGCAGCACCGCATTGAGAGCCTCGGTCGCGCGCTCCGGCGGCGGGCCGCCCGCGGCCACGAGCGACGCCACCTGTGCGGAGGCGTGCACGCCGGTGTCCGTGCGACCCGCGACGGCGAGACGGGTCCAGCTCTCATAGACCGTGTCCAGCGCCTCGCGCAGTGTCCCCTCCACCGTCCGCTCGCCGGGCTGGCGCGCCCAGCCACGGAAGCCGGAGCCGTCGTACTCGAGCGTCAGCTTCAGCGTCTTCTCGCTCACGGCCGCGCAGTCTAAGCTGGTCGACGTGGCGTCGACGGAACGCAAGTACGAACTCTACGGTCCGGATTTCCGCGCCGATCCACACCGCGTGTTCGCGCAGATGCGGGAGCACGACCCCATCCTCTGTCAGCCGGGGATCGACGGTGAGACGATGATCTGGTTTGTGACGCGCCACGAGGACGCCGCCGCGGTCCTGCTCGACGACGAGCGCTTCGTCCGCGACCAGCGGCTCGCGCTGACCGAGGAGGAGCTTGCGGCGAACCCATTGCCGCCGGCCTTCGAGCTGATCGAGAACCACATGCTCAACCGTGACGGCGACGACCACCGACGCCTGCGCCGCCTGGTCACGAAGGCGTTCACGCCGAGAATGGTCGCGCAACTGCGCCCGCGGATCCAGGCGATCGCGGACGAGCTGCTGGACGCCGTCGAGGCGCGCGGCGAGATGGATCTCTCCGCCGAGTACGCGTTCCCGCTCCCGATCACCGTGATCGCAGAGATGCTCGGTGTCCCCGGCTCAGACCACGCGCGATTTCAGGAATGGTCGGACGCGATCGTCACACCCGTCTTCGAGGACGAGGAGATGGAGCGCGTCCTCGCCCAGATGAGTGACTTCGCCGCCTACCTGACCGAGTTCTTCGCCGCCCGCCGCGCCGACCCGCAGGACGACCTCGTCAGCGCGCTCCTGGCCGCACGGGACGAGGAGGACGCGCTCACCGAAGCGGAACTGTTCGGCACGGTCGTGCTCCTGATCGTGGCCGGCCACGAGACGACCGTCGGCCTGATCGGGAACGCGGTCGTCAGCCTGCTGGCAAACCCCGACCAGCTCGCCTCCGTGCGGGCCGACTCCTCGCTTCTGCCCGGCGCGATCGAGGAGGTGCTGCGCTACGAGGGGCCGGTCGAGCGGGCACTCAATCGCTGGGCCGCCACCGACGTGGAGCTCGGCGGACACACGATTCGACGCGGAGAGCTCGTGATCGCGATCTTGAACGCGGCGGACCGCGACCCGGAGCGGTTTGCCGAGCCAGACCGCCTCGACGTCCGCCGGGCGGACACGAAGCACCTCGCCTTCGGCCGTGGCAGCCACTACTGCCTCGGAGCGCCGCTGGCGCGGCTCGAGGCCGAGATCGCGCTCGAGACCCTGTTCCGCCACTTGCCGGGGCTCCGCCTGGCGGTCGAGCCGCACGAGCTCGAGTGGCGCCCGACACCCGGGTTCCGCCGCGCAGCCGCGCTGCCGGTCGCCTGGTAGAGCTCAGTCCGGCTCGACGACGAGCATCAGACCCCGCACCTCCCGGACGACGACTGCTGCGCCGACACCGGCGCCGGTGTCGCAGCGCGCGCGCCAGATCTCGCCTGCAACCTTCACCTGGCCTTCCGGCATGCAGTCGACCGAGACGACCGCGCGGCGGCCGACGAGGGTCTCGGCGCCGACAGCGACGCGCCGCCGCTTCGACCACCAGATCAGGAATCCCGACTCGGCCAACTCGAAGGAGGCGCCGAAGGCGACGGCGACCCAGTTCCACGGCTCCTCGAGCACGAAGACCGCAAGCAGGATCGAGAGGGCGAGGATCACTCAGAACCCGCGGTCGAGCAGCTCGAAGCGGACGGCGTCGTGGTCGCTCCTGCCGACGCCGGCAACGATCAGTTCCTCGACGCGCATCGGCACAAGTCTGCGGTGAGGGTGAGCCAGTCCGCCGGATCGGAGGCGTGATAGATCCTTTCGTCCGGTTCGATCGCATCCAGGAACCCGCGATACACCACGGCGCGTCGGAGGGCGGCGACGGGCTCCAACAGCCGCCTAGCCCGGTCGGGGTCACAGCCCGGTACCGCCGCGCGCCAGAGACGCGACCACTCCCGCAATACGGCTTCGTGCTCACACTGCGGCAGGTACTCGAGGAAGGCGACCTGATCGAGCAACGGGTGACCGACGCCGCAGTCGCCCCAGTCGAGCAGCACCAGCCGCTCCGACGTCCCGCGCACGTTGCCGCGGTGGAAGTCTCCGTGGACGAGTGTGACCGGAATCCCGCAAGACTCGACCTCGGCGCAGCGCTGCGCGAAGCCGTCGAGTAGCCGTCCAAGCTGCTGAACGACCTCGCGCTCGAGCTCAGGTGCTGTACGAGCGACGACGTCGGCGGCCGCCTCGGCGAGGGGTTCCGCCCGCCAGTCGGGCAGGCCGAGTGCGAGGAGCTCGTCCGAGCGGGCGACCCACTCGACCTGCAGCCCGACCAAGAGTCCCACCATCGCCAGCGTCGGCGCACCGACAGCGTGGTGCTGGTCGACTCCGGGGATGTCGTCCAGCAGCATGCGAGGTCCGTCGGCGGCAACCAGAGCCGGCACGACCGCCGTGTCGAGGAGAGCGAGAATCCGGCTCTCGTGGGCGAAAAACGGCGGCACCGCCTTGAGCCAGGCGGCCGAGCTGCCGATGGGCACGCGCCAGAGACTCGAAAGGTTCCAGGTCTTCACCTGCTCCGCGGGACCAGTACGGGGCGTTCCACGTTCGGCAAGGACGGAGTCCGCCCAGCGGAGGTCTTTCCCTGGCCCACCCGGACGCGCATAGTGAGCTCTGAGCGGCTCGTCGGCCATTGGGTCGCCCAGCCAGGGGACGAGCGCTGCGGCCGGCGGTTGCTCGACCTCCGCCAGATAGCTCACCGGCCCACCACGCGTCGCCCGTCCGGGCTCGGCGCGGAGCAACCTGAGGATCGTGACCTCGACGCCGTGAACCGCTCGCGCCGCCGCCACGACCGGGCCTGCCTCCTGCCACCACGGGACGTCGACGCGAATTGGCGCCAGGGCGCCGAGCAGCGAGCCATCGGGCAGGCAAAGGACGAGGGTGACATCCCGATGTGGCGGCAGCGTCACCGTCATCGGGT
>CAWHKD010000030.1:0-130574 GCA_963829845.1 uncultured Gaiellaceae bacterium | reverse complement strand
CGACGCGTGGTAGTTGGCCAAGACTGTGTCGAGCTCTCCCTGCTCGCGTACGCGCCCTTGATCGAGCCAGACGGCGGTGTCGCACTGGCTGCGGAGGAGATCGTCGCCGTGGCTGGCCAGAACGACGATGCCGGCGGACGACATGAACTCGCGGAGCCGCTCGTCGGCACGATGTCGCGAACTCTGCGTCTGCGGCCCCGAGTCCCTCGTCGAGGAGCAGGATGTCCGGTCGAAGCGACGTCAGGATCGAGAAGCGAAGGCGGGCTTGCATCCCGGTCGAATACGAGTAGACCGGGTGGTCGATCCGGGCGGCGAGCCCGCTGAACTCGGTCACGTCGTCGATCCGTTTCCGCATGGCCGCGGGCGTCTCGCCGAGCTGAACGCCGGTGCTCACGATGTTGTCGCGACCTGTCGCCTCCTGGTCGAGACCCTCCGACGCGCCCCCGAGCAGCGCGAGCACGCGACCGTGCACCTCGACGCTGCCGCTCGTCGGAGGTAGCACGCCGGCCATGATCGCGAGCAGCGTCGACTTGCCTGCTCCGTTGGCGCCCACGAGTCCGAGCCGCGAGCCGTCGGCAACCGCGAGGTCGATGCCGCTGAGGGCGTCGATCGTCACCGGTGGGGCGGCCTTTCGGCGAATGGTCTCGACCACGCGACGCTTCAGGTTGTAGTCGAGGACCGACAGCAGCTCGTACTGGGCGCGAACGTTGCCGAGGTTGATCTCAGCCATCACGCCACCCAGTACGGAAGCCGGGAACGGGCGCGCGTGAACACGGCGAGCCCGACGGCAACGTTGATCACCGTCACGATCGCGGAGCCGACGTAGTACGACCACAGCAACGGCTCGCCAAGCAGCGGCGCGCGGAACGCCATGATCAGGTACGTGAAGGGGTTCCAGACGAGCAGGACATTTCTGATCCCGGAGCTCAAGCTGTCGAGTTGGTAGAAGACCGGGCAGAAGAAGATGGCCACCCCGAGGATCGAGTTGATGAAGGGCTGGAGGTCGCGGAACCGCGCGACGGCGATTCCGAGCCACAGGCCAAGGAACAACCCATTCGCCGCGATGACCACCACGATCAGCAGCGCGATCAGGATCTTCGGGCTGAGCGGCACGAGTCCGATCACCAGGAACACGAGGTAGATCACCATGTTGTGCGCGAAGTTGATGAACTCGACGCCCACGTCGCGCAACACGAGGTTGCTGAGCGGCTGACGCGTGCTTTTCAGGGTGCTCGAGCCGGCGATGAAGACAACGGCGGCGGCGCTCGTCAGGCCGCTGAGCAGGCTGAAGGCGATGAATCCGAGCCCGACATAGGGCAGGAAGCTTCGGAGGTCGGTGTCCAGGAGCTGCCCGAACACGATGCTGATGCCGACGATGAGGATCACCATCTGCAACGTCAGCCACCACGGGCCGAGCACGGTCCGCCGGTAGCGATTCTTCACGTTCTCGACCGCGAGATAGCTCCAGCTCCGCCGGCGTCGAAGACCCTCTCGGATGTCGCTGACGGCCGCCTGGAACTGCACCCCTGCGTTTGCGTCGAGCGGCGCGTAGCCCGTCCAGCTGTTGGGCGATCTCGCTGCTCATCAGTGCGACCGCACCGTAGAAGCCGGGCCACGGAACGCCAGGCGCGCCCGGGCGCGCCTCGTCAGGAGCTCGCGTGCCGATTCGTCCGCCTTGCCGGCCGCCGTCCACGCCGCGGCGACATCGCCAGCGCTCAGCGACTGCTCGTGTGAGAAGGCCGCTGTCGTCGTCGCCGCCGCGAGCGCCCGCAGCGGCGTGTAGACGCCTGCCGGGACGTCGTCCATCGCTCGCCCGGCGACGACCACGTCGGGCGAGACGTCTACGGCCAGCGGCAGCCGGCACGCTTCCAGCCGCATTCGCGTCCATGCCCAAGCACCAGTGACCTGGTCGGCAGGCGCGCCGGCCGCCAGCCGGCGCCGCACCCGCCGCCATGCGAATCGCGTGGAGAGCAGGCGCGCCGCGAGCAACGCGGCGAGGACGAGCACGACCAGCACGATCGCCGCGACCACGTAGAGCCAGATCGACCGGGACGTGCTTGCGACCGGTGCGGGATCGGCCGGCGTCCTTCGCAGCTGGCTCCGAGGCGGGGCGAGGTGTCTGTGGCTTCGGCTGGGGCCTCGCCGGCTTCGGCCCTGGTTCGTGGGCGGCTGTCCCACCGAGCGAATTCGAAGCCGTGCCGAGCGGGTCGGTCCAGGCCGGCTTGATCCCGGGGTACTGCCGACCTTGTGCGACCAGCGCAGGGTCTCTCGGATCCTTCTGCGCCTGCAGCAGTACGGCTCCGGTTGCGGCCGCGCCGGCGAGCAGCGACAAGAGAACGAGCGCGATGCCTCGCCGCGGCGGTGCAGTCCAGTTGCGGTGCGACCGTTCGATCCAGCCGAGCGTGAGCGCCGCGCACACCGCGGCCGCGACGACCACGATCCGAACTTCGCCGGCTGCACCGAGAACGAGCGCCCCGACCACCACGCCGGCGACTCCGGCGAGAAAGAGCGCGGGCCAGCGCGAGTGTGCGAGGACCACGGCGATCACCGTCGCACCCGGCTGCGAAGGCTGTCGAGCGGGCGGCCGGCCCATTGGCCGTGCCGGTCCAGATGTTCGCGAGCTCCGCCCAGCCCAGCACAAGGGCCTCCGACGACGCCAATCGCCATCCCCGGCATCCGGCGCGCCGCAAGGAGCGTCGCGAGCAACGCCGCACCCGCGACACCCGGAAGCACGAACAAGCCCATCGCCCACGTCGTGACCGCGCCGGCATAGGTCACGGCTGCGACGAGGCACGTGACGGTCACCGCGAGCTGCTGTCCGCGAGTCACTGCGCTGCCACCAGATCCTCGGCGCCGACGACGTCGAGCACGCGTAGACCTTGCAGCGGTTCTTGCCGCCCAGACGCGACACGGACGATCGTCAGCGAGGACGTGATCGGCGCGACCGTGCGCATCGCCCCCACGACGCGCGGTCCGGGCGTGCCTGTGATCAGCATCAGCAGGCGGCAATGCGTCCGCCGGACGAGCGGTGCAATCTCCTCCGGCGCCGTGTCGACCGGTGGCACTGCGCTCGCCGCCGCGAACGCATCCAGGAACACGTCCGTCGCGCCGGCGGCAGCCGTGGTCACCGAAGCGCCGCGCGACGTCGTGACCACGTACAGCTGCGCGGCTCGGTCTGCGTGAGCGACCGCGAAGGAGGCAGCCACTTCGACCGCTGCCTCGAACCGCTCGGCGACCCAGCTGCTCCCGAACTGGTCGTCGGAGGAATATGCCGACGCGTCCGTGTCGAGCACGATCACGGTGTGGTTCGGAGCCCCCGACACCTGCTGCTTGACGACGAGCTTCCCGGCTCTCGCGGACGAGCGCCAATGCACGGTCCGCGGCTCGTCGCCGAGCACATAGTCGCGCAGCGCGAAGAAGTGCTCGTCGCCGCTGCGGCGGCTCGCGAACTCGGACTCTTCCTGCTGGAGCGCCGGCAACGCCGACCGCCGGACCCGGACCGTCCGCGGGTGGACGGTGAGCACGCCGCCCTCCGACCGGGCGGTCACGCGCCGCACGATCGACCACGGGTCCCCGTGCACGACCGCGTAGGGTCCGATCGGCCGCTCGCCGCGCAGCGAGGTGTCGACGGGCAGACGAAGCGTGAGGTCATCACCCGCTCCAGAACCGGTCAGTGGCGACGTCGCGACCGGCGCGGACGGCGATCCCTCGACGATCCGGAGCCAGCGCCGGCGCCGGGGGAGGTGGAGTTTCATCCGCACGGTTGCCTCCTGCCCGCGCACGACTCGCAGCGCCGCTTGGTCCAAGGCCACCCGCACCCGCGGTGCAGGTCCCGCGACCAGAAGGACGAGAACGACGAGAGCGACCGCGGCGGCGCCCAACGCGGTGAGCTCCGGCCAGCCGGCGAACCAGCCCCACACCGCCAGACCGGCTCCGCCGACGAGAAGGCCTGCGGCGCGGAGCGTCACCGGTGCTGGTCGGTCGGCGGCGCGGGCACGGACGCGATCGCCTCCGCGACCGCCTCGGCCACGGTCCCACCCGACGCTTCGAACGACGGCGACATCAGGATCCGGTGAGCAAGCACCGGCTCGGCGAGGGTCTGGACGTCGCCGGGAACGACGTAGGGACGTCCGCGGAGCGCCGCGTAGACGCGACTCGTGCGCAGCAGTCCCAGGGCGCCGCGCGGGCTTGCGCCTAGCCGTAGTTGCGGCATCTGCCGCGTGTGGCTGGCGAGCCGGACCATGTAGTCGAAGACCGCCGGCGCCACGTGGATGCTTCGGGCGGCGCGGACGAGGCGCTCGATCTCGTCGGGCTCGCTCACCTGCCGCACGTCGTCGACTCCGGCGCCGGAATGCTCGCCGACGAGCACCCGCACCTCCGCCTCATGGTCCGGGTACCCGACTCGGGTCTTCACCAGGAAGCGGTCGAGCTGTGCCTCCGGCAGCGGGTACGTGCCGTCCATCTCGATCGGGTTCTGCGTCGCCATCACGAGGAACGGCCGCGGCACGCGGTAAGGGCGGCCGTCGACCGTGACCTGGCGCTCCTCCATCACCTCGAGCAGCGCCGACTGCGTGCGCGGCGAGGCGCGGTTGATCTCGTCGGCGAGGACGACGTTGGCGAACACGGGGCCCGGGTGGAACACGAACTCGCTCGCGTCCTGATGGAAGACCGAGACGCCGGTGACGTCGCCCGGCAGCAGATCCGGTGTGAACTGGATCCGCTGCCACGGCGTCCCCAGTGCGCCTGCGAGGCTGCGCGCGAGCGACGTCTTCCCCACGCCCGGGACGTCCTCCAGCAGCAGGTGACCCTCGGCGAGCAGGCAGACGAGGGCCAGGTCGACCACCTCGGCCTTGCCCTGGATGAAGCCGTTGACCGCGGCGGCGATCCGCCCGGCGGCCTCCTGGAACTCGGTTGCGCCCTGCTCCGAGAGTGGAGACGCGCCCGCCGCGACTGCCTCGAGATTTGCGACGGCGCTCCGTCATCCCGCCACGCTCTCCGCCGGCACCGGAGCCGCTGAGATCGGCGTCCGCTGATCGACTCCGACCGCGTCGCGGACCGCCTCGAGGCAGGCGCGGCCGAACCGTGCGTCCGGCTCGAGATGTGCTCCCTCGGCCCACTCGTTCCAGGCGTTGACGAACAGCAGCGCAGACCCCCCGCCCGCGAGCGTAGCAGCGCTCGCACGCGCCAGCCAGCGGCGAAACGAGAGCGGGTTCGCACCGTGGAAGACATAGGACGCGTCACGGCGTCTCGGCGTGTTGTCCCAGCCGGGCATGACTCCAGGATGGACGCGGAGCCCGTGCGGCCCGGTCGTCGCGAGGCCTGCACCGTTGACCGCTGCGTCGTAGGAGTAGACGTCGCCCGAGTGGCTCGAGGACATCGCGTGGGCGAGGTTCTTGACCGACTGGAGCTCGATGCCGGCCAGCGGCGGGAAGTGCACGAGGCCGTCGATCGCAGCCTCGACGCCGCGCGGCAATCCCTCGAAATGGCGGGAATGGTCGACCGCGAGGACATGGAGGCCACCGAGGCCGTCCTCGCGCGCACGCTCCTTCCAGCGTTCGATCGCCGCAGACGGGTTCTTGATGTGCCCGATGCGATAGAGGACGAGCAGCGGCCGACCGTCGACCGTCACGTACCGCGGGTCGTTGAGCGCCGGGAAAATGTCGTCGTAGAACCGGTCCGCCCAGCCCTCGCTGTAGCTCTGAGCGATGAGAACATCCGAGTCGAGGCCGTCCCAGCGCCGCGTCCAGTTCTCGTTCGCCCAGCACAGCGCGAACGGGAAGTCGATCGACGGGTCGTCGAGCAGGTTGCGCAGCGGCGTGTCGAGGAGCTTCCGCCCGTCGAACCAGTAGTGGTGCATGACGAATCCGTCGACTCCATGCTCCACGGCCAAAGCCGCCTGGCTGCGCATCACCTCGGGATCCGACAGGTCGTATCGGCCGAGCTCTCCCGGCTCGACCGGCTGCGAGTGCCCCTCGTAGAGGGGGCGGGCGCGGTCGACGTTCGCCCAATCGGTGAACCCTGTCCCCCACCAGGCGTCGTTCTCAGGGATCTGATGGAACTGAGGGAGGTAGAAGGCGAGCACCTGGGGCCGCCGGGTTGGCCTCCGCCGCGCGCGGTGCAGCCGCGACGAGACGTCGTCGGTCTCGACGACATCGAGGCCCGACGTGGCGGTCGCGACGCCCACGAAGCGCTCGAGCGCGTGCGCGGTGGATCCGTCGACGTGACCCGCCTCCGGCTCGAAATGCTCCGGTCCGAGCCGAAGATCCGCCAGCCGGCGGAGAACCCACGGCCGTGCCCAGAACATCGAGCCGCGCGGGTAGCGCAGCATGTCGGGGTCGAAGGCGAAGGGGATTCGCGCAGCGAGCGCCTCGACCAGAACCTGGTTCGAGCCCCACGACTCCGGCCCACCGACGTGCCCGGTCGGGACGACGAGCCCCACCGAGCTGATCGCTGCGTAGCAGCTCGACGATACGGCGAATGCCCTCCGGCGACGGCATCAGCGCGTCGAGCAGCGCTACTCGCCAGGCATCCCCGTCAACCCGGTGCGGGCTGCGCTTGGTGTGCACCTTGAGAATCGCGTCGTAGCCGTCGAAGACGCCGGCCCCGGCCAGCTCGACGAGCGAGCCGAGATCGCGACCGAGGTTCGGGACGCGGTGGATCATCGCATGCGGCAGCCGCCCGGCGATCTCCGGCTCGAGTACCTCGGTGCGGCCTTCGACCAACGAGACGACGAGGTCGTACGACTCCGGAATCCGGGCGAGCCGGTCCTCGATGTCGAACCAGACCTCCGGGTAATAGACATGTGCGACCACGAGCACCCGGGCGTCCGACGGCGAGCCTTGAAGCCGTGGCTGCCGCCGCTCCCTCGCGAGCTCTGGATGCACCAGCAATGGACTGGCAGCCGTCACGAGTCCTCCGGGTGGCGGCACTTCGGGCGGAAAGAGTCCGGCGGTGCGAAAGGCGGCAGGGGCTGGGCGAGGCGCCAGCCGCTCGGGCAGCTGCCGGATCCGGCGGCGGGCCAGGCGAACGCTGGCGGCGAAACTCCGCAGCGGCGCCGTAACCCGCCACGACGATGAGGTCAGGAGGCCTTCCATCTGGCGCCGGTACTCGTCTCTGGTCGCTTCCAGATGGGCGACCCGGACGAGGAGCGCTTCGTTCTCCTCGCGTAGTGAATCGAGGAGGTCGTCTGGCTTCACCACTGTCATTCGGCATACCTTAGCCAGGCATCCGACGCTGTTCGGCCCGGCGCCCCGGAGCTCAGATGAGCTCCCGCCGCTCGAGCTCGCGCAGGACGACCGCCGCGTTCGCCTCTGGTGAGCCGTTCTCGCTGTCGAGCACGAGATCGGGACTCTCGGGCTCCTCGTAGGGGGCGGTGACGCCGGTGAAGTCCGCGAGCTCGCCGGCGAGCGCCCGCGCGTAAAGGCCCTTGTCGTCGCGGGCGGCGCACGTCTCCACCGACGCGCGCACCCACACGCAGACGAACGGGCGGCCGGAGGCCTGCGTCAGCGCCCTCGCGCGCTCGCGCGCCTCCTCGTACGGCGAGATGGCCGACACGACGACGGCGACACCGGCGCGCACGAGCCTCGACGCCACCCACCCGATCCGCTCGACATTCGTGTCGCGGTCCTCCTTCGAGAAGCCGAGTCCTCTCGACAGGTGTGTGCGCACGATGTCGCCGTCCAGCGCCTCGACCAGCCGGCCACGACGCTCGAGCTCCGCGGAGAGGAGGTTGGCGAGCGTCGTCTTCCCCGCGCCAGAGAGGCCGGTGAGCCAGACCACGAAGCCGGGCGGGGGGACTGCAAGGAGCCGTGCATCGGCGCTGGATTGTAGGGACGCGATCGACGCGCGAGCGCCGCGCGTGAACCACGCGGTGATCGGCGTGCTCGCGCTCGGCGCGGTTGTAGGCTCGGGCTGATGTGCTTCGACCGTGACTCGCTGCCGCCGATCCCCGTGCTTTCGGGCGCGGCCGTCTCGCACGACGACCTCGTCCTCGAGGCGGACGACGGCAACCGGTTCGCCGCCTTCTCCGCGACGCCCGACGATTCGAGTGGTGCCGGGATCGTGATCCTGCCCGACGTCCGCGGGCTCTACCGCTTCTACGAGGAGCTCGCGCTCCGCTTCGCGGAGCGGGGTCACGCGGCGATCGCGATCGACTATTTCGGACGGACCGCGGGCGCAGAGAAACGAGATGACGACTTCGAGTACATGCCTCACGTCGAGCAGACCACTCCGGAAGGCGTGCAGGCCGACGTCACCGCGGCCGTCGCGCGGCTTCGTGCGGACGGCGCGACCGCGATCTTCAGCGTCGGCTTCTGCTTCGGCGGCCGCAACGCCTGGCTCGCAGCCGCGGGCGGGAACGGTCTCGCGGGCGCGATCGGCTTCTACGGCCGGCCCGGCCCGGGCCGCGACGGCTCCCCAGGCCCGGCCCAGCGTGCCGCGGAGCTTGATGCGCCGATCCTCGCGCTGATGGGCGGCGCGGACGCGGGGATTCCGGTCGAGGACGTGCGGGCGTTCGAGCAAGCGCTCGACGAAGCAGGCGTCCAGCACGAGATCGCGGTCTATGACGGCGCGCCGCACAGCTTCTTCGACCGGAAGTTCGAGGAGTTCGCGGACGCGTCCGAGGATGCGTGGCGGCGCACGCTCGCCTTCGTCGAGCAGCACACCGGCCCGAAGCGCTAGTTTCCGCGCCGTGTCCGACGTGACCGCCGACATCATCAGCTGGTGGCAGCGCGCCAGGGGCGAGGACGACGACTCGCTCATCGCGTACTTCAGCATGGAGTTCGGCATCCACGAGCGGCTGCCGATCTACTCCGGCGGACTCGGGGTCCTCGCCGGCGACCACCTCAAGGCGGCGGCCCAGCTCGGCGTCCCGCTCGTCGGGGTCGGCCTCCTCTACGCGGGCGGCTACTTCCGCCAGGGCGTGGACAAGTCCGGCCGCCAGACGGAGGACTACCAGCCGGTCGATCCGGAGGCCGTCGGCCTCGTCCGCGAGGACGTGTCCGTCACGGTCGACCTCGCCGGCGAGCCGATCGAGGCGGCGGTCTGGCGCAAGGATGTCGCGGTGGACGCCGGCACAGTGCCGCTCTACCTGCTCGAGGTCGACTGGCTCACTGATGCGCTCTACGGCGGCGATCGTGAGCACCGCATCCGCCAGGAGCTGCTCCTCGGCGTCGGCGGCGTCCGGGCGCTGGCCGCGCTGGGGATCGCGCCGAACGTCTTTCATCTGAACGAGGGCCACTCCGCCTTCCTCCAGCTCGAGCGGCTCCGGGCGCTCGTCGCCGGCGGCGCCGGGACGGGCGACGCGCTCGAGGCGATCCGGCGCTCGTCCGTGTTCACGACGCACACGCCGGTTCCGGCCGGCAACGAGGTCTTCGAGGAGGAGCTTGTGACCCGCTACGTCGGCGCGCTCGCCGAGGAGGGCGGGCTCGACGGCGAGCAGTTGCTCGCGTTCGGGCGGTTCGGCGGGGAGCCAGGCTTCGGCCTGACCCCGTTCGCGCTCCGGCTCTCCGCCTACGCGAACGGCGTCTCAGACCTCCACGGCGAGGTCGCCCGCGAGATGTGGGCACCGCTCTGGCCCGGGCAGGAGCCGCCGATCGGCCACGTCACGAACGGCGTCCACGTGGACAGCTGGCTGGATCCGGCGCTCGGCGAGCTGCTTCGCTTCGCCGGCGTCGACGCGGATGCCCCGCCCGAGGAGGCGAACTGGGGGGCGGCCCGGCACGTGAGCAGCGAGGCGCTCTGGCGCGTGCACTCGGCCGCGAAGGCGCGGCTCGCCGAGCGCGCCGGGATCGACCGCGACCGGCTGACGATCGGCTTCGCCCGCCGGTTCGCCACATACAAGCGCGCCGGGCTCGTCTTTTCCGACCTCGAGCGGCTGCTGGCTCTGCCGGTGCAGATCGTCGTCGCCGGCAAGGCGCACCCCGCCGACGCGGCAGGGAAGGACGTGATGCAAGAGATCGTCGCGCTCGCCCGCGACCGCCGTGCCCAGGGCCGCGTCGTCTTCCTCGAGAACTACGACATGGGCGTCGCCCGGGCACTCGTGCGCGGCTGCGACGTCTGGCTGAACACGCCGCGGCGCCCGCTCGAGGCGTCAGGGACGAGCGGGATGAAGGCGGCGATCAACGGCGTCCTCAATCTCTCCGTCCTCGACGGCTGGTGGGCGGAGGGTTACTCGCCCGACCTCGGCTGGGCGATCGACGGTGCCTCCGACGAGGCCGACCGTGAGCAGCTCTACCGGCTGCTCGAGGAGCAGGTCGTGCCGACCTACGTGGAGGACCGCGAGCGCTGGATCTGGATGATGAAGGAGTCGATCGCGCAGCTCGCGCCGAAGTTCTCGATGCAGCGCGCCGTGATCGAGTACGTCGACCGGTACTACCTGCCCGCGCACGCTTCCGTCCGCCGCTGAGCGGGTACGCAGGCAGCCATGACCTCGGATCCGATCGGGCCGCTGGAGCGGCTCCGGGAAGACCTCCGCGCGGTGCGGCTCGCGCTCGACGTTCCCGGCGCCGACGAGGCACGGCGAGTCCGCGACGACCTGGTCGCGCAGGTCGACGACTACGTCCTGCCGCGGCTGCGCCGGCTCGACGCGCCTGCGTTGATCGTCGTCGGCGGGTCGACCGGCGCCGGCAAGTCGACGCTCGTCAACAGTCTTGTCGGCTCGATCATCAGCCCGGCCGGCGTGCTCCGCCCGACGACCCGCGCGCCCGTGCTCGCCTGCAATCCGGAGGACGTGCCGGCGTTCGAAGGCGACCGTGTCCTGCCTGGACTCGCGCGGATGAGCGGCGGGGCCGGTGCGGCGGGAACGCTCCAGCTCGTGGCGACGACCTCGCTTCCGCCCGGGTTGGCGCTGCTCGACTCGCCGGACATCGATTCGGTGCTCGGGGAGAATCGCGCTCTGGCGAACCAGTTGCTCGCCGCCGCGGACGGCTGGCTCTTCATCACGACCGCGGCGCGCTACGCCGACGCCGTGCCGTGGGAGTTCCTCCGCTCCGCGCGCGAGCGCGGAACGGCTCTCTCGATCGTGCTGAACCGGGTGCCGGCGGACGCGGACCGGCAGGTGCCGGGGCACCTGCGGCAGATGCTCGAGGCGCAGCAGCTCGGCGACGCCGAGGTTCTCGTAGTCCCCGAGGTGCAGCTCGAGCAGGAGCTGCTGCCGGCGGGTGCGCTCTGGCCGGTGCGGGCCTGGCTCGACGGGCTCGCGGCAGACGCACAAGCGCGGGCGGCGCTCGTGCGGAGGACGCTGCGCGGCGCGCTGGCGAGTCTGCCGGTGCGGGCGCTCGTCGTCGAGCGGGCCGCGATGGAGCAGCTCGCGGCATCGGCCGAGCTCCGCGCCGAAGCCGATCACGCCTACGCGGACGCGCTGCGGGAGGTCGAGACGGCGCTGCGGAGCGGCTCGCTGCTGCGCGGGGAGGTCCTCGCGCGGTGGCATGAGGTCGTTGGAACCGGCGATGTCATGCGCGCGCTCGAGACTCGCGTGGGCTGGCTTCGCGACCGGCTCAAGAGCATCGTCACGGGCGCGCCGGCTGCAGATGCGGAGCTCAAGGTGGCGGTCGAGCATCGGGTCGAGGCGGTCGTGCGCACGGCCGCCGAGCGAGCCGCGGAGCGGACGGCGCGGGCGTGGAGGGAGCGCGTGCCGGGGCGCGCGTTGCTCCGGGATGCTCCTGCGCTCGAGCGGGCGACTGTCGAGCTCGCGACCTCGGCAGAGGACGAGGTACGTGCGTGGCAAGACGTCGTTTTCGACCTCGTCCGCGAGGAAGGTGCCTCTAAGCGGGCGACGGCGCGCTTTGCGTCGCTCGGCGTCAACGGCGCCGGGCTGACGGTGATGCTCGCGGTCTTCGCGCACACCGGCGGCCTCACCGGTGCCGAGGTGGTCGTCGCGGGCGGAACCTCCGCCGTGGGCCAGAAGGTGCTCGAGGCGATCTTCGGCGACCAGGCAGTACGGACGCTGGCCTCGCGGGCCCGCGAGGATCTGATCGAGCGCGTCGACCGCCTGCTGCGCAAGGAGGCCGGCCGGTTCCACGCCCTGCTCGACGAGGTGGTGCCGGAGGCGGATGGCTTCGCGCGGCTGCACGCGGCCGTCGATGCCGTTCGCCGGGCTGCGTGAGCGGGAAGCTCGATCAGCGGCTCGCGGCGCTGCGCGAGGCGGCCGATCTCGCCTCCGGCAGGCTCGACGACGCGCATGTCGACGCGGCTCGCGCCGTCGTCCAGCGTGCGGGTGCGCGGCTAGGGCTGGGTCTCGAGTCGACGGTCGTCGCGCTCGCCGGCCCCACCGGCGTCGGCAAGTCGCAGCTCTTCAACGTCCTCACCGGCACGGACCTGGCCGCAGTCGGGCGGCGCCGGCCGACGACGTCGGTCGGGCAGGCTGCGAGCTGGGGCGACGGCAGTGATGCGCTGCTCGACTGGCTCGAGGTCGGCCGCCGTCACCTCCTCGGCGACGACGGGCTCGGCGGCCTCGTGCTGCTCGACCTTCCGGACTTCGACTCGATCGAGAGATCACATCGGCTCGAAGCCGAGCGCGTAATCGGTCTCGCCGACCTCGTCCTCTGGGTCGTCGAGCCGCAGAAGTACGCCGACGCCTCCCTGCACGACCGCTACCTCAGGCCGCTGGCGACACACGCAGAGGCGATGGGCGTCGTCCTCAACCAGGCCGACCTGCTCGGAGCGGACGACGTGCAGGCGTGGCGAACGGACATGGAACGCCTGCTCGAGCGCGACGGCCTGCCGAAGCTCCCGCTCGTCGTCGTCTCGGCGAAGAGCGGCGACGGGATTCCCGAGCTGCGGCGGCTGCTCGCCGAGCGGGTCGCGGCGCGGGACGCCGCGGTGGCCAAGCTGGCCGCCGACCTCGAGCGGGCGGCAGAGCCGCTGGCGGCGAGTTGCGAGGGCAGAGCGCGGGGCGTCAGGGCAGAGGACTCGCGGCGCCTTCAGGAGGCGCTCGAGGAGGCCGCTGGCGTTCCGGCCGTCGTCCGCGCCGTGCGAGCAGCCCACCTGCGCCGAGGCGTCCTTGCTACCGGATGGCCGCCCGTCCGCTGGCTCCGGCGCTTCCGGCCAGACCCGCTCCGCCGCCTCAGGCTCTCGGAGTCGCCGGAGCCGCAGACGCGCACCTCGATGCCGCCGCCGACGGACGTCCAGCGTGCGCAGGTGGCCAGTGCTGCGCGTCGCCTGGCCGACGGAGCGACGGAGGGGCTCGCGCCGCCCTGGCCGCGGCTCGTGCGGGAAGCGGCAGTCGCGGCCGACGAGGAAGTGGCGGACGGCCTCGATCGCGCCGTCGCCGGCGCCGACCTTCGAATGTCGCGGCCGCGGTGGTGGCGGGTCGCGGGCTGGCTCCAGAGCGCCTTCGCGATCGCATTGGCCGCCGGCGCACTCTGGCTTGTCGCTCTCGCGCTCCTCGGCTGGCTCCGGATCGAGGACGTCGTCCCGCTCCCCGAAGTTGCGGGGATCCCGATCCCAACGTGGCTCCTCCTCGGCGGTGCCGCGGCCGGCCTGGTACTGGCGTTCCTGGCGCGGCTCGTGAACGGCGTCGGGGCGAACAGACGAGCGCGGAGGGCGGCCCGTTCCCTGCGGGACCAGGTCGACGCGGTGGCACGCGAGCTCGTAACGGGGCCGGTCGAGCGCGAGCTCGACGTCCGCGGGCGGCTTTGCTCGGCGGTCGAGCGCGCCAGAAACTAGGTGCCGGCGGTCGCGCAGCGCCTTCGCCTTCTTGCTCGCCGAGCTCTGCCGGCGGGATGCGTCGAGCTCGACCTTGCGCAGGCGGACGCTCGCCGGCGTCACCTCGATGCACTCGTCCTCGCGGATGAACTCGAGCGCCTGCTCGAGCGACATCGGCCGCGGCGGGATCAGGCGGACGAGCTCGTCGGCGCTCGACGAGCGCATGTTCGTCAGCTTCTTCTCCTTGGTCGCGTTGACGTCGAGATCCTCCGAGCGCGCGTTTTCTCCGACGATCATTCCCTCGTAGACCTCGGTCGTCGGGCCGATGAACATGGCGCCACGCTCCTGCAGGTTCTGGAGCGCGAACGACGTCGCGGGGCCGCGACGATCGGCGACCAGGCTTCCGGTCGGCCGGGTCCGCAGCTCCCCGTGCCAGGGCTCGTAGCGGTCGAAGACATGGTGGAGGATGCCGGTGCCGCGGGTCTCGGTCAGGAACTCGGTGCGAAAGCCGATCAGCCCGCGCGCTGGGACGAGGTAGTCGAGCCGGACCCAGCCCGTGCCGTGGTTGACCATCTGCTCGAGTCGGCCCTTTCGCAGCGCGAGCAGCTGGGTGAGGACACCGACGTAGTCCTCGGGCGCGTCGATCGCGAGCCGCTCGACCGGCTCGTGAACCTTCCCGTCGACGAGTTGCGTCACGACCTGGGGCTTGCCGACCGTTAGCTCGAACCCCTCGCGTCGCATCAGCTCGACCAGCACGGCCAGCTGGAGCTCGCCGCGACCCTGCACCTCCCAGGTGTCCGGCCGCTCCGTGGGTAGCACGCGGAGGGAGACGTTGCCGACGAGCTCCTGGTCGAGCCTGCCCTTGAGCATGCTCGCGGTCAGCTTGTCGCCCTCCCGCCCGGAGAGAGGCGAGGTGTTGATCCCGATCGTCATCGAGAGGCTCGGCTCGTCGACGGTCGAGACCGGCAGCGGGCGCGGGTCGTCCGGGTCGGCGAGTGTCTCGCCGATCGTCACCTCGGGCAGGCCGGCAACCGCGACGATCTCACCCGGGCCGGCTTCGTCCGCCTCGACGCGGTCGAGCGCCTCGGTCACGTACAGCTCGGTCACCTTCGCGCGCTCGATCTTCCCGTCGGCGCGGCACCAGGCGACCTGCTGGCCCTTGCGAATCGTCCCGTGCTGGACTCGCGCGAGCGCGAGGCGGCCCACATACGGCGACGCATCGAGGTTCGTCACGAGCGCCTGCAGCGGATGGTCGGGATCGTGGCCGGGCGGCGGGATCGTCTCGAGCAGGAGCTCGAAGAGCGGCTCCAGATCATCGGCCAGCGCCTCCGGCTCGGAGCCCGCTCGCCCTTCGCGGGCGTTCGTGTAGACGATCGGAAACTCGATCTGGCTCTCGTCGGCGTCGAGGTCGAGGAAGAGCTCGTAGACCTCGTTCACCACCTCCTCGATCCGCGCGTCAGGACGGTCGACCTTGTTGACGACGAGGATCACCGGCAGCTTCGCCTCGAGCGCCTTGCGCAGCACGAAGCGCGTCTGCGGCAGCGGCCCCTCGCTCGCGTCGACGAGCAGGAGGACGCCGTCGACCATCGTCAGCCCGCGCTCGACCTCGCCGCCGAAGTCCGCGTGTCCCGGGGTGTCGACGATGTTGATCTTCGTCTCGCCGTAGCGGAACGCCGTGTTCTTGGCCAGGATCGTGATCCCCTTCTCGCGCTCGAGGTCCATCGAGTCGAGCACGCGCTCGTTGACGTCCTGGTTCGCACGGAAGGCGCCGGACTGCCAGAGCATCGCGTCGACGAGCGTGGTCTTGCCGTGGTCCACGTGCGCGACGATCGCGACGTTGCGGAGATCGGAGCGGCTGGCCACCGAGCCACAGTACCGACCGTCAAGGAAAACCGGCCGCAAAGCGGCCCTTTAGGGATCTTGCGCGAATGAGTATCCGCGTCTGCGGATGCTCATTCCTGCGCGGAAAATTCAGAGTGGCGCTCGGCCACGCAGGCTGTGGCCCATTGTTCCGTGATCAGGAGCGGCCGCCCGGGGTCGTCCTCGCTCAGCTCGATCCGGATCTGGTGCACCGACGCCTCCATCTCCTGGTCGGCGATCGTCCGCTGCTCGGCGACGATCGTGATCGCGTCGACCTCCTCCAGCAGCGCTCTCGCCAGGTCGTCGATCTCGGCCTTCGTGGCCTCGCGGCCGGCGAACATGCCGAAATTGACGCGGATGTCGCCGTCTTCGTCGAGGAAGGCGATCGGGGCGAGATTCTGCATTGCGACTCCTTCTACCCTGCTCCGAAAGTCCTCTAACGCTCGCGCGGCTCCCACCCGAAGCGGGCGCGGGCGACGAGGTAGCCGCCGGCGCCCCAGGCGGCCATGACGCCGACCGCTCCTAGGTGCTTCGAGATCGGGTCGCCGTCGACGTACGTCGCGAGCACGAGCTCGATCAGGTACTTGAGCGGCAGGACGTCGGCCACGAGCTCGAGCGCGCGGGGCAGGTTGTCCGTCTCGCCGAACGCTCCGGAGAGGAACGACATCGGCAGCACGATCACGTTCACGACGGCAGCGACGGCTTCCTCGGAGCGAATCAGCGCTGCGGCGGCGAGGCCGAGCCCCGCGAAGCAGGCGGCGCCGATCACGAGCGTGAGGATGAATTGCAGCGCCTGCTCGGGCACGTCGGCGTCGAAGAGGAGTACGCCGAGCGCGATCACGGTCAACGACTGAAGCACGACGATCAGGAGGTTCGAGATCAGGACGGTGGCGAGGTAGAGGCTGCCGGGGAGCGGAGTCGAGCGCAGCCGCTTCAGCAGTCCCTGCTCGCGCCGGATCACGAGTGTGATCGCGAGGCCGCCGAGTGCCGTGTTCGCGACGGCGTAGCCGATCAGGCCCGCGACGAGATAGCTCGAGACCGATCGCCCGTCCTCGATCCCTTCGCCGAAGACCGAGGCGAGCAGCACGAAGAGCAGGGGCGGGAACAGGAAGACGAAGATCGCCGCTTCGCGGCTGCGCCAGAACGTCAGCTGCTCGGCCCGCAGCTGGTGCCAGAAGAGGGTCATGCCTCGTCCTCCGCGACGAGGTCGAGGTAGACGTCCTCGAGTGTCGCCCGGCGCAGCTCGAGCTCCTCGAGCTCGAAGCCCTCGGCGAGGGCGCGGCCGGTCAGCTCGTGCAGTGCGCGCGTCGGCTCATCGGTTTCGAGCACGACCTGCTCGCCGAGGCGCCGGTAGCGGATCTGGACGCCGGCGCTCGCCGTCAGCTCGGACGGCCTGCCCATGCGGACGATCTCGCCGGCGCGGAGCACTGCGACGCGGTCGGCCAGTTGCTGCGCCTCGTCGAGGTAGTGCGTCGTCAGGAGGATCGTCTTGCCGAGCGCGCGGAGGGAGCGGACCAGCTCCCAGGCGTTCCGCCGCGCCGCCGGGTCGAACCCGGTCGTCGGCTCGTCGAGGAAGACGAGCTCGGGGTCGCCGACCAGCGCGACGCCGAGGTCGAGCCGACGCTTCTGGCCGCCCGAGAGCGTCTTCACCTGGGCGTCCCGCTTCTCGGCCAGGCCGACGAGGCCGATCACCTCGTCGACGTCGCGCGGGTGCTGGTAGTAGCCGGCGAAGATCCTGTGCACCTCGCGGACGGTCAACACCGGCCAGAGCTCCGACTGCTGCAGGACGACGCCGATCCGCTCACGGAACGCCCGCTCGGCGCGGCCCGGGTCGAAGCCGAGTACGGAGACGTCGCCGCCGTCGCGCTTCCGGTAGCCCTCGAGGATCTCGACCGTCGTCGTCTTGCCGGCGCCGTTCGGGCCGAGCAGGCCGAAGACCTCTCCTGCCGCAACTTCGAAGTCGATCCCGCGGACCGCCTCGACGCCGTCGTACGACTTGCGCAGGCCGGTCACCGAGATGGCGCTAGACATATCTGGTAGAGAGGTTAATATGCATCTGGCAGATATGTCAAGTCTCAGCCCCACAGCACGCGTGATCCTGGGCCTGCTCGCCTGGCAGCCGCATACCGGCTACGAGATCAAGCAGATTACGGATCAGTCGACGCGCTTCTTCTGGGGCGCGAGCTACGGCCAGATCTACCCGGAACTGCGGCGGCTGGAAACGGACGGGCTCGTCGAGTCGCGTGAGGAGCCCCGCGGGCGGGTCCCGCGCCGGGTCTTCAGCCTGACCGACGCCGGACGAGACGCCCTTCACGCGTGGTTCGAGGAGCCGGATGAAGCGTACGAGGTTCGTGACGAGGGCCTGCTGAAGCTCTTCTTCAGCGACCTGATGTCGGCGGAGCAGCGGCTCGATCTGATTCGCCGGCGGCAGGCGTGGTACGAGGAGTCGGCCACCATGTTTCGCCGGATCGGCGACGAGCTCGGCGAGCTGGACGAGTCGAGCGGCGCGGTGCTGCGCTACGGGATCGAGCTGATGGAGTGGGACGCCTCCTGGTGGCGCGACCTGGAGCGGCGGCTCAGCTGACCTCGAGCTCGTAGGCGCCTGCGGTCGGGAAGCCGGGATCCGCGCCTGTGAGAGCGAGCGCGATCTCGGAGCAGTCCGGTTGGTGGCCGACCGTGACCACGGTCTGGCCGGCTCCCTCGATGACCGCGACGAGGTCGTCGGCGGCGGCACCGGGCGCGAGCCGCTCGTCGATCCGAAGCTCGACGCCCGCGGCTTTGGCGATCGCGGTGGCGGTCTCGCGGGCGCGAAGCAACGGGCTCGAGACGACGAGGTCCGGCGCTTCCGCTGCCAGCCGCTCGCCGAGCGCGCGTGCCTCGTCGCGGCCGCGGGCGCTGAGCGGGCGCAGCTCGTCGGGGTCGCCGGGATCCGAATGGGCGTGGCGGACGAGGATCAGTCGCACGAGGCTTGAGGATAGATTCAAGGCGATGCGCTCGTTCCGCTACGTGGTCGCCGACGTCTTCACCGACACGCCGCTCGCAGGGAACCAGCTTGCGGTCTTCACGGACGCCCGCGACCTCGACGAGCTGACGATG
This sequence comes from uncultured Gaiellaceae bacterium, assembly GCA_963829845.1. Lineage (GTDB taxonomy): Bacteria > Actinomycetota > Thermoleophilia > Gaiellales > Gaiellaceae > Gaiellasilicea. Next base: position 111,974 of record CAWHKD010000030.1, on the reverse strand, counting down.
CAGGCGCTGGCACTCGAGCTCGGCCTCTCCGAGACCGTCTTCGTGCTGCCGCCGCGCGAGGGCGGGACCGTGCGGATCAGGATCTTCACGCCGCAGAACGAGCTTCAGTTCGCCGGCCACCCGTGCCTCGGAGCGGCGTTCGTACTCGGCGCGCCGCTGCAGCTGGGGACGATCGCGCTCGAGACCGGCAACGGCATCGTTCCGGTCGAGTTGGAGCGCGACCCGAGCGGACGGATCGTCTTCGGCCGGATGACGCAGCCGGTGCCGACCGTCGCGCCGTACGAGCACGTGGAGGAGCTGTGCGCGGCGCTCGGTGTCGAGGGCTCGCGGCTGCCGGTCGAGGTCTACGACAACGGCGTTCGGCATGCGTACGTCGTGCTCGGGTCGAAGGAGGACGTCGCCCGACTGCGGCCGGACATGAACGCGCTCGGCGAGCTGGACATCGTCGGTGCGCTCGCGGCCGCCGGCACGGGCCAGAGCTGGAAGGTGCGCATGTTCTCGCCACTCGACGGCGTCGGCGAGGACGCCGCGACAGGCTCCGCTGCCGGACCACTCGCCTGCCACCTGGCCCGTCATGACGTCGTGCCGTGGGGCGAGGAGATCGAGATCGAGCAGGGGACGGAGATCGGGCGGCCCTCGACGCTCTTCGCCCGCGCGAGCGGCTCCGGCGACGCGATCGAGTCGGTCGAGGTCGGCGGCTCCGCGGTGACGGTCGCGCGCGGCGAGTTCAAGGTGCCCTGAGCCGGTTAGACCCGTTGCAGGTGGGTCTCCTTGAAACCGCTCGGGTACTTGAGCCCGTAGCCGACGGCACGGTCGACGCCGATGTGCGTCAGCCAGATCAGCGCGAGCATGAGCGCCGTGTCGGAGCTCCAGATCACACCGCCCGCGCCGAGGAGGACCGGTCCCACATACGTGTGGACGAGGTCGTAGGCCGTTGCGCCCGCGCGGGGCCCGGCGGCGTACCCGATCATCGCCAGGTCGGGCGCGAGCGCGAGCAGGAGCAACAGCCACCACTCGTAGCCCTCGTGGAAGTAGAGGGTCACGGCAACGACCGCGACGGCGGCGCCTTCGGCGTGGAGGAGGATGCGGGGCAGTCTGTCGGTCATGTCGCGAGCCTATTCGGCCCAGGCCACCGCTTCCACGTCCGGGAGCTCGGGCGCGAGCGAGCGCCAGAAGCGGCCGCCGTCCGTTGAGAGGTAGAGGCGGTTGCGCGCCGCGAAGAGGATCCGGTCCGGGTCGGCGGGATCGACGGCGACGTCGAAGCCCGGGGGAAGCCCGCCGCCGGCCTCGTTCCAGGTTGCGCCGGCGTCGTAGGAGACGACGAGCGGCGGCCGGCGGTCGACGACGGCGACGACCGTCGCCCCGGCCGCTGAGGCGGCGACGACGCGCGGTAGCTCCAGCTCGATCGGCTCGTGGTCGACCTGCGCGTCGACCTCGCCGAACGCGACCTCCATCTCGATGTCGACCTGAACGACGCCGTCGACCGTCCGGACGAGCGCGATCACGCGGCGGGAGAGACGGTTAGCTCGAGCACGCGTGCGGCGGTCGTGGCGGCGTGGCGAGCTGCCGAGGCCGGGCGGTGGCCGGCCGCGCGCGCCCAGGCGTAGCCGGCGAGAAACGCGTCGCCGGCGCCGGTCGGGTTATCGGTGTCGATCCGCCGCACCGGGATCCGCTCCCGGACGCCGCGGCTGATGAGCAGCGCCCCGGTCGATCCGTGTGTGAGCAGCAACTCGGGAACGCCGAGCGCGGTTGCCTCCTCCTCACCGCCGAGTGCGGCGACCTCCTCCTCGTTCAGCTTCAGCACCGTCAGGTGCCGGAGCACGTCGGGGTCGAAGTCGGCGTCGAGGACGAGGGGGCCGGTGACTGCGGGCCGGACGAGCGCCTGGCCGTCGAGGGCGAGCCGGCGATCGCGGGCGAGCGCCGCGAGCACGTCGGGCGGGAAGTCGCCGCGCGTCAGCCCGCCGACTTGCACCCATTCGGCGCGCCCGACCGCCTGAGCGTCCGCGACCGACCAGGGCGAGCCCGGGTCGCCGATCGACATCTCGCGCTCCTCGCCGTGGTAGCGGATGTCGAATCTCGTCGTGGTGGGTGCGGGAAGCCAGCTCCAGGGGACGCCGAGCGCCGCCAGCGGCGCGACGAGGGCGCGGCGGTCCGACTCGGCCGAACGCGTCACGATCCGCGAGTTGCCGCCGAGGAGTCGGAGGGCGCGCGCCGCGTGGTAGGGCGCGCCGCCGACCCGCGGCGGGCCGCCCGCGATTGTGTCCAGAGCGATGTTCCCGATCGCCGCGACGCCGCGCATCGGGTCAACTCTAGAAGCGCCGCCTCCCCAGCGTCGCGACCGCGAGCCCGAGCGCGACCGAGACCGCGAAGCTCGGGAGCGTCGCGCCGAGGTCGAGGCCGGCACCCTCGCCGATCAGATCCGTCCACCACGAGGGGCCGACGGGGTGCAGCCACTGGTAGAGCGCGAACCCCGCAATCCAGGCCGCCAGCATCCCCCAACGCACCGAGGGGCCGTTGAAGACGTCCCGCTCGCGGTACTGGGCGCCCGCCGAGAGCCAGTCCGCGAGGAGCACGCCGAAGAGCGGCACGAAGAAGGAGCCGAGCATGAGCAGGAAGCTCTCGTACGAGAGCAGGTCGATCGTGAGGGCGCCGAGCGTCGCGACCGCGGAGACGCCGACCAGCAGCGCCCGTTGCGGCAGGTCCGGGCCGAGGTTCTGGATCGAGACCGAGGCCGAGTACACGTTCGCGAACGCCTCGTCGGTCTCGTCGACGGTGACGGCGAGCAGCGCGAGCACGGCGCCGACACCGCCCGCCGCGACCGCGACCGGCAGGGCGGCAGGGTCGGTGACGTCGCGGGAGAAGAAGAGCACGGCGCCCAGCAGCCAGAGCCACGTCCCCGCGAGGAAGTACCCGACCGCGGTCCCCCAGAAGGCGCTGCCGCGGTTGCGGGCGAAGCGTGTGTAGTCGGCCACGAGCGGGATCCACGAGACCGTGATCGCGACGACGAGGTCGACGCCGTCGAGCACCGAGAACCCGCCTTCGCCCTCGCGATCCCAGAGCGAGCCGAAGCCGGAGCCGTCCAGCGCCCACCAGGTCAGGTAGAGCAGCGACGCGAGCACGGCCCAGACGGCGAACTTGCGCACGAACTTGCGGACGAACCCGATCGGGCCGAGCAAGGCGAGCGCGAGCGTGACGCCGCCGAAGAGCAGCGTCCAGAGCCACTGCGCCCGGAAGCCGAAGAGCTCGTCCGAGAGGGCGGCGACAGCCGTGGCGATGATCAGCAGTTCGAAGATCGCCCACCCAACGCACTGCGCCGCGTTCAGGACCGTGGGTCCCCAGGAGCCCCGCCGACCGAGCGGCGCCCGCATCAGCACCATCGCTGGTACGCGCGCGTCGGCGCCGATCATCGCGGCGACGCCGAGCATCGCGTTGCCGATGAGACCGCCGAGGACGATCGCGAGAAAGGCATCAGGCAGCGAGAGTGCGGGCACGAGGTACGTCCCTGCGACGAGCACGAGCAGCGAGACACCGAGGCTGCCCCAGAGGAGACCCTGGTCGAGGAGGCCGAGCACGCGCAACCGCTGGGGCACCGGCGCGATTCCCCAGGAGGGCGTGTCGTCCATCGCCTCTGCTCCTCCCTTCGCCGGCATTACCCGGATCAGGTCAGCGGGTGTGTTCTCAGCCCCGTCGGTAGGGCACCCCGGTCGGCGGCCACTCTAACCGAACGATCCGGGGCGCCACGTGGGCGCCCCCGGTTCGTTCCCCTCCCCAGCCCGGGCTCCGAGACCCCGTCGGTGCCAGGGGGCGACCAGAGTAGCGCGATATCAGTTGAAAAAAGTAAAGATTTCAGGCGGCGAGCAGGCGGCGCAGCACGTAGGGGAGGATGCCGCCGTGGCGCAGGTACTCACGCTCGCGCGGCGTGTCCAGGCGCACACGGGCGGTGAAGGCGGTGTCGTCCGCGCGCACCGTCACCTCGCTCGCCTCGCCGTTCTCGATCCCCTCGATCGAGAACGCCTCGCGGCCCGTCAGGCCGAGCGTCTCGGGGGTCTCGCCCGGACCGAACTGGAGCGGCAGGATCCCCATCATCAGCAGGTTCGAGCGGTGGATCCGCTCGTAGCTCTCCGCAATGGCGGCCTTGACGCCGAGCAGGTTCGGTCCCTTCGCCGCCCAGTCGCGGGACGAGCCCGAGCCGTACTCCTTGCCTGCGATCACGATCGTCGGCGTCCCCTCCGCCAGGTAACGCTGCGAGGCGTCGAAGATCGTCATCTCCTCGCCGTCGGGAAGGTGGACCGTCCACGTGCCTTCGGAGCCGGGCACGAGCAGATTCTTCAGCCGCACGTTCGCGAACGTGCCCCGCACCATCACCTCGTGGTTGCCGCGGCGAGAGCCGTAGGAGTTGAAGTGCTTCCGCTCGACGTCGTGGCCGAGGAGGTACGTGCCGGCCGGTGACTCCGGCTTGATCGAGCCCGCAGGTGAGATGTGGTCGGTCGTGACCGAGTCGCCGAGCATGACGAGGCAGCGGGCACCGGCCACATCCCCGAACGGCTGCGGGCTCGTCGGCATCTGGTCGAAGTACGGCGGCCGCCGTACGTAGGTCGAATCAGGCTCCCACTCGAAGAGCTCGCCCTCGGGGACCGGCAGCTCGCGCCACTGCTGGTCGCCGGTGAAGACGTCTGCGTATGTCGAGCGGAACATCTCGCCCCGGACCGACGCCGTGATCGTCTCCTGGATCTCGGCCGCGCTCGGCCAGATGTCGCGGAGGTAGACGTCGTTGCCGTCCGTGTCCTCGCCGAGCGGCTCCTCGAGCAGGTCGAGGTCCATCCGGCCGGCGAGCGCGTAGGCGACCACGAGCGGCGGCGAGGCAAGGTAGTTCGCCTTCACCTCGGGGTGGATCCGGGCCTCGAAGTTGCGGTTGCCGGAAAGGACGGAGCAGACGACGAGGTCGCCCTCTTCGACGGCGACGGAGATCGGCTCCGGGAGCGGGCCCGAGTTGCCGATGCAGGTCGTGCAGCCGTAGCCGACGGTGTGGAAGCCGAGCTGCTCCAGGTAGGTCGTCAGGCCGGCGCGGTCGTAGTACTCGGTCACGACCTTCGACCCGGGGGCGAGGCTCGTCTTCACCCAGGGCTTGCTCGTGAGCCCGCGCTCCACCGCCTTCTTCGCGAGCAGTCCGGCACCGACCATTACCTGCGGGTTCGACGTGTTCGTGCAGGAGGTGATCGCAGCGATCACGACGCTGCCGTGCTCGAGCGCGTAGTCGGATCCGGCCACGGGGACGCTCTTCCGACCCGGGCCCACGACCGCGACCGGTGTCGAGTCGGGCTCGGGCTCCGCGGCGCCGCCGGGCGCCTGCTCCGTCGTCGGGTCGCTCGCGGGGAAGGTGTCGGCGACGGCCTTGTCGTGGCTTCCGTTCGTCAGCGCGTTCTCGACACCGAACGTCCCGAGCGCGTCGAGGAACGACGTCTTCGCGTGGGTGAGCGGGACGCGGTCCTGGGGGCGGCGCGGGCCGGCGAGCGAGGGCTCGACGGTCGAGAGATCGAGCTCGACCACCTGCGAGTAGGTCGGCTCCTCCGTCGGGTCGTGCCAGAGCATGTTCTCCTTGCAGTAGGCCTCGACGAGCTCGATCCGCTCGGCGCTCCGGCCCGTCAGCCGCAGGTACTCGAGCGTCAGCTCGTCGACGGGGAAGAAGCCGCACGTTGCGCCGTACTCGGGCGACATGTTCCCGATCGTGGCCCGGTCGGCGAGTGGCAGCGAGGCGAGCCCGTGGCCGAAGTACTCGACGAACTTCCCGACGACGCCCGCCTGGCGCAGGATCTCGGTGACGGTGAGGACGAGGTCGGTCGCGGTGGCTCCCTCGGGGAGCTTGCCCGTCAGCTTGAAGCCGACGACCTTCGGGACGAGCATCGACAGCGGCTCGCCGAGCATCGCCGCCTCCGCCTCGATCCCGCCGACTCCCCAGCCGAGCACGCCGAGCCCGTTCACCATCGTCGTGTGCGAGTCGGTGCCGACGAGCGTGTCCGGGAAGGCGACGCCGTCGCGCTCCTCGATCACGCGGGCCAGGTACTCGAGGTTGACCTGGTGCACGATCCCCGTCCCCGGCGGGACGACCTTGAAGTCGCGGAAGGCGCTCTGGCCCCAGCGGAGGAAGGCGTAGCGCTCGCGGTTGCGCTCGAACTCGAGCTCGACGTTGCGCGCAAAGGCCGCTGCCGTGCCGAAGACGTCCACCTGCACCGAGTGGTCGATCACGAGCTCGACGGGGATTAGCGGGTTGATCTGCTCCGGGTCGCCGCCGAAGTCGGCCATCGCGTTCCGCATCGCGGCGAGATCGACGACGGCCGGCACGCCCGTGAAGTCCTGCAGCAGCACGCGGGCGGGCGCGAACGAGATCTCGCGGCTCGGCTCGTCCGTCGCCACCCAGCCGGCGACGGCCTCGACGTCCTCGCGCGAGCCGTTGCGGAGCACGTTCTCGAGCAGGATCCGCAGCGTGTAGGGGAGCCGCGCGACGTCCCACTGCTGCTGGAGCGCGTCGAGCCGGAAGATCTCGAGGCTGCGGTCGCCGACCGTGAGGGTGGAGCGCGCTGCCAGCTCGTCGGCCATGCCTCGAATGTATCGAACGCCTGTCTCTCCGGGCCGTTCCGGACACGTCCCAGGGACTGTCCCCAGGACATGTCCGCTTCGGGCTCAGCCGAGCTGAGGGCGCAGCTCCGCTCCCAGGAGCGGACGAAGCCGTCCCGCACGTACTGCGCGGCGCGGCCGGCGAACCGTCAGTGCACGCGGGCGCGCGCGACTACGAGCGACGGTCCGACGTTGCCGGCGCGGTCGATCGCCGCGATCGAAACGGGGCCGCCAACACGCGCGCGCGTGAGGGTGATCGTCGGCTTCTGCACCGTGAGCGTCCGCGAGCCGACCTTGACGCGGTACGCGCGCAGACCGCCGACATCGTGCGCCGCCGGCCAAGAGAGCACGGCTACTTTCGCCGTGCGCTTGATCGTGACCCGTGCGATCGGCGGTGGCCGGACGGTGTCGCGGATCAGCCGACCCTGCTCGTCGACCATGCCGGCATCGGGACGGAACCGCGCGGCGGCCGGCGCGCTCAGTCGCCCTACCGGATCGGTCGCGCGAACCGCGTAGGTCGTCACGCCGTCCGTCTCGGGCAGGAGCACCGTTGTCGTCGACACTTCGCGCACGAACAGACGGTCTTGGTAGAGCCTGTACGTGACCGGCCCGACATCGTCCGACGAGGCCTGCCAGGAGAGGCGCACGGAGCCGGTGGCTGCGTCGCCGACGCGGAAGGCTGCCGGCACGGTCGGCGGCGTCCGGTCGGGCGAGTCGAGACGCTCGAGGAAGGTCGAGTCCTGCACGTCGGCCCAGCTACCGAGGTGGCCGTAGTAGTCGTTGCGGCCGGCGTCGAGGACGTGCGCTTCGAGCTCCTCACCGGTGAGGACGGCGGTCATGAGATCGAGCCCGAAGTCGCAGACGTGGCCGCTCCTGCAGGAGTTTGGCGCCGCCCGATCGACGGCGCCGAAGACGTGCACCAGCTCGTGCACCGCAACCACGGGCCTGAGCGAGTCGCCCACGTCGGCGTCGCAGGAGTCGAGGTAGACGACCGCGAGGCCGGGAAGGTCGAAGCCGCTCGCGCGCGCTCCCTGCCCGCAGACGTGATCCTCGCCGACCTGACCGGTCGGGCCGTCGTAATAGATGAGATAGGCCTTCTCACGCTCGTTGAAGCCGATCTCCGACGACAGCTGCAGGCGGAGCTCCTGGAAGGCGCTGTTGATGTTGCTGACCGTGCGCGGCAGCTGCACGTTCGAGATGTCGAGCGCTCCGAACGACGTCGCGCAGCCCGGCGCCGGAAAGAGATCGAACCGCGGCGTCCGCGTCGCGTCCTCGCGGCGCCACCACGTGTCGAACGCGGCGGTGTCGCCGACGATGCGCGGCGCCAGCGCGGCGAACCGATCGGGGGCGCTCGCCGGCCTGACGTAGGCAACGTGCACGGCGTACGCCGACGTCGCGTCGGGTAGACGGTCGATCGCGGACGAGCTCGTGCCGCACCAGGGGATCGGAGTCGAGGCGTGTGCGGACACGGTCGCTACGAGCGCGACGAAGGCCGCAACCGTCGCGAGCCCGAGCTTCACCCCGAACAAGGTACTCCTCCGCGGTCAGAACCGGGTAAAGAGCGTCACCGGCGCAAGCGTGCGAGCGCACGGTCGGTCCAACTCACCTGCGCGGCGTCGAAGTGGCCGGCGACAGCGTCGCGGTACGGTGCCGCGATGCGCCGCGAGTAGGCCGCAAAGCCCTCCGCGCGCAACGGCTGCCAATCCTCGCGGTACGGCGCCACGAGGTGCTCGCGACCGACGTTGCGCGCCGAGAGCAGGAAGGCGAGTCCGATCCCGGACGAGACGTCGAGCAGCGGGCGCCGCTCGCGGGCCGCTGTCCGGCGCAAGCCCTCATAGAGCCCGGCGAGCTCCTGCGGCGACGGCAGCTCGGCGGCGCTCGCGCGCAGCTCCGCGAGCGACGCGCGCAGGTCGGCCAGCTCGAGCGGCGGCAGGTCGATCAGCCGCGCTGTCGTGCCCGACGTCCCTTCGAGCGCCGCGAGCACATCGTCGATCGTCCTCAGCTCCGATCCCTCCGCGAGCACGCGGGCGCGCTTCAGCTCGTCCACCAGCGACTGGACGTACACGCGGGAGCCATGAGAGACATCTGAAGCAGCCGCGAGCAGCCACAGCGGCGAGAATCCGAGCGCCACGATCGAGCTCAGCTCGACCACGTTGCCGGCCGTCTTCCGCTTCAACAGCTCGCCGGCGTCGGGCTGGCCGGACGGTGGCTCGCTCTCGACGTCGCCGACGAGCTCGATCGCGATTCGGAGCAGGTTCTTCGCGCTCACCTCGTACAGCCGCGAGCGCCTGATGAAGCGCGGCAGCACGACCTCGGCAGCCTCATGGGTGGCGCCGGCGACGACCGCGACCAGCGACCGGACGATGCGCTCGGGCAGGGAGACGAGGAAGGAGCGGGTGCGCCCCATGGCTACGATGATCCTATGGCCGGCACCGAGACGCTCGAGTTGCTCCTGCGCGACTCGTTCCCCGATGCGACGGAGGTCGCGGTCGAGGACCGCACCGGCGGCGGCGACCATTTCCAGGTGACGATCGCGAGCGGCCGCTTCGAGGGGCTCTCGCTGGTCGAGCAGCACCGGCTCGTCTACGAGGCGCTCGCGGCGCCGCTCGGCGACGGGTCGATCCACGAGCTCCGGATCAAGACGAGAGGACAGGCATGAGCCAGCCGGCGACACAGTTGAGCGAGCAGATCAGAGAGATCATCGAGAACGAGCCGGTGAGCCTCTTCATGAAGGGCACGCCGCAGCTCGTCATGTGCGGCAACTCCGACCGGGCGCTGCGTGCGCTCCGGGCGGCCGGCGCGCCGGTGACGGCGGTCGACGTGCTGCCCGACCCGCAGATCAGGCAGGAGCTGTCGGCGCTCTCGGGTTGGCCGACAATTCCGCAGGTGTTCATCAAAGGCGAGCTGGTGGGCGGGGCCGACATCGTCGAGGAGTTGTACGAGACCGGCGAGCTGCAGGCGAAGCTGGACGAGGCGCTCGGTGCTGATCGCGAGCCCGCAGAGCGCACGGCAGCACTCGCGTGAGCGGGACGCTGCCAGACCCGGTCCCGCCCGTTCCGCGCCCGGATCCGCGCCCCGATCCGCTGCCTCCGCGCCCGCCGGATCCGGGCTCCTAGGCGCTCGAGAACCGCCGCAACGGAGGCTTAACGCGCTTCACACCGGCTGTTAAGACCCTCTCGGTACAACGATCGGGTGAGACGTACGAACGTCATTCGCGCCGCTGCGCTCGGCGCTGCCTCCCTCCTCGGCGGCCTGGTCGCACTCGGAGGCGTGACCCTGACCGGCGACCTCGGCGGCGGTACGACAACGGTGGTGAGGACCTCCCCTTCTCCCACCCCCGCCGCCCCGGTCGCCGATGACGGTCGGCTCACGGTCAGTGAGATCTATGCGCGTGCAGCGCCCGGGGTCGTCCAGATCACGTCGACGGCAGCTGCGTCGGACAATCCCTCCGCGGCGCCGTTCGAGCAGCAGTCCGCCCCCCGGCAGGCGCTCGGCTCCGGCTTCGTGATCGACAAGACGGGCCACATCGTCACGAACTACCACGTGATCGAAGGCGCCGAGCAGATCGAGGTCAGCTTCTCGAACCGGGACACCCTCAGCGCAACGATCGTCGGCAGCGACCCCTCGACCGACATCGCCGTCCTGCGCGTGCAGTCGACATCGCGCGGCCTCGCCCCGCTCGCGTTCGGGAACTCCGACACCATCCGCGTCGGCGATCCGGTGGTTGCGATCGGCAACCCGTTCGGCCTCCGCCGGACCGCGACCGCCGGCATCGTCAGCGCGGTCCAGGAGCGGACGATCACGGCGCCGAACGGCTATCCGATCGACCACGTGATTCAGACCGACGCAGAGATCAACAGCGGCAACTCCGGCGGGCCGCTCTTGAGCGGGCGTGGCGAAGTGATCGGTGTCAACTCGCAGATCGCCCGCGCCGACGGGTCGACGGGCAACGTCGGGATTGGCTTCGCCGTGCCCTCGAACACCGTCAAGGAGGTCGTCGCACAGCTGACCGCCACCGGCAGGGTCGACCGTGCCTATCTCGGGATCTCGGGCAGCACTGTCACGGCCGAGCTGGCCCGCGTCTTCCGGCTCCCCGTCGACGAGGGCGTGCTCGTCGAGGACCTGACCGAGGGGAGCGCCGCGGCGAAAGCAGGGCTCAAGGGCGGGACGACGGACGTCGTCGTCGCCGGCGAAAGTCACGTCCTCGGCGGAGACGTCATCGTGGCCGTCGGTGGGAGGCGGGTCGGTTCGACCGAGGAGTTGCGCGATGCGCTCGCGCGGCACAAGCCCGGCCAGACCGTCAACGTCCAGATCCATCGCGGCACGAAGATCGTCACCGTCCCGGTCACGCTCGGCCGCCAGGCTTCGACGCCGACCGGCTAGCGTCGGTTCAGGAGGCCTCTTCGAGCAGGCCGGCGTCATGAGCGCGCAGCTCGGCGTCGGCGGCGTCCCAGCCGCGCGCGATCAGTGCCCGCTTCGCGTGCTCGGTCCACTCCGGGCTCTCGCGAAAGCCCTGCTCGAGGCTGTCGGCGCCCGCTGAGCCGCGGACGACGATCCTGGGCACGTTCCGGGGCAGCGTCGTGCGGGCGAAGCGTTGCTCGACGGCACGTGCGGCGCGGTTGCGCCGACCCGGCCGCGCGTGCTCGCGCGCGAGCTGGATCAGGTCGGCGCGCAGTGTCTCCAGCTCCTGGCAGGCGGCATCTCGTTCGGCGGCAAGCTGCTCTTCGAGGGCGGTGTTCCGCTGGATCGCGACCCGCATCAGGCGGATGATCATGTCGCCGAGGTGGACCGGCTCGCCGCGCGCGGCCCGGCTCTCGGCCTCGTCGAGCTGGGTGATCAGAGCGCGGACAGGTGGGACGGCGCGGAACCGCTGCAGCCGGCGACGCAGGCGGTCGAGCGGCTCGATGCCGACGCGGGGGTACGTCGGGACGTGACGAAACGCCACGACGAGCGTCACGTCCGGACGCTCCAGCGCGCGGCCGAGCGGGAAGTTCCGCACCCAACCTCCATCGGTGGCGATCCGGTCGTCGACCGGGAGCGGTAGCACGAGCGCACTGATCGCCGCGGATGCGAGAACGGCTTCCGCCATCGTCGCGGGCTGTGCTTCGTGGGAGGAATAGGCGAGCTCATACGAGGCCTCGGCGGCTTCGGAGACGTCGGTGGCGAACACGATCAGCTCGATCGGCGCTGCCGCGAGCAGGCGCGCGAGCTCGGTCGGCTCGATCAGCCGCCCGGCAATGGTCGCGGGCAGGGCGTAGTGGTGGAGGCCGTTCAGCGGCAGCTGCCAGAGGGGCTGCGGAGCGAAGACGTCGCGCGGCTGCAGGCCGAGTGTGAACTCCTCCAGGTCATCGAGGCGGTCCAGTGCAGCCATCGACCCGGTCAGCGCACCGGCCGACGTGCCGTAGATGCATGCGACCCGTGGCCACAGCTCGCTGCGACGGAGCCGCTTCAGGAAGCCGAGCTGGAGCAGGACGCCGTTCACGCCGCCGCCCGACAGGACGATTGCGACGTCCCGCTCGCTCATGTGCTCATTGTGACCACGCACTCCGCCGGAGATACTCCCCATCCGTCTAACCTTGACCCGTGGAAGCGCAGGAGCCGCGGCGGGGGTCGATGATCATGGAGGACGAGTGGCTCGAGGAGCACGAGCTCGTCTGGGCCGACGACACGGATGGCGAGCACGCCGGGTGGTTCTGCGTCCGTACAGATCCCTTTCCCTGTCCGGCCAAGGGCTGCACCTTCGTGGCCGACTTCATGACGGCAGCACATCTCGTCCTCGTCTGGGAGGAGCGCGACGATCCGAACCTCCTCTGGCACGCGCAGCGCGCGAAGGAGGTCGGCCGCAATCCCCGCGTTGTCCCGTACGAGAACGGCTTCGGGCCGAGCGCGTCGTACTACGCGTGGGAGGCGGCCGGACGGCCCGTTCACGCGGTCCGTGGCCGATAGTTTCGGCCGGAGCCTGACGCTCGGCGTCGAGGAGGAGTTGATGCTGCTCGACCCTGAGACGCTCGCGCTGGCGCCGGGGGTGGAGAGGCTGCTCCCCCGTGAAGGGCTGAAGACCGAGCTCTTCTCCTGCCTTATCGAGACGAACACGCCGATCTGCGAGACCGCCTTCGAGGCAGGTGACGAGCTCCGCCGGCTTCGACGCCTCGTCGTCGAGCTCGCGGAGAGTGAAGGTCTCGCCGTCGCCGCGGCGGGATCGCACCCGTTCTCGATTCCCGAGGAGCAGCAGATCGTTCGAGAGCCGCGCTACCGGAAGATGGTCGACGAGCTCGGGGCGACCGCGAAGGGGCAACTCGTCTGCGGTCTCCACGTCCACGTCGGGATGGAGAGTTTCGACGCGTGCCTCCGCACGCTCGAGGGGCTCCGACTCTGGCTGCCGGCCCTGCTCGAGGTCTCGGCGAACTCGCCGTACCTGGCTGGTGAGGAGACGGGGGCGCTCTCGTCGCGGCTTGTCCGACTGCGGCTGCTTCCCCGGGGCGGCCCCCCGCCGCGGCTGGAAACAGAGGCGGACTGGGAGGCCGAGGTCTCGGCGGCCGGCGTCGACTACACGCGGATCTGGTGGGACGCACGTCCACATCCGCGGCTCGGGACGCTCGAGGTGCGGATCGCCGACCAGGCGACGTCGGTCGACCGCGCGGCCGCGCTCGTCGCTCTGGTGCAGGCGCTCTGCGCGGCGCCACCGCAGCCGCAGGCCGACGTGCTCGACGCCGTCGAGCCGGCGGCGCGGGAGCTCGGCACGTGGGAGATCGTCGCGACGCTGCGCGAGCCCGTGGAGGCGCTTCGGCAGCTGGACATCGGCCGCCGCGAGGGGCTCGAGGCGGTTGCGGCCGATCTTGTGAGACGGTCACGGCGGCATGAAGAGCCTCCGCTCCGCGCTCTATCCGCTCCGGCTCGTCGGCGCGCGGCTGAGCCGGCGCAGCGCGCCCGCTCGTCCTTGTCGTGCTCGGGATCGCGGCCGGTGCGTCGGTCGTCCTCGGCGGCAGGGCGGGGGCGCTCGTGGCGCAGGATCGCGCGGTCGCGCAGGCGATCGAGCGGATCCCGGACGGCCAGCGCTCGGTCCGCGCGGTCTGGTTCGGCCTTCCGGGGCTGAGCGATGAGCCGTACGGCCGGCTCGACGCGCGGGCACGGCAGGCACTCGCTGCAGTCGGAGTCCCTCGGCCGACGCCGGTCGTCCTCTTCCGCGAGACCTCCGTTGCAGGGACGTTCGCGGGACTCGGAGGGGTCGAGCGATCTCGGCCGTTGGGTGACGCTGCGCACCGGCCGCCTGCCGCGGACGTGCACGCCCGAGCGATGCGAGGTGCTCCGCCTGCGCGGCGAGGGTCGCCTTCCGCACCCCCCAGGCCTCAGACTCGTCGAGGTCGGCGAGGCAGTGCTCGAAGACCGCATCCTCTTCGGCGACTTCCTCACGCCGACCGACAACGCGCTCGCTGAGGCCGAGGTCAGCCCGGCCGCTCGCTCGCGCGGCCGGCTACCACCGGCCCCCGCCGCCGCCGCTCTTCCTGGCCGAGGGCGTCGACACGCTCGCGACGTCGCCCGCGCTCGACTCGCATCTACCGCAGCCACGCGTGGGTGGCGCCGCTACGCGTGGGCAGCCGCGGCTCTGGAAGATCGACGACCTCGCCGGCAGCGTCGCCAAGGCGCGCTCCGACCTCCAGCGCGCGTCGTTCTCGTTCGACCTGCTCGCACCCGTCGAGGAGCTACGCGAGGCCCAGGCGACCAGCCGGGCGGCGGGCCGCCGGCTCGGCGTCGTCGGCGGCGAAGCTGCGGCGCTCCTGTTCGCGTTCGCGCTGCTTGCCGCGATGACGCTTCGCCCCGACCTGCTCGCGGCCCGCCGCAGGCTTGCCTGGTACGGAGCGCGCGGCTGGCAACTCGCGCTCATTACGGTCGCCGAGTCGGCCGCGCTCGCTCTGGCCGGGACGGCGATCGGGTCTCGCGTGGGGCTGCTCGGGCGAGCCGTCGTCGCCGAGCGTGCCGGCGCGCCGGTGGCGACGTGCTCACTGCGCAGCGTCCTCTCCGGCGAGGGGCTCGCGCTCGCGATCGGGGTCGCGGCGGCAGCGACTGCGGTCCTCGTCGGCGTCGTCACGGCCCGGGTGTCGCGAACGCGATTCGGGCTCCTCGATGCTGCCGCGGTCGCCGCGACCGTGCTGGTCGTCCTCGAGGTCATCCGCGGCGACGGCGACGGAGACCTGCCGCTGCTGCTGCCGGCGCTTGTCACATTCGCGGCTGCCGTCCTCGTCGCCCGTCTGCTGCGGCCGACGCTACGCCTGCTCGAGCGGCTCGCACGCGGACGCTCGCTCGGCCTCCGAATCGCCTCGCTCTCGCTCGCGCGCAACCCGGGCTACGCGATCGCGGCCACGGCGTTCCTCGTCGTCAGCTTCGGTCTGGCGCTCTTCGCCGAGAGCTACCGCTCGACGCTCGCCCGTGGCGAGCGCGACCAAGCGGCTCACCGCGTTCCGCTCGATTACGTCCTCAAGGAGGACCTGCGGCGGCTGATCCCGGTGCAGGACGCGGCGTCGCTCGCGCGCTTCCGCGCGCTGCCGGGTGTCGAGGCGATCCCGGTGCTCCGGCTCACCGGCGGCGTCGGCCGGCTCGAGGGCGAGAGCGGGATCACACTGCTCGGCATCGATTCGGACGAGCTCGCGCATCTGAACGGCTGGCGCGACAGCGAGATGCCCCAGTCGAGGCAAGAGCTGGCTCGCCGGATCGAGGCACCTCCGGCGACCAACGGCCCACGGCTCAGCCGGACGCTGCGGGCGCGCATCAAAGGCGCCGGTCCGAGTCCGCCTCTTCGCCGAGATCGAAGGCCCGAGCGGCCGCTTCTCGCGCGTCGCCCTCGGCGAGCCGCTGCCGCCGGAGGCGCGCGGCGGCCGGCTCGCGGGAATCGCGATCGAGCCGGATACCCGGCTCCAGGAGCGGGGCGCCGACGCGGGACAAGCGCTGCTCGGATCGGTGTCGATCGAACTCCCGGACGTTCCCAGCGGGATCTCGGACTGGGTCGGCCTCGGCGGAGCGAAGATCGACGGCTCGACCGTCCACTACACGCTCACGAACGCGGTCTCGACGCGGTATCCGGCCGCGGCAGCCGCGACGGGCGCTGCCGGTGCTCGCGACACCGCGCCTAGTGCCGCCGCCGACGACGCGGCCTGCTGCCACTGCAGATCGCGGGCGAGCGGATGACGGTGCGCGTGGTCGGGACGATCCGGCGCTTCCCCGGCGTCGACGGCCAGGCGGTGGTCGGCGACGGCGATGCACTCGCGGCTGCCGTCAATCTCGAACGGCCAGGAGCAGGCCGCGTAAACGAAATCTGGCTCCGCCTGCGCGACCGCGGCGCGGCGGATGAGGTCGACCGCGCACTCGCGTCCAAGCCGTTCAACGTGCTTGACGTCGATTCGCGCCGCGCGCTCGAAGCGGAGGCGCGCCGCGATCCGATCGCGCACGGGACTCTGCTCGCGCTCTCGGCGGCGGCGCTCGCCGCACTCGCCCTGGCGCTCGCCGGGATCCTGCTGACGGTGCTCGGCGACCTGCGCGACGAGAGCGGCGAGTTGCTCGACCTCGAGGCGCAGGGCGCCTCTCCCTCGCTGCTGCGGCGGATCGTCCGCCTCCGCGCACTCACAGTCGCCGCAGCAGGGCTCGTCGCAGGCGCGTTCGCAGGGTTCGCGCTGACCGCGGTCGTCACCGACCTCGTCGGCCTGACCGCACGCGCCACCGCGCCCGAGCCTCCGCTCGTGCTCGACGTCGACGCGATCGTCGTCGCGGCCGCGGTCGTCGCGTACGCGCTCATCGCGGCGGCACTGATCCTGCTCGCGACGCGGCGGGCGTTCTCAGCACCGGTACCTGCGCGCGCGGAGGTTCTCGAATGACGGTGCTCGAGTGACCGCGCTCGTCTGGCTCGAGGACGTCTTCCGGGTCTATCCGTCCCCCGAGGGCGGCGTCGCGGCCCTGCAGGGGCTGACGTTGGCCGTGCAGGAGGGGGAGCTCTGCGTCGTGCTCGGGCCGAGCGGATCGGGCAAGTCGACGCTGCTTCGTATCGTCGCCGGCTTTGACCGCGCCTCGGCCGGCTCCGTTCGGATCGCCGGCGTCGACGTCGGCTCGTTGAGCGGCTGGGGAGCGGCCCGCTTCCGCTCGCGCTCGATCGGCTACGCCGACCAGCACTACTGGCGCGCGCTCGCGGGCGAGCTGACCGCGCGCGAGCTCGTCGGGATCCAGCTCGGGCTGGCCGGGAGCGACAAGGAGCAGCGCGATACACGCGCGGACGAGCTGCTCGAGCGCGTCGGACTCGGCGACCGCCGCGACGCGCATCCGCGCGAGCTCTCCGGCGGAGAGCAGCAGCGGATTGCGCTCTGCGCGGCGCTCGCAAGCAGGCCCGTGCTCCTGATCGCCGACGAGCCGACAGGCGAGCTCGATGCAGCCACCGCGCGCGACGTGCTGACGCTGATCGCCGAGCTCGTGCACGAGTCGGGCGGTACCGCCCTCGTCGTGAGCCACGACCCCGCCTCGGCCGAACGCGCCGACCGCGTCATCCACGTGCGCGACGGCCGCATCTCGGACGAGCGCATCGCGGGTGCGGCCGGCGCCGGCGCGATCGTGATCGGCCGCGGCGGCTGGCTCCGGCTCCCGGAGGACATGCTTCGCACGGCCGGCATCGATCGCCACGCTACGGCTGAGCTCCGCGGCAGCGCGGTCGTGCTCGAACCGACCGGACCTGTGTTTCTGAAACACAAGCTCCCCTCGTCCCGCACAACCAAGCCGCTCCCGAGTCGCCGGACGGCGCAAGTGTTTCTGAAACACAAAGTCCTTCGCCCTTCGTCACGGTCAGACGGGTGACGAAGCGCTTCGGCACTGCGACACCGTTCGAGCGGCTCGACGCAGCGTTCGCGCCGGGGAAGCTGACCGTCGTGACCGGGCCCTCGGGCTCGGGGAAGACGACGTTGCTGCGCCTCCTCGCGGGCCTCGAGCTGCCGGACGAGGGCGACGTGGTGCTCGACGGGGTCTCGCTCGCAGGACTCGACCGGGCGGGGCGCGCCGAGCTGCGGAGGACGAGGCTCGCGTTCGTCGGCCAAACCGCCGGTCTGACACCCTTCCTCGGCGCGCGGGAGAACACCGAGCTCGCCCTTGAGCTCCGCGGGCTTCCGACCGACAAGGCGGCTCCAGCGCTCGCAGCGGTCGGGCTCGCCGAGCACGCCGACCGTCCTGTCGCCGAGCTCTCGGCCGGCCAGCGCGAACGAGCAGCGCTCGCGCGGGCAGTCGCAGTCGAGCCGCGCGTGATCGTCGCGGATGAGCCGACCGCGCGGCTCGACGGCGCCAACGCGCTCGCCCTCGGCGCGCTCCTCGCCGACGTCGCCCACACGACCGGCGCGACGGTGATCTGCGCGACGCACGACCCATTGCTGATCGAGCAGGCGGACGCAGAGCTCTCGCTAGGATCGAGATGATGGCCACCGTGAGCGACGTGATCCAGGTCAGCGGCGTCCGGTGCGAGCGCTGCGTCGGCCGGCTGGCGGGCACGCTCCGCCAGGTGGACGGGATCGAGGCCGCGAACGCGACCCTCATGGGCCAGGTCTCGCTCAGCTGGGACGACGGCCTCACGAGCCGCGACGCGATCGTCGAGACGTTGAAGCGCGGCGGTTTTCCGGAGGTCGAGCAGGTCTGAGAGGGAATAGGCGTGCGCGCGGGGGCGTTCTTCTTCGCGTCAGACCAATTAGGGTGGCCGGGTGAGTGAGTCCGGTGCAGCCGAGCCAGAAGAGGACGCAGCGCGGCGAGTTGCCACTGAAGCTCGGGAGCGCGTCCACTTCGAGGAGGAGGCGCTCGGGTTCGCCGACCAGGTGTACCGGGTCGCGCGCCGAATGGTCGGTACGCGAGAGGAGGCCGAAGAGTTGGTTCAGGACACCTATGCCCGTGCGTTCAGGAGCTGGCGCTCGTTCACGCCGGGCACGAACATGCGCGCGTGGCTGCTGCGGATCCTGACCAACCTGAACACCGATCGCGGCCGCAAGATCCAGCGAACACCCGACTCGCAGCCGCTCGAGGAAGGTGACTACTACCTCGCGAACCGGCTCGCCGCGGTCGAGGGCGAGCAGGCGCTCGAGCAGGAGCAGGTGGTCGAGCGGCTCTCGCAGGGCGGCGTTGTCAACGCGCTCGCCGAGCTGCCCCACGACTTCCGCGACGTCGTCGTCCTCGTCGACCTTGGCGAGTTCAGCTATGCCGATGCCGCACAGATCCTCGACATCCCGATCGGGACCGTCATGTCGCGCCTCCATCGCGGTCGCCGTATCCTGAAACAGACGCTGGCGGAGGAGACGCTGTCATGAGCGATGCCGACTGCGAGAAGTGCGAGGAGCTCCTCCAGGGCTACCTCGACCGTGACCTCACACCCGCCGAGGTCACGATCGCGGAGGGGCATCTCAGCGGCTGCGAGTACTGCCGCCGGCGCTATCGCTTCGAGGCGCAGCTTCGTCGCTACATCCGGACGACCGCGACCGAGCGCATGCCCGCAGGTCTGATGGCAAAGCTGACCGAGCTCCGCGGCCCGACCGCCGACGGCCTCTAGGGCTAGCCAGGCCCGCGGTGCGGGCCGACGATCACGACCAGCCGATTCGGGTTCGTTCCCCCAGGGAGCGGACGCGTGACGAAGCCGAGCTGCCGGGCGAGGCGGACCGCGATCAGGCGGCCGCCGGCGGAGTAGTAGACGGCGCTCTCCGGATAGTCGAACCGGTCGGCGCGCCCGACCTTCTTGACCGTGTAGGCGAGCGACTGGATCCGGCTGCCGACCTGGCGCGTCCAGTTGATGTCGCCGGCGCCGTTCAGCACGTCGACGTGGATCTTCCACGGCTTCGGCAGGGTCGCTGCCTGGGCGACGACCGGGTCGATCGGTGTCACGGCAGGTTCTCCGGCCACCGCGGGGACGAGCACGAAGGCGACGAACGCCATCAGCGCTGCGGAGAGCGCGGCGACGCCGATCAGGCGGGCGGCGGGGTTGACGTCGAGCGGCCGTGGCGGCGTCGGCAGCCCGGCGAGCTCCCGCGCCTCACGCGGGCCGATCTCGAGCGCCGACGAGAGAATCAGGGTCGCCTCGATCGCGTGGTCGGTCGAGGGGAAGCGGTACACCCGGCCCTCCTCGAGCCACTCGATCTGGTCGGGCGTCAGCCCGGAGCGCTTCGCGACCTGCTCGACGGTCAGGCGCCGATGGAGGCGCGCCGAGGCCAGCGCGCTGCGGGTCGTGACGAGCTCGAGGCTCTGGGGGACTGGGCGAACGAGCTCCATTGCGTGTTACATCGGTTCGTCGGCGCCACTCTTGAACCTTTCCGGCAGATCCGCTTGGTAGTCGACGTCGCCCGGCTCGCCGAGGTCGTCGCACGGGACGAGCAACGGCTCGAACGCGCGCAGGCCCTCGTCCGGGATCTCGGCCCAGGCGGCGCGTGCGACGAGGAGCGGGTGACCGCGGTCGCCGCCGTAGCTCGCCGCCACCACAGGAGACGCGCTCCGGCGCCATTCGGCGACCACGCGGTCGATCGCGGCAGGTGCGAGCGAGGGGCCGTCGGCGAGCACCACGACGGCCGCCTCGACGTCCGGGGCCAGCGCGGCGAGACCGCAGCGGAGCGACGCGCCCGGCCCCTTCTCCCAGTCGGGGCAGTCGATCGCGCCTTCGAGCGGGTACGCACCCGCGACCACGACGACCTGGTCGAGGCCCTGCACGTGCTCGAGCACGGCGGGGAGGAGCAGCCGCTGCTTCGGCGCGCCGAACCGCGTCGCTGCACCTGCAGCGAGGACGACGGCGCCGATCATCAGCTCTTCCGGACGGTCACTTTCTCGATCACGACCGGTTTTGCCGGCGGCCCGTCGCCGGTGCCGAGCGCCTCGATCGCGCTCACGGTCTCCATCCCCTCCGTGACCGTGCCGACGACGGCGTACTCGGGTGGGAGCCCGGCATCCGGCGCAGTGACGACGAAGAACTGGCTGCCGGAGGTCCCGGCCGGATCTGCTGCCGACTTCGCCATCGCCACGGTCCCCTCGGTGTACTGGGTGTCGGTCGGCGGCTCGTCAGTCGTTGTGTAGCCGGGCCCGCCTGTGCCGGTACCGGTCGGGTCGCCGCCCTGGATCACGAAGCCCGGGACGACCCGGTGGAACGTTGTCCCGTCGTAGAACCCGTCCTCGGCGAGCGCGACGAGCGATGCTGTGGTCTTCGGCGCGAGCGTTGGATCGAGCCTGATCGTGAAGCTGCCGCAGTTGGTCTCGACGACGAGCTCGTACGTCGTGCCGGCCTCGAGCGAGCCGGTGGGCGCCGTCTCGCCGCCGTCGGCCTTCGCCTCCGGCGCGTCGACGGTCTCGCAGCCGTCGTTCGCGGTGGACGATGCACCGGTGCCAGCGCCTGACGACTCCTCGTCGTCGCCGCCGCAGGCCGAGAGCGACAGCGCGAGCACCAGGCTGAGTAGCGAAGGAAGGAGCGCGCGTCGCATGACGAGCGCGATCGTATCTAGAGCGCCGCGATCGCTCGCGTCACGAGTGTGCGGGCGATCTCGACCTTGAACGCCGTGCCTTCGAGCGGTGTGGCGCGGTCGAGCTCGTCGCGTGACGACAGCAACCACGGGACCGGCGCCGCCCCCGCGAGCGCGATCCGAATCTCGCCACCGACGCGCGCGGCGGCGACGCCGACAAGCGCGAACGCCCAGCGCTGCCGGTCCATCGCCTTCAGGTAGGCGCTCGCCTCGACCTCGGGCAGCTCGAGCTCGAGGATCAGCTCGTCGGGAGCGAGGGTCGTGATCGAGCGGTCGTCCTCCGTGGGCAGTCGGTAGAGCTCGGCGAGCCCGAGCTCGCGTCGGTCGGTGTGGATGCGGGCGCCGAGCGCGAGCAGGGCGGCGGCCGGGTCGGAGGGGTGCGCGGAGGCGCAGAAGTCGTTCCCGAAGAACGCGTGCTCGCGGTGCTGGCCGTCGCGTGCGTGGCACGTGTCGCCGCCGTGCAGCCGGCACGGGAACTTGAGCCGCCAGTACCAACAGCGCGTCGCCTGGAGCAGGTTGCCGCCGATCGTGCCCATGTTCCTGAGCTGGGGCGACGCCGCCAGCCGACACGCCTCGCGCAGTGCCGTAGGAATCTCCGTTGAGGCTTCGAGCTCGGCCAGCGTCGTGCCGGCGCCGATCGTTCGTCCGGAGATGCCGGTCGGCACGGCGCCGCGGACGTCGACAAGCTTTTCTGCCGCGACGATCCCGTCACGCAGCAGCGGCACGAGCTCCGTGCCGCCCGCGAGCGCGCGTCCGTCGGCGAGCGAGGCCACCGCCTCCGCGGACGAGCTAGGCCGCTCCAGCCGCAACGGGCTCCTTCCCCTTTGCGCGCGCCTCGGCCTCGCGGAGCGCGCGCAGGATCTCCTCGCGCGTGATTGGGAGCGAGGTGACGTCTGCGCCGGTCGCGTCTCGGATTGCGTTGGCGATCGCGGCCGCCGTCGGCACGATCGGCGGCTCACCGAGCCCCTTCGAGCCGAGATTCGTCAAGTGCTCGTCGGGGACGTCGACGAGATCGCAGACGATCTCCGGCACGTCGGCGATCGTGGGCAGCTTGTACGCGTCGAGCGTCTTCGTCAACACTGTGCCGGTGCGCGGGTCGTCGAGCCGGTGCTCCGAGAATGTGTGCCCGAGCGCCTGGATGATCCCGCCCTCGATCTGGCTGCGGGCGCCGAGCGGGTTGATCACGCGACCGACGTCGTGGATCGCGACGACCTTCTCGACTCGCACCTCACCGGTGCCGACGTCGACGGCGACTTCGGCGAGCTGGAGCCCGAACGTGAGCACGCGCATCCCGGTCGGGTTCGGGCCGCGTGCGCCTTTGCCCAGGATCTGGCCGGCGTCCAGCAGGCCGGTGATCTCTGCAAGCGGCCAGCTACCGCCGTCGGAGCAGACGATGTTGCCGCTGCGGAGGGTGAGCGTCTCCTCGGGGCGGTCGAACCGCTGCGCCGCCAGCTCCACCACCTGGCGAGCCGCATCCGCGGCTGCCGAGCGCACGGCGGGTCCCATCGAGGGAAGCGTCGACGAGCCACCCGAGATCGACGCGTACGGCCCGCGGGCCGAGTCTCCGATCTGCACCTCGACGTGGTCGAGCGGGAGGCCGAGCTCCTCCGCGGCGACCATCGCCACCGCCGTGCGCGTGCCGGTGCCGATGTCCTGCATCGCCGTGACCACGTTCGCGCGCCCGTCCGACCCGAGTCGCACCCAGGCGTAGCTGGGCGGGCCGCCGCCGCCGTACCAGATCTGGCTCGCCATCCCCATCCCTCGCTTCCAGATCTCGTCCGAGCGGGCGCGGACCTCCTGGCGCCGCGCCCAGTGCGGCTCGGCGCGGCGGTAGCACTCCATCAGGCCCTTCGAGGAGAACGGACGTCCGTCCATCGCGTCGACCTCGGCGTAGTTGAGCTTCCGCAGCTCGAGCGGGTCGACGCCGAGCTGCGCTGCGAGCTTGTCGAGCACGCACTCGAGTGACCAGGTTCCCTCGACGAAGCCGGGCGCGCGGAACGCGGCCATCGGCGGGATGTTCAGCCTGGCGCCGTGCTCGACCGTGCGCACGTTCTCGCACGCGTAGAGGAGCTGTGTCGGTCCGGCCGTGGGCGGCAGCCAGCCCGACCAGCCGAGCGCGCACGTGTACTCGCCGCCGAGCGCGGTCAGCGTCCCGTCGGCACGAGCCGCGGCGGTCACCCGCTGGCGCGTGGCGTTGCGGTTGCCGCCGACGACATTCTCCTCCCGGCGTGAGAGCGCGCAGCGCACCGGCCGCTTCGTCCTCCTCGCCAGCTCGGCGGCGAGCGCGAGGTAGTTGCCCATCCCGGCCTTGGCCCCGAAGCCGCCGCCCATGAACTCACAGATCACCCGCACCTTGTCCTGGGGTAGGCCCAGGTGCTCGGCCAGCTCGCTGCGCAGCCCCCAGATGTACTGCGTCGAGACGTAGACGTCGAGGCTCTCGCCACGCCACTCGCAGACGCACTGGTGCGTCTCGAGCGGGTTGTGGTTGAGCGTCTGCGTCGTGTATTCCGCCTCGACGACCGCGTCCGCCTGCGCCAGCCCTTGCTCGTAGTCGCCGCGCTCGTAGCGGCGCGACTCCTGCAGCAGCGAGCCGCGTGCGACGGCCTCGTCGGCGTCCAGCAGCGGCTCCAGCTCCTCCCATTCGACCTCGATCAGCTCGAGCGCAGACCGAGCCTGCGCGAGCGTCTCGGCCGCGACGCCGGCGACCGCGTCGCCTTCGAAGTCCGCCTCGTCGTCAATGCCGATGATCTCGCCGGGGCCGACGATGGCGAGCACGCCTGGCGCGGCCGCGGCGACGTCGAGGTCGATTCGCTTGACCCGCGCTCGCGCGTGTGGGCTGCGCAGGATCGTGCTCTCGAGCATCCCGGGGAGCTTGATGTCGCCCGTGTAGCGGGCCTCGCCGCGCGCCTTCTCGTAGCCGTCGAGCCGTGGTGCGTCCTTGCCGACGACCGCACCTGGCCCGGCCGGCCATTGGTCGAGCGCGTCCTCTTCGACGAGCGTCCAGACCTCCTCGTACCGGCCCTCGACCTCCTTCTCGGACTTGATCAGCCGCGCCATCTCACGACCTCCATGTCGAGATCGCCTCCTCGATCCGCGGATACGTGCCGCAGCGGCAGAGGTTTCCGGCCATGCGGTGCCTGATCTCGTCGGCGGACGGCTCGGCGTTCTCGGCAACGAGCGCCGCGGCCGAGACGATCTGGCCGGGCGTGCAGAAGCCGCACTGGAGCGCGTCGGTGCGGACGAAGGCATCGACCAGCGGATGGTCCTTGAGCCCCTCGATCGTCGTCACCTCGCGCTCGCCGACCGTGTGCACGAGCGTGATGCAGCTGAGTACCGGCACGCCGTCGAGCTGAACTGTGCACGCGCCGCAGTGTCCTTCGCCGCAGGCGATCTTCGTTCCGGTCAGCCCGAGATCGTCGCGCAGGGTCTCGGCGAGCGTCTGCCCGACCGGCGCCTGGAACGAGTGGTCGTGGCCGTTGACCTTCAGATACGTGTCTCCTCCAGCACCGGTCAAGGCACTTCTGGCGGCGTCCGGAACCGTCATGCGGCGTCCTCAGTCGCGCCGATATGCCTGCATATCGGCGCTCCCTGCGTCCTTGCCTGACGGCCCCGGCCACTCGCCAGAAGCACCAGACCGGTACTGGAGGAGGCACTAAACAGCCGAGGTCACCGCCGTGATGTTCGCGAGGTGGACGAGCCGGAACGCGATCCGGGCGGTCCGCACCCGCTCGGCCTCGTCCTCGGCCTCCGGGAAGGCACGCCAGAGATCCCGCGCGGCGCTGAGCAGCTCGCGGATCAGCTCCGTCTCGTCGCGGTGGCCGTTCGAACGCTCGTCGCAGGCATTCAGCGCCAGGCCGATCACGCCGATCGTGTCTGCCTGCCGCATCCAGAGGAGCGGCGTCGCCATCGAGAGGTACTGGTGGATCCGTGCGAACGTGAGCGGGTGCGCGACGTCCTGCGGCCCGCGCGGCGGCGTCAGCGGCAGCGCTTCCTCGCCCGCTGCGATCCGGCGCGCGCTGCCGCCGAGCATCGCCCGCAGCTGCTCGTCGTCGAGCCCCGCCATCCGGGCGGTGCGGAGCGAGGCGTGCAGCGAAGCCGGCTGCGTCCCGTACGGGTAGTCGGAGGCGTAGAGCACCTGCTCGGGGGAGACGAGCCGGTAGAGGTCGAGCAGGTCGAGCGGGCTCCACACGGACGTGTCGAAGAAGACGCCCGGCCGGCCGGAGAAGTGGCGTGCGAGCGCGGCCAGGTCGGCGATGCCCGCGTGGGCGACGATCAGCTGCGGCTCGTAGGCGTCCATCAGGCGGGCGAGCGCGTCGGCGATCGGCGGCAGGCCGCGGCCGCCGTGGATCAGGATCGGCACGCGCCGGTCGGCCGCGAGCTCGAACACGGGCGCGAGCCGCTCGTCGTCGAGCAGGAACTTCTGCGCGCGCGGGTGCAGCTTGATCCCGCCGGCACCGCGGTCGAGGCAGCGGACGGCCTCCTCGATCGGGCTCTCCGCGAGGTCGAGCCGGACGAAGGGGACGAGCTCGCCCTTGCTCTGCTCCGCGAACGCGAGCGTGCGGTCGTTCGGCGCGCGAAAGCCCGGATGCCGGTCGGGCTCGTCGAGGCAGAACATGAACGAGCGGGTGATCCCATGTGCGCGCTGGATCCGAAGCAGCTCGTCGAGATTGCCGCGCATGCCGTCGATATCGGTGCCGAGATGGACGTGCGCGTCGAAGAGCTCCGCGTCCTGCGGCAGCTCGGCGCGCACGAGGGCCTCGAAGCTCTCGACGAGGGCCCGCGCGCGCAGAAGGACGTCCTCCACGAGCCTGAGTCTACGGACGGCGGCTGGGGCGCGATTCGGGAGGATGCGAGGTTCGAGACCAGGCGCACGGGGGCGCCCCCCGGTCCGCGGGAAGAGACGTTCGCACCTCGGAAAGCACGCGCACTGCGTACGTCGACGACTCCTCGTTCGCTCGTGGACGCGGAAGCCGGGCGTGATCCCCGCACCTGTCGCGCTTCATCGAGCGCCTCGCCGAGCCAGCCGCGCGGTGCACGAGGCGGTGTCGTGCTCGTCGAGTAGCGCTACGCGTGCTGGAGGCCGGCGACCTTCGAGCGGAGGTAGGCGAGGTACGGCTGCGGATCGACATCAGTCGCGCCGATCGCGCGCTCGAGCGTCTCGAGCGGCGTGAACTTGCGGCCGTGCCGGTAGATCCGGCGCCGCAGCGACTCGTACAGCGGGCCGAACTCTCCTGCCTCGATCTGAGCGTCCAGGTCGGGCAACTCCTCCTCGATCGCACGCCAGATCTGGACCGAGAGCACATTGCCGAGGGCGTACGTGGGGAAGTAGCCGTACGAGGCGCGCGTCCAGTGCACGTCCTGAAGGACGCCACGGGCGTCATCGGGCACGTCCACCCCGAGCAGGTCGTGCATCTTCGCGTTCCATGCCTCCGGCAGGTCGTCCAGCGCAAGCGCGCCGGCGACGAGCTCCTGCTCCAGCTCGAAGCGGAGGATGATGTGGAGCGAGTATGTGACCTCGTCGGAGTCGACGCGGATCAGCCCAGGGGCGACGCGGTTGATGCCGCGATACCAGGTCTCGAGGTCGACCGTCTCGAGCTGCGGGAAGAGGCGCTGCAGCTCAGGCAGCCGGCCGCGCCAGAAGGCGAGCGAGCGACCGACGAGGTTCTCCCAGGTTCGGCTCTGCGACTCGCCGAGGCCGAGCGATGCATTCCCGTAGAGCGGCGACCGCGCCAGCGCCGGCTCCGTGCCCAAATAGGTCAAGCCGTGGCCCGCCTCGTGCATCCCGGCCCAGAGTGCGCGCAGGTTGGTCGAGTTGTAGCGCGTCGTCATCCGGATGTCAGTGCGCGAGAACGTCGTCGCGAACGGGTGCACGGTCGGGTCGAGGCGGTAGGTGCCCTCCGGGAACCCGAAGTCGCGCAGGACGCCGTCGAGGAACTCCTGCTGCGTCGCGACCGGGAAGTCACCCTCGAGGAAGGAGTCGTCCGCGGGTTCGCCCGCCGCGCGCACGATCGCCGTCAGCTCCGGACGGAGCACGTCGAAGACCGCCTTCACCTCGGCCGTCTTCATCCCGGGCTCGTACTCGTCGAGGAAGACGTCGTACGGCGAGTCGCCCGGCTCCATGTGCTCCGCCCAGCGCAGCGCGACGTCGTGAACGCGCTGGAGCGCCGGCCGGAAGACGGAGAAGTCGTTCGCCTCGCGCGCCTCGAGCCAGGCGACGTGCGCCTTGCCTGCCTCGCGCGCCCAGTCGGCTTCGAGCTCGGCCGGGACCCGGCGCGCCTTCTCCCAATCGCGGCGGGTGACGCGGATGAGGCTCGCGTCGTCTGAGTCGTAGTCGCTCTCCGCCTCGAGCGGCGCGAGCTCGTCGAGCAGGCGACCGATCTCGTCGGAGGTGAACCGCTCGTGCGCCACGCCCGAGAGCGTCGCGGACACCTCCGCCCGCCCGGCGGCGCCCTGCGGCGGCATCATCGTCCGCTGGTCCCAGCCGGCGATCGCTACCGCCTTCTGCAGGTCGTAGACCTCGGCCAGCAACTGCTTCAGGTCGGTCAGCGCCCCGTTCACCGCCGAGAAACCTATCCGTAGGATCTCGGCCGTGGAGCGGCGTCGGCTCGGCACGGACGGACCGGACATCACGGTGGTCGGGATCGGCACCGCCCCGATCGGCAGCATGCCCGTTGGTTCAGCACGCGAGTGGGTCTACTGGGGCTCTCAGGACGAGCGCGAGGCGATCGCCGCGATCACGGCCGCCCTCGACGCCGGCGCGAACTGGATCGACACGGCGCCGTTCTACGGCTGGGGCCGCGCGGAGGAGATCGTCCGCCGCGCACTCGAAGGGCGGCGCGACGACGTCCTCGTCTTCACGAAGTGCGGCACCGTTCCCGACGCCGAACGGGTCTCACGAGAGGACAACCGGCCTGAGGCGATCCGCGCCGACCTCGAGGCGAGCCTGCTGCGGCTGGGTGTCGACCATGTCGACCTGCTCCAGATCCACGACCTCGACCGCTCGACGCCGATCGAGGAGTCGTGGGGCGAGCTGCAGCGGCTGCGCCAGGAGGGGAAGGTTCGCTGGGCCGGGCTCTCGAACCATCCGGCGGAGCTCGTCGAGCGTGCGCACTCCGTCGCGCCCGTGACCTCGTGCCAGGAGTCGCTGAGCCTGCTCGAGGGACCGAAGTACCCCGACGTGCTCGAGACGGTGCGCCGCCACGGGATCGGCCTGCTCTGCTGGGCGCCGCTCGCCAGCGGCTTTCTCGTCGACGGCTTCTCGACCGAGACGCTCGAGCCGGATGACTTTCGCCGCACCTCGCCGCTCGCCGAGCGATCCGACGAGATCGCCGCTCATCTTCGCGACGCCGCCGCGCAGGGCCGCACGCTTCGCCGTCACGCCGTCGCGTCGGTGCTCGGGCAGCCCGGTGTCACGGCAGCGATTGTCGGCGTGCGCAACGCTCGCGAGGGTTCCGAGCTCCCGGCGCTCGCGGCGGACTAGGATCTGGCTCGTGCCCGACGTCCTGATCATCGCGGACACGATCCGGTCGCCCGAGCTGCGCCACGAGGTGCCGCTCGTGGTGCCCGATGCGTTCTTCTACGCCGAAGTCGGCGGGAAGCGCTCGGTGATCGTCAGCTCGCTCGAGTCCGGCCGGATAGCCGAGCTCGGAGTTGGGCTCGAGGTGCTCACGTTCGAGGACGTGGGCATCGACGACCTGCTCAAGCAGGGGCTCGACAGCTACGCCCTCGACCGCGAGCTCTACCTCGGCGCCTGCAGACAGCTCGGCCTCGAGGCTGCCGTCACGCCGGCCGGCTTCCCCCTCGGCCACGCCGACCACCTGCGCGAGAACGGGATCGAGTTGACCGCCGACCAGCGCTTCTTCGACGAGCGGCGCCGCGTCAAGACCGAGCACGAGCTGGCTGGGATCCGTCGCGCCTGCCGCGCCGTCGAGGCCGGGGTCGCGGTCGGAGTCGAGCTGCTGCGCAGCGCCTCGCGCTCGAACGGCGCGCTGACGCTCGGCGGCGAGCCGCTGACCTGCGAGCGGATCCAGCTCGAGGTCGAGCGGGCCTTCGGCGAGCACGGCTCGGCCGCCGAGGAGTTCATCGTCTCGCACGGCGCGCAGACAGCGGTCGGCCACGACGGCGGCTCCGGTCCCATCGCGTCGGACGACGTCGTCCTCTTCGACCTCTTCCCGCGCGACCGCGAGTCCGCCTGCTACGCCGACTTCACGCGGACGTTCTCGCTCGGCCCGCCTTCCGACGAGCTCGCCGAGTACCACCGGCTCGCCAAGGAGGCGCTCGACATGGCAGTGGCCGCGGTCAAGCCGGGCGTGAAGGGCAGCGACATCCACCGACAGGTCTGCGATTTCTTCCACGAGCACGGCTACAAGACCCAGTTGCACAAGGAGGAGGGCGAGTCGCTCGTCGACGGCTACTTCCACGCGACGGGCCACGGCGTCGGGCTCGAGGTGCACGAGCGGCCGGGCGTGGGACGGGTTGAGAGCGAGCCGCTCGTCGAGGGCGACGTGATCGCGCTCGAGCCGGGCCTGTACCGGAACGGTTACGGCGGCGTCCGGCTCGAGGACCTGATCCTCGTGACAGCGGACGGAGCCGAGGTGCTGACCCGCTACCCGTACGACTTCGAGCTGTGAGCGACGTCCCGCGGTCCACGGCAGGCGACGGCGGAGCCGGGCTCAGC
This sequence comes from uncultured Gaiellaceae bacterium, assembly GCA_963829845.1. Taxonomy (GTDB): domain Bacteria; phylum Actinomycetota; class Thermoleophilia; order Gaiellales; family Gaiellaceae; genus Gaiellasilicea. The sequence continues at coordinate 82,190 of CAWHKD010000030.1, read as the reverse complement.
CCGGCGGGAGCCGGCGTCGGCCAGGGGCGCGGGCAGACGATCGAGACGATCTTCGTCGAGGACAGGCGCTACCCGCCGCCACCCGACTTCGCGGCACTCGCCGTCGCGCAGCCCGACATCTACGAGCGCAGCTTCGAAGAGTTCTGGGAGAGCGAGGGCCGCGAGCGCGTGACCTGGTTCGAGCCGTTCTCGGACCTCTACGAGTGGAAGCTGCCCTACGCGAAGTGGTACCTCGGCGGCAAGCTGAACGTCGCCTACAACTGCGTCGACCGCCACGTCGACGCCGGCCTCGGCGACCGGGTCGCCTACCACTGGGAAGGAGAGCCGGAAGGCGACCGCCGCGACATCACCTACGCGCAGCTGCAGTCAGAGGTCGTCCGCTTCGCGAACGCGCTCAAGGAGCTCGGCGTCGGCAAGGGCACCAAGGTCGCGATCTACCTGGGGATGATCCCGGAACTGCCCGTCGCGATGCTCGCCTGCACACGGCTCGGCGCGCCGCACACGGTCGTCTTCGGCGGTTTCTCGGCCGACTCGCTCTCCGACCGCGCGAACGACATGGGCTGCGAGGTGCTCGTCACCCAGGACGAAGCGTGGCGACGCGGCACGACCGTCCCGCTGAAGCAGACCGCGGACGCGGCGATGGCCGACGCACCGGGGATCCGCAAGGCGCTCGTCGTCCGCCGCACCGGCAACGAGGTGCCGATGCAGGCGGAGCGAGACCACTGGCTGCACGACTTCGACGTGTCGGACGATCCGTCCACCTGTCCGCCCGAGCCGATGGACAGCGAGGACCTGCTCTTCCTGATGTACACGTCCGGCACGACGGCGAAGCCGAAGGGGATCGCGCACACGACGGGCGGCTACCTCGTCGGAGTCGCCTCGACCCATGCGCTGATCTTCGACCTGAAGCCGGAGGAAGACGTCTATTGGTGCGCGGCCGACATCGGCTGGATCACCGGCCACAGCTACATCGTCTATGGGCCGCTCACCAACGGCGCCACGTCCGTCCTCTACGAGGGGACGCCCGACTTCCCGGACAAGGATCGCTGGTGGGAGATCGTCGAGCGCTACGGGGTCACGATCCTCTACACGGCGCCGACCGCGATCCGGGCGCACATGAAGTGGGGGCCCGAGCACGCGGCGAAGCACGAGCTCGCGTCGCTGCGGCTGCTCGGCTCGGTGGGCGAGCCGATCAACCCGGAGGCGTGGATGTGGTACCGCGAGCACGTCGGCGGTGACCGCTGCCCCGTCGTCGACACTTGGTGGCAGACCGAGACCGGAATGATCCTGATCACGCCGCTCCCCGGCGTGACGACGACGAAGCCCGGCTCCGCGACGAAGCCGTTCCCCGGCGTCGAGGCGGGGGTCTACAACGAGGCCGGCGAGGAGGTCGGGCCTGGCGGCGGCGGTTACCTCGTCCTCAAGAGGCCCTGGCCGGCGATGACGCGCGGGATCTACGGCGACGACGCCCGCTTCCGCTCGACCTACTGGGAGAAGTACCCCGGCGTCTACTTCGCCGGCGACGGCGCGCGCATCGACGAGGACGGCGACTACTGGCTGCTCGGCCGCGTCGACGACGTGATGAACGTCTCCGGCCACCGGATCTCGACGATCGAGGTCGAGTCGGCGCTCGTCGACCACCCGAAGGTGGCAGAAGCCGCGGTCTGCGGCCGCGCCGACAAGCTCACGGGCCAGGCGATCGTCGCCTACGTGACCCTGAAGGGCGGCGACGAGGGCTCGCTCGAGATGCTCGAGGAGCTGCGCAACCACGTCGCCGCGAAGATCGGGCCGATCGCGAAACCGGCGAACATCGTCTTCACGCCCGAGCTGCCGAAGACGCGTTCGGGGAAGATCATGCGCCGGCTCCTGCGCGATGTGGCCGAGAACCGGCCGCTCGGCGACACGACGACGCTCGCCGACCCGGCCGTCGTCAGCGAGATCGCCGACCGCGCCGCGGCCGACGCCGCCGACGAGTAGCCGTTCACCCCGGCGGGGTGAGGCGAGCGTCCGCCGCCCTCTGACAGCGTGGGCGCAACGACCGAGTGGGGGAGGACGCATGCCGCAGGAAGACAAGCCGAACATCCTCGTCATCTGGGGCGACGACATCGGGATCACCAACCTGAGCTGCTACAGCGACGGCCTGATGGGCTACCGCACGCCCAACATCGACCGAATCGCCGACGAGGGGATGCGGTTCACCGACTCCTACGGCGAGCAGAGCTGTACCGCCGGGCGCGCGTCGTTCATCACCGGCCAGAGCGTCTACCGCACCGGCCTGAGCAAAGTCGGCGTCCCCGGCATGGACATCGGCCTCCAGGCCGAGGACGTCACGATCGCCGAGCTCCTGAAGCCGCTGGGCTACGCGACCGGGCAGTTCGGCAAGAACCATCTCGGCGACCTGAACAAGTACCTGCCCACTGCGCACGGCTTCGACGAGTTCTTCGGCAACCTCTACCACCTGAACGCCGAAGAGGAGCCGGAGCAGCCGAACTGGCCCCCCGCCGATGACTTCCCCCACTTCCACGAGCGCTTCGGCCCGCGCGGCGTCATCCACTCCTGGGCGACCGACGAGGACGACGACGCAGAGGATGAGCGATTCGGCCGCGTCGGCAGGCAGCGGATCGAGGACACAGGCCCGCTGACGAAGAAGCGGATGGAGACGATCGACGACGAGGTGCTCGAGCACGGACTCGACTTCATCGAGCGACAGGTTGCGGACGGGACCCCGTTTTTCGTCTGGCTCAACACGACGCACATGCACCTGCGGACGCACACGAAGCCAGAGAGCCTCGGCCAGGCCGGGCGCTGGCAGTCGCCCTACCACGACACGATGATCGACCACGACAAGCTCGTCGGCGCGGCCCTGGACAAGCTCGACGAGCTCGGGATCGCCGACGACACGATCGTCGTCTACTCGACCGACAACGGGCCGCACATGAACACGTGGCCGGACGGCGGCATGACGCCGTTCCGAAGCGAGAAGAACACGAACTGGGAGGGTGCCTTCCGCGTCCCGGAGTTGATCCGCTGGCCCGGAAAGATCGCGGCGGGCACCGTCTCGAACGAGATCGTCCAGCACCACGACTGGCTGCCGACGTTCCTCGCCGCCGCGGGCAACCCCGACATCGTCGACGAGCTGAAGGCGGGCTATGACGTCGGCGGGACGACCTTCAAGGTCCATATCGACGGGTACAACCTGCTCCCGTACCTGACCGGCGAGACGGACAAGAGCCCGAGGCCAGGCCTCGTCTACTACTCCGACGACGGCGACGTGCTCGCGCTCCGGTTCGACAACTGGAAGGTCGTCTTCATGGAGCAGCGCGAGCAGGGGACGATGGGAATCTGGGCGGAGCCGTTCGTGGCGCTGCGCGTCCCGAAGCTCTTCAACCTACGCACCGACCCGTTCGAGCGCGCCGACGTGACCTCGAACACGTACTACGACTGGTTCATCGACAACTGCTACATCGCGTTGGCTGCGACGGCGATCGTGACCCAGTTCCTCGAGACCTTCAAGGAGTTCCCGCCGCGGCAGGAGGCGGCGAGCTTCACGATCGACCAGGTGGTCAAGAAGCTCGAGCTGGCGCTGACGGCCGCGCAATGAGCGTCGACGAAGCACTCGCCTCCTGGAACGCCGGAGCCGCGAAGGCTGCCGTACTCGGCTTCGTCGAGCGCGTGTCCGCAGACGGCATCCCGCCGGCGGAGCGCGTGGCCGTGTTCGACAACGACGGCACGCTCTGGTGCGAGAAGCCGCTGCCGATCCAGGCGGACTTCATCCTGCGGCGGCTGCACGAGATGGCGGAGGCGGATCCGGCCCTCCGCGAGAAGCAGCCCTGGAAGGCGGCGTACAACCGCGACTACGCCTGGCTGGGGCAGGTGATGGTGGAGCACTACGCCGGCGACGACACGAACGTGCGGTCGCTCCTGGGTGGCGTGATCGCCGCACACGCGGGCATCAGCGTCGACGACTTCGAGCAGCAGGCCGACGCGTTCCTACATACGGCGCAGCACCCGACGCTGGGCCGCGGCTACGTCGCATGCGCCTACGCGCCGATGATCGAGTTGCTGCGGTATCTGGACGCGAACGGCTTCTCGAACTACATCGCCTCGGGCGGCGGCCGCGACTTCATGCGGCCGATCAGCGAGGAGATGTACGGGATCCCGCGCGACCGGGTGATCGGGAGTGCGACCGCGCTCGAGTATGCAGCCGATGACAGTGGCGGCTCGATCATGCGCAAGCCTGAGGCCGACGTCCTCGACGACGGCCCGCAGAAGCCGGTGCGGATCTGGAGCCGCACGGGACGCCGTCCGCTCCTCGCAGCGGGCAACTCGAACGGCGACATCCAGATGCTCGACTTCACCCAGCATGCGGACAAGCCGACGCTGCGGCTGCTCGTCCTCCATGACGACGGCGAGCGCGAGTTCGCGTACACCGCTGGCGCGGAGGCCGCGCTCGACCGAGCGCAGGCGGAAAGCTGGACGGTCGTGAGCATCAAGAACGACTGGTCGACCGTCTTCGCGTGACCGCCTCGGCGGAGGACATGGTCTGGATCGAGGGGGCGACGTACAGGATGGGCTCCGACTCGCACTATCCGGAGGAGGCGCCGGCGCACCGCGTCAGCGTCGACGGGTTCTGGATCGACGCGTTCCAGGTCACGAACCGGCTGTTCGCGGCCTTCGTCGACGAGACGGGCTATGTGACCGTCGCCGAGCGCCCGCTCGATCCGAGTGCGTTTCCGGGCGCTCCGGCCGAGAACCTCGTCCCGGGGTCGCTCGTCTTCACCAGGACGAAGGGGCCGGTCGACCTCCGGCATCTGAGCCAGTGGTGGACCTGGACGCCCGGCGCCTGCTGGCGGCATCCCGACGGCTCGGCGAAATCGATGGAAGGCCGCGAGGACGAGCCCGTGGTGCACGTCGCCTACGAGGACGCCGAGGCGTACGCGGCCTGGGCCGGGAAGCAGCTGCCGAGCGAGGCCGAGTGGGAGCTGGCCGCGCGCGGCGGGCTCGACGGCTGCGACTTCGTCTGGGGCGACGAGCCGGAGGCGAACGGCGAGCGCCGTGCGAACTACTGGCACGGGGACTTCCCCTGGCGGTCGGAGCCCGGCTACGGCGCTCGTGCTCCGGTCGGCTCCTACCCGTCGAACGGCTTCGGTCTCTTCGACATGGCGGGCAACGTCTGGGAGTGGACGGCCGACTGGTACGTCGCGCGCCATCCGGAGGACGCCGACAAGCCGTGCTGCGTGCCGGAGAACCCGCGCGGTCCGGCGGTCGAGGAGAGCTACGACCCCGCGCAGCCGCAGTTCCGGATCCCGCGCAAGGTGATCAAGGGCGGCTCCTACCTCTGCGCGGACAGCTACTGCCTGCGCTACCGGCCCGCCGCGCGCCGCCCGCAGATGATCGACACGGGCATGAGCCACGTCGGCATCCGCTGCGTCCGCCGCGACCGCTAGGAGGGTTTGGCGAAATAGCGGCTGAGCCGCCGGGCCGCGCTGCTCGCTCCGATGCTGCGTCCTCAGTCGCGCCGATAGCTTCGGCTATCGGCGCTCCCTGCGTCCTTGCCTCGGAACGAGCATCGCGCCCCGACGACGAGCGCCATTCCGCCAAACCCTCCTAGAGCTCGTCGTGCTGGGGCAGGTCGTCGGTGATCTCGAACCACGGTGCCTTCGAGCCGACGTAGATGTGCCGGGTCGGGCGGATGCTGGGCGTGTCGACGAGCGATCCCAGCGCAACGTGGACGTAGGCGCCTTCGCGCACGACGGAGTAGAGAAGCGATCCGCAGACGCTGCAGCGCGTGTCGTTCAGGTCCGGCTCGCCGTGGACGAGCAGGCTGTCGGCGCCGTCCATGAGCTCCAGCTTCTCCCGCTCGATCCCCGCGAACGCCTTGAAGGCGGAGCCGGTCGCTGCGCGGCAGCGGGAGCAGTGGCAGTTCATCGCATAGCCGAAGTCGTCCTCCACCCGGTAGCGGACGGCGCCGCACTCGCAGCTTCCCCTCAGCATGAGGCGACCCTAGCTGTGTGAGTTTTGGTTGACATGACCATAACTAGGCGATAGGGTAAGAGTCATGAAGACCAAAACCAACGAGCGGCGTCCTCCACCGACCTGGGAGATCAAGACATGAGAGCTGTCGTCCACGACAGGTATGGGCCTCCGGACGTCCTGCGGCTCGAGGAGGTCGAGCGGCCCGAACCGGCGGAAGACGAGGTCCTCGTCAAGGTCCACGCCACGACCGTCACCCGGACCGATTGCGCGATCCGGGCGGCAAAGCCGTTTCCCTGGCGCTTCTTCGCAGGCCTCCTCCGGCCGAAGCGACGGATCCTCGGGATCGAGCTGGCCGGCGAGGTGGAGGCGGTCGGCCCGGCGGTGAGCGAGTTCGCCGTCGGCGACGAGGTCTTCGGCGGCAGCGCGGGCAGGTTCGCCGCCCACGCCGAGTACGTCTGCGTGCGGGAGGGCGCCGCCCTGGCGCACAAGCCGGCGGGCATGAGCTACGAAGAGGCGGCCGCGGTCTGCGACGGCTTCGTCCAGGCGGCGTCGGCCCTGCGCACGGCCGAGCTCCGCCAGGGCCAGCGCATCGTCGTCTACGGCGCCTCCGGATCGCTGGGAACGGCTGCCGTGCAGCTGGCCAAGCACCTCGGCGCCCACGTGACGGCGGTGTGCGGCACGAAGAACGTCGAGCTGGTGCGCTCGCTCGGCGCCGACGAGGTCGTCGACTACCAGACGCAGGACTACACGAAGAACGGCGAGACGTATGACGTCGTCCTCGACGCCGTCGGATTCCACTCGTTCTCCCAGTGCAGACGCTCGATCCGGCCCGGCGGGATCTTCGTCCCGACGGAGCTCGGCCGGCTGATGGTGGAGAACCTGCTCCTGACGCTCGCCACCAAGTGGGTCGGCAGGCGCCGAGTGCGCTTCGGCGTGGCGAGGTGGTCGAAGCGGGAACTCCTCTTCCTCAAGGAGCTGATCGAGGCGGGGGAGTACCGCGCCGTGATCGACCGGTCCTACCCGCTCGAGGAGGTGGTCGAGGCGACGCGGTACGTTGAGACACTGCAGAAGACCGGCAACGTCGTCCTGGCGGTGGACGGTCGGTGAGAGCCGTCGTCCACGACCGGTACGGACCGCCGGACGTCCTCCGGATCGCGGAGGTCGAGAAGCCCGTCCCGAACGAGGACGAGATCCTCATCAGGATCCGCGCCACGACCGTGAACCGGTCGGACTGCGGCTGGCGCGCCCCGCACCCGTTCTTCTCCCGCGTCTTCACCGGCCTCCTGCGGCCGAAGCGGCCGATCCTCGGCAGCGAGCTCGCCGGCGTGGTCGAGGCGGTCGGGTCCGGCGTCACCTCGTTCGAGGCCGGCGACGAGGTCTTCGGGATCAAGGCCGGCACTCACGCCGAGTACGTCTGCGCCCGGGAGAGCGCCGCGCTGGCCCGCAAGCCGGCCGGCATGACCTTCGAGGAGGCAGCGGCTGTCTGCGACGGGGCGATCATCGCGCTGACCTGCCTGCGCAAGGCGGGTCTCCGTCAAGGGCAGAGGATCGCCGTCTACGGCGCCTCCGGCTCGATCGGCACGGCCGGAGTCCAGCTTGCGAAGCACTTCGGCGCCGAGGTCACGGCCGTCTGCAACACCAAGAACGTCGAGCTCGTGCGCTCGCTCGGCGCAGATCGGGTGATCGATTACCTGCACGAGGACTTCACGAAGGACGGCGAGACGTACGACGTCGTCTTCGACGCGGTTGGCAAGCACTCGTTCAGGCGTTGCAGGCGCTCAGTGAAGCGCGGCGGCGTCTATGTCGAGACCGACCTCGGATTCATGTGGCATGCACCTGCGCTCGCGCTGCTGACCCGGTGGATCGGGGAGAAGCGGGTGACGATCCCGATCCCGAGGTACACCAAGGAAGAGGTCGTCTTCGTCAAGGGGCTGATCGAGGCCGGTGAGTACCGGGCGGTGATCGACCGCGTCTACCCGCTCGAGGATGTCGTCGCGGCGACGCAGTACGTCGAGACGGGGCAGAAGACCGGCAATGTGGTGCTGACGGTCTAGCTCAGCCGCTCGTCCAGCTGCACGGTCGCCGTGTCTCCTGCCTCCTTGCCGATCGCGCGCCGCAGCTCGGCCTTGATCGGAAGCTTGTGCGTCCCGTCGCCCATCGCCATGAACGAGCTCCGGAACGGATGTCCGTCGATCGAGCCTCGCACCTTGACGAGACCTCGCGTGCCGAAGAACTCGACCGAGTTGGGCCAGACGACGTAGGTCCAGCCGCCTGTGGCAGGGCTCTTCTGTAGGACGGCAGTGAAGGTCTGATCGAGGACAGCCATGTCGCTCCTCCTCCGCGTTGTCGGTGATTGAGACTGCCGACGGCGGCGAAAGTCATCGACGGGCGACGACGAGCAGGTACTCGTAGTGGTACTCGGATGGGCCCTCCGGCTCGCCGCGGTTCTGTTTCGACGCGAACGCGAGGAAGTCGCGGTCGACCTCCTCTGCCCGGCCGAAGCCGTACGCGGCGACTGCCGGCCCGAAGGTTTCGCGGTAGAAGTTGCAGTACTGCCGCGGGCCGCCCGCGCTTCGCTCGACGAGCCACCTGTGCTCGAGCTCGAGCGTCGCCCGGTCGCCGAAGAGCTCTCGCACGTGCTCCTCGTCGCCCCAGAGCACGGGCGGCAGAGCGCCCGCGGGCGGTGCGGGCAAATACGGAGCGAAGACGCCGAAGAACTCGCCGACGCCCCCGTCGGGAGTGAAGCTCGCAAGGCCGACGGTGCCGCCGGAACGGCAGACGCGCAGCAGCTCGTCGGCGACCGACTGATGGTCGGGGGCGAACATTGCGCCGAAACATGACGTAACCACGTCGAACTCGCCGTCTGCGAACGGGAGCGCCTGGGCATCGGCGACGATCCAATCGAGCTCGACACCCTGGGCGCGCGCCTCGCGCTCGCCCGCGGCCAGGCTCTCCGGCGTCAGGTCCGAGGCGACGACGTCCGCGCCCGCCTTCGCCGCTCGGATGGCCACGTTGCCCGTGCCGGCCGCGACGTCGAGCACGCGCTGCCCCGGCCGGATCCCGCAGGCGGCAACGAGCTCCGGGCCGACGCTCCACACCATCTCCTTCGCGAATCGGTGGTAGTCGCCGAGCGCCCAGACCGTGCTCGGAGCGGTGACGTCACCTTCCATCATTCCTCCGATCTCCGCGATTCGAGCGACCGCGGCGGCCTCGGCCATGAGTCTCGCGGCGCTTCGCTCCATCGCCTCGACGCTAGCTCGATGCGGCTGCCTTGACTTCGCCCAGATCGGCTATTTCTCTATGGGAACGGGATGGCCCGAACGGGCTAGATGCCGGCGCGGGCGGCGTGCGCCGCGGCTGCCGCCCGGGACGGCACACCGAGCTTGCGGAGGATGTTCGTGACGTGGCGGTGGACCGTGTGCTCGCTGACGACGAGGCGGGCGGCGATCTCGCGGTTCGTCAGGCCCTCGGCCAGCAGGGCGAGGACCTCGCGCTCCCGCGGTGTGACCTGCGTGGCGCCCGCAGCGGGTACGGCTCCCAGCGCGCGGAGCGCCTGCACGGCCGTCGCCGTCTCGGCGTCGGCGCGGTCGGTGCGGCCGAGCGCCGTCAGCGTCGCGGCGAGCTCGACGCGCGCCTGTGCAGCCTCGTACGGCGCTCCGTTCCGCTGGTAGCCGTCGACCGCGTCCTCGAGCAGCGTGCGTGCTCGCTCGTGCTCCTCGCGCGCCGCGGTGAGCATCCCGTCGACGAAGTCGGCCGCCGCCTGCAGCGGCCCGGTTCCGACCAGCTGCGCGAGCACGCGCAGCTCGGCGAGTGCGGTCGCCGCGCGGTCGAGCTCGCCGGCGGCGATCGCCGCGCGGACGAGCAGCTCGAGCAGCGGCGCCTGGTCCGGGTCCTGGATCCTGTCGCCGCAGGCGCTCGACCAGCTCGATCGCGGTGCGCGGATCGCCAGCATCGAGGGCGAGCCGCGCGCGGCACAGCTGCGCGCCTCGTAACGAGCCCGCACCGTCCAGCAGCCGGACGGCGTCGGCCGTCCGGCCCTGTCGCCGCCGGAGCTCCGCGAGCTGCGCCATCGGGCCGGGTGCGTACGCCGGCCGCGAGCGGCTGAACGCCTCGATCGATCCCTCCAGCAGCTCCTCCGCCTCGGCCCAGCGCCCGCGCCAGACGTGGACGGCGCCGTACTCGGCCCGACAGAAGCCGAGCATGTAGCGGCTGCCGTAGCGCTCGGCGAATTCGGCGATCCGGTCGCACCACTCCGACGCGCGCTCGTAGTCCTGCACCGACGTGCAGGCGCTGACGAGGAAGCAGCACGTCCAGGCGCTCGAGATCGGGATCGTCGCCTCGCCCGCGAGCGCCGCCGCCGTTGCCTCGTCGAGGCAGCGCATGCCGTCCTCGATCCGGGCCGCCGCCACGAGTGCAGCGCCCTGCAGCGCGAGGCCGAGCATCTCCAGATCCGGGACGTCGAAATCCCGGCCGATCTTGGAGGCGACGACGGCGAGCTCGGCGGCGCGCGCGCCGTCACCCCTTGCGTGGGCGACGTAGCCCTCGTGGAATGCGAGCCAGCCGTGCTCCGGCCCGCGCTCCAGCGGCTCGAGCAGCCGCCGGGCGCGCTGGAGCCAGCCGCCGGCGACGGCGGCGGCGCCGTGGAAGTCCAGTTCGTCGGAGGCGAGCCACGTCGCCATCCGCGCGGCACCCGCGTCGTCGCCGTCGGCCCGGTAGCGGCGGTATGCCCGCTCGCGGGCGTCGAAGACGGCATCCGCATCGTCGAGCCACCACGCCGCCCAGCTCAGCCCCTCGAGCGTCGCCGCGGTCTCCTCGGCCCCCGCGAATGCCGCCCGTGCCGCCTCCCAGCGGCCGGCGCGCAGCTCGTTCCAGCCCGCCTCGCTGTCCACGCTGGAATTGTCGCGGAGTGGAGCCGGAAGTGAGCGAGGGGTCCGGAGGTCCGGACCCCTCGCGATTGCGGGTTTACGGCAGCGAGAACGCGTACAGCTTGTTGTTCGGCGTCCCGAAGCCGAAGTTGCTGTACCCCGAGCCCCAGTAGAGGGTGCCGTCGGAGATCGCGGCGCCGGAGAGGCACGAGCCGCCGCTCGCGAACTTCCACAGCTCTGCGCCGGTGGCCCCGTTCAGGGCGTACATGTGCCCCACCGGATCCAAGCGAGCAGCCGTAGACGACGCCGTTGGCGGTCGTCACCGGACCGGACGTGCCGCCGCCCGACGAGGGCGTCACCTGCCAGAGCAGCTGGCCGGTCGCGGCGTTGATCCCGCGTCCAGACGCCGGCGGTCGTCGTCGCGCCGTCGGGCAGCGGCCACGGGATGAAGTTGCTGTTGGCGTTGGCCGTGTAGACGCGGGTCCTGTCGACGGCCGAGCCCCACTGCAGGCCGCCGGCGGTGCCGCCGGGCCCGGCCTGCGTGACCCACTCGGACCGCGCCGGTGTCGGGGTCGAGCGCCCAGTACTGGCCGCTCTTCTGCCCGGCTCCGACCGACTCGATCGACTTGCCCTTGCCGTCCTTCGTCTTGAAGAGCGCCGGAGCCTGGCCGAAGTCGAAGTCCGGGCCGGCCGGCTCGGGACAGAGGTCGCCGTCGCCGAAGAACGGGATGCAGTCGACCGTCCACGCGTCGTAGTCGATCGCCTCGCGTCGCCCAGCGGATCGCGCCCGTGTTCATGTCGAGCGCCATGATGCTGTCGAAGTAGTCGTCCGCCGGCAGGCAGGCAGCCCGGTCAGGCCCGGGCTCAGCATCCGCGACACAGGCCAGGACCTCCGGCGGCACCGAGTAGTTGTTCCCGGTCGCGATGTACACCTGCTTCCGCTTCGTGTCGATCGCCGGCGAGCTGCCCCAGACCGCGTTGCCCGTGTACCCCGGCGGGGCCATCATCGTCTTCCAGAGGATCGCGCCTGACGCGAGGTCGAGAGCGAGCATGCTGCCCCGGAACGACAACACGTAGCCGGGCACGAACGCCGCCAGCGCCTCCTCCTGAGACGCCACGCCGACGTAGACCTTGCCGTCGAACACCGTCGGTGACTGCGTGACGATCGCGGCGAAGTGCGGGTCGACGCTGGTGCTCCAGACGAGCGCACCGGTGAACTTGTTGAACGCGAGCACCTTCGCCGCCGGGGCCGCCCCCGAAGAGGATGCCGCCCTGGGTGCCGACGATCACCTTGTCGTCGGTCACCGCTGGCGTGGTTCGCGCCTTGTCCATGAACGAACCGCTGGCAGCCGGAATGCTCGCCGTCCACTTGATCAGCGCCGGTCTGCCGGTCGACCGCGTACAGGTTGCCGGCCCAGTCGGGCGCGTACACCGTGTCCGCGTCGACGGCGGGCGTGGCCGAAACATCGCTCGCCGTCTCGAGCTCCCACTTGACTTGAAGACCGCCCACGTTGGCGACACTGAGCGTGTGCTCGGACTCCTGGAAGCGTGTGTTCTGCCGGTTGCCCCCCGCCGATGCCCACTCGCTGCCCCCTGCAGCGAAGCCGGCACCCGGCACGAGCAGCGTCAACGCGAAAACTGACGCCGCAGTGACCCACCTGCGTGAGTGGGCCGTCGAGAGGTTGCGCAATTGCCCTCCCTTTCCGGAGGGACGCAGGCGACCCCAAGACCCGTCCCTGTGCGGCGAGTATCAGGTGTTGTCCAACGAGAAGTCAAGCCCATCGGTACAACGTGGGCATGCTGAGGTCCGCGATCGTGCTCGCGCTGCTCGTTCCCGCTCTCGCCCAGGGCGGCGACGGCGGCCTTCAGGCCGTGAAGGAGCGCTATCTGCCTGCTGCGCAAGCCGTCTACTCCGACACGCCCGACGGCGCCCAGGCGCGGTACGACGCAGGGCGCGACCTCGTCGAGGCGGTGGTCGCGGTCGGCCCGGTCCGGAACGGCGAGCGGCGCTGCGCGCCGACCTGCTCGCCGCGGCCGCGCGCAGGTCGCGCGTGCGGAGGCTCTCGATCGCGACGACGGCTTCCGCAGCCTCGGCCCGGTGGCCCCGCTGCCGGCGGCGGCTGCAGGCGTCGGGCCGCGCCGGTCCGACCCGACGCTGGCGCGGCGTCTGGCGGAGGCCGCCGCGTCCGCGAACGGCGCCGTCGGGGTCTGGGTGCACGACCTGACGACGGGCCGCTATGCGGGCCACGAGGCGGAGACGCGCTTCGCGGCCGCCTCGACGGTGAAGCTCGGCGCGCTCGTCGCCGGGCTCCGGGCATCGCCACGGGTCGAGCGCAGCCGCTGGTGGTACGACATCCGCCAGATCGGGTTCTGGTCGTCCAACCTCGCCGCCAACCGGATCCTCGCGAAGCTCGGCTACGGCGCGGTCGCGGACGGCCTGCGGCGGCTCGGCATGACCTCGAGCACCTACCCCGGGCCGTACCGCGCGACGACCGCGTACCGGCCGCCGGGGCCGCACACGCGGGTGACGACCGCCCATGATCTCGGTCGCGCACTTCACCGGCTCCACGCCGGCGCGCACGGTGACCGCCGCGTGCTCGGCCTGCTCGGCCTGACCCGGCAGCAGGCCGTCGCCGCCCTTCGCGTCCTCGCCTCCGCGCAGCCGGTCGGCGACAATGCGGGGCTGCTGCGCCCCTGGTTGGCGGGCGCGACCGTCGCCGAGAAGAACGGCTGGCTCTCCGACACCCGCACGACCGCGGCGATCGTGCACCGGCGCGGAAGGGCGACGATCGTCGTCGTCGAGCTCTATCGGCCCGGCGTCACGTACGCCGAGGCGAAGCGGCTGGGACGCCGCGTGCTGCTCGCAGCGGATCTGCTGTGACGATCCCCGCGGCCTTGGCCGCCAATCCGTCGAGGGTCTGCTTCAGCTCTCGGTAGAGCGCGCTCGCCTCGTTCGGGGTATCGCCGATCGCGGTCAGCCCGATCCGGCCCGCGACGGCGAGTGCGCTGACCATGTGCAGGGCGACCCCCGTCTCGTGCTCCGCATCCCAGCCGAGCGACCGCTCCGCGACGACGTCGAGCAGATCGTCAGGCGTCAGCGCTCGGTAACCGGGAGCGTCGAGGTGGTCGGTGGCGACGTAGTGCTTCAGGTCGCCGAGCCTGGTGCGGAACTCACCGGCGAGCGGGTCGTAGACTCCGTCCGTCAGGGTCGAGATCGCCATGAAGGGATGCGTCGTGCCGCCGCAGCGGAGGTTGATCTCGATCGCGTACAGCTCCCAGCCGCCGTCCTGGCGGACTGCGACGAAGTCGACGGCGCAGCGTCCGATCACGCCTTCCCGCGCGAGCCGGCGGCCGACCTTCAGCGCCTCGACCGCGACCTGCGGCGCGTACTCCGGATCAGCGGGGAAGCGGCAGCCGAAGTAGGTCTGGCCGTTCGGGCCGCCGAGCACCTGGTCGTGGGTGGAGAGGATGTCGACCTGGCCCGAGGGGCTGATCCGCAGCTGCGCGCTCGGGCTGCGGAAGTCCTCGCCCTCGATCCTCTCCTCGACGATTCCGCCCTGGCCGGCGAGCGCCGCGAGGTACTCGAGCACGGACGCCTCGGTGTCTTCGAGGAGGAGCGCGGGGCCGAGCGCGTCCTCGTCGAGCGCGAGCGGGACGTCGACGAGTGCGTTGCCGAGGCCGCTGACGCCGCGGTCGAGCTTCACGATCGCTGTCCGGCTGTGCAACTCGGACAGCGCCTGCAGGACGTCGCGCTCGCTCGAGACGTCGAAGCCGCGCGCGTGCGGCACGCCCTCGTCGGCGAACACGCGCCTGCTTCCCGTCTTCGTCCCCAGCCATTCGAGCGCCGGGTCGGCGCCGTAGAGCGGGATTCCGAGCCGGACGGCGAGCTCGACCTCGTCCGGCGACGTTGCGAAGGGAAGCAGGAAGGCGAGCTCAGGCTGGGCGACGAGAGCTCGGATCCGCTCGATCGCACCGGGGCGGCTGAGCAGCTTCTTCGTCAGCGGCTGGTTGCTGCCGTCCACGAGCGAGACGACGGCGAAACGGCTGCGGGCGTCGGGCGTGTCGAGCTCGGGAACGAGACCGAAGTAGTAGTCGATCAGGCGCGGCAGGATCGGCTGCGACGTCACGTAGACGACGCGGGAGTTCCGCGAGCGCAGCAGGCTGAGGACGAGGCAGAGGAAGCGCTCCTCGTACGCCGGGAAGACGGGGATCAGCTGGTCGGGCACGTCCATGCTGATCGAATGGACGACGACGACCGTTCGCTCGACGTCGCCGATCGAACGCAGCGTCACCGACGGCCACAGGGCGCGCAGTCGCTGTTGAAGCTCGGCGAATTCGCCGTTTTCCACTTCCGGAACGTAGCGATTCGGGCTACGGGGTGCTAGCCGCGCCAGGGCCGAAGCCGCGGCCACCAGCCCGGCACCGCGCGGCGGTAGTCCTCGTACTCGGAACCGAACTGCCGCGCGAGGGTCGGCTCCTCGTAGCCCCGCACGAAGGCGAACACGACGACGGCGAACGCGACTGCATAGAGCAGCAAGATCGGACGGCCGAGCAGGAGGGCCTGACCGACGATCGTTGCACCGACCGCGAGGTACATCGGGTTGCGGACGTAGCGGTAGAGGCCGCCGACGACGAGCCTCTGCGTCGGCGCGACCGGGGCCGGCGTCCCGATTCCCTCGACGACGAAGCGGACGAAGGCGTCGACGAGCACGACCGCGCCGGCCGCGACCAGCAGTGCGCCGAGCACCTGCAGCGGCGGCCACGTCGACCCCGCCTGCCAGCCCGTGAGCCACCACGGGACGAGGCCGGCGACGACACCAGGCGCTACGACGAGGAACAGTCCGCTCCCAAGGGCACTCCGGACCCGGGCGGAGGCCACGGATCAGCCGCGGAGCTGCGCGCGCGTGCCGATCGCGATCATCGGGGCGTCGGCGGGTCGCAGCCAGCGCAGCACGGCCCGCAGCTCGGCCTTCCGAAGCGAGATGCAGCCGATCGTCGGCCCGCCGGTCTGCGCGTGCAGGAAGATCCCGGATCCTTTGCCCGGGACGACCGGGCGCATGTTGTACTCGACCACCGCGAGGTACGGATAGGGCCGCGGCTGCTGCCACATCCCCTCGCTGCCGCCGGCGAACGGCGGCGCCGTACCGCAGGCGACGTGCTGGAACGAGTTGTACGTCGGCGAGGCGGGATCCTCGTCCCACCAGTCGCCGCAGCGAAGGCGCCGGTAGCGGAAGCGGACGCCGGGGTCCGCCTCGTTGCCATACATCGTGCGGCCGATCCGGTACGTGCCGGTCGGGGTCGTGCCGTCGCCCTCGCGACGGTTCGCCGAGAGGCCGTTCTTGCCGACGCGCGCCGTGTACGGCCCGGCTGCCGCGACCCAGCAGCCGTCGGCGCGGCGCCAGGTGCGCAGCTCTGCGTAGGTCGTGCGCGCGACCTCGGCCTCGACGGTGACGAGCTGCCGCGCCGAGGCGGGCACGTCCGTCGAGTTGGCGAGGTTCGGCGGGCACGCGAGCGCGAGAGTCGAGGCGAGGAGGGCGCCGAGCACGATTTGCGAAGAGTACGCTGCGCCGATGCGGGTCGCCGCGCTCGTTCTGGCCGCGCTGCTCGGACTTTGTGTTTCAGAAACACAAGCTCGTCCGGGCGCGCCTGCGTTCTCGAGCTCGATCGAGAAGGTGCGCTGGGCGGAGCTGCGCCACTCGTACCGGGCCGGCTGTCCGGTCGGACCGTCGGAGTTGCGCACGGTCGCCGTCTCGCACTGGGGCTTCGACGGCAAGCCGCACGTCGGTCGGATCGTGATCGCGGAGCGTGTGGCGCCGGCGCTGGTGTCCGTCTTCCGGACGCTCTGGCGGGCGGAGTTCCCGATCCGCCGGCTGCGGCCGGTCTCGGCCTACCGTGGCAGTGACGACGCCTCGATGGCCGCCGACAACACGTCCGGCTTCAACTGCCGCTTCGTCGGCGGCACCTCGCGCTGGTCGATGCACGCCTACGGCGAAGCGGTCGACGTCAACCCCGTCGAGAACCCGTACGCGCGCGGCTCGACCGTGTCCCCGCCGTCCGGCCGCCGCTACCTCGATCGGAGCCGCTCCCGCCAGGGGATGGCCGTACGCGGCGGCGTGCTCGTGCGCGCCTTCGCCGCCGCCGGCTGGAAGTGGGGGGCCTCCTTCGGCGACTATCAGCACTTCTCCACCACAGGCCGATGACCGATCCGCTTCGATCACTCTGGGACTTCGACGATCTCGATGCGACCGAGGCGCGGTTTCAGGTCCTGCGCGCCGAGGCGCTGACGCAGCTTGCCCGGGTGCAGGGGCTGCGGGAGGACTACGACGCCGGCGACCGGCTGCTGGACGCGGTCGCCGAGAAGGATCCGCGCGTCCGCATCCGCGTCGACCTCGAGCGCGGCCGGTTGCGCCGCTCGTCCGGAGACCCCGAGGCGGCGCTGCCGCTCTTCGAGCGCGCGTTCGCAGCCGCAGTTGAGGCGGGGGAGGACTGGCTCGCAGGCGACGCTGCGCACATGGCCGCGCTCGCCGCGCCGGGGCGCGAAGGCTTCGTCGTGTGGACGAACCGCGGGCTCGATCTGGCCGAGCGGTCCGAGGCCGCGGCCTACTGGGCGGGGCCGCTGCTGAACAACCTCGGCTGGGAGCTCTTCGACGCCAAGGAGTACGAGCAGGCGCTCGACGTCTTCGAGCGTGCCCTCGCCGTTCGCGAGCGGGATCCTGACAACCCGGCCGCGATCGAGCACGCGCGCGAGGCCGTCGCCGAGGCCCGGAAGGCGCTCGGCCGCGACTAGCCGAGGAGCGCTTCGAACCGTGCCGGATCGTCGAACGGACCGATCACGGCGAGGTAAGGCCCGTCCTCGACGATCTCCTGCGCGACGCGCTGGACGTCCTCGGCCGTGACCGCGTCGAGCGCGTCGAGCACGGCCTGCGGCTCCTCGGCGCGCCCCTCGAGCACCTCGCGGCGGAGGCCGAACATGATCGTTCCGTGCGGGCTCTCGAGCTGGAGCACGAAGCGGCCCTTGGCGAAGTTCCGGGCCTTCTCGAGCTCGTCGGACGGCACGGGCTCCGAGGCGAGCAGCCGGAACTGCTCGACGATCGTCGTCACCGCGTCGTCGATCCGGTTGATGTCGACTCCCGACTGGGCATAGAGCGAGCCGGCGTCGGTGTAGGCGTGGTTGGTGCCGAAGACGTAGTACGCGAGCCCGCGGCGCTCACGCACCTCGGTGAAGAGGCGCGACGACATCCCGCCGCCGAGCACGGTCGCGAGCAGTTGCAGTACGTACCGGTCGGGATCGACGAGCGGGCGGCTGCGGACGCCGAGGACGAGATGGGCCTGATCCGACTGCTTCGTGTGCACCTTGACTCGGCCGTTCTCGTTCGGCCGCCACGGGGCCGCGGCACCCGTCTCCGCCGCGTGCAGGTCGCCGAGCAGCTCTTCGAGCCGGTCGTGCAGCCCGTCCCCGAGGCGTCCGCCAACGCCGACGACCATCCGATCCGGCCGGTACCAGGTGCTCGTGTAGTCGAGGAAGGTCTGCTGCGTCGCGCCGCGGACCGTCTCCTTGCGGCCGATGATGTCCCAGCCGAGCGGCTGGTCGCCGTAGAGGAGCGTCTCGTAGACGCCGCCGATGAAGTCGCGCGGCGTGTCGAAGTACATGTTCATCTCCTCGATGATCACGCCCTTCTCGCGCTCGATCTCCTCGGCGTCGAACTGCGAGTTGCGGAGCATGTCGACGAGGACGTCGAGCGCCGTGTCGCGGGTCTCGGCGGCGCAGCGGACGTAGTAACCCGTGTACTCCTTGCCGGTGAAGGCGTTGAACTCGCCCCCGATCGCATCGATCTCGCCGGCGATGTCGCGGGCCGTCGGCCGCCGCTCGGTCCCCTTGAAGAACATGTGCTCGGCGAAGTGCGCGATCCCGTTCGTCTCCGCCGTCTCGTAGCGCGAGCCGGCCGCGAGCATGACGAAGCAGGAGACCGACTGCGCGTGCGGCATCGGCGCGGTCAGTACGCGTAGTCCGTTCGACAGCGACTGGCGCTCGAAGACCCCCATCGCGGGCCATGGTATAGAGGCACCCGTGGCGGGCGAGAAGATGCGGAAGGCGGTCGCGGCGCAGCCCGAGTGGCTGGCGCAGGTGCCGAACGGCCCGCGGTTGCCGGACGGACGTATCGCGGTCGTCGGCTGTGGCACCTCTTTCCACGCCGCGCAGACGAGCGGCAACGGCGTCGACGCGCTCGAGGCCGTGCTCTCGCCGCCCGACGCGGACGTCCTCGTACTCGTCAGTCACGAGGGCGAGACGGCGCTGACGCTCGAAGCCGCACGCGCATTCGCAGGTCCGAAATGGCTCGTCACCGCGAAGCCGGAGGGGCCGATCGCGTCCCTTTGCGGCGAGGTCGTGATCGCGACGCCCGAGGTCGAAGAGAGCTATTGCCACACGGCCTCGTACACGTGCGCCGTCGCGACGCTGGCGGCGCTGCGCGGCGAGGACGTCTCAGGGCTTGCGGACGCGGTCGCCGAGCGGCTGGCCGGGGAGCGCCTGCCCCTCTCGGAGCACAGCCGGTTCGTGATCACGGGTGCAGGCCGCGATTGGCCGACCGCGCAGGAGGCGGCGCTGAAGCTCCGCGAGGGCGTCCACGCCGCCGCCGAGGCGCACCTACTCGAGGAGCTGCTGCACGGACACCTCGCCGCGATCGACGAGAGCGTGCGCTGCTTCGTGCTCGAGGGGGAGGGCCGGGCGGTGGAGCGATCAGCCGAGGCCGCAGCCGCGCTCGAGCTCCTCGGCTGCGACGTGACCCTCGTGCCGACGCGTCATCCGGTCGTCGACATCATTCCGTTCCAGCTGCTCACGCTCGACCTCGCCGAGGCCCGCGGCATCGATCCGGATCTGATTCGCTGGGACGACCCGCGCTGGAAGCAGGCGCGCGACGCCTATGCCTGAGGGCGATCCTCGAGCCGGTAGACGAACCGCAGCGCCTGCCACCGCTCGTCGATCGCGCAGCTCTTGTTGTCGACGAGGCCGTGCGCGAGCCCGGTCGACTGCACCGCGTCGAAGTCGAGGTCGGTCTCGAGCTTCGACGCCTTCGTCGGCCAGGCGATCCAGAGCCCGTCGGCCGGGTCGAGCGTTGCCTTCAGCGTCTCGAAGCGCCGCTCCAGCTCGGCGCGGCTGGTCGTGAAGTAGACGACGACGTGTGCACCCGGCTTCGCTCCCAGCTTCTCCGAGAGCTCCCTCACGCCGGGTAGGAGCCGAAGACCGTGAAGCGCTGAGCCTGGCCGCGGACCTCGGCAAGCGTCTCGCAGACCACCGGGTCGAGCGGGTGGCCGCTCACGACCGCGTCGAACCGGTAGCGCCAGGGCGTCTGCGGGATCGGGCGTGACGTCAGCTGAACGAGGTCGAGCTCGTGCCGGGCAAACGGCTCGATCGCGCGATGGAGCGCCCCCGGCCGGTGGTCGGTCTGGAAGGAGAAGGCGATCCGCCAGTCGGTACCCGCACCGAGTTCCGTCCGGTTCGAAATCGCGACGAACCGGGTGAAGGCCTCGGGGTGATCGCCGACATCGGCCGCCAGCACGACCAGCCCGTGCAGCGCCGCGGCCCGCTCGCTCGCGATCGCGACCTCGGTCGGATCGGCGTCGCGCGCCACCTGGGCGGCTGCGTCCGCGGTCGTGCCCGACGCGATCGCGGCCGCCTCCGGCAGGGAGGCGAGCAGGCGCCTGCACTGGTCGAGCGCGACCGGGTGCGAGCGCACGACTCTGATCTCGGGCAGCGGTACCTCGGCGACGCCGACCAGGAAGTGTCTGATCGGCAGGATCGTCTGGGCGGTCACCGACGCGCCCGAGTCGACGAGTAGGTCGTGCGTCTCAGCGACCGGGCCGGAGATCGAGCTCTCGATCGGGAGCACGCCGGCCTCGACCCGCGCGGAGGTGACGGCCGCGACGACATCCGAGAAGGACGGCAGCGCCTCGGCGTCCTCGTCCGGGAAAAGAAGCGCGCACGCGGCTGCGCTGTGTGCGCCCTCGCGACCCGGGTAGGCGACCCTCATCGCTCGTGCCACGCGGTCAGCAGCTCGGCCTCTCGCTCGGGCGCCAGCCCGATGCCCGCTTCGGTCGGGGCGTCGGCAGCGCCTGCGATCGTCTCCTCGAGCGGGCGGAAGCGGAGCCCGGCGGCGAGCGCGCGGCCGACGTCGGTGTCGTGCATACCGGCCCACTCGGGGTCGGGGAGCCAGAGCGGCAGCTCCATCCAGGGCCCGACCTCGTGCTCCTGCAAGAACTCGTCCGAGACCCACGTCACGTCGGCACCCGCAAGCAGCGCTCCCCAGGCGACGCCCTCGTTCGTCACGTTGAACGTTCCCGAGAGATCCTGCTCGACGCCGTCCAGGATCCAGTCGGCGAGGTCACGGACATCGACGAACTGCGCCCGCCGCTCGGGCGGTCCGGGGCGAGGGTCTCGCCGCCGCGGGCAAGCCGACGCGCCCAGTAGGTGAACCGGCCCGTGGGATCGTGCGGTCCCACGATCAGACCGGGCCGGACGATCAGCGCGCGGTCTCCGAAGACGCGCTCGACCTCGGCCTCCGACAGCGCCTTGAGCGGGCCGTAGTTGGAGGAGTCGGGCGCGAGCTCGTCGACAGGCAGCTCGCCGAGGTCGGCCGTCGGGCTCGACTCGGTCGGCCCGGTCGAGAAGTCGGCGTAGACGGAGACGCTCGAGATGAAGACGTAGCGGCCGACGTCGCGCAGCTGCTCCGCCGACGCACGCACGTCCGCGGGGACGTAGCCAGACGTGTCGACGACGGCGTCCCACGTCTTCCCCGAGAGCAGCGCGAGGTCGTGCTTCCGGTCGCCGTGCAGCTGCTCGACCTCCGGGAAGAGCTCGGCATTCGTCTTGCCGCGGTTGAAGAGCGTCAGCTCGTGCCCGCGGGCGAGCGCCGCCTCGGCGATCGCTCTGCCGAGGAACTTCGTTCCGCCGAGGATCAGAATCTTCAATGGAACCTCTGCACCGCCCGCCAGACGGCCTCGGCCCCGAACTCGAGCGCGTCGACCGGGATCCGCTCGTCCGCGGCGTGGATCAGCTTCGCGAACTGGAAGTCGGGCGGCAGCCGCATCGGCAGGAAGCCATACGTCTGCACGCCGGCGCGGGAGAAGAAGCGGCCGTCGGTGACGCCGATCTGGAGCAGCGGCACCGGGATCCCTTGTGGGTCGAGCTCGCGGATCACGCCCGCGAGCGTGTCGAAGAGGCCAAGGTCGGGCTCCGCCGGGCCGGGGTCGTGGCGCACGAGCTCGAGCTCGACGTCCCGGCCGACGAGCGCCTGCACCTCGGCGATCAGCTCGTCGGGCGCCACCCCGGGCAGCGCGCGGCCGTCCAGCTCGACCTCGATCTCGCTCGGGACGACGTTGATCTTGTTGCCGCCGCGGATGATCGTCGCGTTGACCGTGTTCCGGAGCATTGGCTCCGTCGTCGCCCCGCGCTCGCCCAGCAGCCGCAGCGCCGTATCGGTCAGCCGCGGCTTCAGGAGCATGCGCAGCACGGTCGCCTCCTTTCGCGGCAGCTCGGCCGCGAGGCGCTCGACGAACTCGCGCACGATCGGGGTCACGTGCACCGGGAGCCGCTTCCGGTCGAGGTCGGAGAGCAGCTTCCCGAGCCGCGCGGCCGTGCCGCCGCGGTTGATCATCGCGCCGTGGCCGCCGGGGCCCCGAACGGTCGCCTTCAGCCAGCAGATCTGTTTCTCCGCCACCTGGATCGGATAGAAGCGCCTGCCGCCGAGATCGAGGCTGGAGCCGCCGAACTCGCCGAGCGCGTACCGCATCCCTGCAAACAGCTCCGGGTGCTCCTCGACGAGGAACCTGGCGCCGAAATCGCCGCCGGCCTCCTCGTCGGAGAGCACGACGAGGACGAGATCACCGGGAAGCGTGACGTTCTCTCGCTTCGCGCGCAGAAACGCGTGCACGAGCATCGCGACGCCGGCCTTCATGTCGAGCGCACCCCGGCCCCAGATGTAGCCGTCGTCGAGCCGCCCCTCGAACGGAGGGTGCGTCCATGCCTGGCCCGCGGTCGTGACGACGTCGACGTGACCCTGGAGCAGGAGCGGCGGCGTGGTTCCACCGGGAAGCCGGCTGACGAGATTGGGGCGGTCCGGATCCTTCGCGTAGATGGTCGTCTCGCAGCCGGCTTCCTCCAGCTGCGCCCGGACGAACTCGATGCAGGCGGTCTCGTTCCCGGGCGGGTTCGTCGTGTCGAACCGGATCAGCTCCTGCAAGAGCTCCGTGACCGTCAGCCTCACGCCCCTGGCCGCCTTTCGCTCCCGCCCGGCGGAGTCGGGCTCCGCGAAAGGCTGACGTCGCCCGCGCCGCTCCAGCCGGCGGGCCGTACGTCCGTACTGTCCCACCGGCCTGCGCAACGCGGGCGGCGTCCCAGGAACGTGAGGGTCACAGCTCGTCGAGCGCCGTCAGTAGCCGATCGACTTCGTCCGGGGTGTTGTAGTGCACGAACCCCGCCCGGACGGCGCCGGTTCCCTCGAGCCCGAGCTCCTTCATGATCTCGATCGCGTAGTAGTCGCCGTGCCAGACCGCGATCTCCCGCGCCGCCAGCTCCGTCGCGACCTGCTCCGACGAGCGGCCAGGCAGATTGAACGCGAACGTCGGCACCCTGCCTTCCATCGTTCGCAGCCCGTACAGCTCGACCGACTCGGGCACGCCGTCGAGGAAGCGCTGCCCCAGCGACGTCTCGTGGGCGACGATCGCGTCCCAGCCGAGCGACTCGACGTATTCGACGGCCGCGACGAAGCCGGCGAGCAGCTCGTGCTGCTGCGTTCCGTGCTGGAAGCGGTTCCCAACCGGCTCGTTGTCGGACGGGCGCACCTTGTAGGGCCGGAGGCGCTCGAGGAACCCGCGCTTTCCGAACGCCATCCCCATGTGCGGCCCGAAGAACTTGTACGGGGAGCAGAGCAGGACGTCGACGTCCCAGCCCGAGACGTCGATCCGCCCGTGCGGCCCGTAGTGGACCGCGTCGGCCCAGGCGAGCGCGCCGGCGCCGTGCGCGAGCTCGACGACGCGCGCCACGTCGGGCGTCGTCCCGACCGCGTTCGACGCAATCGGGAAAGCGACCACGCGCGTCCGCCCGGAGAGCTGCGACTCGAGGTCCCCGAGGTCGAGCGCGAGGTCGTCGTGAACGCCCGCGAAGCGGACGACGACGCCGACGTCCTCCTCGAGCGCCAGCCACGGCGCCACGTTGGCGTCGTGGTCGAGCCGGGTGCAGACGATCTCGTCGCCGCGCTCGAGCTGCCGGCCGAGCGCGCGCGTGAGGAGGAAATTGAGCGAGGTCATGCTCTGGCCGAAGGCGACCTCGTCGGGGTGGCACGAGAGGAAGCGGCTCGCGGCGGCGCGCGCCCGCTCGATCAGCTCGACCGTGCGCACGCTCGTGACGTACGGCGCGCCGATGTTCGCGTTGTCCTCGCGCAGGTAGCGCGTGATCGCGTCGATCACCTCGTCCGGGCACTGCGTCCCGCCCGGCCCGTCGAAGAAGGCGAGCGTCCGGTCGAGCGCGCTGTAGCGGCCACGGACGGCGGCGACGTCCAGCAGGGTCGTGCTCATGCCACTTCCTCTCCGTTGACGGTCCAGCGATAGCGGGGCCTGGCTGTCAGTGAGGCGCCGACGAAGCAGTCGCGTTCCGCCTTCAAGAGCAGCTCCCGCACGTTCCCCGGAGGCGGGTCGAGTGTGACGTCGAGGTCGACCCTGACCCGCACGAATGCGTAGCGGCCGTCCGTCGTGCGCTGCGTCACCTCGCCGCTCGCGCCGGCGCCGCCGCCGCTCTCGATCCCAATCCGGCGGGCGTGGTAGTCGAGGCTCGTCAGCGTGCAGCGCGCGAGTCCCGCGAGCAGGAGATGCTCGGGCGTCCAGCCCTCCTCGCTCGGGATCGGCGTGCCGCTCTCTCCGCTCCACACCGTCCCGTCGCGGTCGAGCGACACCTCGTAGGAAAAGGTCTTCGCCTGCGCGGCCACGGACCGCAACCTACACTCGCGCCATGGCGCTCGCGATCCTCGGCGTCACCGGCTTTACCGGCCGGCTCGTGCTCGACGAGGCACGTCGCGCCGGGCTCGATGTGCGGCTCGTCGGCAGGCGGCGTGAGGCGCTCGAAGAGCTCGCGGCGCCGGGGGAAGACGTGCGAGTCGCGGACGCCCGAGACGAGGCGGCGCTACAGGCGGCGTTCGCCGGCGCGACCGTCGTCGCGTCGCTCGCCGGGCCGTTCCTCGAGCTCGGGCTCGCACCGCCGCGTGCCGCCGCCGCGGCAGGAGCTCACTACCTCGACACGAGCGGCGAGCAGGCGTGGGTCAGGCTGCTCCACGACGAGCTCGAGGCGGAAACAGCCGTTTTGCCCGCGTTCGGCTTCGACTACGTCCCGGGCGACCTCGCTGCCCGGTTGGCCGCGGAGGAGGTCGAGGGTCCGCTGGACCAGATCGCTGTCGCCTACTCGGTCAAGGGCGTCGGCACGAGCCGCGGTACGCGCCGGACGATCGGGCATGTTCTGGGACAGAGCCTGGTCGCGTGGGAGGACGGGCAGCTCGTCGGCTCCCGCTTCGGCGCGACGTCGCGCACCGTGCGCTTCCCGTTCGGAGAGCGGACTGTGGTCGAGTGGGGCGGCACCGAGCCGCTCACCGTCCCGCGCCACACCGATGTCCGCAACGTGCGTTCCTACCTTCGCGCGCCGGCCGTGGCCGCCAAGGCGGGCGGAGTGACCCGACTTGCTGCGCCGTTGGTCCGGCTCGGCTCGCGGTTTGGCCCGGCGGGCCCGTCCGAGGCCTCACGCCGGAAGAGCCGTTTCGCCGTCGTCGCCGAGGCGCGCGGGTCGGGTGGCGAAGGACGCGCCGTTCTCGTCGGCACCGACCCCTACGGCCTAACGGCCCGCCTGATCGCGACCGGCGCTCAGGCCCTGATCGCGGGCGAGGCGCGGGGAACCGGCGTGCTCGCTCCTGCCGAGGCATTCGACGCGCGGACGCTCGCGGGACGGCTCGCGCCGTTCCTGACGATCGCGGACTGATGTCGTCCGGTCAGGCGCTTACGGTGCGGGCAATGCAACGGCTCCGAACCTTGAGCGAGGCCGAGTGCTATGCCCGGTGCTACGGGTGGCGGAGCGAGGACGGCGTCAGGGTGATCAGCGCCGAGCCTCGTCGCCCGCGCCACGAGACGCCCGTGTCCGGCGAGTTGCTCCGCGCCCTGTTCGAAGACAAGCTCGACGCCAGAGAACCTGAAGCCGCCTAGGGCATCCCAGGCCGACGGGCTCCCGCCGGGCAGAGCCCGGCTCCGCCCGGCTCGGCTCGCTCGCGGCACCCGGCTCTCCGGGGCCGTATTTACATACTGTCCCCGTCGGCCGTGCACCGCGAGCAAGCCGCCTGGAACGCCCTAGGAGCGCGCGACGTCCCCGACGTCCTGGCGCCCGGCCTGACGGCGATCTTCTGCGGGATCAACCCCGGGCCGTGTCTCCGCCGCCGCGAACGCACACTTCGCGAACCCGCGCAACGACTTCTGGCGGCTGCTGCACGCGGCGGGCTTCACGCCGCGGCTCTACGACCCGCGTGAGCAGTTCGAGCTGCTCGAGCTGGGGATCGGTGTCACCAACGCCGCCTCTCGCACGACGCCGGGGTCGGGTGACCTACGCAAGCGCGACTTTGCCGGCTCGGCTGAGCGGCTGGAGCGGATCGCGCTCGAGCTCGACCCGCGCGCGATCGGCTTCGTCGGCAAGGAGGCGTACCGCGGCGCGTTCGGCGAGCGGCCCGACCTCGGGCTGCAAGAGCGCCGCCTCGGCGAGACGGCGCTCTTCGTGCTCCCCTCGACCTCGCCCGCCAACGCAGCGGTGCCGTGGGCGGAGCGGCTGCGCTGGTTTCAGGCCTTCTTCGACGCGCTCTCGACGAACGTCCCCAGCACGACCTCCCAGCCGCCCGAGTAGCGCTCGCGCGGATCGGCGTCGCCGAAGCCGCGGTGCTCGAGGACGACGCGGCTCCCTGGCCCCTCGGGCTGGAAGGTCACCTCGACCTCGGTGCCACGGGCTTCGCCGATCTGCCAGTCGAGGAGGAACCGGCCGGGCGGTTCCCAGGCGAGCACGTTGGCCCAGTCCTGCTCGCCGGCGTCGGTCACCTCGTAGACGCGGCCGCCGACGAACGGCTCGATCACGACGTCCGTGACGTCGTCGCCGCCGTAGGAATGCGTGCGCACCGGCCACCAGGACGCGATGCGGGCCGTGAAGAGCTCGAACGCCTCCGCGGGAGAGAAGTCCACGAGCACGGTCTTGCGGATTGCCTCCGTTGTCACGGTGTTGCTCATCCTGTCTCCTTTCGCGCCGCCGCGGCGAAGCGCTCGAGCGCCTCGTCCCAGAAGCTGTCGAAGTACGCGCGGATCCCGGCCAGTCCGTCCGGATCAACGCTGTAGATGCGCCGCGTGCCTTCCTTGCGATCGATCACGAGTCCGGCGTCCTTCAGCACACGCAGGTGCTGCGAGACGGCCGGCCGGCTCACGGGCATGCGCGCCGCCAGCTCGCCGACGGACTGGGGGCCGTTCTTCAACGCATCGAAGATCTGGCGACGCGTCCAGTCACCGAGCGCATCGAGAACTATTCCGTTCGTACTCACTTACCGTAAGTATGTACTTACGGAGCGTGATTGTCAACCGCTCCAACGGTTTGTGATCGGCGTCCGCCGGTCGCGGCCGAACGCCTTCGGGCGCAGCTTCACGCCCGGCGGCGCCTGGCGGCGCTTGTATTCGGCGCGGTCGATCAGCGCGAGCGCGCGCTCGACGGTCGCCGGCTCGTGCCCCTCGGCGAGCAGCTCCTCACGCGAGCGGTCGAGCTCGACGTACGCCTCGAGCACGCGGTCGAGCTCGGCGTAGGGCGGAAGCGAGTCCTCGTCCTGCTGGTCCGGGCGCAATTCGGCCGACGGCGGCCGCTCGATGATCGAGACCGGGATCAGCTTGCGGCCCACGCGCTCGTTCAGATACCGCGCGAGCCGGAAGACGTCCGTCTTGTAGATGTCCTTGATCAGCGCGAAGCCGCCGGCGAGGTCGCCGTAGAGCGTCGAGTAGCCGACCGACAGTTCCGACTTGTTGCCGGTCGCCAGCACGAGCCAGCCGTGCTCATTCGAGAGCGACATCAGCGTCATCCCGCGGACGCGGGCCTGCAGGTTCTCGGCCGCGAGCCCCGTCGTCCCGACGTCGGCGTCGTGGAAGGCGGCGACCATCTGCTCGATCGGGAGCTCGCGGAAGTCGCAGCCGAGGTTCTCGGCCAGGCGCTGCGCGTCGGTCTGCGTTCCCTCGGACGAGTAGCGAGACGGCATCGAGACGCAGTGCACCCGCTCCGGCCCGAGCGCGTCGACGGCGAGGGTCGCGACGAGCGCCGAGTCGATCCCGCCGGAGAGGCCGAGGACGACGTCGCCGAAGCCGTTCTTACCGACGTAGTCCCGCAGCGCCAGCACGAGCGCCTTCCGCATCTGCTCGAGCTCGCCGTCGAACTGCGCAATCGAGGCCGGACGACTGGGCTCTTGTGGACCCGGAACGCGAGCTGCAAGCTCGACCACGGTCGGTTCGAGCTCGTCCTCGCGTTCGCGTGCGAGCGCCCGGCGGCGGACGTCGCGCAGCCTCCGGCCGATCGCCTCGCTCGGGTCGAGGTCGACGACGAGGAGCGCCTCCTCGAAGCCGGGCGCCCGGGCGAGCACTTCCCCCTCGTCGTCGAGCACGACCGAGTGCCCGTCGAAGAGCAGCTCGTCCTGGCCGCCCACGAGGTTGCAGAAGGCGAGATAGGCCGAGTTGTCGCGCGCCCGCGTGATCAGCATCTCCTCGCGGTCCTCGGCCTTGCCGACGAAGTACGGCGAGGCCGAGAGGTTGACGAGCAGCTCGGCGCCGGCGAGCGCGAGGTCGGTTGCCGGCGGCCCCGGTTGCCAGACGTCCTCGCAGATCGTTGGCCCGACGAGGACTTCGCCGTGCCTGAGCAGGATCAGGTCTCGCCCGGAGGCGAAGTACCGCTCCTCGTCGAAGACGCCGTAGTTGGGCAGGAAGCGTTTGCGGTAGAGCGCTTTCAGCTCGCCGTCGGAGCAGACGGCGCAGGCGTTGAACAGGTCGCGGTCGAACCACGGCGTCCCGACGAGCGCGGTCAGCCCCTTCGTCTCCGCCGCGATCGCGCGCACCGAGTCCTCCGCTGCGCGGACGAAGGCGGGTCGCAGGAGCAGGTCTTCCGGTGGATAGCCGGTGACCGCGAGTTCGGGGAACAGCACGAGCTCGGCGTTCTCTGCGCGCGCGTCGGTGAGAGCGGAGAGAATGCGCTCGCGGTTGCCGTCCAGGTCGCCGACGACCGCGTTGATCTGGGCGAGAGCGAGCCGCATCGAGACGATCCTACCGGTTTGCGACTCTCAGGCGAAAACACCCTCACGATCGACCGCCGCTTCCGCGGTCCGCTGCACTCGGGCAACGGCGGCTACACGGCGGGGCGGCTCGCAGCCTTCGTCGGCGGGCCTGCCGAGGTGACGCTGAGGCTGCCACCGCCGCTCGACCGCCCGCTGACGGTGGCCGAGGAGGACGGACGCATCCTTCTCCTCGACGGCGAGGCGCTGATCGCCGAGGCGCGCCCGGGCGTGCCCGCCGTCGACGCGCCGAGAACTGTGACGTTCGCCGAGGCCGAGGAGGCCGCGACCCGCCACGTCCGGTTCGCCGGCGAGAACTTCTCCGAGTGTTTCTCCTGCGGGATCCGGCCGGACGACGGGCTCTGCATCAACCCCGGGTCCGTTTCGGGGACCGACCTCCATGCGGCGCCGTGGATCGCGCACGACGTCTCGCCGGCCGTGGCCTGGGCCGCGATCGACTGCTCCGGCGCGTACGCCGTCGGCGGGCCGGGCCGCGGCGAGGTCGTGCTCGGCCGGATGGCCGCCGAGATCCACCATCTGCCCGAGGAGGGCGAACGCTGCGTCGTCGTCGCCTGGCCGCTCGGCGAGGACGGGCGCAAGCTCTACGCCGGGACGGCGCTTCTCGGTGCGGACGGCGAGCCGCTCGCGCTCGCCCGCCAGACCTGGATTCAGCCGAGGAACGGGTAGCGGAAGCGCGCGTCGATGCAGTCGGACGCGAACACGGCAGCGCCGATCGCACCCATCCAGAGCGAGTAGAGCGGCGCCTCGCGCTCCGCCTGGGCCAGAGCGTGCACCGCGAAGCGCCGCGAGCGGTCGAGCCACAGCTCGTCGCCGGTGCGCTCGAATGCGGCGAGGAGCGCATATCCGTTCCCGGCGGTGCCGTGGCAGATCCCGGCGCCCTTCTGCTCTCGGTGGGCTCCCGCCTGCCACGTCAGCTCCGCGCCGGCGAGGACGAGCTCCTCGCCCAGATATGCAGCGGTGGTCGCGACGATCCCGGGCGCGCCGTGGCACCACTGGAGCCTGATCTCGGCCGTTCGGTGGTGCTCCAGGGCGTCCCCCGCCGCCGGCGGCCAGTTCGCGAGGCCGTCCTCACGGACGGCCAGCCGCGACAGCACGGCGTTCGTCTCCGCTTCGAGCCGCTCCGCCCGCTCGCGGTCGAGCGTGGTCCGAAGTGCATGGACGTTGCCGACGAGGCCGTGCACGGGTCCGAGATACCTCGTCTCCTTGAACAGGCGCTGCGTCCAGAGCCCTTCGGCGTCGCGCCTCGCGAGGAGCGCCTCCGCGCTCTCGCGACACGCCTCGCGCCAGCGCTCCTCGCCCGTGCGTTCGAGGAGCTCGTGTGCGATCAGGAGCGTCCCCGCGGTCCCCCACATCAGCTCGTCGAGCGCGTCGGCGTGGACATTGGCGCGGACGCGCGCGTAGAGGTCGTCTGCGAGCTCAGGGCGCTCGGTCAGCGACCAGGCAACGAGGAGGACGCCCGCCTCTCCCGAGAGCAGCGCAGACTCCCGCTCGGGTAGGTCCAGGCCGGGGAAGACGACCGGACTCTCGCGCCACGCCTCGAGCGCCGCGAGCGCGACCTCCGGCAGGTCGAGCCCGGACTCGGCGTGTCCGCGCCGCTGCAGAGCGTCGAGAGCCCAGACAACGCCTGGCGCGCCGGCGTACAGGGCACGGTTCCGGACGGCCCGGCGCGACCGGAGAGTCGGGCGGCGCCGGCCACAGCGGCTGCCTCGCGTATGCCTCGTCGACGTCGGCGACGATCCGTGCGATCGCCGCCCGCACGCGACCTTCTTCCCAGCGCTCGTCCGTGACCGGCTCGAAGGCCTCGGGCCGGTAGAGCATCACGCCTCGCGGCGGATCCGGATCGCGTTCAGATCCTCATCGAGGATCCGGTCGATCCGACGTTCGAGCTCGTCGGGCGGGTCGTGCTCGGCGTGGATATAGCGGCCGGAGAGCTGGTCGAAGCGCCCGGACGCGAGCTCGCGCACGAGCCGCGGCGCCAGCTCCGGCGGCGTCCAGGGCATGTCGTCGCCGAACTTGTCGGTCATCTCGGTCCTGACGAGCCCGGGGCTGATCACGAAGACCTTGACGTTGTCGTTCTTCACCTGATTGGCGAGCACCTCGCCGAAGCGGCCGACCGCCGCCTTGCTCGCGCTGTAGGCGCCCGAAGTCGAGCCCGGCAGGTACGAGGCGCCGCTGCCGGTGATCACGATGCGGCCGCCGCCGCGCTCGATCATGCCGGGCAGGGCGAGCCTGCAGGTCAGGTAGGCGCCGAGCACGTTCACCTCGAGCACATGCCACCACTCGTCGATGTCGGTCTCCCAGGAGTCCTCCCAGAGCGCGACGCCCGCGTTCGCGACGAGCAAGTCGATCGGGCCTGCCTCGGCGAGCATCCGTTCGACGTCCTCCCGCTTGGAGACGTCGCCGACGACCGCGGCGCCGCCGATCTCGGCTGCGACCTGCTCGACCTGCGCCGCCGTCCGGCCGGTGACTGTGACGTCCCAGCCGTCGGCTGCGAGTTCGCGCGCGATGCCGGCGCCGATCCCGCGTCCTCCTCCGGTCACAAGTGCTCTAGACGGCATTCGCGATCTCCTCCAGTGTCTCGGGGTTCTCCAGGGTCGAGAGGTCGCCGGGATCCTCGCCGAGTGCCTTCGCCCGCACTGCGCGACGGACGATCTTGGCGGAGCGCGTCTTCGGCAGCGCCGAGACGAAGAGGATCCGCTCGGGTGCGAACGCCTTTCCGAGCGACGCCGCGACCGCGGCCTTGATCCCGTCGGCGTCCTCCTCGGCGCCGGGCTTCAGCGCGACGAAGATCCACGCCGTCTCGCCCTTCACGTCATGCGGGACGCCGATCGCCGCCGCCTCGGCGACCGAGGGGTGGTCGAGCGCGGCCGACTCCAGCTCGGCCGGGCCGATCCGCTTGCCGGCGATGTTGAGGGTGTCGTCGGAGCGTCCGTGCAGGAACCAGTACCCGTCCTCGTCGATCGAGGCCCAGTCGCCGTGCGTCCAGACGCCCGGAAAGCGGCGCCAGTAGGTCTCGAGATAGCGCTCGTCGTCGCCCCAGACTCCGCGCGTCATCCCGGGCCACGCGCGCGTGCAGACAAGCTCGCCGACCTCGCCCCGCAGCGGCTCGCCCTCCGGGGAGTAGACGTCCATCGCCTGGCCGAGCGCGGGGAAGCCGAGCGAGACCGGCTTCGTCGGCTCGGTCAGCGCGACCGAGAGGAAGCAGGCGCCCACCTCGGTTCCGCCCGAGATGTTGACGATCGGGATCCGGCCGCCGCCGGCGACGTGCTCGTTGAGCCAGTCGTACGGCCCTGCGTTCCACGGCTCGCCGGTCGTCGTGATCGAGCGCAGCGACGAGAGGTCGGCATCGGGCACTCCCTTCGGGATCAGCGCCCGAACGAGCGTCGGCGAGACGCCGAGCATGGTCACGCGCTCCTCCTCGATGAGCTTCCAGAGCCGGTCGTCAGGGCGAGTCGGGCGCGCCCTCCATGTAGATCACGCCTGCCCCGAGCGAGCCCGCACCGACCACCGTCCACGGCCCCATGATCCAGCCCATGTCGGTGGCGAAGAGGACGCGGTCGCCGGCGCGGATGTCCGACTGGTAGGCCGCTTCGCGGGCGATCGAGAGCAGGAAGCCGCCGTGCACGTGCAGCGCGCCCTTCGGCCGTCCGGTCGTGCCGGACGTGTACGCGAGCAGATAGGGATGCTCCGCCTCGACTTCGAGCGGGGCGAGCTCGCCGGGGCCGAGCTCGACGTTCCAGGTCCGTTCGGCGCGCGACCACTCGACGACGTGCTCGACGGCCGGCGACGCGCGCCGCGCCTCCTCGATCGTCTCGCGCATCGGCACGCACGTCCCGCGCCGGAGCGAGTAGTCGGCCGTGATCACGGCCTTCGCCCCTGAGTCTTGGAGGCGCTGGACAACCGCAGGCGCGGCGAAGCCGGAGAAGATCGGCACCTGGACCGCTCCGATGTGCGCGCAGGCGTGCGAGGCAACGGCTGCCTCGGGTGCCATCGGCATGTAGGTCGCCACGCGGTCGCCTGCACCGATGCCGAGTGCGGCGAGCGCCTCGGCGAGCTTTACCACCTGCTCCGAGAGCGCAGCGAAGGTCCATTCGTCGCGGAGCCCGTCCTCGCTCCGGAAGATCGCCGCGACCGCATCGGGTGTGCGCTTCGCCCACGTGTGCACACAGGCCTGGGCGATGTTCAGACGGGAGCCTTCGAACCAGGTCGTCCACTCGATTCCGCGCGCGTCGTCGAGGACGCGATCCCAGGGGCGGGCGAGATCGAGGTCGAGGTCGGCGGCAACGGCACGCCAGAAGCGGTCGGGTTCCTGGATCGAGACGCGGTGGAGCTCGGCGTAGCCGCTGCAGCCGAGCGCCCGGGCGAGCCGGGTGATGTTTGCCGCCTCGAGCTGGGCCGCCGTCGGCGTCCAGGCGAATTTGACGTCTGCGTTAGCGACCACTAACCTAGCGCTCGCTAACGTCAGTCGAAGGGATTCTCATGGCTCTCGCAATCTTCTCAGAGGAGCGGAGAAAGTGGTGGACGCTCGCCGCGGTCTCGTTCGGGCTCTTCATGATCATGCTCGACAACACGGTGGTGAACGTCGCGCTGCCCTCGATCCAGGAGGACCTCGGAGCGACGCTCTCCCAGCTCCAATGGATCGTCACCGGCTACGCGCTGACCTTCGCGGCGCTGATGCTGATCGGCGGCAAGCTCGCCGACGCCTACGGCCGCCGCCTCATCTTCGTCATCGGAATCGTGATCTTTACCTTGGCCTCGCTCTGGTGCGGCCTCTCCGACACCAGCGAGATGCTGATCGTGGCGCGCATCGTGCAGGGCGCAGGCGCCGCACTGATGAACCCGGCGACGTTGTCGATCATCTCCGCCACCTTCCCGCCCAAGCAGCGCGGCGCGGCGATCGGGATCTGGGCGGGTGTCTCGGCGCTCGCGCTCGCGATCGGCCCGCTCGTCGGCGGCCTGCTCACCGAGCATCTGAGCTGGCACTGGATCTTCTTCATCAACGTTCCGGTCGGCGTCGTCGCGATCGCGGCCAGCTTCCTGCTGATCACGGAGTCGAAGGACGAGACGCACGAGAGCCTCGACCTGCCCGGCCTCGGTACCTCGGCGCTCGGGCTCTTCGCGCTCACGTATGGCCTGATCGAGGCGAACGCGTACGGCTGGACCTCGGCGCGGATCGTCGGCTCCTTCGCGGTCGCGGTCATCTCACTGGTCGCGTTCGTGATCATCGAGCGGCGCCGCCGCTACCCGATGCTCGACCTGACCCTCTTCCGCAGCGGGACGTACACGGGCGCGAACGTGGCAATGCTGCTCGTTGCGCTGGCGATGTTCGGCGTCTTCTTCTTCGTCTCGCTCTACATGCAGAACGTGCTCGGCTACTCCGCTGTGCAGGCCGGCGCCGCGTTCCTGCCGATGACGGTGCTGATCATCCTGATCGCTCCGATCGCCGGGAAGGCCTCCGACCGCTTCGGCTCGCGCTGGTTGATGACGATCGGAATGGTGCTGCTCGGCGTCCAGTTGCTCTATTTCTCCCAGCTGAGCACCACCTCCGACTTCTGGAACCTGCTGCCCGGCTTCATCCTCGGCGGCTTCGGGATGGCGATGGCGATGACGCCCACGGCTGCGGCCGCGATCCGTGCCGTGCCGGTGCACAAGTCTGGCGTCGGCTCAGCCGTCCTGAACGCGATGCGGCAAGTCGGCGGCTCGATCGGGATCGCCCTGATGGGCGCGATCGTCGCCGCACAGGCGAGCGGGCGTCCGGGCGTCGAAGGGTTCATGGCCGGCTTCGAGCGCGCGCTGATCGTCGCCGCGGTGATCGCCTTCGCAGGCTCGATCGTCGCGTTCGCGCTCGTGCGTCAGGAGCAGGAGCAGGTTCCAGCGCCCGTGGAGCTCGCTGCTTGAGCACGGGCCAGATTCGCCTGCCGGCGGCGGAACGTCGGCAGGCGATCGTCGACGCGGCCCTCCGCGTTTTCGCCGGCAGCAGCTACAGCGGTGCGACGACGGCCGAGATCGCGAGGGCGGCCGGCATCTCGGAGCCGATCCTCTATCGCCACTTCGCCTCGAAGCGGGAGCTCTACCTGGCCTGCCTCGAGGCGGCGTGGGCGTCCCTGCGATCTGCGTTCGACGCGAAGCTCGAGGAGCTGGGCGACCGTGAGGCGGTCACCGCGATCGGCCTGGCGTCGCGCGAGTTCCACGCCTCCGGCGGGATCAAGCCCGTCACGCTCTGGATCCAGGCGTTGACGGAGGCGGGCGGGGACGAGGAGATCCGGCGCTTCCTCCGGCGGCAACTGCGGGAGGTGCACGACTACGTCGCGGCCGCGGTCCGGCGCGCGCAGGCCGCCGGCGGCGTGCCCGCCGACCGTGATCCGGATGCCGAGGCGTGGATCTTCGTCGGCGCGGCGCTCCTGATCTCGTTCGCCGACCGTCTCGGCGGCCTGCTCGGCCCGGACGACTTCGGCCGGATGGCCGCGGAGCGCCGCCGCTGGCTCACCGGCTCCGGCTAATCGACCGACGACCGCGCGGCCGCGTCTATGCCGCGCCGGGAGGCGAAGCGACCCTTTAGGGGTCTTGGCGCGGATCGGGATCTGCTCCCGCAGATCCCGAACCTGATTGCGCCCAGGTCTTAAAAGACGAAACGTCCCCGGCTGCGGCTCCGGGGACGTTTCTTGAGGCAAGCTGCCACTCAGGCGACACTCCGAGAATCGTGACCCTGCGGCTCGATCACGCTCCTGCGGTTGCGGCGGTCGCCCTTTCGGTGGCGCGCCCTTGCACTCGGGCCTGGCGTCGGCCGGTGCAAGTTGAGCAGCACTGTACGAGCCCTGTCCGGAAAAGTCAAGTAGCTCGGTCAAGTGATTTCCTGTAGATTCACTTGACCGTGCGCCTGTAGCCGCTGTATCGGCCGAAAAATCCCCGCAAAGGGGTACGCGGTCGGCTCCGCTTCCCGCTTCACTTCGTCAACCCGCTTCACTCCCCCAGAGGTGCTCAAGTGAACCGAGGTACGTCGCTCCCATGACCGAGACCACCGCCGCCCACCGCTCCGCTGTTGCAGCCGCCCCGTCGGGTGCGCGCCTGGGCGACCGCCTCCGCCTCCTCCGCGTCGCCGCAGGGCTGACGCAGACGGAGCTCGCCGGAGACCGCTTCTCGAAGGAGTACGTCAGCCAGATCGAGCGGGGTAAGACCCGCCCGACCACCGAGACGGTGGAATGGCTGGCTCAGCGCCTCAACGTCGATCCGGCGTTCCTCGCGAGCGGGATCTCGACCGACGAGCGCAGCCGGGTCGAGGCCCTGCTCGCGCGTGCGGAGGCGCTGTCGAAGGGATATCGCTACAAGGAGGCCGTCGACGCGTACGAGGACGTTCGCTCGGCGGTGTCGGCGACGAACTCGGTCGAGCTCGACGTTCGCGCCCGCTCGGGCGAGGCGTGGGCGCGGCTGCAGGAGGGCGACGTCCGGACGGCGATCGACCTCCTCAACACTGCGCGGGCACTCACCGAGGGCTCCGTCTTCTCCGACGTCGACCGCGCCGAGATCGTCTTCAGGCTCGGCGTCGCCCGGTACAAGCTCGCGAGCACGTCGACCGCGGTCGCGCTGCTCGACGAGGCGCTGTCGCTCGCCCAGAGCTCCGACCTCCCGTGCGACGGGCTCCGGTCGGACATCTACCACTGGCGCTCCCGCTGCCATCGCCGGCAGCGCGACTTCGAGGCAGCGCGCGAGGACGTCGAGCACGCGCTCGAGCTCGCGCAGGGCGTCGACGACCGCCGCAAGATGGCGGACGCGTACTTCCAGGCCTCGCTCGTCGCCGAGCGCACCGGCCACTGGGTTCTCTCGCGCAACTACGCGGAGCGCGCCAAGAACCTCTTCCAGGAGCTCGACGACGAGCGCACGGTCGGCCGGCTGCTGAACAACCTCGGCGGCCTCAGCCTCCTGCTCGGCAAGCCGCACGAGGCGATCGAGCAGCTGAAGGCGTCGTTCGCAGTCGCGGTCGAGGCCGACTCGCAGGCAGATGCGGGCCAGGCCGTCAACGGCCTCGCGACCGTGCACCTGCGGCTTGGAGAGTGGGAAGCGGCAGAGGCGAACGCGCGGGAAGCGCTGCGCCTCCTCGACGGCCGTGAAGACTTCCTCGACGAGATCGGCCAGGCGCAGATCGTGCTCGGCCGCTCGCTGCTCGAGCGGGATCGTTTCGACGAAGCGGAGCAGTCGCTCCGCGCCGCCGACGCGACCTTCGAGCAGCTCTCGTCGATCAGCCACCGCGCTGGCGCGTGGGTGGCGCTGGGAGACCTTGCCGCGCGGCGCGGCGAGGACGTCGAAGCAGCTCGGCTGTACCGGAATGCCGCCGAGGCCCTTCAGGACCTGCGGTTCTAAAAACGGAAAGGAGGAGGCAAAAATGAAGACTCGCCTGCTGTTCTTCGCACTGACGGCGTCGATCTTTTTCGCCTCGTGGGGTGCGGCCCTTAACCGCTTCCTCAGCTGGTCGGACGGAAGCTAGACCCATCGGGCCTGGCTAGACTCGCCGTGTGCACTACGCCGCGGCTCTCGTTCTAGCCGCCTGCTTCATCGCGGCAGGCTGCGGCGGCTCCTCCTCAGCGCAGGAGGAGCCGGATGCCTCGACCGTCGGGACCACCTCGACCCTCGAGAACGCCGAAACGCTCGAGGAGCTCTGGCGCGCTCCGGGCGAGGACGTCGCGATCGTGCCCGGTACCGCCGACTTCGCGCCGGGCTCGGTCCGGTTCACCTTCCTCGTCATCGACGGGCAGGGCCGCGTCGTCACCCGGCCGACGGCGAAGGTCTGGCTCGCCAAGGGTCTGAAGGCGGCGCCGTTCTCGGAGACCTCGGCGACGTCCGAGCCGATCGGCGTGAACGGGAACGAGCCCGGAGAGCCGCAGGCCGTCTTCGTCTCGCATCTCGAC
This sequence comes from uncultured Gaiellaceae bacterium, assembly GCA_963829845.1. Lineage (GTDB taxonomy): Bacteria > Actinomycetota > Thermoleophilia > Gaiellales > Gaiellaceae > Gaiellasilicea. The sequence continues at coordinate 44,072 of CAWHKD010000030.1, read as the reverse complement.
GTTGATCAGCCGGGGACGTACTGGGTGCTCGCCGAGCCGGTCGGCGGCCGTAAGATCCAGGCGGTCGGAAACGTCGTCGTCAAGCCGGAGACAACGGCGCCGGATGTGGGCGCAGCGGCGTTCCCGTCGGAGACGCCCACGCTTGCGAACGCGACCATCGAGGAGCTGACCACCTCGACCGAGCCCGATCCCGAGCTCTACCGCATCTCGGTCGCGGACGCGATCGCTGCGAAGAAGCCGTTCGTGGTCGCCTTTGCGACGCCGAAGTACTGCACGAGCCGCACGTGCGGACCGGTCGTCGACGTCGTCAGCGCCGTCCGCCGCAAGCACGAGGACTCCGGCATCCACTTCATCCATGCCGAGATCTACAAGGACAACGACCCGACGAAGGGCGAGAACACCTGGGTGCGGGAATGGAAGCTCCCCTCGGAGCCGTGGGTATTCCTCGTCGGCGCGGACGGGACGATCAAGGAGCGTTTCGAAGGCACCGTCTCCGTGGACGAGCTGAACGCAGCGGTCGACCGGCTCGAATAGCGGCGTTTCCCGCATTTTCCGGCGGGGCACTACGTCCGCGATGGGCAGGAGAGGACGCCGCACCCGGCGCGCGCTCGAGGTTGGCCGCGTCGCGCGACGCGGCAGGCTGCTGCGTGTGCTGGCCGAGGTCGGGGCGGTCGGCGACAAGCCGGCGACGCGTGAGGGCGCGAGAGCGTTTCGCGAAGGGCTGGAGGAGCTCGGCACCACCTTCATCAAGCTCGGGCAGATGCTGTCGTCGCGGCCTGACCTGCTGCCGGACGTCTACATCGAGGAGCTCGAGCAGCTCGTCGACGACGTGCCGCCGTTCCCGTTCGAAGAGGCTCGCCGGATCGTCGACGAGGAGATCGGGCTCGAGATCTTTGCGCGGCTGGACGAGCAGCCGCTCGCGTGCGCCTCGATCGCGCAGATCCACGGCGGTCTGCTGCGTACCGGCCGCGAGGTCGTCGTCAAGATCCGCCGTCCCCGAATCGAGCAGGAGGTCGAGCTCGACCTCGAGCTGCTGCGCTCGCTGACGTCCTTCGCCGAGGGGCGCTCGGAGAAGGCTCGGCTGCTGCAGCTCGCTGCGCTCGCCGACGAGCTGGAGACGCACCTCCTGTCCGAGCTCGACTTCGTCGAGGAGGCGCACGGCTCAGAGCTGATCGCGCGCATCGTCTCCGACGCCGAGCACCTGGTCGTGCCGGCGGTGATCCATCCATACGTGACCGAAAAGGTGCTCGTGCAGGAGCGGGTCACCGGCGAGCGAGTGACGCGCGAACACGGTCTCGATCCAGAGCGTGCAACGGTGCTCGCGCGCGAGCTCTTCGGCGCCTACGTCCAGCAGATCACCGTCTACGGCGTCTACCACGCCGATCCGCACCGCGGCAACATCCTGCTGACCGAGGACGGCCGGCTCGCGCTGCTGGACTTCGGCCTCGTCGGCCGCCTCGACGACGATACGCGGCGGGCGCTCGGCCTGCTCCTGCTCGCCCTCGCGCAGAACCGAGCCGACGACGTCGCCGACCTCATCCTCGGTCTCTCGCTGACCACGCTCGCGTCCGACGAGGCCGGATTCGTCCACGAGCTGCGCCGCAAGCTCCCGCGCTACCACTGGCGCCCGCTCACGGGCATCGGCGCCGGCGAGGCGCTCGCCGACCTCCAGCGCGTCACGCTCCGGCACGGGATTTCGCTCCCGACCGGCTTCGCACTCGTCGGCAAGACGCTCGCCCAGGCGGATTCGGTCGCCCGCGCTCTCGACCCGGGGCTCGACCCGATCGAGCTCCTCGAGGAGGACGGCGTCGAGGTGATGCTGCGCGAGACCGAGCGGGCCCTCGAGCCGGCGAACCTGCTTGCGCTCGCCTACACGCAGGCGGAGCCGCTGTTGCGGCTGCCGCGCCGGCTCGGCCAGCTCGCCTCACGGCTCGAGACCGGGACGCTGAAGGTCGGGATCCAGCCGACGGGCCTGCACGAGCTCGAGCACGTCGCGCGTTCGGTCGCGAACCGGCTCGGTGCGGCGATGATCATCTCGGCGCTGCTCGTCGCCTCGGCGCTGATGGCGCGCGTCAACGACACGATCGCGATCGTCGGCTTCGCGCTCTCCGTCTCGCTCGGGCTCTTCGAGCTGTGGCGGATCCTGCGGACGCCCGGCGACCTCTAGGAGGAGGGTCTAGGCGACCTTCCCGCTCGAGCCGACTCGCTCGATCACGACCTGCGGCACCCGCGCGCGAGGGCTGAGCCGCAGACACATGCGCACGACCTCGGCGCAGTCCTCCGGCTGGATCATCTCGTCGGCCGGCAGCCCTGCAAACTCAGCCATCGGCGTGTCGACGAAGCCGGGGCAGAGCGCGATCGCGCGGACGCCGTCGTCGTCGAGGTCGGCGTTGAGCGAGTGCGTGAGCGAGATCACCGCCGCCTTCGAGGCCGCGTAGATCGGCAGGATCGGCACCGGCTGGGTACCCGCGATCGAGGCGAGGTTGACGATCCATCCCTTCGTCTTGCGCAGATGCGGCACCGCAGCCTGCGAGACGAGTACGAGACCGCGGAGGTTGATCGCGAGCTGGCGGTCGATGTGCTTGAGCTGCGCGTCCTCGACCCTGCCCGCGATCCCGATCCCCGCCGAGTTGACCAGCACGTCGAGGCCGCCTGTCCGCTCGACGTGCTCGCGGACGATGCGCTCGCAGTCCTCGGCCTTCGAGACGTCTGCCGCGATCGCGGTCGCGCCCAGCTCGGCCCCCGCAGCCTCGATCTTCTCGGCGGTACGGGACGCGAGCGTGAGCTCGAAACCCTCATCGCGGAGCATCCTCGCGATCGCGAGCCCAATGCCCGAAGAGCCTCCTGTGATCAACGCCGACGGCACGCGCTCCGACTATCTCAGAAACTCGCAAGGAGTCGATAGCAGGATCGCGAACCTTGGCGCAGATACCCAGGCTCCTCCTCTCCCCTGAGTGCGACGGCGGCTCCCCGGCCGCCGTCGCGTCTTCCCCGGCCGCATTCGCTCCCGGCCGGCGGAGCGGCCCCCCGGATAACGCGAGCGACGCGCCGGGAAAGACGCGAGGCGTATCTTGAGGCGATGCCGACGAGCCTTACCTCCCTGGCGCCGAGCGGCGGCTGCGCCGCCAAGTACCCAGCAGCGCGCCTGGAGGAGCTGTTACGCGGGTTCGTCCCGGCCGAGGCGGACAACCTGCTCGTCGGGCTCGCGCCCTCCGACGACGCCGCGGTCTACAAGCTCGACGACGAGCGCGCGCTCGTCTTCACGCTCGACTTCTTCCCGCCGCTCGTCGACGACCCGGCGCTCTACGGCCGGATCGCGGCGACCAACGCGCTCAACGACGTCTTCGCGATGGGCGGGTCGCCGCTGCTCGCGCTCTCGATTGCCGCGTTCCCGGAAAGCCTTCCGAACGAGATTCTGGCGGCGATCTTCGGCGCTGCGGACGAGCAGGTGCGCGCCGCCGGCGCGATCCTCGCCGGCGGGCACACGCTGCGTGACGACGAGCCGAAATACGGTTTGGCGGTGGTCGGCACGGTGCATCCGGACGGGTACTGGTCGAAGGGCGGCGCACGTCCCGGCGATGCTGTCTTCCTGACCAAGCCGCTCGGCACCGGGATGCTCCTGCACGCTGCGCGCGAGGGCCGGCGACACGAGCAAGGGCTGGAGGCCGCCATCGAGGCGATGACTGCTCTCAACCGAGAGGCCGCGGACGCGCTGCGTCCGTTCACGCCGGGCGCGGTGACCGACGTCACGGGGTTCGGGCTGCTCGGCCATGCGCACGAGATGGCAGAGCGGAGCGGCGTCCGGATCGAGCTCGACGCGGCGGCGCTGCCGTTCTTCCCAGGTGCGCTCGAGCAGGCGGAAGCGGGGATCCGGACCGGCGGTGACCGGCGCAATCGCGACTACGCCGGTCCGCACGTCGACACGGACGGGCTGACCGAGGCGCAGGTCGCGCTCGCGTACGACCCACAGACCTCCGGCGGCCTGCTCGTCTCGCTGCCCGCCGACAAGGCACCGGTGTTGCAGGCGGAGTTCGAGTCTCGGAAGCTCTTCGTGTGCCGGGTCGGACACGTCGTCGAGGGATCCGGGGTCTTGCTGCACTGATCGCGGCGGCCGCGCTCGCTGGCTGCGGTGGCGAGGAACAGGCTGATCTCCTCGTCACGGCACCGCGGCTCTTCGATGGCCGCGCGCTGATCCGCGACGGCGCGGTGGCGATCAAGGGCGATGCGATCGTGGCCGTCGGGAAGCGCAACGACGTCGACGTCGATGCGAAGCGGACGATCCGGCTCGTCGTCCGTCGCGGTGCGATCCAGGTCGGCGGCTGGCGCCTAGACTCGATGCCGTGGAGACGACCGCGACAGGCACCGGGCGGGGCGAGCTGACCGCGGTGCGCTACGCCCGCCTGGCGCTGGCGTCTGCGATCTCGCTCTACCTGATCGTCCTCACCGGAGCAGCTGTCCGGCTGACCGGCTCCGGGCTCGCGTGCGAGTCGTGGCCCGGCTGCCAGGAGGGCGCGTTCTTCCCGGCCGTCGGCGAGCACTCGTCGATCGAGTTCGGAAACCGCGTCATGGCGCTCTTCCCGATCGGCCTCTCGCTTGCGGCGTGGATCTTCTCCTACCGGACGCATGGTCTTCCCCGCTGGGCCCGCTGGCTTGCCGCGCTCACCTTCGTCGGCACGATCGCGCAGGCGCCGCTCGGGCTGTTGACGATCCGGCTCGACCTGCATCCGCTAATGGTCGCCACCCATTTCCTGCTCGCGCTCGTCGTGCTCGCGACCGCGATGGTGCTGGCCGTCGAAGCCTGGGGAAATGCTCACGGGCGGGTCGAGTCGCCGGTGCCGCGGTGGCTCCGGCTGCTCGGCCTCCTGCTCGCTGGAGCCTGCGGGATCCTCGTTCTCACCGGGACGCTCTCGACCGCAGCCGGCCCGCACCCCGGTGACAGCGCCGAGATCGAGCGCTTCTGGAACCTGCTCGACGCCGTGTACATCCACGTCCGCGCGACGGCCGCGTTCGGGCTCTCGTTCCTGATCCTGCTGATCTGGCTTCATCGAAACCGCGACCGGGCGGGTGTGCTCGCGCCTGGTGCCGGGATCCTGCTCGGGCTGCTGGTCGTGCAGATGATGGTCGGGGAGCTGCAGTGGCGGAACCAGCTGCCCTGGTGGCTCGTGCTGATCCACGTCGGACTGGCCGCGCTCGTCTGGGCCTGGACGGTCGGGCTCGTGACCGCCCTCTGGCGCACCCCGCGTACACTGAGTCGATGAGCGAGCTGCGCATGGTCGGCAGGCCCGCGCTGCAGCGACCGGTGCTCGTCGCTGCGTTCCGGGGCTGGAACGACGGCGGCCAGGGAGCGACGCTGGCGGCGGGTTATCTCGCGAAAGTCTGGGGCGCCGAGCGGTTCGCCGACATCGATCCGGAGAACTTCATCGACTTCCAGTCCAACCGGCCGCACGTCTCGCTCGACGAGGGGCTGACGCGCCGGATCGAGTGGCCCGAGAACGCCTTCTACCACGCGAGCATCCCCGGGACGACGCGCGATGTCGTGCTGCTCCTCGGGGTCGAGCCGAGCCTGCGCTGGCAGACCTTCAGCAAGCTCGTGGTCGACCTGGCGCGCGAGCTCGGCGTCGAGCTGCTCGTCACGCTCGGCTCGTTACTGGCCGACGTGCCGCACACGCGCGCGGCGCCGGTGACGGGGGCCGCGAGTGACCCCGAGCTCGTCGCGAGCCTCGGCCTGCAGCATTCCCGCTACGAAGGGCCCACCGGGATCGTCGGCGTGCTCCAGGACACGTGCCGGCGCGAGGGCATCCCCGCCGCGAGTCTCTGGGCCGCCGTGCCGCACTACGTCTCGCTCGCGCCGAGCCCGCGCGCAGCCCGGGCGCTCTGCGATCGGCTCGGCCAGCTGCTCGACGTCCCGATCGACACCGCGGAGCTGGCCGAGGCGGAGGAGTCGTACGCCGAGCAGGTGAGCGAGGCCGTCTCGACGGACGAGGAGACGGCGGCCTACGTGGCCGAGCTCGAGAAGCGGACGGACGAGCTCGACCTCGAGGAGCACGAGGACCTGCCGTCGGGCGACTCGCTCGCCGCCGAGCTGACGCGCTTCCTCCAGGAGCGCGACGCCGAGAACGACGACGACACGCCGCGCGACCGCTAGTAGACGACCGCAAGGGCGGCCCGGCAGCGACGCTCGACCTCGGCCGCGCCGACCGTTCCGGCCGTGCCGAGCTTGCTGCCCAGCCCGACGGCGAGCGCGCCGGCCTCGAGCCACGGCGCGACGCTGTCCGAATCGATCCCGCCCGTGACGAGCAGCTGCAGATCGGGGAGGAGCGGGCGCAGCGCCGACAGGTGAGCCGGCCCGGCGAGCGAGGCGGGGAAGAACTTCACGACCGCCGCGCCGTCCGCCTGGGCGGCCGCAAGCTCGTGGGCGGTGAACCCGCCCGGGATGGCGTCGATTCCCGCCGCGTGAGCCGCGGCGACGAAGCCGGGCGGATTCCAGAACGAGACGACGAGCGAGACGCCCGCGCCCGCCAGCCGGGCGACGTCACCAGCATCTCGAACCGTGCCCACGGCGACAACCAGCCCGTCGGCAACGAGCGGTGCGATCGCGTCCTCGACGCCGGGAGTCGACATCGTCAGCTCGACGACGCGGCACCCTGCAGCGGCCGCAGCCCGCGCGGTCGCGAGCGCGTCGTCGGCATCGCTGCAGCGGAGCACGGGCAGGACGCGCTGCCGCGCGAGCTCGTCGATCGCCTTCATGCGCGGAGCTACTCCGCGCTGCTCGAGCGGGCCCAGAGGTTGATGTCGGCCTCCGTCGCGTAGCGGTCGATGTCGGCGAGCTCGTCGTCGGAGAAGTCGAGCCGGTCGAGCGCCGCCACGTTCGTCTCCAGCTGCTCGACGCTGCTCGCGCCGATCAGTGCCGACGTGACGCGGTCGCGGAGGATCCAGGCGATCGCCATCTGCGCGAGTGACTGCCCGCGGCTCGCTGCAATCTCGTTGAGGGCGCGCACCTTCGCGAGTGTCTCGTCGTTCAGCCTCTCCGCATCGAGTGCCGTGCCCTCGCGGGCGGCCCGGGAGTCCGGAGGGATGCCGTCGAGATAGCGGTCGGTCAGCATCCCCTGCGCGAGCGGCGAGAAGGCGATGCAGCCGATGCCCTCGTCGCCGAGCGCGTCGAGCAGCTCCGGCTCGATCCAGCGGTTGAGCATCGAATAGGACGGCTGGTGGATCACGATCGGCGTGCCGAGGTCGCGTGCGATCGCGGCGGCCTCCCGCGTCTTTGCGGCCGAGTAGGACGAGATTCCGGCGTAGAGCGCCTTCCCCTGCCGGACGGCGGTGTCGAGCGCACCGATCGTCTCCTCGAGCGGCGTCTCCGGATCGAAGCGGTGCGAGTAGAAGAGGTCGACGTAGTCGAGGCCCATCCGCGCGAGCGATTGGTCGAGGCTCGCGAGCAGGTACTTGCGCGAGCCCCACTCGCCGTACGGCCCCGGCCACATGTCGTAGCCCGCCTTGGTCGAGATCACGAGCTCGTCGCGGTAGTGGTGCAGGTCGTCGCGGAGCATCCGGCCGAAGTTCTCCTCGGCGGAGCCGTACGGCGGCCCGTAGTTGTTCGCGAGGTCGAAGTGGAGGATGCCGAGGTCGAAGGCCCGGCGCGCGATCGCGCGGCCAAGCTCGTACGGCCGGTCGTGGCCGAAGTTGTGCCAGAGGCCGAGCGAGATCGCCGGCAGCTGCAGTCCGCTGCGGCCGCTGCGGCGGTACTGCATCTGCTCGTAGCGCTCGGAGGCCGCGGTATACACGGCCGCGACCCTAACCGAACGTGAATGCGTAGGCCGAAACGCCCGGCGTGAAGTGCAGCTCGAGCAGGTGGTCACCGAGCTCCGGACGGTGGACGAGCGTGTAGAGCCTGTCGCTGCGGACGCGCACCGTCCGTTCCGGCCTCCCGTCGACGATCACGTCGACCGTTCCCCTCCCCGCGAGCACGAGGTAGACGTCCCGCGCCCGGTACCGAAGCCGCAGGGCGGCGCTCAGGCCTGCGATCGCCCGCTCGTCCTGCACGGTCCAGATGCCGCTGTAGGCCAGCCCGTTGTCGGACAGGCCGCGCGGGAAGTTGTAGGCGTGCGGCTTGTCCTGCGCGATCGGGTCGCCGACGTAGCGGGCGAGGCGTTCGTAGCCGAGGTAGCTCTCCGGCGTGACTTGTCCATGCGGGCTCTCATCGGGTACGTTCGACGCCGCGGGCGCGTCCGCGCCGAGGAGTGTCCTGATCGCCTCCTCCGTTTTTGCGTACTCCCCTTCGCCGAAGTGGTAGTAGCGCACGTTGCCGCGCTTGTCGATCAGATACTTCGCGGGCCAGTACTGGTTGTGCCACGACTGCCACGTGACGAAGTCGTTGTCCAGGGCGACCGGGTAGCGCACGCCGAGCTTGCGAACGTTCTCGCGCACGTTCGACTCGACTCGCTCGAACGCGAACTCGGGCGAGTGGACGCCGACGATCGTCAGGCCGGCGTTGCGGTACCGCTCGTCCCAGGCGCGGATGTGCGGCAGCGTTCGGAGACAGTTGATGCACGAGTACGTCCAGAAGTCGACCAGGACGACACGGCCGCGCAGTTCGCGGAGCGTCAGCGGTTTGGAGTTGAGCCAGCGCGCGATCCCGTGGAAGTCGGGCGCCGGGCCGTAGTCTTCGAGCTGCGCCGTTCCTCGTCCCGTCGCCTTAGGGTCGCGGCCGCCGGTCAGCTCCCTCAGCTCGCGCTGGGCAGCGTCGGAGCGCTCGAAGCGCTTCTGCAGCGCCTCGGTGTAGCCGGGCAGGGCGGTCTGGAGGTTCCGGTCGACGCCCATGGCGATCGCCAGCGCAGCCCCGGCGACGAGCACGCCCGAGACCCGGCGGACGAGCACGGCGTTGGCGCGGAAGACGAGCGCCGCGCGCTGTCCCGCGAACGCGATGGCGAGCATCGGCACCGCCGCGCCGATCGCGTACGAGAGCGTGAGCAGGACACTGTCCAGCCCGACGTCGCGGCGGGCCGCGATCACCGTCACCGCGGCCAGCACCGGGCCCGCGCAGGGCACGAAGACGAGCCCGAGGCTTGCTCCGAGCAGGAAGCCGCCACCGAGGTCGCCGCCGCTGCGCCGGGTCAGGAATTGGAGCGGACGCGCAAGCCATTCCCCGACCTGCGGGACGAGCAGGGTCAGCGCGACGAGGAAGAGCAGCGCGATCGCGAGATTGCGGAGAACGTCCTCGGGCAGGCCGAGCAGGTCGAGCAGCCAGGCCGCGAAGAGCGTGAAGACCGTGAAGCTGACCACGATCCCCGCCACGATCGCGAGCGGCCGCCGGCCGGTCGCTCCGCCCGCGAGCACGATCGGTAGAACCGGCAGCACGCACGGCGACAGCGCCGTGACGACACCCGCGACGAATCCGATCGCGAGCAGCAGCAGCATCGTCAGTTCTTCGTCAGTCGGCGGCTGGCGGTTCGGTTGCCGCCGCGCGGTTCTCGGCCGAGCCGCCGGACGGCTTGCGCCTGCGACGCCGCCGCTTCGGCTTCGGCGAACCGTCGCCGCCGTCGGCGGGGGCACCGCCGTTCGAGGCAGCCGAGCCCTCGGTTGCCTGCTGTGCCTGACCCTCGCCGGGCTTCTTCTTCCGCTTCCGCCGCCTCGACTTGCGCGACGGAGTCTTCGGCGTCGGCAGATTGTCGGCGAGCGCGTTCGCGATGTCCCTGATCTCGCCGATCTCCTCCCGCCCGCGGTCGAGCGCGTTGTTCGAGCGCGGCGTATACCCCTCGGAGGAGGCGAGCAGCGCGGCGCCGACGTCGAGCGGCAGCGCCTTCGCGACCTGGACCAGCTTCTGCACGTTCTCCTCGTGCCGGTGCCCGCGCGAGTTGGCGACGGCGCCGAGCAGGCGCTTCGCCTCCGGGAACTCGGCGCTCGCGCGGCGGTCCTGCACCTTCCGGGTCGTCTTCGCGAGCTTCCACGTCCAGCGCTGGAGAATCTGGTCGGGCGCGTTAGCCTTACCCTCGCCGATCGCCCGCAGCAGGATCCGGACCCCCGCCGCGCGATCCTTCTCCCAGGGCGGCGCCTGGCTGACGAGCGTGACGAGGTCGTCGAAGTCGGCGCGCTCGACGGTCATCGAGACGCGGTCCTGGAGTGCCGTCATCCGCAGCCGCCGGTTCGGGTTTTCGGCCGAGCAGACGGAGAGGAACGTCTCGAGCGCGGGCTTCGCTGCACGGCCCTCGGCGAACTTCTTGGCGAATTCCGCGCGCTGGTCGAAGCGGATCTGGCGGCCGGCGATCGTCGCCCAGTAGCGCTGCTCGTCCTCGTCGAGAAACTTGGGATCGATCCGCTGCCACTCGCGTTGGATCACCGAGAGCCGCCGCGCGACGTCGGGCGTGACCGGGACGAGCCACGCCGCCGGCGAGAGCCGGCGGCGGGCACGGCGCTGGACGCGGCGGCGTGGCGCCGGCGTCACGCGCGCTCCCTCGCGGTAGAAGTCGGCCTCGAGCAGCGAGTGGAGCGAGACGACGCGGTCGTTGTGGGTGGCCGACTTGGGCGTGAAGTCGACGACGACGCCGGCCTCCTTGCGCGGATGGGTGCGCATGATCCGCCCGATGCGCTGCTGGTAGACCCGCTTCGACGCCGTCGGGGCGAGGTGCATGCAGACGGTCGCGCGCGGCGAGTTCCAGCCTTCGGCGAGCAGCATCGCGTTGATCAGGACGTTGATGTCGCCGCGTTCGTAGGCGGCAAGGGTCTCGGCCAGCTTGACCGGAGGCGTGCGGCCCGAGACGGCCTCGGCCTTCAGTCCGGCGGCGCGGAACTCCTGTGCGAGGTTGTACGCGTGGTCGACGCCGGCCGCATAGACGATGCCTGGAGTCGAGTCGAAGCGCTCGCGGTAGAGGCTGGCGGCGGCCTGGTTCAGGGCCTGGTGGTCGAGCGCGGCGGCGAGCGCGCGCTCCTCGAAGTCGCCGCCGACGATTGGCACGGCGTTGATCGCTGCCGCCGGCGGGACGCGCAGGCAGCGGAGCGGCGCGATCAGCCCGCGGCGCGCTGCATCGGTCAGGGGCAGGTCGTCGACCGAGGCCGGGAAGACATCCGAGACCTGCTTCGCGATCAGCTGCTCGGTCGCAGTCATGCCGATGTAGATCGGCTCCGAGAAGCTCCGGATCGCCGCGCTCGTCTTCTCGCCGAGGGCCGTGTGCGCCTCGTCGCAGATGACGAGCTGGTAGGCATCCCGAGAGACGGATCCTGCGTGCCGAGCGAACCAGGCGTAGGTCTGGATCGTGATCGGGTTCTCGCGCGGCGCGGTCTGGCCTCGCTCGATCGCGTCGACGAAGCGCTCTCCGTAGCCCTCGGTCGTCAGGTCGCGCTGGAACTGGGAGACGAGCAGGCGGCGGTGGGTCAGGATCAGGATCCCGAGCGTCTTCGCCGCTTCGACGAAGCCGGCAGCCGCGATCGTCTTGCCTGACGCCGTGGGATGGCGGAAGCGGTAGCGGCGGACAGCGCCCGGATCCTCACCGGTGAAGCCGACGTCGTCCTCACCTTCGGTCTCGACGTCCTCGTCGGCCGGCTCGAGGTCGTCCTCCTCCTCGGCGTCCTCAGCTTCGAGATCCGGCTCCGCGTGGCCGTTGCCGTTTCCGTTCAAATCCTCGGCCTGGCGCTGGTTCGCCGCGATCAGCTCGGTCAGCATCCCGGCGAGTGCATCGATCTGGTGCTTGCGCAGCTCGGTGCCGGCAGCGGTCGCGGGCGGCTTCGACGAGAGCACGCGCTCGAGCCCGAGCAGCAGGCCGAACCGGACTTTCCAGCCCGGCGAGGGCGCGCGGCGGCCTCCGTCGAGCTCGGCGAGCGCTTCGTCGAGCGCGGCGCGACGTGCCGTCCCGGGGGCCAGCGCTTCGGCCGGGTCCTCGCCGGGGTGGAGGAAGGGCTCTCCAGCCCATTCCTGCGCACGGAGCGCGTCGGTGGTAAGCCCAGCCGCCGCGTCCGACGTGAGTGTCGGGTTCAGTATCGCTTCAGACATCTGCGCAGCACGAAGATGGTGGTGCTGCCTTCCTCAGAGTGGCGCGCCCGTTGTGGTGCCCGGAAGCAGACGAGCGGCGCTCTCCGCAGCATATCCGATCTCACAGCGGTTGGTGCGCCTATTCTCCGCTTCGTGACGGACTGGAGTCAGCTGCGAGCCCGAGCCGTCGAGCGGTACGAGGACGGCGAAGGGCGGCTTGCGGAGGACCATGACGCCCGCCAGAAGCAGCTGACGCGGATGGGCAACGCAGCCGGTGCCGCAGGGCTCGCGGACCTGATGGGCGGCGGTGACGGCGGCGGGTGGTTCGCCCGAGCGGCGGAGCGGTACCGCCAGAGCTGGGAGCATGCACCGCCGGAGAGCTGGGGCCGTCCGATCGGTGCGATCAAAGCGCGGATTCTCGCCGGCGACTGGAGCGGGGCGGCCGACGACGCGCGCTGGGCGCTCGAGTCCGGGGCCGCGGCTTCCGATTCGCCGATCGGCCGCTACGCCGCGGCGCTCGCGTTCGGCGTCCATGGGGACTGGGACGACATGCGCGTTCAGGCCGACGTCGCCCGCGCCCACGAGACGTTCCCGACCGACGTTGCCGACGCGCTGGCGTCTCTCGCGGCCGAGGACGTAGTCGGCTACGCCGAGGCGGTCGAGGCGGTGCTCGAGTCGTTCGAGACCCGCGACGAGTACCTCGAGGACATACCCGTCGCGGACACGGTGCTCGTGCTGCAGGCGCTCGCCGCCCGGCGCGGCATCGCCGCCGAGCTCGAATCGGAGCTGCTGCCGTGAAGTCCAACGTGGCCAGGGGCGTGAGGCGTCCGGTGATCCTGTACGACGGCAACTGACGCTTTTGTTGCTTCGCGGCGCGTGTCGCCGCGCGAGTCGATCGCGGCCGGTATGCCTGGCTGCCGTTGCAGGACACCGCCGCGGAGCCCCTGCTCGCGAGTGTGCCTGAGATAGCCCGCTACGACAGCGCTCGCGTCGTCCGGCGCGATGGGTCGCACTGGAGCCCGTCGAACGCGCCCTACCGGCTCGTCGCCCGCAACCGTCATCGCCTCGGCCGTTTCGTCCCCGACGGCCCGGGGCCGCGCCGCTACCCCTGAGGAAGCTTCGACGCGGCGGCGGCGTCGAGGATCGCGATCGTCTCGACGCCACGGATCAGGCTGGCCGGGGTCTCCGGGCTCGGCTCTTGGGCGAACGCCCGGCCCACCGCGTCAGCTTTCGACTCGCCGGTGACGAGGTAGACGAGCAGGCGCGTGCTCGCGAAGACCGCAGGTGTCAGCGTCACGCGCTCCACGAACGGCTCGAGCCCGGGCTCGGCGGCGACAGCGCGCAACTCGCGCTCGCCGAGCGAAGGCGAGTTCGGGAACAGGGACGCCGTGTGCCCGTCCGCGCCGATCCCGTTCACGGCGAGATCGAGCGTCACCCCGTCGAGCTCACGGTGGTAGAGGTCGGCCGCCTCCGAGGCGCCGAGCTCGCCGTGGATCCGGTGGACCGTGGGTTGCTCCCGCAGCCGGTCGAGGAGCGTCTCCCGCACGAGCCGGGAGTTAGAGCGCTCGTCGCCCGGTGGGACGGCGCGCTCGTCGCCGAACCAGACGTGAAGGTCGGGCCGCCACTCGGGCTGGAACGCGGCCGCAAGCTCGTATGCACGGCCGAGGGAGCCTCCCGACAGCGCCACGTTGCCGGGCTCGGAAGCGGTGTGGATCAGCCAGCCGGCCGCGAGCCGGACTGGATCCTCGACGACGTGGATGCCGACACCGTTGAGGCTACGTATCGCCACTGGCGAGCTCGCGCGAGCGGTCCATCGCCGCCTGGATCGCATTCAGGAACGCGGCGCGCACACCGGCCTGCTCGAGCTCGCGGATTGCGGCGATCGTCGTGCCGCCGGGCGAGGTGACCATCTCGCGAAGCTCGACCGGATGCATCTTCTGGTCGCGGAGCTGCTTTGCCGTGCCGAGCATCGTCTGGACGACCAGCTGCGTCGAGACCTCACGCGAGAGGCCGAGCAGGATCCCGGCCTCGATCATCGCCTCAGCGAGCAGTGCGAAGTACGCGGGGCCGGAGCCAGAGACCGCGGTGACGGCGTCCATGTACGGCTCGGAGACGCGGACGACCGCGCCTAGGTGGCGGAGCGCTTCCTCCGCAAGGGTCAGGTGCTCCTCCGCTGCGTGCGCGCCGGCGCAGACGCCCGCCATGCCCTCGTGCACGACCGCTGGCGTGTTCGGCATCGCCCGCACGACCGGGACGCCGCTGCCGAGCTGGCGCTCGATCCTCGTGGTCGGAATCGCGGCGGCGATCGAGAGCACCGTCTGCTCGGGCTGGATCAGCGGGCCGATCTCACCGAGCAGCGCCTCGATGTCCTGCGGTTTGACCGCGATCACGACCAGCGCGGCGCCGGCCGCCGCGTCGGCGTTCGAGAGCGTCACTTCGATCCCATGCCGTTCGCGCAGCTCGGCGGCGCGCTCCTCGCGGCGCGTCGAGGCAGCGAGCTCGACCGGCGTGCGCCAGCCGGAGGAAAGCAGGCCGCTGATCAGCGCCTCGCCGATCTGGCCGGCGCCGAGGACGGCGATCTTGCGCTCGTCGACGGCCATCTCCGAAGTCTAGGCGCCCGCCGCCGCGCCTACAGGTCGGGGATGTCGACGCGGTCTCGCTCGTCGATCTCGCGCTGGACCCGGGCGGGGTTGCCGAAGGCGACCACATCGGCCGGCAGGTCGCGCGTGACGACGGCGCCGGCACCGACGACGGTGTTGTCGCCGATCGTCACGCCCGGGCAGACGATGACGCCGCCGCCGAGCCAGACGTTGTCGCCGATCGAGATCGGCTTCGCGTACTCCCAGCCGAGCCGACGCGGCTCGGGGTCGATCGGGTGCGTCGCGGTCAGGAGCTGGACGCCCGTCGCGAGCTGGCAGGCCGCGCCGATCCGGATCGGCGCCACGTCGAGCATGACGCAGTCGAAGTTGACGAACGTCCTCGCGCCGATCGAGATGTGGCTGCCGTAGTCGCACCGAAACGGAGGCCGGACGACGACGCCCTCGCCGACTTCCCCCAGCAGCTGGCGCAGCAGCTGGTCTCGCTCCTCTCGTTCGGCATGGCGGGTCGCGTTGTAGCGCTCCATCAGGTCGTGCGCGCGCGCCTGGTCTGCCTCGATCTGCGGGTCGTCGGCGATGTAGAGCTCGCCGCGCAGCATCCGCTCCTTCACGCGGCTAGAGCGTCGTCGGCGCGACGCGCTCGGCCAGCGCAGAGAGGACGCCGATCTGGATCTGCGGCGAGTGCTCCAGCAGCGAACGGAACGCCCGGTCGGTGATCACGAGCGCGCGCACCGGCGACGTCGTCGTGATCGTCGCGTTCCGCGGCGTTTTCGAGATCAGCGAGATCTCGCCGAAAAAGTCCCCCGGCCCGATCCCGGCCACTTTCTTGCCGCCGCGGTCGACGTCCGCCGTGCCGTCGATCAGGACGAAGAACTCGCGGCCGGTGTCGCCCTCCTTGATCAGGACCTTTCCCTCGGGGAGATCGATCTCGTCGGCGATCGAGGCGATCTCGGCCAGCTCCTGTTTCGAGGCGGCGGAGAACAGCGGCACGCGCTTGATCAGGTCGATCTTCGAGTTGTGGCCGAGCTTCACGGACCGATCCTATGCCAGCGCTATGCCGCTCGCCAACGCGCGAGCCTGGCGAGGTCGGCGTCGGCGCCCGGGACGAGCCCGGCGCTCCAGCCGCGCATCAGGTACATCCCGGCGAGCCCGGCCCACTCCTCGTAGGGCGCGAGCAACTCGGCAGTCTCGTAGATCTCGACCCACCGGCCCCAGAGAGCGGAGCAGAGCTTGACGAGACCGAGGTCGCCGACCAGTCCGTGCCGGAAGCTGCCCAGGCCTTCGAGCGCGATCACGCCGAGCGACCAGGGCCCCAGCCCACGCTCGCGCAGCAGCCGAGCCTCGACCGCTTCGATCGGGCGTCCGCGCAGGCCCTCGAGGTCGAGCGAGCGACAGACGCGGATGAGTGTCGAGGCTCGATGCGTCGCCAGCCCGAGCTTCCGCAACTCGGCGGGTGAGAGCACCGCGATCGACTCGCGCCTCGGCGCGGGATCGCCGATCGCCCGCAGGATCGCCCGCTCGATCGCGAACGCGCGCTTCGCTTCGATCAGCTGGCCGCAGATCGCCCGCAGCAGCGCGCCCGCGACGGTCGGCCGCCGCAGCGGCCGCAGCCCGTGCAGGCGGCGGATCGAGGCGCCGAGCAGCGGGTCGTGACGGAAGCGCCGCGAGAATTCGGTCGTGTCGGCGTCGAGTGCGAGGCAGAAGCGCAGCAACTCGATCCCTTCCTCGTCGGTCGTCCGCAGCTGGACGAGCCCGTCCGGCCGCTGCCAGGCCTGCCCCAGGCGGCCGTCGGGAAGCGGAAGCTCGAGCTCGCGGCCGTACGTCATCAGGTGCAGGCGATACGGGCCGCGCGGTCTGACAGTGGCCTCGATCACCGATCCGCACCTTACTCTTGCCTCCTGATGGGGCTTGCCGATCAGATCTCGCTGCGCTCGCGCCGCCGCAAGTTCGGCCTTTTCATGGAGACGATGGCACCGACGGCGGAGACGACCGTGCTCGACGTCGGCGTCGACGACTTCGCCTTCGGCGAGCTGAGCGCCAACGAGGGCCGCTGCGGGACGCTGAACTTCTTCGAGGAGCTGTACCCCTGGCCAGACCGGCTCACTGCTGTCGGCCAGCACGAGGGCGAGCGCTTTCGTGCGAGCTACCCCGATGCGAGCTACGTTCAGGCCGACGCGCTGCAGCTCCCCTTTGAGGACGGGTTCTTCGACATCGTCTTCTCGAACGCGGTGATCGAGCATGTGGGCGGCGAGGACGAGCAACGCCGCTTCGTCATCGAAGCGCTTCGCGTCGGCCGGCGCGCCTTCATCACGACGCCGAACCGCTGGTTTCCGGTCGAGGTGCACACGCGGCTGCCGCTCGTCCACTGGCTGCCGGATGCGGTCTCGCACCGGGCGTACGACCTGATCCGGAAGCCCTGGGCGAAGCAGAACCGCCTTCTCGGCCCGGGGTCGCTCGCCCGCCTCTTTCCGGGCAAGGTGCGGATCGTCAACCTCGGGCTGACGCTGGTCGCCGTTGTCGATTAGGAGCTCACTCAGGCACCACGTGCGGGCGGTGGCGCCGAAGTGAGCACCCGCATCCCGCGCTGGGCGCTCGTCGCCTTCATCCTCGCGCTGCCGTTCCACAACCTCGTCATGGCGGAGCTCTGGGATGCGGGCGTCCGGGGCTTCGCGCTCGACGTCGCCTCGGCCTGGAAGGAGGTGCTGCTCGCAGTCGCAATCGCCCTCGTCGTCTGGCGCCGGCGCGGAGTTCCGTTCAAGGCGACCTGGGTGGACTGGCTTGCGTTCGCCTACGCGGCGATCGCGGTCCTCTACGCGCTGATTCCACAGGACTGGCTCGGCGGCGACGCCTCCGCGCGCGGGATCCTCTACGGCCTGCGGCACGACCTGACCCCGGTCGCCTGCTACTTCCTCGGCCGCAGCATCACGCTCTCGGCTCGAGACCGCAGGATCGCCGGCGGGCTGATCCTCTGCGTCGCGGCCGTGGTCGCCGCGTGGGGGCTCGTCGACATCTACGCCGTCTCGCTGCAGACCTGGCGCGACTCGGGCGTGCCCGGGTGGTTCCGGGAGCAGCTCGGGCTGGAGTACCGCGGCCTCTCCGGCCTGCCCGAGAACTGGGTCTTCAACCCAGGCGACGAGCGGCCGCTGCGCCGGCTCGTCTCCACGCTCCTCAGCCCGCTCGCCACGGCGTACCTGCTGCTCGCCGCGATCCTCGTCGCGGCAACGTGGCGCCGCGACTCGCGCTGGCTGCCCTGGTTGACGGCGCTGCTCGCGATCGGCCTGCTCTTCACGTACTCGAGGACGGCGATCGCTGCGCTGGCCGTCGGCCTCGTCGCACTCGGCTACGCCGTTCGGAGCTGGTGGCCCGTTGCCGCCGCCGCGGTCTTCATCGCCGCGGCGTTCTTCTTCGTCCGCGCCTATCCGGACATCGCGCCCGAGACGCGCTTCACGACCGAGGAGCTCGCGATCCAGCGGGCCGGCGGACAGGAGGAGCCGACGAGCAGCAGCCCGCTCGATCCGGGCGAGTCGTCGATCGACAGCCATCTGGACAGCCTCCGCGACGGCGTCCGGACCGTCGTCGATCATCCGTGGGGTTACGGCGTCGGCAACGCCGGCGTGACCGCGAAGCGCACCGGCCGGGAGATCAAGGCGGGCGAGTCCACGTACACCGAACTAGGCGTCGAGCTGGGTGTCCTAGGCATGCTCGCGTTCATCGCCTGGAATGTCGGGCTTGTCGGGGTGGTACTCAGGCGCGAGCCGTGGCTTGGAGCGGCGCTCGTCGCCGTTCTCGTGCTCGGAATCCAGACGGACGTGATCGGTGTCCACTGGCTTGCCTTCGTGCTCTGGACGCTGGCGGGTGAGCGTGCGTAGACCCTTCAGGACGCCCCGTTCCCGGCCGATAAGGGACGTGGTGGATGCGGCACCCGACACCAGGCGTCAACTCGGCCAGATCATGGTCGACGAGGGCTTCCTGACCGAAGACCAGCTTCTGGACGCCCTCGCGGAGCAGAGTCGCAGCGGCACGCCGCTGGGAAAGGTGCTCGTCGATCTCGGGTTCGTCTCTCCCGGCGCGGTCGCCAACGCCCTCGCCGAGCAGCACGGTGGCCTCCTCCGCACCGAGTACGGGACGAGCGCCGGGCTGCGAGAGATGGCCGGCCGCGCGCCGATTCGCACCGAGGCGCCGCAGCCGACGTTGCCGATGCCCGCGGCCCCGGCTCAGCCGGAGCCGCAGGCCCCAGCGCCGTCGCCGCTCGGCTCAGGTCTTCGGCTTGCCGGTCCGGCCATGACGCGCCGCCGGACGAAGCACCCGCTCCCCTCCCGCTCCCGTTCCCGCTCCAGTTCCCGTGGAACCGCCGGCGCCCGCAGCGGCCGCGCCGCAGCCCGAGCCGATTCCCGCACCCGTGCCCGAGCCGGCCGTCGTGCAGGCGGCACCCGAGCCGGCGCCGGCAGCGGCGCCGCAGCCGGACCCTGCTGTCGCTGGCGCCGACGCCCGGATCCAGGAGCTCGAGTCGAAGCTCCACGCCGTCCTGACGGAGCGCAACTCGCTCGCCCAGAGCTTCAACGAGCTGCAGGCGCGGCTGAGCGACGCCGCCCAGGCGCGCGAAGCCGGGGTCAACGCCGAGGTGCAGGAGCGCGTCGGCGCGCTCGAGAGCCAGCTGCAGGCCGCCGCCGCGAACCGCGACGAGCTCGAGCGCGCGCAGCAGCAAGCCGCCGCGCGGATCGCCGAGCTGGAGGGTCGTCTGGCGGAAACGGCCGACGACCACCAGCGGCTCGACAGCGAGCTCGAGACGCTGCGCGCTGCTGCCGCCGGCCGCGACGATGCGCTCGGGCGGGTGACTGCGCTCGAAGCCGAATTGGAAGAGATCCGCAGTCGGGGCAACGAGGATTCCAGCACCGAGCTGCGGGAGGTCGCGGAGCAGCGCCGGGCGGCCCAGGAGCGCGCGGAGGCGCTCGAGAGCGATGTGACCCAGCTGAGAGAGCAGCTCGAGACAGCGCTCCGGTCGGCAGCCGAGGAGAAGGACTCGGAGTCGGCGCGCGCCGCGGAGCTCGAAGCCGAGCTCGCCGCGCTGCGCGAGCAGTCGTCCGGTCAGGATGATGCGGTCGCGCAGGTCTCAGGCCTGAACGAGGCGCTGCAGGCGCTGACGGCCGAGCGCGACGCCGCGTTCGAGCGTGCGGCCTCCCTGGAGCCCGAGGTTGAGTCGCTCCGCAACAAGCTGCGCGATGCCACGGCTCACATCCCCGGCGACGGCCTGCAGGCCGATGTGTC
This sequence comes from uncultured Gaiellaceae bacterium, assembly GCA_963829845.1. Taxonomy (GTDB): domain Bacteria; phylum Actinomycetota; class Thermoleophilia; order Gaiellales; family Gaiellaceae; genus Gaiellasilicea. The sequence goes on along the minus strand of CAWHKD010000030.1, from coordinate 24,251 downwards.
GGAGCTGCGCCGCCAGCTCACGGCGCGCGAGCGGCGCCTCGCCGAAAGCGTCGGCGAGATCGCAAAGATGAATCGCGAGCACCGCGCCCTCCTGCAGCTCGTCGAGCGCCAGTTTCAGCTCGAGGACACGGCGACAGCCATGCCCGAGGAGTCGAGCGAGGTGGCACACGTGCTCTTCGTTCCCTCTGCCGCCGGCTACACCCTGCTCGAACGGGACGGGTTCGCACCCGAGGCGGGCGACACCGTCGAGGTCGACGGCAGCCGTTACGTCGTGCGCCGGCACGGCCCCTCGCCGCTGCCCGGCCCCAGGCGCCGTTGCGCCTACCTCGAGCGGGCCTGACGCCTCCTCGCGGCCGGCTTCGGCTCCGGCGCGACCTCGGCCTCGTCGCGGGTCAAAGGCTCGTCCTCGGCCGGCGGCTCCGCGACGATCTCCGTCTCCGTCTCCGGCTCTGGCTTGATCACCTCGGTCGGCACGACGGTCGCGCGCCGCTTTCGCGTCTGTCTGCGTGCGCCCGCGACTGCTCGCTCAAGCGCGAGCTCGTTTGCAGCCATGCGCGCGTCGAGCTCCTTCGCGGCCGCCTTCAGCTCGTCCGCGCGGCCGTCGTCCGTGTAGAAGGAGACGCCGAGGTCGCGGACTCTCGCGTCGCGCTGCCGCCGGAGTGTGAACTGCTCCTTGCGTAACCGCGCCACGTCCCGGCCCGCACGCGACCAGGCGGAGACCGACTCGACCGCGAAGCCCGCCTCGTCGCGGACCCGGTCGGCGGTGCTCACCCCGAGCTTGGCGATCGACGTGTCCGGCCAGCGGCGCGCGCCGGCCAGAAAGGCGGGGAGCAGGCAGAAGGCGACCACGATCGCGACGATGCCCGCGACGAGGTAGCCGGTTGCGGCCAGGACGATCCCGACCACCAGCAGTACGGCCGCCACCGAGAGCACGACGACCGGCGTGCCGAGACCGAAGTAGCGCGGCTCGGCGTGCTGGACGTCGATCGGGACCTCGCGGACGTCCGCCGCCGGCGCATCGGTGCGGCGACCGCAGGAGGGGCAGAAGGTCGCGTCTGCGGGCAGGGAGCCACCGCAGTGGGAGCAGGAGTCCACGCGGGCGTTCTCTCCCGCTGGCGGATGTCTAAACGCCGCTTGAGGAGGTCTCCGCGCAGTTCTAGCCTTCAGGCATGGCTCGCCTGGCCGTCGTCGCCGCAGCCGCCCTGCTCGCGGGATGCGGTGGCGACGATGAAGAGGCGCTCCCCCAGGGAGGCGACCCGGTCGAGATCGACCCTTCCCGCTTCAGCGCCGAGATCGACAACCCTTATTGGCCGATGGCGCCCGGAACGGTGTGGATCTACCGCGCCGGCGAGCAACGCGTCGAGGTCCGGGTCACGAATCGAACACGATCTGTCATGGGGGTCGAGACACGCGTCGTTCACGACGTCGTGACCGAGAACGGTGTGCCGGTCGAGGACACGTTTGACTGGTACGCCCAGGACGACGACGGCAACGTCTGGTACTTCGGAGAGCAGACGACCGAGTTCGAGGACGGAAAGCCCGCGGGCCACGCCGGCGCGTGGGAAGCGGGCGTCGACGGCGCACTGCCGGGCGTCGTCGTCCCTGCCGAGCCGGAGGTGGGAATGAGCTATCGCCAGGAGTACGACGCAGGGGAGGCCGAGGACCGGGCGACCGTGCTGAGCGTCGATGCGACGGCCAGCGTCCCCTACGGCGAGTTCACCGAGGCACTCCAGACCGAGGATACGACGCCGCTCGAGCCCGGGATCGTCGAGCACAAGTTCTACGCTCGCGACGTCGGCCCCGTGCTCGCGGTGAAGGTGAAGGGTGAAACCGGCCGCGAGGAGCTCGTCAGCCGCACACCGGACTAGTGCCGGCGCTATCGTCGGGCGCATGTCTGCGATCGACCCGCGCGTCGACATCGGCCACGTCCACCTGAAGGTGGCCGACATCGAGCGCGCGCTCGGCTTCTACGTGGTTGTCCTCGGCTTCGAGCTGCAGCAGCGGATGGGCGACCAGGCCGCGTTCATCTCCGCCGGCGACTACCACCACCACATCGGCCTCAACACGTGGGAGAGCCGTGGCGGCAGCCCGCCGCCGCGCGGCTCGACCGGCCTCTACCACACCGCGATCCGCTACCCCGACCGCGTCCAGCTCGCCGACGCGCTGCGCCGGGTCGTGGAGGCAGAGATCCCGCTCACCGGCGCTTCCGATCACGGCGTCAGCGAGGCGCTCTACCTGAACGACCCCGACGGCAACGGCGTCGAGCTCTACCGCGACCGGCCGCGGGAGGAGTGGCCGCTTGATCCGGACGGCGGCGTCGCGATGATGAGCATCCCGCTCGACGTCGAGGCCCTGCTCGCCGAGGCGCCGTGACCGACCGCTGGGCGCAGTGGCTGCTCGAGCGGCGGCACGGCGGCGACGAGGCTGCGCTCGCCGAGATGCTTCGTTCTCTCGAGCCGATCCGCGACCGTGTGCTCGAGGACGCTTCGATCGAGCCGGGCGAGATCGTGCTCGACGTGGGCTGCGGCGACGGGCTGATCGGCTTCGGCGCCCTCCGTCAGGTCGGCCCGGACGGGCGGGTCATCTTCAGCGACGTCTCGCAGGAGCTGCTCGACCGCTGCGTCGAGATCGCGGGCGGCGACGAGCGCTGCAGCTTCGTTCGCGCCTCCGCGACCGACCTTGGCGACGTTGCCGACGGCTCCATCGACGTCGTCACGGTCCGCTCGGTGCTGATCTACGTCGACGATCGCGACGCGGCCTTCGCTGAGTTCTTCCGCGTGCTGCGGCCCGGCGGGCGCGTGTCCGTCTTCGAGCCGCTCAACTCGTTCGAGTATCCCGGGCCTGCCGATCGCTGGGGGCCGTGGGACATCTCGCCCGTCCGCGAGCTCGCCGACCGCGTCAAGGGTGTCTTCACCGCCATCCATGATGGCGCCGGCAACTCGATGCACGACTTCGGCGCCGAGGACATGGCCGGCTGGGCGGAGCGGGCGGGCTTCGCCGAGGTCTGCGTGAACGCGACGTACAAGCTGACGCCGGCGCAGCCGCGGCTCACCTGGGACGTGGACGAGCACCGGGCCGCGAACCCGCTCGTGCCCTCGCTCGCCGAGGCGATCGACTCCGTGCTCGACGCCGAGGAAGCGGCGCGCTTCCGTGCGCACCTCCGCGCCAAGGCCGAAGCGGGAGACGGCGTCGAGCGCAGCGCGCACGCGCATCTGCGGGCGGTGCGCTGATGCCGCGGGGCTACATGGAGGGCCCGGCCGCCGATGAGGCCGAGCGGCGCCTCGACGAGCTCGAGCGCGGGGTGGAGGCGCCGACGGAGGAGCGGCTGGCCGTGTTCGGCTCGACAGCCGACGACCCGGAGAAGCACTTCATCGGCTGGCGGGACGACGTCGATCCCGGACGCGCTCTTCGAGTCCGGCGAGGCCTGGGGGCTGTCAGTCGTGCGCCGCCCGGCCGGCTAAGCGCGCCGCAAGAGCGCGCTTCGTCCCGCTCCAAACGACGACGGCGCTGCCGCTGACCGCGGCGAGCGAGAGGCTCGCGATGTTGGTCGTCGCGCACGTTCGGCACGCGTTGCAGCAGACGGCGGCCATCGGGGCATGCTCGCCGTACTTGCCCGCGGCCTGAACCATCCGACCCTGCCACACCGCCTTCATGAGGAATAAGTGTACGCGGCGCCTAGCCACGCACACTGCGCTTCGCGGACGTCCAGCAGCGAAACCGCGCCGGCGCTCCCCACGGGGATTTCCGGGCGTCAACGCTCGTTTCGGGCGACACGCATGTTCGATACAACTAGGGGCGTGGCAAAAGCGGTCGAGCAGCTCGAGCGCGTGATCATCCGCTTCGCGGGCGACTCCGGGGATGGGATGCAGCTCACCGGCGACCGCTTCACGAGCGAGACGGCGATCATGGGCAACGATCTCGCCACGTTCCCCGACTTCCCGGCCGAGATTCGCGCGCCGGCCGGCTCCCTGCCGGGCGTCTCCGGCTTCCAGCTCCACTTCGCCGACCACGACATCCTCACACCCGGCGACGCGCCGAATGTGCTCGTGGCGATGAACCCGGCAGCCCTGCGCACGAACGTGAACGACCTGCCCAAAGGCTGCACGCTGATCGTCGACACGGACACGTTCAAGGAGCGCAACCTCCAGAAGGCGGGCTACGAGGCGAGCCCGCTCGCGGACGGCTCGCTGGACGATTACCACCTGCACGAGGTCGCGCTGACCTCGATGACGGTCGAGGCGCTGAAGGGGATCGAGGGGATCACTTCCCGCGAGGCCGAGCGCTCGAAGAACTTCTTCGCGCTCGGGCTGATGAGCTGGCTCTACAACCGACCCACGGAGGGGACGCTCGAGTTCGTCGAGAAGAAGTTCGGTAAGCGGCCCGAGATCGCGCAGGCGAACGCGACCGCCTTCAAGGCCGGCTACGCCTACGGCGAGACCTCCGAGGACTTCGCCGTCAGCTACGAGGTTGCGCCGGCGAAGCTGAAGCCGGGTGTCTACCGCCAGATCAGCGGCAACACGGCGATCGCCTACGGGCTGATCGCCGCCTCGAAGCTCTCCGGACTCGACCTCTTCCTCGGCGCCTACCCGATCACGCCGGCAAGCTCGATCCTCGAGGAGCTGGCGCGGCACAAGAACTTCGGTGTCCGCACCTTCCAGGCCGAGGACGAGATCGCGGCCGTCGGTGCGGCGCTCGGCGCGGCCTTCGGCGGCTCGCTCGGCGTCACCACTTCCGCCGGCCCCGGGATCGTGCTCAAGCAGGAGACGATCGGGCTCGGGATCATGCTCGAGCTGCCGCTGCTGATCCTCGACATCCAGCGCGCCGGCCCCTCGACCGGGATGCCGACGAAGCCCGAGCAGGCCGACCTGCTGATGGTCATGTTCGGGCGCAACTCGGAGAGCCCGGTGCCGGTGATCGCGGCCTCGACGCCGTCGCAGTGCTTCCACGCCGCGATCGAGGCGGCGAGGATCGCGCTCAAGTACCGCACGCCCGTGTACCTGCTCAGCGACGCGTACCTCGCGAACGGCTCCGAGCCGTGGCTGATCCCGAAGCTCGAGGACCTGCCCGACATCACGACCGAGTTCGCGACGGTCGGCGAGGACGAGTTCCAGCCCTACCACCGCGATCCCGACACGCTCGCGCGGCCGTGGGCGATCCCCGGCACGCCCGGGCTCGAGCACCGGATCGGCGGGCTCGAGAAGGCCGACGTGACCGGCTCGATCTCGTACGACCCCGAGAACCACGACCTGATGACGCGCCTGCGCGCGGCGAAGGTGGCCGGGATCGCGGCCGACATCCCCGAGCTTGCCGTCGACGACCCGGACGGCGCCGACACGCTCGTGCTCGGCTGGGGATCGACCTACGGCCCGATCGGCGCCGCGGTCAAGCGCGTGCGCCGCGAGGGGCACAAGATCGCTCAGGCTCATCTCCACTACCTGAACCCGTTCCCGCGCAACACGGGCGAGGTGCTGGACCGCTACGAGAAGGTGCTGATCCCGGAGATGAACCTGGGCCAGCTGCTCCAGCTCGTGCGGGCCGAGTTCCTCGTCGACGCGGTCGGCTACAACCGCGTCCGCGGCACCCCGTTCAAGGCGTCCGAGCTGGCCGAGGCGATCACCGCGCTGGTGGAGTCGTGAGGCCGAAGAAGAAGACCCCTGACCGGCGCGGCGTGCTGCTGAAGGAGCAGCCGTTCACGTTCCAGCAGCGCGGCGACGGATCCGTGGCGGTCTTCTGGAAGGGGCGGCGCGTGACGGTGCTGACCGGCAAGCTGGCCGAGAACTTCCTCGTCACCGCGCCCGAGTCGACGGGCCAGGAGCTGCAGCTGCTGATGGCGAAGGCGACCGGCAACTTCAAGCGAGGGAACGAGAAGAGGCGATGAGCGAGAGCGGGAACGGCAACGGGCTCGTGCAGCTGACGAAGAAGGACTTCACCTCCGACCAGGAGGTGCGCTGGTGCCCGGGCTGCGGCGACTACGCGATCCTCGCCGCCGTCCAGTCGTTCATGCCCGAGCTCGGCCTGAAGCGGGAGAACATCGTCTTCGTGTCAGGGATCGGCTGCGCCGCCCGCTTCCCGTACTACATGGAGACGTACGGGATGCACTCGATCCACGGCCGCGCGCCGGCGATCGCGACCGGGCTCTCCGTGTCCCGTCCGGACCTGTCCGTCTGGGTCGTCACGGGCGACGGCGACTCGATGTCGATCGGCGGCAACCACCTGATCCACGCGCTGCGCCGGAACGTGAACCTGAAGATCCTGATGTTCAACAACCGGATCTACGGGCTCACGAAGGGCCAGTACTCGCCGACGAGCGAGCTCGGGAAGGTGACGAAGTCGACGCCGATGGGGTCCCTCGACCACCCCTTCAACCCGCTCTCGTTGGCGATCGGCGCCGAGGCGACGTTCGTCGCGCGCGCAATCGACACCGACAAGAAGGAGCTGACCGAGGTGCTCCGCGCCGCCGCAGGGCACAAGGGGAGTGCCTTCGTCGAGATCTACCAGAACTGCAACATCTACAACGACGGCGCGTTCGACTTCGTCCGCGAGGAGAAGGAGAATCGGCTCTACCTGCGCCACGGCGAGCCGATCACGTGGGGCGACAAGGGCGTCCGGCTGCTGCCGGACGGGTCGCCGGAGGTCGTGTCGGCATCGGAGGATGGCCTGCTGGTGCACGACGCGCACTTGCCCGAACCGGCGCATGCCTTCGCGCTCTCGCGGATGAGCCAGACCGTGATCGGCGCGACGCCGATGGGCGTCTTCCGCCAGGTCGAGCGCCCGGTCTACGACGAGCTGATGGCCGACCAGATCGAGGTCGCGAAGGCGAAGGGCGAAGGCGAGCTCGCGGCGCTGCTCGGTTCAGGAGATACGTGGTCGATCGCCTAGCAGCAGCCGGAGGCTGATCGATCACCAGCGGTCACGGTCGCCGTACTGGCGACCTTCGAGCAGGGCGACTACATCGGCCGAAGGGCTGACATCGAGGAGGCAATGCGGCCGCGAGCGTGCGACCATCGTGGGATGGAGGAGCGGCTCGAGCGGCAGGCCCGGAACGAGGCGCTCGTCCGCGAGGTCAACGAGCGGATCAACACGCTCGACCGCGGCGCGGCCGGGAGCGGCGCCGTCGCGGGCGTCGAGACGTTCCGCTTCCACTGCGAGTGCGGCCGCGAGGGCGGCTGCCCGGAGCAGGTGTGGATGACGCTCGAGGAGTACGAGGTCGTGCGGGCACAGGACGACCGCTTCGCACTCGTGCCCGGGCACGAGACCGACGGGCTCGAGCACGTCGTCGCCGGCAACGAGCGCTTCGTGATCGTCGACAAGGTCGAAGAGGCCGAGCCATTCATCTCGGACGACCCGCGCGGCGCTTCGGCTTAGCGCTCGGCGAGGAACGCTTCCAGAAGTCGGGCCTCGTCATCGACCTCGCGACGCGCAGCGCGTGACAGCGGCTCGAACGGCTCGAGCTCGACATGCCCGTCCTCGGCCCGCCAGATCCCCGCGACGAAGCCGTCGACGAGGAACGTCTGCGCGACGTCGCCGTTCATCTTGATCACCGTCTTCCGGTACTGCTCGGGGAGCACGCGCGTCCGGTCGGCCCAGGCGAGCAGGACGTTGTCCCACTTCGGCAGGAAGCGTACGGGCGCCGGGGTCTCGGTGTCCGGCAGCGGCGCACGCGGGACGTCGAGGAGCTCGCGGCCCTGCTCGTCGCGGAAGCGGCGCAGCGGCTCGAGCAGCTCCAGCGCAGCGTCGATCTCGGCCACGCGGATCATGCTCCAGGCTCCGATGTCGCGGCGCGTCGACGGGCCGAATGCCGCGAGGTAGCGGCGAAAGATCTCGGCGCGCGCCTCGACCGGGACGTGCGCCTCCGGTTCCTCGATCGCGACAAACCGTCGCTCGTTGCGCGGCTGCCAGAGCGCCGTCTCGTGGTGGTGGACGATGTGCGCTGCGACGCGCGCCATCTGCCAGGCGCGGCGCGCATCGACGCCGGCGAGGCCGTACTCGCTCTCCAAGTGGGCGAGCGCCTCTGCCGACGTGACGGGCCCCCCGGCTGCGAGCGCGCGCATCGACGGGGCGAGCTGCTTCGCCCGTTTCGTCTCCCAGGGGAAGTTCGTCTCGCTCATGGCCGCCCGGATGAGCGCATAGTCGCGCCGCGTGACGAGGTGCAGCGTCGCCCGCGTCGCTGTCGCCCTGACGATCGCGGACTGCCGGAGCAGTCGCTCGAGCGACCCGGGCCGGAACCCAGTCGTGCGCGTCCAGATACCGACGTACGGAGCCTGCGGCGACTGCGCCTGCATCCCGACGAGGCGCTCGATCACCGCCGCCGGCGAGAGTCGCGTGCGCTGGAGAAGGAGTTGCCGCGCGAGTGTCGCGCGGTTCAGCTCGCGTAGCGTGAGGACTCGTTCGGCCACAGCCGAGGCACTCTAATCCGTCGGCGGAGCGGCGAATCCGGTCGCGCGGATCGTTCGTAGTCCCGAGGGACATTGCCGCCAATGCTTGGGAGGAGCCATGTCCCTTCGCCGCACCGTCCTGGTCGTGAGTCTGCTCGTGCTCCCGCTCGTGATCGGAACCGCGACAGCCCCCGCCGCGCGAGGCCCCGCCGCACCCAAGGGTCCGACCAACCTGAGGATCACCGCGAGCAGCGCCACGAGCATCTCGCTCGCCTGGGACGCCTCGTCGTCGAAGTCCTCGAACTGGTGGTACTGCATCCAGCGCGACGGGCTCGGCTGCATCAGAGTCGATCCGCCGAAGACGACGTTCACGTTCCCGAACCTCTGGCCGGGGACGACGTTCAACTATTCCGTCGTCGCAATCGACGCGAACGGGAACCGCTCGGCTCCCAGCAACACGGTCACGTACACAACGCCGCCCGACACGACGCCGCCTTCGGCGCCGACGCTCTCGGTGACCGGCCTCTGGCCGACGCGAGTCGCGCTCGCGTGGACACAATCGACCGACAACACCTCGCAGGTCTTCGTCACGTTGCTCGTCGACGGCAGTCCGAGCTTCTCGGGTGCGCTCGGTTATCTCTCGTTCACCGTCCTCCGGCTCGTGCCCGAGTCGACGCACACCTTCCAGGTCAGCGTCCGCGACTTCTTCGGCAACACCGCCGCGAGCAACGCCGTCACGGTGACGACGCCGGCGGTGACCGAGAGGATTCCGCCGACGGTGCCCCAGAACCTGCGCCTGTCGTCGGAGAGCTCGATTCCCGAGATCTGGCTCGACTGGGATCAGTCGACGGACGACACCGACCCGCAGTCGCTGATCATGTACGAGGTCTTCATCAACGGCGTGCTCGATCAGCTCGGCACCACGATCGGCGCCGGCGACACGATCACCTACTGCCAGGGTGCGGGACCGAACACGATCACGGTGAGGGCGGTCGACACGTCCGGGAACGCCTCGGCATTCAGCAACGAGATCGTCTTCTGTTAGCCGCACAAGCCGTTACCGGGAGGCGCGCAGGGCCGCGAGCAGCTCCTGGTGCCGGCGCTCCTCGTCCGGCATGCCCTCCTCGATCGGCTCCTTGCCGCGTGCGGCCATCATCTGCACGGGCTTGACGACGAAGAAGAAGACCGCTGCGCCGATCGCGACGAACTGGATCACGGATGTTATGAACGCGCCGTAGCGGAAGACGGCGTCGTTGATCGTGAAGGTGAGGTCGCTGAAGTCGGGCTTGCCGATGATCATCGCGATCACCGGCATGATCAGGTTGTCGACGAGCGACGTGATCACCGCCGCGAACGCAAGGCCCATGACGAATGCGACCGCGAGCTCGACGATGTTGCCGCGGAAGAGGAAGTTTTTGAGCTCCTCGAGCATGTTGCCTCCCTTGGTCGATGTATCGGTCGAGTTACGCGTCGCCGGCCCGCGGCATCGAGCTCGCGGAGAGCGGCGTCGAGTGGCGCCGCCAGACGCGCCACACGCCGTCCTCATCGCTCCAGAGGTCGACGAGGATGAACGTTCCGCTCCGGTCGGTGCCCGCGACCGCCGCCGTCATCGTCACGCGCTGGACGACGACGCCGACTCCCGCTCGTACGTTGACCTCGCGGTGCTGGATGTCGTAGGAGCGGACGTCGTAGTCCGGCAGCAACCGCAGCCACTCCGAGCGCGGCATCACGGCCTGCTCGGGATTGGTCACGACGAGCGCGTAGTCGTCGGCGAGGTACTCCGCGGCAGCGACGGGATCCCGCGCCTCGAGCGCGCGTTGCCACGCGTCTGCTCGGCTCAGGATCTCGTTCTCGGCGCTCACGAGCGCTTCCGGTCGTAGTGCAGCCGCACGCCGTCGTCGCCGAACCGCTCCATCCGAGTGAGCGCAAATCTCCGTAGCGGGAAGGCGCCGTCGGCCAGCGCAGGGCCGCTGCCGACGAGTGCCGGCGCGAGCGTCAGGATCAGATCGTCGAGCAGGTCGGCCGTGAGCAGCTGGCCGGCGAGGTCGCCGCCGCCGACGAGCCATGTGCGCTTCAGGCCGCGTGACTCGATCACGCGAACGAGCTCGGCGAGATCGCCGGCGAAGAGCTCGAGCGGCTCGGCGCCCGGCAGCTCCGCCAACCGCTCGGCGTGAGTGACGATCCATGTCGGCTTGCCCGCGTAGGGCCAGGAGCCGTGCGCGACCATGAAGTCCCACGTCCGCGCGCCCATGATGAGCGAGTCGACGTCGGCGTAGAAGACCTCGTAGTCGTTCTCGGCACCCGTCAGCGTCTTCAGGAACGAGAGGTCGTGTTCGTCGCCGGCGATCCGGCCGTCGAGGCTGAGGGCGGCGTAGTAGGTGAGCACGCCGCATACGATCACAAAGATGGGGGAGCTGGGTAAGCTGCTCGCGACCCGCCGGGACGCGCGCGTCGCCATCGTCGGCCCGGCGGACGTCGTCTCGAAGTACATCGCGGAGACCGAGCAGAACCTCGCGTCGAGGTTCGACGATGCCGAGAGCGCAGGCGCGATCCTCGCGTTCGACGAGGCCGACGGTCTCTTCGCCAAGCGCGACGAGATCGACCGGCACGACGGCCCCTTGGTGCTCGGAGTCCGTTCGATCGCCTCGATCCCGGTCGAGCTGCGCAAGAACCTCGTGGTTGTGAAGGCGCCGCGGCGCCGCTGGTGGTTCTAGTGGGGGTTCCGAACCCGCCGCGAGGGGTATCGGCGAGCGATGAGCGCCGCAATCCTCTTCGACCGCGACCAGGTCGAGAAGCTTGATGATCTCGGCGACCGACCGAAGCGGCTACGCGGCGGCAAGCTGCTCTGGGTCGACGTCGACCGCGACTCCCCGGAGGACGCGAACAGTGTCGCCGAGGCATTCGGGCTCGACAGCGCCACCCACGCCTGCCTCGCGGACTCGAAGGATCGCGCGGTCTTCAAGGACCATGGCCGCTACATCCACGTCACCACCTACGCCCCCGGCGGGGACGACGAGGGCGAGTTGATCGCGCTCGAATGCGTCGTCGGCGAGAACTGGGTGATCACGGCCCATGACGAGCCGATCGTTGTGCTCGAGGAGTTCGCCTCCAGGGTCTCGGGATCCGGTGACACCGGCTCGCTCGACGGGCCCGGATTCCTGGCGGCTCTGCTGGAGTGGGTGCTCGGTTCCTATTCGGCCGCGTTCGAGCGGATCGAGCAGCGCCTGGAGGAGTTCGACATCGAGGCGATGCGCGGCGATGCCGAGGGGTCGGAGGACATCGAGCGCCTGATCGAGATGCGCAAACAGGTCGGGAAGCTCCGGCGCGCACTCGCCGCACACCGTTCGGCGCTCGTCTCGCTGACACATCCGGAGCTCGAGGCGCTCGGCGACAGCGACTCCGGCGAGCGCTTCGCGTCACTGTTGAGGCGGTTCGAGGCGACGGTGCAGGAGGCACGGGACGCGCGCGAGGCGATCGTCGGCTCCTTCGACGTCCTGATCGCCCGGGGCGGGCACCGCACAAACGAGATCATGAAGGTGCTCACGCTCACCTCCGTGATCCTGCTCCCAGGCGCCCTGATCGCAGGCGTGATGGGAATGAACTTCAAGGTCGGCCTCTTCGAAGAACCGATGCTCTTCTGGGCCGTTCTTGCCGTCATCGTGCTGATCGCGCCGGTCACGATCGGGCTCGCGAAACTGTGGCGGTGGATCTGAACGAGGACTCCGCCTGGCGGCTCGAGCTCGCGCGACGCTACATCGAGCCATACCGGGAGCGGGCCTCGATCGCTGTGCTGGGCGGCTCGGTCGCACAGGGTGTCGCCGACCGCTGGTCCGATGTCGACACGATCGTCTACTGGGACGAGATCGACCGCGACTGGCTCGAGACCGCGCGCGCCGGCGCAGACGGCGACCGCTTCACCTGGGTCAAGCACTACCCGGGCAACGCATGCCTGGAGCAGTACCGCTTCGGCACGGTGAAGGCCGACGTCGCGCACGTGCGGCTCGGCTGGCTCGACGAGCTGATCGACGGCACCCTCTCCGCCAAGTCGTTCGACACGACCAGTCTCGACGTCCTCCGCGGCGTCCAGGAGTCGATCGTCCTCTTCGGCGACGAGCGCTACGAGCCGATTCGGGCGCGCGTTCTCGACTACCCCGACCCGCTTCGTCGGGCGATGGTCGAGGCGAACCTGCAGCTGACACCGAGTTGGATCTACGACGGGATGGGCCGCGATCGCGGCGATCTCGTCGTCTTCTACGAGTACGTGCTCGCGACGATGTGGAACATCGTCGGCATCCTCGCCGGCTTGAACCGCGTCTACATCGCGCCCGAGAAGCTGAAGCGCGTCGGGGCCGTCGTGGGAGGGATGGAGCTGACGCCGCCGAACGCTGCTGCGCGGCTCGATGGGCTGCTCGACCTGCCGCGCGAGCAGGTTCGGGCGGAGCTCGACGATCTCGTGGGCGCAACCCTCGACCTGGTCGAAGCGCACCTGCCCGACGTCGATACGACGCGTGCCCGCCTGCTCTGGTCGCTCCCGGCGGAGCCGTCGTACAACGATCAGATCCGCGGGCCGTAAATCAGCCCGCCCACCGCCCACCCGATCCGGGAGGCTATCCCGTTGGAGTCGGCTCGCGCTGCGGCTTCTCCGGGTTCTCGGCCCGTTCCGGCTTCTCCGACTTCAGCCCAGCCACGGGCTTCTCCGACTTCAGCGCCGCTGACGATTTCTTCGGCTTCAGCGCAGCTGCCGGTTTCTCCGTCTTCTTTGCCTGCGGCGGCTTCGCCGATTTCGCAGGCCGGGATTGGCGGCGGCTCGGCGCAGCGGCGCTCTTGCCGCGGGCGGGTTCGGAGGCCGGCCCGATGCCGCGCGAGGTCTTTGGTTTCGGCCCCGCCTCGGGCCTCTGTGACCGCGTCGGGCTCGGCGTCGACGTGGGGGGTGTCTTCGTCGCCGGCCTATTGCGGCCGGGCGCAGCCGCGCTCTTGCCGCGCTCCGGCGTCGCCGCCAGCGTTGGCTTGCCGCGCGTCGGCTTCCTCGCGACGACCGGCTTCGCCTGCACGACCCGCGGCGTCCCGGTGGCGGCGGAGATGGGCTGCCGCCGCACGACCGGTGTCGCGGCCGCCGGCTCGACCTTTGCAGGCGGTCGCGCCGACGCCGCCGGCTCCTGCACCACCTTGGCTCCCTCGTACCCGGCACCGCCCGCGACCGCGACCGCCGCGAGTCCGACCGCGATCTTCGTTGTGATCCCGGCAGCGCCAACACCGGCGGCGGTTCCCGCGGCGGTACCGGCCCCGATTGTGGGCAGCCCGGTCGCGGCGGCGGCGCTCGGCGCGCCTTTGAAGAAGGTCAGCGAAAACGGGAGCGGCAGGATGGCCAGTGCCTTGAACGCGCGCCGGTGTTTCATGCTCCGCGCGGCCATCCTGGCGCAGCTGGCGCACTCGTCGATGTGCGCGACGAGGCGGCGGCGCTCTTTCCGGCCGAGGCGCCCGTCCGTCTCGCGCGAGAGCGCGAGCTCGGCGTGACCGCATGTGACCAGGTTCTCGAGCTCTTCGGCGAGCGAGCGCCGGGCGCGGAAGATCAGCGCCTCGAGCGCCGACTGCGAGATGCCGAGCAGTTCGCCGATCTCGCTGTAGGAACGGCCCTCCAGCTCGCGGAGAACGAGCGCCTGTCGTTGCGTCGGCGGGATTCGTTGCAGGGCGCGCACGAGCTCGTCGATCGACGGCCCGTCGTCGGTTTCCTCAGCGACTGCGACGTCGCGGTCGAGCTCGACCTCGAGCGGCCGCGACTGCTGCTGCCGGAAACGCTGGCGGATCAGGTTGTGGGCGATCGTGATCAACCAGTTCGTCGGCTTGCGCGGCTTCTCGCCCCGCTCGAGTGCGCGCAGCGCGTTGACAAAGGTGGTCTGGGTCACGTCCTCCGCGTCGGCGCGGTTTCCGAGCACGGCGTACGCATAGCGGAACACTTCGGCCGCGTGGAGGCGGTACAGCTCGTCGAGCTCGTGCGCGGCCGTGACCCCGGAAGCGGTTGTCGCCACTCTCTCTAGATACCCGGAAATCGGCGGCTGTGGTGCGTACGAACAAACTTCTTACAACTGGATCCGCAGGTCTCGCGCCCTTTCGGATCTACCTGCATAGGGGGACACCCAACCGATCGCGGGTAGGCGGCTCCTGTGACGGTACGAGGCGAAGGCCGGGCGAGAGCCCGGCCGCGCCTCGTTGCGGGTCTACGACCAGCGGACGACATCGACCGAGACGATCGCGTCCGGATTGATGAAGCGGTCACGCAACATCGGCCACTCGCCCTTGCCGACGTCGGCGAGTTCGAGGATGGTCTTCTGTGCGAGCACGAGCGCATCCTCGTAGGAGGGGGAGCCGCCGATGAGGATCGTCTCCCCGTCGCGCAAGCGGACGACGACGCGGCGCTGGCCGAGCCCGTGCCCGTCGCGGTCCTCGGTGCCGACGACTGTCGGGCTGACCGGGGGCTCTGCCAGAGCATGCATGGCGTTCTTCCTTCCCTGATTTGACGGCTGCCGGAGGACGCCACTCCGGCTTCCTCATCGTCTCCGAGGCTCGTCGCCGAGACCTCCCCCGGATGCGGGATTCGACGTACGCTGGCCGCATGGCCGATTCCTGGCGCGTGTGCATGATCTGCACGATCAGGCCGATCGCGGATGCGCTCGCGGGCACGCTCGGGGAACTCGGGCACGAGCCGGTCGCGCTGGTCGCGCCGCGCCGCCCCGAGGCCGACGAGCAGCCGGAGTTCCTGCGTCTCACCCCGGCGACCGCACCGGCCGGCGTCGATCTGCTCTTCGCGAAGGACAAGTGGTCGATCGAGCGACTGCTCCGTGCCTACGAGCCCGACCTTACGATCTGCTGCGGTTTTCCCTGGAGGATCCCGCCGGGCGCGCTCGACGTCGCGCGGCTCGGGTCGATCAACGGGCATACGGCGTTGCTGCCCCGCCACCGCGGGCCGATCCCGTTCGCCTGGACGCTCCGGAGCGGCGACACCGAGTGGGGCTTCACCTGGCATCGGATGGACGCCGAACTCGACACGGGCAATATCCTCTCGCAGGGCGGCGACCCGATCCGGGACGACGACTGCGACATCGGCCAGTTCGGGCCGCGGCTGCTGGAGGCGGCCCTCGGTCTCCTGCCGCAGGCCCTCGAGCGCGTCGCGGCCGGCGACCCGGGCGATCCGCAACCGACCGAGAATGCGACGTGGGCCGGACATTTCGAGGACGACGACTATGTCCGCGTCGACTGGTCGCAGCCGGCGCGCCGTGTCCACGATCAGGTGCGCGCCTGGCACCTCACGTTCGGGCTCTCCGGCATTCGCGCGCCGATCGCGACGCTCGACGGCGAGGAGATCGTGCTGCTCCAGACTCGGCTGGCGGATCCCGGCGACGGCGCACGACGCGTCGAGTGCGGGGACGGCCCGATCTGGATTGTCGCGAGCGAGCCCGTCTAGGAATCGTCCTGCACGACGAGCCGAAAATCACCGCGGGAGCGAGGGGGTTGCGCGCTACGTTCGGACGATCGGCGCCGACGGGACGCGCGCGCACTCTCCTCCGCGACGCGTATGCACCGGCCTGGTCGCCCGACGGTTCGAGGCTTGCGTTCGTCTCGGGCCGCTCGGGCGACTGGCGTCCCTAGCTACTCGCTCGAGAGCACGTCGATCGACGCGACCGAGGCCGGCCGGATGAAGCGGCCGTCGAGCTGGGCCACTCGCCCGCCGACTCGGCGCTGCTGAAGCGCGTCATCAGCTCGCGCGCGGCCGTCACGGCCTCCTCGCGGTCGTCGTAGGCTGCGAGCTCGAGCTGCTCGCCGCCGAGCAGCCGGAGCACGACGCGGCGCGTGTCGGCCATGTCGGGTGCGACCACGGTCGCCGTCGACGTTGCCGCCGAGGTGTGCTCGGCCAGGATCGACTCGAACGAGCGCAGCGGCACCGGCGGTGCCTCGAAGTTGGAGGGTGCCGGGCCGACGGGCTCGGGGCTCAGCGGAGGATCCTCGGAGCCGATCAGGCCGACGGCCACGGCCGCAGCCGCACCGCTCGCGAACTCGTACATCTGCTCTTTCTCCCTCTCCGGCCGCCACAGGATGCCGGGGTCGTACGCCGCAATTGGGGTGACTATCGGCGGCCGGTTCCGGCCCGTCGTCCCTCGTGTGGGGGAATCGTCGAAATCGTCCCGCGGGACGACCCCGGATCGACCGAGCGGCCGATGACCGGGCATACCTGCCGCCCGTACTGTCATTTGCAGTCGAAAGGAGGTGTGATGCTGAACTGGGAACACTCGAGACCGGATCGATCGAGGCCGCAGCGCAAGTCGCGCGGCGCCCGCCAGATCGCGCTCGCCGCGCGCCACGAGCAACGCAGCGAACGGCGCCGGATCCGGCGCAGCCGGTGAGAAAGGCCGAAGCGGCCGGAGGCATCACAGCCTCCGGCCGGAGCCGGCCCTGAGGGGAAGCTGGGACTAGGAGTCGTCCCCGTCGCCGAGCACGGTGACGGACTTGACGGTCTCGCAGTTGGCCCAGGTATCGATCGACGTCTCCTTGGCGTTGATCCAGAGCACGTCGTGGCCGGGGCCGCAGTCGATCGTGTCGACCTGCTTGTCGTGCGCGAGGGCGTGCAGGACGTCGTCGCCCTCACCGCCGTACTGCTTGTCGGTGCCGCGGCCGGGCCAGATCCGGTCGTTGCCGGGGCCGCCGTCGACCGAGTCGTCGCCCGGGCGCCCGCGGACGATGTCGTCGCCGTCACCGCCGGCGACGGAGTCGTTGCCGTAACCGCCCCAGGCGCGGTCGTTGCCGGGGCCGGCGTCGATCGTGTCGTTGTCCCGGTTGCCGTGGATGCGGTCGTTGCCGGCGAGCCCGCTGATCGTGTCGTTTCCCTGCCGGCCGACGATCATGTCGTTTCGGTCGGTGCCCGTGAGCACGTCGTCGCGGTTCGTCCCCTTGATCACGACGGCTGCGACGGCGGTGGTCGTGAGCGCGAGCGTCGCCAGTGCGGCGATCGCTCCGAGCACGTACTTGGCGTTCTTCATCTGAGAGATCCTCCTCGTAGGCGATGCTGACAACCGCATCCTTCCCCCGTGCCGTCAGGCCCTCGTTCGCCGAACGTAAAACGCTCGTAAAACGGATCAGGCGCGGGTGAGCGGACGTGCCGCCGCGTCGCCGACGATGTGCGGCAGTCGCACCGTGAAGACCGTCAGCTCCCCCGGCGTGCTCTCCGCGGCGACCGATCCGCCCATCCCCTCGGCGAGCTCCTTCACGATCGCGAGCCCGAGACCGCTCCCCACCAGTCGCTCCCGGCCGTAGCGCGAGTAGAGGTAGAAGCGCTCGAACGCCTGCCCGAGCTCCTCGGGCTCGAGGCCGGGGCCGGTGTCCTCGACCCGGATTGACCCGGGCGCGGTCACGATCCGGACCGAGCCGCCGGCCGGTGTCAGCCGAAGCGCGTTCTCGACGAGGTTCGAGACGATCTGGAGCGTCCGGTCGGCATCGCCGGTCCCCGGAGCCGTCGCCGTGCCCTCCGCCTCGAGGGTGACGCCGAACTCGCGTGCCTGGGATTCGTAGCGCCGGAGCGCCTCCCCGGCGATCGCGCTCAGGTCGATCGGCTCCCGGCGGACGCTGAACTCGGCCTTGCGCATCCGCGCCAGGTCGAGCAGGTCGCCGACGAGGCGCTCGAGCCGCCGCGACTCGGTCACGATCGTCGCCGCCGCCTCGTCCGCCGGCAGCGCTCCTTCGCCGAGCCCCTCCGCGTAGCCGCGGATCGCGGTCAGCGGCGTCTTCAGCTCATGGCTGACCGAGAGCAGGAACGCCTGCTCCGCTTCGCGCGCTCGTGCGAGCGCGACCGCGACGTCATTGAAGCTCTCGGCGAGGAGCGCCAGCTCACGCGGGCCCTCGACCGGAAGGGGAGGCGGCGGCGGACCCGCGCCGGCAAGGCCGCGGGTCGCTTCGGCGACGCGCCGAACCGGCCGCGCAATCGCGCGCGCGAGCAGGAATGCGATCAGCGCGGCGAGGGCCGCGGTCGCGACGGCTGCGGCAACGAGGCCCTCGATGTGGGGGCGCCACGCCGACGTGGTCGAGCTCGCCGGCCGTAGCAGGATGAAGCCCTTCCCGTTCACGAGTCGCGCCGCGTAGAGATAGCGGATCCCGTCCTCGTGCAGCGTCCCGTCGAGCCGCGCCCCGCGGCGGAGGAGGGCGGCGCGGTCGGGCGGGAGCAGGCTGGAGGAGCCGTCGAGCGGAACCTGCACGACGCGCTCCTCCTGGCGGTCGAGGAACTCCTGCAGCGACTTGAGGCGCGCGAACGGCACCAGCGCCTCGCGCTCGCGCTCGGCGAGGAGGTCGAACTGGGCCGAGACGTCGCGGAGCGTGTTCCGCTCGACCGCCCGGCGGCTGAGGATCGCGCCGAGTGCGAGGGCGAGCGCCAGCGAGAGCAGCGCGACGACCGCGATCGCGGCGAACAGCCGTCCACGCAGCGACTGCAGCTTCACGCGCGTCCCTCGCCGGCGCCGACTCCCGCCCAGCAGAGCCGGGCTCCGGCGGCGCCTGACGCCGCTCGCAGCACCCGGCTCTCCGGGGCCGTACCAGGCGTACTGTCCCCTCCGGCCGGGCACTGCGAGCGACGCCCGAGGAACGCGCGTTTCACGGCCGAACGGCCTTGTAGCCCGAGCCGCGCACGGTGCGGATCGACGCCGGCCGGCCGAGCTTGCGGCGCAGCTGCGCGACATGGACGTCGACCGTGCGCGTGCCGCCGGCATAGGTCATCCCCCAGACGCGGTCGAGCAGCTGGTCGCGCGAGACGACGATGCCGGCGTTCTCGAGCAAGTAGGCGAGCAGGTCGAACTCCTTGCCGGTCAGCTCGACGGGCTCGCCTGCGACCCGGACTTCACGGGCCTGCGGGTCGAGGGCGACATCGCCGATCTCGATCAGCTCGGCGCGTGCGGTTGGCCCTGTGCGGCGGAGAACGGCCTTGACCCGGGCTGCGAGCTCACGCGGCGAGAACGGCTTCGAGACGTAGTCGTCGGCGCCGACCTCGAGCCCTGCGACGCGGTCCGCCTCCTCGTCCCGCGCGGTCAGCATCAGGACGGGCACGTCCGAGCGAGCGCGGATGCCGCGGCAGACGTCGAACCCGTCGGCGCCCGGCAGGCCGATGTCGAGGATGACGAGCCGAGGCCGCACGATCTCCAGCGACTGCAGCGCCTCCTCGCCTGAACGCACCCAGGCGACCCGGTAGCCGGTCTGCTCGAGATAGGCGCGGACGAGCGAGCCGATCGACTCCTCGTCCTCGACGAGTAGGAGCTGCGGCCCCGGCGTGCCCGCGGGATGGAGCTCAGCCGCGCTCGCCGAGGTCATCTGCGGTTGGCTCGGACCTCGTTCGCCGGCGCGTCGCCGTCCCGGATCACGGTCGCGACCATACCGCGCCGGAGCTCTGTGTACGCGGCGGGCCGGCCGTTGATCGTGATCGCAGCGCCGGGCGCCACCGCGATCCCGACGAGGCTGCCGTCGCGCTCGAGCAGCGTCAGCGTCCCGCCCGCCTTGTTCCGGATCGTGCCGCGGTCGACGCGATAGTCGTGGAGGACGCCGCCGTCCTTGACGAGCACTTCGGCGCGGACGAGCTTCGGGCCGAAGAAGTAGTTCCCGAGCGAGCCCGGCAGTGCGAGCCCGGGCTGCGCGACGAGCAGCGTCGCGTTGACGGCGAGCAGCGCAGCCACGATCCAGAGCCCCTTGGCGCGCCTCGTCCTCATGGCGGCATTGTGGCCGCTCTTCGTCAGCATGTCGTGCCCCGGACGTTAGGGGCGTGTAAAACCATCGTTCGTCCCGGCCCGCGTCCGAGCACTAGTGGCACATGCGAACGGCATGGCTCGAACGGGTCATCTGGCTCGGGCTGATTCTGGCCGGGATCGCGCTAGCGGCCTGCGTCTGGGTCGCCTGGCGCGTCGCGGCGGCGCCGCCGACTGCCAAGCCGCCGGCCTCGTTCGGTCCGGCGCCCGTCCCTTCCGAGCTCGAGCAGAGCGCCGATTACGTGCAGGAGTCGCCGGAAGAGCTCGGCGCCCGGCCGCTGCCGGGAGCCGACCTTACGCCAGCGCGGCAGCCCGTCGTACGCTGAGCCGCTGCGCCGCGAGCACGGCCATCAGCAGGCCCGTCGCGCCGGCCACCGCGAAGCTGAGCTCCGTGCCGCCGACGGCGCAGAGCCAGCCGGCGAGCAGGCCGCCGAGCGGCGCCAGTCCGGCGAAGGCCCAGAGGTAGAGGCTGACGACGCGGCCGCGCAGGTGGTCGGGCGCCCGCAGCTGGAGGATCGAGCTCGCATTCGACGTCCAGAGCGTGAAGCAGACGCCGGTGCAGAAGAGCAGGATCGCGCACAGCCACACCGTCGTCAGGGGGGCGAGGGCCAACAGGCAGACACTGAAGCCGCCCGTGCCGAAGACGAGCGCCTTCCAACTGGCACGACCGAGCGTCGCTGAGAGCAGCGCCCCGACGAGCGCACCACCGCCGAAGCAAGCGGAGAGGATGCCGAAGACCTCGGGACCGGTGTTCAACGTGTCCGACGCGAGCAGCGGAAGGATCACGTGGAAGTTGAAGCCGACAGTGCTGACGACCGTGACGATCAGGAGAACCAGGCGTGCGTCGGCCGAACGCCACGCCCAGGCGAACCCCTCGCCGATCGCCTTCATCATCGTCGGAGGCTTCGCGCTGGGATCCAGGGGGACGAGCTCCTCTCGCCGCATCATCAGCAGCCCTGCGAGGACAGCGAGGAACGTGACCGTGTTGATCGCGAAGCAGACACCCACCCCGAAGGCCGCGATCAGCACGCCGGCGAAGGCAGGCCCGACGACGCGGGATGCGTTGAAGAGGCTGGCGTTCAGCGCAACGGCATTCGGCAGCTCGTCGCGGCCGACCATCTGGAACGTGAGCGCGTGGCGTCCCGGGGCATCGAAGACGAGTGCGGTGCTCGAGAGAATCGCGAGCAGGTACACGACCCAGAGCGTCTCCAGACCGCCGAGCACGAGAACGGCGAACGCTGCTGAGAAGAGCATCGAGATGGTCTGAGTCCCGATCACGAGCTTGCGGTTGTCGATCCGGTCGGCGACGACGCCTGCGAACAGGCCGAAGACCGTAAAAGGGATGAAGCGGCAGAATGCGAGCAGCCCTACGGCGATCGGCGAGCTGGTCAGCTCGACGACGAGCCATGCGAGTGCGACGTTTTGCATCCAGGTGCCGCTGACAGAGATCACCTGGCCGGTGAAGAAGAGGCGGTAGTTGCGGTGCCGCCTGAGGCTCGCGAACGTGCGCGCGTTCAACGCGAGCAGCGCCGCCGTCACAGAAGCCTCCTGAGCGGTTCGATTGCGCGCTCCAGCGCTTCCAGCTCGTCCTCCTCGAGGCCGCGCAGCCGGTCGGCCAGCCAGGTCGTACGCCGCGCGCGAACGCGCTTCAGTAAGCGGTCGCCGTCGCTCGTGAGTGCGAGCCCGACACGCCGACGGTCATTCGCGTCGCGGACGCGCTCGAGCAGGCCGGCCTTCTCGAGCCTGTCGACGTAACCGGAGAGAGCCGGGGCCGAGATCCGCTCCTCGGCGGCGAGCTCGCGCAGGCTCAGACCCGGGTTATGGTGGATCAGCCAGAGCAGCGTCACCTGCTGGCTGGTGACCCCCAGCTGCTCGGTCTCCTGCCGCAGCTCGCGGGAGAGGCGCAGCAGCACCGGTCGTAGCTCGTTGGCGACGGCGAGTGGATCGGCAGTAACCTCGTTAACCATTAACCTGGTTACGAGTTTACCAGACGGTCCCCTTTGCGCGTCCCGAGGACGGGGAATAGCGTGACGCCATGACGGAACGCCTCGCCCGCCATGCGGCGCAGCACCCGAAGCGGATGCTGGCGATCTGGGGTGCGATCTTCGTCCTCTCGATCGGAGCGATCGCGGTGCTGCTGCCCTCGGCACTGACGACCGACGCGACGGTGACGAACGATCCCGAGTCGCAGCAGGGCTACGCCGCGATGTTCAGGCACCTGCCGCGGTCGGACGAGTTCGTCAACGAGGTCGTGCTCGTGCGTGCGCCCGGCAAGGACGTGACGACCGACCGGCAGGCGCAGCTCCAGATCGAGCAGCTCGCCGCCGCACTGCAGGCGACAGGGCGAACCGCTCAGGTCCGCTCCTATTTCGACGACGAGGACCCCGGCTTGCTCTCGCCCGACAAGGACGCGGTCGTGATCACGATCGGGATGGGGCCGGACGCCGAGGACGGGATCAAGGACGTGATCGATGTCGTCGAGCAGGCCGACCAGGGGCCGCTCGAGGCGGCGATCACCGGTGAGTTCACTGCCGACGACGACTTCCTCACGCTCTCGAACAAGGATCTGAAGGAAGGCGAGCTCTTCTTCGGGCTTCCGGCGGCTCTGATCGTGCTCCTGCTCGTCTTCGGCGCGGTCGTCGCCGGACTGATCCCGGTCCTGCTCGCGATCGTCGCGATCATCTTCGCGCTCGCGCTCGTCGCCGTCGTCGGGCAGGTCTGGGAGGTCTCCTTCTTCGTGGTCAACATGCTCACGGGGATGGGGCTCGCACTCGGCGTCGACTACGCCCTCTTCATCGTCAGCCGCTTTCGCGAGGAGCGAGGCCGAGGGGTCGAGAAGGCCGAGGCGGTCGGGGCGACCGGCCGGACCGCCAGCCGCGCCGTGCTCTTCAGCGGGACGGCGTTCGTGATCGCGATGACCGGGATGCTGCTCGTGCCGGACACGATCCTGCGCAGCCTCGCGGCCGGGGCGGTTCTCGTCGGCATCACCGCCGTTGCCGCTGCGACGACGCTGCTGCCTGCCGTCCTCTCGCTGCTCGGCGACCGGGTCGACGCGCTGCGCCTGCCCCTCGTCGGGCGCGGCTCCGGTGAGGGCCGGTTCTGGGGGGCGGTGGTCGTCCGGGTGCAGCGCCGGCCGCTGGTCTACCTGCTCGCATCGACCGCGTTCCTGGTTGCGCTCGCCCTGCCGGCGCTCGACCTGCGGACCGGGTCGGCGGGAGTTCGGACGATCCCCGACGGCTACGCGTCGAAGGACGGCTTCAACGCACTCGAGCGCGAGCTCGGCGTCGGCACCGTCGACACGGCCGAGATCGTCGTCGAGGGCGACGTGGCCGCGCCGGCGGTGCGGCAGGGGATCGAGCGGCTCCGTGCCGAGCTCGCGAGCGACAGCGCCTTCCGGAACCCGGAGCTCGAGACCGCGCCGGACGCGAGCCTCGCGGTGGTGGAGGCGCTCGTCGCCGGCGACAGTCGCGACGAACGTTCGGTGCAGGCGATCGAGCGGCTCCGCACGGAGGTCGTGCCGCAGGCGCTCGGCGACGCCGACGTCAACGTCTATGTCACCGGCGAGACCGCGGAGATCCTCGACTACCGCGAGCTCATGGAGGACTGGCTGCCGATCGTCTTCGCGTTCGTGCTCGGGTTCAGCTTCATCCTGCTGACGGTCGCCTTCCGCTCGATCGTCGTGCCCGCGAAGGCGATCGTGCTCAACCTGCTCTCGGTCGGAGCCGCGTACGGGCTGATCGTGCTCGTCTTCCAGGACGGCGTCGGCAACGAGCTCTTCGGCTTCCCGCAGGTGGACGCGATCGAGGCCTGGCTGCCGCTCTTCCTCTTCTCAGTCCTTTTCGGCCTCTCGATGGACTACCACGTCTTCCTGCTCAGCCGGATCCGCGAGCGCTACACGCAGACGGGCGACTCGAGCGAGGCGGTCGCGTTCGGCGTCCGCACGACGGCGCGGCTGATCACCGGCGCCGCGCTGATCATCATCGTCGTCTTCATCGGCTTCGCGACCGGCGAGCTCGTGATGTTCCAGCAGATGGGCTTCGGCGTCGCGGTCGCACTGCTCATCGACGCCACCCTGATCCGCTCGGTGCTCGTGCCCGCGGCGATGGAA
>CAWHKD010000029.1:0-81276 GCA_963829845.1 uncultured Gaiellaceae bacterium | reverse complement strand
CCGGCGCGCGCGCTCCGGGCTGCAGGATCCCGACCGACCGATCGGCTCGTTCGTCTTCCTCGGCCCCACCGGCGTCGGCAAGACCGAGCTCGCCCGTGCGCTCGCCGAGTTCATGTTCGACGACGAGCGGGCGATGATCCGGATCGACATGTCCGAGTACCAGGAGCGGCATACGGTGTCGCGCCTGGTCGGGGCGCCGCCCGGTTATGTCGGGTACGACGAGGGCGGCCAGCTGACGGAGGCCGTGCGCCGCCGGCCGTACTCGGTCGTGCTGCTCGACGAGATCGAGAAGGCGCACGCAGAGGTCTTCGACGTGCTCCTGCAGGTGCTCGACGACGGCCGCCTCACCGACGGCCAGGGCCGCACCGTCGACTTCCGCAACACGGTGCTGATCATGACCTCGAACATCCGCTCGGCAGAGCAGCTGCGCGACTACTTCCGGCCCGAGTTCCTGAACCGGATCGACGAGATCGTCGTCTTCGAAGCGCTCGGCAAGGAGCAGCTCGCCGACATCGCAGAGCTGCAGCTCGAGCGGCTTCGCTCTCGGCTCGCGGAGCGGAAGCTCTCGCTCGAGCTGACGGACGCGGCGAAGGACGTGCTCGCCGAGGCCGGCTGGGACCCGACCTACGGGGCGCGGCCGCTCAAGCGGGCGCTGCAGCGGCTGGTGGAGAACCCCCTCGCGCAGCGCCTGCTCGAGGGTGAGTTCGGCGAGGGCGACACGATTCGGGTCGACGCGCAGGACGGAGAGCTCGTCTTCGAGCGGGCGGAAGCGCACGCCCCCGCCACAGCCTAGGATCAACGCCATGTCTGCCGCGATCGTCGGCAGGGAGGACGAGCTCGCTGCGCTGGCGCGGTTCCTGGGCGGGGACGAATGGCCGCGCACGCTTCTGCTGGAAGGACAGCCGGGCGCGGGGAAGACGACGCTCTGGGAGCACGCGGTCGACGAGTCGCGCGAGCAGTACCGCGTGCTTGCCGCGAGGCCGCTCGAGATGGAGGCGAAGCTGGCCTACTCGGGTGTCGGCGACCTGCTCGACGGAATGCACGCAGCCTTCGACGAGCTCCCCGCGCCGCAGGCGCATGCGCTCCGTGCCGCGCTCCTGCTCGAGACTCCGGATCCGGGCGGCGTCGACCAGCGCGGCGTCGCGCTCGGCTTTCTCGGTGTCCTGCGTGCGCTCGCCGGCGAGCGTCCCGTGCTTGTCGCCGTCGACGACCTCCAGTGGCTCGACGCCGCCTCGACGCGCGTTCTCCTGTCCGCCTGGCGGCGGCTGGCGGACGAGCACGTGGCGCTGCTCCTCGCGCTGCGCGAGTCAGAGCGCGCCAAGCTCGGGTTCGCGCCCGAGCGCGCTCTACCGGCGTTCAGCCGCGTCGCCGTCGGGGGTTTGACCCTCGAGCAGCTTCACCGCCTGCTCCAGGGCCGGCTCGGCGTCATCCTGCCGCGGCCGGCGCTCCGAACCGTCCACACGACGGCGGCGGGCAATCCGCTGTTCGCGCTCGAGCTGGCGCGCGCGCTGGACGAGGGTCGCGTCACCGTGCCGGATTCGCTGAACGATCTGGTCGTTGCCAGGGTGGCGGCCATGCCGCCGGAGACCCGGGGCGCGTTGCTCGCCGGCGCCGCCCTCGCGGACCCGACGCTGGCGCTTATCGGAGCCGCTACCGGCGGCGACGGTGCTGCGGCGCTTGGGCCCGCCGTCGAGGCCGAGCTCGTCGGCGTCGGCAGCGGGCGCGTCCGCTTCACGCACCCGCTGCTGGCCGCCGCCGCGTACGCCAGTGCCGGGCCGGCCGAGCGCCGCGACGTCCATGCCGCGCTCGCGGCGCATGTCCGCCCGGAGGAACGTGCTCGTCACCTCGCGCTCGCAGCCGACGGTCCGGACGCCCAGGTTGCGGCGGCGCTCGACGACGCCGCGGGTCTTGCGCGCGCGCGCGGCGCACCGGCCGAGGCCGCCGAGCTGCTCGAGGAGGCGCGCCGGCTGACGCCGGCAGAAGCGGTTGCGGATGCACTCCGCCGGGAGGTCGAGGCGGCGGAGCATCACTTCGAGGCGGGAGACGCCCGCCGGGCACGCGTGCTGCTCGATGCCGCGGTCGCGGAGCTGCCGGCCGGCGTCGAGCGCGCGCGAGCGCTGATCGGCCTTGCCCGCGTCCGCTCCTACGACGACGACATCCGCGCGGCCGTGGAGCTGCTCGAGGCGGCAGTCGCCGACGCCGCCGAGGCGCCGCTCGTTCAAGGCCGCGCGCACGAGATTCTCTCCGGCATCCTCTTCCGGCTGCGCGAGCGGCTCGCCGAGGCGGTCGCACACGCACAGGCGGCGCTCGAGATCGCCCGGCAACACGACGACAACGGGCTCGCCGCGGCCGCGCTCGGCTCGCTCGTCCTCGCCGAGGCCACGCTCGGGTCCGAGGACGCCCCCGCGACGTTGGCCGCGGCGTCGGCAGCCGGGGCAGTCGGCCGCGGAACCCGTGCGATGGGAGGCGCCGAGTTCCAGGTCGCAGTCGTGCGGATGTGGTGGGAGCAGCTCGACGACGCCAAGGCGTCGTTCGAGGAGATGCTCGCGGTCGCCGATGAGATCGGCGACGAGAGCTCGGTCCCGTACATCCGCGTGCTGCTGGCGCAGACCGAGTGCCTGCGCGGCAGCTTCGCCGAGGCGGCGGCGCACGCGGACGAGGGAGCCGTCCGCGCGGAGCAGGTCGGTCAGCAGACGCTCGTCGCCTACGCGCTCGCGCTCCGTGCGCTCGCGGACGCGCACCGCGGCGATGAAGACGGCGCGCGCTCAGCGGCGGTGCAGGCGCTCTCGCTGGCGGGCAGTACGAGCGGCCGGCCCGCCGAGCATTTCGCAACGGCCGCGCTCGGGCTACTCGAGCTCTCGCTCGGCCGGTGCGCCGAGGCAGTCGGCGTCCTCACTCCCCTGGTCGACTTCGCACGGAGGGAAAACCTGCGTGAGCCGGGCGTGACGAGGTTCGTGCCGGATCTGGTCGAGGCGCTGATTGCGTGTGAGCGACCCGACGAAGCCGAGGGGCACCTCGCGTGGTTCGAGGCCAACGCTGAGCGGCTCGAGCGCGCCTCCGGGCTGGCGGCCTCGGCGCGCTGCCGCGCCCTGCTTGCGGCTGGGCGTGGAGACCTGGCCGGTGCGCTCACCGAGCTCGAGCACGCGCTCGAGCTGCACGGCCGCTCGCCGATCCCGTTCGACCGCGCCCGCACGCTGCTCGCGCTCGGCGTCGCCCGCCGCCGCGCGAACGAGCGGCGCGAAGCGAGAACGACGCTCCAGGAGGCACGCGCCGTCTTCCGGTCGCTCGGTGCCACGCGGTGGGAGCAGCGCGCGGTCGAGGAGCTGGCGCGAATCGGCGGCCGCGCTCCGGGCCCCGGCGAGCTGACGCCGGTCGAGCAGCGTGTCGTCGAGCTCGTCGCCGCCGGGAGCACGAACCGCGAGGTCGCAGCGGCGCTCTTTCTCAGCACGCGAACTGTCGAGGGCCACCTCTCGCGCGTCTACGGAAAGCTCGGCGTGCGCTCGCGGGTCGAGCTCGTGCGCAAGCTTGCGGAGGACGTGAGCAAAGTCACGTAGATCCCCCGTTTTTCGCTGAACCGCCGCCGCCTAGCGTCGAAGCATCACTCGACGAGCCGGATCGAAGGATCCGGAAGGAGGCGGACACGATGGAGATTCGGACGACACTCGCACTCGCAGCGGCGGCGCTGACCATCGGCGTCCCGGTCGCGGCAGCGGTTCCCGACGGCTACCAGCCGCAGCTCAAGCAGGACCCACAGCCGGACGTGATCGATCGCTATCTCGCCAACAACGGCCCGGACGGCTACCAGCCTCAGGTTCTGGCCGACCCCGGCCCGGATGCGGTCGACCGCTTCCTCGCCAACCGGCACCGGAGCGGCACTGGGTGCTGATCGTCCGCTCAGTCGCCGGAGACGCGGGCGCCTTGACCGGCGCCCGTGTTTCGTGCTAGTACCGCGTGCGACGAGTCGAACTCCGGTCTGCGGCCCCGGAAGAAGGGAGGGCCGCCAAGCAGAGCCGAATTACCGACCTTCGGAGCAGCGACCTGCGGTCTCTCCTGCTTCACGTTTCTCTCACTGGGGAGGACCCATGCTGGACACCGATCCCACCGCGAGGGTGGACGAACTCGAGCACGACCTCGCAGATCTCGACGAGGTCGAGCTCCCTCTCGAGCCGCATCAGAACGGCGGCTTGGCATCGATCACGGAGGACGAGGCGACAGCGGCCGTAGCGGCTGTGCTCGCGCCTCCCGTCGAGGAGCCGACGCAGCTCGGCGACCTCGAGGCGGCCGCGATCGACGGACTCGGCGCTCGGCAACTGCCGATCCCGCCGGTACCGATCCTGAAGCGCAAGGTCTACGGGCGCTACCGCTCGAGCGGGACTCCGTACCAGGTCGAGCTGCGCGTCGACGTGGACGGCCCCTCACCGACGATGCGGATCAGCGCCGACTACTACGCCATCTCAGGCGCGACCGTCTCGTATTTCGGCTCGATGCGCGTGGACGCACCGGTCGTGTCGATCACCGCGACCCACGTCGTGGTCAGGGGCACCGGCCGATACACGTGGGCCGCCGGCGCAACGCGCGTCAAGGTGACGATCCCGCGTGTCCCGGTCACGTCCTCGCCCGCCGCGGCGACGATGCAGCACATCCTGCCGAGCGGCAGTCCGGGCGCGACCTATATCTGCCGCTACGTCGGGCCGGGCTTCCGTGCGGTGCTCTTCGAGCAGGACTGCCAGGACACGGTTCCCGATCCGTTCACGTCCTACAACACCGGCTCTTTGCCCTCGGGCGGGCCGGCACGCACGCTCTCCGTGATCACCGCGTACGCCGAGGCCGGGGTGCAGCTGCTCTCGACGGGCGCGACCAACGTGATCTCGACGACGGAAGCCGGCACGAACAGCGCCTGGAGCGACGCTGAGCTGCACGCGGCGATGGTGCGGCACTTCTCCCGCTGGCGCGACCTGCCCCAGTGGGCGGTCTGGCTCTTCCACGCCCGCCTGCATGACCTCGGTACCGGCCTCTACGGGATCATGTTCGACCAGAAGGACAAGCAGCGGCAAGGCTGCGCCGTCTTCTACACCGGCATCGGCGGCACGAATGCGGACGCCCGGCGGCTGCAGGCCTACACGTGCGTCCACGAGCTCGGCCACTGCTTCAACCTGCTCCACTCGTGGCAGAAGTCGCTCGCGAGCCCGCCGCAGCCGAACCGGCCGGCGTCGCCGTCGTGGATGAACTACCCCTGGCGCTTCCCGGGCGGAGCGGGCGCGTTCTGGAGCGCCTTCCCGTTCCGGTTCGACGCGCCCGAGCTGGTGCACATCCGCCACGGGTTCCAGAAGGACGTGATCATGGGCGGCAGCCCGTTCGGCACCGGGTCCGCGCTCGAGGATCTCGAAAGCTGGCGCGAGCCGGTCGAGGACCGCTCGGGCCTCCGGCTCGAGCTGGAGGCGCCCGCCAGCTTCGCCTACGGCGCGCCGGTGACGGTGCAGGTGAAGCTGACCTCGACGGATCCCCGCGGGATCCAGGTGACGAAGCATCTCCGCCCGCGGAACGGGAACGTCGAGATCGCGATCGCCCAGCCCGGCGGCCGCGTCGTCGAGTACGAGCCGCTGCTCCATCACTGCATGAGCGACGAGGATGCGATCGCGCTCGGGGGAGAGCAGCAGTCCTATGCCGACATGGCGTTCATCCACTACGGCAAGGAGGGCTTCTACTTCGAGCGGCCGGGCACGTACCGGCTGCGGGCGCGCTACACGGCACCCGACGGCTCTGTCATCGTCTCAGGCACGACCACGCTCCGCGTCCGCCCGCCCGCGACGGCCGAGGACGTCGAGGTGGCCGACCTGCTCTTCGGGGACGAACAGGGGACGCTGATGTATCTCGTCGGGTCCGACTTCGACGAGCTTCGGCGCGGCAACGAGGCGCTGACGCAGATCTGGTCGGAGCATCCGGACCACCCGCTCGCGGACGTGGCTCGGCTGATCCAGGGCGTCAATGCCGCGCGGGAGTTCAAGCAGATCCAGGCCGACGACACCGTCACCGTCCGCAAGCCCGACGTCGACGCCGCCGTCGGCCTGCTCGCGCCGGTCATGGACGTCGGCACCGTGCGCAAGGCGGCAGGGAAGAAGAAGGACGAGCTCGACAAGACGACCGCCGTCGCGAAGCAGCTCAGAACGGAGGTCGCGCCCGAGGTTGGGGACACGATCCGGGGGTACATCATCGCGCGGCGGCGTGAGATCGCAGCCGAGGTGGGGACGGCGCTGAGCTAACCGATCGGACCAAGGGGAGGGCGGCTCCGGCCGCTCCTCCCCATCATCTCGAGCTTGGAGGCTGGGACGTGGCGACGC
This sequence comes from uncultured Gaiellaceae bacterium, assembly GCA_963829845.1. Taxonomy (GTDB): domain Bacteria; phylum Actinomycetota; class Thermoleophilia; order Gaiellales; family Gaiellaceae; genus Gaiellasilicea. The sequence goes on along the minus strand of CAWHKD010000029.1, from coordinate 74,938 downwards.
TGAGGATCGATCTACAGGGCGGGTTCGATAGGGACGCGGCCGAGATCTGGGTCGACGAGGAGCGTCGCTGGCGCGAGGAGGCAGTGACGACGAAGTTCACGCTCGACCTCGCCGCGTCGGTCCCGCTCGAGGTGCCGGACGGGCCGGTCGACGTCCGCGTCGTGCTCCCGGAGCGGGGGATCGAGCAGGTGATCGAGGCGCTCGTCGCCGGTGAGACCTACGTCGTCGCGCGGGTCGAGAACGACCAGCTCGTGCTCGAGCAGCTCGCGGAGGCGCCCTACTACCTCTAGCGAGCCAGTCCGACCGACGCGGGTCGTACTCTCGAGAGCATGCTGCCGCCGATCGTGAACAGCGATCCCGGCGACGAGACCGGCGCCGAGTAGCCCGTCCGTCAGACCGGATCGAGGAAGGTCGTCTCGCCGCGCTCGGGCGGGGCTCCGACGATGAACAGGCGCAGCTCGTCCTCGTGCCGGTTCGACAGCTGCAGCGCTGTGCCGGGCTGGACGACGAGCACGCTGCCCTTGGCGAGCTCGTGCCGCTCGGGGTCGTCGCCTTCGCCCATGTGGATCGTCAGCGTCCCCTCCATGACCACGAAGACCTCTTCCTGGATCGGATCGATGTGCCGCCGTCCGACGGATCCGGGCGGGTAGCGGAAGAGGTTCGCGCGCGACTGCGTCATCGCATCGGAGAGCGCGGCGGCGAGACGCGGATCGCCTTCGCGTCGCGGCTGCCAGTCGAGCTCGCCGGCGTGGAAGACCGTGTAGCCCACGCTGCGATTCTCACACACGCCTGTTCGGGACGTGTCTCAGGGACAGACCCTGGGACACGTCCGTATCAGGCAGGGAGAGGGGGCGACGAGGGGATGGGGAGGCGCTGGCTGCCCTTCACGCCGGCCCGGAGGGGAGAGGAGCCGGCGGTGGCGTAGGTGGGGCCTCGGTGGTCGCCTTTGAGCATGGCCCCACTCTTGCGGACCGGTCCGCGCAGGACGATTCGGCCCGCAGGTGTCTGGAGGTGCGGTCTACCGCACTACTTCTCAGGAACCGGTCGGATTCTTGAGGAACCGGTCGAACCACTCGAGCACGAGCTCGAACCGCTGCACGCGGTGGATGGGGTTGCCGGAACGCGTCAGCTCGTGGCTCTCGGCCGGGAAGCGCACCATCTCGACGTTCTTCCCCAGCAGCCGCAGCGTCGTGAAGAGAGCCTCACCCTGCTCGATATTGCAGCGCAGGTCGTTCTCGGAGTGGAGGATCAGGAGCGGCGTCTCGATCTGCTTGGCGTACGTCCAGGGCGAGATCTCCAGGTACTTGTCGACCGCGTCGTGGACGAAGTCGCCGTGATAGCCCTTGAACACCCAGCCGACGTCGCTGGAGCCGTACATCGAGACGAGGTTGTTGACCGCACGCTCCGAGATCGCTGCCTTGAAACGGTTGTTGTGCGAGACGATCCACGAGGTCATGTAGCCGCCATAGGAGCCGCCAAGCACGCCGAGCCGGTCCGGATCGATGAAGTCGTAGCGATCGAGTGCCGTGTCGACGACGGCCATCAGGTCCTCGTAGTCGACCGAGCCCCAGCCCGGACCGAGCTCGCCTGGGCCCATGATCGCGCGGCCCCACTCCTCCGCATAGCCCGACGAGCCACGCGGGTTCGCGTAGATGACGGCGTAGCCGCCGCCTGCATAGACCTGCGTCTCGTCGAAGAAGCCGTTGCCGTACTGCGTGAAGGGGCCGCCGTGGATGTTCAGGAGCGCCGGGTAGGTCTTGCCCTCCTCGAAGCCGGCCGGTCGCGCTATCCACGCCTCCACCTCGGAGCCGTCCTTCGAGACCGCCGTGAAGCGCTCCGGCTCGATCAGCTCGCGGCCGGAGGCGAACTCCTTGCCGATCTCCGTCAGCTGCGTCTCGTCGACACGGAGCTCGCCGAGGTTGGGCGCGGTCGAGCCCGTACGGGCGACCCTCCCGTCGAGCACGTCGTAGCCGGAGAGGACGATGTCGCCGCCCGCGACGAGCTCCGGCTCGCCGCCGTCGGGCGAGACGCGGTACACGTGGACGTTGCCGCGATCCTCGATCGCGAAGACGATCGAGTTGCCGTCCCAGATCGGCTCCCGGATCTCCGGGTAGGGGTCGCAGGTGCGGTCGAGCGAGCCGGTCAGCACGCGGAAGCTCTCGCCCGAGACGTCCATCACCCCGATCTGGGTGTGGCGCGGGAAGTCGAAGCCGCCCGGGTCCCACTTGACCGCGAGCTGCTTCCCGTCGAGCGAGTAGCTCGGCGCGTAGTAGTTGGCGTCGTTCGGGGTCAACCGTGTCGGCTCGCCGCCGTCCGCTGGGACGACGTAGATGTCGCCTTTCAGCTCGACGTCCCAGTCCTCGTTGCGCGCCGAGGAGAAGGCGATGCTCTTGCCGTCGGGCGCCCAGGCTGGATGCGAGTCCTCGAAGTCGCCGTCGGTGATCTGCTTCGCCTCGGCGGAGCCGTCCGCAGGGACGACGTAGAGATGCCGGCGCCGGTCGCCCGTCCAGCCGACGGAGTCGAGCTTGTAGAGAAGCCGCGTGAACCGGCGCGGCGCGCGCTTCTTGTCGTCCTCCTCCTCGTACGCCTCGTGGGGGACGCGAGCGGAGAAGACGATCTTCGTCCCGTCCGGTGACCAGGCCGCCTCGCCGACATCGTCCTTCAGGTCGGTGAGGCACTGCGCCTCGCCGCCGCCCATCGGCATCACGTACAGCTGCCTGCGCGCCTTCTCGTCGCCCCGCTTGGCGACGAAGGCGAGCCGGTCGCCGTCGGGCGACCAGCGCGGCTGCGCGTCGTTGTCGCCGCTCGTCAGCCGGCGTGGCGAACCGGAACCGTCGGTCGAAGCCAGCCAAATCGACTGGCGGTACTCGTTCTCCTCGCCGTCGATCGACCAGACGACGTACGCGACCTCGTCCCCGCCAGGCCGCAGCCTCGGGTCACTGACCCCGGTGAGCTGGTAGACGTCCTCGGGGCGCATCCCTGCCACTGCGCAAAACCTATCGCAGGTAGGTTCGCGCTCGTGCGTGTCCTGGTGATTGGTGCGGGCGGTGTCGGCGCCGCGGCGGCGTCGGTCGCGGCCCGTCGCGACTTCTTCGAGCGGATGGTGATCGCCGATGTCGACCCGAACCGTGCGCGGGCCGCGGTCGACCGAACCGGCGATCCGCGTTTCGCCGCCGCTGCCCTCGACGCGTCCGATTCGGCAGCGATCGCGGCGCTCGCGCGCACCGAGAGCGCGGACGCGATCCTGAACGCGGTCGACCCGCGCTTCAACCCGGCGATCTTCGCGGCGGCGTTCGACGCCGGCTGCACGTACCTCGACATGGCGATGACGCTCTCCGAGCCGCACCCCGACCGCCCGTACGAGGAGGCGGGCGTCAAGCTCGGGGACGCGCAGTTCGCCGCGGCCGGGCGCTGGGAGCACGCCGGCCGGCTCGCGCTCGTCGGGATCGGCGTCGAGCCCGGGCTCTCGGACGTCTTCGCCCGCTTCGCCCGCGACGAACTCTTCGCCGAGATCGACGAGATTGGCGTCCGAGACGGCGCGAACCTCGTCGTCGACGGTTACGACTTTGCGCCCACCTTCTCGATCTGGACGACGATCGAGGAGTGCCTCAACCCGCCGGTGATCTGGGAGCGCGAGCGGGGCTGGTTCACGACCGAGCCGTTCTCCGAGTCCGAGGTGTTCGACTTCCCGGAGGGGATCGGCCCGGTCGAGTGCGTCAACGTCGAGCACGAGGAGGTGCTGCTGATCCCGCGCTGGATCGACTGCAACCGCGTCACCTTCAAATACGGGCTCGGGGACGAGTTCATCGACGTCCTCCGCACGCTGCACAAGCTCGGGCTCGACTCGAAGGAGCCCGTGAGCGTGGGCGGCACCCCGGTCGCGCCGCGTGACGTCGTCGCCGCCGCGCTGCCCGACCCCGCGACCCTCGGAGACCGGATGCGCGGGTTGACGTGCGCCGGCACCTACGTGACGGGCACCGGCAAGAACGGGCAGCCGCGCGCGACCTATCTCTTCCACGTCCTCGACAACGAGCACTCGATGCGGGAGTGGGGCCACCAGGCCGTCGTGCTGCAGACGGCGCTGAACCCGATCGTCGCGCTGGAGCTGCTCGCGAACGGTGGCTGGGAGGGATCGGGCGTGCTCGGGCCGGAGGCATTCCCGCCTGGCCCGTTCCTCGATCTGCTGGCGGACTATGGCGCGCCGCACGGGATCGAGGATCGGTAGGTTCTCGGCATGAGCACCGTCACCACCGGCGCCGAGGCGGTCGAATGGAATCTCGCCGATCTCTACGACGGCCCCGACGACCCGCGGATCGAATCCGAGCTCGAGGAGTCGCATGCCGCGGCGAAGGCCTTTCGCGAGCGGTACCGGGGCAAGCTCGGTGAGCTCTCGGCCGCGCAGCTGAACGACGCCGTCGTCGAGCTGGAGCGGATCGAGTCGACGTCGACCCGCGTCGAGACGTACGCCCGGCTTCGCCAGGCGGCCGACAGCACCGACCAGGCCCGCGGCGCACTCGTGCAGCGCGTCCGCGAGCGGAACACCCAGATCGAGACCGAGCTCCTCTTCTTCGACCTCGAGTGGAGCGCCCTCGCCGACGACGTCGCCGAGCGGCTGCTCGCCGACCCGGCGATCGAGCACTACGCGCAGGTGCTGCGCTCGCAGCGCCGCTACAAGCCGCACCAGCTCTCCGAGCCTGAGGAGAAGATCTCGGCCGAGAAGAGCCTCACGGGCGTCAGCGCGTGGGGGCGCCTCTTCAACGAGCTCGTCTCCGACCTCAGCGTCTCGCTCGACGGCTCGGATCTCTCGCTCGACGAGGCACTGGCGATACTCGGCCGCGAGACCTCGCAGGAGGAACGCGGCCGTGTCGCCGAGGCCGTCACGGACACGCTCCGGCCGGGCGTGCGAACGCGTGGCTACGTCCTCAACACGATCCTGAACGAGCGCGCGATCGAGGATCGTCTGCGCGACTACGACACCTGGATCTCGGCGCGGAACCTCGCGAACGAGATCCCGGACGAGGCGGCGCAGAGCCTGGTCGACGCCATCCTGGCCCGCTACGACATCCCGCAGCGCTTCTACGCCCTCAAGGCACGGCTGCTCGGGCTCGAGCGCCTGAAGGACTACGACCGCTTCGCCCCGCTCCAGGAGGTCGGCGGCACGATCGCGTGGGAGGAGGCGCAGGAGATCGTCCTCGGCGCGTTCAACGATTTCTCCCCGCAGGCGGGCGGGATCATCGGCGACTTCTTCGAGAAGGACTGGATCGACGCCGCACTTCGGCCGGGAAAGATGCTCGGCGCCTTCTGCGCAACGACCGTACCCGGCGTGCATCCGTACGTGCTGATGAACTACGCCGGTGAGCGGCGCAGCGTCCTCACGCTCGCGCACGAGCTCGGGCACGGCCTGCACGGCGCGCTCGCCCAGGACCTGGGCCTCCTCAATGCGCGCACGCCGCTGACGCTCGCCGAGACGGCGTCGGTGTTCGCCGAGGCGCTCACGTTCGAGAAGCTGAAGGAGCGCGAGGACGACCCCCGCGCGCTGCTCGACCTGCTCGTCGGCCGGATCGACGACACGGTCGCCACCGTCTTCCGTCAGATCGCGATGAATCGCTTCGAGCACGCGATCCACACGGGCCGCCGTGAGGATGGCGAGCTGACTGTCGAGCGGATCTCCGAGCTCTGGAGCAGCGAGCAGCGCCGCATGCTCGGCGATGCCGTCGAGGTGACGGACAACTACGGGATCTGGTGGAGCTACGTGCCGCACTTCATCCAGGTGCCGGGCTACGTCTACGCGTACTCGTTCGGCTATCTCTTCTCGCTCGCGATCTACCGCCGCTATCTCGAGGAGGGCGACTCCCTCGTGGAGCCGTACTTCGACCTCCTGCGGGCGGGCGGCTCTGCTCCGCCCGCCGAACTCGCGTCGCGGCTCGGGTTCGACATCGGCGACCCCGCGTTCTGGTCGGCCGGGCTCGACGCGATCGGCGAGCTCGTCGACGAGGCCGAGCGTCTCGCCGCCCAGCTCGACTGACGCATGCTGCTCGTCGTCGCCGCGACGGAGCGGGAGCTCGCTCCGGTCGAGGGCGCCCGCACGGTGATCTGCGGGATCGGGCCGGTCGAAGCCGCCTCGGCGACGGCCCGCGTCATCGCCGAGGAGCGGCCGAGCGCCGTCCTCCACGTCGGGATCGCCGGCGCGCGCGGGCTCGAGCCGCTCACCGTGGTGATCGGCTCGGAGGCCGTCTACTGCGATGCAGGCGGCCCGTTCGTGCCGGCTCGGGTGCTCCCGGACCACGGGCTGCTCGCACGGCTGCAGGCCGCCTTCCCCGAGGCCGTGTCGAGGCCGATCGGGACGAGCGCGCGCGTCGGCGGCTCGCACGGCGTCGACGTGGAGGCGATGGAGGGATTTGCGGTGCTGCGGGCGTGCGCGCTCGCAGGCGTGCCCGCCGTCGAGGTCCGCGTCGTCTCGAACGAGATCGACGAACCGGACCGTGCGCGCTGGCGCTTCGACGAGGCGTTCGCGCTACTGGCCGAGACGCTGCCGCGGCTCGTCGCCGAGGCGTCGGGCGCATGAGCATGAAGGCGCCGCCGCCGCCGCTCCCGCCCGAGACACGTACGGTCGGGCAGGTTGTCGCGGAGGCGATCAGGCTCTACGGCCGCCGCTATCGGGTCGTCCTGCCGCTCGGGCTGCCGCTCGCAGCGGCCGACACGCTCGCCGTCGGGACGACGGTTGCGGAGAAGATCGTCATCCTCGCAGTCGCCGCACCCGCGTTCACGGTCGCGTTCGCATGGGCTGCGGCGATCGCCGGCGACGTCAGACCCGGCCGCTCAACGTGGCTTCGCGCGATCCTGCTCGGCACACTCGTCTTCCTGCCGGCTGCGGTCTTCTTCCCGTGGTTCGCGATCCTCTCGGTCGCATGGCTCGCGCTCGTCGGGCTGGTGGTGCCCGTGGTGATGATCGAGGACGCGCCCGCCCGGGCGGCGCTGCAGCGCGCGATCGCGCTGTGCCGCGCCGATTACATCCACGCCCTCGGCTCGCTGGCGACGCTCGTGATCGTCTTCGTCCTCTCCCGCGTCGCGCTCACGTTCCTGCTCCGCGAGCAGGCGGACAACACGATTCGCGTTGCCGTCTTCATCGCCGATCTGATCGTCTCGCCGCTCCTCTTCCTCGGCGGCGCGCTCCTCTACTTCGACCAGGCGGCCCGAGTAGACTCCGCTCCCCGAGCGAGGAGGAGGAGCCGCTGATGCCGACCTATCTGATGCTGTCGACGCTGACGCCGCAGGGCGTGCAGACGCTGAAGGCCAATCCGAGCCGCCTGCGCGAGGTCAACCGGGACGTGGAGGAGCTCGGGGCGAAGGTCCTGCACCAGTGGGCGACGCTGGGCGAGTACGACTTCGTCAACATCGTCGAGGCCCCCGACGCCGCGACGGTCGCGAAGATCTCGCTCGCGCTCGGCGCGCGCGGCAGCGCCAAGCTGCAGTCGCTCGAGCTCGTCGAGATCGACACGCTGCTCGGCGTGCTCGACGGCTGATTCGCGCGAAGCCGCTTCGCGGCCTAGCGGAAACCCGGCTCGCCCGAAGCGGACGGGAGCGGGCTCTGTGGCAGGCCTGGCCTCGGGCCGCCGTCGTTGTACTCCTTGGGCGCGACGTCGTTCGGCGCGTCGCCGTGGAAGAGCGAGGCGAGATGCTGGATCTGGCCGCGGCCGGGGCCGAGCTCGAACTGGCCGCCGCCGTAGACCTCGATCCCGTTCGCGGCGCAATGGTCGTAGAAGTCGAAGAGGCGCTTGACGCTGCCGAAGCGCGACGGCTTCGAGTTCAGGCAGCGCGGTGGCCATTCGAGCCGCCCGACGTCGTCGACCGAGTGGATCGGGAAGTCCCACGTCAGCCGGTCGCGGTCCGGCTCGAGCACCGGGCGCGTCTCGTCGTTCAGCCGGGGATCCTCGAGCCAGGCCTCCGGGAACGCGGCGGCGACACGCCCGTAGAGTTCCGCCGACGGGGTGGCGTCGACCCAGTCGCCGTCGTAGAGGCCCTTGAAGTCGACGACGTCGACGGCGCCGGTCGCGGCGAGCTCGGCGACGACCTCGTCGGTCCACTTGTCGCTCGCATCGAGCTTGAAACGGATCTCCGGGTAGAGGACGCGCAGCTCTTGCACCGCGCTCTGCGAGACGACGAACGTCACCGGCCCGGGCCTGCGCCCGACCACATCTGCGAGCGGGCGCCCCGCCTGGCGCAGCGCCAGGTCGAGCGCGGCCGATTCGAGCCCCCACTGCCTGTACCCAGGCTGACCGGTGACGAGCGCGGAGAAGGAGTCGAGCGTGTGCTCGCCGGCCAGATCCGGGAGTGCGTCGAGGGTGAGGGCGAGCTGGAGCGCCTCCTCGTAGGAGACGTCCTCGCCGACGCCCTCCTGGCCCTCGCCGTGGAGGTGGACGACCGTGGTGCGGCGGGTGATGTGCTTCAGCGGCAGGACGAGCGGCTCGAGCTCGACGCGTTCGATCGTGAGCGTCAGGTCCTGAACGGCGTCATAGAGCGGCGTAGGCAACTGCGACCTCCCCGGCGAGACGTGCGTTGGCGGCGATCAGCTCGCGGTTGGCAGCGAGCGTACGCCCGCCGGACTCGCGATGAAGGTAGGCGAGAACGAAAGGCGTCACCTGCTGTCCGGTCACGCTTTGCTCGTGCGCATCGGCGAGCGCCTGCTCGATCAGCGGCTCGACGTCGTCGAGGCTGTCCTCGACGGGGCGGCCGAGCAGGATCGAGGAGTGGCGGCCGAGCCGCCAGTGCGCCTGCGCGATCTGTGCCGCCTCTGCGGCGGACTCGACGCGCGCCGAGACCGGCGGGCCGCCGTGCGCGGCGTAGAAGAGCGGCAGGTCATCGGTGCGGTAGCCGAGGACGGGAACGCCCAGCGTCTCGAGCAGCTCCGCAGTCGCGGGCACGTCGAGGATCGACTTCACACCCGAGGAGACGACCAGCGCCTCGGTCCGGATCAGCTCACCGAGGTCGGCCGAGACGTCCGGCGGGTCCGGAAAGCCGCGGTGGACGCCGCCGAGGCCGCCGGTGCCCATGAAGCCGATACCGACCGCGCGGCAGGCGGCGAGCGTTCCGCCGACCGTCGTCGCGCCGACCGCGTCCTGGACGATCGCGGCAGCGAGATCGCGTGGGCCGACCTTGCGCGCGTCTGCGGTGAAGCGGCCGAGCTCGTCCTTGGAGAGACCAACGCACAGCTGGCCGTCCAGGACGCCGATCGTCGCGGGCACCGCACCGGCGTCGCGGACGCGTCGCTCGCTCTCGAGCGCGACCTCGACCCCTTCGCCCGGCGGGAAGCCGTGCGCCACCAGCGTCGTCTCGAGCGCGACGACGGGCCTGCGGTCGGCGAGTGCGTGTCCGACCTCGTCCGAGATCCTGATCGGATCCTTCACGGCATCGAGCCTAGTTGCGCGACGCAGCGCGCCGCCGCGGCCAGTGCGAGCTCGGGTCCGCCCACGAGATACCCGGCCGCGAGCGCATCGCCGGCGCCGGTCGTATCGACCGCCTTGGCCGTCACGGCTGGCAGGTCGAGATCGCCGAAGCGCGCGCCGAGCGGCCCGCGCTTCAGCACCCACTCTGTTGCCGCGATCGGCCCGCCCATGATCCGTTCCTCGTCCTCGTTCGCGAACACGGTCGCCGGTCGGAGCGCCTCCAGCCGCTCGCGAAAGCGGGCGGGGCCGAAGTCCCGGATCGCGCTCCAGGAGGAGAGGTCGACGGAGAGGCGCGGCGCGAGCTCTGCAGCCCGTAGCGCGGCTGTGTCGATCGGCGAGCGCAGCAGCGAGTAGCCGGGCAGGTGGAGGTGGGTACAGCCGTCGAGCCAAGCGGGATCGAGCTCGTCCGCGCTCAGATCGGGGGAGACGCCGCGGTCGGAGGCCATCGTGCGGGCGCCGTCGACGCCGACGAGTGAGACCACCGTTCCCGTGCGACCGGAGACGACCGGCCCCCGCACGTCGACGCCGTAGCGCTCGAGCCCGGCGGCCGCCGTGCGACCGGCCTCGTCGTCGGCGCGTTTGCCGACGAAGCGCGCCTCGCCGCCGAGCTCCGCGATCCACGCGGCGACGTTCGCGGCCTGGCCGCCCGACCCGAGCCGCGTGACTGCATCCGCGTCCGCGCCCTCGGCCAGAGGTTGCGAGAGCCGGACGATCACGTCGAGGAGGAGGTCGCCGAGCGTGACGAACACGCCTACGATCCTTCCATGGACGGAGAGTCACGCCGCTCGCGAACGCGCTCCTTCCTCGTCGGTGCCGCCGTCGGCGCATCCGCGGCGATCGCCGCCGCGCGCCGACTTCGTCCCGAGGACCGGAAGCGCGAGACGCCCGCAGGGCTCGCAGCCTTCGAGGAGGCGCCCTGCTACCGCGAGCTCGTCGAGAGCGAGCGGCTCGCGCCGTAGCCGCGTAGCGCCCGCGCGGCGCGCTCGACCGTCGGCAGGTTGATGTCGGCGTCGCCCAGATAGAGACGCTTGCCGACGAGCATCGCCTCGCCTGCACGTTCGAGATACCGCTGCGGCGTCACGACGGGCTCGCGGGTGCGGATGACGAGGAATGGCCCGAAGTCGCGGACTTCGAACGCCGACTCGGGCCGCGGTGAGACGCGCGGGATCTGCAGCGAGCGCTCGATATTGGTCGTCTTGCTCGCGTCGAGCACCCAAATGCCGTGCCCGAGCGGCCGCTCCAGCGAGAGCAGGCTGTGCAGCGCAAGATCGGCATCGGCCCGCGGCAGCACGACGAGCGGCACGTTCTGGTTCTGTTCCCACGCCTGCAGGAAAAGCGGGTCGTAGCCGAGCAGGACGTCGTCGCTTCCGGTCGTCGCCGCGATGTACTCGGCCGCATCCGCGCGGGCCTGCTGGCGGACGTCCGGCTCCCACTCGAACAGCTCCGGGTCCGGTCCCAGGTCCAGGCAAGCTGCGCGAGGACGAGCGCTGCTACAGCGGCGCTCCCCCAGACACGTCCGAGACGTGCGATTCCCGCGCCGACCGCGAGCGCGACGAACGGGAGCAGGAAGATCACGTGGCGCGTCTCGGGCGACCCGGTGCTGCGGGCGACGACGAGCGCCGCGAGCGGGACGAGCGCCGCGCATGCGGCGAGAATGCGCGTCTCGCGCGGGAGCACGGCCAGCCCGGCGCCCGCGGCGACGAGTACGGCCGGGAGCACGGGGAAGCCCGCCGTGAAGTCCCCGGCCGCCTGCCAGACGTACTCGATGACGTCGAGCCGGCTGCCTGCGGCGACGCCGGCGTCGAAGCGCCCGGCCAGGACGAGGTCCGTCAGCCAGAAGGGGATCCCGACCACTGCGACCGCCCCGAATGCCCAGACCGCCTCGCGCAGCCGGTGGCGCCGGGCCACGACGACGAACGCCCCCTGCGAGGCGAGCACGAGCGCCCCGTAGGGGTGGGTCGCGACGGTGGCGAGGATCGCCAGCGCCCACAACGCCCACGCCCGGCGGCCGCCGAGCTCCAGGGCGCTCAGCAGGGCGAGGTAGGAGAGGGCGGACGTGAAGAGGAACAGGCTGTACATGCGGCCGTAGACGCCGTGGAAGAGGAACGTCCAGCTGGTTGCGACGAGGATCGTCCCCAACAGCGCAGTCATCCGGCCACCGAGGCGCGCCAGCAGCAGAGCGATCACGGGCAGGCTCGCGACCGCGAAGAACGCCGACACCGCCCGCAGGCCCCCGAGCCCCAACTCGAGATGCGCGATCGTCCAGGCGAGCAGGAAGTGCAGCGGTGCGCCGCCGCGCTCCTCGAGCACGACCTGGAACATCTGGTCGAGCGGGTGGCGGCCGAGGAAGAAGGGCAGCGCTTCGTCCTCGTGAGGCGGCCAGGCAAGCAGCTGGTGGAAGAGGAATGCCGACGTGGCAAGCGTGATCACGGCCACGCCGAGCGGGAACCAGCGCGCCGCCAGCCACGGTCTCGCGACCGCCCATTCTCGGGCGCCGAAACGGGTTGCCTGTGCGGTCTCGCTCATCGTGGCCGTCAGTCTGCCTGGCTACACTCCCTCGCCATGCCGATCTACGAGTACCGGTGCCCGGACGGGCACACCTTCGAGGTCTTCCAGCGGATGTCGGACCCTCCGTCGGAGCAGTGTGAGGTGTGCGGCAAGAGCCCCGTCGAGAAGGTGCTCTACCCCGTTTCGGTCCATTTCAAGGGCTCGGGGTTCTACTCGACCGACTACGGCCGGGGCTCGGGGAAGAAGAAGGACGCGTCGACGGACGGCGCCGGCGATTCGAGCTCGTCCGACAAGAAGCCGGATTCGGGCGAGAAGAAGCCCGCTCCCGCGGCCGACTGAGCCGCTGACGGACAACCCTGGCTATGGGCCGCGAATGCGGCCCCCTTGAGGGATCTTCGCGCTTGCGCAGAAATTCAGCGGCGCGACAGCGCGTTCAGTCCCAGCAGCAGCAGGATCGAGCAGGCCACGGCGAGCAGAAATGGCTTCACATCCCAGGCGAAGCGGACGTCGGTGTCGAAGACGGCCTCGCCGATGAAGCCGCCGAGCAGAGCGCCGATGACGCCGACGGCGAGCGTGCCGAAGCAGCCGATCTCTTGCCGGCCCGGGGTCAGCGCGCGCGCGAATGCGCCGGCCAGCAACCCGAAGACGATCCAGCCGATGATGCCCACGGCACGACCTTAACTAGACGCCGCGGCCGACCCTGCAGCCGGCGCCGAACGTCGTCCCGGGCCGAGGCGGCTGCGGCGCCGAGCGGCCGGTGAACATCGCCAGCGTGGCGCTGTTCTCCTCGCCGCCGACAAGCACGGACTCGCCGCCGATCGACTGCGGCTCGCCGCCGAGGCGGCAATGCAGCGAGCGGCCCTCGTTCGAGCGGAAGCGGACCCAGCCGAGCTGCAGGAGCTGGCCGGCGGAGAGGTCGGTCGTCAGCGGCTTGACGAGGTCGTCGCCGACGAAGGGCAGCTTGCCGAAGGTCTTCGCGGAGACGAGCTTGTTCGTTATCGCCTCGAGGACCGCCTGCTGCCGTTCACCCCGCGTGAGGTCGTTCTCGGCCGGGTCGAGCCGGTTCTCGCGCACGCGCGAGTACATCAGCGCTCGCTTGCCGTCCATCGTCTGCTTGCCCTTCTCGAAGCGCCAGCCCGGCCATTCCTGGCAGCGTGCGTCTGTCGCGTAGGGGCAGTCGAAGCGGTTGGAGAGGATCGGCTTCGGTACGTCGATCTCGACCCCGCCGAGCGCGTCGATCACCTCCTTGAAGTTGTCGAAGTCGACGAGGACGACGTGGTTCGGCTGCAGCCCCGTCAGCGCGCGCACCGTCTTCATTGTCAGCGCCGGCCCTCCGAGCTGGAAGGCGGCGTTGATCTTGTTCGGCCCCTGCCCGGGGATGTCGACGCGCAGGTCGCGTGGAATCGAGAGGTACGCCATCCGGTGCCGCTTCGGATCGGTCCGGACGAGCAGGATCGAGTCGGAGCGGCGGAAGTCCTGGCGCGCCGCGGTCTTGTCGCCGTCGGTGCCGAGCAGCATGATCAGCGAGGGCTTCGACGTGAGCAGGCCGTCCTGGGCCGCGAGGTTCGCCTCCACCGTCTTCGGCAGCCGGGCGTTCGCGTCCTGGACGCCGGTACGGAAGGCGAGGTAGCTGGCGACGATCCAGACGACGAGCAGGACCCCAAGAGCGACCACGGCGATCCCGATCCGCCGCCCCCAGCGCGGCTTGCCCGGCTGGGTCGCGCGTCCCGTCTCTCCCCGGCCGGCGCGCTCCGGGCGCGGCGCCGTCGGCACCTTCCCACGTGTGCGGCCGCCCTTGTAGAGCCGGTAGGGCTTCTCTGCGTCCGCCATTCGGCCGGGTATGGTAGCCGCGTCCCGTGAGCGCCCAACGAGTCATCGGTGTCGATCTCGGCGGCACGAAGATCGCGACCGGCTCGATCGACGCCGACGGGACGCTGCACGAGCAGCACGAGGTGGCGACACCGACCGAGTCGCAGGAGGCGCTGCTCGAGGGAATCACTGAGGCGATCGAGCCGCTCGCGGACGAGCGCGTCGCGGCGGTCGGATTCGGGATTCCCTCCGTGATCGACCGCAGCACCGGCAGGTCGGTCGGGTCGGTGAACGTCCCGTTGCAGAACGTGGTGCTGGACGACCTGACACAGGAGCGGTTCGGCCTCCCCGCGATGGTCGAGAACGACGCGAACGCCGCCGCGCTGGCCGAGTGGAAGCTGGGCGCCGGGCGCGGGGCCGACGACCTGGTCATGCTCACTCTTGGAACGGGTGTCGGCGGCGGGGTCGTCATCGACGGCGCGCTCTACCGGGGGATCGCCGAGCTCGGCCACGTCGTCGTCGTTGCTGACGGCCCGCCCTGCCAGGGACGGTGCGGCGGCCGCGGCCACCTCGAGGCGGTCGCGTCCGGCAATGCCGCGGATCGGGCAGCGGAGAAGCTGTGGGGTGAAGGTGCGAATGCGGAGTTGCTCGTCGGCCGAGCGGAGGAAGGCGATCCGGCCGCGGTCGAGGCGCTCGCAGGGATCGGTCACCTGCTCGGCGCCGCGATCGGCTCCTTCGTGAATATCTTCGGCAACGAGCTCGTCATCGTCGGCGGCGGCTTCGGTATCGCTGCGTTCGAGTTCCTCGCCCCGTCTGCGCTCGAGATCGCCCGTCGCGAGACGGTCGAGCCGGACGCGCTGCCGGTCAAGATCGTCAAGGCCGAGCTCGGCTCCGCCGCGGGCCTGATCGGGGCGGGGCTGAACGCGTTCGAGGCGCTCGGGGCGGAATAACCGATGCCGCTCGCCGTCTGCGCGACGCCGATCGGAAACCTCGAGGACGTGACGCTGCGGGTGCTGCGCGAGCTCGCCGAGGCCGACGTCGTGCTCTGCGAGGACACGCGTCACTCGAAGGGGCTGCTCGACCGGCATGGGATCCAGGCGAAGCTGCTCAGCTACCACCAGCACAACGAGGCGTCGCGGACTGCCGAGCTGCTGCCTCGGCTCGAAGCGGGCGAGCGGATCGCGCTCGTGTCCGATGCGGGCCTTCCCGGCGTCAACGATCCCGGCGCCCGGCTGATCCGGGCCGCGCTCGAGTCAGGTTTCCCCGTGACGGTGCTGCCCGGGCCGTCCGCAGTCGAGACGGCGCTCGTGGCGAGCGGCCTCGCGGGTGAGCGCTTCCAATTCCTCGGCTACCTGCCACGGGCCGAGAAGGCGCTGGCGACGTTATGGGACGATCTCGGCTCTTCGGCGCACCCCGCGGTCGCGTTCGAGTCGCCGCAGCGGCTGCCGGCGACGCTCAGCTCGCTCGCCGCGGCGCTGCCCGACCGCCCGGTCGCCGTCTGTCGCGAGCTGACGAAACGGTTCGAGGAGGTCGTCCGCGGCCCTGCGCGCGAGGTCGCTCAGCGATTCGCCGAGCCCCCCAAGGGCGAGGTCACGCTCGTCCTCGGCGGGGCAGTGGAGCCCATGGGCGACGCGGCGGCGCGCGACGCAGTCGCGGCTGTGGACGAACTCGTTGCGTCGGGGGTTCCCCGGCGCCAGGCCGCTGACGTGGTCGCTCGGCTCACGCGAGTTTCCCGTAACACTCTCTATGCGGAATCGTTGAAAAGCCGCTGAAACGCCCCGCTAGCGTGGACGCCGTTGACCTCCACATCACGAAGGCGGTGTCTGATGCGGCGCGTGCTCTCCGTCGCGGTCGTTGCAGCGATCGCGGCTCTGGTCGTCGTCCCTGGCGCTGTCGGCTGGTCCTGGCCTGCGACGGGCCGCTCTTGCGCCCGTTCTCGCTCTCAGCCGACGAGTACGCGGCGGGCCAGCATCGTGGAATCGACATCGGCGCCGCCGCCGGCGACCCCGTGCGGGCGCCTGCCGCAGGCATCGTCTCGTTCGTCGGCCCCGTTCCGGCCGGGGGCCGCGCGCTGACGATCCAGACGGCCGACGGCTACGCCGTGACGCTGCTCCAGCTCGGATCGGTCGCCGTCACGCGCGGCAGCTCGTCGGAGAAGGAGGGGTCGTCGGCCAGGTCGGCGACGAGCGATGACGCGTTCACCACCGCACCGCATGTCCATCTCGGAGTTCGCGTCGCGGCGGATCCGAACGGGTACGTCGATCCACTCGGGCTGTTGCCTGCCGTTGCCTCGCCCGTTCCCGTCGCTCCCGAGACGGCGCCGCCACCGGGCCAGATCCGGCGCGGGCTCCCACCATCGAGCCGGCGCCCCCGGCCGAGCGCCGACGCCGGCGGCGGTTACCGTCGCCACGCCTTCGCCGTCGGCGAGCCACTCCAGGAGGTCACGCCGGCGGCTTCGCTCGAGCCGGTGCCACGACGCACGACCAGACCGAGCTCACCGAAGCCGATGACAGCCGGTCAGCCTCGCGCAAGGCCGACCGTGCGGCCGGCCCCGCCGGACGAACGGCGCCGGTGCCCGTGCGCCGGGCCGCTACCCCGCGAGCACGGCCGTCCACCGGCTGCGTCCCGCGCAGGCAGGGTTCAGCGGCGCCGTTGAGCGGACGAGAGCCGAGCAGCCGCCGCAGCCGTCGTCCCGCGACGAGCGCACGCGTGGCGCGGTGCGCACGCGTGCGGCCGAATCCGCGACCGTTGCCCCGCCGAGCTTCGACCGGCTCGCCGGCAGCGACGCTCGCCACGGCGTGGAGCGCCCTGACGGAGGCGACTCCGGCCACGGCGTGCGTCCCTGCCGGCAGTCGCCGCGGCGCTCCTCCTGCTGGGTGCCTGCTGTCCGCCCGGCGCAGCGGCGCGCCTTCCGAGGCGGGTGACGAGGCACGCTCGTATGATGGATCGCCATGAGCGCAACGCCTGCTCGCCAGAAAATCCTCGTCGCCGTGGCGTGGCCGTATGCGAACGGCCCTCGTCACATTGGCCACGTGGCGGGATTTGGCGTTCCGGCGGACATCTTCGCCCGCTACCACCGCTTGCGTGGCAACGACGTCCTCATGGTCAGCGGCACGGACGAGCACGGCACGCCGGTCATGGTCGCCGCCGATCAGGCCGGCGTCTCACCGCGTGAGCTCGCCGACCAGAACAACGAGATCATCCGCGAGGACCTGCGCCGGCTCGGGCTCTCGTACGACCTGTTCACGAGGACGACGACGCAGAACCACCACGAGGTCACACGAGACGTCTTCAGGACGCTGTACGAGAGCGGATTCATCCTCGAGCAGACGACGACGGCCGCGTTCTCCGCCACGACGGGGCAGACGCTTCCCGACCGCTATATCGAAGGAACGTGCCCGATCTGCGGCTTCGAACATGCCCGCGGCGACCAATGCGACAACTGCGGGAATCAGCTCGATCCTGCGGATCTGATCAACCCTCGGTCGAAGATCGACGGGGCCGCGCCGGTCTGGCGCGAGACCACGCACCTCTTTCTCGATCTCCCCGCGTTCAAGGAGCAGCTGTCCGACTGGATCGAGCAGCAGACGCACTGGCGCCAGAACGTGCGCCGCTTCTCGCTCGAGCTCGTCAAGGAGCTGAAGCCGCGACCGGTAACACGTGACCTCGACTGGGGCGTCCGCGTACCCGTGCCCGGCTACGAGGAGCGCGAGGACAAGCGCATCTATGTCTGGATCGACGCGGTCGTCGGCTACCTCTCTGCGGCCGTGGAGTGGGCGCGGAACAGCGGCAGCCCGGATGCGTGGCGCGACTGGTGGCAGAACCCCGACTCGCGGCACTACTACTTCATGGGCAAGGACAACATCGTCTTCCACAGCGTCATCTGGCCCGCGCAACTCCTCGGTTACGGGGAGGGCGGCGCGCTCGGCGCCGGCCGGGGGCGGCTCGAGCTGCCCTACGACATCGTCAGCAGCGAGTTTCTGACGATGGAGGGCAGGCAGTTCAGTACCAGCCGCGGCGTCGTCATCTATGTCGGCGACTTCCTCAGCCGCTACGACCCCGATCCGCTCAGGTACTTCCTGACAGCCGCCGGCCCGGAGACGCAGGACACCGACTTCACCTGGGCAGAGTTCGTCCGGAGGAACAACGACGAGCTCGTGGCCAACTGGGGCAACCTCGTCAACCGGACGCTGACAAGCGCCTACAAGAACTTCGGCGGCGTCCCGGAGCCCGGTGAGCTGCAGGAGGCCGATAGCGCTGTGATGCGCGCCGTCGAGGGTGGTTTCGGCACGGTCGGCGATCTGATCGAGCGCGCCAAGTTCAGGGCCGCGCTGGCCGAGACAATGCGTCTCGCGTCCGTTGTCAACCAGTACGTCAGCGAGCAGGCGCCGTGGGCGCTGATGGATGACGACCGCGATCGCGCGGGGACCGTCCTCTACGCTGTCCTGCGCTCGATCGACAACCTCAAGCTCCTGTTCACGCCGTTCCTGCCTTTCACGTCCCAAACGCTGCACGAGCTGCTCGGCTACGAGGACGTCATCGCCGGGCCGCTGAAGTTCCAGGACGTCGAGGAAGAAGGGCGCCCGCCCCATGTCGTTCTCACCGGCGACTATCGGGCCTGGTCGGGCCGCTGGGAGCCGACCGAGCTTCCCGCCGGGCAGGGGCTGCGCGAGCCGAGGCCGCTCTACGCCAAGCTCGATCCCGAGCGGGTCGTCGCGCGACGAGCTGGAGCGGATGCAGCGCGCAGCCGCAGTGTGATCCCATGACCGATGCACACGCGCATCTCGATGCGCTCGAGGACGCCGACGCCGCGGTCGAACGGGCGCGCGAAGCCGGGGTCGAGCGGATCGTCACGATCGGGACGGGGATCGGTTCGTGCCAAGCAGCGCTTGCCCTCGCAGGTGCGCACGACGGCGTCTACGCCGCTCTCGGGATCGATCCCCACCGGGCGGGGACGCAAGAGGCGTTCCGTGTCGGCGAGCTGCGCGAGCTACTCGGAAACGCGAAGGTCGTGGCCGTCGGCGAGACCGGGCTCGACTACCACTACGGGGCCGACCGGCGCGAGGAACAGCGGGCGCTGTTCGAGGCGCAGCTCGGGCTGGCGCGCGAGCTCCGCCTTCCGGTCGTGGTCCACACCCGCGCCGCGAACGCCGACACGGAGGCGATGCTCCGCGCGCACGATGGCACTGTCGTCATGCACTGCTTCTCCGAGCCGGACCTGCTCGCGGCGGGAGTCGAGCGGGGCTGGTACTTCTCGTTCGCCGGCAACGCGACGTATCCGAAGGCCGAGGCGCTGCGCGAGGCCGCGGCCACCGTTCCCGCCGATCGGATCCTCGCCGAGACGGACAGTCCCTATCTGGCGCCGCAGCCGGTCCGCGGACGCCCGAACGAGCCCGCGCATGTCGTCCACACCGTGGCCGCGCTCGCCCGGGCTCGCGGCGAGGAACCGGCGGGGCTCGTGGCCCGCATCGACGCGAATGCGACGGCCGCCTTCCGCCTCCCGTGAGCGTCCGCCCGAAGAAACAGCTCGGCCAGCACTTCCTCGCCGACGAGAACATCCTCGGCGTGATCGATCGCCTCGCCGAGCTCCGCGGCGACGACGTGGTGCTCGAGATCGGACCCGGCCTCGGCGTCCTCACGAACCGCCTCGCCGATCGTGCCCGCCATGTCCACGCCGTCGAGCTCGACCGATCGCTCGCACCGCACCTCGCGGCGCTCGCCGAGCGGCCGAACGTCGAGCTTCACTGGGGTGACGCGCTTCAGCTCGACCTCGCGGCGCTCGATCCAGCTCCCACCAAGCTGGTCTCGAACCTGCCCTACAACGTCGCCACCCCGATCGTCGCCGAGAGCATCACAGGATTGCCCAGCGTCGAGCTCTGGACGGTGATGGTGCAGCGCGAGGTCGCCGACCGCTTCTTCGCGACCCCGTCGACGAAGGCGTACGGGGGCGTCTCGGTGTTGATCCAGCTGGCGTCGGAGAGAACCGGCTTCCACCCCGTCTCTCGCACGGTCTTTCGGCCACCGCCGAACGTCGACTCGGCGCTCGTCGCCTTTCGTCGCCTGCCGCTGCCCGAGGACTTCGCTCGGATCAAGCAGGTCGTCGAGGCAGCGTTCGCCCACCGTCGCAAGACGCTGCCGAACTCGCTCGCACTCGCGGGGCTCTGCTCGCGCGAGGCTGCGGCGGCGGCGCTGGCCTCGATCGGACGCCCTCCGGAAGTGCGTGCCGAAGCGCTCGCGCCTTCGGAGTTCGTCGCGCTCACCGAGGCGCTGTGAGAGCGCCCGCGCCGGCGAAGATCAATCTCGCGCTCGTCGTCGGCCCGACCCGCGCGGACGGCAAGCACGAGATCGCGACCCTCCTGCAGCGGGTCGATCTCGCCGACCGAGTCGCGATCGAGCCCGGTTTGGCGCTCGCGGTGACCGGCTTCCCCGGCGACACGATCGTCGGCGACTCCCTCACCGCGCTCGCCGCCGCCGCCGGTGTCGAGCCCCGCTGGACGGCGACGATCACGAAGCGGATCCCGGTCGCGGCCGGGCTCGGCGGCGGCAGCTCCGACGCGGCTACGGCCCTCCGGCTCGCCAACCAGGCGCTGGAGATGCCGCTCTCGGCGGCCGAGCTCCACGCGGTCGCCGCGACGCTCGGTGCCGACGTCCCGTTCTTCCTGGCCGACGGGCCGCAGCTCGGCCGCGGCGACGGCTCGACGTTGGAGGCGATCGCCCTGCCGCAGGACTACTGGATCGTGCTCGTCCTCCCGGCAGGCGCCGCCAAGGCGTCGACCGCGTCTGTCTACGCCGCCTTCGACGCGCGTCGCGGGAGCTCGGGCTGGGAGGAGCGCCTCGCCCAGCTCGATGCTGCGCTTGCCGGGCTTCGCCGCCCTCGCGACCTGGCGGCGCTGCCGCGCGAACGACCTCTCCTCCTCCCCGCTGGCGGACGCACTGCTCAGGCACGGCGCCTTCCGTTCGGACGTCACCGGCGCCGGGCCGACCGTCTACGGCCTCTTCCACCACCGGCAGCAGGCGGAGGCGGCGCGCCGCGAGCTCCGCCACGTCGGCAAGACCTGGCTGACTGTTCCGGTCTGGTACGGCTGACTCGCGAGCCGAGGCGGTACCGTTGGGGCGTGGATCGCCCCGCGACGATCGAGCATCGCAGCAGCCGCTTCGGCCGCCGGCTGCGCGAGAACAGGCTCCGCATTGCCCTCCTCGTCGCGTTGGTCGAGGGAGATCCTCGTTCTTGTCGGCTCGATCGACTGGTGGATCGTCGTCCTGCTCGCGATCATCGCCGTCGCCGCCTACGTGTGGCGCGGTCGAGTGTCAGGGCGTGAGGAGATTCGCGAGGCCTCCTGGATCCTCGCGTTCTCGCAGCTCGCCGTCGTGCTCGTCCCCGTGCTCGCGCTGGTGCTGACAGCGTTCGCGGTGGTCGCGCTCGTGCTGATCGCGGTGGTCGCGCTGGTCGTGCTGTTCCAGGACCGCCGTTAGGATGACCTCCCCGAACCGTGGGGCGTGGCCAAGCGGTAAGGCAACGGGTTTTGGTCCCGTGATCCCAGGTTCGAATCCTGGCGCCCCAGTCTTCTCGTGACAGATACCTCAATCGCAGCGGTGGTGATGGCCGGAGGGCTCGGCACGCGCATGCGCTCGTCGACGCCGAAACACCTGCACCCGATCCTGGGGCGGCGGATGGTCGACTGGGTGCTGGAGGCGGCGCGGCCGCTCCGGCCGGATCCGCTTGTCGTGGTCGCCTCGCCCGAGAGCCAGGACGAGTTCGGCGCGATGGACGTTGCGGTTCAGGAGCAGGCGCTCGGTACCGGCGATGCCGTCAGCTCGGCGCGGACGGCTGTGGGGGAGAGCGCCGAGCACGTCCTCGTCCTCTCCGGCGACACGCCGCTGCTGACGACCGCCTTGCTCGAGGCGCTCGTCGCGGAGCATCTCGGCGAGGGCGCCGCCGCGACCATCCTCTCCTTCGTGCCCGAGGACGCCCGCTGCCTACGGCCGCATCGTCCGCGGACCCGACGGAACGGTGCAGGGGATCGTCGAGGCCGGCGACGCCACGCCCGAGCAGCTCGCGATCCAGGAGTGCAACTCCTCGATCTACGTCTTCCGCAGCGACCTGCTCTGGCCCGCGCTCGACCGGCTCGAGCCGCACAACGTCCAGGGCGAGCTCTACCTCACCGACGCCGTGCGCGATCTCGTCGCCCGCGGCGAGCACGTGGTCGCCCACGTCTCCGCCGACCCGGCCGAGACCGAGGGCGTCAACACCCGCGTCGAGCTCGCCGCTGCCGCGGCAACGCTGCGCGACCGGATCAACCGCGAGCACATGCTCGCGGGCGTCGCGATCGCGGACCCCGGCTCGACCTGGATCGAGCCCGACGTGACGATCGAGCCAGACGCCGTCATCCTCCCGTTCACGGTTCTGCGCGGCGGGACGACGGTCGCCGCGGGAGCCGAGGTTGGTCCGCACGTCGTCGCGATCGACGCCGAGATCGGCCCCGATGCGACGGTCGGTCCCTTCTGTTACCTTCGCCCCGGAACCGTCCTCGGCCCGCGCGCGAAGGCCGGCGCGTTCGTCGAGATCAAGAAGTCGACCATCGGCCAGGACACGAAGGTGCCGCATCTCTCGTACATCGGCGACGCGGAGATCGGAGAGGGAACCAACATCGGCGCAGGATCGATCACCGCGAACTTTCCGCATCGTCCCGGCCAGCCCAAGGGGAAGACAACGATCGGCAGTAACGTCCGCGTAGCAGTGGACACTATGTTCGTTGCTCCGGTCACTGTTGGCGACGATGCGTGGACGGCGGCAGGTGCCGTCGTCACCGACGACGTCCCGGACAACGCGCTCGCAGGTTTCCCGCCCAGGCAGGTCAACAAGGAAGGGCGCGGTGGAAAGCGGAACGATTGAGCAGACGCTGCCCGGCCTCGAGGGAACCGGGTCCGCCGCACCGCAGCTCGCCATAGGACGCGAGGTGTCCCTGACGCCGCAGAAGCGGCTCGCGGTCGTCTCCGGGAGCTCGCACCCCGAGCTCGCGACCAAGATCGCCGGCCATCTCGCGGTCGAGCTGACGCGGGTCGAGCGCACGACCTTCGCCGACGGCTCGCCCTACTTCCGCTTCGAGGACTCCGTCCGTGGCGCCGACATGTTCATCGTCCAGACCGCGGCGCCCTCGATCGGCGAGCACCTGATGGAGCTGCTGATCATGGTCAACGCCGCGAAGCTCGCCTCCGCGAAGCGGATCACCGCCGTCATCCCCTGGTACTTCTACGCGCGCCAGGACAAGAAGTCGCGGCCCCGCGAACCGATCACCGCACGCCTCGTCGCCGACCTACTCGAGACCGCCGGCGTCGACCGCGTGATCACGATGGACCTGCATGCGGGTCAGGTGCAGGGCTTCTTCCGGATCCCCGTCGACCACATGGTCGCCGTGCCGATGTTCGCCCAGCACATCCGCGACTACCTCGGCACGGAGGTCGAGCGGGTCGCCGTCGCCCCGGACACCGGCCGCGCGAAGCTCGCCGGCAAGTTCGCCGAGATGATCGGCGGCGGCCTCGTCGTCCTCAACAAGGAGCGCCCCGGCCACAACCAGGCCAAGGTGACGGGTGTGATCGGCGACGTCGACGGCAAGGTCGCGGTCATGACCGACGACATCATCGACACCGCGGGCACGCTCTGCGCGGGCGCCGAGGCGCTTCGCGAGGCGGGTGCGACACGGGTGATCGCCTGCGCGACGCACGCCCTCTTCAACGAGCCGGCCCTGCAGCGGATCGAGGAGAGCGCCTTCGAGAAGGTCGTGGTCACCGACACGGTGCCGGTCCACGAGCTGAACAAGCCCCACAACATCGAGGTGCTCTCGATCTCAGGCCTGCTCGCGGAGACGATTCAGAATGTCTTCTCCGACGATTCGGTCTCCGCGATCTTCGCCGGCGAGAACCAGCTCTTCTAAGCCGGCGAGGTCGAGGACGAGCGCCCCGCCGGGGACGGGACGCTCATCGTTCTCGATCGCCTCGCGCTAGTCGAGCGAGCAGTCGTACGGCCCGGTGCCCGGCGGCGTCGGCTCGGTGCCCTCGATTGCCCAGGCGAAGACGAACGCCAGCGCGTCGATGTCGCAATCGGACAGGACCGGGTCGCCGAGGTCCGGCCAGCCATATCCCATCAGATCGGTGCTCTCGAGCAGATTCGTCGCGTGCCCGAGCCCGAGCGCGTGGCCCACCTCATGCAGCGTCACCCAGCCGAGGTACTCCGGCTCGTACGGGTCGCGGTCGAGGCTGGGCGGCAGGTCCGAGCGGACGAGGATGTTCGGGCAGCCGTGGTCGCCGCAGAGGGCGTAGCCGCCGAAGACGACGCCGCCGGCCCTCGGAACGTAGTGGACGACGATGTCCGCCTCCTGACGCGTGCCCACCTGGGTCAGCGTGATCAGGCCGTCGAAGCAGTCCTCCAGCGTCGCCGACCACGTCGCGATGGCGGCGTCGATCGCGTCGAGCTGGTCCTGCTCGGCGCTGGGGTGAGCCTGGACGCTGATCGTGAGATCCGTGTGATCCCACCAGTAGCCCGGGTAGTAGTTGCTGAGGATCACGATGCCCTCGGCGTTCGATTCCGGCAGGCTGCAGCCGGCCTGGGCGCTCTGCCCGCCCTTCGCTGCCTGGTCACCCTTGCCGGCGGACGCCGCGGCGGGCGCGAGCAGCAGGGTGCAGATCGCGAGCATGAGCACGCTCCTGCGCTTGGTCATACGACCCCCCTTCGTATTGCTTGTGACGCGGCGGCGACGATACAACGGGCGCGCGATTCGTGCCGTGAAGCTCCGCGGCTGCGGGTGAAAGTCGGGCCGCCGGGAACGCGCGCCATGCTGATCCCGCGCAAGTTCCTCGGCCTGATCTACGTCGCGATCGGGATCTTCCTCGCCTCCTCGAAGGACTACCTCGAGAGCCTCGACACGCTGAAGCAGATCCTGTCGGCCGTGCTCGCGATCCTGCTCTGGCCGTTCCTGCTCCTGGGCGTCGACTTTCACGTCAAGTAGCTACAATCCGCCGCCGTGGCCGGCGACAGATTTCGTCTCGAGGTGAAGGAACGCAACGGGCTCGGCACGCCCGAATCTCGGCGCCTGCGCAAGCAGGGCTTCATTCCGGGCGTCCTCTACGGGCGCTCGACTGCGAAGGCATTCGCCGTCGGCGAGCGGGAGCTGCGCCTCGCCCTGACCGGCCCCTCGGGGCTGCACGCCGTGCTCGACGTCGTGCTCGAGGGTCAGAGCACCGCGCATCCGTCGATCCTGAAGGAGTACCAGCGGGATCCGATCCGCGGCCACGTCCGCCACATCGACCTGCAGGAAGTGCGTCTGGACGTCGCGATCCAGGCGACCGTCAACGTCCACCTGCAGGGCGCCGAGGATGCGCCCGGCATCAAGGAGGGCGGCGTCCTCAACCAGCCTGCGACCACGCTCAACATCGAGGCTCTGCCGATGGAAGTGCCCGAGTCGATCGAGGCCGACGTCAGCGGGCTCGAGATGGGCGGTGCGCTCCGCCTGGAGGACCTGCCCGCGGTCGAGGGCGTCACGTTCCTCGACGACCCGCACGAGACCGTGATCGCGACCGTCTCCGCTCCGATCGTCGAGGTCGAGCCCGAGCCCGAGGAGGGCGAGGAGCTGGCCGAGGGCGAGGAGGCACCCGAGGGCGAGGCCGAGGGCGACGCGCCCGAGGGCGAGGCCGCGGCCGAGTCCGGCTCCTCCGACTCCGAGGAGTAATGCGCCTCTTCCGTCGGGGCGAGAGCGCCTCGACGCTGGACCTGCTCGTCGTCGGACTCGGCAACCCAGGCCGCGAGCACGCGCGGGACCGGCACAACGCGGGCTGGATGGTCATCGATGAGCTCGCACGCCGGCACGACGGCTCCTTCCGCTCCAAGTTCTCCGGCCAGCTCGCCGAGATCCGCGTCGGCGAGCTGAAGCTGGCGCTCCTGAAGCCGGAGACCTACATGAACCTCTCCGGCAACTCGCTCGCCGCGGCCGCCCGGTTCTTCAAGCTCCCGACCGAGCAGATCGCCGTTGTGCACGACGAGGTCGACCTCGAACCTGGCCGCATCCAGGTCCGGCTCGGCGGCGGGCTCGCCGGCCACAACGGGCTCCGGTCGGTCAGGCAGGCGCTCGGCTCTGCGGATTTCCTCCGGGTTCGGGCGGGCGTCGGCCGCCCCGGACGTGGCGACCGCCGTCCGATCGCCGACTACGTGCTGAGCCCGTTCGCTCCCGAGGAGGACGCCGAGACGTTGATCTCGCGCTCGGCCGACGCCGTCGAGACGCTCGCGGGTGAGGGGCTCGACGAAGCCCAGCGCCGTTTCAACTAGGAGGCTTTGGCGGAATGGCTCAGCCCGCCATTTCGCCAAACCCTCCTAGGCGGAGCGGACGGCGATCACGCGAGCCGTCCAGGAGCCCTTCGGCGCCTGGACCTCGACCGCGTCGCCGACCTTGGCGCCGACGAGGGCGGCGCCGAGCGGCGAGTCGGTCGAGACGCCGCCGGCGACGCTCGAGATCTCGACCTCGAAGCGCCCGCCGCTCTCGTCCTCCACCTCCACGACCGAGCCGACGCCGACGACGCCGTCCTCGGCACGCTCGACGATGACGGCGTTCTCGACGCGGTGCCGCAGGATCGCGATCCGCCGCTCGAGCAGGCCCTGCTCGTTCTTCGCGTCGTGGTAGGCAAAGTTCTCGGACAGGTCGCCGAAGCCGCGTGCGGTGGCGATCGCCTCGACCAGCTCCGCCCGCTTCGGCCCCTCGAGCTCGGCGAGCTCCGTCGCAAGCGCGTCGCGCTGCGTCGCGGTCATCGACTCCGGGTTCCGGTCGCCCACGGGCTCATCATGGCCGATTTCTCCGGATCGCCGCATACACTGGCGCGCCGATGAAGCAGCTTCCCTTCGCCGACCCCGGCACTCCGGGCACGCGCTCGCCGACCCGCTTCCTGATCTGGATCGGCCGTCGGCAGATCGGCACCCTCCTGCTCGGGATGACCTTCGGGATCGTCTGGATGCTCGCGCAGGCGCTCCTGCCGTGGGTCCTCGGCCGCGCGATCGACGAGGGAGTCGCGACCGGTGACACGGAGGCCCTGCTCGCCTGGGCGGCCGTGCTGTTCGGGCTCGGCGTCGTCCAGGCGGTCGCCGGCACGCTTCGCCACCGCGTCGCGGTCAGCAACTGGCTGCAGGCGAGCTACCGGATGATCCAGGTCGTCGCGCATCACACCGCCCTGACCGGCCCCGCGATCCGAACGCGCCTGACGACAGGCGAGATCGTCGCGACCGTTTCGAACGATGCGCTCCGGGCGGGCGGCGCGTTCGACATCACCGCGCGGCTCGCGGGTGCGATCGCCTCGTACTTCGTCGTCGCTGCGGTGCTGCTGTCCACGTCGACGGTGCTCGGCGTCGTCGTCCTTGTCGGGGTCCCGATCCTCGTTGCGAGTCTCTCGACGGTGATCCGGCCGCTCCAGGCGCGGCAGCGCGAGCAGCGCGAGCAGGTGGGCCGCCTGACGGCGGTCGGGGCCGACACGGTCGCCGGCCTGCGGGTGCTGCGCGGCATCGGCGGAGAGCGCGTCTTCCTCGACCGGTACAGGCGCCGCTCGGAGGAAGTCCGCCGCGCCGGCGTCCTGGTGGCCCTGCCACAGTCGACGCTCGACTCGGCACAGGTGCTCCTGCCGGGCGTCTTCATCGTGGTCGTCACGTGGCTCGGCGCGCGGCTTGCGATCGAGGGTGAGATCAGCCCCGGGGAGCTCGTCGCCTTCTACGGCTACGCCGCCTTCCTCGTGATCCCGTTGCGCGTCGCGGCCGAGGCGGTCGACAAGGTCACCCGCGCGTTGGTCGGCGCGCAGCGGATGCTCGCCATCCTCCGGATCGAGCCGTCGGTCGGCACGCCCGCGGCGCCCGTGGCCGAGCCGGCGCCGGGGGCGCTGCTGGCCGACGAGCGGACTGGCCTCGTCGTCGAACCCGGCCTGCTCACGTGCGTCTTCACGCCCGGCGCCGACGAGGGCGCCCGCATCGCGGACCGGCTCGGCCGCTTCGTCGACGACGGCGTCGTCACGCTCGGCGGCGTGCCGGTCTCGACGCTACCGCTGACGGAGCTGAGGCGGCGCGTCGTCGTCAGCGAGACGGATCCGCTGCTCTTCTCCGGCCCGCTGCGCGAGGAGCTCGACCCGTGGGGTCGCGCGTCGGACGAGCAGCTGGTCGCGGCGATCGCGGTCGCGAACGCCGAGGACGTCCTCGACTCGCTGCCGGACGGGCTCGACGGCCACATGGAGGAGCGCGGGCGCTCGTTCTCGGGCGGCCAGCGGCAGCGCCTCGTCCTCGCCCGCGCCCTCCTCGCGGACGCCGAGATCCTTGTCCTCGTCGAGCCTACGAGCGCTGTCGACGCGCACACCGAGGCACGAATCGCGCGCCGCCTGCACGAGGAGCGTCGTGGGCGGACGACAGTCGTCATGACCGCAAGCCCGCTCGTCCTGGACCAGGCCGACCGTGTCGTTTTCATCGCGGACGGTCACGTCGCGGCCGTGGGCACGCATCGTGAGCTTCTGAGGTCGAACCCCGTCTATCGGTTCGCGGTCACTCGTGAGGACGCCGCGTGAATGAGCGGTTGCCGATCGCGGAAGGGCCGGAGGTGCGCGGCGACGCGGCCGTCCTGCTGCGCCTGTATCGCCGGCCGCTGGCGGTCGTGCTCGTTCTGAACGCGCTCGCAGCCGTCGCCGGCCTCGTCGGTCCGTTCCTGCTCGGCGAGCTGGTCGAGGCGGTGGAGGAGGGCACGACGGCCGCGTACGTCGACCGTCTGATCGCAATTCTCGTCGTATCCGTCGTCGCGCAGACGATGCTGACCTGGTTTGCGCGCCGCTCGTCGTTCGTGCTCTCGGAGCGGGTGTTCGCGCATCTGCGCGAGGACTTCATGCGCCAGGTGCTCGCGCTGCCGCTCTCCGTCGTCGAGCGGGCGGGCACAGGCGATCTCGTCTCCCGCACGACAGCCGACGTCGACACGCTCGCGCGCACGGTGCGCTTCGCGATCCCCGAGACGCTGATCTCCGCAGTCACCATCCTGCTGACGGTCGTCGCGGCCGTCGTCGTCAGCCCGGTCTTGGCACTGTCCTGTGTGGTCGGGCTGCCGGCGATCCTGATCGGGACGCGCTGGTACCTGCGCCGCGCACCGGCGGGGTACCTCTGGGAGCGGGCGGCGTACGCCACGATGACGGGCACCGTGGGGGAAACGGTCGACGGCGGCCGCACCGTGGATGCGCTCGGGCTCGGCCGGCGCCGCGTCAGGAAGATCGACACCGACCTTGCCGACGCTTACCGGGCCGAGCGCCGGACGCTGTTTCTCCGCAGTGTCCTGTTTCCGACCATCGAGATCGCCTATGTGCTGCCTGTTGCGGTGGCACTCGTGTGGGGCGGCTGGCTCGTCTCCGCCGGGCACGCCTCGATCGGCGAGGTGACGACAGTCGTTCTCTATGTGCAGCAGCTGGCCGATCCCGTCGACCGGCTGATCTCGTGGCTCGACGAGATCCAGGTCGGTGCGACGTCGTTCGCCCGCCTCGTCGGCGTCACCAGGGTTCCCGACGACCGCCAGGCAACCGGCGAGGAGCCTGGGCACGAGCGGCTGCGCGCCTCGGACGTCCGCTACGCCTACGTTCAGAACCGCGACGTGCTCCACGGCCTCGACCTCGATCTCGAGCCCGGCGAGCGGATCGCGGTCGTCGGGCCTTCCGGCGCCGGCAAGTCGACGCTTGGTCGGCTTCTGGCCGGGATCCATCCGCCGCGCACCGGCCGCGTCGATGTCGGCGACGTCCGGCTCGTGGATTTGGAGCTCGAGACCCTACGGCGGGAGGTGGCGCTCGTCACGCAGGAGCAGCACGTCTTCGTCGGGACGCTCGCGGACAACCTGCGGCTCGCGCGGGTCGAATCGAGCGACCAGGAGCTTCGGGCGGCGCTCGAGGCGGTCGACGCGGGGCCGTGGCTCGAGGCGCTGCCGCTCGGGCTCGAGACCGTCGTCGGCGCCGGTGGCCACCCGCTGTCGCCGCCGCAGCAACAGCAGGTCGCGCTCGCGCGGCTCGTGCTCGCCGACCCGCACACGCTCGTCCTCGACGAGGCGACCTCGCTGCTCGACCCGCGCGCCGCGCGCCACCTCGAGCAGTCGCTCGCAGCCGTGCTCGAGGGGCGGACCGTCGTCGCAATCGCGCACCGGCTTCAGACGGCGCACGACGCCGACCGCGTCGCGGTCGTCGAGGACGGCAGGCTGACCGAGCTGGGAACCCACGACGAGCTCGTCGCGCACGAGGGCTCGTACGCCTCCCTCTGGCAGTCGTGGCACGGCGGCGGCCCGGCCCGTGCCGACTAGG
The DNA here is from genome assembly GCA_963829845.1 of uncultured Gaiellaceae bacterium. Classification (GTDB taxonomy): domain Bacteria; phylum Actinomycetota; class Thermoleophilia; order Gaiellales; family Gaiellaceae; genus Gaiellasilicea. The sequence continues at coordinate 44,846 of CAWHKD010000029.1, read as the reverse complement.
ATGGCGGTGGCGGAAACCCGGTTTCCGCCTGTCGTCATGGACCGTCCGGTACTGCACTCGTTCGTCAGGGAGCTGCTCGCGCTGGAGCGCCTGCAGGCGTTTGCCGCTGCGCTGCCGTCCCGTGCGCGCGTCTCGGAGCCCGTACTGCCGCTGCTGCTCGCGACGCTGCACGAGCAGCTGGAGCGCGGGCTCGTCGTGCTGCTCCCGGAGGATGCCGACGCGCGCGACGTCGCCGAGGCGGCGGGCTGGTTCATCGGTGCCGAGAACGTCGCGCTCCTGCCCGGGCGCGGCGTCCGCTGGGGCTCCGGCCTCGAGCCGCCGCCGCATCTCGTCGGCGAGCGCGCCCGCGCCCTGGATGTGCTGGCGGGCGGCGGTCTGGTCGCCGCCTCGGCGATCGCGCTCGCCGAGGGAGTGCCGCCGTTGGCGGCGCGGCCGGAGCCGCTCCGCCTCGAGGTCGGCAGTGAGCCCGGCCTCGACGGCCTCGCCGAGCACCTGGCGCTCGCAGGGTACGAGCGGGTCGAGCGTGCCGAGGAGCGCGGCCAGTTCGCCGTTCGCGGCGGCCTCGTCGACGTCTTCCCGACCACCGGCCGCGAACCGCTGCGCGTCGAGCTCTACGGCGACGAGGTCGAGCAGGTGCGGGCGTTCTCTCCCTTCACGCAGCGCGCGCTGCACCCGGTCGACGACGCCGTCGTCTATCCCGCCTCCGAGCGGCGGGCCGACCTCTCGGAGCCCGTGCTCCCGGACGACGAGCAGCCGCCGCTGCCCGAGGTTCCGGACGACCTCGTGCCGGTGCTCGAACGGGTGCCGAACTTCGTCTGGCAGCCCGACGAGGTGCGGCGCGTCTGGACGGAGGAGGGACTCGCGGAAATCTCTCTCAGGGGAGCGTCCGAGCTCGATCCGTTCCCGCAGGCGCAGCCGTTCACGTTCGAGGCGCAGCGGCCGGCAATCGCGGCCCGGGGCCTCGCCGAGGCCGAGAACGAGCTGAACGGCTTCGTCAACGGCGGCAACCGCGTGGTCGTCGCCTTCCCGCACGCGGGCGAGGCGCTTCGCACCGACAACCTGCTGAAGCGGGCCGACGCGCGCATCCTCGACGCCGGCCAGGACCTCCCGGAGCAGCCGGAGCTGCTGTTCGCGGTCGCCTCAGCTCGCCGAGGCTTCGTCTGGCGCGAGCTCGGGCTCGTCCTCCTGCCCGACACGCAGGTCTTTCGCAAGCGCCCGCCGCGTGCCGACAAGCGCCTCGGCCGGGCGCTCGCCTCCTTCGCCGACCTGCGCAGCGGCGACTTCATCGTCCACGAGGATCACGGGGTCGGGAAGCTGCTGGGCTTCGAGACGAAGGAGGTCGCCGGCGTCACCCGCGACTACCTCTTCCTCGCGTTCCGGGGCGAGGACCGCCTTTACGTCCCGCACGAGCAGCTCGGGAAGATCTCAAAGTACATCGGCGCGGCCGCCGGGGCTCCCGCCCTCTCGAAGCTTGGCGGCAAGGCGTGGCAGAACCTGAAGTCCCGCGCCCGCGAGAGCGTTCAGGAGCTCGCGACCGAGCTGATCGCGCTCTACGCGCAGCGCCAGCAGGCGCCGGGCACCGCGTACGAGCTCGAGAGCGAGTGGCTCGAGCGGCTCGAGACCGAATTCCCCTACCGCGAGACCGAGGATCAGGCCCGCGCAATCGAGGCGGTCAAGGAGGATCTGGAGGCGCCGCGGCCGATGGACCGGCTCGTCTGCGGGGACGTCGGCTTCGGCAAGACCGAGGTCGCCGTCCGGGCGGCCTTCGCGGCGGCCGTGAACGGCAAGCAGACACTCGTCCTCTGCCCGACCACGATCCTCGCCGAGCAGCACTGGAACACGTTCAAGGCGCGCTACCGAGACTTCCCAGTCCGGGTCGAGATGGTCTCGCGCTTCCGCAAGCCCGCCGAGACGAAGCAGATCCTGAAGGACTTCGCGGAGGGGAAGATCGAGGTGCTCGTCGGCACGCACCGCGTCCTCAGTCGGGATGTGATCCCGAAGGATCTCGGGCTTGTGATCCTCGACGAGGAGCAGCGCTTCGGCGTCGCGCAGAAGGAGCTCCTGCGCAGCCTGCGGCTCGAGGTCGACGTGCTCGCGCTGTCCGCCACACCGATCCCGCGCACGCTGCACATGTCGCTGTCCGGCCTGCGCGACATCTCGATCATCGAGACGCCCCCCGAAGGCCGGCGCCCGATCCGGACGACGGTCGGCGAGTACGACGAGGAGCTCGTGAAGACGGCGCTCGAGCGCGAGATCGAGCGCGGCGGCCAGGCGTTCTACCTCCACAACCGAGTCGAGACGATCGAGGAGGCGGCCGAGAAGCTGCAGCAGCTCTGCCCGAAGCTGCGCTTCATCGTCGCGCACGGGCAGATGAGGGAGCGCGAGCTCGAGGAGAAGATGCACGCGTTCCTGCGCGGCGACGCGGACGTGCTCGTCTCGACCACGATCATCGAGTCGGGCATCGACATCCCACAGGCGAACACGCTGATCGTCGAGCGCGCCGACGTGCTCGGGTTGAGCCAGCTCTACCAGATCCGCGGCCGGGTCGGCCGCTCCGACGTGACTGCTCACGCCTATCTGCTCTATCCGGACGCGATGGAGCTCTCGCCTGAGGCGCGCGCACGCCTCTCGACACTGGCGGACCACACTGAGCTCGGCGCCGGCTTCCAGATCGCGATGCGCGACCTCGAGATCCGCGGCGCCGGCGACCTGCTCGGTGCCGAGCAGTCCGGCCATGTCGCGGCGCTCGGCTTCGAGCTCTACGTCGAGATGCTTGCCGAGGCCGTCGCCGAGCTGCAGGGCCAGCGCCGCCTCGCGACCCGCCCGGTGCGGGTCGACGCGCGGGTCGACGCCTATGTGCCCGCGACCTACGTCGCCTCTGAGGCACTCAAGATCGATATCCACCGCCGGCTCGCGCTCGCCGAGTCGGACGATGAGCTCCGCGAGCTGCACGCCGCCCTCGAGGACCGCTACGGCCCGGTTCCGGAGCCGGTCGAGCACTTGTTCGCGATCCAGGAGGCGAAGCTGAAGCTGGCTCGGCTGGGCGCCGACTACCTCATCTATCGCGGCGGACGGGCGACTGTCGGGCCGCTCGTGCTCGGCTCGGCCGAGCTGCGCGCGCTCAGGGACGTGTCCGACACCGCCGTCTACACGTCAGCAAAACGTGAAGTTTCGCGTAGAACCGATGAACTCGAGGGGGCGATCGAACTTGTCGATGCTATCGTGACTGCCCGTCAGGCGGCTTGAGCCCGCCCACAACGCGAACCCTGGAGCTTTCTTACATGAAGATCTCTCGTCTCGTCCTCCTCCTCTGCGCGCTCGCGGCTATTGGGCTCGCCGGCTGCGGTGGTGACGAGGATGTGCCGGCCGATGCCGTGGCTGTTGTCGATGGTCAGGAGATCGCGAAGAGCGATTACGACGCGCTGATCGCGCAGGCGAAGAAGAGTTACAAGAACCAGAAGCGCGAGTTTCCGGCGGCGGGTTCGCAGGAGTTCCAGACGCTTCGCAACCAGGCTGTCCAGTTCCTGGTGCAGCGGGAGCAGTTCGAGCAGAAGGCGGAGGATCTCGACGTCGAGGTGACCGACAAGCAGGTCGACGCCAGGGTGGAGCAGATCAAGAAGCAGTACTTCGGCGGCGACCAGAAGAAGTTCGAGCAGCAGCTGAAGGAGCAGGGCATCACGGCGGCGCAGGTACGCAACGACATCCGCGCTCAGATCGTCTCCGAGAAGATCTTCGCCAAGGTCACCGGCGATGCGAAGGTGACCGATCAGGAGATCGCGTCCTACTACGCGAAGAACAAGACGCAGTACAGCCAGCCGCAGAGCCGCGATGTGCGGCACATCCTGGTGAAGACGAAGAAGCAGGCTGACGATCTGTACGCGCAGCTGCAGAACGGCGCCAACTTCGCCGCGCTGGCGAAGAAGTTCTCAGAGGACACGGGCTCGAAGGCGAACGGGGGGAAACTGACGATCTCGAAGGGGCAGACGGTGGCCCCGTTCGACCAGACGGCGTTCCTGCTGAAGAAGAACGACATCTCGAAGCCGGTCAAGACCGAGTTCGGCTACCACATCATCCAGCCGCTGACGGACACAAAGCCGGCGAAGGTGACGCCGCTGAAGGACGTTCAGGCCTCGATCAAGCAGCAGCTGCAGCAGACGGAGAAGAACGAGGCGATGACGAAGTGGGTCGACGACCTGAAGAAGGACTACGAGGACAAGGTCTCCTACGCCACCGGCTTCACCCCACCGCCCGACGCCAAGAGCACGACCGCAGAAAGCAAGTAGCAGGTTGCCTCTCGGCGAGGCGCTCGAAGAGCTGCAGGAGCTGACCCGGCGTCTACGCCGCGACTGCCCCTGGGACCGTGAGCAGACGGCGCGGACGATCGTCCCGCATACGGTCGAGGAGGCCTACGAGGTCGCCGACGCGGCCGAGGCCGGAGCGCCGGCCAAGCTGCTCGACGAGCTCGGCGACCTTCTCTTCCAGGTCTACTTCCTCGCCCTGCTGCTGGAGGAGCAGGGCGACGGCGACCTCGAACAGGTGGCTCGGGCAGTGCACGCCAAGCTCGTCCGCCGCCACCCGCACGTCTTCGGCGACGTGGAGGCAGACACTGCCGGCCGGGTGCGGGAGCGCTGGGAGCAGGTCAAGTCGGAGCAGGAAGGCCGGCAGGGGATCTTCCACGACGTGCCCGCGTCGCTGCCGGCACTCCTGCAGGCACGGAAGTTGCAGCGGCGTGCGGTCGCCGCGGGCTTCGACTGGCCCGATCTCGCGGGGCCGCTCGCGAAGGTGCGAGAGGAGCTTGGCGAGCTCGAAGCCGAGGTGGCGCGGACGGGCGAGCCCAGCCCCGAGACGGAGTCCGACGCGAAGGTCGCGCACGAGGTCGGCGACGTCCTTTTCACGATCGTCAACCTCGCGCGGCGGCTCAACGTCGACCCGGAGCTCGCGCTCCGCGGCACGAATAGGCGGTTCATCGAGCGGGTCGAGCGGGCCGAGCAGCTCGCTGCGGCCCGAGGTGAGCGTTGGAACGAGCTGCCGCTTGCCGAGCAGGACCGCTACTACGACCAGGCAAAGGAGCAACTGGGATGAGCGCCATCACGCGCCTGCACAGCCGCCAGATCCTCGACTCGCGCGGCAACCCGACCGTCGAGGTCGAAGTCGAGCTGGCCTCCGGCGCGTTCGGTCGCGCGGCGGTGCCGTCCGGCGCCTCGACCGGGGTGCACGAGGCCGTCGAGCTGCGCGATGGCGGCTCCGAGTGGGGCGGCAAGGGCGTGACGAATGCGGTCGCGAACGTGAACGAGGAGCTCGCGGGCGAGCTCGCCGGCCTGGACGCGCTCGACCAAGAGGCGCTCGACCGGAAGCTGATTGAGCTCGACGGCACCCCGAACAAGGGGCGCCTCGGCGCGAACGCCATCCTCGGCGTTTCGCTCGCGGCCGCGAAGGCCGCGGCGGCCGAGTCGCGGCAACCGCTCTACCGCCACCTCGGCGGCGAGGAGGCGGCGACGCTGCCCGTGCCGATGCTGAACGTGATCAACGGCGGCGCCCACGCCGCCAACTCGATCGACCTGCAGGAGTTCATGGTCGTGCCGGTCGGCGCGGCGAGCTTTGCCGACGGTCTTCGCGTCGGCGTCGAGGTGTACCACGAGCTGAAGCGCGTGCTCGCCGAGCGCGGGCTCGCGACCGGCGTTGGCGACGAGGGCGGCTTTGCTCCCGACCTCGAGTCGAGCGAGGCCGCGATCGAGGCGATCCTCGAGGCGGCCGAGCGCGCCGGGCATGCCGGCAGCGTTGCGATCGCGCTCGACCCGGCGACGAGCGAGGTCTTCGAGGGCGGCATCTACCGCTTCGAGGGCCGGGAGCTCGAGAGCGCGGCGATGCCGGCGTTCTGGGCCGAGCTCGTCGAGCGCTACCCGATCGTCTCGATCGAGGACGGCCTCGCCGAGGACGACTGGGACGCCTGGGCGCGGCTGACGAGCGAGCTCGGCGATCGCGTTCAGCTCGTCGGCGACGATCTCTTCGTCACCAACCCAGAGCGGCTTGGCCAGGGGATCGATCGCGGTGTCGGGAACTCGATCCTGGTCAAGGTGAACCAGATCGGCACGCTGACCGAGACGATCGAAGCGGTGCGGCTTGCGCAGTCGAACGGCTACACGGCGGTGATGTCCCACCGCTCCGGTGAGACCGAGGACTCGACCATCGCGGATCTCGCCGTGGCGCTCGGCACCGGCCAGATCAAGACGGGCGCGCCGGCGCGCTCGGACCGGACGGCGAAGTACAACCAGCTGCTGCGGATCGAGGGCGAGCTCGGCGACCGGGCCGTCTACCCCGGCTGGTCGGCGTTTCCTAGAGCAGGCCGTGCCCGTGGCTGAGGCGTCGCCGGGGTCCGTCGCCGGAGCCGGGCTTTGCCCGAGCGCAGGCTCGTGGCGCTCGACCCGGTCGCTGTGGTGAAGGAGGGGGCTCATGGGGGAACCATGGGTTCCCCCATGCTGAACCAGCTGCTGCGGATCGAGGGCGAGCTCGGCGACCGGGCTGTGTACCCGGGTTGGAATGCCTTCCCGAAGGCACAGCGGTGAGCGTGGCTGAGGCGTCACGAAGGTTGCGTCGCCGGAGCCGGGCTTTTGCCCGTGCGCAGGCTCACTGGCGATTATCCGGTCGTCGCGGTCAAGGAGGGGGTTCATGGGGGAACCATGGGTTCCCCCATGCTGAACCAGCTGCTGCGGATCGAAGGCGAGCTCGGCGACCGGGCCGTCTATCCCGGCTGGTCGGCGTTTCCTAGAGCAGGCCGTGCCCGTGGCTGAGGCGTCGCCGGGGTCCGTCGCCGGAGCCGGGCTTTGCCCGAGCGCAGGCTCGTGGCGCTCGACCCGGTCGGCTGTGTACCCCGGGCTGGAACGCCTTCCCGAAGGCAAAGCGGTGAGCGTGGCCGAGGCGTCACGAAGGTTGCGTCGCCGGAGCCGGGCTTGGCCCGTGCGCAGGCTCGCCGACGATCGTCCGGTCGGAGCGGAAAAGGAGGGGGCTCATGGGGGAACCATGGGTTCCCCCATGAGGAGTCGCGGATAGTCTCACCGGCATGCCGATCGTTCCGCGCCGCACGAAGATCGTCGCCACGATAGGGCCGGCCTCGTCGGACCCGGCGATCCTGAGGCAGCTGATGGGGATCATCGACGGCGCTCGGTTGAACTTCTCGCACGGCACGCAGGAGGAGCACCGCGCGCGAGCGGCGTTGATCCGCTCGTTGCAGGACGAGGTTGGACGCCCGGTGGCGGTGATCGCGGATCTGCAGGGGCCGAAGCTCCGCGTCGGCGAGCTCTCCGAGCCAGTTCTACTCGAGCGCGGCGAGGAGATGACGATCGCCGGCGAGGACGTCGCCCAGGGCGACGACCTGCCGGTCGCCCCTGCAGTGCTCGGCTCGGTGCTGCAGCCGGGCTTCGACGTGCTGATCGACGACGGCTCGGTGCGCCTCCGCGTCGTCTCCGTCGATCGCGGGCGGGCCCGCTGTGAGGTGCTCGTCGGCGGCCTCGTCGCGTCGCACAAGGGCGTCAACCTGCCCGGTGTCGCGCTCCCGATCCCGTCGCTGACCCGCAAGGACATCGACGACCTCCAGTTCGCGCTCGAACTGGGCGTCGACCACGTCGCGCTCTCGTTCGTCCGCTCGGCGTCCGACGTGCAGGCGCTGAAGACGCTGATCGAGGCGTCCGGCTCGACCGCGCACGTGATCGCCAAGATCGAGAAGGCGGAAGCCGTCGCGGTCCTCGACGACATCCTCCGCGAGGCGGACGGCGTCATGGTCGCGCGCGGAGACCTCGGCGTCGAGATCGGCGCGGCGGAGGTGCCGCTGCTCCAGAAGCGAATCATCCTGCGGGCGCTCGAGCGCGGCAAGCCGGTGATCACTGCCACACAGATGCTCGAGTCGATGATCCACGCCCCCGAGCCGACGCGCGCCGAGGCATCCGACGTCGCCAACGCGATCCTCGACGGCACGAGCGCGATCATGCTCTCCGGCGAAACCGCAATCGGCGAGTTCCCGGTCGAGTCGGTCGCGTACATGGACCGGATCGCCCGTGCCGTCGAGCCGAGCCTCGGCTACCGCCACGAGATCCCCGAGGCGGAGGAGAAGCCGACGGTCGGGCAGGCGATGTCGAACGCCGCCTGCGACATTGCCGAGGCGCTCGAGGTCCGGGCTCTGCTGGTGCCCACCTTCACCGGCAGGACGGCGTCGGCGGTCGCGCGGCTGCGCCCGCGCCGGCCGATCATCGGCCTCACCCATCACGACTACTCGCTGCAGCACATGGCGCTCGAGTGGGGAGTGACGCCGGTCAGCATCCCCGAGTGCCCCGACGTCGAGGAGCTCTGGAGGACGTCGCTCGCCGCCGCCGTCGGGACGGGGATCGTGGAGAAGGGCGACCGCGTCGTCATCACGGCGGGCACGGCCGTGAACATCCCCGGCTCGACGAACGTGATCAAGGTCGAGATCGCCTAGGAGGGTTTGGCGGATCAGCCGTCATTTCGCCAAACCCTCCTAGAGGAACGACCGGGCTGCCGCGGAATCGTTCCGCGTGGCTACCCGCAGGAGACCCCGTACCGAAAGCCGCCAGACCAAGGCGGCCGCGACGACGCGCCGAAGGCGGCCGGGCCTGCCGCGAACGACAGTGGTGCTGCGCTGGTGCATCGTCGGGGTCGCACTTTTCGTTGCGTTCCTCTACTACCAGCCGCTCTCGAGCTACCTGCAGACGCGCTCTGCGCTGAACGAGCGCTCCGCTGAGGTGCAGCGCCTGCGGGAGGAGCGGACGCGGCTCCAGGCGCGGCTCGCCGATTCCGAGACCGTGACCGCGCTCGCGCGAGAGGCGAGGCGGATGCGCCTGGTTCGGCCGGGCGAGCGGATCTACATCGTCAAGGGCGTCGCCGAGTGGCGGCGGGCGCAAGCGAAGACGAAGGCCATGGCTACGATCGGCGGCGATGGATGACCGTGCGCTCGTGGAGCAGCAGCTCGGCCGACCGCCGCGCGCGTTTCGGCGCGTAGCAGCGCGCTGCCCGGGCGGAGCTCCGGCGGTCACGGAGCAGTGGCCGTACGACGACGCAGGCGACCCCTTCCCGACCACCTACTACCTCACGTGCCCGCACCTCGTTGCGGCGATCGCCCGGATCGAGGCGGCCGGGGGCGTCGAGCGCTGGAGCGAGGAGGTCGAGCACGATCCCGAGCTCGCGGCCGATCTCGAGCGCGCCACCGACGAGCAGCGGCGGATCCGGCTGGAGCTCGCCGGCGGCAAAGTCGGCCGGGACGGCGGCTCGTCGTTCGAGCTCGGGATTGGCGGCAGCGCCAACCCGCGACGGCTCAAGTGCCTGCACGCGCACGCGGCCTACGCGCTCGCCCAACCCGGCCACCTCCTCGGCGAGCGCATCCTGGCCGAGCTCGATCCCCGCTGGCCGCCGCAGTGTTGCGTCGGCCTAGGATCGGCGACGTGATCACCGAGGCCGAGGTCGAGAGCGCGCGGCGCGAGTGGGAGGAGGGATACCGGCGCCTGCACGAGGAGGCGCGCGAGAGTCCGAACCCCGAGCGTCTGCTCGCACAGGTCGACACCGTCGCAGCCGAGCTCCGGCGACGCGTCGGCGGCACGTTCACGCTCGGTGAGCTGGCGGCTGCGTACGCGGGGGCGGAGCGGTGGAGCCGCGCGGTCGTCTCGGAGCAGTCGCCGGCGCCCGGGTGGCCGCGGACGCTCTCGCTCGTCGAGGCGGCGGCGTTCCACGAGTATGCCCGCGGCGCGCAGGACTACGAGCCGTGAGCACATCGCCCGCCTGCCGGCGTGCTCCCGTGGGGGAAACCATGTTTCCCCCACGTGCCCCCTTTTTCCGTCTCGTGTGGGGGAACCGCCCGGTTCCCCCACACCCCCTCCCCGTGCTCATGCGCCGCGGTGCGGCACATGAGCACGCCGGCGCGGCGCAACCCGCGTGCCCGACAGCGGCAGCCGCTTCTGCGCCCCGCACTGATCGCGCTCGGGTTGCTCGCGCTCCTGCTGCTCGGGATCTCGATCGGCCGTGCGCTCGAAGACGGACCGAACCCCGGCGGAACGCAGACGAACGTGCGCACGCTGACGCCGCAGCCGCTGCCCCCGGCCGAGCGCACGGTCACCGTCACGGTTACGACGGGCTGACCAGGCGGCGACTCGAGCCGCGTTTCAGGTACCGTCAGGTTTGGGTAGGTTCACCGCCGATGGCATCCGACGGCAACCGTGGCGCGGGCACAGCGCAGCCCGAATGGCTGACGTTGGGGCAAGCCGCGAAATATCTCGGCGTCGCCCAGAGCACGATGCGGAAGTGGTCGGATCTCGGGCGTGTGTCGGCGTTCTACACCCCCGGCGGACACCGCCGCTACCGCCGCTCCGACCTCGATCAGTTTCTCGACCGGTCAGGCCCCGCCGGTGCACCTACTCCTCCGAGCGCGGGTGGCCCGCTCGTCCTGATCGTGGACGACGACGAGAGCGTGCGCGAGTACGTCCGCGTCAACCTCGAGGCCGAGGGCTACGAGGTTCGCGAGGCCGGGAGCGCCGACGAAGGGCTCGAGGCGCTCGGCGAGCGCTCGCCCGACCTGATCCTGCTCGACGTGATGATGCCGCAGGTCGACGGCTGGGAAACGCTGCGCCGGATCCAGGAGCACACCGGGGTCGGCGCGATCCCGGTGATCATGTTCTCGGGCAAGGTCGACGAGGAGTCTGCGGCTGAGGCCGCGTCGCGCGGCGCCCATGGCTTCATCGGAAAGCCGTTCGACCCGCGCTCGCTGATCGAATCGACCAAGCAGCAGCTGCCGGTCTCATAGACCACCGTGAGCGGCCTCGACCGCCAGCTCAGGGACTGGGTCGTCGACAACAGGATCGGCGTGCTCGACCCGCTGTTCGAGGCGCTCTCGTACGCCGGCTCGTTCGGCTTCGTCTGGCTCGCGATCGCCGTCGCGATCTCGGGCTTCTCCTGGAGCCGACCCTGGCTCTGGACGCGCGTAGGCGCTGCGATCCTGGTCTCCGAGAGCATCTCCGGCGCGCTGAAGGAGTGGAGCGGGCGCGACCGTCCGGCCGTCCTGGACCCGCGTCCGGAGACACTCGTCGACCTGCCCGCGACGTACTCGTTTCCGTCCGGCCACGCAACGGTCTCGTTCGCCTGCGCGACGACGCTCGCGCTCGCCGTCCCCCGCCTGACCTGGCCCCTTTTCACCCTGGCGACGCTGATCTCGTTCTCGCGCGTCTACGTCGGCGTCCACTACCCGTTCGACGTGCTCGCGGGCGCTGCGCTCGGCGTCACGATCGCTATAGCTCTTCGGATGCTTGCAGCAGCCCTGCGCCGATCAGCGCCACCGATGCGACAAGGCTGATCCAGATCCCGATTCCGCGGCCCGCGAAGAAGAACTCGTCCGGGATCGAGATCGCCCGTACGAGCACGAAGATGGTCGCGAGCGCGCCGAGCGCGATCACGACGAGGCTCTCCGGCACGGCTGCCGGCAGGTCGACGCCCCACTGGCGCAGCCCGACAACCAGGATCGCGAGCAGGCCGATCACGAGCACGAGCTTGCCGAGCACGCCCGTGTTCCAGCCGATCACGCTCACCGTCACGCCCTCGCCCGTGCCCGAATACCAGCCGGTCAGCGCCGAGAGTGCGAGCACGAGACCCGTGACCCAGGTGGCTTGCTCGCCGAGCCCCCAGAGTGAGGGGCCGACGCGGCGCGCGGAAGGTGGGGGCTCGCCCGCGGGCTCCCAGCCCGGCTCTGGCGTTGTCTCCGGCGTTTCCACGGACGAGAGTATGGGCATATCTGCAGCGAAAGTCACGCAGGAATCGGCGTTAGCAGGACAGGGGGTCGGACGGCAGTGCAGATCGAACCGCGGCGCTCCAACGGCGCCGCGCTCGACAGCGACGGTGACCCGGTGTTCGTTCGCGCCGGGAGCGAGGCGACCGGCGAGTACCACTGCGCCGACTGTGGCTACGGGGTCACCGTCAGGCGGCTGCTACCCGTCTGCCCGATGTGCCGCGGGCGCTCGTGGGAGGGTGCCGCGACCAGCCCGTTCGCCCGCTGGCGGGTCTAAAACAGGCTGCGGCGCACTAGACTTGCGACATGGCTGAGCCTGCGACGGACTCTCGGGCAGGCGACGACGCGCCGCCGTTCGATCCGGTTGCCGTCGACCGTGCGTACCTCCAGGAACGGGCCCGGCGCCGCGCCCGGATCGAGCGTTCGCGCGCCAAGCGTCGTGCGGCGCTGCGCTTCTGGCTTGTCCTCCTCGGGCTGATTGCGGTCAGCGTGCTGCTGACGCTGACGATCTGGCGCGAGGTCGAACGGCTCTTCGGACTTTGATTGGCAGTCGGTCGAGCAGAGGCGTCGCCGAGGCGCTCGCGGTGCTCGAACGCGCAGCGCGGTCGCTCGCGAGCGAGGCCCCGATCGAGCAGACGTACGCCGAGCTCGCCGAGGCGGCCGCGCATGGATCGGGGGCCGATGTCGCCGTGCTCTGGCTGCCGGAGCCCGACGGGGATCTCGTGGCGCGTGCGGTCTGGTCGGCGTCGGCCGGGCTGGCCGCCGAGATTGACGGATTGCGCGTCGCGTCGCTCGTGCGCGCGGCGATGGTCGTGCGGGCACGGCTCGACGAGAGCGCCGAGGGGTCGACGGTCCCGTTCGATGCGGCGAACGGCGGCGCGGCGATCGAGCTCGCACGGCGGGGAGCCCCCTTCGAGCAGGAGGAGACGCGCATCGCGCTGCTCGCCGCCGAGCTGGCCGGGCTCGCCGCACGGCTCGAGCACGGCGTCACCCCGCGGGACGGCCGCACACTCGACGTCGCGGGCGACGCGCTCGCCGCAGCTGTCGCCGACGACGGGGCTCCTGCGCGGGTCGCCCGCCTCGCGGCGATCGCCTCCGGCGGTGACGCGGCGCTCGTCTGGCGCCTCCGTGACGGGACGCTCGACGTCGCCGGCTCCTACGGGCCGATCGTGGCCGACGCGGAACTGGCCGCTGCCGCGAACGCGGTCGTCGAGGAGGCGAGCATGGGCTCCGTCGACGGACGCGCTCCCACCCCCGTCGTGACGCTTCAGCTCGGACGACCCGTGTTCGGAGCCCTCCAGATACGGTTTGCGCCCGGCCGGGCGCCGGACGAGCACGGTGTCGAGCAACTCGCGAGCTTCGCGGTCCGGGCCGCCCATGCGCTCCGCTCCTCCGAGCGGACCAGCGACGCCGGGCTCGAGCTCGAGCGCACGCGGGCGCTGCTCTCCGTCGTGGGCGAGGCGATCTCTCAGCTCTCGCTGGCGCACACGCTCGAGACGGCGATCGAGCGCGTCGCGCACCTACTCGGCTCCGACCGCGTCGCGGTCTACCTGACCGACGGGGCGGGTCTCACCGTGGCGGCAAGCCGCGGGATCGAGGGCGTGCATCCGGCGGTCGCGGATGCTCTCCTGACGGCGGCGCTGGAGTCGCGCCAGACGGGGGTGATCGCCGAGCTCGATGCACCGACGGACCAGCGGCTCGCGCCGGTGCGTGCGCACGTCGAGGAGGCGGCGATCGGCTCCGTGCTGGCGCTCGGCCTCGTCGTCGGCGACGAGCCGATCGGCGTTCTCGCCGTCTATCCGCGGCAGCGGCGCACGCTGAGCGAGAACGAACGCGCGCTGCTGACGGCGCTCGCCGGCCAGCTGGCCGTGGTCGTCGAGAATGCGCGGCTGCACGAGGACGTCACCACGCTCAACGACAACCTGAACGAGCTGCTCACATCCGAGCGGGAGAAGTCGAAGCAGCTCCACGCCCACCACGAGATCTCGCGCACGTTCGCGCAGAGCCTCTCACTGCAGACGACGCTCGACGCACTGGCGGCCGCCGTCGTCGACCTGCTCGGCGTCGACGCGACCGTGATCCGGATGCCCGACGAACGTGGGATCGAGCTGACCACCCGGTCCGTGAAGGTCAACGACGAGCGGGTCGATCCCGCCGCGCGGATGCTGCTCTCGCGCGCGCAGCCGCTGCCGCTCCGCTCCCTGTCCGCCCTGCTTCGGCACGGCGAGCCGCTGCTCCTCGACCCCGACCTGGCCGAGTCGCTGGGCGGCGCACTGGCGTTGCTGGCTCCCTTCCTGCGCAAGGGCTCGACCGCGGCGCTGATCCCCGTCGCGACTCCGAGCGAGCTGCTCGCGACGATGACGATCATCTCGCTCCATCCCGATCGCCCCGTGGCCGGCGAGATCACCGAGACCGCGCTCGCGATCGCGGGGCAGGCCGCGCTCGCGATCGACAACGCCCGCCTCTACGGCCAGCAGAAGGCCTTCGCGGACACGATGCAGCGCTCGCTGCTCCCGCGCGCGGCCCCAGAGCTGCCGGGGCTCGAGCTCGGCGACGTCTACGAGTCGGCCGCACGGGTCGAGGTCGGCGGCGACGTCTATGACTACCTCACGCTCGGCGACGGCCGGCTCGCGGTCGTCCTCGGCGACGTCACCGGCCACGGGGTCGACGCAACGGCCGACATGGCGATGGCGAAGTACGTCTTCCGCTCGCTCGCCCGTGAGCATCCCGATCCCGGCACGTTCCTCGCCGCCGCCAACGAGATCGTCTCGTCGGAGATCGCGCCCGGCCGCTTCATCACGATGGTCGAGCTCGTGCTCGACGCGGCGCAGGGGCAAGTCGCATGCGCCAGCGCCGGCCATCCACCACCGCGGCTGGTGCTCCCGGACGGCACCGTCGAACCGATCCCGGCGCGCGGACTCGCGCTCGGGATCGACGCGCCGCAGGTGTACGACACGGTAACGGAGCCGTTCCCCCCGGGCGCCATCGTCGTCGCCTACACCGACGGGGTGATCGAGGCGAGGCGCGCCGGCAAGCAATTCGGCGTCGAGCGGCTGGATGCGCTGCTCGCGGAGCAACGCCGGCTGCCGTCGCAGCAGATCGCACAGGCTGCCCTCGCAGCCTGCCGCGACTGGACCGGGGGCGGGCTCACGGACGACTTCGCTGTCGTCGTGGTCAAGCGTTCGCAGCAGCCGAAAGACACGGCGGCATGAGCCGTAGCCAGGCAGCTCTCGCGGCGCTGGTCTTCGGCGCCGGCATCGGCTCGCTCGCGACCGAGATCGCCGCGTCGCGCATGCTCGCGCCGTATTTCGGCTCGTCCACGATCGTCTGGGCGAACCTGATCGGGATCGTCCTCGCGGGACTCGCGCTCGGCTACTGGCTCGGCGGCAAGCTCGCCGACCGCCGGCCCGAGCGCAGGCTGCTCGGCTTGATCGTGCTCGCGGCCGCCCTGTGGGTGGCGATGACGCCGTTCCTTGCGCGTCCGTTCCTCGACGCCGCTGTCGGCAACCTCGATGACGCGTCGGCCGGCGCCGTGATCGGGTCGTTTTTCGCCGTGCTGCTCCTGTTCGCGCCCGCAGTCGTCCTGCTCGGGATGGTCTCACCGTTCGCGATTCGGCTCGCGATCACGGACGTCGAGAGCGCCGGCGAGGTCGCGGGCAGGTTCTACGCGCTGTCCACATTCGGCTCGCTGGTCGGGACGTTCGTGCCTGCCTTGATCCTGATCCCGCTCGTCGGGACCCAGCGGACACTGCTCGCGACGGCGGCGCTGCTGGCGATCTCGGCCTCGTTCCTGCTCGGAAGGAAGGCGGTCGTGCTGGCGGCGGCGATCGCCGCGCTCGTCGCAATCCCGCCCGGCGCCGTCAAGGCCGAGGAGGGGCTGCTGCACGAGGAGGACTCGCTCTACCAGTTCATCCAAGTGGTCGAGCGCGACGACGGCCGCCGGCTCCTGCGGCTGAACGAGGGTGTCGCAGTCCACTCGGTCTGGCGCAAAGACACCGTGCTCACCGGCGGCGTCTGGGATGCATTCCTGGCGCTGCCGCCCCTGCTCGACCGGCCGCTCAGAAACGTCGCGATCCTCGGCAATGCGGGTGGCACGACGGCCCGGGCGCTCGGCCGGTTCTACCCGGACGCGTACGTCGACGGCGTCGAGCTCGATCCCGCGGTCAGCCGCGCCGGGCGGGAGTATTTCGGGATGGAGGACAACCCCAACCTGACCGTCTACGACGCGGATGCGCAGGCCGTTCCTCCGGCGTACCGACGAGCGCTACGACCTGATCGTCGTCGACGCCTATCACCAGCCGTACGTGCCCTTCTACCTCGCCACGCGCGAGTTCTTCCGCCTCGCGCGCGAGCGCCTCGCGCCGGGTGGGATCATGGCGCTCAATGTCGCCTCAGTGCCCGGGGACGACAGCCTTCTCGACGGGATCGCCGGCACGCTCACACACGAGTTCGAGTCGGTCGCGGTGTGGCCGGCGCTTCGCTTCAACAAGATCCTGCTCGCGTTCGACGAGCCCAACTCGACGAGTGAGATCCCCTTGGACGAGGTCGCGCCGGAGCTGCGCCCGCTCGTGCAGCTGCTCGCCGACCAGCTCCGGCCCGTCACGAACAAGGCGGAGCGCCCGTGGACCGACGACCGCGCCCCGGTCGAGTGGGTCACCGACCGGATGATCGTCGAGTACGCCGCGCGCGGTGGCGAGCTCGACGAGGACTTCCTGCCGACCCGACCGTGAGGCTGCGCCGCTCAGATGGGGGGCTGATCCGCGTCGGGCATCGCGGCGCCGCGAAGCTCGCGCCCGAGAACACGCTGTCCTCGTTCGAGGCGGCGCTGGAGCACGGCGTCGACGCGATCGAGTTCGACGTCCTCGACGCGGGTCCCGGCCCGCTCGTGCTCGGCCACTCGCTCGCCGAGCTCGCGCCGAACCCGGCCACGCTCGGCGACGCGCTCGACTACCTCGCCGGCCGTGATGTCGCCCTGCACGTCGACCTGAAGCTGACGACGCGGCTTGACGAGCTCGCCGTCGCACTCGAGCGGCACGGCGTCGCCGAGCGGGCGGTCGTCAGCTCGTTCCACGTGCCGAGCCTGCAGGCGTTGGCGGCGCACGCCCCGCAGCTCCCGATCGGTTTCACCTATCCAGAGGACCGGTACGGCGTCTCGAAGCGGCGCGGGATGAAACCGGCGATCCGGCTGGGTACACTCGCGCTCCGGCGGGCGGTCGTGACGCGGATCCCGGCGATGATCGCTCGCGCCGGAGCACAGGCGCTGATGCTGCAGCACGCCGTCGTCTCTCCGGCAGCGGTCGCCCGCGCCCACGACGCCGGCGCTGCGGTCTGGGCGTGGACTGTGGACGACGTCGACGAGCTCGCGAGGCTCGAGGCGGCGGGCGTCGATGCAGTCATCACGAACGATCCTCGTCTGTTTGCGCAGGGGATGGGATCCGCGAGTGCGGATCCCATCCCGCGCGAAGACCCCTGAAGCGCCGCTTCGCGGCAAGAGCGAGATCTTTTCGGGCGTGGCTACACTGCCGCCGTGAGGCGCCCACTCTCTTTTGCCCTGCTCGCGGCGTGTCTCGTGGCGGGCGTGCTCGCGGCCGGATTGCTCGTCGGGACGCCGTCCGCCGACGCGCAGGAGGGGACGACGACCGGGACGACCACGGCGCCGCCGCCGCCCCCGCCGCCGACGACCACACGACCACGACGACCACGACGACCACGACGACGCCGACCGTGCCGCGGCCGACCACGATTGCTGCCGGCGTCACCGTCGGGGGCGAGCTGCTCGTCGGCGGACTCTCGCCCGCCGCCGCAACTGCCGCGATCAAGGACTACTTCGCCCGGCCCGTCACGCTCCAGCTCGGGAAGGTGTCGCTGCGCGCGACGCCGAAGCAGTTGGGTGCCGCTGCGTACGTCGGCGACGCCGTCAAGCGCGCGCGCATCGTCAGACCTGGCGTCAACGTACCCCTGAAGGTCGAGGCGCGGCTGCCGCGGATCGAGCACTACGTGGCCGGGCTCGCGCGTCGCTTCGACCGTACTCCGACCAACTCGGAGCTGTCGCTCCGGAATGGCAAGCCGTACGTGACGAAGGAACAGGTCGGCCGCCGCCTCCGTCAGACGGCCGCCGTGCGGGCCGTCTTCCGCAGCCTCAAGACCCACGTCCGCGAGCCGATCGCGCTCCGCACCGACACGCTCGTGCCGGAGACGACGCGCGCGTCGATCGGCGACGTGATCGTGATCCGTCGCGGCTCCAACAAGCTCAACCTCTACGACGGCATGAAATTGCGCCGGACGTTCGGTGTCGCCACCGGCGAGTCGCGGTACCCAACTCCGCTCGGCGCATTCCACATCGTCGTCAAGTGGCGTAACCCCTGGTGGTATCCGCCGCAGTCCGACTGGGCCAAGGACGCCAAGCCGATTCCGCCCGGCCCCGGGAATCCGCTCGGCACGCGTTGGATGGGGATCTCGTCGCCGGCCGTCGGGATCCACGGCACGCCAGATCCCGCCTCGATCGGCTACTCCGTTTCGCACGGCTGCATCCGCATGCTCATCCCCGAGGTCGAGTGGCTGTTCAACCAGGTCGACGTCGGGACGCCGGTCTACATCGTCCGGTGACCGGGCGTATCCGTCTCGTAGGACAGGTCGCGGCCGTCGCAGTCGTGGCGGCGCTGCTCGGGCTGCTTGCATGGAAGCTGACGCAGGACGAGAGCGCGGTCACCGCGCAGCTCGACCAGGGCGGCTCGCCCGCCGCGCCGGAGTTCACACTCGAGCGCCTTGACGGCAAGGGCGACCTCGACCTCGCATCCCTGCGGGGAAAGGCCGTCGTCCTCAACTTCTGGGCCTCGTGGTGCGGACCGTGCAAGGACGAGACGCCGCTCCTGCAGGAGGGGTGGAAGCGCTGGCAGGGCAAGGACGTCGTCTTCGTCGGGGTCGACGTGAAGGACTTCCGCGGCGACGCGAGGGGCTTCCTCGCGCGCTACGGCGTCACCTACCCGAACGTCTACGACGGCAAGGGGTCGACAGTCGGACGCTACGGCGTCACCGGCTTTCCGGAGACCTACTTCGTCGACGCGGCCGGAAACGTGCGCTACCGGATCGCAGGCCCGGTCGAGGACGCCGCGGAGCTCGACGCCGGGATCGAGCGCGCGCTCGCGCCGGCGTGAGGGCAGCGGCGCTCGCGCTCATCGCGCTCGTCCTGGTCGCCCCGGCGGGAGCGAGCGAGCAGCGCCCGACGGCCGCGGAACTCGAGTCCGAGCTCGTCTGTCCCGTCTGCGAGACCACGCTCGACACCTCGAACGCACCGGTCGCGCTCCGGATGAAGGCGTTCATCCGCGAGCGGATCGCAGCCGGTGACACGAAGAGCGAGATCAAGGCGGCGCTCGTCGACCAGTTCGGTCCGGCGGTCCTGGCGGTGCCGCCAAAGAAGGGCTTTGAGCTGATCGCGTGGGTGCTGCCCCTCGCCGGGCTCGCGCTCGGCGTCGCGGTCGTGGGCATGCTCGCATGGCGCTGGAGCCACACTCGAGGCGCCGAAGACGCGTCGTCTACCGACTCGACCGAGCCACTCGATCCCGCGCTCGAGCGCCGACTCGACGACGAGCTCGCCCGCTTCGACCCATGAGCGGCACCGCGGTCCTTGTCGCGTTCGGGGCGGGCTTCGTCTCGTTTCTCGCCCCCTGCGTGCTGCCGCTCGTCCCGGGCTACCTCTCGGCCGTCTCGTCGGTCGAGGCGGAGCGGCTGGGGGAGCCGGGCTCGTCGCGGCGCGTCGTCCGCGCGAGCATCCCGTTCGTCGCCGGGCTGATTGCCGTCTTCGTCCTGCTCGGCGCCGGCGCCGCCGCGATCGGGCTCTCGTTTACGAAGAACCAGTTCCTGATGGAGCAGATCGCAGGCTTCGTCCTGATCGTCTTCGGGCTCGCGTTCATGGGCCTGCTGCCGTGGCCGCAGCGACTGCTCGGCGCCGGGCTGGTTCAGGACGCACGGCGGCGCGGCTCGGGGTTCCTGCTCGGAGGCGCGTTCGCCATCTGTGCGGCGCCGTGCATCGGCCCCGTGCTCGGCTCGATCCTCGTTCTCGCCGGCGACTCCGACACGGTCTGGCAGGGCTCGTTACTCCTTGCCATCTACGCGTTCGGGCTCGCCGTTCCCTTCCTGATCGCGGCGGCGCTGTTCGTGCCGGCGATGGGGATCTTCCGACGTGTCCGCGACCACTACGTCGCGATCCAGTTCGTCAGCGGCCTGATCATGGTCGCGCTCGGCGCGCTCCTCTTCGCCGGCGAGTTCTGGCGGTTGCGGGTCTATCTGAACCGGCTCTTCGAGGCGCTCGGGATCTCCGGGTAGGAAACCTGTCCAAGCGCTGATAGATTCGCGTTCGTGGCGACGATCCTGCTCGCAGGCGTCGATCTGTTCTTCCGCGGGAAGCTCGAGGCCCTGCTGCACGGCCACCATCTCGTCACGACGGACAGCGTCGATCCACCCGACCTCGTCATCGTCGACATCGCGCGCGTCGAGCCCGAGGAGGTCGTCGACTCGTGGCCGGACGTCCCGATCGTCGGCTTCACGAACCACACCGACAAGTCGGGGCTCCAGCGCGCGCACACGGCCGGATTCGACCAGGTGATCGTCAAGTCGGCGCTGGCCGAGCGGGTGCCGGAGATCGTTGCCGAGCTGACCGCACCGTCCGTCTAACCAGGGAGGCCTCCCGCCTCGCTAGACTCGCCGCCGTGACGTACATCATCGCCGAGCCCTGCATCGACATCAAAGACCTCTCGTGCGTCGACGTCTGCCCGGTCGACTGCATCCACGAGTTCGACCGCATGCTGATCATCGATCCGGAGGAGTGCATCGATTGCGGCGCCTGCGAGCCGGAGTGCCCGGTCGAGGCGATCTTCCCTGAGGACGCGCTCCCGGACAAGTGGGAGCCGTTCGTGAAGATCAACTACGCCTACTCCGAGGGCCCGGCCGTGCTGAACCCGCTTGTCGACGCGTACGCGACCGAGCACAACGTCGAGAACCCTCCACTCGACTCCGAGTAATCCCGGTCGAAAACGGGAACGAGACCACCTTCAACGACGGAAGGAGGGGTCTTGCCGTCCAGGGCTTGGAATGCGAAGCGCGAGCGGCAGTACGAGCACATCAAGGACAGCCTCGAGGATCGGGGCACCTCGGAGGACAAGGCCGAGGAGATCGCCGCGAGAACGGTCAACAAGGAGCGCGCGCGGACCGGCGAGGCGAAGACGTCGTCGCGGCTCTCGCGCACGGACATCTCGTCCGGCCGCCGCGGCGGGCTTCGGTCCGGCACGCGCAGGGAGAAGGGGCGGACCCGCGATCAGCTCTACGAAGAAGCGAAGAGCATGGGCATCGAGGGCCGCTCGAAGATGACGAAGGCGCAGCTGCAGCGAGCCGTCGATCGGCGGAAGTAGACATGGTCGCTGCGGCTATTCTCGGACGGTGAAGCCTCTGACACTCGATCACGTCGCACTCTGGGTCGCCGATCGCGAGAGCATGGCCGCGACCGCGGTCGCGCGGCTCGGGCTGCGCGTCATCGAGCAGACCGACCGGTTCACGCTGCTCGGCGCCGACGCGCGCCGGGGCAAGCTGACGCTCTTCGACGCCGAAGGTCCACGCGAGCAGGGCGCGCTCGCTCGGATCGGGCTGCGCGTGTCCGCGCTCGACGGCCGCGATTCTGTGGTCGATCTGGGGGAGAGACTCGAGATCGTGCTCGTCGAGGCGGATACGGACTCCGAGCTCGACCTCGACCACGTAACCCTGCTGGCCCGCGATCCGGAGGCGGCGGCCCGCGGGTGGGAGCAACTCGGCTTCACGCCCACGGGCGACGGCCGGCTCGAGGTCGGCGGCGCCTACCTCGAGCTGGAGCAGGGAGACCCGGGCGAGCCGGAGCGGCCGCTGCTCAATCACCTCGGCGTCCTCGTCGACTCGGTCGACGAGCACCAGGTGGAGGCAGAGGAGCTCGGGGTCGAGATCGAGGAGCTTGTCGACGCGCCGAACACTGTCGCGCTCTTCGTCTGGGGGCCAGACCGGGTCAAGCTCGAGTACATCGAGCACAAGCCGTCATTCAGCCTGACCTGATCGTCGCCGGCGCCGGCATGGCCGGCCTCGTCGCCGCCGTGCGCGCCCGCGAGCTGGGTGCGGCGCCGGTTGTGTTCGAGAAGGGGAGTCGCCCGGGCGGGTCGATGCTGTTGTCGAGTTGCGTGATCTGGCGCCACCGGACGCTCGACGACTTCCGCTCCGAGTGCCCGGACGGGGATCCGGTGCTGCAGGCGAGGATCGTCGACGAGCACGACGATGCGCTCGACTGGCTCGAGCGCATCGGGATCGAGCCGGTGCGGCGGGAGACGGGTAACCCGCTCACCGTCGGCCGACGCTACGACCCCCGCACGCTGACGGAGACGCTCGTCCGTGCCGCGGGCGACGTGCGGCTCGAGCAGCCGTTTGGCGAGACGGTCCAGCTGCTCGCGACTGGGGGCTTCGGCGTGCGCCTCGCGCGCGAGCAGGGCCTTCTGCTGCGGGCTGCCCCTTGGAGCGACGGAGACGGGCTCGCATTCGCGGTCGACCGCGGTGCCGGCGTGACCGCCGGGATGGAGCAGTTCTACGGTCGCGCGCTGCCAGGCCCGGTGTCGGAGGACGGGTTCGTGCGCGCGTCGCAGCTCTACGCACGAAGTGCGCTCGTGCTCGACGACGAGGGACGGGATCTCGGCGCCGCGGCCTGGCACGAGAGCGACATCGTCCAGCGCTTTCCCGACGGGAGGGCGTGGTACGTCGTCGACGCGCGGGCCCTGCGCGTGCCTGTGCGCGAGCGGACTGTTGCCGACCTCGTCGAGGCCGCGCGCAAGGCGGGCGGTGACGTCCGACCAGCGGAGCAGCTGCCGTTCGCGCTGCCGCCGTCGCCGAAGCTGGCCGAGCCGCCGTACCTGGCGGTCCGTGTCTACGCGGGCGTGACGCACACGATCGGCGGGCTGCGGATCGACGATCGGGCACGGGTGCTCGACGGCGGCGGCTCGCCTGTGCCCAATCTCTGTGCCGCTGGAGCGGACGTCGGCGGGATCTTCACCGGCGGCTACGGCAGCGGGCTCGCGGCGGCCCTGGTCTTCGGCCGGATCGCGGCCGAGACGGCCCTCGCCTGAGACCTCCCCGAACGGCCGGTTGTGCGGCGGGACGACCGCGGTTAGAAACGGATCGGTAACAACAACTGAAGGGGAAGGGGTTTCATTCATGACGAGAAAGACACGCCGCCTCGGCGCGGTACTCGCGGCTGCCGTGGCCGCGCTCGCGATCGCAGCGTCGCCCGCGTTCGCGCATTTCTGCTCGAAGTCCGGCTGGAGCGACGCGGCACTTGCGAACGCGGCGAAGTCGGGGCCGTGGATGACGGCGGCCGATTGGAGCGAGTTCATCGACGGGGCGGTCGTGGCGGGCGAGATCTGCCCGGCCGGCGCCGACAGCCTGAAGGCGCAGATCGCCACCTACCCGAGCAACACGCTGTTCATGGGTCCCGGCCTCCTCGCCGGCGGGACGCTCAAGAACGGCAAGGGAAACACTCCCTCGCAGTTCAACTATCTGGACTTCGAGGCGGCGTTCGGCCTCTGCGGCTGACGCTTTCGTCGTGGGCGGCCCCGGACGTCGGGGCCGCTCGCGTGTCTACGCCAACTGCGTGTACGCGCAGAGGCGCCTGTCGCCCGGGAGCGGCGACGGGCCGATCTTGCTGACCCGCAGCAGCGTCTCGTTCGCCTCGACAGTCGAGCCGACGGCGGGAACCTCGCCGTCGCGCTGCTGCAGCGTCCAGCCGCTGGACGACCAGACGAAGAGGAGGTGCCCGCCGGGCGGGTGATGGCCGTTCTCCATCGGCGGCGATTCTAGTCGCTGCTCGGACGACCGGCGTAGGCCGGAAGGACGACGCGAATCGCCGTCCCGCCGTCGGCGCCCTGCTCGACCGAGAAGCGGCCGTTCAGCGTCGACGCGCGCTCGCCGATCGCGGTGAGCGCCGCCGTGCGCCGCTCACCGGTGCCGTCGTCGGCGACGATCGTCTCGATCTGCCCGCCGGCCGTCTCCTCGATCGTGACCGAGATCCTCGACGGCGGCCCGCGCCGGACCGCCTGGTTCAGCGATTCGCGGACGATCTGGTAGAGCCCGACCTGCTCCTTCTCGCCGAGGCGCGCCGCCGGCGCGACGTCGACCTCGATCTGCACGCGGTGTTCCATCCCGAGCTGGTTCGCCAGCTCCTCGACGGCCGCGCCGAAGCCCTGGTCGCGCAGCACGACCGGCTCGATGTTGAACGAGAGGTCGCGGAGCGAGCGGATCGTCTCGCGGTGGCGTTCGAGCGCCGACGCCATGATGCCGCGGGCCGCTTCCGGCCGGCCCTCGTCGATTGCCTGCACGGCGGCGTCGAGCATCAAGGCGATACCGGCGAGGTTCTGCACAGGCCCGTCGTGGAGGAAGAGCGCGAGCCGCCGCCGCTCGTCCTGCTCGGCCGTGATGATTCGCTCGACGAGCCGTTCGCGCTCGTCGTCCGGGACGCCGCTCACGTCCCTGGCCGCCTTTCGCTCCCGCCCGGCAGAGCCGGGCTCCGCGAAAAGCTGACGCCGCTCGCGGCGCTCCAGCCGGCGGCCCGTACGCCCGTACTGTTCCCCCGGCCTGCGCGCCGCGAGCGGCGCCCCAGGAACGTGAGCGACCTCACGTCCCTTGCCGCCTTTCGCTCCCGTCCGACAGAGCCGGGCTCGGCGGAAAGCTGACGCCGCTCGCGGCGCTCCAGCCGGCGGCCCGTACGCCCGTACTGTTCCCCCGGCCTGCGCGCCGCGAGCGGCGCCCCAGGAACGTGAGCGACCTCACGTCCCTTGCCGCCTTTCGCTCCCGTCCGGCAGAGCCGGGCTCCGCGGAAAGCTGACGCCGCTCGCGGCGCTCCAGCCGGCGGCCCGTACGCCCGTACTGTTCCCCCGGCCTGCGCGCCGCGAGCGGCGCCCCAGGAACGTGAGCGACCTCACGGAGCCACTAGTCGATGATCGCGTCGCGCAGTGCGATCGCGACCGCATGCGTGCGGGTGTCGGCCTCGAGCTTGGCGAGGATGTGGCGAACGTGGCTCTTCACCGTCTCCTGGCTGATGAAGAGGCGGGCGGCGACGTCGGCGTTCGACATGCCGTCGGCGAGCAGCTGCAGGATCTCGCGCTCGCGCGACGTGAGCATCTCGTTCTGCTCCTTGCCCGTCAGGAACGCAGGCATCAGCGCGGGGTCGACGAAGCTCTCGCCGCCGGCGACCTTCTCGATCGCGCGGAGCAACGTCGCGTGGGGCGCCTCCTTGAGGATGTACCCCTTCGCGCCTGACTCGAGCCCGCGGCCGAGCAGGGAACGCTCGCTGTAGGCGGTGAAGATCAGCACAGCTGTCTCGGGCACCTTGTCCTTGATCTGCTTCGTCGCCTCCAGCCCGTCCATGCCGGGCATGCGGACGTCCATGATCACGACCTGGGGCCGGCGGCGCTCGACGAGAGCGACCGCGCCGGCGCCGTCCGAGGCTTCGCCGATCACCCGCACGTGCGGAGCGCGGGAGAGCGAGAGTCGGAGCCCCTCCCGGACGACCTCATGGTCGTCGACGATCAGGCAGGTGATCTCTTCGGGCATCGCCGGGGAAGTGTATTGCCCGGGTCGGCTTTCACACACCGAGCGACAGCTGAGTCGGCTCCGGCGGCGCCTTCAACGGCGACGTCCGCCGGTCGCGGACACCGTATGCACGTGCCAGCGTCCGCACCTCCTGCCGCACCGGGTCGAGCTTCGCGCGGGGGAGATAGGCGCTTCGCGCGTACAGCTCCTCGTAGCGCTCGAGCTGCTCCGGCCAGTCGCGGGCGAGCGCTTCGAGGAAGTGTTCCTTTGTCCCCGGGGCGAGGTAGAGCAGGTTCGCCCAGATGCCGGTCGCCCCCGCTGCCCGCGCCGCCTTGACGACCGCGGCCAGCTGGTCGGGCCGATCGGAGAGCCCCGGCAGGATCGGCGCCATGCCGACGTTCGCCTCGATGCCGGCCTCGACGAGTTGCGAGAGCGCTCGCAGGCGCTGCTGCGGCGGGGCCGTTCCCGGCTCGGTCGACCGCCACACCTCGTGGTCGAGTGTCGGCACAGAGAACGTGACGGACACGGACGTCCGGCGTGCCGCCACCGCGAGCACGTCGAGGTCGCGGACGATCAACGGGCCGCGCGTGATGAGGCCAAAAGGCGACGCTGCCCGGCCGAAGGTCTCGATGCATGCGCGCGTCAGGCGGTAGCGGCCTTCGGCCGGCTGATACGGGTCGGTGGCGGCTCCGATCGTGACCAGCTCCTTCGCCCACGAGCGCCGCCGGAGCTCCTGCGCCAGCACCTCGGCGATGTTCACCTTGACCCGGATCGAGCGGCCATAGCCGTCGTCGGCAGGACGGTCCGCACGCCGCTCGAAAGCCCGGACGTAGCAGAAGGTGCAGCGATGGGCGCAGCCGCTGTACGGGTTGAGCGACCACGCGAACGGCATCCCCTTCACTCTGTTCAGAGCGGTGCGGCACGGTTCCTCGCGGTATTCGACCCGCATCGCTGCACGATAGAACATATGTTCGTACTGCGGCAAGTGATTGGATGCGCGGATGGAGCTTCCGTTCGGCATCCGCCGGATCACGACCCCGCTGCCTACGCGACCTGGGCACGTCCACTCGTACCTCCTGCCGGGCGAGGACGGCTGGTCGCTCGTCGACACCGGGATCGGCCTGCCCGACGCGCAGGAGGTCTGGCACGAGTCGTTGGCAGGCGCCGAGGTGGCGCGAATCTTCGTCACGCACTTCCATCCCGACCACGTCGGCGCCGCGGCCGACGTTGCCGAGCTGACCCGGGCGCCGGTGTATCAAGGTGCGCTCGACTACGCGCAGTGCGAGCTCGTGTGGGGGAACCCGAACTGGCCCGAGCGGATCGCCGAGTGGTTCCGCACCCACGGCGTCCCGAGCGAGATCACCGAGGAGCTGATCGGCTCGGGTGACGTCTACCGGCCGTTCATCCGCTTCCAGCGCGACCCGATCCTCGTCGACGACGGCGACCGGCTCGACGGCTGGGAGCTGGTCGCGGCACCCGGCCATGCCGACGGGCAGCTGTGCCTGCTCAAGGAGCGCGTCCTCGTCTCGGCCGACCACCTGCTCGGCCGGATCTCGCCTACGGTCGGCCTCTGGCCGGCCAGCCGCCCTGATCCGCTTGGAGACTTCCTCGAGTCGCTCGAGCGGACGATCGAGCTTGCGCCCGACCTGGCGCTCCCGGGCCACGGCGACCCGATCGCCGACCCCGTCGGCCGCGCCCGCGAGCTGATCGAGCACCACCATGAGCGGCTGGCCTTCGCCGAGGCGGCGCTGACCGACGTGCCCCGGAGCGGATATGAGGTTTCGTTCGACCTCTTCGGCGCCGAGCTGAAGGCCGCCTCACGCCGCTTTGCGGTGGCGGAGACGCTCTCCCACCTCGAGCGGCTCGTGCTCGAGGAGCGGGCCGAACGCGTCGAGGACGTCGGAGTGGTTGCCTATACTGCGCGCCAGCTTGGACGAGCCCTCTAGTACCCATGCCCCGGACAGCGGGGCATGAGCGACACCTTCCGCATCCTCGCGATCTTCCTGCTCGTGCTGGGGAACGCGGTCTTCGTCGCGGCCGAGTACGCGCTCGTGACGGCGCGGCGGACCCGCCTCGAGCCCGAGGCCGCCGCCGGCAGCCGGCGTGCCCGTTCGGCGCTCGACCTGATGGATCACCCGGTGAAGTTCATCGGCACGGTCCAGATCGGGATCACGGTCTTCGGGATCGCCCTCGGTGCCGTCGGTCAGCCGCTCCTCACCGACTACTTCGACTCCCCGTTCTCGTACGGGGTCGCCTACGCGCTCGCATTCCTGATCCTCACCTACCTCAGCGTCGCGCTCGGTGAACTGGTGCCGAAGGCGCTCGCGCTCCAGCGGGCCGAGCCGATCGCGAAGGTGGTCGCGATCCCGCTCGAGCTCCTGCAGACGGTCGTCAAGCCGTTCACCTGGCTCCTGCAGGTCTCTGCGAACGCGGTCACGAGGCTCTTCGGCGTCACACCTGCGCCCGCCGGCGAGCTCGCCCACACCGAGGAGGACATCCGCCACATCGTCGCGGGCGCCGAGGATGCGGGCGTGATCGCGACGACCGAGGAGGAGATGCTCTACAAGGTCTTCGACTTCGCGGACAAGGAGGTGCACGAGGTGATGGTGCCGCGGCCGCAGGTGGTCGCGATCTCGATCTCGATGCCGACCGAGGAGGCGCTCGCCGCGCTGCTCGATTCGCCCTACACGCGCTATCCGGTCTACCGCGAGTCGCTCGACGAGATCGCCGGGATCCTGCACGTGCGCGACCTCTTCTCCGCCCTGCACGACCGCGGGATCGCGAACGTCGACATCGCGGAGCTGCTGCGGCCGGTCTACATCGTCCCCGAGACCAAGGACCTCGCCGCGCTGCTGGCCGAGTTCCGCAAGCAGAACCAGCACATGGCCGTCGTCGTCGACGAGTACGGCGCCATGCAGGGGATCGTCACGCTCGAGGACCTGCTCGAGGAGATCGTCGGCGAGATCGAGGACGAGTTCGACCTCCCGGACGAGTCGATCGAGCGGATCGACGAGACGCACATCCGCATCGACGGCACCTTTCCCATCGACGACTTCAACGAGCAGTTCGGGACGGAGATCGAGGCCGAGGACTACCACACGATGGCCGGAACGGTTTTCGGCGAGCTCGGCCGCGCCGCTGAGGTGGGCGACGAGGTGCACATCGACGGGCTCGCCCTCCGCGTGCTCGAGGTCGAGGGGTCGCGGATCCAGCGGCTCGAGGTCGAGTTCCGAGACCCGATGCCGGAGCCCGAGCCAGTCGAGGACTAGCTAGGCCCAGAAGCCGTCGAACGCGGCCGGGTCGCTCGGCAGCGCGAGCACCTCGGTGACGAGGCCGCCACGGATCGTGAAGAGGAGCAGCTGGTCGATGTCGATCGACCTGCCCTCGCGCTCGCCTCGGGCCCGGTAGAGGCCGGCGCCACGTTCCTCGCTGGCGAGCGCGTCGATGAAGGTGGAGCGGTAGGTGCCGTTCGTCAGCTTCGGTAGCCGCCCGAGGAAGCGGAAGATCTCTGAGCGGCCGCGGTACGTCCCGGACATGACGCCCGTGCCTGGCACGTGCCAGACGGCGTCCTCGGCGAAGCACTCCCGGAGCGCGAATCCCTCCTTGTTCGCGAACGCCTCCATGATCCGGCGGACGAGTGCCGTGTTTGCGGCCACGCTCAACGGCCCTCCTCCCAGCGGTCGATCAGCCCGGCGACGTGGTGCCGCTGCGCCTCGGTGAAGTCCATCCGGTCAAGCAGGCGGCGCGCCTCGACCGGATCGTCGTTCGCGACCGCCGCTTCGAGGTGCTCGCGCAACGGCGTCGGTTCGCGCAACTGCCGGCGCAACCAGCGGAGGAGGCTCACGCTTGCTTGATCCACCATCGAGCAGGCAGGCTACAACGGTGAAGGAGATCCTCAGCGAGATCGAGCGCTGGCAGCAGGAGGGGGAAGCGGTCGTCGTCGCCACGGTCGTCGCAAACCGCCGCTCGGCGCCGCGGCCGGTCGGCTCCAGCCTCGCCGTCTCCCAGAGCGGCAAGCTCTGCGGCTCCGTCTCCGGCGGCTGCGTCGAGGGCGACGTGTTCGAGCAGGCCCAGGAGGTGTTCGCGAGCGGCGAGCCGAAGCTCCTCTCCTACGGGATCAGCGACGAGGAAGCCTGGGCCGTCGGCCTCCCCTGCGGCGGCGAGATCGACGTCTTCGTCGAGCGCCTGCCGTGATCTCGCGCTTGTTGCAGCTCCAGCGCGACGGCGGACGCGCGGTCGTGCTCACGGTCGTCGAAGGGGAAGGGCTCGGGTCGAAGCTGCTCGTCCTCGAGGGAGGCGAGATGGTCGGCGACGGCCCGCCGGAGCTGGCGGCGCACGGGGAGGAGCTGATCCGCGGCGCGCGCAACCGGACGGTCGAGCTCGAGGCCCGGACCGTCTTCGCGGAGGTCTACGGGCCGCCGCCGCGCCTCTTCGTCTACGGCGCGGTCGACACCGCCGAGGCGCTCGCGGCCGGCGCGAAGCTGCTCGGCTGGACAGCCGTCGTCGCCGACGCGCGTGCGAAGTTCGCGACCCGGGAGCGCATTCCAAGCGCCGACGAGCTGGTCGTGGCATGGCCCGAGGAGGCGTTTGCGCAGGTCGCGCCCGACCACGCGACCGCGATCGTGATCCTCACCCACGACGACAAGTTCGACCTGCCCGCCCTCGAGCTCTCGCTGGCAACCGACGCCTTCTACGTCGGCCTGATCGGGGGCCGGCGCAACCAGGAGCGCAAGCGCAAGCGGCTGCGGGAGAGCGGGGTCGCGGAGGGGGCGATCGAGCGTATCTCGGGCCCGTGCGGCCTCGACATCGGCGCAGACACTGTTCCGGAAACCGCGCTCTCGATCCTCGCGGAGGCGCTGGCGGCGCGGAACGGCCGTGCCGGCGGGCCGCTCGGGAGCTCGACGCAGCGCATCCACGCGTGAGCCGCACTGCGATCGTCACCGGCGCCGCACGCGGGCTCGGGGAGGCGATCGCACGTCGCCTGGCGGCCGACGGCGACCTCGTTGTCGTCGCCGACGTCGACGAGAGCGGTGCCGAGCGCGTGGCGGCCGAGATCGGCGGCCAGACGTTCGCGCACGACGTCCGCAGCCTCGAGTCGTGGGAACGGCTCCTGACGGCGGCAGGCGAGGTCGACGTTCTCGTCAACAACGCAGCACGCACCGAGATCCGGCCCTTCTGGGAGATCGACGTCGAGGAGTGGGACGACGTCCTCGCAACCAATCTCCGCGGCACTTATCTCGGCATCCGCGTCGTCGGCGCGCAGATGCGCGACCGCGGCGCCGGCCGGATCGTCAACCTCACCTCGGTCGCGGGTCAGAACAGCCGAGCGGTCACCGGCGTCCACTACGCCTCCTCGAAGGCCGCGATCGGCGCGCTGACACGCCACGCCGCGACAGAGCTGGCGGGCTCGGGCGTGACGGTGAATGCAGTTGCTCCGGCGGCGATCGACGGGCCGATGGTCGCGACGGTTGCGCCCGAACGGCTCGAGGCGATGCTGAAGACGATCCCTGTCGGCAGGCTGGGGCGGCCCGAGGAGGTGGCGGCCGCAGTCGCCTATCTCGCCTCCGACGCAGCGGCCTTCATCACCGGTGCCACGCTCGACGTCAACGGTGGGATGCTGATGCGATGAAGACGCGTGCCGCCGTCATGCACGAGCCGGGCGCGCTCGTCGTCGAGGAGCTCGACGCCGAGGAGGCGCTGCCGGGCGAGGTCGTTGTTCGCATGAGTGCCGTCGGCGTCTGCGGCACCGACCTCCACTCCTACAAGGGGGAGTGGGACCGGCCGACGCCGATCGTGCTCGGTCACGAGGGCGCCGGGCTCGTAGAGGCGGTCGGATCCGAGGTGGAAGGCCTGCGCGAGGGCGACCGCATTGTCCTCTCCTGGGCGCCGGCGTGCGGCGAATGCGGCGCCTGCCGCCGCGGCCGCCCAGCCGCGTGCGGGCCGTTGGCCTCTGCGATCGGGAAGGGCACCTTGCTCGGGGGCCGCACCGGGCTCTCGCTCGCCGGCAAGACCGTGTTCCGCGGCACGGCCACCGGCGCGCTCGCCGAGCGCGTGGTGGTCGATGCAGCGGCGGCGATGCCGCTCGGGGACGCGGTATCGCTGGAGGAGGCCGCGCTGCTCGGCTGCGCCGCGCTCACCGGGGTCGGCGCGGTGCTCAATGCTGCGCGGCCCGACCCAGGCTTCAGTGCGCTCGTGATCGGGGCCGGGGGCGTCGGCCAGTTCGTCGTCCAGGGCGCGAGGATCGCCGGCGCGGCCGAGATCCTCGTCGTCGACCCCGTCGGGGCGCGGCGCGATCAGGCGCTCGGGCTCGGCGCGACCCGCGCATGCGCGCCCGACGACGTGCGCGAGGCGGTGGCCGAGCTCGATCCCGAGGGCGTCGACTACGCATTCGACGCCGTCGGCGCCGCCGCGACGACCAAGCTCGCGCTTCGCTGGACACGCGGGGGTGGCACCGCAGTCGTCGTCGGCCTCCCCGCGGGAGGCGAGAAGCTCGAGCTCGACCCGTTCGAGTTCTCGAACCGAGAAAAGACGCTGACCGGGACGATCTACGGCTCCGAGGATCCGGCGGTCGCGCTGCCGCAGCTGCTCGACCTCGTCGCGTCGGGCCGGCTCGAGCTGGCGAGCCTGGTCGGGCCGTCGTTCCCGCTCGAGCGTGCGGACGACGCGTTTCAGGCGAGCCTTGCGGGCGAGCCGGGCCGGGTCATCGTCACCCCGTAGGTCTAGCTGGGAAGCGCCTCGCGGAGGAAGCGGAGCAGGTTCCCGGCGAGCACGCCGTCGAGCCGCTCGCCCTCCCAGCCTCGTTCCGCCAACGCATCCACCAGCGCCGGGTAGTGCTCCGGACCCGACAGTCCGGCGATCGTCGCCCCCTCGGCGAGCCCCGGCGGCATCAGGCCGTCGGGCGGGGCCGGCGCGGGCATCAGCTCGTGCAGCCGCTTCGTCCAGTCGCCGCCGAGACAGAGGAGGCGGGGCCCCATGACCGCTGCCGCGTGCTCGAGATGGTCGATCACACGGCCGACCGTCGGCTCGGCCGGGTCGATCGTGAGCGGGTGCAGCATCAGCCCGAAGACGCCGTCGCGCGCCGCGAGCGCGCGCAACTGCTCGTCGGAGAGGTTGCGCGGCGTCTCGTTGACGGCGCGGCAGCCGGCGTGCGTGACGCAGATCCGGCCCTCGTACGTGGCGAGGCATTCGTCGAAGAGTCGCGGCGATGCATGCGCGAGGTCGAGGATCACGCCCAGCTCTGCGAAGCGCACGAGCAACGCCCGGCCGAGCCGTGAGAGCCCGCCCTCGTCGGCCGCGCCGTCCGCGAACGGGTTGCGCCGGTTCCACGTCAGCCCGGCCATCCTGAGGCCGAGCTCCCAGAAGACGTCGGCGGTCGCCACCTCGTAGCCGAACGGCTCCACGCCCTCGAGCGCGAGCATCAGCCCGATGCCCTCGCCGCGCTCGACCGCGTCGAGGTCGGCGCGCGAGCGCACGGCCACGAGGCGATCCGGGCTCTCGCGGAGCGCGTGCTGGAGCGCCGTCACCTGCCGCAGTGCCTCGCGCAACGACCCTTCGGGCTGCAACTCGAGGTCGACGAAGGCCGGGCACACCTGGAGCCCGACTCCGCCCGCCTCGAGGAGCGGCAGCCACGTCCGCGCGAAGACGTCCGTCTCGGCCAGCCGATGCTCGCGGTGGGCGAGCTCGAGCAGGATGTCCACGTGGGCGTCGGCGATCACGGCGCCACTATCCTCTCAGCCATGACCGCAGTCGCCTCCGCAGAGACGTTCGCCGTCACGAACCCCGCCACCGGTGAGGTGCTCGAGCGGGTCCCGCGCCACGGAGTGGAGGAGACCCGGGCGGCGATCGCGGCGGCCGAGCGCGCCTACCCGGCCTGGCGCGCCCGCACCGCCAAGGAGCGCGCCGTCGTGCTGCGCCGCTTCTCGGACCTGATGCTCGAGCGGCAGGAGGAGCTGGCGCGGCTGCTGACGAGCGAGCAGGGGAAGCCGCTGACGGAGGCGCGTGGCGAGATCGCGTATGCGGCCTCGTTCTTCGAGTGGTTCGGCGAGGAGGCAAAGCGGGTGTACGGCGACACGATTCCGGCGCACCAGCCCGACAAGCGCATCGTCGTCCTGAAAGAACCGATCGGCGTCACCGCCGGGATCACGCCCTGGAACTTCCCCGCCGCGATGATCACGCGCAAGGCGGCGCCCGCGCTCGCCACGGGCTGCACGATCGTGATCAAGCCGGCCGAGCAGACACCGTTGACGGCGCTCGCGCTCGCCGAGCTCGGTGCCGAGGCGGGCGTGCCGGACGGCGTGCTCCAGGTCGTCACTGGCGACCGCGACGACGCGCCGGTGATCGGCGGTGAGCTGGCCTCCAATCCTGCCGTGCGCAAGCTCTCCTTCACCGGCTCGACCGAGATCGGGAAGCTGCTGATGTCCCAGTGCGCCGGGACGGTGAAGAAGGTCTCGCTCGAGCTCGGCGGCAACGCGCCGTTCCTCGTGTTCGACGACGCGGACCTCGACGCCGCGGTCGAGGGCGCGATCCTGTGCAAGTTCCGCAACTCCGGCCAGACCTGCGTGT
This sequence comes from uncultured Gaiellaceae bacterium, assembly GCA_963829845.1. Taxonomy (GTDB): domain Bacteria; phylum Actinomycetota; class Thermoleophilia; order Gaiellales; family Gaiellaceae; genus Gaiellasilicea. Next base: position 10,924 of record CAWHKD010000029.1, on the reverse strand, counting down.
CCGCGAACCGGATCCTCGTTCAGAACTCCGTCCACGACGAGTTCGTCTCCCGCTTCGAAGCCGCGGTCGGCCGGCTCGTCGTCGGCAACGGGCTCGACGACGGCACGCAGGTCGGCCCGTTGATCGACGAGGGCGCGGTCGAGAAGGTGCAGCGCCATGTCGCCGACGCGACCGGCTCGGGGGCTGAGCTCGTGCGGGGCGGGCGACGGCTCGAAAGGACGTTCTTCGAGCCGACGGTGCTCACCGGCGTCGACGGCTCGATGGCGATGACGCGCGAGGAGACGTTCGGCCCCGTCGCGGGGATCCAACGCTTCGCCGCCGAGGACGAGGCGATCCGCCTCGCAAACGGCACTCCGTACGGGCTCGCCGCCTACTTCTACAGCCAGAGCCTCGGCCGCGTCTGGCGTGTCTCGGAAGGGCTCGAGTACGGGATCCTCGGCGTCAACACCGGGATCATCTCGACCGAGGTGGCCCCGTTCGGCGGCATGAAGGAGTCGGGGATCGGCCGCGAAGGCTCGAAGTACGGCCTGGACGACTGGCTCGAGCTCAAGTACGTCTGCATGGGTGTCTGAAAGCGGAGCCGAGTGACGTCCCTGTCGCTGTACGAAGATCTGTTGGCGCCGGGTGAGGCGATCCGGCTGCCCGCCGGCGGCCGCATGGTCTACGTCGCCTCCGGCGAGCTGGCGACCCTGCACGCCGGCGCAGCCGCGTTCGGCGACGAGGAGGCGGAGCTCGCAGCCGGCGTCGACGGCGCCACCGTGCTTCGCTGGGAGCTGACCGAGTGGTCGGTCGAGGACGCGAAGCTCTCGACCCACGTCGAGCTCGACCCGTGGGCCGACTACGCAATGCGCTGCGAGCGAGACGGCGGCCCAGCGGAGGGCCCGGGAATCGGGTGTGTCCTTCGTGGCGAGCTCTCGGTCGACGGCGAGAGCGTGCAGCCGTTCGGCGCCTTCGTCGAGCCGGCCGAGGTCTCCGGGCGGGGATCGTTTGTCCGCGTCGTGCTCGTCCGGGCCGAGGACTCGAACGGCGGCGACGCACTGGCGCAGGGCGCGATCCACCTCTGATGCTGCGCAGCGGCGGGAAGGTGCTGGTCGACCAGCTGGCGCTGCACGGCGCTGAGCTCGCCTTCTGCGTGCCCGGTGAGAGCTACCTGGCCGTGCTCGACGCACTCTACGACGCTCCGATCCGGCTCGTCACCTGCCGCCACGAGGCAGCGGCGGCGAACATGGCCGAGGCGTACGGCAAGCTCACCGGTCGGCCGGGCATCTGCCTCGTCACGCGCGGCCCCGGCGCCACGCATGCGTCGATCGGCGTCCACACCGCCTACCAGGACTCGACGCCGCTGATCCTCCTGATCGGCCAGGTCGGCCGCGACATGATCGAGCGGGAGGCTTTCCAGGAGATCGACTACCGGCGGATGTTCAACTCGATGGCGAAGTGGGTCGCCCAGATCGAGAGCGCCGACCGGATCCCGGAGCTGCTGGCCCGCGCATTCTCGGTCGCAACGGCGGGGCGGCCGGGCCCGGTCGTGCTCGCGCTGCCCGAGGACATGCTCGTGGACGAGGTCGACGTCGCCGACCCCGGCCCTTACCGGCCGGTGCACACGCACCCAGGGCGGGAGGAGCTCGAACGGCTGCGCGAGCTCCTCGACGGCTCGGAGCGTCCGCTCGTTGTCGTGGGCGGCGGCAAGTGGAGCGCGCAGGCGGCGGAGGACGTCGCCGCCTTCTGCGAGGCGAACGAGCTGCCGGTTGCGACCTCCTTCCGGCGCCAGGACTACGTCGACAACCGCTCGCGCGTCTTCGCCGGCCACGTCGGCGTCGGCATCGATCCGGCTCTCGCGGCCCGCGTCACCGACGCCGACCTGCTGCTCGTCGTCGGCCCTCGCCTCGGCGAGATGACGACGGGCGGCTACACGCTCGTCGAGCCGCCGCTACCGAAGCAGACGCTGATCCACGTCCACGCCGGTGCGGAGGAGCTCGGGCGGGTCTACCAGCCCGCGCTTGCGATCCACGCCGGCTCGCCCGAGTTCGCCGCCGCCGCCCGCAAGGCTTGTGTTTCTGAAACACAAAGTCCGGCGCGGCGCGCCTGGGTCGAGGCGGCCCGCGCCGACTACTTACGGACGCTGGAGCCGGTCCCAGCGCCGGGGCCGCTGAACATGAGCGAGGTGATGGCGGTGCTGCGCGAACGCCTGCCCGGCGACGCGATCCTCGCGAACGGCGCCGGCAATTTCGCCGTCTGGCCGCACCGCTTCTGGCCCTACACGCACTACCGCTCGCAGCTCGCGCCCACCAGCGGCGCGATGGGGTACGGCGTCCCGGCCGCGATCGCCGCCAAGATCCTCCACCCGGAGCGCACGGTCGTCTGCTTCGCGGGCGACGGCGACTTCCTGATGAGCGGCCAGGAGCTCGCGACCGCGGTGCGGGAGCGCGCCGACGTGCTCTTCCTCGTCGTCGACAACGGCATGTTCGGGACGATCCGCATGCACCAGGAGCGCGAGTACCCCGGCCGAGTGGTCGGCACCGGCCTGACGAACCCCGACTTCGCCGCCTTCGCGTCGGCCTTCGGCCTCCACGCGGCGCGCGTCGAGCGGACGGAGGAGTTCGCACCGGCGCTCGAGCAGGCGCTCGCGGCGGACAGCCCTGCGCTCCTGCACCTGCTCGTCGACCCGGAGGCGATCACGCCTCACACAACCCTTACCGCTGTGCGGGAGGGCACCGCCGCCCGCGAGCGAACCGAGACCGTATGAGGTTGCTGCCCGCAATCGCGCTCGCCGCGCTCGCGCTCGCCGGCTGTGGCGCGGACGACGCCGACGAGGCTGGCTCGTCCCTGCCGACGACGACTGACGCCGTGACGGAGACGCAGCCGGCGACGACCGAGACGGAGACGGAACCCGAGACCGAGACGGAGACCGGGGGCGAGGGCGGGTGTTCGACCTCGGGCCTGCGGCTGACGCTGCCTCAGCAGGATCTACCCGCGGCCGTGGCCGACGTCCGCAAGCGCGTCTTCGACGCTGCGGTCGCGTGCGACTACGACACGCTCGAGGAGATCGCGCTGGAGAAGGGCGCGGGCTTCACGTTCAGCTACGGGGGCAGCGAGGACGCATCCCAGTATTGGCGCGGCGTCGAGGAGGACTCGTCCGAGCAGCCGAAGCCGATGCGCGCGCTCGCCTCGATCCTGACGACGCCGTTCACGCGCAACGAGTCCGGCTCGTACGCGTGGCCGTCCGCCTACAGCGAGAAGCCGACCGTCGAAGCGTGGCAGGCGCTTGTCGACACCGGGCTCTACTCGCCGGAACAGGTCGGGCTGATGATCAACCAGGGCACCGGCTATCTCGGCTACCGCACCGCCATCACCGCGGACGGCGACTGGCAGTTCTTCGTCGCCGGCGACTAGCCTTGCCGATAGTTGACGCGAACTGGTCTGGAGATCAGACTGGCTGAAGCGTCGGGCGAATCGGGATTGTTAACGTCGCGCCGCCGACGAAGCCGTGTGAAGCTCACCAGCGTCGAGGATCTGACGGACGCCACGGGAGAGGCCGTGGAGGGGCCTATCGCGGCATGGACGGCCGGTGAAGTGGAGCATCTGGCGGGTCGCGGGCCTGGTGGGGATTTGTTGGTGTTCTGGTGGTCGCCGCGTGCGGGGCGGTGGCAGGTGGTGAACGCGTCGGATGAGGCGGGGGCGACGGTTGAGGGGCCGGTGACGGCGTGGGTGACGCAGTCGGGTGGGGTGACGGTGGAGCATCTGGCGGGTCGCGGGCCTGGTGGGGATTTGTTGGTGTTCTGGTGGTCGCCGCGTGCGGGGCGGTGGCAGGTGGTGAACGCGTCGGATGAGGCGGGGGCGACGGTTGAGGGGCCGGTGACGGCGTGGGTGACGCAGTCGGGTGGGGTGACGGTGGAGCATCTGGCGGGTCGCGGGCCTGGTGGGGATTTGTTGGTGTTCTGGTGGTCGCCGCGTGCGGGGCGGTGGCAGGTGGTGAACGCGTCGGATGAGGCGGGGGCGACGGTTGAGGGGCCGGTGACGGCGTGGGTGACGCAGTCGGGTGGGGTGACGGTGGAGCATCTGGCGGGTCGCGGGCCTGGTGGGGATTTGTTGGTGTTCTGGTGGTCGCCGCGTGCGGGGCGGTGGCAGGTGGTGAACGCGTCGGATGAGGCGGGGGCGACGGTTGAGGGGCCGGTGACGGCGTGGGTGACGCAGTCGGGTGGGGTGACGGTGGAGCATCTGGCGGGTCGCGGGCCTGGTGGGGATTTGTTGGTGTTCTGGTGGTCGCCCCGTGCCCGCCGGTGGCAGACGACCAACGCGTCGTACGCGGCGGTAGGCCCGAAGATCCTCGGCTCACCGGTTGCGCTCGTTACGAGCGCCGGCGTCGAGACTATCTGGGCCCGCTCGTCGGATGACCGGCTGGTGGAGTACTGGTGGACCTCGATGCTCGAGTGGCAGGCTTGCACGCCCTCAGCATCAGGTCTGGACCTCGCCACCGATCCGGCCGCTTGGCTTCCGCCTGGAGATTCAGTCCACGTGGCGATGACAACGCGTGGGGGTCAGTTGCTGGCGTTCACGAGCGGGCACGAGGCGCAATCCACAGACGAGCTCCAGCGGACGTTCCTGTCTATGCGGCCACGGCGGAGCTCACGGAGCAGGATCGTCACGATTCTCTGGGACGCACAGCGGCCGTCCGCGGATCCCAGGCCAGACAAGCAGGTTGTGCAAGACGTCATCGACGGAGCGCTCGACAGCGTGCGCGGGTACTTCCTGGAGAACAGCCGCGGCGAGTACACGATCGACAACGTCGCCACGCTTGGGTGGTACGACAGTGACTTCGACTGGACGGAGTACTGGCCGCCGGGCCCAGAGCCGGGACGGGACAGTTGTGCCGAGGCAATCCGCAAGGCTGCCCGCGAATTCGATTTCAAGGCGTTCGACGAGGACGACGACGGTGAGCTGGGCACGCACGAGCTGTTCGTTCTCGTCATCCAACCTGGGACCGGAGACGGCGGCGGCCTTGGTCGCACCGTGGGCGAGGACTACCTCTCCCGCGGCGAGGCGGAAGGCATCGTCGTCGACGACGTCTTGATCAAGACGATCGCAGAAGTGTCGATCGGTGCGCCGCCGGCACCGGGGATCGTTGCGCACGAGCTTGCACACCCGCTGCTCGGCCTCGGGGACATGTACTGGCCGGGTGACCACAACCCACTGGAGGCTGGGCAGTACTCGCTCATGGATCAGGACGGCCAAGCCCCGCACGTCGACCCGGCTCACAAGCTGAAGCTGGGGTGGCTACGTCCCCGGCTTGTGTTCCGGCCGGGAAGCTACATCCTCCCACCCGTGCAGCAGTCCGGCGTCGTGCTCGTGCTGATGGATCCCGTCCACAGCACGGAGGAGTACATCCTGATCGAGAACCGGTGGCGAGGGACGTCCTATGACCAGGGCCTGCCGTTCGCCGGCCTCGGTGTCTGGCACGTGATCGAGTCCCAGGATGCGTATCGGTTGCCACCGCCGTTCATGTCACGCGCTGCCTGGCTCGATCCAGACCTCGACGGCGACGAGGGCCCGGTTGGGTGGAGTCGCCAGGGAATACGCATGATCCGTCCAATCCGGACCCTGCCGCTCGGGAACACGCGCAGGCTCTGGGACGGTTCCGATCCCGACATCGGCTACGACCTCCGCTCGTACGACGCCGACGCGCAGCACGCGCGCCTGCTCTGGGCAGACGGCACACCGACGGGCTTCAACGTTCGCAACATGCCGCCGGCAGGGCCGCGGATGGAGGTGACCGTCGACGTCCCCGCGCACTTTGGCGCGGCGGTTCGCGATGAAGCATGGCTCCCCGCCGTCCTGCACGTCACCATGGCCGGCATCTGATCCGAGGAGGCAAATGGCATGGCCATCCATTTCAGGGGAAGGGTTAGCCGGCTCTACGTCCACCGCGACGGCGTCGCAGTGCGTCTCGATCTTCCCGTTGACCAGCAGCCGTTGGACAACTACTTCCGGCTGATGCGAACCCACGAGAACTACGACGCACTGTATTCGCTCGCCCTCGTCGCCTCGATCAACCGTTATCCCCTCTGGATACGAACGGAGGTGGACATCGACCCAGGAGAGCGGGCGGAGGTCATGTATATGGTCGTGGACTGGTGAGGTCGCCGGCTTCCCGACGCCAGCCGACTAGTCGATCCGCTCGTAGGCGGGCAGCGTCAGGAACTCGACGAACTCCTCGCCGAGCGCGACCTGCTCGAACAGCTCGCGCGCCTCGTCGTAGTCGCCGTCGAGCTTCGCGAGCTCCTCCTCGATCGCGGCTTCGACGTCGGTGCGGGCGACCTTGCCGTGTTGGAGCCACTGCCAGACCTGTGAGCGGGAGATCTCGGACGTGGCCGCGTCCTCCATCAGGTTGAAGATCGCGACTGCGCCCGACCCTTGCAGCCAGGCCGCGAGGTATTGGATCCCGACCGAGACGTTGTTGTGCAGGCCCTCCAGCGTGATCTCGCCCGGCGTGGCGGCGACGTCGAGCAAATCGGCAGCGGTCGAGTCGACATCGTCGCGCCGGCGCTCGACCTGGTTCGGCCGCTCGCCGAGGACGCGATCGAAGATCTCCATCGCCACTGGGACGAGGTCGGGATGCGCGACCCAGGTGCCGTCGAAGCCCTGGCCGGCCTCGCGCTCCTTGTCCTCCCGCACTTTGGCGAGTGCCGCGGCGTTGACCTCGGCATCGCGGCGGGAGGGGATGAAGGCGGCCATGCCGCCCATCGCGTGCGCGCCGCGTGCGTGACAGGTCTTCACGAGCAGGTCCGTGTAGGCGCGCATGAACGGGACGGCCATGGTGACCGCGGAGCGGTCGGGGAGCACGAACTCGGGCCGGTGGCCGAGCTTCTTGATCACGCTGAAGATGTAGTCCCAGCGGCCCGCGTTCAGCCCGGCCGAGTGCTCGCGCAGCTCGTAGAGGATCTCGTCCATCTCGAAGGCGGCGAGGATCGTCTCGATCAGGACGGTCGCCTTGATCGTCCCCTGCTGCACGCCCAGCCGCTCCTGCGACCAGACGAAGACGTCGTTCCAGAGCCGCGCTTCGAGATGCGACTCCAGCTTCGGCAGGTAGAACCACGTGCCGCCGTGGGCGTGGTTGCGGAAGAAGTAGAGGCCGAAGTCGAAGAGACTCGCGGAGATCGGCGCCCCGTCCACCTCGCAGTGCCGCTCCTCCAGATGCCAGCCGCGCGGGCGCACGAGCAGCGTCGCGGTCTCCTCGTTGAGCCGGTACTGCTTCTCGCCGGTGTCGAGGGTGATCGTCCGCTCGAGCGCGTCCGTCAGGTTGACCTGGCCCTCGATGCAGTTCTGCCAGGTGGGCGAGTTCGAGTCCTCGAAGTCGGCCATGAACATCTTGGCGCCCGAGTTGAGCGCGTTGATCACCATCTTCCGGTCGACCGGGCCTGTGATCTCGACGCGGCGGTCCTGCAGCTCGGCCGGAACCGAGGCGACGCGCCAGTCGCCGTCGCGGATCTCGCTGCGTCTCCGGGAGGAAGTCGGGAAGCTCGCCGTCACGTAGGCGCTGCGCGCGCTCGTGCCGCGCTGCGAGCAGCTCGCGGCGTCGAGGGCCGAATGTCCGCTCCAGCTCGGTGAGGAAGTCGACTGCGTCGTCGGTGAGGACGGTGTCGGCCATGCCCGGACTCTACGGCGCCAGCGCCAGGACCTGATCGGCGGCGACGTCAGCGAAGTGCCTCTCGCCGCCGTCCGGCGAGCGCACGATCAGCTCGGCGACGTGGGTGGCGGCCCCGAGGCCGAAGTGGGCGCGCGGATCCTCGGAGGAGAGGTAGCTGCTCCCGGCGTGGAGCTCGCGCACGAGCGTGCGACCTCCGGGCAGCACGGCGGTGATCTTCGTCCCAGGGGCGAAGCCCTTCGGCTTCACCTCGAGCCAGTGGCCCCGGGCACCGCTGTTCCGGAGCAGGAGCAAGGGTCCGCCGATCGAGTTGACCGCCACGTCCACGTCGCCGTCGTTGTCGTAGTCGGCGGCGGCGAGGCCGCGGCCGTTGAGTCGCAGCGCGGCGGGCAGGCCGACCGCGGCGCTCGCATCGGCGAACTCGCCTCGGCGCCCCTCGCCGGTCAGGTTCTCGAGCACCTGGAGCCGCTGTGCGTCCTTCCGCGGGTGCAGCAGCGGAATCGCGCCGTTCGCCAGCACGAGGTCGAGATTGCCGTCCAGGTCGAGGTCGACCCACGACACACCCCAGCCCGTGTAGTCGTTGCCGAGCGCCTCGACGAAGTCGGGCCGGGCGTCCACGAACGCTCTCGGCGTGGTGCGGTATACGGCGTGCAACTGCTTGCGCGAGTTGGTCACGAACAGATCCTCGCGCCCGTCCTGGCTGTAGTCCGCCGCGGCGATGCCCATGCCGGCGTTCGGGTCGTCGACGTGCTCGCGGCGTGCGCGCTCGACGAAGCGGAAGCCCAACCCGTCGGGTCGGGCGACGTTCAGATAGAGCCGATTCGGGTCGAGGTCGTTGGCGACGTAGAGGTCGAGCCGGCCGTCGTCGTCGACGTCCGTGAACACGGCGCCGAGGCCGTGCTCGACGCGCGCCGCCTCGATCCCGGCCTGCCGGCCTACCTCGCGGAAGCGGGAGCGGCCGTTGCCGTCGACGCCCACGTTCACGTAGAGGCGGTCACGGACGCCGGCGAAGTTTGAAGGGAAGCCTCCGGACGAGGCCGGGATCGGCGTGTTGACGTCGGCGTAACCGGCCACGAATAGATCGGGCCGCCCGTCGCCGTTGACGTCGCCGACCGCGGCGCCCGAGTGCCAGCCGGGCGTGTTGATCCCGGCCGCGCGGGCGCCTTCGGTGAAGGTGCCGTCGCCGTGCCCCCAGAGCAGCGCGTCGTACCCGTCGGTGGCGACGTTGTAGCCGGCGGTCGTCACGAAGAGGTCCGTGTGGCCGTCCTGGTTGAAGTCCGCTGCAACACAGCCGTTGCCGCGGAGCTGCAGGTCGGCGCCCGAGCCGCGGCTCACGTCCTCGAATCTCCCCTCGACGTTGTGGAAGAGCGCGCTCCGAGGCAGGCCGCCGTTCGCCACCCAGCGGTCGTACTCGTCGTCCGCATACGCGTTGACGACGTAGAGGTCGAGCCAGCCGTCGTCGTCGTAGTCGAGCCAGCAGAGGCCGCCGCCCATCATGGCGTCAGGCTCGTTGGTGACCCGGAAACGGAACGCAGACTGCCGGAAGTCGAGCCCGACCTGTGCGGCGACGTCCTGCAGCCGCACGCCGCCGAGGGTGTCGGAGCGGACCGCGGGGGGAGCTGAGCGCGCCGCAGATCCGCGGACGGCGTTGATCAGGTAGCGACCGTCCTTCAGCACGAGCTCGAAGGTCTCGGCGAGGCGGCTCGCCGCACCGCCGCGCTGCACCGTTCCCGACACGGTCGCGACCACGGTCGGCGGTGCCTGGCCGTCGCCGGGCTCGAGGCTCACCAGCACCCGCTTGACCGCGTAGCGGGGAACGTCGGCCGACTCTCCCGCCGCCGCAATCTGCCGCCACAGCCCGGCGAGGCGGGCGCCGTCGGCACCGGCCGTCGCACGCTCGCGGTCGCGGCGGCGAAGCGCCTCCGACTCGTTCTCGAGATCGGCGACGAGGTCCCGCGCGATCTGCCGAGCGGTTCGCTCGTCGATCGGCGCGATCCCGTCTGCCGGCTGGACGGTGACGGAGACGAGTTCACCCGACGACGACGCGGGCAGGACAGTCGCCTCGGCGCTCGAGCGGGCCGGGATCCCGGCGACGACGAGCAGGCTGACGAAAGCCACCGCTCCGGCGAGCGCCGCCACGCCTGCAGTACGTCCGCTCCGAGGCGACCAGCCGCGCCTGCGTACGGCCTCACCGATCAGCACGAGCACGGGCCGGGCCGCGCAGACGAGCGCCAGCGCCGAGAGCACTGCCACCTTGGAGCCGAACTCCGTCGTCTGCGGCGCGATCAGCAGCGCCGCCAGCAGCCCGATCGAGATCGCGTAGACCCGGCGACCGGCGCGCCCGGCCGGGATCGTCTTCGGGTCGGTGATCATGAAGAAGAGGAAGACGAGGATCTCGGGCGAGAAGGCGAGGACGCGCCAGAAGTACCAGTCCGAGACCGGGCCGACATGCCAGCGAGCCGTCATGTCGTGACCGCTCGCCGCGAGCACGGCGATGCTGGCGACGAACGTGACCCAGAACGTGACGGCGATGTGCAGGAGCCGTAGCCGCCTCAGGATCGCGAAGCCGCCGCCGACGATGATCGCGAGCGCGAGCGCGAGCCAGAAGGACATCGGCCCCCACCAGAACTCGAGCGGGTCGGCGTACTCGGAGCCGAGGAGCAGGAAGCAGAGGACGAGGCCGAAGTTCGACGGGTTGAAGATGTGCCCGCCCCGGAACTGGATCAGATGCTTGGAGAGCAGCGACACCGCAGCCGTCCCGGCGAAGATCCACCAGCCGTGCATGCTCCACCAGTCGCCGTGCTCGGTCCCGGGCACGCGGAGGATGAAGGCGACGCCGTTGCCGGTCAGGAGGGCGCTCGCGGGCCAGAGGATCACGTGCTGGCGCCGGAATGCGATCCCCATCTCGAGTACCGCGCAGGTGAGCAGCGAGACGAGGATCTGCGCGATCGAAAGGCGGAACTCGAACGCCACCTGGCCCAGGATCTGCAGTGAGACGATCACGGCCGCGAGGTGGAGCCGCGGGTCGCGCAGCGCGGCAGCAGGACCGGGTAGGACGTGCCTCGAATCCGCAGCGTCGGCTTGCCGGCGCCGATCGTCGAGGGCGCGCTCATCGACATCCCATGTTACGGCGCACAACGATCTTCGCCTAGAAGGGTAAAACCACGGTTGACGGCGAGCATCCGCCGGTTTAGTTTGGACGCGGGCCTAGCCGGGGGAACTCGTGCCCGTTCGACCCTGAAAATCCGAACGGAGAGATGGAGGGAAGCAATCGTGCGGAAA
>CAWHKD010000028.1:0-28700 GCA_963829845.1 uncultured Gaiellaceae bacterium | reverse complement strand
TCGCGATGATCAGCGGCGCCTTCGTCCTCACCGACACGCTCGGCAAGAGCTTCGACGGGATCTACGAGGAGTCGTACGACGCGACCGACGCGGTCATCAGCTCGAAGGTCGCGATCGAGACGCAGGACGGCGAGACCGAGGCGCCTGCCTTCTCGGCTGACATCCTCGGCGACGTCGAGAACCTGCCCGGCGTCCGCGTCGCGCAGGGCACGATCGAGGACGAGGCAAGCCTCGTCGACAAGGACGGTGAGACGATCGGGCGCCCCGGCCAGGGCGTCTCGATGGGCGTCGAAGCGACAGACGACCAGAGCCTGATCCGTTCCAGCTCGTCTCCGGTGAGTGGCCGAGCGGGGACGGCCAGATCGCGATCGACAGCTCGACCGCGGAGAAGGAGCACTTCGAGATCGGACAGACCGTCGGCGCCTATGGCGACGGCCCGGTGAAGACGTATGAGATCAGCGGCATCGTCCGCTTCGGGTCGGAGGGCGGGCTGGGCGGCATCACCGTCTCCGTCTTCGATCTCGAGACCGCCCAGCAGCTGTTCAAGAAGGAGGGCAAGTTCGACCTGATCAGCGTCGGCGCCGAGGAAGGCGTGACGGAGGCCGAGCTTGCCGGCCAGATCGAGCCGCTGCTCTCCGAGACGATGCAGGTGAAGACCGCCGCGGCGCAGGCGCGCGACGACAGCGCCGACACCCAGGAGGGCCTGAACATCATCAAGTACTTCCTGCTCGGCTTCGGCGGCATTGCGCTCTTCGTCGGCAGCTTCGTGATCGCCAACACGCTTGCGATCACGGTCGCGCAACGGATGCGAGAGCTCGCCACCCTGCGCACCCTCGGAGCCTCGAGACGGCAGGTGCTGGGGTCGGTCATCCTCGAGTCACTCGCGATCGGTCTCGTCGGCTCGGTGATCGGGCTCTTCCTCGGGCTCGGCATCGCGGTCGGCCTGATGTCACTCCTCGAGTCGCTCGGCATCGACCTCCCGAGCGGCGGTCTGGTCTTCTCGGTGCGGACGATCGCCGTCAGCCTTGGCATCGGCACCCTGATCGCGGTGCTCGCTAGCCTCCGGCCTGCGATGCGGGCGACGCGGATCGAGCCGATCGCGGCGGTGCGTGAGGGCTCGGTCATGCCGGCCTCGCGCTTCGCCCGCTATGCAGTGCCAGTGTCCGCCGCGGTCGGCTTCATCGCGATCGCGCTCTTCTCCTACGGTGTCTTCGCGAGCGGTGTCGACGTCCTCGTGCGCGTGATCGTCCTCGTCGCCGGCGTTCTCTTCATGTTCGTCGCCGTGGCGATGATCGCGACGCGCGTGGTGCGTCCGCTCGCCTACGTGCTCGGCGCACCAGGAGCACGCTTCGGCGGCACCGCAGGCAGCCTCGCTCGGCAGAACGCCGTCCGGAACCCGGCCAGAACGGCGTCGACGGCGGCAGCGGTGATGATCGGGCTCGCCCTGATCACGTTCGTCGCGGTCATCGGCCAAGGGTTCAAGACCTCGTTCACCGGTGCCGTCGACGAGCTCTTCGTGGCCGACTACTCCGTCTCGGCGGGAAACAACGGCGAGCTGCTGACCAACGAGGCCGCCCAGGCAGCGGCGACGACACCCGGCGTCGAGGCGGTGTCCGAGATGCGCTCGGGCGACGCCAAGGTCGACGGCAAGACCGTCGTCGTCACGGGCGTCGATGCGAACGTGACGAAGGTGATCAACATCACCTGGGCGAGCGGCTCCAACAGCGTCCCCGCGGAGCTCGGCCGTGACGGCGCCTTCCTCGTCAAGCGCTACGCCGACGACCACTCGCTTGCCGTCGGGTCGCCCTTGACGGTCGAGACGCCCACCGGCAACGAGCTCCAGCTCCATGTCGACGGGATCGTCGAACCGCCGAAGGGCGGCTCGCCGTTCGGCGAGATCTCGGTCTCTACCGCCACCTTCGACGGCGCCTTCGCCAACCAGGACAACGACCTCACCCTCCTCAACATCGAGGGCGGCCCGTCGGCCGAGAACACCGCGGCGCTGGAGAAGAGCCTCGCAGCCTTCCCGGCCGCGGTCGTCGAGACCCGCGAGGAGTTCAAGGACACGCGGACAGCCGAGATCACGCAGTCGCTCCAGATCCTCTACGCCCTGCTCGGCCTGTCCGTGATCGTGAGCCTCTTCGGCGTCATCAACACGCTCGTGCTCTCCGTCTTTGAACGGACGCGCGAACTGGGGATGCTGCGCGCGATCGGGATGACCCGCCGTCAGGTGCGGCGGATGATCCGTCACGAGAGCATCGTCACGGCGTTGATCGGTGCCGCGCTCGGGATCGGAGTCGGCCTCTTCCTCGCCGTGCTCACGACCGCCGCGCTCTCCCAGTACGGGATCGTGTTCGCCGCGCCGGTCGGGACGCTCATCGTCTTCGTCGGCGTCGCGATCCTCGCGGGGATGCTCGCGGCAATCCTGCCCGCCCGGCGTGCTTCGAGGCTGAACGTGCTCGAGGCACTCCAATATGAGTAGCGGGCACGCAGTCGCGGAGGGGCTCGCTCAGGGTCGCAGCGAGCTCCTTCGCCTCGCCCGAGCCATGAGCCTCGAGACGGCGATCGTTCGTGCCAGCCTCGCCGCCGTCGCATTGCACGTCCTCGACGACAACTACCTCCAGCCGCAGCCGGGCACCTCCGCCAGCGACCACCTCACGAGCGGCCTCGTTCCCGTTGCAATCCTGCTCGGCGTCGCGGTCGTCTATCCGCGACTTCGCGCCGGAGCGCGCGCGGCCGTCGCGATGACGTTCGGGGCCCTCAGCCTGTCCTTCGGCTTCCCCGCCGTCCACCACCTGCTCCACGACGGCATATCCGGCGACGACTACACCGGCCTCCTCGCGACCGCCGCCGGAGCGACCCTGCTCCTGATCGGGCCGGTGATCCTCTGGCGGTCGCGCAAACGAGGCGGAAGCCGCCGACGTCGCTTTCTGCGGCGGCTACTCGTGACGCTCCTGGGAGCGCTGTCAGCCTTCCTCGTGATTGCGTATGTCGTCTTCCCGGTCGCCTACTCGTACGGCTACACGCACCTCGGCCGCACCGGCCCTCTGCCGGACATCGGCTTCCCCTCCGAGCGGGTGACCGTGACGACCGGCGACTCGATCGAGCTCGCCGCGACCTACGTCCCGTCGAAGAACCGAGCCGCAGTCGTCGTCTACCCCGGACGCTCCGCACTCGCCGAAGCGAAAATGCTCGTCCGCAACGGCTACGGCGTCCTGCTCCTCGACCCGCGCGGCCAGGGAGAAAGCCAGGGTGACCTCGTCCGCTGGGCCGGCGACCGCGACCTGATCGCGGCCGCCGAGTACCTCCAGGGGCGGCCGGACGTCGATCCCGGCCGCGTCGGCGGCTTCGGCTCCTCGGTCGGCGGCGAGATCCTCCTCGGCGCCGCCGCCGAGTCGACGGCGTTCAAGGCGGTCGTCTCGGAAGGAGCCGGCCTCCCCGCCGGCGAGGGAGGCGACGTCCTCAAGGGCGGGGAAAAGCTTCTCCTCCTGCCTGCACTTTTCGGCATCAAGTTCGCCACCAGCGTCTTCTCGAACCAGGGGCCGCCCCCGCCAATCGTCGACCAGATCGGACGAATCGCGCCGCGCTCGGTCTTCCTCATCTACACCGTGCCGGGCATGGGAGGCGAGGACACAAGGCAGCCCAAGTACTTCGCCGCCGCGGGCAAGCCGAAGGCGATCTGGGAGGTGCCCGGCGCCGAGCACACGGGCGGCATCGACGCTCACCCGGCCGAGTACGAGCGCCGCGTCGATCGCTTCTTCGACCAGGCGCTCCTGGGCAAGGGAGCTACGAAGTGAGCGCGGCAAGCCCGGCTCAGCCAACGCTGCCGTCATCGCGATATTCGACCTCTGACAACACTCTGGCGGAGGGACCGACCGGGATCGACAAGCGACGGCACGCCGTCGGAGACCCGCGCGGCGAGGTTCAGCCGGTGATCGGCTGTCCGGCGCCGACCAGTGGGTAGGCGGGGATGGGGTGTCGGACGACGCGGCCCGTACCGAGCTCGACGACGGCTGCTTTGATGCTCGTGCCGAAGAAGGTGACTAAGGCGCGTGGCCCGACGACGGTGACGCGAGCAACAGACCCGGTGCGGAAGAGTTCGCGGGTTGAGCCTGATGGCTGGATGATCCGGAGGCCGACGCCGCTTTCGCCTCGAGCGAAAATGAGCCCGCCGGCGACGCGGAACCACGTCCACTTCGCGCTGAGCACTCGACGCGACCAGTCCGTGGGGTCGATCAGCCAGAGGCCGGCAGTGTTTTCCGCGGCGGTCGCTCCGTAGACGTCTGCACCGACGACGATGCGTCCGTCGGGCAGCGTCTCGGCAGTCCGTACGGATCCCTCGACCCGCTTGCTGAAGGCCGTGCTCAGACGCACGGACGCGTACCGCACCGACAGCGTGCGCAGGTCGATCGACGCTGGCGGCTCGCCTGCCCCGATGACGAAGGCGCGCTGACCGGAGGGGCCAAGAGCAAGCGCCGGTCGGCGAATCGTCAAGCTGCGTTCAGCACCGTCGCCGGTCGTCGTCGTTCCGACCGCGATCTTCTCAAGCACCACCGTCCGCACTCGCGGCGACTGATCGACAACAGCGATCGTGGCAGGGCCGACCCGGTCCGGTGCGGCGAGCAGCAGCACGAGCGAGCTCTGCGCCCGCTCGCCCAGCACAACGCTGCCGGGAACCTCGAACTGGGAGATGGCGACGCGGCGGCCGGGATCGACCACGTACACCCTGGTCGAACTCGACCCGGAGACGACGACCAACACGCGACCACGGATCCAAGCGGTCGCCATCACCCGACTGAACTCGCCAGGCAGCGTCACTGTCCCCTCGATTCGCCGACTCACCAGATCGACGAAGCGGACCGCCGTCGGCTCGCCTTTCCTACGCACACCCGCGGCAGCAACAAGACGCTGACGGTCAGGACTGATGCTCCAGGCGTGCCCGAACCGGCCCATCCGGATCGGGGCTCCCGAGGGCACGAGACGAACAGGATCGTAGGGAACGAGGAGGTTCGTCTTTGCACCGAAGCGGAGTGCGTAGAGCTCGTCGACCTTGCCACTCGCCGGCGCCGCACCAGCGAGCACAACGAGCACCGCAGCAGAGGCCAGCACCCTCGCCATAATCATCCGAAAGTAGTACAACGCGACGTCACTGCGGGTTCCAGATCCTACTGGGCGCCGTACAACGAAAGCTGGCCCTGCAAGTCGAATCCTGTTCGCCTAGGCTCCTGCGTCTCGCGCGCCTTAGCGCGTCGGGAGGTTGCGGGCTTTCGGCCGGGGTTCTGGCCGGCAGGGCCAGTGTCGACACCTTAGCTCAATTGGAGCGCGGGTTGAGGAGGTCGCAAGCGGCGACATGGGCGTCGGCGGCAAGCCGCTGACCACCGATGACGTCAAGGCCCTCGCGGCCGGCGTGCCCGCCTGGCCTTCCGGCGCCGATAATCGCGTCTCGGCGGTCAGCGGCAGTACGCGGACAACGCGGTCCTCCACGGCCTTCCCGACGAGACCAGCCTCCGCGACGCCAGCAGCGCGAGCGACGGCGAGCGGCGCGCCCGCACACGACGGCGTGCTCGTGCGGTGCTCAACGGAGAACTTGGGGATCGATTCCAAGACGGCGTCGAAGACCAGCCGTGCGAATGCGCTCGTAGTTAGGAGCTGCCTCGTTCGGCACGTGGCGACAGAGCGTTCGTTCGAGCTGAGTCGATTTCGGGGCCTGCGAACGCTGGCTTCCCCCGGTCGCGCTCGACCCGGCATTCACCTCGCGTTCAACGATACTGAACTGGCAACAGAGTGGCTGGTTCAGCACGGCCGAGGGCCGTACGCTCTCGGGGGTGGCGCTCGGGCTGATCGCGGTCGCTTCCGCAGTCGGGGTTGTTGCGGCGGGAGTGGCGGCAGCAGTGCTCGCTGAGCCGCGACGGGCGTGGAACGGGCGTGATTTGGGCTTGCTCGATGGCCGGACGTGCGCATTTGCCGCGAAGACACCGAGGTAAGGCGACACTCGCGAGCCGCCACCGAGTTAGAACAGCCGAGCTAGGGCAACCTTGAGAGGCGTGGAACATCCGGAAGGAGCCGAGGTATGCGCGTAACGGTGCTCGAGAACTGGCTCATCTGCAGCGACTCTTCGTTGAAAGAGTCTCACTGACGTGCCCGACTGGACGGACGGAAGTCAGCACGATCCCGGCATCACGTTCGTCGAGCTGTTTGCCTGGCTCGCCGGCGCACTTCTGTTCGCGGTCGGCCTGCGCGCATACCTGACGCGGCACCGCGGCCGCCGGCCCGGCAAGCGCTGACGAGGCGCTTACAGATTCCTCACTGCGCTTGACCCGTTCGGGTCTGGGCGTCACGGGCATTCGTTGACGAAGATTGCTCGCTGAAGCGAATCAGGCGCCCCCGCCGGGTGGTCCATCCCTACGCCCCGGTGAACAGCGCCGTCCGGAGGTACTCAGGAATGACCCGACGCCCATCGCGTGGCGCCATGATCGCCGTCGTCGCAACGCTCACTCTCGTGCTCGCGAGCGCCGTGCTCGCCGCACCTGGAAGCGCGGCCGCCGATCCGCACAAGCCGGCCAAGAAACACGCTGCCAAGCGGCACGTCAAGAAGCGGGTGAGCCTCGGCCTGCGCGCCGTCCAGATCGCAAACCAGCTCACCGGCGTCCCCTATCGCTGGGGCGGCTCCTCACCGCGGGCGGGCTTCGACTGCTCCGGGCTCGTGCAGTACGTGTATGGCAAGGTCGGGATCCCCCTTCCCCACTACGCCGCCGGCCAGTACGGGCGCGGGCGCCGTGTCTCGCGAGGCGCGCTGCGGGCCGGCGATCTCGTCTTCTTCTCCGGTCTCGGTCACGTCGGCATCTACGCCGGGGGCGGGAAGTTCATCCACGCGCCACGGCGCGGCACCACGGTCCGCTGGTCGCGGCTCTCGTCGCACGGGAGCTACTACGGCGCGACGCGCCTCTTCGCAGCCTAGAGCGGCCTACAGGCCGTGTCGCCGCGGCCCGCGAAGAGCTGACGCTGTCGGGCGTTCGCCTGCTTCTCGCGCGCCCGGTCGAAGGGGCCGGGGGCGTCGCCCTCCCACATCACATCAGGGGTGACGCCGGGGCCGATCACGGTCGCCCGGTAGTGCGTCCCCTTCCCGGGCGGCCGGGAGCCGTGCGGGTAGAAGCCGTAGCAAAAGGCACCGTTCGGACGCTGAGCGAGAAAGCTGTTCTCGCGGCGCCAACCTGATCCGTAGCGCGAGTCCCGGGTCTCCACATAGAGGTTACGGCCGTAGTCGTCGAGCGGGCTTCCCTGCGGCGTCACCCGGAAGCCGTGCACGGGCCGGCCCTGGTAGGTGTAGCGACCGTAGAGATGATCGAAGCGCCGGTACGCCCAGTCGGTCCAGAGCTCGAGCACCGGCAGCGGCCCAGACCAGTGGGACAGACGAAGCTCCCAGTCGGCGGTCTTGCCGCCATAGTTCGGCTTGAGTCTCTGCCAGCGCTGCAGAGCCCAGTATGAGCCGTCGGGAGCCTTGCACGCGACGAGCAACCAGGCGAGGGGCGGCCCGTCGTAGTCACCGCAACCGGCACCCACGATCGAACGCGCCCCGTAGCGAAGCCGAAACGAGACCTGGGGTATCCCGGGGCTGGGCGAACGCGCGTTGATCGCGTTCCCGGCGACGACGTGCCGCGTGGCACCGTTCTCGGACCAGGCGACGTGCGCCTGGCCGGCGCCGTTCACCTGTAGGCCGACGCGATCCGCCTCGCGGCCGATCAGCTCGGAGGCAGCGGCTTCACCTGTGAAGACGACTGCGGAGAGTACGAGCATGCAGGCACGGGTGAGCATCGGGCTCCTTCCGTCACAGGCGCAGCAACCGACCGCGATTGCACGTGCGGCCGAGGGACTGCGGGGGGCCACGCCTCGGTCTGTGTCTTGGCGAATGTGCGCGTACGGCGACACGCACGTCAGGTCGGGAACGGTAGCGAAGATCGATGACGGCGTCGCCCCGACCGGCCCGGAGTGCTTCAGGACGGGCTGAGCGCTACGACCGGGTTTCGGAGCGTGCCGATCCCCTCGATCTCGGTTTCGACGACGTCGCCAGCGGCCAGCGAACGCGGCGGGTCCATGAACTCGCCGCATCCCCACGGGGTGCCTGTGAGGACGACGTCACCGGGCTCGAGCGTGAAGCTGCGCGAGCAGTACGCGAGCAACTCGGCAACGCCGAAGACCATCTCCGCGGTCGAGGACTCCTGCATCACCTCGCCGTTGACTCGCGTCCGCAGCGTCAACGCCTGCGGATCGGGGATCTCGTCGGCGGTGACCGCGACCGGCCCGAGCGGGCAGAACGTGTCGAAGCTCTTGCCTCGTACCCACTGGCTCTCGGAGAACTGGACGTCGCGCGCGGAGACGTCGTTGCCGACGGTGTAGCCGAAGACATGCTCGAGCGCGTGTCGCTCAGGGACGCGGCGCATGCGGACGCCGACGATCACGGCGAGCTCGACCTCCCAGTCCACACGCGACGTGAGGGACACGTCGAGCTCGATCGGATCCGTCGGGCCGATCACGCTCGAGGGGAACTTCGCGAACACCAGCGGCTGCTCCGGACGCTCGAGGCTCGACTCGCGGATGTGATCGAGGTAGTTGAGACCGATCGCGACGATCTTTCCCGGTCGGAGCGGCGCCGCCAGATTGCCGTCCACCGGCTCGCCCAACGACAGCTGGCGGGGATCGACGCCGGTGTGCAGGAGCGACGTCAGGTCGCCGGCGGCTTCGAGACGCCGATAGCCGTCCGCATCAGCCGAGGCCAGGCATTCCGTGCCGTCTACGCGTACCGTCGCGAGCCGCATCCGACCAACGTACAGTCGCGTCGTGGGACGGGAACAGGAGGCGCTTCGCCGTCGCGCGCGGGCCGGGCTCGCCACCGCCGCCGAGCGCGCACCGGCACGTGCCCATTTCCGCGCCATGGGTATCGACCCGGCGCGTCTCGATGGCCCGATCGTCGGCGTCGCCTCGACCTGGACGGGGACGATGCCGTGCAACCTGAACCTGCGCGGGCTTGCCGATCACGTCAGTGCGGGAGTGACGGCCGCCGGAGGCGTCGCGCTCGGTTTCAACACGATCGCCGTCTCGGACAACCAGTCTCAGGCGACGCCCGGAATGCGCGCATCGCTGATCTCCCGCGAGGTGATCGCCGACTCGATCGAGCTGATGGCCCACGCGCATGACTTCGACGGCCTCGTCTGCCTGGTCGGCTGCGACAAGACGGTTCCGGCCGCGCTGATGGCGCTGGCGCGCGTCGACAAGCCCGCCGTCATCGTCTACGGCGGCCCGATGCGCGCCGGCCGGTGGCGCGGACGCGAGGTCACGATTCAGGACGTCTGGGAGGCCGTCGGCGCGGAGGAGCGCGGGCTGATGCCACGCACCGACCTCGACGAGCTCGAGCAACATGCGTGTCCCGGCCCCGGCACGTGCGCCGGCCACTTCACCGCCAACACGATGGCGGTCGCCCTCGACTGCCTCGGCCTCGCCCGGATCGGCGACGGCCTGATCCCCGCCGACCAGTCGGAGCTCAAGGACGAGGCAGCCGCGCGGGCCGGCGCTCTCGCAGTCCAGCTCGTCGAGGAAGGTGTGACCGCGCGGACGTTCCTCGACCGTCGCGCACTCCTGAACGCGATGGCCGGGATCGCCGGCAGCGGCGGCTCCACGAACGGGATCCTGCACCTGCTCGCGATCGCGCGGGAGGCGGGCACGCCGCTGTCGCTTGCGGACCTGGCCGGTGTCGCGAGCCGCACACCGGTGCTCGCGAGCCTCGCGCCCTCCGGCCACTGGATGGCGGAGGACTTCCACCGAGTCGGCGGCACCGCGGCCCTGATCCGGGAGCTCGTACGTGGCGGTCACGTGGACGGCTCGGCGCCGACGGTCGCCGGTCAGACACTCGACGAGGCGACGGCTGATGCGCCCGCGCCGGACGGCGATGTCCTCCTCACCCTCGAGCAGCCGTTCAAGCCGAGCGGGGCGCTGCACGCGCTGCGCGGCAACCTCGCGCCCGAGGGGAGCCTCGTCAAGCTCGCCGGCACTGAGCGCCGCGTCCACACCGGTCCGGCCCGCGTGTTCGACACAGAGGAGGCGTGCACCGACGCGGTCCGGTCGGGGCACGTCCAGGCAGGCGACGTGCTCGTCGTCCGTTACGAAGGCCCGGCGGGCGGCCCCGGCATGCGCGAGCTGCTGAGCGTGACCTCGTCGGTCGTCGGCGCAGGGTTGGGCGAGTCGGTCGCGCTCGTCACCGATGGCCGGTTCTCCGGTGCCACGCGCGGCCTGATGGTGGGCCACGTCGCCCCCGAGGCGGCGCGCGGCGGCCCGCTCGCGATCGTGCGCGACGGCGACCCGATCACGATCGACATCGACGCCGAGACGCTCGCGCTCGAGTTGGACGACGCCGAGATCGCGCAGCGCCTCGCCGCGTGGCAGCCGCCTCCGCTCCGCGAGGCGACAGGCGTCTTCGCGCGCTATCGCGCTCTTGTCGGCTCAGCGTCCGAGGGCGCCGTCCTCCTCCCCCACGCGACGTGATCGGCTCAGCTTGCGGAGAACGGCTGCGCCGGCGGCCCCGAGACACCGGGGTCGGTGACGAAGACACTGCCCGCGAACGGCTGTGCGCTTCGCCGCTCGGCAGGCAACTCGACCGAGGCCGACGTCACGTACAGCGAGCGGCCGTCGTCGCCGCCGAAGCAGCACGCGGTGACGTTGTCCGCCGGAACGTCGAGTACCCGTTCGAGCTCCCCGTCCGGGCTGTAGCGGCGGATGGCGGCACGGCCCCAGAGCGCCACCCAGATGCCGCCCTCGTCGTCGACGGCGAGCCCGTCGGGGATGCCGGCACCGCGCTCGATCACCACGAACGGACGACGGTCGGAAATCTCACCCGTGGCGAGGTCGAAGTCGAACGCATCGACCCGGTAGGCCATCGAGTCGATGTAGTACATCGTCCCGCCGTCGAGCGACCAGCCGATCCCGTTCGAGATGGTCACATCCTCGAGCACGCATTCGAGCCCTTCGTCGCTCGAGTAGCGGTAGAGCGCGCCGCGGCCGGGGGCGTAGTCGAGCGCCAAGCTCCCGACCCAGAGCCGGCCGGCCGAATCGCAGACGCCGTCGTTCAGCCGCAGCCCGTCGCCGTGGGGGATCTCGACCAGTGTGCGAACGGATTCGTCGCCGAGGTCGACCATGGCCAGGCGGTCGGCGAGGGCGACCAGGACGCCGCCGTCGGTCGTCGGCGCGGCGGCGCCGACCCGGTCGTCGAACAGGATCGAACGGTCGTCGCCGCTCGTAGGATCGAAGACGTGCAGTGCGTGAGCCTCGATATCGACCCAGAGCAGCCGTCCGGTCGCGGCATCCCACCGCGGGCATTCGCCCAGCAGCGCGCCGGCGTTGATCGCGACCTCCATCGGGAGAAGGTTGCATGAATACGGCGGTGCTGATGCGAGAGCTCGCCGCGACGGTCGACGCGCCGGTGCTCGACGGCGATGCGGTCGCGCCCTATCTGCTCGACGCGACCGAGGCGCGCGGCCTCCGCGGCCGCGCCGACGCAGTCGTGCTGGCGAAGACGGCGCGCGATGTGGCCGGCGTGCTCGCTTGGTGCTATGAGCACGACGTTCCCCTCACTGCTCGCGGCGGCGGCAGCGGCTATGCGGGAGGGGCCGTTCCGGACGGCGGCGTCGTGGTGGCGCTCGCGGGCCTGCGATCGGTGCGGTCGATCGAGCCCCTGCAGTGGCGTGCCGAGATCGAAAGCGGTGTGACGACGCAGGAGGTGCAGCGGGTCGCGCGCGAGAACGGGCTCTACTACCCGCCCGACCCAGGCGCGGCCGAGCAGTCCCAGCTCGGGGGGAACGTCGCGACCAACGCCGGCGGCCCCCACGCCTTCAAGTACGGCGTCACGGGCGCCTGGGTGACGAGCATCGAGGTCGCGATTGCCCCCGGCGAGCTCGTCACCTTTGGGAGCGGCGTGCGCAAGGACGTCGCCGGCTACGACGTGCGCTCGCTGCTGATCGGGTCGGAAGGGACGCTCGGGATCGTGACGGCGGTGCGGCTGAAGCTGATCCCACCCCCGGAGGCGCGCCGCCCGGTGGTCGCGTTCTACGACGGCGACGCCGAGGGAACGGCCGCCGTCATGCACGCGATGGCGAGCGGGACGCTGCCCGCCGCGATCGAGTTCCTCGACAGCGCGGCGTTCGCGATCTCGGGCCGCGCCTTCCCGTTCCCGCTCGCACGCGCGTCCCAGCCCGGGTTTGTCGTGATCGCCGAGGCGGACGGCAGCGAGGAGGAGGCCGCAACCGGCCAGATGCTGCTGCGGGAGGCGCTCTCGGCCGGAGCGGAGGAAGTGCTGACGCCGTCACGCGCCGAGGAGGTCGCGGCCCTCTGGCGCTGGCGCGACGGGATCGGAATCGCAGCCGACGCGTACCTGGGCGGCAAGGTCAGCGAGGACGTCTGCGTGCCGGTCGAGAGGCTGGCCGATGTGATCGCCGCCACGCACGAGGCAGCGGCGGAGGCGCGCCTCGAGGCGTGCTGCTGGGGTCACGCAGGCGACGGCAACGTGCACTCGTCGTTCCTCTTCGACGGCGGCGACGCCGCTGCGAGCCTGCGGGCGACGGCAGCGGCGGAGCGCGTCTTCGACGCCGCGGTCTCGCTCGGGGGCACGGTCACCGGCGAGCACGGGATCGGGCTCGTCAAGTCGGCGCAGCTGTCCAAGCAGCTGTCGCCCGCCGCCGTTCGGGTTCACCGTGCGGTCAAGGCGCTGTTCGATCCGAAGAACCTGCTCAACCGGGGCAAGAAGGTCGCGTGAGGGACGCCCGCCTCACCGGCCGCACCGCCCTCGTCACCGGCGCGGGCTCCGGGATCGGCGCCGCCGTCGCCCGACGCCTGGCCGGCGAAGGCGCGCAGGTGGTCCTCGCCGACGTCTCGCCCGACGCCGTCGAGGAGCTCGCGCGCGAGCTCGGCGCGAATGCCTCCGCGCTGCAGCTCGACGTGCGCGAGGAGGAGCAGGTGGCGCCCGCGATGGCCGATCTCGACGTGCTCGTCAACGTCGCCGGGGTCGGCTCGACCACGAACGCGCCCGAGACGCCGCTCGAGGTCTGGGAGAACGTCTTCGCCGTCAACGCGCGCGGCACGTTCCTCTGCTGCAAGCACGCCGTGCCGGGAATGGCGGCCCGCGGCGGCGGCTCGATCGTCAACGTCGCCTCGGTGGCGGCGCTCGTCGGGCTCCGCAACCGCGCCGCCTACTCCGCCTCGAAGGGCGCCGTCGTCGCACTGACGCGCGCGCTCGCGGTCGACCACGTCGCCGACGGGATCCGCGTCAACGCCGTCTGCCCCGGCACCGTCGACTCGCCCTGGGTGCGTCGCCTCGTCGAGGAGTCCGGCGAGTCGCTCGACGCGCTGCGCGCCCGGCAGCCGCTCGGCCGGCTCGGCACGACGGAGGAGATCGCCGAGGCGGTGGAGTACCTCGTCTTCGCCGAGTTCGCGACCGGTACGGTGCTCGTCGTCGACGGCGGGCTCACCGCCGCCTGATGCAGGCGCTCGTCGTCCGCCCCGGCGAGGCGCATACGACGCGCGTCGCCGACGTCCCCCAGCCGCAGGTGCGCGAGGGCGAGGTGGCGGTGCGGACGCTCGAGGTCGGCGTCTGCGGCACCGACAGGGAGATCTCGGAGGGGCACTTCGGCGTGCCGCCGGAGGGCGAGGACATGCTCGTGCTCGGCCACGAGTTCCTCGGCAGGGTCGAGCGTGACGGCGATGGATTCACACGGGGCGACCTCGTCACCTCGATCGTGCGGCGCTCGTGCTCCCAGTGCGTCGCCTGCAACGAGGGCGCCCCCGACTCCTGCCTAACGGGCGACTACAGCGAGCGCGGGATCACGCGCCTGCACGGTTTCGCGCGCGAGCTCGTGGCGGAGGATCCGGCGCAGCTGATCGCGATCCCGAGCTCGCTCGGACGGCTCGGCGTGCTCGTGGAGCCGGCCTCGATCTGCGAGCGTGGAATCCGACACGCGCGCGCGATCGGCGGCCGCCACCCGTGGGAGCTCCGGCGCGCCCTCGTGATCGGAACGGGGGCGATCGGGATGCTCTCGACGTATCTCCTCCGCCTTGCGGGGCTCGACGTCTGGACGGCCGGGCGCAGCCCGGAAGGCGACCCGCGGCCGCAGTTGGCGAACGCGTCGGGTGCGCGCTACGTCTCGACGGCGACGCAGCCGCTAGCGACGCTGCGGGAGGAGGTCGGGGGGTTCGACCTCGTGGTCGAGGCGACCGGGGACGCTCAGGTGATGGCCGACAGCATCGGTTTGCTCCGGCGCAACGGCGTCGCGTGCCTGCTCGGGCTCGACGCACGCCGCCGGGCCGTCGAGCTCGACGGGCGCGTCATCGGTGTTGACGCCATCGTCGAGAACCGCACCGTCTTCGGCAGCGTCAACGCACACCGGGTCGACTGGCTCGCCGCTGTCGAGTCGCTCGACCGCGTCGCACGAGCGCTGGCCCGACGAGGTGCAGCAGTTCGTCGGCCTGCGCGTCCCGCTCGACCGCTTCGCGGAGGCGTTCGGCCACACCGGGGTCAAGGCCACGCTCGTGCTCGAGGACCGGCCGGAGCGGCCCCGGGTCGGAGCCGCTCCGAGGCGCGCGGCCTCAGCCGCACTCGTCCGTCCGTGACGGAAGCCGTACTTGGCGACGACCCACGTGCCGAGGAACGCGAACAGCGCGACGACGACCGCTGACGGAACGGTCGCAGTGTCGCCGGCCACGCCGTGGGTGACGATGTCAGGCCCGAAGACCGCGTCGACCAGCACCGAAAGCCACATGACGATGATCGTGAGCGAGGCCCACATCTCGGGAACGAGGAGCCGCGTCGACCAGGACGCGTCTTCGACGATCCGCGAGGGCTCGTGCGGAACGGTTGTCATCTCACACCTCCTTCGACCCTACCTCGCCCGTGGCGACCGGTGGACCATCGGGGGTGCCCCGATCCGCGATGCGTACATCCACGCAGGATCCCGGTGTGCCGGCAAGTTGCGGTTCGGCCGCAACGCGATTCACGGGATCCCCTGATGGCATCGAGGCACCGCTGAGCGATCTTGTGCACAACCGCACGAAGGAGGAGCCATGAACATCGGCCTGATCGTCGTCTTCGCCGTTGTGATCGCGGGAGCGCTATTCGTCGCGTACGGCCTGATCCGGCCGTTCACGCACCTCCACCACGACCACCGCGATGTCTTCCACCCGCCGCATCTCGACTGACGGGCGGAGCGGCGGCGGCTAGCTCGGAGCGAGCCGCCGCCGCGCCTCGTCGATGACCTGCTCCGCCTCGACGCGGTTGCCGAGGTCCCCGTTTCCGTCTTCTTCTCCTCGAGGTCCTTGTAGACCTGGAAGAAGTGCTCGACTGGTGCTCGAGGACTGCCGGCTCAGAGCAGCACGAGGCGGTCGCGATGGACTGCCTCGACGTTGGCCGGGCGGCCGGCGAGCTCCGGGGCATCGACCGAGGCGATCCCCCGTGCGAACGGCACGCCGTCCTCCCCGCGCAGCTCCACACCGTCTCCGGCACGGAACTCGGGCGACCAGCCGACCACTCCGACCGCCAGCACGCTCGCCCCCGCGACGATCGCGCGCCTGGCACCGTCGTCGACGGTGATGGTTGCGTCGATCCGCTTGCCGAAGCGAAGCCAGAGCTTGTACGCGGATGCCGATCCGGCCCGGGCGCGAAAGCGCGTGCCGCGGGCCTCGCCGGCGACGAGCGGGCCGAGCACCGCGTCTCCGGTGCCGCTCGCGATCACGGTCGCGATCCCGGCCGCGGCGGCGAGCTCGGCGGCCTGCACCTTGCTCTCCATCCCGCCGCGGCCGAGCGCCGAACCGGCTCCGAAGGCCGCCGTGCGGGCATCCGCCCCCTCGCTGATCAGCATCGCGTCGACGGCGCCGGGCGCGTGCGTGTAGACACCGTCGACCGAGGTCAGGAGAACGAGCAGCCGTGCGCCGCAGAGCACGGCCACCTGCGCGGCGAGCGCGTCGTTGTCACCGAAGCTGATCTCGTCCGTCGCGGTCGCGTCGTTCTCGTTCACGACCGGAACCGCCCCGACGGCAAAGAGGGCGCCGAGGGCGCCGCGCACGTTGACGTAGGCGCGCCGGTCCGCGATCTCGGAACCCGTCAGCAGCACCTGGGCGGCACGAAGGCCGGTGCGGGCGAACGCCTCCTCCCAGGCGCGCTGCAACCGCGACTGGCCGAGCGCCGATGCCGCCTGCAGGCGAGGCAGCGAACGGGGCCTGGAGGTCAGACCGAGCGAGTGGAGCCCGAGCGCGATCGCCCCGGACGAGACCACGCACACCGGCGTGCCGGCTTCGACGAGCTCCCCAATCTCGGCGGCACGGGCACGGAGGAGCTCGCGCCGCACACGTCCCCTCCGGTCCACGACCAGCGCGGAGCCAAGCTTGACGACGACCGGCCGCCTCACCTGCGCTGAGTGCCGTCGCCGACGATTCTGTACTGCCGCAGCCAGAGATCGCGGTACGTCACCGGCCCGCGCGGCCCGGGCACCCAGTCGACGTTGATCCCGGTCTCGGGCGCACCGGTGAGGGCGAAGCCGTCGGTGAAGCGCGTCGGCGCCTGCCAGAACGCCGCCGTGCCGCGATAGCGATCGAGGAAGCGCTGCGCCACCGTCTCGTCCGCGGCGACGATGGTTGCAGCGAGCGCCGACGTCTCCTCGTTCGCCAGTCGGGCCGCCTCGTCGGGGCCGTCGACCACGGCGACCGAGACGGTGGCGACGCGGTCCGTGTCGTTCGCCCACTCGTATCCGAGACGGACATCGAGGGGCGCCATCGCAGCGTGCTTCCGAGCCTCCTCGGTGCCGCGCAGCTCGATCCCGAGCCGCTCGAGCTGCGCACCGATCGGCGGCAGTAGCGCAGCGGCCGAAGCACGGTCGACGAGCAGCAGGTTGAGCCGGTTGCAGACGCCGAGCCTGTCGAGGCTGGCGTCGATCATCGTCTCCGCCACCCCCGGATCGGCCGATGCCGCGAGGTAGAGGACACCGCCGCCCTCGGCGTGCGCGAGCGTGCGGACGCCGTGCTCGGCGGCATGACGGGCGAGCGCGGCGGTGGTCTCGCCGCTGCCGCGAAGGATCACAAGCGGCAGCACGGCCGGCAGCGAGACGAGGGCACGCGCGCCATCACGTTCGGGCGAGCGGACGAGCCCGACCGTGTCCGGCGACAGCCCGGCATCGGCCAGCGCCGGGCGGAGCACCTGGTCGACAAGCGTGGTGACGGTACGGAGCGCGGCGGCGCCCGTCCGGAGCACGGCCCCGTTCAGGCTCTTCAGCAGCTGGCCCGCGACGTCGATGGCGACGTTCGGCCGCGCCTCGAAGTTGGCGCCGACGACGCCGATCGGAATGCGCCGCTCCGAGACCTCGAGGCCGTTCGGCAGAGTCCAGGCCGCGATCTCACGGTCGAGCGGCGGCAGCGCGGCCAACTCCCGCAGCTGCGCCTCGATCGCCACCAGCCGCTCCGTGTCAAGGCGCAGGCGATCGAGCGCACCTTTGTCGAGCGCACCCGAGGAGGCGGCGAGATCGGCTGCATTCGCCTCGAGCACAGGCCCGTGCTGTGCAGAGAGCCTCTCCGCCGCGATCGCGAGCGCCCCGGTGACGGCGTCATCAGTGAGCAGCGGCACGGCGGCCCGGGCGGCGGACGCCTCGCGCTCGACTGCTTCCAGGATCGCCATCGCGGTCAGGCCGATCGCGAGCGCGCCCGCGCTTCCTCGATCACCTGCTCGGCCTCGACGCGGTTGCCGTAGCCGCGCGTCTCCGTCTTCTTCTCCTCGAGGTCCTTGTACACCTGGAAGAAGTGCTCGATCTCGTCGCGGTACTCCGGCGGGATGTCGTGGATGTCGTGGACGCGCATCCACGCCGGATCCTTGAGCGGGACGAGGATCACCTTCTCGTCCGGCCCCTTCTCGTCGGTCATGTGGAAGACGCCGACGACGCGGGCGCGGATGCGGCAGCCGGGGAAGGTCGGCTCGCCGACGAGCACGAGCGCATCGAGTGGGTCGCCGTCCTCGCCGAGCGTTCCCTCGATGAACCCGTAGTCGGCCGGGTAGCTCATCGAGGTGAAGAGGCGCCTGTCGAGCACGACGTGGCCGGTCTCGGCGTCGACCTCGTACTTGTTCCGCGAGCCCATCGGCACCTCGACGAAGACCATGACGTCCATCCTCGGCGAGCCTAGAGCTTCTGACCCGGTGACGCCTCGTCGACGGGGCTCGCTCGGCGGTGCGAGGCAAGGACGCAGGGCGCGCTGATATGCGGGCATATCGGCGCAACCGAGGACGCCGCATCGCGCTGTCCAGCGTGGCCCGGCGACTCAGGGCTTCATCGGGTCAGAAGCTCTTACACTCGGTCGGATGGACCCGAATGCGCTCGAAGTCCTGGAGTTCCCCGCGATTCGCGAGCGAGTCGCGCGCGCGACGGCGACCGACCTCGGGTCGGCGCTCGCAGCCGAGCTCGAGCCCTCACCGGACCCGGACGAGGTCGCGCGCCGGCAGGCGCTGACCGCCGAGGCGATCGCCCTCCTCGACGAGTCGCTCGAGCCGCCGCTCGACGGGATCCGCGACGTGCGCGAGCAGGCGGCGCACGCGGCGCTCGGCGGCGCGCTCTCGCCGCAGGCACTCAGGCACGTCGCGAACACGGCCTCCGGCTCGCTGCGGGCGCGCGCCGCGCTCGACGAGGCGCCGGCGCCGCTCCTCCGCGGGCTCGCCGCTGCCGTCGACCCCACCCTCGCCGCCGTCGCGAAGGCGATCGACCGTGCCGTCGAGGAGGACGGCTCCGATCTGCGCGACAACGCCTCGCCGAAGCTGCGCAAGCTACGCGGCGAGCTCCGTACCGGCCGGCAGCGCGTGCGCGACAAGCTCGAGCAGCTCGTGCGCTCGAGCGAGCTGCGCGAACACCTGCAGGAGGAGTTCATCACCCTCCGCGGCGGCCGGCCCGTGCTGGCAGTGAAGGCGAGCGCCCGTCGGAGCGTGCCGGGCATCGTCCACGACGCCTCCGACTCCGGGCAGACGTTGTTCGTCGAGCCGTTCGACGTCGTCGAGCTCTCCAACCGCCACTCGGAGGCGACGGGTGCCGAGCGGGAGGAGGTCGAGCGGATCCTGCGCGAGCTCTCGGCCGTCGTCGGCGAGGCGGCCCCGCGCGTCACCGCCGCGGTCGAGGCGATGGGCCGGATCGACCTGACCCTGGCGCTCGGCATGCTCTCGCGTGGCTGGAAGGGGGCGCCGGTGGAGGTGACCGACGCGGTGCGGCTCGCCGGAGCCCGCCACCCGCTCCTCGACCCCAAGCTGGCCGTCCCGATCGATCTCGACCTCGGCGACCTGCGGGCGCTCGTGATCAGTGGTCCAAACACAGGCGGCAAGACGGTGGCGTTGAAGACGCTCGGGCTCGCCGCGCTCGTCCACCAGGCCGGGCTTCGGCCTCCGGCGGAGACGGCGGCCCTGCCCGTCTTCGACCAGGTACTCGCCGACATCGGCGACCGCCAGTCGATCGAGATGAGCCTCTCGACCTTCTCCGGCCACGTCGCCAGCATCGTCTCGATCCTGAACGCGGCCGGTAGGCGGTCGCTTGTCCTGCTCGACGAGCTTGCCTCAGGCACCGACCCGGTCGAGGGCTCGGCGCTTGCGCAGGTGCTCCTCGCGCGCCTCGCCGAGCAGGCCCGGCTGACGCTCGTGACGACCCACTACCCGGAGCTGAAGGAGTGGGCGAGCGCGACCGACGGCGTCGCGAACGCAGGCACCGGCTTCGATCCCGACACTCACGCGCCGCTGTACCGGATCGCGCTCGGCCGGCCGGGAACGTCGCATGCGCTCCAGATCGCCGAGCGGCTCGGGCTAGATTCGGCCGTCGTCGCGTCCGCGCGCGAGCTCGTGACGCCGGAGCGGCTGCGGGTCCAGGAGTTGCTCGCAGAGGCCGAGTCGGCCGAGCGCGCCGCGGTCGACGAGCGAGCGTCGGCGGAATCCGAGCGGGCCGACGCCGCCCGTGTCGCCGAGGACGTGCGGGAGCGGGAGCGGGAGCTCGAGGCCGAGATCGCCGCAGTCAAGGCGTCCGCTGCAGCGGAGCGCGAGCGGGCCGCCGCGGAGGCGCAGCGCGACCTGGCTGCCGCCCGCGAGGAGCTTTCGGCGCTGCGTGAGGAGATCCGGGTCGCGCGGCGGGCCGACCGCGAATCGCGGCGGGCGACACCGGCGGCCGCGCGGGAGCGCGATCGCAGGCTTGGAGCCGCCGCAGAGCGGGCGGTCAGAGCGGAGCGCGCGATCCGTAAGCTCGACGAGCCGCTCGCCTTCACGGGACCGCTTGCGCCGGGCGATCCGGTCGAGGCGCCGAGCCTCGGCGTGCACGGCACGATCGCGACGATCGAAGGCGACGAGGCGGAGGTCGTGGGAGCGGCCGGCCACCGGCTGCGGATTCCGCTCGCGCGCCTCCAGCCGTCGCGGCGACGAGCGCCGGAGCCGGAGGCGCCGGTCAAGGTCGTCGCAATGGCGAGCGGCGATGTCGCCGACGAGCTCGACGTCCGCGGACAGCGAGCGCAAGAGGCGCGAGAGGCCGTGCGTTCTTTCGTCGACGACGCGGCGCTCGCAGGCCTGCCGAGCGTTCGCGTGATCCACGGCCGCGGCACGGGGTCGGTGCGGGCCGCCGTGCGGGACGAGCTGGACGGGCACCCGTTGGTCGACCGGCGCGAGAGCGACTCGGCCGACGGCGCCACGATCGCGCACCTTCAGTAGCCCAGGATGGGCATCCGCAGACGCAGGATCCCCATCGCGCAAAGACCCTGAAGGGGCCGCTTCGCGGCCCGAGAGCCTCAAGACCAGCCAGCTAGCGAGGTTCGTCCACGACCTTCGCGGCGTAGAGTTGATAGGGGAGCGCCTCGAGCACACGGAGCCGCGGGTCGGGCACGTCGAAGAAGCGCTCGAGCGCGATTGGCTGCAACCAGGCGAGGTCAGGGCGGGACTCGAGCACGCGCGTCACGGTCGCGCGGTCGCCGCCGAGCGCGACGTGCTCGACGCGGTCGCGCCACGGCCCCAGCACGCGCGCGGCCTCCGCGGCGGCCGCGTCGACAAGCTCCCGCTCCTGCTCGCCGCGGCGGCGCCGGAAACGATTGGACGAGGAGCCGCCCTTCTTGTGGCGGCCCTTGACGAAACGCGTGCCGATCTTGGACGCGACGAGACGCTCGCCTTCGAAGACGCCGACGGCGTAACCGCCCATCCGTACGAGCAGAACGGCCACGCGCGGAGCCGCGTCGAGCGCCTCGAGGAGCGGTCCTGCGCGCACGACGTCGTACTCGCCCTCGTGCGGGAGACCGAACGGCGGCGTCACCGTCAGCGCCGTCTCGTCGAGCTCGATCCGGGCCGCGCCGCCCCGGTAGACGGACCGTCCCGGTGAGCCCTCGAGGGCGCGCAGCCGCTTCGCGATGTTTGCGCGTCCGATGTAGCGCGTCTCTGGCACGAGGAGACCGTATTGACCCGTGCGGCGCGGCGTGACTAGGCTCGGCGGCAGTGAGCAGCTCCACCGTCGAGCCGACCGCAGCCGCCCACGGCTTCTCGGGCGAGTTTCTCACCGAGGTGCATCCCTCGTACGACGAGGCGCGGACGACGTTCAACTCGTTCGTCGACCGCCGGCCGGTCGCGATCGCCCGCTGCCGGAGCACCGCCGACGTCGTCGCCGCGCTCCGGGCTGCGGTCGAGCACGGGCTGCCGATCGCGGTTCGCGGCGGCGGCCACAACGTCGCAGGACACGCCGTCTGCGACGGCGGGCTTGTCGTCGACCTCTCCGGCCTCATTGACGTCGAGGTCGACCCGGTCGCGCGAATCGCGCGCGCCGGCGGCGGCGTCACCTGGCGTGCCTTCGATGCAGCCACCCAGGCACATGGGCTGGCCGCCCCCGGCGGCACCTTCGGCACGACCGGTGTCGCCGGCCTGACCCTCGGCGGCGGCATCGGCTTTCTGATCGGCCGCTACGGGCTCTCGTGCGACAACCTCGTCGGCGCCGAGGTGGTCACGGTCGACGGCACCGTCGTCGAGGCGAGCGAGGATGCCCACGCCGACCTCTACTGGGCGATCCGGGGCGGCGGCGGGAACTTCGGCGTCGTCACGCGGCTGGACTTCCAGCTCCATCCGGTCGACGAGGTCGTCGGCGGCATCCTCATCTGGCCCGTCCACGCGGCCGCCGAGCCGATGCGCCTCTTCCGTGACGTCGCTCTCGCCGCTCCCGACGACTTCTCGACCCAGGCCGTGCTCGGACATTCGGCCCAGAACGGGCAGTGCGTCTTCGGCGTCATCGTCTGCTCGACCGGGCCGGAGGAGGAGCCTGGGCTGTTGCGTCGGCTCCGCGGAGTCGAAGGCCTCGCGCTCGACGAGGTACGCCGCCGGCCGTACCTGGAGCTGCAGGGCCTGCTCGACATGCCGTTCGGGCTGCGCCACTACTGGAAGAGCCACTTCGTGCGAGAGCTGCCGGACGCGCTGCTGGATGGGCTGGAGCAGGCGATCGACCCGGACGTGCCGCGCGGCTCGATCCTGATCGAGGCGATCCACGGCGCCGCCGCACGCGTGCCGCGCGAGGCGACCCCGGTCGGCTTCCGCGACGCCGCGTTCAACATCAGCGCACTCGGGATCTGGGACGACCCGGCGACGGACGACGTGCAGGTCGAATGGGCGCGCGAGACGGCAGCCCTGGCGACGCCGTACTCGCTCCAAGGCGGCGGCTACCTCAACTACATGCAAGCGGATGAGCCCGCGGAGCGAGTCCGCGCGGCGTTCGGGGTCCCCGCGTTCGAGCGTCTGCAGACGGTCAAGCGGCGGTACGACCCGGCGAACGTGCTCCGCTTCAACCAGAACATCCCGCCCGGCTGATGGCCGTCGCCGGAACCCGAGGCGCCAACCAGCCGCCGCCGCTTGCCGGCTACAACCTGTACGAGCAGGACGCCGCGCTCGTCGAGGGGCTGCGCCGGGAGGGCGGCGCGGCCTGGGAGGAGCAGATCGCCGCCTTCGGCGAGGCACTCGGCGGCGAGCCGCTGGAATGGGGCCGCCTCGCGAATGAGCATCCGCCGAAGCTCCGGTCGCACGATCGCTACGGCGAGCGCATCGACGAAATCGAGTTCCACCCGGCGTGGGACTCGCTGCTCCGGCTCGGGCTCGAGACGCGGGTGCACTCGCTGCCGTGGATCGAGCCGGAGCCGGGCGCGCACGTCGCTCGGGCGACCCTGTTCATGCTGCTGGGCCAGGTCGAGGCCGGAGTCGGTTGTCCGCTCTCGATGACCTTCGCAGCCGTGCCGGCACTCCGTTCGCAGCCCGATCTCGGCGACGAGTGGATCCCGCGGCTCACAGGAGGCGACGCGCTTTGCGGGATGGCGATGACCGAGCGCCAGGGCGGCTCCGACGTGCGCGCGAACGAGACGACGGCACGGCCGGTCGGCGAGGTCTGGGAGCTGGACGGGCACAAGTGGTTCTGCTCGGCACCGATGAGCGATGCGTTCCTCGTGCTCGCGCAGGCTCCGGCCGGGCTCACCTGCTTCCTGCTCGCGCGGCCGCAGCCGGGTTTCCGGATCGAGCGGCTGAAGGACAAGCTCGGCAACCGATCCAACGCCTCGGCGGAGGTCGCGCTCGACGGCGCGGTCGCGCACCTCGTCGGCGAGGAGGGACGCGGCCTCAGGACGATCCTCGAAATGGTCAACCACACGCGCCTCGACTGCGTGCTCGGCTCGACGGCGCTGATGCGCCGGGCCGTCGCAGAGGCGACCCACCACGCCGCCCACCGAGAGGCCTTCGGCCATCTCCTTGCCGGGCAGCCGTTGATGCAGAACGTGCTCGCCGACCTCTGCGTCGAATCGGAAGCTGCGACCGTGACGGCGCTGCGCCTCGCGCGGGCGTACGACGAGGCCGACGGGCCGTTCCGGCGAATCGCGACCGCCGTCGCGAAGTTCTGGATCTGCAAGCGCACCCCGCCCCTCGTCGCGGAGGCGCTCGAGTGCCTGGGCGGCAACGGCTACGTCGAGGAGTCGCAGCTGCCGCGCCTCTTCCGCGAGAGCCCGCTCAACTCGATCTGGGAAGGGTCCGGCAACGTCAACGCGCTCGACGTCCTCCGGGCACTCGGCCGCGAGCCCGAGACCGCCGAGGCGTTCCTGGCGGAGGTGCGGCTCGCGGCTGGAGCGGATCAGCGGCTCGACGCGGCGATCGCCCGCCTCGAGGGCGAGGTCGCCGATCCCGAGGAGCAGGGCGCGCGGCGTCTGCTCGAGCTGCTCGCGGTGACGCTGCAGGGCTCCCTGCTCGTCCGCCACGGCCCGCCCGAGGTCGCAGCCGCGTTCTGCGCCTCGCGGCTCGACCGCCCCGGCGGCATCTACGGGACGCTGCCCGCCGGCCTCGACCTGACCGCGATTGCCGAGCGGCATCGGCCGCGCCTGCACGGGTAAGCTCGGCGCGTGGCCGTCGAGATCCACTACTGCCCCGTCTGAAGCGGCTACGACCGACGGGCCGCGAGTCTCGCGGCCGTGCTGAACGGCAACGGCATCCCTGCCTCGATCGTCGAGGGCGCGAACAGCCAGTACGACGTGCTCTCGGACGGCGAGCTCGTCTTCTCGAAGCAGCGAGAAGGGCGCTTCCCGGAGGACGACGAGGTGCTCGGGTTGCTCGCTAGCTCCCGCTGAAGCGCGGCGGGCGCTTCTCGAGGAACGCCTGGACGCCCTCGGCGAAGTCGGCCGTCCCGGTCGCCTCCTGCTGGAGCTCGGCCTCGAGCGCGAGCTGCTCCTCGAGCGTCGCGTCGTAGGCGTGCTCGAAGAGCCGCTTCGTCATCCCGATCGCGCGCGTCGGCAGGCCCGCGTAGAAGCCGGCGAGCTCGGCGGCGCGGGCGGCGAGCCCCTCGCCCTCGACGACCTCGGAGACGAGCCCCCAGGCGTGGGCCTCGGCCGCGGTGAGCTTTCGGTTCGAGGTCATCCACTCGAACGCGCGCGCGAAACCGAGCAGGCGATGGATGAACCAGGATCCGCCCGAGTCGGGGATCAGCCCGATCCCGATGAAGCCGGGCACGAACGTCGCGGCGTCGGAGGCGATCCTGATGTCGCACGCCGCCGCGAGCGAGAGTCCCGCCCCCGCGCACGGGCCGTTGACGGCCGCGATCACCGGCTTCTCGAGTGCGCGGATCAGCCGGATGTTCGGATGGTAGGTCTGCTCGAGCCGGTCACGGATCGACCCGGGCACCTCCTGGAACTCCTTCAGGTCCTGCCCGGAGCAGAAGCCGCGCCCGGCGCCCGTGATCACGACCGCACGAACCTCAGGCGAGCGCCGCCTCCTCGAGCGCGTCGCGCAGCCGCGCATGCAGCGCAGCGTTGAACGCGTTGAAGACGTCCGGCCGGTTGAGCGTGATCGTGAGAACGGCGCCGTCGCGCTCGGTCAGCACTTCGCTCATGGCAACGACCCTAACGCCGCGCGGTCGAACTCGTAGAGCTCGCCGCCCAGATGCCGGACGCCTGGGACCTTCGCGAGCAGGCGCAGCGACCTGTCGTTCGTCTCCTCGACGCCCGCGTAGAGGCGCTCGCGGCCGACTCGCTCGAACAGGTCACGAGCGACCGCAGCTCCTGCTTCGAGCGCGATGCCCCGGCCCCAGTGGTCGGGGTGGAGGACGACCCCGAGCTCGAGCTCGTCCGGGTCGACGCCGCTGTCCTCGCCGATGGGGTGCACCTCGACGAAGCCGATCGGCTCGTCCTCGCGCAGCACGAGCCACGAGCCGAAGTCCCGCTCGCGCCAGCTCGCGACCCTTCGCTCAACCTGGCCCGCCATCCGCTCGCGCCGCAGCGGTTCCTTCGTGCTCGTCGTCCCGATCACCGCCGGCGCGTTCCGGACGGCGAGCATCGCGTCGACGTCGTCCTCGGTCACCGGCCGGAGCACGAGCCGCTCGGTGCGGAGCTCCATTACTTCGAGCGGTCGAGGAAGCGCTTGACCGCGCCCTGGGCCTCCTCGCCGAGCATCGAGAGCGCCAGCCAGTCGCGCGCGTGGCCGACCGTCTCGTGCCAGGAGATGTCGCGCCACCAGTTCAGCTGCTGCTTCGCGTACCGCGTCGTCTCGGGCAGCTTGCGGGCGAGCTTCTCGACCCACTCGTCGACGACGGCGTCGAGCTCGGCGGCCGGCACCGCGCGGTTGACCAGGCCCCACTCCGCTGCCTGCGAGGCGGGCACCTCGTCGCAGAGCAGGATCATCTCTCGGGCGCGGCGGTCGCCGATCATGATCGGCAGCCACTGGGTCGCGCCGCCGGCCGGCACGGAGCCGTGCTCGAGCCCGACGTGGCGGATGAAGGCGTCGTCGACCATCACGGAGAGGTCGCAGCCCATCTGCAGCTCGTTGCCGCCGCCGACGGCGATCCCGTTCACGCGCGCGATCGTCGGCTTGCCGATCTCGCGCAGCCGGTCGTGCATGTCCTTGAAGGCGCCGAACCACTTCCAGTACTCCTTCGAGTTCCCGAGCAGGTCCTCGCCCCAGGCGCGCAGGTCGGCGCCGACGCAGAACGCGCGGCCGGTGCCGGTGACGACGACGACGCGGATCTCGTCGTCCCACGACGCGTCCTCGAACGCGCGCGCGAGCTCGCGCAGCATCCGGAAGTCGAAGGCGTTCAGCACCTCCGGCCGGTTCAGCGTCACGGTCGCGCGCGGGTAGTCCTTCTCGTAGACGATCCGCTCGAAGCCGAGCTCGTCGGGCGAGAGCGGGCGGGGCTGGTCGGGCTCGGTCACTCTTCGAGCTCGACGAAGGTGACGGTGAAGGGGATCCCCATCTCCATCGCGTCCTTGCCGCTGGCGGCGAACTCCTCGGTGCGGGCCGCCGCCTTGAACGCGTCCATGTCGGCCCACTCGAACTCGGCGTAGTACGCGAACGGCGGGCTCGCCGAACGGCGAGCCGAACGCCTTGCCGTGCCGGAACGCGCGGCACTCGCACCGGCCGACGAACTCTTCGATGTGCCGCGCGTACCGCTCGGCTCCGGCTCGCGCTCGTACTGAATCACCGCTCGCACCATGCTCCACTCCTTTGGCTCGGGACGTGCGGGAGCGTATAGCTTGCGCCAGTGTCCGGAGGAACGGCTGCAGCAGCCACGCTCGCGCTGACCGCGGGCCTCGCAGGCTCGATCCAGGTGGCGGTGATGGGCCGCTTCGGCGAGCGGATCGGCTCCTACGAGGCGATCGCGGCGAACCTCCTCTTCTCGACGCTGATCGCGACGACGGTCCTGCTCGTCCTCCGCCAGAGCCTGGCCGGCTTCGGCGAGGCGCTCCACTCGCCCTGGTGGTACTGGGTCGGCGGCGGCGGCATGGGCGTCGTCGTCGTGCTCACGATCACGGTCGTGACGCCGCGATCGGCGCGACGGCGACGATCGGGCTCCTGATCGCGGGACAGCTGGCGATGGGCGTGCTGATCGACCGCTACGGCTGGTTCGGCGTCGAGCAGGTGCCGCTGAACTGGCCACGCATCGTCGGCGTGCTGCTGCTGGCGGTCGGCGCGCTGCTCGCGCTGCGTAAGGGTTGACTCACGGCGCGAAGGTCTGGGTCGCCCTCTGGGCCGTCTACATCATCTGGGGCTCGACCTACCTCGGGATCGAGCTCGCCGGCGAGACGATTCCACCGCTCTTCGCCGTGTCGTGGCGTTTCCTGGTGGCCGGTGCGCTCATGGCCGGCTGGGTCGCGTGGCGGCGCGGCTTCTCGGCGCTGCGTTGTCTCACGCTCGGAGCTGGGCTCCGCCGCGCTGATCGGCGTGCTCCTACCCGGTGCGAATGCGCTGCTCTTCGTCGCCGAGCAGGAGGTGCCGATCGGGCTTGCCTCCCTCGTGATCGCGTCGGTGCCGCTGCTCGTGGTGGCGCTGCGATTCGCCGGCGGCGAGCGCCCGACCCGGGGCTCCCTCGTCGGCGTCGCGATCGGCTTCGTCGGGATCGCCGTCCTCGTCCGGCCGGGAGGCGGAGCGAGCACGACCGGGCTCGCTCTCGTCGTCGGCTCGGCGGTCGCCTGGGCGGTCGGCTCGTATCTCTCGGGCCGGTTGCCGATGCCGCGGGACGCGTTCGCCGCAACGGCGCTGGAGATGCTGGTCGGCGGGCTCGTGCTGCTTCCGATCGGCCTGCTCGCGACGGACTTCGACCCGTCCGAGTGGTCGACCCGCTCGATCCTCGGCTGGTGGTACCTCGTCCTCTTCGGCTCGCTGGTCGGCTACACGGCGTACGTCTGGCTGCTGCAGAACGCTCCGATCAGCAAGGTGGCGACGTACGCCTACGTCAATCCCGTCGTCGCGATCGCGCTCGGCGCGGTCGTCCTGCACGAGGAGATCACCTGGCGGATCGGGTGGGTGCGTCGATCGTGCTGGCGTCTGTGGCAGTTGTCGTCCGGCGGGAGTCCGTGCCCGCGGAGGCCGAAGCGGCGCCGGCAGGCGCCGGACGCGTGTCGGACTCGACCTAGAGAGCGATGTCGTCGGGCCGCACCGGAATGCGCGCCAGCTCCCGGCCGGTCGCGGCGCGCAGTGCCGACACGACCGCCGCGGAGGAGACCACGGTCGGCGGCTCGCCCACGCCCTTGACGCCGTAGGGCGCATCCGGGCTCGGCGTCTTCGATCAGCTCGCTCGTCACGGGCGGCATGTCGAGCGTGGTCGGGATCAGATAGTCGGTGAAGCTCGCGTTCGTGATCAGCCCGTCGCGGGTGCGGATCTCCTCCATCAGCGCCAGACCGAGTCCCTGCG
>CAWHKD010000027.1:0-81084 GCA_963829845.1 uncultured Gaiellaceae bacterium | reverse complement strand
CTTCCCCGACGGCCCGCGGCTCGGCTCGAGGCAGGCGTCGACACCTTCATCCAGCCCGGAGGCTCGAAGCGCGACCTCGACGTGATCGAGGCGGTCGAGAGCGCCGGCGCCGTGATGGTCTTCACCGGGCGCCGGCATTTCCGCCACTGAATTTTCAGCGCAGGATGCCGGATCCGCAGGAGCGGATCCGGCATCGCGCAAAGATCCTAAAGGGGCCCGCTCCGCGGCCCATGATCCTTGCTTCGCCGCTCTCCTCGAGAGGCATACTCGCCTGGTGGACGAGCTCGATCTGGGGATCCGGAACCACGTCTACGGGGCGTTCGTCGCGGAGCGGAAGGCGCTGTCGACGGCCGAGACCGCAGTTGCGCTCGGACTCGCCGAGGACGAGGTTGCGGCCGCGTACGCACGCCTCCACGAGGCGCACGCGTTCGTCCTCCAACCGGGCACGACCGAGATCCGGATGCTGAACCCGTTCTCCGCGACGGAGACGCTGCACCGGGTTGAGGCGGGCGGCCGCTCGTGGTTTGCCAACTGTGCCTGGGACGCGCTCGGGATCCCGGCCGCGCTGCACACAGATGGCACCGTCGGCTCGGAGTGCCCGGACTGCAGCGAGCCGCTCGAGCTCGAGGTGCGCGGCGGCGAGCTCGTCCGCGGCGGCGAGCTGCTCGTCCACTTCGTCGTCCCGGCGCGGCACTGGTGGGACGACATCGCCTTCACCTGAAGCACGATGGTCTTCCTCCGGTCGGAGGAGCATCTCGAGCGCTGGCTCGGCGAAAACGGGTGGGATCCGGCGCGAGCATGAGCGCCTTTCAGCTGAACGAGCTCGCGCGCCGCTGGTGGTGGACGCGGCTCGAGCCCGACTGGCGGCCACGGACGGCGGCCCAGTCACAGGCGATCCTGGACGAGCTCGGCCTGACGGGCGACTTCTGGCGCCTTGACTGACCGCTCGCGGTGGACGGCGACGCCGACCGCGACGAGCGCGATCCCCGCGAGCTCGGCGCGCGATGGCATCTGCCCGAGAACCGCGACGCCGATCGCTGTCGCGGTCGCCGGCAGGAGCGACACGAGCAGCGCGTAGGTCGACCGCTCGAGCCGCGCCATCGCCAGCTGGTCACAGACGTACGGGACCACCGAGGAGGCGATCCCGACACCGATCCCCGCCGCGAGCGCAACCGGGTCGACGAGCGCGGGCAGCGCCTCCCAGCCGCCGATCGGCGTCACGACCACGAGCGCGACCAGCATCGAGGCCGCCAGGCCGTCGATCCCGCCGATGCGCTCGCCCTGCGCGACCCGGTGGCCGAGGACGATGTACGCGGCGAAGAGGACGGCGTTCGCCAGCGCGAGTGCCACACCGACCGGCTCGCCCTCGAGTTGGACGTCGGTGAGGAGGTAGACGCCGCCGATTGCGAGTGCCAGCGCGGCGGCGTTCCGCCCCGTCCGCGCGCCGAGTGCGGCGAGCGCGACTACGGGCAGGAATTCGATCGCCGCAACCGTGCCGAGCGGCAGCCGGTCGATTGCCAGGTAGAAGCACATGTTCATCACCGCCAGGACGGCGCCCCAGGCCACAAACGTCCACCGGCTTCGCTCGTCGAGACGGGCGACGAGGCGCCACGGTCGGCGCCAGACCGCGAAGACGGCAGCCGCGGCGGCGATCCGGAGCCAGGCGACGCCGAGGACGTCGACCCGTGCGAAGAGCAGTACCGCGAACGCCGGTCCGAGGTAGTGGAAGACCGCGCTGCCGACGAAGTAGGCGTGCGGCGGGAGCCCGGAGGAGCGCATGGAGATAGGATCCCCACGAAAAGCCGAGAATGGCCCCTAGAGACGAAGGATTGCGGACGCAGATGGCGACGAAGCAGCGGCAGAACGACCGATCGACCTTCGATCGGACGGATGCAATGCTGCTGGCCGAGCTGCAAGAGGACGCGCGGCTCACGCACGCCGAGCTGGGCCGGCGGGTGAACCTCTCGGCACCCGCGGTCGCCGAGCGGTTGCGCCGGCTCGAACGCGGCGGCGTCATCACCGGCTACCGCGCCGACGTCGATGCGAAGGCGCTCGGGTACGCGCTCGGCGTGATCATGCGGATCCGCCCCTCGGCGCGACAGCTGCACAAGGTCGCCGAGCTTGCCCGCGAGACTCCCGAGGTCGTCGAGTGCCACAGGATCACCGGCGAGGACTGCTTCTTCATGAAGCTCCACGTCCGCGACGTCGAGCAGCTCGAGGAGATCCTCGACCGCTTCATCCTCTACGGCCAGACGACGACGTCGATCATCCAGTCCTCGCCGGTGCCCCGGCGTGGCCTCGGCGCTACTCGCGGTTGAGGTTCAGCAGCTCCGAGAAGCGGCGGTGCGCATCCCGGCGCTCTGCGGCCGTCCGGAGCTCGTCGGCACGGACCCGGAGCTCGAGCAGGTGCAGCGCGAGATCGCGCCGCTCCTTCACCGGCACGCCCAGCCGCTCGATCGCGCAGCCCGGCTCGGCGACCGCGCCGCCGTCCTCCCAGAAGAGACAGGAGGACCCGGGCAGAGCTCCTGCTCGCCGATCGTCTCACGAAGGCTGCACTGCTTCGGTGTCACCCGCGATGTCATGCCCGGAGGATGCGCCTCGCCCTCACTCGACGCCATCGGTGACTGCGCTGATCGCGGCTGCGGACGAGTACGGATTGCATAGGCTTACGCGCCGATGGCCCGCGAGTACCCAACGCTGCTCGACCTGGTCGGCCACACCCCGATCGTCCGGCTCGACCGGATCGCCCGCGATGTCGAGCCGACCCTGCTCGCGAAGCTCGAGTATCTGAACCCCGGAGGGTCGAACAAGGACCGGATCGGGATGGCGATGATCGAAGCGGCCGAGCTCGAGGGGAAGCTGCGGCCCGGCGGCACGATCGTCGAGCCGACCTCCGGCAACACAGGTGTCGGGCTCGCGATCGCGGCGGCTGCGCGCGGCTACCGGTGCATCTTCGTCATGCCCGACAAGATGAGCCAGGAGAAGATCTCGATG
Source organism: uncultured Gaiellaceae bacterium (assembly GCA_963829845.1). Taxonomy (GTDB): domain Bacteria; phylum Actinomycetota; class Thermoleophilia; order Gaiellales; family Gaiellaceae; genus Gaiellasilicea. The sequence continues at coordinate 78,090 of CAWHKD010000027.1, read as the reverse complement.
CTCCGGGCCTACGGAGCGGAGGTCGTGATCACGCCGACCGCGGTCGAGCACGACTCGCCCGAGAGCTACTACAGCGTCTCCGACCGGCTCGCGGAGGAGATCCCTGGCGGCTTCAAGCCCGACCAGTACTCGAACATGGCGAATCCCCAGGCTCACTACGAGACGACGGGGCCGGAGATCTGGGAGCAGACCGACGGCGAGATCGACGCACTCGTGATCTCGGTCGGCACGGGCGGCACGATTTCGGGCGCCGGCCGGTACCTGAAGGAGCGAAACCCGGAGATCCAAATCGTCGGCGCAGACCCGGAGGGTTCGGTCTACACGTCCGACGAGACTCATCCATACCTCGTGGAAGGGATCGGCAAGGACACGTGGCCTGAGACGATGTCGCGCGACGTCGTCGACCGCTGGGTGCGCGTCTCCGACCGGGACTCGTTCGTGACCGCGCGGCGGCTTGCGCGCGAGGAGGGGATCCTCGCCGGCGGCTCTGCCGGGACAACGATCTGGGCTGCGCTCGAGCTGGCGAAGGACTACGGCCGGAACGCGAGGATCCTGACCATCCTCCCCGACTCCGGGCGCTCCTACCTCTCCAAGTTCTACGACGACAACTGGATGCTCCAGTACGGCTTCCTCGAGCGGAAGGCGCCCGCGCCGACGATCGACCAGGTGCTGCGCTTCAAGCGGGCCGAGGAGCACGAGGTGCCAGACCTCGTCACGATCGAGTCGCACGCAAAGGTGGGCGCTGCGATCGACCTGATGCAGCGCTACTCGATCTCACAGCTGCCCGTCGTACGGAGCGAACCGGTCGAGTCGCTCGCGGATGTGGTCGGCTCGCTGCAGGAGCGGGGCGTGCTCGACCGCGTCTTCAAGAACCCGGACGCCCTGAATGAGGACGTGGCAGCGCTGATGCAGCCGCCGCTCGCCGCCGTCGACGTCGGCGACTCACTCGATCAGGTCTTCGCCGACCTGTCCGGCCCGAGCGCGGCGGTCGTCGTCGCGGCGGCCGGGCGCCCGGCCGCGATCCTCACAAGGTCCGATCTGCTGGAGTACCTCGCACATCAGCGGTCCCAGGTGAACGGCGCGTAGCGGCAGCCGCGGCGGCGTTCTCCGAGCGCACGGCGACGAAGACCGAGCCGACGATCAGCGCGGCGCCGGCAGCGACGGCGAGCGTCAACTGCTCGTCGAGGACGAGCGCGCCGAGGGCGATCGCGACCACCGGGTTCACGTACTGGTGGGTCACGACCTTCGAGATGGGCGCGTGCCGGAGCAGCCACGCGTATGCGGTAAAGCCAATCAGCGAGCCGAAGATGGCCAGGTAGAGCCAGGCCGCGATCGACTGGACCGTGAAGCCGGCGGCGTCCATCGACCAGGGCTCGCCGGTGACGACGCCGAGGAAGACGAGGAACACGCCCGCGCTCAGCATCTCCCAGGACGCCGCGACGAAGCCGTCCTTCGGCAGCGGCAGCCGGTGCGCGAAGAAGGAGCCGAGCGACCAGGAGATGCTCGCGGCCAGCGCCATCGCGAGACCGATCGCGCTCGAGGCGCCGCTGCCGCCGGGGATGACGACGAGGGCGAGCCCCGCGAGCCCCACGAGCACGGAGAGCCGCGTCGCGAGCGCGACCCGATCGCGTGCGAGCGTGCGCAGCAGGATCACCTGCAGCGGCACCGACCCCGCGATCATCGCCGCGACACTGGAGTCGATCCTCGTCTCGGCGATCGTGACCATGCCGACGCCGAGCGCGAGCAGCGAGAGCCCGAGCAGCGCCGAGGACGCCAGCTCGCGTCGGGTGACGCGAAGGCTACGGCCGCGCAGTGCCAGGATCAGCGTGAGCAGGGCGCCGGCGAGGAGGAAGCGCGTGCCGGCGGAGAGGAACGCGGGCAGCGTCTCGACCGACAGCTTGATCGCAAGGTAGGTCGAGCCCCAGACCAGGTAGACGGTCCAGAGCGCGGTCAGGAGCTTCCAGCGGGCGGCGGCGGCCATGTCCCTACAACGCAACGAGCGCCGGACGCGTGAGATTCCTCAGCGGTGGGTTCGACGGGACGTCGCTCAGTGACTCAGTCGATGTTCCGTCGACCCCACCCGATGAAACTGGCCTCGTGGCCGCGGCGATTCGCGGCCTCGAGCTCGTCCTGTGTCAGCGCCTCGATCCGCTCCAGCAGCTCGAGCTCGTCGCGGAGGTGCGTGCGCATCATCTCGGGGCCGTCGGTGGCGATCGTGAACGCGACGCCGTGCTCCCTGAAGGCGGCGAACGTCTCGCGGACCGCGGCCTCGTCCGGAAGCGCCTTCGTGAGCAGGTTCGACGTCGGGCAGATCTCGAGCACCGTGCCCGCTTCGCGCAGGAGCCGCATCAGCTCAGGATCCTTCGCGGCGAGGATGCCGTGGCCGATCCGGTCCGGCCGCAGGCGCTCGACGACCTCTGCGAGCTCCTCCCCGCCGGTCTCGCCTTCCTCGCCGACGTGAATCGTGATCCCGAGCCCAGCCGCGCGCGCTGTCTCGACCATCGGGGCGATCTGGGTGTAGTCGTAGCGGCCGCCACCGGGACGGGGGCCGGCGATATCGATCCCGACCACGCCGCGGGAGGCCCACCGGATCGCCTTCTCGACGACGACCTCGTTCTGGCGCGCGTCGAAGGTGCGATCCATCATCAGGATCAGACCGGCGCGGACCTGCGGGTACTCGAGCGACGCGCGATCGAGGCCCCGGATCGCCGCGAGGATGATGTGGTCGAGGTCGCGCTCGCCGCCGCGGTTCCGCTTCATCGGGTTGAAGCGGAGCTCGAGCGTCGTGATCCCCTGGCTGCGGTAGGCGCCGCCGATGGCGCCGTGCACGGACTGCTCGACGGCCAACGGCGACGACTGGATCAGCTCCGTCCAGTGGTAGATCCGGTCGAGCGCGTCCAGGTTCTCGACCCCGCGCGGGTCGGAGACGGTGACGAGGGCGTCGAACTCCCAGTAGTCCTTCACCGGCAGTGCGATCCCCTGCTCGTGCGCGAGCGACCAGAGAATGTCGGAGGCGACCGAGCCGCCGAGGTGGGTGTGCAGCTCGGCGAGACCCTCGAAGAGCATTCGGGCGACTTTATCCTTCGCGGCTGTGCTCGACGGCATCGACCACGTCCAGCTCACTGCGCCGCCCGGCTGCGAGCCGGAGGCGCGACGCTTCTTCAGCGGACTGCTCGGGCTCGAGGAGCTCGAGAAACCCGAGCCGCTCCGCGCCCGGGGCGGGGTCTGGTTCCGCGTCGGAGGACAGCAGCTGCACGTCGGCGTCGAGCAAGCGTTCGCTCCGGCGCGCAAGGCGCATCCGGCGTTCGCCGTCTCCGGCTACGACGAGCTCCTCGCCCGGCTCCACGGCGCCGGCGTGCCGGCGACCGACGACGCCTCGATTCCCGGCGTCCGCAGGTGCCACGTGGCCGATCCGTGGGGGAACAGAATCGAGCTCGTCGAAGTTGAGAACGGCGCCTAACTGCCGATAACCCTCAGATGAGCTCGCCGCAACCCGATGAGCGGGTTCTGATCGTCGACGACGAAGATCAGATCCGCACCCTCCTCGCACGCCTCCTCGGAGCGCAGGGCTACGAGTGCATCCCGGCCGAGTCGGCCGCGGCCGCCCGGCGCGTGCTCAAGGAGACCCCCGTCGCGCTCGTGCTGAGCGACGTCAACATGCCCGGCGAGTCCGGGATCGATCTCACACGCGAGGTGCTCGCTCACTATCCCGAGACGGCCGTCGTCATGGTGACCGGCATGGACGACCGCAGCTATGCCGAGATCGCGATCGAGCTCGGCGCATATGGCTACGTGCTGAAGCCGTTCAAGCCGAACGAGCTGATCATCAACGTCAACAACGCCCTGCGCCGGCGCACGCTCGAGATCGAGAACCGCAACCACCGCGAGATGCTCGAGCAGACTGTCCTCGCACGCACGACAGCGCTGCGCGAGACGATCGCCCAGCTCGAGCGCTCCGACACCGAGCTGCGCCGTCTGCGCGAGGAGACGATTCGCCGGCTCTCGTGGGCCGCCGAGTTCCGGAACCAGGAGACGGGCGAGCACATCGTTCGGATGAGCCTCTATTGCGCGCTGCTCGCGCGCCTCGCCGGTCTCGATGCCCAGCGGGCCGAGCTGATCCGAATCGCAAGCCCCATGCACGACGTCGGCAAGATCGGGATCCCGGATCGGATCTTGCTCAAGCCGGGACGCCTCAGCGACGACGAGCGCAGAGTGATGGAGGCGCACACCGAGATGGGCCACCGGATCCTCGCCGGGTCCGAAGTCGAGCTGCTCGACCTCGCCGCCGAGATGGCGCTCACGCATCACGAGCGGATGGACGGCAGCGGCTATCCGGCCGGCACGGCCGGCGACGCGATCCCCATCGAGGGCCGGATCTGCGCGATCGCCGACGTGTTCGACGCTCTCACCTCCGATCGCGTCTACCGGCAGGCGTTCCAGCCGAACGAGGCTCGAGCGCTGATGGTCGAGGGTCGCGGCACGCAGTTCGACGCCGAGCTGCTCGACCTCTTCTTCGACGCGTTCGACGACGTGCTCGCGATCCGCCGCGCAGCAGGCACCGGCACGGTCGAGCAAACGCTCGCGATCGCGCTCGCGCACGCCTCGGGTCACCGCCCCGGCTAGCTCAACGCCGCCCACGCCTCGAGCCCGCGCGAGCCGTTGTTCGACGTGCTCCCCCGGCTCGCTAGGCTCTGGCGCGTGGTCGCCTTCGACACCGAGGTCGTCGTCGTCGGAGCCGGGGTGATGGGCCTCGCGACCGCGCGCGCCCTCGCACAGGCAGGACGTGAGGTCGTCGTCTGCGAGCAGTTCGAGCTCGGCCACGACCGCGGCTCCAGTCACGGCAGGTCGCGGATCGTCCGTTTGTCGTATCCGGAAGCGCGCTGGGTGCGCCTCGCCCAGGAGAGCTTCCCGCTCTGGCGCGAGCTCGAGGCCGAGTGCGGGCTGCCGCTGCTCGACCTGCACGGCACGCTCGACCTCGGCAACTGGGCGCCGAACCGCGATGCGCTCACCGAGTGCGGCGTGGCGTTCGAGGTGCTCGACGCGGGCCAGATCGAGCACCGCTTCGGGATCCGCGCGGATCCCGGCGACCGCGGCCTCTATCAGGCGGACGGCGGCATCATCGTCGCCGACGCCGCCGTGGAGGCGCTGGCAGCAGGTCTCGACGTGCGCGAGGGACTCCGGGTCGAGGAGATCGAAGAGGACGACGAGAGCGTGAGCGCCGGCGGGGTGCAGGCACGTGTGGCCGTCGTGACGGCAGGCGCGTGGGCGCCTGCCCTCGCCGGCGTCGATGCGACGCCGACCGTCGAGACAGCCTCGTACTTCAGCCTCGGCCGCGCGGTGCCGTCGGTGATCGACACGACGGCAGGCGGAAAGTCCGGCTACGCGCTCGCGACTACCCCGAACGGCGGGCTCAAGGCGGGCCTGCACCAGACCGGCCGCCCCACCGACCCGGACGAGGCCGCCTTCCCCGATCGCGAGCTGGCCGCGCGGACGGCGGCCTGGGTCAAACGCCGTTTCCCAGAAGCCGGCCGGGTGACACACACGGAGACATGTCTCTACACGGTCCGGGAGAACGACGAGTTCCTGCTCGAGCGGCGGGGCCGCATCGTCGTTGGCTCCCCCTGCAGCGGCCACGGCTTCAAGTTCGCGCCCGTGATCGGGCAGCGGCTGGCGGCTCTGGCGCTCGAAGGCCTGGCCGCGTAGCGGCCACTTCACGGGTCTTCGCGACCGGGAATCCGCTGCTGCGGATTCTCCGTCTGCGGGGAAAACTCAGCGGAAGAGGTCCGCGCTCCTCGGGGATCGGGATGTCGGCGCCCGTGCCCGAACCGCGGAAGTCGACGCCGCGGATCACGGCAGCCGGGATCCCGCGGACCTTGCCCAGCACGAGCTCGGCTGCACCGGCGAGCTCGTCCGCGACCGCGATCTGGGTCGCCTGCAGCTCGTAGCCGAAGTGGTCGCGGACCCCGCGGAGATCGAGCAGCGGCCTGACGCCGGCGACGCCGAGCGCGACGTCGGTCGTGCCCTGGCGGAACGGCCGCCCGAACGAATCGCTGACGATCACACCGACGTCGCGTCCCGTCCGGTCGAGGATCGCATGACGGATCCTCGCTGCGGAGGCATCCGGATCGAGCGGGAGCAGAATCAGCGTCCCCTCCCCTTTTGCGTTCGATGCATCGACCCCCGCCGAGGCGCAGACGAAGCCGTGCTTCGTCTCGACGATGATCAGCGGCGGCCGCACGCGGACGACGTGCGCGCTCTCGCGCAGGATCCACTCGACGTGCCGCGGGTCGCGGTCGTCGGCAAGCTCAAGTGCGCGCGCGGACGGCTCGACGTCGTCCAGGCGCACGACGCGTCCCTCTGCCTTCGAGACCGCTTTCTGGGCGACGACAAGGACGTCCGCGTCCTCGAAGCCGCTCGCTCGCTCGGCCGCGGCCAGGAGCAGCCCCGCGAGGTCGTCACCGTCCTCGATCTCCGGGATGCCCTCGAGCGGGATGACCCGGACTTCAGCCGTCACGGCAGGCCGGAGATCCGCAGGCCGGCGTGGGCCTTGTAGCGCTTGTTGACGTTCACGATCACGGCCGTCATCCCCTCGAGCGCGCGGGCACTGGCGAGCGGCCCGCAGTCGAGGGCGCTCCCGGAGACGAGCCGCGAGGCGAGGTCGAGCGCGAGCGCCTTCGCTTCGGCGTCGTCGCCGCAGACGAGCGCGTCCTCGTCCGGGGGCCCGTCAACGAGATTCGCAGCGGCGAGCGAGTGCAGCCCGGCGACGACAGGCGCATCGAGCTCGTCCTCGATCCGCTTGGCGATCGAGGTCGACTGCCCCGTTGGCTTGACGCCGCCGGGGCCGAAGACGAGCTCGGCGCAGACCGAAAGGACCGGTGTCGAGCCGATCGACTGGCGCAGATCGCGCGCGGTCGTGACCGCGGCGTCTGCGTTGACGGCGAAGACGACGAGGTCGACGCCGCGCACGGCGTCGTCGTTGTTTGCCCCGGTCGCACGGAGCGTGGCGGCCGTCTCGCGCGCCCGCTCGGCGTCGCGGGAGCCGATCACGACCTCGATGCCGGCGTCGACAAGGCGCTTCGCCACGGCCTGTCCGAAGCTCCCGGTGCCGCCGACGACGGCGACCTTCATGCGACCGCCCCGAGCGTCGTCTCGGCCAGCCGGCGCGACGCGGCCAGGTCGGTCATCAACGTCTTCGTCGCGACGCGGCGTACTGCGTCCGGGCCGGTCGGATCGGACTCGTCGACGACGAGCGCGTCGATCAGTCCCGAGTAGCAGCCCGCGACGTGCTCCGGTGTCGTGCCGCCCGCCATCCGCGCGAGCATACGGTCTGCCGGCCCCTTGACTGCGCGACCGCCGACCAGAGGGCTGACGGCGACCGAGGCGACGCGCCGCGCCTCGAGCGCCGCCCGGATCTCCGGCACGGCGAGGATCGGCCAGATGCTGACGTACGGGTTCGAGGGCGCGATCAAGATCGCCTCCGCTCCAGCGATCGCGTCGAGCACTCCCGGCGCGGCGTGCGGCGCGCCTTCGAAGCGGACGCCGTCGACTTCGTCGCGGTGGCCGCGGGCGACGAACCACTCCTGAAAGGCGAAGCTCCCGACCGGCGTGTCGATCCACGTGCGAAGGCGGTCGTCGGTCGCCGGCAGGATCGCTGGCTCGATTCCGAGCGCCGATGCGAGCCGGGCTGTGACCGAGGAGAGGGGCTCACCCGCGCGCAGCGCCTGCGTTCGGACGAGGTGGAGGCCGAGGTCGCGGTCGCCCAGCCGGAACCAGTCCTCGCCGCCGAGCGTCGAAACGGTGGCGAGCGCCTCCCACGTCTCGCCTGCGCGACCCCAGCCGCGCTCCTCGTCGTGCAGCCCGGCGAGGGCATAGACGATGCTGTCGAGATCGGGCGAGACCGACATCCCGAGCACCTCGAGGTCGTCGCCGACGTTGCCGACGACGGTGACGTTCTCGCCACCCGCTACGTCGACGAGGCCGCGTGCGAAGCGCGCGCCGCCGACGCCGCCGGAGAGGAGGACGACCTTCACGGTTGCAGGACGCGGCCGGTCGCAGCCTGCGTTCTCGTCCCGGCGCGGAGGCCGATTCGGCGCAGATCGTCGAGCGTATCGACGTCGTCGCTGAGATTCGGGATCGCGCAGGAAATCGCAGGCATGCCGAGGCTCTCGGCGTGGTCGCGGAAGCGGGCGGCACTGCCGCCGCCGTAAAGCGGTGCGAAGTGCTCCTTCGCCGGCAGCGCCAGCGCGTTCGTGGTCCCGTCCTCGGCCTCGACATAGCCGATCGCACCCAGCTCGGCCGCACCCGCGAGCGTATGAAGATCATGTGGGACGATGCAGGGCAGGTCGGCGTTGACGACCAACACGGTGCCATCGCCGAGCCGCGCGAGCGCCGCGACGATCGCGGCGCCCTGCCCGCCACGCCGGTCCGCAACCGGCTCGGCTCCGAGCTCCGCCGCCAGCGCCCGGGCCGCCTTGTCGTCGGTGACGATGAGCGTTCGTCCGACTACAGTCGCCGCCGCCAGCACATCGCCGAGCATCGCGAGCGCGAGCTGCGATCGCACCGCCTCCGGGGCGTCGACCCGCCGCTTGCCGTCCTCGCCGCGGAAAGGGACCACGATCTGCGCCATCGGGCAAGACTCTAGTCGTGGACAATGCTGCCCTCGCCGATCGCCTCGACGCCTTCGCTGCCCTCCTGGACCTCAACGGCTCCGGCTTCTACACCGTGCGCGCGTACCGCCGCGCGGCCGACCTGATCCGCTCGACGCCCGCCGATGTGTCCGCGCTCGTGCGCCAAGGACGGGTGCGGGAGCTTGCCGGTATCGGCCCCGGCATCGAGACCCGGCTCCGCGAGCTCGTCGAGACCGGCCGCATCGCCGAGCTGGACGAGCTCGAGGCGCAGGCGCTGCCAGAGCTGGTCGGCGTGGCTGCGCTGCTCGGCGTGTCCGCAAAGCGGATGCGTGAGCTCGGGCATGCGCTCGGGATCAGGACGCTGCCGGAGCTGCGTGACGTTGCGGCGGAGGGACGGCTCGACAGCGTCCCAGGAATCGGGCCGAAGACGGCGGCACGGATCAACGCGGGGCTCGCGGAGCTCGGCAGCGCAAGGCCGAGGCGCGGGATGACCCTGAACCGAGCGCTCACCCTCGTCGGCGAGTTGGCGGCGGCGCTCGGCGGCGAGGCGGCGGGCGACCCGCGCCGCGGCTGCGAACTGTCGACCCACTTCGCGGTCGTCGTCCCGCAGGAGCGCCTCACCGAAGCGGAAGAGCTGCCGCAGCTCGTCGCAGTCCTCGAGCGCGACGAGCGGCGCGTCGTCGGCGTGACGGCGGACGGCTATCCGATCGAGATCGTCGGGGCGACACCGGAGAGCTGGGAGCGCGAGCTCGTCCGCGCGATCGGGTCGCCGGAGTGGGTCGCCGCGCACGGGGAGCTCGCGCACTCGCGGCTACCACCGCCGGAGCTGCGGGAGCTCGACGCTCCTCCCACTCCGGCCGAGCTGCTCGAGCTCGGCGATGTCCGGGGCGATCTCCACGTCCACACAACGGCGTCCGACGGCAAGGCGACCGTCGAGGAGATGGGTCGCGCGGCGCAAGCCCTCGGCTACGAGTACCTGGCGATCTGCGACCACACGCGCAACGTCCGCGTCGTCCCGGGGCTCGATGCCGACGACCTACGGCGGCAGGCCGAGGAGATCGCCGCGGCCAACGAGGCGCTGGCGCCCTTCCGGATCCTTCGCGGGAGCGAGTGCGACATCCTTCCGGACGGCTCGCTCGACCTCCCTGACGATGTGCTCGCGGAGCTCGAGTGGGTGCAGATCAGCCTCCACGCAGGCCAGCGCGCGCCGCGCGGGGCGATCACGGAGCAGGTCGTCGAAGCGATGCGGCATCCTGCTGCGTCCTGCCTCTCGCATCCCAAGGGGCGCATCCTCAACCACCGCCCCGAGAACGCCCTCGACCTGGAGCACGTCTTCGAGGTCGCGTTGGAGACGGGCGTGGCGGTCGAGGTGAACGGGCTCCCCGACCGGCTCGACCTCTCCGGCTCGCACGTGCGCGAGGCGCTCGCGGCCGGCGTCCCGATCGTCTGCTCGACCGACGCCCACTCGGTGCGCGGGCTCGGCAACATGGCGCTCTCGGTGGTGACCGCGCGTCGCGGCGGCTCGCCGCGCGGCGCCGTCCTCAACACGCTCTCGCTTGCCGACCTCCTAGGCCGCTGACTGGCCCGAGCCGGGACCCCGCTCGGCGTACTCGTGTACCTCGTACCAGTGCGTCCCGCGGAGTGCCTCGGCCACCTGGGAGTCCGTATGCCCGGCGTAGAAGACGTGGTGCTCCAGGTCGCAGCAGATCGCAACGTCGCCGAGCGAGACGTGGGAGATGCTCGTCAGCACCTCGACGGGCAGCTGCGCCTCCGCAACCGTGTAGTGCATGAACTGCAGGTCCGGAGCGAGCTCCATCAGGTCGGGCCAGTCAGGACAGGTGCGAGAGCTCATCGCTCGACGGAGTTCTGCTCGGCAGCCCAGCTCCCTTCCAGACGAACGACGCCGCGTTCCTCGCCGGTCGGATAGACGAGAAACGTAAGCGCGTCGTCGAGCCAGTGCAGCACTCGCTCGCCGGTCGTGTCGGAGAGGCCGAGCCTGAGATGGAAGCGGCCGTCCGACAGCGGCAGCCGGGCGACGTCGTAGCGCAACTCGCGCGTGCCGTCGGCCCAGCCGACCCGGCCGGTGTCGAGCACGTCCGACGCGACGAGGAGGCCAGCTTCGTCGCGCAGCTCGAGCTGGAGCTGCGGCGGCGCAATCCCGTTCTCGGCCTCGATCCGAAGCCGGAGCGAGAACGGCTCGCCGGCGAGGAACTGCTGCCGCTCCTGCCCTTCGCGCCCAACGAGCCGCGCCGCTGCGATCGTCGCTTCGCCGGTGCCCCATTCGCGCAGACCGGCGGCGCGCTCGGCCGGGTCGGCCTCGGCGGCGAGAACCCTGCGGTAGCGGACGATGGCCTCGTGCGTCGGCCCGTCGAACTCGAGCTTGCCTTCGCGCAGCAGCACCGCGCGCTCACACAGCCGCTCCACCTGGGTCGCGTCGTGGGAGACGAAGACGATCGTGCCGCCGCGCTGCTTGAACTCGAAGACCTTGCCGAAGCACTTGCGCTGGAACGCCTCGTCGCCGACGGCGAAGACCTCGTCGAGCAAGAGGATGTCCGCGTCGAGATGCGCCGCGATCGCGAATCCGAGCCGCATGTACATCCCGGAGGAGTACGTGCGCACCGGCCGGTCGATCGCCCGTTCGAGCTCGGCGAACGAGACGATCTCGTCGAAGCGCTCGCGGATCTGCGCACGCTTGAGCCCGTAGATAGCACCGTTGAGGAACACGTTCTCGCGGCCGCTGAAGTCGGGGTGGAAACCGGCGCCGAGCTCGAGCAGCGAGCCGATCCGGCCGCCGACCTCGACGCGGCCCGACGTCGGCTTGATGATCCCGGCGATCAGGCGCAGCAGCGTCGACTTGCCGGAGCCGTTGCGGCCGACGAGCCCCACGGCCTCGCCCGGCTCGACCGCGAGCGTGACGTCGTCGAGTGCCTGCACGTCCTGCGCTTCTGTGCGGCCGCGGAGGACGAACAGCTCCTTCAGGCTCCGCGCCTCGTTCGCGTGGACGCGGAAGCGGCGCGAGACCCCGTCGACCCGGATCTGGCCCGTCTTCACCCTGCGGACGGTACCGGGGCGTGACGCCGGACGAGCCCGGCGAGCACGCGGATGAAGGCGGGGTCGGCGTTCGGCAGCTCGATCCGATCCAGCTCGAGCCCGAGCTCGGCCGCACGCTCCTGCGCCTCGACGTCGATATCCCACCTGATCTCGAGGTGGTCGGCGACGAAGCCGACCGGCGCCACGAGCACCCGGCGGACGCCGCCCACGGCGAGCGCCTCCAGGTGGTCGAGAATGTCCGGCCCGAGCCAGGGCTCTCCGGTCGGCGACTCGCTCTGAAACGAGAACGACCACTCCTCCACGCCCGCCTTCTCGGCGACGAGCCGCGACGTCTCGAGCAGCTCGTCCTTGTAGGGATCACCCTCGCCCAGGGTGCGAGCCGGCAGCGAGTGGGCGGTGAAGACGACATGGGCATCGGTGCCTCCGACTCGCTCGGCGAGCAGGTCGACAAACCCGGGCTCGTCGCCCCAGCGCTCGACGAAGCGGATCTCGGCGCGTCCTGCGACGGCGTCGACCAGCTGGGCGCGGTACCGCTCGATCGACATCGACGAATAGTGCGGCGCGAGCACGAGGCCGACGAGCTCGTCGGCGCCGTTGGCGAGCGCCTGCTCGACCGCGTCGGCGATCCGCGGCCGCCAGTGGCGCATGCCGGTGAATACGGGAATCCCGAGCGCGGCCTCGAGGGCCGCCCGGGTCGCTTCCGTGATCTCGTTCAGCGGATTCGACTCCTCGATCCCCAGCCGGCGGTAACGCGAGACGAGGTGCTCGAGATTCTCGGGCGAAATCGGCCGGCCGCCGCGGATATCGGCGTAGTAAGCCGGCACGTCGGCGAGCCGGTCCGGCGACCCGTAGGCCATCAGCACGACCGCGTGGCTGCTCATGCGGGGACGCGCGCCGTCTGCTCGTGCACGAACGCACGCAGGCGGCCGAGCACGTCCGGATCGGTGTCGGGCATGACGCCGTGACCGAGATTGAAGATGTGGCCGGGACGGCCGGCGGCGCGGGCGAGCACGTCGAGCGTCGCCGCCTCGACTCGCTCCCACGGACCGAGTAGGACGGCGCCGTCGAGGTTGCCCTGGACGCCACGGTCGTCGCCGACATGCTGCCAGCCCCAGTCGAGCGGGATTCGCCAATCGAGCCCGATCACGTCGCCGCCGGCGTCGCGCATGTGCTCGAGCAGCGTCGCGGTGCCCGTGCCGAAGTGGATCGTCGGGCAGTCGACCGCGGCGAGGATGCGCGCCGAGTACGGCTGCACGAACTCCTCGTAGTCCTGCGGCGACAACGCCCCCACCCACGAGTCGAAGAGCTGGATGACGTCTGCCCCCGCGCGCACCTTGCCCCGGACGTAGCGCGAGAACGCATCGGTGAGCTTCGCCATCAGCGCGTGCCAGGTCTCGGGCTCGGCGTACATCATCCGCTTCACGTTCAGGAACTCACGGCTCGGCTTGCCCTCGATCAGGTAGCCGGCGACCGTAAAGGGCCCGCCGCAGAACCCGATCACCGCCTGGTCGGGGCGCAGCTCGCGGCGAACGATCGAGACAGCCTCGAGGATGAACGGCACCGACTCCTCCGGCTCCGGGACCGTCAACCTCTCGACATCGGCCAACGAACGGATCGGTTGCTCGATCACGGGGCCGACGTTCTCGACCAGCTCGACGTTCACGCCCATGCCGAGCAGCGGCAGCATGATGTCGGCGAACATCACCGCCGCATCGACGTCGTGGCGGCGCACCGGCTGCAGCGTCACCTCGGCGCAGAGCTCCGGCTCGTAGCAGACCTCGAAGAGCGTGTGCGACTTCCGGATCTCGCGGTATTCGGGCAGCGTCCGCCCCGCCTGGCGCATGAACCAGACCGGCGTGCGCTCGGTCGGTTCCAGGCGCGCCGCGCGGACGAGAAGGGGCTCGCTCATCGCCGCAGTAGGCTAGCTATGAATGGGACCCGTACACGAGGGTGTCGGGCCGCGAAGCGGCCCCTTTAGGGGTTTTGCGCGGTGAGCGTTCGCTTCCGCGAATGCTCACCCTGCGCCGACTGATGGATCGAGTCGGCGAGCATCCGATCCCCGCCGGCCCGCTCGCGGTGCGCTGGCTGGGATACCGGCTGCCGGAGTTCCGCGCCGGCGCCGATGCCGTCGCCGAGGTGGTGCTGCAGAACGCCGGTACCGCGACGTGGCGGCAGCGCCGCGAGCTCGGCGTCAAGCTCTCCTACCACTGGCTCGACGACCGCGGCAACGCGATCGTCTGGGACGGGCCGCGCGTCGACTTCGGCGGCCCAGTCCTTCCGGGCGACGAGGTCGAGGTCGAGTTGCTCGTGCGCGCGCCACTGCCGCCCGGTCGGTACCGGATTGCGTTCGACCTCGTCGAGGAGTTCCGCTTCTGGTTCGCCGAGGTCGGCTCCCACGCGCTCGAGCTCGATGCCGAGGTGCTGCCGCGCATCGACGAGCGGCGACTCGCCGTCGACGTCCGCGGAGGCAGTGATCAAGAGACGACGGCGGCCCTCGCCGCCCAGGAGGAACCACTCGTCGAAACCGACGCCGTCGCGACGGCGTTCCTCGTCACGGGAGCGGTTCCCGCACCCGACTGGTCGCGCCGCATCCTCGACGCGCACGCGGAGGGCTTCGTGGCCGTTGGTGGCTCGATCGAGTCGCACGAGCGCGCACTCCGCCCGTGGGCCCCGGGCGGCGGCCGCAACCCGGCCTTCTCGCACCCGTTGCTGCTGCCGTCGCTCCTGCACGGCCTCGAGCCGGGAGAGCACGAGGGCCTGCCCGCCTACGTCCCCGACGGAAAGCCCGCGATCTTCGACGGACGGATCAGACTTCGACTGCCACGCGGTCGTCGACGCGCCTGAAGACGAGCGCGCCGAGCGCGAGCGAGACCAGCGCGGAGACGATTACGTAGACCACATCCCCGGCGGCGGGCACGACGCCGTAGTAGAGCGGGTCGCGCACCGCCTCGACAGGCGGCGTCAGCGGGTTGCCGTAGTGGATCAGGTCGACGAGACGCGGGTGATCCTGCACGCCGGGGATCGACTCGAGCGAGTAGAGCACCGGCGTCAGGAAGAACCACGGCAGCAGCAGTGCCGCGACGATGTGCTCGACGTCTCTGTAGATCGCGTTCAGGGACGCGATCGCGAGTGAGAAGCCGGCCACGAAGCAGACGAAGACGGCGGCGATCGGCAGCGCCAGCCAGGCGGTTTCGCGGGCGGCGGGCATGTAGATGAGGCTGAGCGTGAGCACGATCGCCAGCATCACGGCGAAGCCGACGAGCTGCGTCGCGACCATCGAGAGCGGCACGAGCTGGCGCGGGAAGCGCACCTTGCGGATCAGGTTCGCGTTCTCGAGCAGGCTGCGCGACGCCGACTGCACCGAGGTGGCGAAGAAGACCCACACCGGCAGGCCGGAGAGCAGGAAGAGCCAGTAGTGGTCCGTGTTCGCCGGCTGGATCTTCAGCATCACGCTGAAGACGAAGAGGTAGACGAGCATCAGCACGACCGGGTGCGCGAGCGACCAGGCGAGCCCGAGCACGGAGCCCTTGTACTTCGCGCGCAGGTCGCGGCGGAAGAGGCTGCCGAAGAGCTCGCGGTAGCGGAAGAGGTCTACGTAAACCGTCACGGCCGGGGACTACTGTAGTCGGGTGCAGGCACATCTCTGCCTAACACCACTGCTCTACTCTGTCCTCCCGTGAACGCGATCGCCGCGGTCGCCGCGACCTCGGTCGCGGCACTGACGCTCTACGGGCTGCTGCGCGCCGGGGTCGGCGGGCGCCTCGTCGCCGACCCGTCCGGTGAGCGCTGGCATGCGAGCTCGACGCCGGTCTTCGGGGGCGTCGGGATCTTCTTCGGCCTCGTAGCGGGCATCGCCGCAGCGATCGCGGTCGGCGCGACGGACGCCAGCAGCGAGCTGCTCGGAATCCTCGGCGGCTGCGCGATTCTGTTCGTCGCCGGCTTCGTCGACGACGTCTACACGCTCAAGCCGATCGCGAAGCTCACGGCCCAGTTCACGGCCGCCGCAGTCGTGCTCGCCTCGGGACTGACAGTCGAGATCATCGGCAACGACGTGCTCGCGACCGTCGTCGGGCTCGTCTGGCTCGTCGGAATCACGAACGCCTTCAACCTGCTCGACAACATGGACGGCCTGGCCGCGTCGCTCGCGACCGTCTCCTGCGCCGTCTTCGCGGTCGCCGCGCTCGACCAGGACGCGGGTGAGCTTCCGCTCGTGGTCGCGCTTGCGCTCGGCGGCGCCTGCCTCGGCTTCCTCCCCTTCAACCTCCGCCCCGGCCGCAGCGCCCGCGTCTTCATGGGCGACTCCGGCAGCCAGGTAATCGGCTTCGGCCTCGCCTCGCTCGCGCTCGCGTCGAGCTGGACGACCGCCGGCGCAACGCTGACGAGCATCGTGCTGCCGCTGCTCGTCCTCGCGATTCCGATCCTGGACACGACGCTCGTGACCGTGCGCCGGACGCTCGAGCGCCGTCCCGTCACCCAGGGCGGTACCGACCACTCCTCCCACCGGCTTGTCTACTACGGCCTCTCCGAGCAGCAGGCAGTCGCGGCGCTGACGTTACTGGCGGCGCTGCTCGGCGCCACTGCGCTCGCTTACAACGTGCTCGCCAACGCCCGCGTCACCGCCGTCGGCCTGCTGATCTCGTTCGTCGTCCTCGTCCAGTTCGCGAGCTTCCTCGGCGACCTGCAGGAGCGTTCGCGCCGCGAGGATCCAGGCCCGGCGCCGCCGCTGTGGCGGGCGTTCTTCTCCAACCCCCGCCGCCTCGTCGAGGTGCTGACGGACTTTGGGATCATCTGCGTCTCGTTCCTGGTGGCCTATCTCCTGTTCGTCGACGGCGGCGGCAGCTACATCCAGCGCGGCATCTTCCTCGCAGTGCTGCCGATCCTGCTGGGCGTCCGCTACGTGCTCTTCGTCCTCTTCGGGATCTACCGGCGGATCTGGCGGTTCGCCTCGGCCCGCGATCTGCTCGCCATCAGCGCTGCGGTGATGCTCTCCGTGCCGATCACGATCGCGATCGTCAGGGCGACCCGCCCGCTCACCGACTTCCCGCTGGAGATCTTCGTCGTCGACGCGTTGCTGTGCATGACGCTGGTCGCGGCGTCACGGCTCGCGCTGCGCCTGCTCCCCGGTCTCAGTCGTGCGCGCATCCCGCAGCAGCGCGTTCTGATCGTCGGCGCCGGCCGCTCGGGCCGCGCGCTCGCGCGCGAGCTGGCCGAGACGCCGGAGACGCGGGTCGTCGGGTTCGTCGACGACAACCCGGCGCTACGTCGGCGGCGGATCCACGGTGTCGCCGTCCACGGCGGCCTCGACGACGTCGAGCGCCTGCTCGGCGAGCTCAAGGTGGACGAGGTGCTTGTAACGATCCCGGCCGCTGAATCGGAGCGCCTCGAGCATCTGGTCGCGTCCTGCGCGACTGCGGGCGTCGGCTGCCGCTTCGTCGTCCGCGAGATCGCCCCGCCGCCGTTTCTGACCCACGTTCCCGCCGAGTGACCTCACCGACAGAGCACGAGCCGGAACGGCTCACGCCCGGGGTCACTCGCTGGCTTCTGGGCATCGCGTACCTCTGCCTCGCGTCGCTCTACGCATGGCAGGCCTCCCAGCGCGTCTCCCCATCGATCTTCTCGGACGAGATCGAGTTCACGCAGATCTCGCGCGGGATCGCCGAGACGGGGATGCCCTCGCGCCTCGGCGAGCCGAGCGGCTTCGGATCGCTCTATACGTACCTCGTCGCACCGGCGTGGTGGCTCGATCCGACCGACGCCTGGGAGGCGGCGAAGCTGATCGGCGCGCTCGTGATGACGGCGACGATCTTTCCCGCCTACGGCCTCGCCCGCTTCGTCGTCTCCCGTCCCTGGGCGGTGGCGGCGGCGGTCGGAGCAGTCGCGGCACCACCGCTCGCGTACGCGCCATACCTGCTCGAGGAGCCGCTGGCCTATCCCTTCTCGACGACCGCTCTCTGGGCGATCACCGCCGCCGTCGCCTTGCCGACGTGGCGCCGGCTCGTTCTCGCCGGGGTGCTCTGCGTCGTCGCCCCGTTCGTCCGCGGCGAGCTCGCGGTGCTGCTTGCGGTCTTTGGCGCTGGGCTCTTCGCGCTCCTCTGGCGGACCGATCGTTTCACGCGCTGGCGCTCGGGTTGGAGCGTCGGCGACTGGGTCGGCGCCACGATGCTCGTCGTCGGCGCCGTGATCGTTTTCAGCGCGGCCGCGGGGCACAGGTCCGACGCGTGGTACGTCGCGACCGGCTTCGAGAAGCACCGCCTCGTCGACCAAGGCTTGTGGTCGCTGGCGGCGATGACGATCGGCCTGGCTGTCCTCCCGGTCGTGGCGACGGTCGCCGCCTTCGCCTCCAGCCGCGTTCGCGCCACCACGGAGGGCCGCGCATTCGTGATCGTCGGCGTCTCGGCGTTCGTCGCCTTCGGAACGTACGCGGCGGTGAAGGGTGCGTACCTGTCGACCGTGTTCTCACTGCTGATCGTCGAGCGAAACGTGATCTACCTCGTCCCGATCGTGTTCGGCGCGACGGCGGCAGTGCTGGCGCGGCCGATCGCGACCGCCCCCGCGCTCGCCGCCGGCTTCCTCGTCGCTCTGATCCTGGTCGTGAACGCCGAGTTCAGGCTCGACCAGTACCCGTACTTCGAAGCCCCGAGCCTGGCGATCGGTGCGTTGGCGAACCGCAACTTCATCTGGGACGCGGCCGATGTCGAGCGCGCGCTCGTGATCGTTGCTCTGGTTTCCGTCGCGCTGCTGGCGGCGCGATCGTTCGTCCGCTCACGGACGGTCGGGCTCGCGATCGCCGTCGTCGCCGCCTGCGGGGTGACGACGTGGGCGCTGACGACCGAGATCTATGCGTCGCGCGGCCTCAACATCTTCTCCGAGCGGATGCACCAGATCTCGCCCAAACCCGTCGACTGGGTCGACCAGGCCACCGGCGGCGAGCCGACGCTCTTCCTCGGCCAGCAGCTCGGCAAGGACACGAACCCGATCTGGCTGCTCGAATTCTGGAACTACGCGATCGACAAGATCTGGAGCCTCGACGGCACCGCGCCGCTGCCGTCGCTCTCGCCCGACCTCGGCAAACCAGACGGGACGATGAGCCCGGACCCTGGCGTGAGCTGGGTCGTGACCGGCAACGGCGTCGAGGTCGTCGGCGAGAAGGTCGGCGAGCCCCGCGGCGGAATGCAGCTCTGGCGCGTGCAGCGGCCCGCCCGCTTCCGGAACACGCAGACCGGCATCTATCCGGACGGCTGGATGAGCTCGAGCGCGACGTTCTCCCAGTTCGCGCCCGAAAACGGCGTCTCGCGCGGCTTCTCCAAGGTCGTGGTCTCCCGACAGGGAGCGTGCGGCAGCATCCCGACGGCCGACGTCACCGTCCGGATCGGGCCCGCCGCCGTGGTCGACAAGCAACCGGGGTTCGAGCACGTCGACGAGGTCGTCCGGCGCAAGCTGCCCGCGTGCGGCCTGACCCAGGTCGTCACGCGCGCGACCGCGCCCTACCACGTCGAAGTGACGGTCGCGCCCACGTTCATCCCCGCCGAGATCGACGCGTCGAGCGGAGACGTGCGCGAGCTCGGCGCCCAGGTCGGCTTCGACTTCATCCCGCTCGGCGCGGAGGATGACTAGCGCAGCGAGAGCAAGCGCTCGGGGTGCTTGCGCAGGAAGCGCGCCATCCCGCGGGCGTGCCAGAGCGTGTGCCGGTCGAGGAAGCGCTTGTCGACGACGGCGGCATAGTCGTGGTGGACGACCGCGGCAGGGACGAGCCAGCGCTCCCAGCCGGTGGCCGCGGCGCGGTAGGCGAGGTCGATGTCCTCGACGTAGTGGCGGAAGCCCGCGTCCCAGCCGCCCAGCTCGTCGAGCATCGCGCGGCGCATCAAGAGGCAGGCGCCGCCGAGCAGCCAGTCGCCCTGCACCGGCTCGTCGGGGCGTGTGCCGTAGTGCGAGACCTGGTGTCGGTACGGATCGCGGAGCAGCCGCAGCGGCGTCCGGCGCCAGATCGTCCCGAGCACCGTCGGGAAGCGGCGCAGGCTCGGCTGCCAGGTCCCGTCTGGCCAGAGCACGAGCGGGCCGACCAGCCCTGCGCGCGGATGCTCGGCGGCGAAGCTCGCCAACTCCGTGACGGCGCCAGGCTCGGGATAGGCGTCCGGGTTCGAGACGACGACGAGCTCGCCGGAGGTCTGCGCGACGCCGCGGTTCACGTTCGCGGCAAAGGAGACCGGCCGTGCGTTCTCGACCACGCGGGCGCCGGAGGTCTCGGCGCCGATGCTGCCGGGCAAGTTCGCGACGACGACCAGCTCGTCGACCTGCGGCGCCAGAAGGGGCAGCGAGCGCTCCAGCTCCTGCGCATGGCCGTGTGAAACGACGACCGCGGAGACCCTCACCGGCCCAGCACCTCTCGGTAGACCTCGAGCGTCCGGCGCGCCGTCTCCTGCCACGAGTAGAGCCGCGCCCGTTCCAGCCCGGCGGCGACAAGCCGCTCGCGCTCGGCGATCGCGCGGCGGATCCCGTCGCCGAGCTCGCGCTCCTCGGCCCACACCGCGGCCTCGCCCGCGACCTCCAGCATCGCCGGCTCCGGCACCGCGACGACGGGGGTTCCGCAGGCCATCGCCTCCAGCACGGGCAGCCCGAAGCCCTCGAACCGCGAGGGCTGCACGAGGCAGGCGGCGCCGCGGTAGAGCCGGACGAGCTCGTCCTGGTCGACGTACCCCGTGACTCGGGCGCCGCGCCGTTCGAGCTCGCGCGCGAGCCCCTCGTCCTTGGCCGGCCCGACGACGACGAGCGGGAACCCGGCAGCCTCGGCGGCGGCGAGCGCCGCGAGCGGGTTCTTCCGTTTTTGGACCGCGCCCACGAACAGGACGTAGTCGCCTTGCAACAGACTGTTACTTGGGGTGAACGCGGGATCGACACCGTTTGGAGTCACGACGATCTTCTCGTCCGGCACGGCGTAGAGCTCGCGCAGGTCGCGGCGCGTCCGCTCCGAGACCGTAAGCACGCGCCGAGACTTCCGCGCCGCACGCGGCACCACCCGCTTGAAGAGGAGACGGTCCTTGCGGCTCATCAGCGACGGCTCGCGCTCGAACGAGAGGTCGTGGATCGTCACGACCGCCGGGCACGGCAATGCGAGCGGCAGCGCGTACTGGAAGTGGCCGAGCCCGGCGCCGAGCCGCCGGAGCAGGCGCGGCAGCGTCAGCACCATCCGGAGCTCCTGGACCGACGTCCCGAGCCGGACGGCCTCGATTCCCTCGGGAACGAGCTCCGGGTTTCGCGTGACGGCGGCGATGCGAACGCCCGCAGCCGGTGCGAGCGGCGCCAGCTCGCGGAGGAGGTTGAGGACATAGGTCTCGTCACCTGTCCGTTTGCGGCCGAGCACGTCCGCGTCGACGACGACGACCGGCGTCACGCCAGCTCCCGCCAGACACACTCGACGGCGTCAGCGACCGCGACCCACGAGTACGTTCGGGCGCGTTCGAGCCCGAGCGTTCGCAGCTCGTCACGGCGCGACGACGCCTCCTCGATCCCGGTGGCGATTCCGGCGACGTCGAGCGGGTCGACGAGGACGGCCGCTCCGCCGGCGACCTCCTCGGTTGCGCCCCCGCGGCTCGTCACCACGGGAGCGCCGGACGCCATCGCCTCCAGGACGGGGATGCCGAAGCCTTCGTAGAGCGAGGGGAAGACGAGTGCAGATGCGCCGCGATACAGCGCCGCCAGCTCCGCGTCGGAGACCTCGCCGACCCATCCGGGCGTATCGACGCCTCCCCAACCACGCGCGCCGACGACGCGCAGCTCGGCACCGATTCGCACCGCTGCCTCGGAGATCCGGCGGAGGTTCTTGCGCGGCTCCAGCGTCGCGACCGCGAGCACGTAGTCGCCCTCGGCGGCCGGCCCATCGGGAGTGAACACGGGCTCGATCGCGTTTCCGATCACGACCACCCGCTCCTCGGGCACACGCAGCAGCTCGACCGCCTCGCGCGCAGTGAACTCCGAGACGGCGAAGACGCGGTCGGCGGCTCTCGCGACGGGACCGATGGCGGCTCGGCCCGTGTGACGGTGCCAGCGCGGAAAGAGCTCCGGGTGCCGAACGAGAGCGAGGTCGTGCAGAGTGACGACGAACGGCAGTGTCGCCCGCAACGGCCCGCGGAAGGTCGTGCAATGGAGCAGATCGAGCCCCCGTGCCGAGCGCGGCAGCCCGGAGTAGTACCACCACGTGTCGCGTGCGACCGACGACACCTTGCCGGAGCCTCCGAACGACCGTGGCGAGATCTCGATCCCCTCCCTCCCGGCCAGCGCGCCGAGAAGACCGCGGACGTGGCGCGCCGTCCCTGCGCGCGTCTGCACGAGCGGCGAGAGGTCGACGGCCACGCGGATCACCTCGATGCCTCCTCATAGCCGGCCAGGAACGACTCGCCCGCGGCACGCCACGTGAACCGGCGTGCATGCTCGAGCCCGGCCGCAGCGAGCTCGTCACGCCGCTCCAGGGCATTCCGGATCGCTGCTGCGAGAGCCTCGGGGTCCTCCGGGTCGGCCCGGACGGCCGCCGCGCCCGAGGCTTCGTCCATCGACTCGTGTGAAGAGGCGATCGTGGGTGCGCCGCACGCCATCGCCTCCGTGATCGGCATTCCGAAGCCCTCGAAGCGGGAGGGGTAGACGACTGCGGCGGCGCCGCGGTAGAGCCGCGCCAGCTCGTCGTCGGAGACGAAGCCGAGCCGGACGACGTCCGCTCCCCGCAGCTCGGGCTGGTCGCCCCAGCCGCTGCCGCCTGCGACCGCGAGCAGCACCCCGTCGCCGAGCAGCCGGTGTGCCGCGACGAGGGTCTGGAGGTTCTTGCGCGGCTCGAGCGTCGCCACGGTGAGCACGTACGGGCGGCCGAGGTCGGCCCGATCCCCGTCCGGGCGGAATGCGTCCCGCACGCCCGGGTACGCGACTCGGATCCGCTCAGGGGCGATGCCGAGCCGGTCGACGACGTCGCGGCCGGTGTATTCGGAGTTGACGAAGACCAGATCGGCGGTGCGTGCCGTGTTCGCGTACTTCGCGCCGTGCATCGAGGCGGTCTTGGGCGTCACCCACTCGGGGAAGCGGAGCGGCACGAGATCGTGGACAGTCGTCGCGCGGACTCCGCCCGCCTGGGGTGGGTACATCCAGTCGGAATAGTGAAGGACGCCGAAGTCGCCGAGGAAGCGCTCCAGCGCCGGGTGGCCGAGCCGGCTCCACGCATCGCGCCAGCGCTGCGAGAAGGGCAGCGGCACGAGCTGCAGCTCGACGTCGAGGCCGTCGAGCGCGCGCGGAATCGCGTGCCGACCGGCCGGGCTCGTCGGCGCGAACGCGACGAGCTCGTGCTTCCCGGCCGCGGCCTCGACGATCCCGGCGAGCGAGCCGCGAATGTAGTTGCCGACACCCGTGAGCGGATGTGAGAGCGGGCTGACGTCGTAGACGATCCTCACGGTCGCTTGTACTCGAAAGCCAGGAAGCGCGCGCCCAGCTCCCGCAGGTCGCCGCCGCCGGGAACGGTCGTCGGCGAGATCCGAAAGTGGACCGTGCAGACGTCGTTCTGCGGCCGGAGCGGGACACGGAGCTTGACCGTCTCCCACGGCATGAAGGTGATCGACGAGAGCGCGTTGCCGTCCGCATCGGTGGCCAGGACCGTCTGCTCCTCCTTGAACGTGCCGGGGTCGCTGCCGAGCGTGACCTCGAGCGCGCCGCCGCGGCAGCGGACACGCCGGTAGGAGGCTTCGGGGCCGGACCAGAAGTCGTTGTCCACGCCCGTCACGCTCGTCGTCGAGACGAGCGGGCCGCCGACCCCGTAGACGGTGACCCCGAGCTGCTCGTCGGCGGCGACCGCGTCCCCGTCTAGGGCGATCGTGCCGTCCGTGAGGACGTACCCCTCCTCGACGACGCTCCCGTCTGCGACGCGGCGAATCTCGCCGGTCTCGGGGTCGACCCGGACGGCGGTCTCGGGTAGGCCGCCCGGCATCGGCCCGCCGAGGGTGTAGACGCGACCGACCGAGCGGTTGAAGAACTCGTTCATCAGCACGGTGAAGCGATTCGTCTTCCCCGTCCAGAGCGCGGCGACCGTCTCGTCGCCTGCGGCCTGGTCGATCCAGTCGCGCTGACCTGTCCGGATCCCTTCGAAGAGCGCACCGGCCGCAGCCTGCTCCATCCCGTGCGGGCCTGCCTGGATCGGCTGGGTCGCAAGCGCGAAGTACGCGAGCACGAACGCGGGCAGCGCGAGCAGATACCGACGCGGGACGAACAGGAAGAGGGCGGCGGCGACGATGCAGCCGACCAGCACGACGTCGTCGAGCCGGGGCAGACCGACCTCGTCCTGGACGTTCCAGAGCGGCACGATCATGAGCGTGTCGGAGCGCACCTTCAGCTGCAGGAAGCGCTCGTACGGGATCAGCGCCGGCAGCACGGCCGCGACGCACGCCGCGACGACGGCGTAGGCGCGCGGCCTCGGCCCACCTCGGTCGATCCAGACCAGCAGCCCGATCAGGAGCAGCGGCGCGAGCATGAACATGTTTCGCTCGACGATCGCACCTGCGAAACGGGAGGCGAACGCGGCGACGATGATCAGCGTCCAGACCGTCAAGGAGGCGGTCGCGGTGACGAACGCCTGCACGCGAGGCTCGAGCGAGCGAATGCGGGCGGCGAGCAGCAGAAACACGGCGAACGGGATCACACCGACGTAGAGGTCGAGCTCGGCGAGGTGCCAGAAGAGGAACTTGAGCACGTCGACGACGTCGTAGCTCTCCTCGCCGACGACCTGGTAGGCGCCGAACAGGCTCGAGATCGGCGCGCCTCGCGCGAGTTGCGCGCCCAGCACGAGCACCGCGCCGGCGGCGACGACCCCGTAGAGCGATACCCACGGCCGCAGGGGTCTGCGCGCGACCAGCCACAGAAGCAGGGGCGCGGTCAGCGCAGCGAGGACCACGGCGAGACCCTGCACGCGCACGAGCGTGACCACGCCGCAGGCCGCGAGCAGGACAAGCTGCCGCCGCAGCGTCGGCTCGTCCAGGGCGCGCAAGAGCGCCCACGCCGCGAGCAGGAACGCGGGATAGAAGGCGTTCTCGGACATCAGCGTGCCGGTGTAGGCGAGCGATGGGAGCGCGACGGCGAGCAGCGCCGCGAGCAGGGACAGGCCCGTAGGCAGCAGCCGCCGCGCGATCATGTACGCAGGGATCGCAGCGAGCGACATCATGACGGCGTTGATCGTCCGGGCCGCTGCGTAGGCGTCCGACAACGAGTCGAAGAGCAGGTAAGCCGGGGCGAGCAGCAGCGGATAGAGCACGCTGACGATCCCGAACGCCTCGTCCCGCACCTGGATGCCCGAGCCCGCGGCGAGGCTGCGCGCGTTCTCCTGGTACTGCAGCTCGTCGGTGAAGATGAAGGGCGCCGGCATCCGGCTGCCGAGCCAGGCGCGGACGGCGATCGACCCGGCGACGATGACGGTCAGCCACGCCCACGGCGGGACGCGGCGCACCCTATCGACCAAGCTCGACCTCGGCGAGGCGGCGTGCCAGCTCGGCTGCCTCGGGCGAGCCGGCCTCGATCCCGACGTCGGCCGCCGCGGCCGCAATGTCTCCGAGCACCGCGTTCGCGACCGCGTCGCCGCCCGCAGCCTGCTCGAGCGCGGCGACGTACATATCGGCGGCGCGACCGAGATCGTGCTCGCGGCGGACGAGCTCGAGCCCCGCCACGGACATCGCCTCGCGCGCGCGCTCGTCGCGGGCGAGCAACTCGAGCGCTGCGTGGAGCGTGTCGGTCTCGTCGAATCCGACAGGCGCCTTCAGGGCGACGTCGTCGGGAAGCTCCGCGAACCAGCCGACGTCGCTGACGACCATCGGCTTGCCGAGCGAGAGCTGGCGGATGACGCTGCCGGACGTCTCGCCCATCGTCGGCGAACGGAGGCTGACGCAGACATCGCAGGCCGCCATCAACGCCCAGAGCCGCTCCTCCTCGACGTACGCCTCCCGGAGGATGCCCGCGTCGGACAGGCCGAGCCGCTGCAGACGCCGGTCGAGGTCGAAGCCGGGCGAGACGGCGCCGACCAGCAGCAGCCTCGCCTCCGGCCGCTCGCGGCGCAGGCGCGCGAACGCTTCCAGCAGCTGCGGGATCCGCTTGCTCGCATTCACGTTCCCGAACGAGCCGATCAGGGGCGCTCCCTCGATCTGCGCCGGCGCAATCGGCGCGTGCTCCCAGGCTGGGTGTGGGATCCGCCAGACCGGGCCTTCGTAGCCGGTCGCACGCGCCCGCCGCTCGACGTAGTGAGAGTGGACGATCAGGCCGGTGGCGAGGTCGAGCACCTCGCCGGCGAGGTGGTAGTCCTCGGGGCGGCTCTCCCAGAGCGGCGGGATCCGCTTGTCGAGGACGCCGTGCCCGAGCAGGCGGCCGACGACGCCGCCTTCCCGCTCCATCGCGTCGAGGTAGCCGTGACCGTCGCGCCGGCCGATCGTCAGCCCTGCGACGAGATGGTGGAGGACGAAGTCGTGGAGGACGACGACGCCAGGTCGCTTCCGAAGCGCCTCGACGATCCAGCCGTGTGCGTCCGGGTTGTTGCCGACGTGGTAGAGCGCAATGTCGGTGCCGCGGACCGGCCGGGTCCGGCCCCGCCTGACGACCTCGATTCCGATCCGCTCGCGCAGCGCCGGCACGAGATGGGCGCTGTAGTCGGCGATCCCCGACCGTTCCGGTGGCATCGGGCTGTAGTAGGCGATCTTCACGAGAGCAGGGTCTCGATGCAGGCGTCCCAGGTCACGCGCGCCGCCAGCACCTTGCCCGCCCGCCCGTAGGCGCGCACCTCGTCGGGATGCTCGCGGAGCCACTCGGCCGCTCCGGCGAGCTCGGCTGCGTCCGGAGCGGTGACCCGGCCGGTGCGCCCGTCCGTGACGACCTCGAGCGGACCACCCGCGTCCGTCGTCGTCAGCACCGGTTTTTCGGAGAGGAACGCCTCGTACGGAACCATCCCGAAGTCCTCGTCGACAGGCGCGTAGTAGACGGCGAGGCAGCTCGCGTAGAGCGAGGCGAGCTCGGCCTCGTCGACGCGACCTGGGAACTCGGCGCGCCCGTTCAGGCCGCGCTCCGCAGCGAGTGCCTCGAGGCGCTCGCGGTCGGGGCCGTCTCCGGCGATCACGACGCGGAGGCCGGGATCGAGTGCAGCCGCCTCGAGCAGGAGGTCGTTTCGCTTCGCCCGGTCGAGCCGGCCGACCGAGAGGACGAAGTCGCCGTAGCCGTCGTTGCGGTACGGCAGCTCCTGCGGCGGATGCGGCAGCACCTCCGCCGCAAGCCCGGTCGAGCGCGCGATTCGCTCCGCGACGTTGCGTGAGGTGGCGAAGAGCCGCTTCGCCTCCCCGAGCGCGATCCGGTCCAGAGTTTGGACCGAGCGCCGCAACGCCCGGTCAGAGGGTTCTTCGGAGAACTGCCCCAAATCGGTTCGGTCGAGCTCGTAGGCCTGGCGGAACTGGTGCAGCACCCAGACGCGCTTGTTCGGGTGTCGGACGACGTAGGAGGGGAACTTCGTTGCGAGCACCAGGTCGATCTGCCGCCCGTCGGACTCGGTGAGGTCGAGCAGCCGCCAAAGGAAGGCCTGGTCGAGCACGCGCGTCCCCGGATACCACTTGAACGGGATCGTGACGAGCTCGGCGTCGTGCTCGCGGGCGTGCAGCTCCGCGACGAGCGTGTCCGCCATGATCTCGGCCCCGCCACGCACGAACGGAACCTGCGGTGCACACACCGCGATTCTCACGCCCGTGGCCGCCTTCCGCTCCCGCCCGGCAGAGCCGGGCTCCGCGGAACGCTGACGCCGCTCGCGCCGCTCCAACCGCAGGCCCGTACTTCCGTACTGTTCCCGCGGCTTACGCGACGCGAGCGGCGCCCCACGAGCGTGAGCACGCTCATGAGCGCTGCTTCAGCTCGGCCTCGAGCGCGGCGACACGCGCCTCGAGGTCGTCGATCAGCCGTAGCGCCGCCGCGTTGAAGGAGCGCTGGTCGTAGGCGAGCGGCTCGACGTACCAGCGCATCAGCTTGCGCAGCACCGCCTTCGCCGGCGTCGCGAGACCGCCGCGGACCCCAGGGCGCAGGCGCAGGTTGCGGTCGGCCGAGACCGGCCAGAGCCGCTCCGCCTCGGCGCGTGCGGCGCTGCGGTCATCCGCGCCTCCCGCTTCGCCGGGGGCGGCACCCGAACGCCGCACCTCCTGCTTCAGCTGGTCGAAGAGCGCCGTGAGATCGGGCTCTCGCTCGGAAGAAATCCCTGCAAGATCGCCGTTTTCGGGAGAGCCGTCGGGCATCGAACGATTGTACCGGGGGACCGGGATAGGCTCCCTGCCGATGCGGGTCGGGCTCAGCCTCCTCACGCTCGTCCCCGGCGAGGTCGGCGGCGCCGAGACGTCCGCGCGCGGGCTCGCCCGCGGCCTGGCCGAGGTCGGCACCCTCGACTACACCGCCTTCACGCCGCCTGCGGCGCCCGGCGCGGGCGAGGGACTGCCGGAGACGCTCGTGCCGGAGTACCGCAACGCCCGCAGTATCCGCGAGCGCCTGCTCGCGATGACGCTCGCGACGATCCGGCCCGGGCGACTGCGCGACCGCTTCGCCGGCCTCAACGCGGTCCACTATCCGCTCACGATCGCGCTGCCGGCGCTCGACCTGCCGACGGCCGTGACCGTGCACGACCTCCAGCACCTCGACCATCCGGAGCTCTTCTCGCGGGCCGAGCGCCTGTGGCGGGCGCGGACGCACGGGCGCTCCGCCCGCAATGCAGACGCCGTGATCGTGCCGAGCCAGTTCGTCCGCAGGCGCGCGATCGAACTGCTCGGCCTGCCGCCGGATCGCGTGCACGCGATCCCGTGGGGCGTCGACCACGAGCTGTTCCGCCCCGGGAAGGAGCGGCGCGAGCCGTTCCTGCTCTACCCGGCCAGGCCGTGGCCGCACAAGAACCACACTCGCTTGTTCGAGGCGTTCGCGCTGCTGCGCGAGGAGCGACCCGAGTTGCGCCTCGTTCTCACCGGCGGCGGCCACGAGGGACGGTCGGTCCCGAACGGGGTCGACGTGCGTGGCCTCGTCCCCGGCGAGGAGCTCGCGTCGCTCTACCGGCGCACGGCCTGCCTGGTCTTCTCGAGCCTGTACGAAGGTTTCGGCCAGCCGCCGCTCGAGGCGATGGCGTCGGGCGCGCCCGTCGCGGCCTCGAACATCCCTGCGATCGCCGAGGTCGCGGGCGACGCGGCGGCGCTCTTCGATCCCGAGGACGTGGAGGACATCGCTGCGGTCGTTTCCGGAGTGCTCGATGCACCGGAGCGCTTCGCGGCGGCCGGCCCTGTGCAGGCCGAACGCTTCACCTGGGCCGAAACCGCCCGTCGGCATGAGGTCGTCTACGAAGGACTGATGTAGTAGCGCAGCGCACGGATCGGGCCCTCGTCGATCCGCTCGGTGCGCAGCACGGAGGCGCCCTCGCGCTCGATCAGCCTACGGACGTCTGCCTCGGGCACCGTCGTCATCCGCATCGGCGTCAGCGGCGTTCGACGCAGCATCCACTGCTCCGAGACGCCGAATCGCCGCAGCAACGCGTAGGCGCGGCGGCGCGGCTGAAACGACCAGAGCGAGGGGATGTGATGCGGGAGCCCGAAGACCACGAGCGCGTCCGGGCGGGCAACGCGCAGGAAGTCGGCCACATAGCGCTCGATGTCGGGGACCGTCGCGATGTGCTGCAACGCCATGCTGGAGTAGACGAAGTCGAACGAGTCCGTCTCGAGCAGGGCGAGGTCAGGCGCGGCGTTGACGCTGAACTCGATAGCCGGAAACCCCTCGTTCAACCGCTGCGCCTGGTCGACCATCGCGGCCGAGATGTCGACGCCGAGCGCCGCATCGAAGCGGCTGCCGAGTGCCCGCGTGAGCCGGCCGACGCCACACCCGAAGTCGAGCGCCCTCTTCCGGCGTGCGGGTCGCCCGAGCGTGTCGGCGACGGAGAAGACGTGCGCGATCTCGGCCTCGCCGGTGCCGAAGAACTCGTCGACGTTCCAGCGCCCACCCTTGCGACCCGGCACGGTCAGAATCGCCCAGAGCGGGTCGATCTCGGCCAGACGCTCCCAGTCCTGCCGGTGCCGCTCGAGGCCGACGGCCGGGCTTCCGTACCTGCGGCCGACGACCTCGGCGTCCGGACGGAGGTCGGTACCGTCCGCCTGCATCCAAGGCTGCAGGTCGTCCGGGAGGCGGGGCTTCTCGATCACGAACGCGAACAGGTTCGCCTGCCGGGGGAGGACGCGGGTGATCCATGTCACGACCGGCCTGGCGAGGCGCAACACGCTCGCGCGCGCACCCTGATCGATCTCGACCAGCGCCTCCGGGAGCTCGAACTCGCGGAAGAAGCGGATCCGATGGCGGGCATGCGGCGCGAACGAGGCAACCGTCTTCTCGACCTCCCGCTCCGACCAGCGGTAGACGTAGTTGGGCGTGCTCGTGTTCGCGACGCCGCCCGAGCGGAGGTCGTGCGCCGCGACTGCCGACAACTCGTACTCGTCGACCGCGCCGAGCCTGATCGCGACGCGCATCAGCGCGCTGTCCCGGCTCTCGATCGCGAGCGCTGCCACGCTCGCGACGCGGTAGAGCTCGAGCAGCGCGCGGTGCGGCGAGCGGCAGTGGTGGAGCCCGGCCGAGACCACCGCGAGGTCGAAGCTCCCGTCCGGATACGTGAGCGCCTCCGCGTCCTGGAAGCTCCACTCGTACGGCGCCAGCTCCTCGGCCGCCACATCCTCGTCCACGTTCGAGATCGTCACCCGGTCGAAGCCCACTTCGCGGAAGACGTCGCGGTCGGCCACGCCGCCCGCGACGACGAGGACGCTCATGTCCTTGCGGATCACACCTCGGTCGAGCAGCTGCTCGAGAACGCGGCGGTAGAAGCTGCTGCGCTCGTTGGCCACGGTCGGCAGGCTAGCCCCGGCGGCCCATACGCCCGCGGCGGTAGTCGCGCCACCCGCGCAGAGCAGCCCAGGCCGAGACCGGACGGCGTGCGGCGAGGACGACGCGCGGCGCGACGACGAGCCCTCGTCTGAGTCCGGTCAGGCCACGGGGCAGCGGGCGATAGCGCTCGACGACCGCGAGCATGTTGCGCGCCTCGTAGTAGCTCGTCGTCGGTGAGCCGGCGCCGCCGCTCGCGGCGGAGACGCGGTGACGAACCCGCGCCCCCGGCACGTAAACGATCGCGAAGCCCGCGCCGCGGATGCGCAGGCTCCACTCGAGATCCTCCACATAGAGGAAGAGCTCCTCGTCGAGCAGGCCGGCCGCGTCGATGGCTGCGCGCGAGACCGCCATCGCCGCGCCTGTCGCGCGAGCCGTGTCCGCGAGCTCGCCCGGAACGTCAGGCGTGCCGAAACCCTCGTGGCGGCTTCGCCCGAGGATCGGATCGAAGCCTGCACCGGCGTACCAGAGGCGGTCTGAGTCGGCGAAGAGCACCTTGCAGGCGAGTACGCCGGCATCCGGCCTCGCTGCCGCGGCCGCAGTCAGCGCCTCGACGACGCCTGCCTCGACCTCGGCGTCGTTGTTGAGCAGCAGGACCCAGTCGGCGCCCCGGTCGAGCGCGCGCCTGATCCCGACGTTGTTCCCACCCGCGAAGCCGAGGTTGACGCCGGTCGGGACGAGCTCGACGTCGGGGAAGCGCTCCGCAACCGCCTCGACGGAGCCGTCGCTCGAGCCGTTGTCGACGACCACGGTTTCGATCCCGCGCAGCGACTCGAGCGCCGCCAGTGTGTCCTCGCGTCCGTTGTAGGAGAGGACGACCGCGACGAGCTGCATCACGCGCGGCGCGTGAAGTGCGCGATCGAGCCCGTGTTCGGCTGCCGTTCGACGCTCGCGTCGTCCCGCTCGATCTCGCCGACAAGCCTCGCGATCCCGGGATAGTGGTTCCCGTACCCGCCGACGTCGACGGCGTCGTGGAAGAGGATGTCGCCGCCGGCCGCGACCAGCTCGCGCCAGCGCTCGTAGTCGGCGCGTGCGCCCTCATAGCTGTGGTCTCCGTCGACGAAGACGAACGCGCAAGGGCGCGGCGGAGCCTCGGCGGTGCGCGAGTCGCCGACGACGAGGTGGACGCGATCCAAGAGGCCGTAGCGCTCGAGGGCCGTCCGCAGCTCGGCGTCCAGCTGCGGGCCGCTCATGTCGGCGCGGAGCGCGACGTGGAGGTCGTACGACCAGAGCTCGGCTCCCTCCGGCAGCGCGCTCGCCAGCATCAGCGTTGTGCCGCCCTTGAAGCGCCCAATCTCGGCGATCGCGGCACCGCGTGAGACGTGCCGCGCGAGGCGGTAGAGCAGCGCCGCCTCGTCGAGTTGGAGCGAGGCGATCCCGTGGCTCAGCTGGTTCGAGGAGAAGAGGAACGCGAGATCCTCGAAGCCGTCGAGCGACTCTGGCCATCGCTCCACGCTCGGGTACCGCTTCAGCCCGGGATCGGCTTGCACGGCAGCGTTGACGAGGTTCTTGCCGACCCCCGTCCGCCCCGCGGCGCCGAGCGCCCGCTTCACGAGGTCGCGCAGCACGCGGGGAGTCTAGTCCAGTGTCCTCAGGTAGCTCCACGCCTGCTGCAGACCCCGGTCGCGAACGGCGACGAGCAGGGCGCCGAAGACCGCCACCCCGACGACCGCGGCCGCTGCGTCGGGCAGCAACCACGCCGGCGCGGAGAACGCCACGAGCGCGAGCGCCCCGATCGCCGCGGCCCCACGTGCGAGCCGGCGGCCACTCTCTGTGAGCACGCGCGACGAGAGCAGCGCGAGCAGCACGACGAGGACACCGAGTGTCGCGACGGTCAGGGCGAGCGCCGCGCCGTCGAGCTCGAACGCGTCCACCGCCGCCCACGTGAGCGGCACGTCGACGACGAGCGCCGCGATCGCGAGTAGGGGCAGGCGCCTTTCGCGGCCCGCGACGAAGAGCATCGGGAACGTGATCGTGACCCCGATCGACGCGGCCATCCACGGGCCGAGCAGCACGATCAGGCGGCCGATCTCGCCGCCTGCCTCCCCCTCGTAGGCGGGGCCGAGTGCCGCCCGGATGATCTGCTCGCCGACGAGCGCAAAGACCCCCGCGGCCGCCGCAACGGCGGCGAAGGACACGAGCGAGGTGCTGACCACGTGCCGCGCTGCACGGTCGTCCGTGAGCGATGCGCGCGTCAGCGGCACGCTCGAGACCATTCCGAGCGAGGACGCGGTCACGGCCACGAGCGCCGCGGCGACGAAATAGGCGTAGGTGAAGCTGGTGACCGCGCCGGTCCCGAGCCCGCTGGCAAAACGGAGGCAGACGACGAAGAAGGCCTGGAGCACGATCGGCAGCGCGGCGGCGCGCACGAGCTCGGCAAAGCGCGCGCCGACGTCCAGGGCGACGCGCCGTCCCCAGTCGGCCCGCAGGAGCAGCCCGGTGAGCGGTACGAGCAGGGTTACCAGCCCGTTCACGAACGTCCCCCAGGCGCAGGCGACGATCCCGTCCTCGCCGACGCGCAAGAGGATCACAGCGAGGCCGACGATGCTGCCGAGCGCATAGCCGGCGGCGGCGGTGCCGTAGCTGTCGAAGGCTGCGAGCGCGCTCGCCGCCAGCGCGGCGTACAGGTGTGCGACCGCCGCGGGGACGAGGAAGACGAATGCGTCCGCGGCTGTCTCTCGGGCACTCAACGGCAGCCCACCGGCGAGCTGCGACGCGGCCCAGCCGCTCGCGAGCAGGCTGAGGAGGAGCGCCGGGACGGCGACCAATCCGAGTGCGAGGGCGTACGACGCGACGACGCTGCCGAACGAGCCGGCGACTCGAGCACGGGCGAGGCTCGGCAGCACGGCAACTCGTACCGCACTCGCTGCGAGGACCAGGACGAGGAAGACGCCGTACGCCGCGAAGAAGCCGTCGGTCTCGATGCCGCGCCCGAATTCCCGGGCGATCACGACGCCGACCGCGGCCGAGAGACCTGTGACGACGGCCATTGAAAGAGCGGTGAGGAGTCCGCTCGAGAGGATGCTCCGGGGGGCCCGGGCGCTAGGCTTCGCCACGCGCGCAAGCGTATTCCGAATGAGCACAGACCCGATCTGGACCGAGAGCGCCCTCGCCGACCTCCGTCGCGACTTCGGCGACGTCTACGGCGGCCGCACGGTGCTCGTGACCGGCGCGGACGGGTTCATGGGCTCGCACCTCACCGACGCGCTCGTCGAGATCGGCGCCGACGTGCACGCGTTCGTGCGTGCGACCTCGAGCGGGGCGCTCAACAACATCTCGCACCTGCGCAACCGGCTGAAGGTGAAGTTCGCCGACCTCACCGACAAGACGTCGATCGACTACCTGATCAAGGAGCTGCGCGATAGTGCTTCGGATAAGCCGTATGTGTTCCATTTGGGTGCGCAGGCGCACGTGGGCGAGTCGTGGCATCGGCCTTACGAGACGGTGATGGCGAATACCGTTGGGACGCTGAACCTGCTCCAGTCGGTTGTGGACTGGGGCCTGGAGCTGGAAAAGTTCGACACCGCCGGCACCTCGGAGGAGTACGGCAACGTGCGCGAGAACGTCGCCCACCACCACGACTTCGACGAGGCGGGCGGCCTGATCCTGCACGAGCGCTCGCCGATCAACCCGAAGTCGATCTACGCAACCGCGAAGGTCGCCGCCGATTTCTTGACGATGAACTACCACGACGCGTTCGGCGTCCCCGGCGTCGTCACGCGGATGTTCAACAACTACGGGCCGCGGCAGAACCCGCGCTACGTCACCGGCACGATCATCACCCAGGCGCTGACGAGGCCGCAGGTCGAGTTGGGTGCGCTCGAGCCGCTGCGCGACTTCTGCTTCTGCACCGACGGTGTCCGCGGCCACCTCACCGTCGCCGCCAAGGGCGTCCCCGGCGACGTCTACGTCTACGGGCAGGGCTCGAACATCTCGATGGCCGACTGGGCCGACCTGATCCTGCGCACGGGCGTCGAGCGCGGCTTCTGGCCCGACGACCGCCAGATCGTCATCGACGAGGATCGACTACGGCCCGGCGTCACCGACGTGATGGCGCTGCGCGTCGGCTACGAGAAGCTGAACCGCGAGACCGGCTGGGAGCCGCAGGTGTCATGGGAGGAAGGCGTCCTGCGCACGATTCAGTGGTACGCCGAGCATCGCGAGCGCTGGATCGGACGCGTCGACTGGCTCGATCCCATCGACGTCCCGGCGTCGCGATGAGCCTCGCTCCCGACCGGAATGGCGTCCTCCGCCTCCAGGAGCTCGTCGAGCGCGGCGGCATCTTCTTTCATGCCGACGAGGACGGCCGCTCCGAATACCGTCAGCGTTGGGAGGACGAGGCGGCTGAGGACCACGTTCGCTCAGCGATCGCGGGCGGTCAGACCGAGCACGTCGACTACGGGACGCTGACGGGGAAAATCGCGCCCGTCTGGCAGCGCTTCCCGCGAGGACGTCACTTCGGGACGGTGCTCGAGATCGGCGCCGGCTACGGTCGGATCCCGCTCTACCTCGCGCGCGAGCGCGATGTCACCTGGTCGACGTATTGCGCGGTCGACATCTCCGGGACGATGCTGGAGCGGTTCGTCGAGTACCGCGACCAGTTCGCGCCCGCGCCGGACAGCCGGCTCTACCCGATCTGCGTCTCCGCCGACGGGCTGCCGGTCGAGGACGACAGCGTCGATCTCGCGATCACGAGCGCCGTCTTCCTGCACATGGGGAAGCGGTTCGTCCGCGACGCCGTCGCCGAGATCGCGCGCACGCTGAAGCCGGGCGGCAACGTCGTCTTCGACGTCTCCTTCCCGAACGCACACAACCCGACGAACCTGCTGCTGAGGCTGAAGCCGGAGCGCTTCCGCCCGCCTCACTTCATGAAGTTCTGGACGCGCGGGGAGGTCGAGTCGATGCTCGCCGCGACGGGGCTCGCGGCGAAGACCGGCGGCCTCACGATCGAACCGGGTGCGTACGCCGTGCTGCCGAAGCGTGTCGGCCCGGTTCCGGTCCCGCTGGCGCGCCGGGCGAACAGCGCCGTCCAGTCGCCGTCGCAGCGTTTCGAACGTGTGCTGGCGGAGTCGTTCCTCGTCTACAGCGACGGGCTCGCAGCGTGAGAGCGCTGGTCACAGGAGGCGGCGGCTTCCTCGGCTCCAGGCTCAGCGAGCGACTGGAGGCCGACGGCCATGAGGTCTTCGCCGCGCGGCGGCGCGACTACGACCTGACGACGATGGACGCGGCGGCGCGCCTCTTCGCGGACGCGCGCCCGGACCTCGTCTTCCACCTCGCTGCGGAGGTAGGCGGAATCGGCGCCAACCGCGCCAACCCCGGCCGCTACTGGTACGCGAACCTGATGATGGGCGCGCACGTGCTCGAACAGTCACGCCTGCACGAAGTCGAGAAGCTCGTGATCGCCGGCACCGTCTGCTCGTATCCCAAGTTCACGCCGGTGCCGTTCAGCGAGGACGAGCTCTGGAACGGCTTCCCCGAGGAGACGAACGCGCCGTACGGCGTCGCCAAGAAGGCGGTGCTGATGGGAGCCCAGGCCTACCGCGACCAGTACGGGCTGCGAACGGCCTACCTGCTGCCGGCGAACCTGTACGGGCCGGGCGACAACTTCGACCTCGAGACCTCGCACGTGATCCCCGCCCTGATTCGGAAGATGGTCGACGCGAAGCGCGAGGTCGTCCTCTGGGGCGACGGCTCGCCGAGCCGCGAGTTCCTCTACGTCGACGATTGCGTCGAGGGGCTCGTCCTGGCGGCGGAGTCCTACGAGGGTGCGGAGCCGCGTCAACCTGGGCACAGGAGTGGAGACGACGATCCGATCGCTCGCCGAGGAGATCGCCGAACTGACCGGGTTCGAGGGCGAGATCGTCTGGGACACGTCGATGCCGAACGGGCAACCGCGCCGCTCGCTCGACGCCTCGCGCGCGGAGGAGCTGTTCGGGTTCCGGGCGCGGACCGCTCTGCGCGACGGCCTCGAGCGCACGGTCGCCTGGTACCGCGCGCAGGCGCCGGCACATGCAGCGCGCTGATCTGCGGCGTCTGCTCGAGCGGCCGTGGCAGCTGCTGGCAGCGGCAGTTCTGCTCTACTGGCTGACCGCGCTCGTGATCGGAGTCCGCGCCGACATCGAGGTCGGGGCCCGGGAGCTTGTGAACGTCGTCCTGCTCGGCCCGCTTTCGCTGCTGCTCGCGTCGCGGATCGGTGAGCGGATCGCCGGTCCGGCGCTCGGCGCCTGGACGCTCCTCGTCTGGGTCGCGCTGCCCTGGCTCGCACCGCTGTTCACCCTCGCGAGCTACGACGCCACGCTGCGATACAACGTGCTGCCGCTCGCGGTCGGCCTCACGCCGGACCGCGGCTACCTCGAGGGCGTTGCCTTGCTCGCCGCTCTTGCCCTCCTCCTCGAGCGGCGCCGACCGACGATCGCGGCCGGCGGCCTCATCCTCGCTGCGCTCACCGTCGTTTGGCTCTCGCGGCTGCCGGTCCCGGACTTGTCGCTGAACACGTTCAAAGCCAACATGGCCGGGCTGCGGGAGTACTTCTGGAGCCACCGGCTGCTGCAGTGGATCCCGATCGCGGGCGTCGTCGCCGTCGCGCGGCGCTCACCGCCCGCGGCGGTTGCGCTCGGCTGCTGGCTCGGCGGCTACGTCATCTTCCGCGCTGCCCAGCCGGGGATCGGGGTCGCGGACGGCGAGCTCTTCAGGGCTCTCCTCCCCGCGTTCCCCGCCTACGTGCTTCTCGTCGCGTCGCTGCCGCTGCTCGTCCCGACGCTGGCCGCCCGGCTCGGGCCGCTCGCACGTCCGGCCTAGCGCTTGCGCTGGAGCCGTTCCTCGAGCAGGGCAAGGCGTTGCGCGAGGATCACGTTTTGGTCGGCGAGCTTCGAGATCACGGTCGAATAGTGGAGCAGCACTGCGAGGATGAACAGCGTCGCGACGGCGAAGAGGACCGCGGGCGGGTAGCCGGTGACGCCGACCCAGCCGGCGATCGTGTTCAGGCCGCCGCGCCACGCCGAGAGAACGAGCAGCACGACACCCGTAGCAAGCCACAGGAGCGCGTACCGCTCGCGCAGCCGCCGGCTCCGAATCAGTTCGAGGACGATCAGAATGAGCAGAATCGACGCAACGGTGGCCGCGATCGAAACGTAGAGCGGGGTCACGGGATCCATGTCACGACTCCTCCAGGGGAACGATGCGCCGGCGGAACATGCCGACGAGCAGCGCCAGCGTCACCTTGATCGCGTAATAGAGAGAGCGCAGCAGCGTGATCGACGAGCGTCCGGTCTCGCGGCCGCGCATCTGCGCCGGCACCTCGAGGATGCGCAGCTCGTGGCGGACGACCATCACCGCCGCCTCGACCTCGGGATAGTCGTGCGGATAGTCGGCCGCGAAGAGCCGGATCGCCCGGGCGTTCACCGCCTGGAAGCCGGAGGTGGTGTCGGTCAGCTTCTGCCGCGTCAGCAGCGAGACGAGGTGAGCGAACCAGCGGATGCCCGCGCGGCGGGCGAAGGGCGCCTTGTAATCGCTGGCGCCCTCGGCGAAGCGAGAGCCGACGACGACGTCGGCCTCGCCGCGCTCGAGCGGCGAAAGCAGGTTCGGGATCTGCTGCGGGTCGTGCTGGCCGTCGCCGTCGAGCCGGATCACCGTGTCGTAGCCGTTTGCGAGCGCGTACTTGAAGCCCGTCTGGACGGCGCCGCCGATACCGAGGTTGAAGGGGAGACTGACGACGGCGGCGCCGGCGTCGGCCGCACGCGCGGCCGTCGAGTCCGCGGAGCCGTCGTCGATCACGACCACGTCGAGCTCCGGATCGAAAGCGCGCAGCTCCTCGACCACGCCGGCGACGGCGTCCTCCTCGTTCCGGGCCGGAACGATCGCAATGCGGTGATGCTCAGACACGCGCGCCTGCCGGGACGCCGAGGCCGACGAGCGAGAGCAGCTGCCGCGCTCGATGGGCGTAGGTGTGCTCGTCGAGGACGCGCTCGCGCGCCCGCGCGCCCATCGCCTCCGCCTGCGCAGGATCATCCAGAAGCCCGCGGTAGACGGCGAGCGCCTCATCGGCGTCGTTGACGACCAACAGCTCCTGCCCCGGCTCGAACCAGCGCTCGATCCCCTCGTAGGGGTTGGAGACGATCGCGGCGCCTGCGCTCGCGAGCTCGAAGGGCCGGCACGAGGACGACGCGGGGACGGTCGCATGCGAGCGGCGGGTGATGTTGAGGTTGATCCTGGAGGCCGCGATCGCCTGGTTGAACGCATTGAAGGGAATGTCGCCGACGAGCCAGGCGCGGCCCGTGTCGCCCTGGAAATCGCGACCGCCGAGTGCGAACTCGAGCTCGGGCGCAGCCCGGCTCGGCTCGCCGACCATCGCTGCCATCCAGTCACGACGGAACTTGTCGCCGTAGCCGTAGAAGAAGACGTCGTGGAGCTTCTCGACCGGCTTCGGGGCGAAGAACTCCGGATCCGCTCCCCAGAAGACCGCCTCCGCGCGCCTGGCGCCCAGCTCGAGCAGGCTCGACAGTCCGCCCTCCGAGTTCGAGACGACGAGGTCGTACTCGGACGGGTCGGCGCCGTGGTAGTAGTTGAAGCCGGTGTCCATGCCGCCGAACTCGGGCAGGCTCATCGGCACGTCGCCGTCGTAGAAGATCACCGGCACGCCGAAGCGCTCGCGCAGGAAGGTCGGGATGCCGCGGAAGTGCGCCATCGGGACGGTGAAGACGACGACCGCATCGACGTCCTTCTCGCGCTCGAGCACCTTCGTCAGATGCCGCTTCCAGCGCGGCGTCACCCAGCGCCAGATCGCTTCGCGAGTGGCCTTGTCGAAGACGGTCTCGTCGGGGGACTCCTCGGCCCGGCGCAGATACTTGTCGCCCTTCAGCCGCGCGATCCCACCCCGCACGGCTGCGAAGCTCTCGCCCTCGGCCCACGTCGGGTTCGCCGCCGTCCGCCACCAGGGCGACTCGACGGGCCGGCCACGATACGGGGTCACGATCAGGTCGGTCCCGACCTCGTACATGCCCTTCCAGAGCTGCCACCACGCGGGCGTGCAGCCGTAGCGGAAGTCGAGGTCGACCGCCGAGGCAACGGCGAGGATCTTCGGCGCTTTCACGCCCGACAGCATAGGGAGCGGGGATGAAGGCGCCGTAAGGAGCGTCGGGGCGCCGTAGAGTCGACACCTGCGACTGACATGCCTGCGCGTGTGCCCTCTCGACGCTCCTCTCACCCGTTCTCGTGGCGTTCACGATCGACGGCCGCGGCCGCTCCGACATCGCGATGCCGGAGTACATGCCCATCGTCGGCGGTGCGAGCTGGACGCTCGCAGGCGAGCCGTACCTCG
Organism: uncultured Gaiellaceae bacterium; assembly: GCA_963829845.1. GTDB lineage: Bacteria > Actinomycetota > Thermoleophilia > Gaiellales > Gaiellaceae > Gaiellasilicea. The sequence continues at coordinate 38,169 of CAWHKD010000027.1, read as the reverse complement.
CGCAGACCGCGGCCATGCTCGAGGATCCGACCAGGATGCTGCCGCACTACCCGATGGTGCTGCACCGCGGCGGCTGGCCGGACGGGAGCTAGCTCTAGTACGCGCCGCGCCCCGCGAGCACGGCGGGCAGCGTCTTGACGAGGATCGAGATGTCGAGCCAGATCGACCAGTTCTCGATGTAGTAGAAGTCGAGCCGCACGAGGTCGTCGAAGGTCAGGTTCGAGCGCCCGGAGATCTGCCAGAGGCCCGTGATCCCGGGCAGCACGTGGTAGCGCTTCCGGTGCCACGCGTCGAGCTGCCGGTAGTCGCGCAACGGCAGCGGCCGCGGCCCGACGAGGCTCATCTCACCGCGGAGCACGTTCAGCACCTGCGGCAGCTCGTCGATCGAGAGTCGCCGGAGCACCCGCCCGACGCGGGTCACGCGCGGGTCGTCCCGGATCTTGAAGAGCGCGCCGCCGGCTTCGTTGTGCTCCTCGAGCACGGCCTGCTGCTCCGCCGCCCCCTGCACCATCGTCCGGAACTTCAGCATCCCGAACTCACGCTCGCCGACGCCAATGCGGCGGTCGCGGTAGAGCACGGGGCCGCGCGAATCGAGCTTGATCGCGAGCGCGATCAACAGCCACACCGGCAGGCCGAGCAGAACGACGAAGAAGCTGACGCCGAGATCGAACGCCTTCTTCAGCGCCCAGTCGGTGCCTGCCAACACGGGCGGCTGGAGCTCGAACAGCGGCACCCCCTGCCCCGGCACATACTCGCCGCGCTGCAGCAGCAACTCGGTCGTCTTGGGTGCGATCCGGACGCGGACACCGCTCCGGTGTGCGGTCTCGACGAGCTCGAGCACGGTCTCCTCGTCGAACCCGCCCTCGCTGAGGACGATCTCGTCCGGCCGCGCCTGCTCCAGCCGCATTGCCAGCGGGCCGTCCCGCCCGGGCGAGAACGAGCCGACGAGGTCGTACGCGTGCAGCCGCCGCGACGATGTCAGCACGCGCGCGAGCGAGTCGAGGTGCTCGTCGTCCCCCACCAACAGGACGCGCCGGCGAACGTGCAGCAGCCGCTGCAGCTCGAGCGTCATCGACTCGTACGCCGCCCGGAGGAGCCCGATCGCCAGAACCGAGGTAACGCACGCCGTCGGGATCAAGCCCGAGGTGGTGAAGTCGTAGTTCGTGCCCCAGCCGAACGCGAGCGTGATCGCCGCCACGAGCACGATCGAAGAGGCGATCTTGCCCGCGCCGGCGCGGCGCTCCCGTCCGGCGTAGAGGCCCGCCTGCCAGAACACGAGCCAGGTGATCGGCACGAGGAACGGAAGCCACTCCGCCGGGCCTGCCTCCCAGAGCAGGTTCCAGAAGATCGGGTCGCCGAAGACGAGGCTCCGCAGCACGAGGGCCGCGTAGAGCCCCAGCGCGAGCCCGACGGCATCGAGTGCGGCAAGCAGGACGATCGCCGCGATGCGCCGGATCAGACTGCGAAGCGGAATGCTCTTGAAGAGATACGGCGTGCCGGCTCGGAGGTCCGTGGGCGCCGACGTTCGGCGGACCTGTTCCTGTCCGACGCCGACGGGAGGTGGAGCTGCGGGCTCGGATGGCACCGACACGATTCTAGGAGAAGGGCAGGTCGATTCCGACCGCGGCTGCATACCGGCGACGCGACCAGACGCGTGTAAGCTCGCCGCCGTGCCGTCCGCGAAGCCGTTTGTCTACCTGGTCCGGGACGAGGCATACGTCTTTCGGCGCCTCGTGAATCGAGCCCTCTTCAGGCGCCGGCTCCACGGCGACGTCGTCGAGCGGTTCACCGAGGTGTACTACGAGGGCGCGCTCTTCGGCGAGACCCGGGCCGACACCCGCTGGCTCGGCGTGCGCACCGACAAGTGCCCGCTCGACCTCTGGATCTATCAGGAGGTGCTGCACGAGCTGCGGCCCGATCTGATCGTGGAGACGGGGACGGCGTTCGGCGGCAGCGCCCTCTACTTCGCCTCGCTCCTCGACCTGCTCGGCACCGGCCGGGTGCTCACGATCGACCTGCAGCCGCAGGAGGACCGGCCCGAGCATCCGCGGATCGAGTACTTCAACGGCTCGTCGGTGGCGCCCGAGACGCTCGAGCACGTCCGCCGGGCGGCGGAGGGAGCCGAAACGGTGCTCGTCGTGCTCGACTCTGACCACCGCAAGGAGCATGTGCTCGAGGAGCTGCGCCTCTACTCGCCGCTCGTGACGCCCGGCAGCTATGTCGTCGTCGAGGACACGATTCTCAACGGCCACCCGGTGAGCCCCGACTTCGGGCCGGGCCCGATGGAGGCGGCGGAAGAGTTTCTCCGCGGCAACCCGGACTTCACCTCCGATCGCCGCCGCGAGAAGCTCTACCTCACCTTCAATCCGAAGGGCTACCTCCGCCGCGCGAGCTGACGGCCGTCAGAGCGGCTGCTCGGCCTCGACGACGGCGGTCGACCCGCGGCCGAACGCATCGCCGATCGTCCGCCGCTCCTGGTCGCGCATGGCGAAGCGCCAGACGAGCGCGCTGTAGAGCGCGAGCCAGCAGAGACCGACGCCCACGAAGCTCACGAGCGTGTCGATCTCGAGCAGGCGGCCAAGCGCGATCAGCGTCGGCACAGCCGCGAGGAAGCCGAGGCCGACGGGCCGCAGCCACGCCGCCGCGAGCGCGAGCACGGAGGCCGAGGACTCCCGCCGCAGCAGGTACGGCAGGACGACGACCGTGGACAGGGCCTCCGTGATCAGCGTGGCGACCGCGACGCCCCAGATCCCGACCCAGAGCGCGAACGCGATCGAGAGCAGGAGGTTGACCGCCACCGTCGCAAGGCGCGCGACGGCCAGCCGACCGTGCCGGCCGCGGGCGACGAGGAACTGCGCGAGCAGATGACCGGGCTGCGCGAAGAGGAGGCTGACCATGAGGATGGCCAGGATCGGCGCGGCCGTGTCGACATCGAAGTCGGACGGGAGCCACGCCTCCAAGAAGCGGTCGGGCAGAAAGACGAGCGGCAGCCCCACCGCGACGACGACCGCGAGGCCGATGCGGACACCCGCCAGGAGGTAGCGCTCCTGCCGCTCGCGGTCGTCGGCCCCCTCGAGCTCGGACAGGAGCGGGAAGAGAAGGGTCGTCGAGGCGATCCCGACGCCGAACGCGAGGGCGAAGAGCTTGGCCGGAATCCCGTAGATCCCCGCCGCGACGCTGCCGAGGATGATCGAGACCACGATTACGTCCGTCGAGAAGACGACCTTCGACGCGACCTGGATCAGCATGTTGCGCGAGCTGAAGGAGAGCAGCTCCCTCGCCTCACGCCGGGTGACGAGGCTTCGCCGCAAGTGCAGGTCGGGCAGCTCACGCCGGAGCCACAGCAGCGGCAGGAAGAGCCTGAACGCCGTCACGATCGCGGTGATCACCGCCAGGGCCACGAGCCCGCCGTCGCCGACGTACAGGACGAGAACCGCGAGCCCGAAGTAGAGGAACGAGCCGAGCAGGTTCCCGATGTTGAGCACGTCGTACCGCTGCTGGCCCGCCAGCAGATAGCTGAAGAGACCGACCGGGAAGCGCATCAGGAACGTCCCGACAGAGATGAGCAAGGCGACCTGCGCCGCACGCACGTACTCGTCCGAGATCTCGACCACGTGCGGAAGCACGAACGCGAGGACGAGCGCGAGCAGCATCGTCACGGCTGCCAGGCCGAGGTAGATCGCGAAGGCCGTCGAGGTCAACGCACTCGTCTCGTCGCGGGCGCCACGTCCCCGCTGCTCCGCGGCGAAGCGGATCACGGACGGTCCGATCCCGAAGTCGAGCAGGCCGATGAAGCCGAGGATCGAGCCGATCAGCGCCCAGATGCCGAACTGCTCGGTGCCGAGGGCGCCGAGGATGATCGGCGTGACGACCAGACCGGACACGAGCGTCGCGGCGTAGACGCCGTAGATCAGGACCACGTTGCGGCGGAGCAGCCGCATCGATCAGTCGTGGAGGCGCCGCACCGTCGCGACGACGGCTTCCGCCCAGCTGTCGACGGAGTGGCCGGTCTCGACGCGGCGGCGCAGCTCGCGACCCGCCTCCGCCCGCTGGGCCGGGGCCGCATCGGCGAAGGCGCGTAACACGCGCGCGAGGTCGGCGTCGTCCTCGCTGCCGAAGTGGAGCTCGACCGGAAGGCCGCCGAGGAGCTCGTCGAAGTAGGGGTTGCAGGCGAAGATCGGCACGGCGCAGGCGGCCGACTCGTAGACGACCTTGTCCAGCGCGCCACCCGACGTCTGGCCTCGCGTGGTGTTGACGACCGCGTCGAAGCTGCGCACCAGCTCGGGCACGGCGGGACGCGGCACCGGCTCGCCCAGCTCGACGGTCCCCGTCAGGCCCTCCTGCTCGATCAACGCCTCCAGCTCGCGGCGGTGCCGCCGCTCCTCGTCCGTGGTCGAGGCGCCGTGGATCTCGACCACCAGCTCGACTCCGTCGGCGCGGGCGCGCGCGCAGCCGCGCAGCAGCGTGGCGAAGCCCTTCGACGGCGACGTCCGGCCGAGCGCGAGCAGGCGCAGCGTCCCGTTGGACTCCGGTATCCCGTTCCGGGCAGCGAACTGCGCCACGTCGATCCCGTGGCCGATCCCGAGCACCTTCGGGTCGTCGATCGGGTACGAGCGACGGTCGACGCTCAGGCCGACGTCTGCGAGGGCGGTCGCGAGCTTCAGCGTCCGGTCGATCGTCCAGTGCGTGTACCAGAGCGCGAGCGGCACGCGGACGAGCTTCGCGAGCGGCGCGGCGAGCACGAGGTAGATCGGGCACATGTGCGCGATGACGGCGTCCGGTCGGTCGCGCCGGAGCAGCTGCGGCACGAGCGCGCGCATGTAGCGAAGTCCGCGACCGAGCTTCGTCCGGCTGCCGAAGGTCCGGAGGGTGCAGTTCGCCGGCAGGTCGTGCCTGCCGATGTGGTCGGTGATGACGACGAGCTCGTCGCAGCGCTGCGCGAGCGCGCGCAGCTTGGCCACGGTCGCGCCGAGGATCGGGTCCTCCGCGTCCACGGACTGCGTCACGAAGACGAGGCGCATCAGTGCCGCGCCTCCGCCAGAGTCCGGTCGACCAGCGAGCGCACGCGGGTGGCGTAGTCGTCGGGCGACCACTCGAAGGTCTGCGACGACTCGTACGCAGCGGCGCCGAGCCGGCCGGCGAGCCCGATCTCCGTCAGGATCCGCGTCAGCGCGTCCGCGAGCGCCGGGACGTCGCCGTTCTCCACCAGCAATCCGTTCGCGTCATCCTCGACGAGGTCAGGAATCCCGCCGACCCTGGTCGCCACGACACCGCGACCGCGCGCGAACGCCTCGAGGATCACCCGGCCGAGGCCCTCGGAACGCGAAGGCAGGACGAGGCACGTGGCCGCGTCCATGCGCTCGGCGACTCCCTGCGGGGGCAGCTCCTCGACGTGCTCGACGCGCCCGGGGTAGTCGTCCTGCAGGCGGTCGACGACGTCGGCGAGCGCGCCGCGGCCGACGACCACGAGGCGCGCGTCGGTGACCCGCTCCGCGACCGCTGTCCACGCATCGGCGAGCGCCGTCACGCCCTTCGACCGCTCGAGCATTCCCACGAAGAGGAGCGTCGGCCGCGCAGGCAGCGGCGCCGGCGGGCGGCCCGTGAAGGCGCCGAGGTCGATGTACGCCGGGAACGACTCCACCGGTGGCACGCCTGCCTCGCGGCCGGCCAGCTCGGCGGTGTACGGGGAGAGCGCCCGCAACGCGTCCGCATGGCGGAGCGCGTAGCGCGCCGCCCAGTCCGCGACCGGGGCGAAGAGGAAACGGAGCCGCGAGCCGCCGAGGCGGGCCGCCGTGCGCCAGTCGCCGTGCGTCTCGACCACGACCGAGGGACGGTCGCGCCGCCGCACCGACATCGCCAGGAGGACGAAAAAGCCGATGTAGGGCGATTCGGCGATCACCGCCCCGGGCCTGAAGCGCCGGACGAGGCGGAGCACGCGGAACGGCATCAGGCCGTAGAAGGAGAGCGCGTCGAGGAAACCGGGCCAGCGACGCACGAGCTGGATCGAGCCTGGGCCGATTGCGTCGCGCCGGACCGGCGCCCCCCGCAAGGCCGGGGCGAGCACGCAGTAGTCCACCTCCTCGCGGAGCGCGTCGAGCGCGGGATCGGGCCGCTCCGACGTCGCCGCCGGAGGCGCCGCCGAGACGATCAGCACGCGCGGGCGCTCGCCGGGCAGCGCGCCGGCCTCGCGCAGCGATGCGTCAACCAGCGACCGGACCCTCGCTGCGTACTCGGCCGGCGTCGTGTGCCACTCCTGGTAGCGCGCGAACGCCGCCTCCCCGAGCCGCTCGGCGAGCAGCCGGTCCGAGAGCGCCCGCACGAGCGCCGCGGCGAGCTCGTCCACGTCTCCCGGCGGCACGAGCAGAGCCTCACGATCATCGCGAGCCACGTCCGGGATGCCACCGACTCGACTGGCGACGATGCCGCGTCCGCGCGCCATCGCCTCGACCAGGACGCGACCGAGGCCCTCGGAACGGGACGGCAGCACCAGCACCGTGCACCGGTCCATCTGCTCGGAGACGCCGTCCGGCAGCAGCTCCTCGATGTGCTCGACGTGGTCCGGGAGCTCGGCCACGAGCTCGTCGACGAGCTCCCTGCGTGTGCCCTTGCCGACGAGCACGAGCTTCGCCTCGGGCAGTTCCAGGACGACCTTCCTCCAAGCCTCGACCAACCCGTCGATGTTCTTGTACGCCTCGAGCATCCCCACGAAGAGCGCGGTCGGCCGCTCCGGCAACGGCACCGGTGGCTTCGCCGTGAAGGTCGAGAGGTCCATGTACGCCTCGAAGGAGGCCGTGACGGGGATGCCGCGCACGTCCTCGACGAGGCCTTCCGTGTAGCTCGAAAGCGCGCGGACGGCGTCGCCGCGACGGAGCGCGATCCGGCCGACCGCGTCGGCGAGCGGCGACAGGACGCGCCGCGTCGGCGAGCCGTAAAGCCGGGTCGCCGTCCGCCAGTCGCCGTGCACCTCGATCACGACCTGCGGCTTCCCGCGCGCCATGGCGCGCCCGACGAGGGCCGGTGCAGCCGTGTACGGGCTCTCGGCGATGATCGCCTCGGGCCGGAACTCGTTGATCTGTCGCCGCACGTGTAAGGGCAGGCGGAGGTAGAAGAGGACGCCGTCGAGCAGGCGGATCCGGCTTCGCTCGAGCAGGTGGAAGCGCTCGTCCGCCGTGGTGCTGCTCGGGTCGGCCGTCGCGACGACGCGCAGGTCGAGCTGGCGCTCGAGCGCGTCGAACTTCCGCATCAGCCAGCCGGGCAGCGGCAGCGGGTACGTCATCCGGCCGACCATCAGAATCCGTGGACGCCGGGCCTCCACCGTCGCCTCAGTCACGGCCGGACCGCCGCCTCCAGCAGCTCCTCGATCCGTCCGTAGATGCGGTCTGCGGCCAGCCCGAGCACGGAGTCGCGCGCGCCGTCCGAGAGGCGCGTCTGCAGCTCGGGCGACTCGAGCAGGCGCTGCAGCGCGTGGCCGAACGCCTCGGGGGAACCGGGCGGCACGAGCAGCCCGTTGACGCCGTCGGAGACGATCTCGCCAACGCCGCCGACCGTGGTCGCGACCATCGGCGTGCCGACAGCCAGCGCCTCGACCGCTGCGTGGGGGAAGTTCTCCCAGTCGCTGGAGAGCACGGCCGCCTCCGCCCCGGCGAGGGCGTCCAGCACCTGCTCCCGCGGCAGCGAGCCGACGAAGCGCACCCGGCCGTTCAGCCCGGCGTCGTGGGCGTGCTGCTCCAGACGGGCGCGGTCGGGGCCGTCGCCGATGATCGTCAGAGCGGTGGTCGGCACGTACGCGAGTGCGTCGAGCGCGATGTGCATCGCCTTCTGCCGGGTGAGGCGGCCCGCAAAGACGAGGCCGCTCCGCGCCGTCGCCGCACTGGCCGGCGCCGCCGGCGCGGGGTTCGGCACGACGTGCAGGCGCCCGGAGTCGAGCCCCCAGCCGCGCGCGATCTCGGCGAGGTATCGGCTCGGGACGATCAACGTCAGCGCGCGCGCGAGCGCGCGCGTCCGCGCTCGCTTCAGCGTCCTCAGCCGCGTGCCGCCCCCGTGCTGGAAGTCCTCGAGCGTCCCGTCGAAGAGGCCCCAGCGGCGGGCGCGCTCGTACGCCGGGTCGGAGACGAGCTTCACCACGAGCGGCCGGCGCGAGCCCACGCTCGCCACCGCAGCGGCGGCATAGGTGGACGACGCGTAGATGACGTCCGCCGCTCGCGCGGCGCGGGTCGCGCGCAGCGTGAGCTCGCCATACCGAACGGGGAACGGACGCGCGCGGTCGATCGTCGTCACCGGACAGGGCAGCTCCGTCGGCGGCGCCGACGCCATCGTCACGACCTGCACGGAGTGGCCCCGGCCGACGAGAAAGCGGGCGAGCTCGGGCCCATGCGTGGCGGGGCCTCCGACGTCAGGAGGCCAGATTCCGGGGAGGACAACGATGCGCATCAGAAGGAGAATTGGGCGTCCGGTAACGGCCCGAGGCCCACAATCACCCGCGTAGTATAGGCGCGGCATGGCAGACCCCCGGGCTAAGCCGCAGTGGCGGTCTGCGGTCGACCTGCCGCTGATCGTGCTCGCAACGGCGACCGTTCTGAGCCTCATCCGGTCGATCGACCAGCCGAGTTTCACCGTCGACGTGGCCGGCAGCGAGATCACCTTCGTGCTCGCCGACGTGGCGCTCGCGGTGCTCGCCGGCTTCTGCCTGCACCGGCTGCTCGGCAGCGGCAGCCTGCCCCGGCCGGCGCGCGCGCTCGCGATCGCTGCGACGGCATTCTCCGCCTGGCTCTTCCTCTCCTCCGCTGCGAACGGCGCCACCGCCGTGATCGCCGCCGCCAAGCTGCTCGAGTACGGCGTGCTCGCGCTGGGCTTCGTCCTCTTCGTGCGCCGGCGGCTGCAGCTCTGGCTGCTCGTGGGCGTCCTGGTCGCCTTCACGGCCGTCGCCGTGGCCTACGGCCTGCTCGCGTTCTTCGACGCGCCGTTCGTGGAGTCGCGCTTCCCGGCGCGCCGTCAGCCGTCGTTCCTCGGTGAGCACGATCTCGCGGCCTTGTCGACCATGACGCTTGCGGTTGCGCTGGCCGCGCTGTTCGCGCCGCGTCACCGCCTCGGACGGCTGCCCCTGGTCGCAGGCATCGCGGGGGGAATCGGCGTCGTGCTCGGGGCGGCCGTCGCCGGGCTGCTCGGCCTGTACCTCGCCGTCGGCGCGATCCTTGCGGTCGGCGCAGCCCGCAAGGCGGCGACGAAGCGCGCTGTCGTCGTCACGCTGGCCGTGACGGCCGCGATCACGATCGGCGTGCTCTCCCTCCGCTCCGGCGACCTCGGCGCCTTCCTCCGCTCAGTCGGGATCGGCGAGAAGCGGGAGGACACGTTCGGCAACGCCGCGAGCTGGAACGAGCGTCTGATCGACGCCTACATCGGCGGCCGCATCTTCCTCGACAACCCGATCGTCGGGACGGGCTGGCACGGCGAGCTGCCGCCCGAGGAGTACGTGCGCTTCCTCGACGACGCCCGCGCGCGCTTCCCCGACCAGCCGTCGACCTACTTCCCCTCCGAGGAGGTGTTCATCCCGCAGCAGACCTACGACCAGGTGCTGTACGAGCTCGGGATCGTCGGTGCGCTCCTGTTCCTTGTCCTTGCCTTCGTGACGGTGCGCACGGCGGTGCGCGTGGCCCGGACCTGGCCGCGCGGCGACCCGGACGAGGCGGCGGCCTATTTGCCGGCGGCCTGGGTGGCCGCACTCGCCGGCGGGCTGAGCGGCGCAGCGCTCTTCGGCGGCATCCCGCTCGCCGCGATCTTCTGGATCACGATCGGTGTGACAGCCGTCGCGCCGTCACTCGCTCCACCGCCCACGCACGCGGAACCGTCATGAGGATCGTGCACGTGATCGCGCGACTCAACGTCGGCGGAGCGGCGCTCCACGTGCTCCAGCTCGCCCACGAGCAGTCGCGGCGCGGGCACGACGTGGTCGTCGTCGCCGGAACGCTCGCCGCCGGAGAGGAGTCGATGGAGTACGTCGCCGACGAACTCGGCGTGGAGCTCCACCGTTTGCCGGTGCTCCAGCGCGAGCTCTCGCCCCGCGCCGACTCCGCGGCGATCCTTGCGCTGCGCCGGATCATCGGGGAGCGGCGGCCGGACGTCCTCCACACGCACACGGCCAAGGCGGGCGCGACGGGGCGGCTCGCCGCGCTGATCTCCGGTCGCGCCCGGCCCCGGGCGATCGTGCACACCTACCACGGCCACGTCCTCAGCGGGTACTTCAGCCGGCGCTGGGAGCGCGTCTTCCGTCTGATCGAGCGGCTGCTCGCGTACACGTCGGGGACGCTCGTCGCCGTCAGCGAAGAGGTGCGCGACGATCTCGTCCGCTTCGGCGTCGCCCGTGCCGATCGCTTCACCGTCGTCCCGTACGGCTTCGACCTGCCGGCGTGGAGCGACACAGATGACGAGTCACGCCGGGAGCTCCGCGGGGAGATCGGAGCCGGTGAAGAGACCTTCGTCGTCGGCTGGGCCGGCCGGCTTACGGCGATCAAGCGCCCGCTCGACTTGATCCGGACGCTGCGCGCGCTTCTCGACTCGGACGTGGACGCGCTGCTCGTGCTGGTCGGCGACGGCGAGGACCGCACCGACGTGGAGGCTCTCGCGGCCGAGCTCGGGGTCGCCGACCGCTGCCGGCTCGTCGGCTTTCAGAAGAGCATCCGGCCCTGGTACGCGTCCTTCGACGCCCTGCTGCTCACGTCGGCGAACGAGGGCACGCCCGTCGTCGCGATCGAGGCGCTCGCTGCTGCACGGCCGGTCGTGGCGACCCGGGCGGGCGGCACGGGGACAGTCGTCCGGAACGGCGAGAGCGGTTACCTGGAGGCGATCGGCGACACGAAGGCGCTCGCCGACCGGCTCGCGGCGCTCGCCCGTGACCCGGCGCTGCGCAGGCGGATGGGCGCAACCGGCGCCGAGGACGTGCGCGCGCGCTTCGCCGTCGGCCGCATGGCGGACGAGGTCGAGGCGATCTACGACCACCTGCTGCGGTGAAGGTCCTCCACCTGCACAAGCTCGCCGGGGTCAGCGGCTCCGAGTGGCACCTGCTCGTGCTGTTGCCCGCGCTGCGCGAGCGCGGCGTCGACGCCCGCTTTCTCGGCCTCGACGTGCCCGGAACCGACTCCGCGCGCTTCTACGAGCACCTCGACCGGCTCGGCGTCCCGCACTGCTCCGTCCGCAGTGGCCTCGACCTGAGTCCCCGGATGGCGTGGGATATCCACCGCGCGATCCGCGCGGAGCGGCCTGATCTCGTGCACACGCATCTCGTCCACGCCGACGTCTACGGGGGCGCTGCCGCGCGCCTGCTCGGAATCCCGTCCGTCTCGACCCGCCACAACGACGACCGCTACCTGCTCGGGCCGTTCCGCTACGTCGACCGCGCCTTCGCCCGGCCGGCCCGGAAGCTGATCGCGATCTCCGACGCGGTCCGTGCCTTCCTCGAGCGCGCCGGGCACGACCCGGCGAAACTCGTGACGATCCGCTACGGCCTCGACGAGCTGCCGGCAGCGTCGTCCGACCCAACCCCGGCCGCTGCGGGCGTGCCGCCAGACGCGCCGCTCGCCGTCGCCGTCGGGCGCCTGATCGCCCAGAAGGACCACGCGACGCTGCTGCGGGCGTTCGCGCTCGTCCGCGCGGAGCTGCCGCAGGCGCGGCTCGCGATCCTCGGCAGCGGCCCGCTCGAGGCCGAGACCAGGGCGCTCACGACCGAGCTCGGTCTCGCGGAAGCGGTCGTGCTGCCCGGCCGCACCGACATCCGCGACTGGCTCGAGCGCGCCGACGTCTTCGTCCACAGCTCGCGCTGGGAGGGGTTCGGGATCGTCCTGCTCGAGGCGATGCTGGCCGGACTCCCGGTCGTGGCGACCAGGGTGAGCGCGGTACCGGAGGTGGTCGCGGACGGCGAGACCGGCCTGCTCGTCGAGGCCGGCGACCACACCGGGCTGGCCGCGCATCTGGAGACGCTCCTCACCGACCGCGAACGAGCGGCGGCGCTCGGCGAGGCGGGCCGACAGCGAGCGCTGAACGAATTTTCGGTCGGGCGGATGGCCGAGCGCACGCTGATGCTCTACGGCGAGGTGCTGGGGTAGCTACGCGGCGACCGTGGCGACGACGTGGAAGTTCGCGGTCAGCGACCCCGGCCGCGGCTCGCCCAGGAGCGGGAAGCGGCTGTCGAGCGCGGCCGCGGTCCGGTTCAGCAGCCAGACCGGCCCACGCGCCAGCGCCTTCGCGTGCGCGCGGCGGAAGGCGACCTCCGTGTACGCGCCGAGGAGCATCGCCAGGCAGGCGGCCGTGCCGCCGGACGGCTCGACTTCGAGCTCGCCCCAGTCGGCATTCGTCGCGAAGAGCCGCCTCAGCCCCTCGTGGGTCCAGCGCCAGTAGTCGACCGGCGAGGGGTGGTACCACTGGACGCCGTGCGTCGAGGCGAGCACCCGCCCACCGGGGGCCGTGACGCGACGAAGCTCACGAACGGCCTGCGCCGGGTCGTCGCAGTGCTCCAGCACCTGGGTGCAGAGCACGAGATCGAAGGAGCCGTCCTCGACCGGGAGCGACTCGACCGATCCGCGCAACTCGGCGACGGGATTCTCGACGACATCCACGCCGACGTACTCCGACGCCCGCTCAGCGAAGAAGGGGTAGTACGGCTTCGGGCCGCAGCCGACGTCGAGGACGCGGTAGCTCGCGCCGCTGCGCGCCTGCCTCTCGAGCCAGGCGGCGAGCGGGGCGCGCACGGCCCACGTCGGCGAGGTCAGGGGCGGGTGCCGCCGCTCCTCTCCGGGCCAGTCGGACGCGCGCACTGGGGAGACGCTACCCGCGTAGCTTCTGGAACGCCGGGTATGCGGGCTTCTTCGCGCCTGCGGCGGTAAGGAGGCCGGACTGCCAGCCTTCCGCGCCGCGCCGCTCGTCGCGGAGGAGGAACCAGAGGAACATGTCGACCCGGGGGTGCCTCCTGACGATCCCGTACGCCTCGGTCAGGTACTTGGCCTGGTTGGTGAAGGAGACGCCGAAGATCCGGTCGGGCGGGTTCGTCTGGTAGCCGTACTCGGTGATCCACATCCGCTTGTTGCCGTAGAGCCGCGTCACCTCGCGCACGAGCAGGTTGAAGTTGCCGAGCGTGATCGCCGTGGCCGCGTTGCCGTGGATCCCGGGTGGCGGCGGCGTGCTCGGCGTCTCGCGCGGCGAGCCGTAGTACGGATGGTGCGCGTAGGCGTCGAAACCCTTCGCGCCGGCCTTCTTCATCGCGCGCAGGAATGGCAGCGGCGAGGTGGCCGGCCGGGCCGAGTTCGGGTTGTTGTTGCCGCGCGGGCCGGTGACCCCGCATGCGACCTTGGAGGCACCGACAGTCGTCTTCTTGACCCCCTTGACGATTGCGTTGCAGATCTTCGCGTAGTCGATCGCGCTCTGGATCACGTCCTTGCCGTTGACCTTCTTGAACTGCGGGCGCAGGAAGGCCGGGTTGTTCGGCTCATTCCAGGCGAGCCACTGGCGCACCGGCGGGATCACCCGGCCGTCGGTCGTCCTGAAGGTGCCGCTGTAGCGGCGCGCCGCCGCGACGGCGAAGCGCTCGAGGTCGAGCGCGCTCTTCGGGACGACGTTGACGCCCTTTGCCCCGTTCGCCCACGGTGGCGTGCCCAGGATCGAGAAGACGACCTTCATGCCGTACTGCTGCGCGAAGAAGACGGTGCGGTCGTATACCGACCAGTCGTAGGCGGGGTCGTTCGGGTTCATCGGGTTGACGGGCTTCCGCTTCGCCACGCCCGTCGGCCCGCCCCAGGAGAGATTGACGCGGATCAGCTGCGTGCGCAGCTGCTTCAGCTGCGGGAAGACCTTGTCCGGGTCGCCATAGTTGATCTGCGCGTCATCGAAGATGCCGAGCTGCAGGTAGCGGGAGGCCGAGGCCGCCTGCGCGCCGAGGAGCGCCGTCGCGAGGACGAGCGCGATCACCGTGGCGCGCCTACGCAACCGTGGCTTCCTGCAGCGACGAGTGGAGCTTGCGCAGCCCCTCGTCGAGACCCACCTCGGGCTCCCACCCGAGTACCTGCTGTGCCCGAGTGATGTCGGGCTGGCGCACCTTCGGATCGTCGACCGGAAGCGCCTCGAAGACGATCTCGCTGCCGCCGCCCCAGATCTCGAGCACTTTCTCGGCGAGCTCGAGCAGGGTGAACTCCTGTGGGTTGCCGATGTTCACCGGCAGATGCTCGCCGCTCTCCGCGAGCGAGATCAGCCCGCGGACCAGGTCGTCCGCGTAACAGAAGCTCCGCGTCTGCGAGCCGTCGCCGAAGACCGTGATCGGCTTCCGCTCCATCGCCTGACGGACGAACGTCGGGATCGCGCGGCCGTCGTGCGGGCGCATCCGCGGCCCGTAGGTGTTGAAGATCCTCACGATCGCCGTGTCGACGCCCTGCTGGCGGTGGTAGGCCATCGTCAGCGCCTCGGCGTACCGCTTCGCCTCGTCGTAGACACCGCGAGGGCCGATCGGGTTGACGTGGCCCCAGTAGGTCTCCGGCTGCGGGTGCACCTTCGGGTCGCCGTAGACCTCACTCGTCGAGGCGAGCAGGAAGCGGGCGCGCTTGAACTTGGCGAGGCCGAGCGCGTTGTGGGTGCCGTGCGAGCCGACCTTGAGCGTCTGCAGCGGCAGCCGCAGGTAGTCGATCGGACTGGCTGGGCTTGCGAGGTGGTAGACGAAGTCGACCGGCTCCTCGATCCGGATCGGCACCGTCAAGTCGTGCGGCATGAAGACGAACGCCTCCGTCCGCATGTGCTCGATGTTCGCGAGCGACCCCGTTTCCAGGTTGTCGACGCAGATCACCCGGTGCCCCTTCGCGAGCAGTGCATCGGAAAGGTGCGAGCCGAGAAAGCCGGCACCGCCCGTGACGACCGAAGTAGACATCGCGGCAGGATACTCCACGGATCGGGTGGGAAACCCTGCTGCTTACGAACTTCTTACGGGCTCCGGACTGCTGCTTCGCCGCCGGGCAAGCTCGGCGACGCGAGCCGCCCCGGCGGCCCAGAGGACGAGGAGCGCGGGCAGTCCCGCGTGCAGATACCGCGGGTGCTCGAAGGTCGCGCGGAAAAACGCATAGACGGCTGCGTTCGCGAGTGCGCCGCCGAGCAGCATCAACCCGACAGGACGCGACCGCACCGACGCAACGCCGATCAGAACGGGCGGCAACAGCACCGCGAGCAGGAGCGGCCGATAGACGCTCGAGTCCGTGAAGGTCGAGACGAGGTAGTCGTTCGACCAGAGCGGCAGCCCGGTCTCGTCGCGGGTGAGCTCGAGGTTGTACCCGCGCTTCTTCGGCAGGAACGCAATCACGATCGGCAGGACGGTCAGTCCGCCGACGACGAAGCGGCCGAAGGCGCGCCAGTCGCGCTCCCACGCGAACAGGATCGCGAGGACGGCCGCGAAGACGAGGTTCGTCGGCCTCACCGCGATTGCGTAGCCGAGCGCGATCCCGGCCGCCACCGCCGCCCACGGCGGCCTGCCGCGCACGAGCGCGAGCGCGGTCCCGGCCGCGACGCACGCAGTCGACACGGGCTCGGTGTAGAGCTCGAGACCGGCTTCGATCGCCCAGGCGCTGTTCGCCCACGTCCGGTCGCCGAGGAGCAGCCAGACGAGGAACGGCCAGAACGTGAACAGCGAGGCGGCGAGGAGACCGATGCGCCGGCTGCTCGTGACGCGCCACCCGATGAAGGCCGTGGCGAAGATCGTGACCGCGTTCGCGAGGATCGCGACGGCAATCCCGACGCCGACGGCGACCTCGTCGTCGATCCAGCCGATCACCCGGAACGGCAGGAGCGGGATGCTGAGCAGCAGCGGCCAACCTACGGCCCCGGCAGGCGCCTGCGATTCGATCTGCAGGATCACTGCCGCTGCGAGGCAGAAGACGAGTGCGGCGGCGCCCGCGATCACCCAGTGACGCTCAGCCGGGTAGCGGCGCCAGGCCCAGCGCAGGCCGAGCAGACCGGCGACGGCCACCAGAAGCAGGACGGGCAGCAGCAGTCGGAAGCTCGCGCCGGCAGAGATGATCGCCCGCGCAGTGTCGATGTAGCCGCTCGCGTCACCGCGCGGTCCCCGGTACGAGTAGTCGGGGAAGCCGGGCAGCGCCCCGCCGAAGGCGAGCGCCAGCCACGGGATCGCCGCCCGCACGGCCGCCAGCCCGCCGAGCCAGAGCAGCCAGCGGCGGTCAGCGAGCATGGGCGCCGCCGAGGGATGCAGTCGAGGGGCGCGCATACACTGAGTCGATGGTCGTCGCAGGCCTCCTGTCGTCGGTCGTCCCGGGTCTGGGCCAGCTGTACAGGGGAGCCATGCGGCGCGGGCTCGTCCTCCTGGCCATCGCGGTGGCGATCGCCGTGTCCGGTTTGGTCATCGGATCGCGGCTCTCGCTGGACGCGCTCCCGGGCGTGGACCGCCGGATCGTAGCGGTCGTGCTCCTGGCCGATCTCGCACTGCTCGCGTTCCGCGTCTTCGCCGTGGTCGACGCCGCCCGCGGCGCGCTCCCCGTTCTCATTGCCGCATTGATCGCCCTCACCGCGATGCCCCACGTCGCGGCGGCCTGGGTGACGGTCCGGAGCTACGACGTGCTCGACAGCGTCTTCGCCGACGAGGAGCCGTGCGGCACCGCCTGCGACCGCGGCTCGGTGCTGCTCGCCCACGTCGTCCGGCCGCTGCCGGAGTGGGTGCCGAAGGACGCCTGGGAGTGGGCGCTCGTCGAGCGGCTGGGGCCGGGCGAGGTCGCGCCGCTCCAGGCCGACGCGCGAGTGCTCGCCGACAGGGAGATCCCCGTGGCAAAGCCGTGGACGACGATCCTGCTGCTCGGCACCGACGAGGGCCCCGGCAACTTGGGTGCGCGGACGGACACGATCATCCTCGCGGCGATCCAGCACGGCACCGGCCGGGCCGCCGCCTTCGGTGTGCCCCGCAACCTCGCTCAGGTGCCGCTCGGGCCTAAGGGAACGCCGTTCAAGGAGCCGATCAACGCGCTCTACGGCCGCTCGGGCGGCGGCGAGACGGGCGCCCGCAACCTGAAGCAGGCGGTGTCGGCGCTGCTCGGGATCCGCGTCGACTACTACGCGCTCGTGAACCTTGTGGGCTTCGCCGACCTGGTCGACGCGCTCGGCGGCGTCGAGATCCTTGTCAAGGAGCGGCTCCGCGACGAAGTCACGCGCCCCGCTTGGGGCGAGCCGAAGCCGAAGATCGACGTCGTTCCGGGTCGCACGTACCGCTTCTACGGCCGCGAGGCGCTCGCGTACGTCCGCTCGCGGAAGGACTCGAGCGACTACACGCGGATGGCGCGGCAGCGCTGCTTTTTGAGCGCGATGGCCGACCAGCTCGACCCGATCCGGGCGATCCGCAACTTCGGTTCGCTGGCGAAGACGATCGAGACGAACGTCCACACCGACATCCCACTGAACCGGCTGCCGTCGCTCGTGCGGCTCGTGAGCTCGGTCGATTCGGACGAGACGCTGACGGTTACGTTCGGCCCTGAGTACTTCTTCGGCCGTCAGAGGGCGGGCAACTACCCGGTGCCGGCGCTCGGCCCCATGCAGACGACGGTGCGGCGGGCGATTCTCTCCCCCGAGCTCCTCCAGCGCGAGGGACGAGCGAAGACGGCCACGCAGACCTGCTAGCTTCGAGCGCCATCGCTCGAATGGGGGACGCGTAGGGAGCTTCGCCCGGCGATGCTGCGAGTGCTCCCACACGGGAGCCGACGAAAGGACTGCGGCTGTGAAGACTCTTCGCGTACTCGTGGCGGACGACCACCGGCTGATGCAGGCCGCAATCCGGCGCGCGCTCGCGGGCGCGGACGATTTCGAGATCGTCCATGAGGTCTCGGTCGGCAGCCACGTCCTGCCGGCCGTCCGCGAGACGGCCCCAGACGTCGTCCTGCTCGACCTGCGCATGCCCGAGCTCGACGGCCTCTCGTGCCTCGAGCGGCTGCGCAAGCACGACGCGACGGTTGCAGTCGTCATCCTCTCGAGCTACAGCGACCCCGAGCAGATCGAAGCGGCCCGTCAGGGCGGCGCCCGCGGCTACGTCGTGAAGACGGTCGAGCCCGTCGATCTGGCGACGGTGCTGCGCACCGCGCTCTCGAGCACGTCGTTCACGGTGTGGGGAGCGGAGGCGGGGCAGGAGGCCGAGCGCCCGTCCGGAGCGACCGTCCTGAGCGAGCGCGAGACCGCCGTCCTCGATGCCGTGGCGCGCGGGCTCTCGAACCGGGAGATCGGACGCCAGCTCTGGATCAGCGAGCAGACGGTCAAGTTCCACCTGCGCAACGTCTACCGCAAGCTCGGGATCTCGAGCCGCACGGAGGCGGCGCGGTACGCGTACCGCACGGGCCGGGTCGCGGCACTCACCATCGAATCGGCCTAGCGCCCGGATGAGCGCAACGACGGAGGACTTCGAGTCGCGGGCCGCCGAGCCCGGACTCGCGGAGGCGAACGAGCGGCTGCTCGTGCGGCTCGGGTTCGACCTCCACGATGGCCCGTTGCAGCAGGTCTACGCCTTGGCCCAGGACATTCGGCTCCTGCGCGAGCAGGTTCTCGTCCTCATCGGGACCGAGCACCGCGATCCCGTGGTCGGCCGTTTCGCCGACCTCGAGTCGCAGCTGGCGGAGTTGCACCAGGACCTTCGCGATCTGGCCCATTCGCTCGAGCCGCGCTCGCTGTTGCAGCTGCCGCTCCCGGACGCCGTCGAGCGGGAACTGGTGGCGCTGAGCAGGCGTACCGGCGTCTCCACCTCGCTCGAGTGCGACGGCTCGTTCGACGCGTTGAGCGCGTCGCAGCGGATCGCACTGCTGCGCGTCCTCCAGGAGGCACTGAGCAACATCCGGCAGCACAGCGGCGCGGCCGAGGTCGCCGTCGCCCTGCACGAGGGGGACGATGGGGTCCGCATGGAGATTCGAGACGACGGCCACGGCTTCGACCCGGACGCGGACGAGCCGGACATCGACGGGCAGAGCGGGATCGGCGTCGTCGGGATGCGCGAGCGGCTCCGGCTGCTGGGCGGAAGGCTCGAGCTCGACAGCGCTCACGGCGGGCCGACGGTGGTCCGGGCCGTGCTGCCGCGCTGGACCGCTACGCCCTGATCCTGATCGGCGTCCCGACCGGGACGAGATCCCTGAGGCGGAGGATCGCCTCGTTCGCGACGCGGATGCAGCCGTGCGAGACCGCCTGCCCGAGCAGCGAGGGCGTGTTCGTGCCGTGGATCCCGACGATGCCGCCGCCGGGCCACTCGCTCAGCTTCGAGTAAGCGCTCGTCTCGAAGCCGAATGCGCCGAGGACCGGCGCCGTGGGGCGGAACTTCGCCATCACGTAGTAGCGGCCGAGCGGCGTCTCCATCCCGTACGCACCGACGGCGACGCGAGTGCGGAGCACGAGGCGCCCGGCGTCGCGGAGCTCGAGCGTCCGGTCGCCGACGTCGACCACGATCTCCTTCAGCACCGGCTTCACGTCGACACTCGCCGCCGGTAGCCAGCCCGTGCGGCCGTTCGGACGTCCGGGGAGGCTGACCCGGTACCACTCAGGATTCCCCTTCGCATTGCGCTTCACGGCGAGCGCGAGCACGACGCGGGGGCGAAAGTCTTCGCGGAACTGGCTCAGCACGGTTGCCCTCGGGGCCGCCTTGCTGGGCTTCGTCCGCACGGCGACCTGCGCCCAGACGATGTGACCAGCCGCCGGGACGCTCACGCGTGCCGCCTCGGCCCGCGCTTCTCCCGTGATGGCGAGAAGCGCGAGCGCGAGGCAGGCGGCGAGGCTAGCCCGTGACCGGAGGCGGAAGGAAGACACCGACAACACCGATCCTCCTGGTCGAGCACCGACTGGGCTGGTTGGTCATCCGGATCTCCACGATGCCGGTGCGCGGGGGCCGCACGGAGATCGCGACCCGGCCGCGGCCGTTCGTGGTCGCCGCCTTGTAGAGACCGGGACCCTTGACCAGGATCCGGACGCCGCTGACGCCGCGGTTCTTGTCGACCACGACGACTCTCACGAGTCCGCGCTGGCCGACAGACAGCGACCGCGGCTGCACGATCATCGTCGGGCAGCTGGCGACGGGCGGTGCGATCGGCCCCCGCACGAGGGTCGGCGCCGTCGCCCGGTTGTTCGCCGTGTTCGCTTCCGACTGATCGCCGACCACCGTGGCGGTGTTGAGCAGCACGCCCGGCGCGGTCGGCCGCACGACGATCGTGATCGCCGCCCGGCCGCCGTTCAGGATCGTGCCGAGGCTGCAGCGCACGATGCGCCCGCCGGTGCACGTGCCCTGGCTGCTTGCGACTGAGACGAAGTTCGTCGCCGCCGGCAGCGCGTCGGCCACGCGGACATTGGTCGCCGTGTCCGGCCCGAGGTTCCGCACGATCAGCGTGTAGGTCAGCCGCGCGCCGACGAACACCGGGTCGGGGCGGTCGGTCTTGACGATCGACAGATCGATCGCCGGCGCGGCTGCGATCTCGCCGATCGGCGGGGCCGGGGCCGGGGGCGGAGGCGGAGGCGGCGGTGTCACCGTGACGGTCGCCTTGTCTTCGTTCGAGTTGATCTCACCCGCGCTTGCCTTGGCGGTGTTGGTGACCGAGCCGTTGTTGAGGTCGGCCTGGGTGATCGCGTAGCTGGCGCTGCACGTGATCGACTCGCCCGGGTCGAGGAAGCCGTCGTTGTTGCCGATCGTGCTCAGAGCCGGGCAGCTGACAGTGGCCTTGTCGTCGGCGACCGTGACCGGCCCCGCGAGACGGACATTGCCGTTATTGCTGACCAGGTACGTGTACGAGATCACGTCCCCGACGGCGTCGGCCGAGATCGGCGAGGCCGTTTTGTCGAGCAAGAGGCTCGGGCTCTGGACCGCGGTGACGGTCTCGCTGTCCTCGTTCGAATCGGTCCCGCCGGCGCTTGCCTTGGCGGTGTTGGTGACCGAGCCGTTGTTGAGGTCGGCCTGGGTGATCGCGTAGCTGGCGCTGCACGTGATCGACTCGCCCGGGTCGAGGAAGCCGTCGTTGTTGCCGATCGTGCTCAGAGCCGGGCAGCTGACAGTGGCCTTGTCGTCGGCGACCGTGACCGGCCCCGCGAGACGGACATTGCCGGTATTGCTGACCAGGTAGCTGTAGGAGATCGACTGAGCGACCGTCGAGTAGGTCGAAGGCGCCGCCGACTTCACCAGCGACAAGGCCGGGTTCTGGCTGATCGGGATCACGAGCGTGTCGGTGTCGGGGCCGGACTCGTTCGAGTCGGCCGTGACCGTGTTGCTGAGGTTGCCGCCCGCGTCGAGCTCAGCCTGAGTGACCGTATGCGAGCAGCTGTAGATCCAGGTCTCGCTCAGATCGAGCTTGTTGTCAGCATCGCTGTCACCGGAGACATACACCGGCGCCAGATCACACTTCGGATCGGTAACCGTGATCCCCGTCAGAACGACATTGCCCTTGTTCGAGACCGCAAACCGATACGGCACAACCTGACCCGCAGCCGAGACCGAACTCGTCGTCGAGGACTTCACAACCTCCAACAGCGGGCTCTGGCTGATCGGGATCACGAGCGTGTCGGTGTCGGGGCCGGACTCGTTCGAGTCGGCCGTGACCGTGTTGCTGAGGTTGCCGCCCGCGTCGAGCTCAGCCTGAGTGACCGTATGCGAGCAGCTGTAGATCCAGGTCTCGCTCAGATCGAGCTTGTTGTCAGCATCGCTGTCACCGGAGACATACACCGGCGCCAGATCACACTTCGGATCGGTAACCGTGATCCCCGTCAGAACGACATTGCCCTTGTTCGAGACCGCAAACCGATACGGCACAACCTGACCCGCAGCCGAGACCGAACTCGTCGTCGAGGACTTCACAACCTCCAACAGCGGGCTCTGGCTGATCGGGATCACGAGCGTGTCGGTGTCGGGGCCGGACTCGTTCGAGTCGGCCGTGACCGTGTTGCTGAGGTTGCCGCCCGCGTCGAGCTCAGCCTGAGTGACCGTATGCGAGCAGCTGTAGATCCAGGTCTCGCTCAGATCGAGCTTGTTGTCAGCATCGCTGTCACCGGAGACATACACCGGCGCCAGATCACACTTCGGATCGGTAACCGTGATCCCCGTCAGAACGACATTGCCCTTGTTCGAGACCGCAAACCGATACGGCACAACCTGACCCGCAGCCGAGACCGAACTCGTCGTCGAGGACTTCACAACCTCCAACAGCGGGCTCTGGCTGATCGGGATCACGAGCGTGTCGGTGTCGGGGCCGGACTCGTTCGAGTCGGCCGTGACCGTGTTGCTGAGGTTGCCGCCCGCGTCGAGCTCAGCCTGAGTGACCGTATGCGAGCAGCTGTAGATCCAGGTCTCGCTCAGATCGAGCTTGTTGTCAGCATCGCTGTCACCGGAGACATACACCGGCGCCAGATCACACTTCGGATCGGTAACCGTGATCCCCGTCAGAACGACATTGCCCTTGTTCGAGACCGCAAACCGATACGGCACAACCTGACCCGCAGCCGAGACCGAACTCGTCGTCGAGGACTTCACAACCTCCAACAGCGGGCTCTGCTTCGTGTCATTGAAGGTGCACACCGTCTCCAGCCCCGAGCGGATCTCGAGGTTGTCGACGCCTGTCGCCGTGGACGTTCCGGTCGCGGTCGGCGCAGCCGTCTGGATCGCGCAGGAGGCCGAGTCCAGTTTCCAGCCTGCCGGCACGGCCTCGTTCAGATCGAGAGTGGCGGTCGGGCCGTACGAGATCAGCGGCTGGGAGCCGCTACCCGTGATCGTCCAGGAGGTGTCACCCGACTCCGACTGCGCGGAGGCGTTGAACGGGAACGACGTGCCGTCATCCGGGTCAGCGACCTTCACGATCGTGAGGAAGCCGTTGTTGGGTGCGAAGACACAGTCGGAGGGGTCCGAGTTCGGCTCCCCCGAGGGGTAGCTGCAGACGTTGAGCAGGAACGCGTCTGCCGGGTTGCCGAAGTCCGCAAGCTGGATGTTGGCGGTTGCGACGGTGTCCTGCGTGTAGCAGCCGGCGGCGTCGCGACACGTGTTGCCAGTCACGTGAGCCGCGTCGAAGTCTGCCGAGGCGGGTACGCCGAAGGGATCCGAGTCTGCGGGCATGGCCACGGTCGCGGTCGAGGCGAACGTGCCGACGAGCGCGGGACCGGCGCAGCGATCGGTGCGACTGTCGGCCGCGCAGGAATAAAGCTGCGTCGTGTACGAGCCGTCGGTCGCCACCGTCACGTAGAGCGAGTAGTTGGCGAACCCGTCGCCGTCGGTGTCGAACAGTGAACCGGCATCGCGGGTGTTGGCACCCGAGGTGGCGGTGTCGTCCCAGCCCCACTTGACCGTGAGCGCCGTGGCTCCGGGCGCGCCGTAGTCGATGCTGAGCCAGTTCAGGTCCTTCTGGCCCGGCTCGTCGTCGGCGCCCGCATCGTCGACTGCGACGACCGTCCCGGCCGCCTCGGCGACCGAAAGCTGCCCGGCGGCCGTGATACCGACCACGAGTGTCATCGCCACCAGGAGCGCGGCGGAAAGCCGCTTGACGCGACTGCGGCGGGCAGCTGTGCATTCGTGTGTCTCGTTGCGCTGGGTCTCGCTCGTATCGCTGTTCGGAAACATCCACCCACTCCTTTTCGATCCGCGCGGCTCGCACGGAGGACGCAGTAATCACCGCTCTCATCCTGGGGACGGCCCGTGAGACGGCCCCCACCCATAGGGGCTGATCGGGTGGCCCTTTTGGGTGGGCGGCGGCGTGATCCGTGCGCGCCCTACCCGCGTGGGTACCGCAAGCCGCTCGGATGACGGAAGCGAGGAGGGGGTGGCCGCGACGATGCTCGGGTGATGCCGAGCTGGAGCCCATCGGAGGTGCCGAACGACAGCGCCCCACCGCCCGCTGCTGTCGCAGACGAGGTCGAGAAGGCCCGCCGGCTCCTCGAGGAACTGTTCGGAGAGACGTCGGGCGACGACGGGCCCGAGCAGCTCCAGCCCGGGCACTAGAGGATCAGCGTGCTGCCGGACTACCCGATCACGCTGCGCGAGCCACCCGTTCGCGCGCGCTGCGGCCGCCGCCCGCGTCGAATACTCGCTTCGACGCGATGAAGCTCTTGGTCAATCCTCCCGAGCTCGCCCCCGCTCTCGTCTGCGCACTGAACGAGACCGACTGCCTCGCCGCCCGCACCGGGCTCAATACCGTCGAGGTGTTCGCGCCCTGGTTGCCGAACGGCGGGGACACCACCCAGGCCGCGACCGAGGTGTTGTTCTTCGTGCGTGCGTGGGCGTCGAGGCACCCGGACTTCCGGGCGACGTTGTTCCCCGGGAACTAGCGCGCGGTCAGGCGCCGCGGATCTGGTCGGCGCAGACCTTCAGGAACCAGATCGAAGCCAAGAACGCATACGTGAGTATGGGTATGACGGCGCCCACCACGATCATGACAGCAAGGGATGGGACGGCCTCGACCCCGATATCGAGCAACGCGCCTCCCACTTGCAACAGCGCCACGGCAATCAGCGCGCGCCAGATCGCTCCCTTGATGCTGTCGGGAGCTATATGCGGCCACCGAACGTAGGCCCACAGCGCAAGGCCGGCCGTCCCAAGCGTGAACGCCATTAACAGCTGTTGGCTCGCCATGCGCAACTCCTCACCCTCTCCCTGACCCAGACCGTACCTCATCGGCCGGTCAACGGGAAAACGTGAGCGTGGAGTTGCGGAGACTCAGGCAGATCCGAGGAAGCGGACGATCTCGAGCATCACGGGGCCCAAGGAGACGATGAACATCGCCGGCAGGATGAGGGCGATCAACGGGAAGAGGATCTTTGTCGGGGTCTTCTGAGCCCGCTCCTCCGCCGACTGCCGCCGCCGCTTGCGCATGTCGGTCGCGAGATCGCGCAGGATCGTCCCGATCGAGACACCGAGCGTTTCTCCCTGAACGAGCGCCTGAGTGAACGCACGGATCGCCGGGCTGTTCACGCGGACTCCGAGATTGCGCAGCGCTTCTTCCGGCGTCAGGCCGAGGCTCTGCTCGCGGAGGGCGAGCCGCAACTCCTGGCCGAGTGGCCCCTCGATGCTGCGCGAGGCCAACTGGAGGGCGGCGGCAAAGCCCACTCCCGCCTCGACCGTCGTCACGAGTAGGTCGACGAGCTCGGGCACCTCGCGGTCGATCTGCTCGAGCCGAAGACGAGCGCGTCGCTGCACCCGGACATACGGCAGGTACCAACCCATCATCGTCAACAGGCCGCAGCCGAGGAGCAACCGCGTGTTGAGCGTCCCGGCGATCGAGAAGAGGACGATCAATGCCGGTCCGACCAACGTGGCAAGGATCCGCATGCCGACGAAAGACGCAACCGAGGTGCGATACATCCCGGCGGCGTTGAGCAGCTCACGCAGCCTGCCTTCGCTTGCCCTGAGCCCCTCGAAGCGTGCGAGCGCCCTGGCCCCGGTCGAGGCCGCCAGCTCGTCGAACGTCGCGCGCAGGTCGGTCGGCTCTTCGGGCAAGGACGCTGTCGAGCCGAATCCGTACGCAGCAATCTGGTCGAGGGTTCGCCGACGATCCGATCGCGCAATGGCGAACGACCGCAACACGAGGATGCTCGCGAGAGCGACGAGTGAAAGACCGAGAACGAGTGTGAGGGCCATGTGCGGAGCTCCTAAACGTGGATGTCGACGATGCGCTGGATGAGAACCGAGCCCGCCGCGACCATCGCTGCGGCGAGCATCAGCAGGGCCTGACCGACTCCGCTCGTGAAGAACTGCGTCATCACCTCAGGGTGGAAGAGCCAGAGAACAGCGGTCAGGAACACGGGCAACCCGGTCAGGATCCAGCGGGCCATGCGACCCTGCGCCGTGAGCGTGCGGACGAGCCGGCGGATGTCGGCGCGTTCGCGAATCGTCGCGACGACCGTGTCGAGGATCTCCGCGGAGTTGCCGCCGGACGTTCGCTGCAGCTCGGCGAGCAGCGCGACCTGCTCGATGTCGCGGTTGTCCATCCGCCGGGCGAGCCTGCGGATTGCGTCCTCGGGCAGCACCCCCAGCCGATCGTCGTGAACGACTCTTGCCATCTCGGAGCGCGCCGGCTCGCTGGCGTTGTCGACCACGACGCCGAGGGCGCCGTTGAAGCTGTGTCCCGCGCGGAGCGCCGAAGCGAGCACTTGCAGGTTGGCCGGAAACTGCTCGGCGAAATCGTCTCGAACCGCCTTGAGCTTCCGCTTCACGATCGCTCGAGCCGTGAGAGGACTGGCGATCGCGAAGAGCACCAGAAGCGGCGCCGAAAACATGAGCGCGACCACTGCGATCAGGAACGCGCCGAGGAGCGAGAGCCCGACGACTTGCCGCGGCGACACCGTCATGCGGGCGATCTCGAGATCGCGCTCGAGCTGCGCCCACCAGCCGCTGGTGTATCGGTTCCGGGTCGCCGCCCCCAGCGCAGCCGTGGCCGCGGTCTGAATGCGTGGGCTCCGTGACTCGCGCGAAAAGCTCTCGACACGGTCGACCAACGTGGACTTCGGACGTCTGACGAACATGAGCAGGATCCCGCACACGAGGAGCCCGAAGACCAGGCTGATCACGAGCGGCGAGCCGCCCGAGAGCAGGAACGTCGACACCGCCGAGCGGTGATACGGAGCCAGCAGCGAGGGCGTCGGCGCGACGTAGGCGGTCGACGCCTTACCCGCGCCGGCGACGTCCATCCGGACGTCGACCTGCGACATCGGGCGCGCGGCTGAGCGATAGCGGACGAGGTACTGGCCCGCGAGCTGAGTCCCGAGCTCCTCGTAGATCGCCGACAGCTCCGCCGCCGAGTGGGCTTCCGCATACGAGCCGCCTGTGCGGTCGGCGAGCGAGCGAAGCGCCGTGGGGTCGAAAACCCCTGAGCGCAGGCCGACGGTGAAGATCCGCACCTGTTGCTTCTTCGCCGCGGCGACGGCCTGGTCGAGTGAACGCAGGCTGCCGATGTCGGCGCCGTCGGAGAGCAGGACGATCGAGCCGGACGAGAGCTTTGCCTCGCGGAGCAGAACGAGCGCGCGTGTGACCGCGTCGTAGATGCGCGTTCCGTAGGCGAGCCGCGGCTGCGTCTCGAGCGTCCGTGAAAGCGCGTCCCCGTCCCGCGTAATGCCGCTCAGCACGGAGATCTGCCCGTTGAAGGCGACGATCCCGATCTCCTCGGTCGCAGTTCTGTGCGTCAGGAACGTGCGGCCCGCAGCGAGCGCGGCGGCAGCAGGCCCGCCCGTCATGCTCTCGCTCGCGTCGAGCGCGAGCACGACGCCGAAGCGAAGCCCGCTTCCGGCGAGCGGGTCGACGCGAACGCCCTGCACGCGGAGACCGTTCTCCCGCACGACGATGCTCCGCGCATCGAGTGCGCGCGACTCGGGAACGCTGACGACGTAGCCGCGCTCGGGAAACGGCAGTCGCGTCACCGGGGCGAGGTGCACCCCGTCCGAGGCAGTCGTCGGCGCTGGGGCGGCCGCACCCGCGGCGCCGACGAGCGTGATGCCGCCCACGAGGGCGGCGAGAACTGCGAGACCGTGCCTCATCGATCGCTCCCGTTGAGCGCCGGTGCGTTGGCACCGTAGATGGCGCTGGACGTACCGCCGAACAAGCCAAGCGGCAGCTCGATCCCGTGACGCTCGAACTTGCCGAGGAACCCGGGCCGGAGACCGGTGGGGTGCAGGCGCCCGACGATCTTGCGATCGGCGTCGAAACGGTCGATCTTGAACTCGAACAGCTTCTGAAGCGTGATCACCTCGCCCTCCATGCGCTGGACTTCGGAGATCTCGACCACGCGGCGGGAGCCGTCGTCGAGCCGGTCGAGCTGGATGATGAGATCGAGGGCCGACGAGACATGGCTCCGGATCGCCCGCACCGGCAGCTCGTAGCCCGCCATCAGCACCATCGTCTCGAGGCGGTTGAGAGCGTCACGAGGCGAGTTCGCGTGCACCGTCGAGAGTGATCCTTCGTGACCCGTGTTCATCGCCTGGAGCATGTCGAGCGTCTCGGCGCCGCGAACCTCGCCGACGATGATCCGGTCGGGGCGCATGCGAAGCGCATTTCGAACGAGGTCACGGATCGTGATCTCACCCTCCCCCTCGATGTTCTTGGGCCGCGACTCGAGCCGGAGGACGTGCTGCTGGTTGAGCTGAAGCTCGGCCGCGTCCTCGATCGTGACGATCCGGTCGCTGTCGGGAACTGCCTCCGACAGCGCGTTCAGGAACGTCGTCTTGCCCGAGCCGGTACCACCCGAGATGAGGATGTTGAGCTTGGCGCCGATGCAGTTCTGGAGGAACTCCGATGCATCCTCGGAGAGGGTGCCGATCTCGATCAGCTCCGCCATGTGGAAGCGGTTCTGCGCGAACTTGCGAATCGTCAGCAGCGGACCGGAGAGCGAGAGCGGCGGGATGATCGCGTTCACACGTGAGCCGTCCGGCAGACGGGCATCGACGAGCGGCGACGACTCGTCGATCCGGCGGCCGATCTGCCCGACCATCTTCGTGATGATCCGGCGTAGGTGCGACGAGTCGGTGAACGTCAGCGTGGTCTGCGAGAGCCGGCCGCCGCGTTCGATCCAAATGTCGTGGGGCCCGTTGACCATGATCTCCGAGACGGTCGGGTCGGCGAGGAGCCGCTCGAGCGGGCCGTAGCCGAAGATGTCGTCGGCGATCTCTGGAGCAAGCCGCGCCCGGTCGTCGCGCGAGAGCCCCGCCTCCTGCGACAGCTGCTCCCCGATCTCCGACTCGACCCGAGCGCGGACGGCACCGCTGTCCTCGACGTCGAACAGACGGGGGCCGAGCTCGCTGACGAGCGCGAGGTGGATACGGTTCTTCAGGTCGGCGAACGGATCCGTCGCGCCGCCGTCGCCGTTGCCGTTCGCGGCGAGCAGCGCCGGCCCGACCGGAGAGTTTGCGATCCGCTCGTGCAGTTCCATCGTCAGCTCGCCTTCCGCAGCAGCAGACGCCGCCGCCCGTTGTCGTTGGAGGCGGCCACCGGACGTGCCGGAGCCGCCAGGTACCGCTCCGCCAGAGTTACGTACGACCGCGCTGCCTTCGACTTCGGGTCGGCCACCGTGATCGGCTGGCCGTTCGTGAGCGCGCGAGGGATCGCCCGGTCGCTGCCGACGAGGACATCCGGCGCGCGGCCGAGCACCTGCTCCACGTCCAGCGGAGTGATGCCCACGCTCGAGTCGGCGCGATTCAGCACGAGCGTGATCGCCCGCGGGTCGTAGCCCATCTCGGCCAGCGTCTCGAGGCCGATCTTCGTGTCCTTCAACGAGAGCGCGTCCAGCATCCCGACCATGCACAGATGGGAGGAGGCGTCCACCGCGGCGATCACCTCGGGAGTGAACGCCGGAGGCGTGTCGACGAGGACGAAGTCGTACCGTGAGCGGAGGATCTCGAAGACCTCACGCAGGAATGCGGTACCGATCGCCGCAGCTTGATCCGGGCGCAGCGGCGCCAGAAGGGCTCGGGCACCGGAGGAGTGCTGGGCGAGGAAGCTGTCGATCTTGTCGCCGTCGAGCGTGCCACCCGACACGGCGAGGTCGTAGATCGTCTTCGTCGGCTGGAGCCCGAGCGCCAGTCCGACGTCTCCGAACTGCAGGTCGAGATCCACAAGCACGGACGTGCGATCCTCGATCGCCAGAGCGACCGCGAGGTTCGAGGACGTCACCGTCTTGCCGGTCCCGCCCTTCGGTCCGAGCACCGTGATCATCGATCCCTCTGCGGCCGACGCAACCGCGCCGCGGCGACGGGCGAGCGCCTTCTCGAGCGCGAAGCCCAGCTGGCCGGCCGACTGCGGCAGCGCGACGAGATCGTCCGCGCCCGCCTCGAAGGCTTGCTCGAGGAACCCGTTGGGGCTGCCGTGGTAGAGGACGACCACAGGCCGGTCGCTGCGCTGGGCGCTCGCGGCCGAGATCACCTCGAGCGCCTGGTCGTGCGCCTGCGAGCAGCCGACGATGACGAGGTCGGCGCCGTGCTGGATCTCGCTGCCGGCCCGACCCGCCTCCGCCAGGGACACCGTCCGGAGAGGCGTGCCGGCGGGCAGCGCCTCCCGGATCGCGTCCAGGCCAAGACTTCCCTCGAGTGCTGCGTAGACGTGGAAGCCGCGGGTGTTCACGGACGGCCTCCGACCGACTTCAGGATCTGCACCGGCGGGACGCCGAGCAGCATGGTCTCGACGGTGACGATGCCGGGTCGCGAGGCCTTCGCGCCCGCGCTCGGCCGCAGCGCGAGCCAAAGCTTGCCGTTGTCCGAAGCGAACGCGACCTGCGCGGCTTCGACGTCATCGACGCCGAGGCTGACGTTCGTCGACCCAGTGCCCTTCTCGCCGACGGCCAGCACTTGGACGTCCGAGAGGATCCGCCGCAGCATCGGCCGCGCCTGGCCCCCATTGACGGGTCGGCCGTCGGCGCCAAGGGGAATCACGTTGAAGCCCGCATAGACGTCGACCCGGTTCCCGGCCTCGATTCCGTCGATCAGTCCGTGCGCCGAGTCGAGCGGCACCGAGATGACGCGCTGCCTATCCGTGAGCTGGGCCGCGAGCGAGTCCCCGGCCGCACCGAAGTCGGTTGCGGTCAACTGCGCCCCCTCGAAGATCTCGCGGGCCGCAACCTTGTCGCGGAGCGAGGCCGGATCGCTGAGTGCTCCGTCGAGCAGCTGGCTCTCGCGGATCGTGGTTACCGTGTAGAGATCCTTGGACGCGACGACGTTGCCGGCGGTCCCCTTCGGGATCGACTTCTTGGCGACGAGCACCGTCACCATGGCGCCCTGCGCCTTGAGGCTGTCGCGGTAACTGTTCAGGTACAGCAGGATCGACGCGGCGGCGAGCAGGGCGATCAGAAGCGCCGCGATCAGCGTCCCCCTCCGCGTCGACACAAGCCTGGTTGCGAGTTGCATGTTCTCTCTCCTTCGCGCTAGCGCGTCATCACTGGGACGCAGGGACTGATCAGGTCGGGGTTGCACACGTTCTTGCCGGCGCCCTTCGGATTGGGCGCGGCGTACTTGATGAAGTGGCCCGCCATGTAGCCCTTGTCGACGGGATACGCGCCGGGGCAGGGATCGCCGTTCCAACCGACGACGTAGAAGGCGGCGAAGTCGATCACCGGGACGATGTCGTTGCCCGTGCCGCCGAAGCTGCCGAACGGCGTGATGATCAGCGGCACGATCCTGGGGTCCTTGAGGTCGTAGTCCGGCCAGTTGATCGGCGCGGTGCACGAGTTGGCGCCGCCGAGGATGCGCTCCTTCAGCCCGCGCTCGACCTGGCCGACTGCGCCGCCCGTCTGCGTCTTCACGCACTCCCACGGCTCGGGCAGCGACCAGAGCTGGTTGTAGGCGGGGCAGGCGAGCCCGGGGTTGATCTTGTAGGCCGGGCCGCAGCCCTGCTCGAGCTCGTCGGCGAAATTCGGGATCGCGGGGTCGCAGTCGACGGTCTGGTTCTGACTGCCCGTGACGCGCAGCTCGACGACCGGATCGCTCGCGAGCGACTGCACCTTCAGGCTGCCGGTGACCGCGATGCTGATCCCGAGCGTCGGGGTCGTACCCGTCTGGAACGAGTTGCTGCCGGACGAGGTGACGCCGCTCTCGAAGACCTGCACGCGTCGCAGCGGGCCTGAGCGGCCGCCTGCGATGAACGCGCGCTGCACCTGACCGAGCGTCCCCGACTCCTTGCACGGGTTGTTGTTCCTGTCGTTGCAGTTCTTGCCGGTCCAGGTGCCCGACGTCTGCTCCCACGTCCAGTTCAACGTGACGCTGTGCGGTCCACTGCCCGAGAACGGCAGCCCGCTGTTGGCGGTCCAGGTGACGAGTCCCGCCGTGCCGCCCGGCGTGAGCGGGAACGTGCCTGCGCCGTCGACGCTCGCGGACACTTCAGCGGTCACCCCGGTGCCGGTCAGCGGGTGCGTCGGGCCGAGGTCGATCTCCGCCTGGATGCCGCCGCTGCAGTCGCCGGCCGCGAAGTAGGCGTCCGGCAGGCACGTGCCCGCGAGGAGCCAGACGTTACGGGCCGACGGAGCGGGAGCCGTGCTCCAGCCCCGGATGTGCACCACGCCGTCGGTGGAGGCGAGGTCGTAGCACTCGGTGTACAGCTGGCCGCAGGTGGCGTTCGGGTCGGTCCCGCCGACGAGGCGAAGCCGCACGCCGATCCGCGCCGAGGAAATCGCGACAGGGATCGGGGACGTGGTCGACCAGAGCTGATCGGCCCCGCTCGCGCCGCTCTTCTGCAGCTGCACGGTGCCGATCTCGGCGCCGTTGGTCTCGTTCACGAACGTTGCGAAGACGTACGTGAACCGCAGGTCGGGAACGGCGACGGGAAGCATGCCCTCCTGCACCTCGACCTGCTTGAGCTCGACACGCGCGTGCGCGTTGATCGCCGTGACGTCGGACAGGCCGGGAATCTGGAAGAGGAGCGGCAGCCCGGCCTCGGTTGCCTTGACATCGAAACTCAGGTTCGTCGTATCGCAGGGTGCCGAGGTGTCGGTGTCGTCGGCCGGCGCCGAGCCCGCGGCGTAGCTCTTACTCTGGTAGAGGAGCGTGATCGATCCCTGGTTCGTGCCCCCGACCTGGCCGTTGTAGCTCGAGCCGGCGCCGCCGCCGAAGCGGGTCGCCTCGTTCTGAATCGCAGTGTTCGCGCCGGCAGGGTCGGTGAAGCACTCGCCCAGCAGCGCGCCGCCGGCCAGAGCCGCCGCGTCGACCTGCGTCTGCAGGTGCCGCTTGTGCACCCACCAGTTGCCGATGTCGACCGTGAACGAGAGGAAGAGCAGGACTACGGGCAGCAGCACCGCCACGAAGACCAGGATCCCACCGTCCTCCCGCGCTGCCAGATCCGCGATGCCGCGCGTCGCGGTCACACGCACCCTCCGCCGCCCGCGAACTCCGCCTGTTGCTCGAGCCGCATCGTGGCGCTGCCACGCAGAGTGATCGTCTTGCCGATGAACGGGAGCGCGTACGCGACTCCAACCTGCACGGTGACGGGGTCGCCAACGTCGCCGCCTTCCGGCAGGCACACGTCGACGGTCGCGGCGGCAGGGATCGAGGTCGTGCCTCCCGTCCGGAGCTCGCTCGTCTCGAGCCGGCTCCGTGCCCAGGTGTCGTACGCGCCGTCACTTGCAAAGGTGTTGACCGCCGCCTTGCGGGCCGTCTCACTGGCGACGTGGTTCAGGTCGAGCCAGTAGTTCATGACTTTGCCGAAGTGGAGGATCGCGATGATGATCAGGCAGAGCAGCGGCACGACGAGGGCGAACTCGACCACGGCCTGGCCGCGCTCCTGTCGCAAGCGCCCCCGGACGCGGGAGCTCTGAGCGCCTTCGAACGAAGGCTCCCGGAGCTCCCGCGAGGGGCAGGCGTGAACGATCGGGGAGCGAGGTCCGCAGACCCGTCCTGCGCTGCGCGCATCTGGACACATTCCGATCTCTCCGAGTCGTCCCCGCATGTCAGCGCCTACGGGCTGAGACGGTCGACCTTGCCGGCGACGCGGCCGAGGAAGTCTGCCGATCGAGTCACCAAGGAGCCCCAGGCCACCACGAGCAGGATGATCAGGAAGCCGATCACCATCGCGTACTCGGTCGCGCCCTGACCCTCCTCCCGCTTGAGAGCGAGGAAGAGCTCCCCAAACTTGAGCGAAATCCGCTCCATCATTCCGTACCTCCCATTCGAACTCGCAGGCCGGCACGAGAGCCGGCACTGCATGACACGTTCCATTTAGGTCGGCGGCCGGCGGGGCTCCGCACCGCGAAGGGGTGGGTCGGACCACCCCTTCGGATCAGCTTCCCGCTGACGCGATGGACGACAATCGTCCGGTGGCTGACCACCTGGATCTGACGCGGACCGACGGGCGCTTCGTCTGCCGCGCGCGCGTCGCGAGCTCGTTCGCGTCGCGCTTCCGCGGGCTGATGGGAGCACAGCACCTGCCGACTGGGCAGGGCGTGCTGTTCCCCGGCACGCGCTCGGTGCACACCCACTTCATGCGCTTCCCGATCGACGTCGTCTTCCTCGACGACGAGCGCCGCATCGTCGCGATCAGGCCGGCGCTACGCCCCTGGCGAATGGCAGCGGCGAAGGGGGCGCGCTCCGTGCTCGAGCTCGCGGCAGGCGAGTGCGCGCGGCTCGGTCTCGCCGCAGGCGACGTCCTCGTCGAGCGCTAGGCGGCCGGCGCCGACGCGAGGTCGTGCTCGTAGGCGTAGCGGAGCGCCTCGGTCCGGCTCTTGATCCCGAGCTTGCGATAGATGTTGCGCAGGTGGAACTTCACCGTCTGCTCGCTCAGCCAGAGCCGCGCCGCGATCTGCTTGTTCGTGTGCCCGTTGCAGAGCTCGACGAGCACGGCGACCTCCTTCTCCGAGAGCAGGCTCTGGCGTGACGCGGGCGACACACCGTCCCGCGGGGTGAGCGGGCGGTGGATCACGCTTTCTTCGACGATCTGGCGAATCGCCGCCGGCAGGTCGAACGGGTTCACCGCCTTGAGGATGTAGCCGTGGGCGCCGCGCCGGAACGCGGACTCGATCACGTTCGCGTCCTCGACCGCCGACAGCATCGCAACTTTCACCTGCGGGTGATGCTCCGCGAGCGCCTCGAGGCAGCCGAGTCCGTCGAGGCCCGGCAGCTGCACGTCGAGCAGGACGAAGTCCGCCTCGACCCGCTTCAGCAACGGCAGCAGCTCATTCCCGTTGGCGACCTCGCCGACGAGGACGATGTCGTCCTCCTCCTCCAGCACCAGCTTCACCGCATCGCGCATCAGCGCGTGGTCCTCCGCGAGGACAACCCTGATCGTGCCCATACCGCCGCATCCCCCTCATCACTCGCCGCCCCCGCCGCAGGGGACGTGCTGACCTCATCCTTTGCCAATCGGCCCGAACTCTCCATCCCTCGTTGGAGTGAACGGCGGCGAACAGGCAGTCTGGCACGCCTCCCGGCTGTCTGAGAGGCTGCAGCGCATGGATCCGGGCATGGGCATCGCCGCAGCAGAACTGCAGGCGCGGCGCGAGGCGATGCTCGAGCACGTTCGCGGCAACGAGCTGACCGGCTTCGCCCTCTTCGGCGACGACTACATCCGCTACTTCACCGGCTTCAACTTCCTGGCGACCGAGCGGCCGGTCGCCGTCGTCGGTAACAGCTCGGGCGACATCTGCGCCTTCGTCCCCGAGTTCGAGCTCGAGCGGGTGCGGGCCGAGACCGCCTTCGAGCAGGTAGAGGCGTACCCGGAGTATCCGGGGGTCGACCACCCGCTGCGAATCCTCGCCGGGGTGCTTCGAGAACTCGGTGTCACCGGTCCCGTCGGTGCCGACCAGGACGGCTATCCGGGCATCCTCGGCTATCAGGGACCAGCGCTGAGCGAGGCCGCGGGACAGCCCGTCAGCCCGCTAGCCCCGTTCATCGAGAGCCTGATGGTGCGCAAGAGCGAGGCAGAGGTCGCACTGATCCGCGAGAGCGCGCGCTGGTGCGAGCACGCCCACCGGCTGCTGCAGCAGTACACGCGGCCCGGTGCGACCGAGGCCGAGGCCAGCCTGCGGGCTGGGCACGAGGCAACGCTTGCGATGTTGGCTGCGCTCGACGGCTCGTACGGCGGCCAGCAGGCATCCTCCGACGGCGTCTCGGCCGGCTACCGCGGCCAGATCGGCCTGCGCAGCGCGTGGGCACATGCTGTCGCCCACAACATCGAGTTCAAGAAGGGCGATGTCCTCGTCACCGAGACCAGTGCGCCGATCTGGGGTTACAACGCCGAGCTGGAGCGGGCGATGATCATCGGTGCTCCGACCGACGAGATGCGCCGGCTCTTCGACCACACGGTCGCGGCCCAGCACGTGGCCTTCGCGGCCCTCCGTCCGGGGACGACCTGCGCCGAGGTCGACCGCGCGGTGCTGACGTACTTCGAGGACAACGACCTCTTGCCGTACTGGCGCCAACACGTCGGCCATGCGATCGGCCTCCGCAACCACGAGGCGCCGTTCCTCGACGTCGGCGACCACACCGTCGTCGAGCCGGGCATGGTCTTCACGATCGAGCCCGGGCTCTACTCGGCCGAGATCGGCGGCTTCCGCCACTCGGACACGGTCGTCGTCATCGAGGACGGGATCGACGTCCTGACCTCGTACCCGAAGGACATCGAGAGCCTGACCCTGCCGGCCTAGTCGTCTAGCGCCGCAGCGCCGTGATCGCCTCTATCTCCCGAGAGCTTCGACAACCCGCTCCGAGGCATACCCATCACCGTAGAGGGCCGGAAGATGCGGCGGCATCCGAGCTGCGGCGACGGCGGCGGCGATCGCGTCGGGGTCGTCGTCGACCAGGACGTTCGCTCCGACCCGCACGGTGTCGACCCATTCGGTGGAGGGCCGCAGGGTGACGCAGGGGACGCCGTACCAGTACGCCTCCTTCTGAAGCCCGCCGGAATCGGTCAGGATCACGCGCGCCTGTGACGCGAGCGCGGCGAACTCGAGGTATCCGAGCGGCGGCACGAGGAGACATGCGGTGAGAGCGCGAGACCGAAGCGGGAGAGCGCGGCGCGCGTCCGTGGGTGCGCGGGGAAGATGAGCGGCTCGGCGATGCTGTTCAGACCCGCGACGATTCGGCTCAACCTCTGCTGGTCGACGTTGGCCTCGCGATGCACGGTGACGACGAGGTACGAGCCCGGAGCGTCGGCCGAGGGAAAGCGCTCCCTCGCCAGCGGAACGAAGAGACGGGCAGCGTCCGCCATCACATCCCCGACCACCGTCGCGGTCCCAGGGACACCCTCGGCTGCCAGGGTCGCACTCGAATGGTCGTCCGGGCAGAGCAGGAGGTCTGCGAGACGGTCGACCTCGATGCGATTTCGCTCCTCGGGCATCGCCAGGTCGCCGCTGCGTAGCCCTGCCTCGATGTGCGCCAAGGCGACACCTGCCCTCACGGCCGCGCGCGCGCCAGCGAGGGTCGTGTTCGTGTCGCCGAAGACGATCACCCAGTCCGGTCGCTCGAGCGCCACCACATCCGAGATGCCGCTTTCGAGAACATCGACGTCCGCTGTGCGGAGGTCGAGCGAATGGGTCGGTTGGCGGAGTCCGAGCTCGTCGTAGAACACCTCGGACATGGCCGCGTCGTAGTGCTGCCCCGAGTGGAGCGGGACCTCGTCGATGCCGGCATCGGCGAGCGCCAGCGAGAGCGGCGCAGCCTTGATGAACTGCGGCCGGTTGCCCACGATCGTCAGGGCTCTCATCCCAGGTACCTCCGCGCCCAGAGCTCGGTGCTGAGCGCGCGCCAGAGCTCGAACCCTGCGGGCGAGCCCGCGCGATGCCGGGTCAGCCGCTCGAGCGCCTCGTCCCCGTCGACCAAACCACGCTCGCGAAGCTCGGGCGAACGGAATACCTCCTCGGCGAGGTCGCCGAGCCGCCCGTGGAAGAAGCGCTGCTCCGGCGTGACGAAGCCGAGCTTGTCCGCCGTGCCCGCACGGCCGGCGGCAGCAGGTCGGAGAGCGCCTGGCGGAGCACGATCTTCGTCGTGCCCCGCTCGTACAGCTGCCGCGCATCCAGTCCGTACAAGAGCTCGACGAGGCGGTGGTCGAGGAAGGGGACGCGGCCCTCGAGCGAGTGCGCCATCGAGTTCCGGTCCTCGTAGCGGAGCAGCTCGGGCAACCCGAGCTGCGACAGGATCAGGTGGTACTGCGACCGGAGCCGGTCGGGCATGCGCCCGGGCTCCGGCGGCTGCGGCGGCGACGTCCGAGCGCGCAGCGACGGGTGAACGAGCAGGTCGCCGCGGCCGCGCCTGCCGCGGAGGGTCCACCGCATTCGTTGGGGGAGGAACGGGGTGAGCACGGCTGCGGGCAGCGCGCGCGCAGGCTCGGGGAACGCCCGCAACTCGGGAGACCGCCGGACGGAGCCGCCCGCCGGCGAGCAGGTCGGCAAGCCGGTAGCCGTAGCGTCGTCCGGTCGCCGGCCAGCACCTCGTCGCCTCCTTGGCCGTCGAGCATCACCTTGAGCTCAGCCCCTGCCGCAGCGCGCATCACGAACCACTGCGCGACCACGCTCGTCGACCCGAACGGCTCCCCCTGAGCGGCGACGACATCCGGCAGTACGTCGAGCAACGTCTGTTCGTCGAATGTGAGCCACCGGGGTTCCGAGAGGATCTGCCCCACAACCGCCTCCGCGAAGGGGCGCTCGTCGAAGCCGGCGTCCTCGAAGTAGACGGTGAACGTCCGCTGCCGCTCGCCGACCGGCCGCGCATGCTCCTTCTCCGTCCGCAGCAGGTGGTCGATCGCGACCGCCACGGCAGACGAGT
>CAWHKD010000026.1:0-49733 GCA_963829845.1 uncultured Gaiellaceae bacterium | reverse complement strand
CACGGACCTCCCAGATGCCCTCGTCGGGCTCGCGCCAGCCCCGCTCCCCAGGTCGCGAGCAGATGCCGGACGAGCGCCCAGGGGCGCCGTCGTCCGCGGTCAGGCCGCGCCGCCGCGCCTGGTAGAGGAGGTCCAGCACCTCGCCGTAGACGTCGAGCTGGAGTTGCTCGCTGTCATCCTGATCCGGATCGGCTTCGACCCCCATACCCGTCGAGTGAGTCCAGCTGCAAGCTCGGCCAGCCTGCGCTCGCTGGCGGCGACGATCTGGATGTTGTCCGGTTGCTGGTGCACAGCGCGCAGCAGCCAGCTTCGCCACGACCTGCCTCGACGAAGCCGTTCCCGAGCAGCGCCGCGAGGGCGAAGCTCGCGTCCCGGAGCCAGCAGAGTGGAGTCCCAGTTGCTGGACACCGCCGATCTGCTCGGGCAGCCAGGTGGTCGGGGCGGCGACCAGGCCGCCGGTCGGCGCGTACGTCAGCGCCTTCAGCACCATCAATGAGTGAATACCGCCTCCTTGTAATGGCCGTGTAGATCATAGATTCGCGGAAGGATTCGCCCCAGAACGAGCAGGGCGTCGTCGAACGCGTGCGCGGGCCATCCGCGTGGAGGCTCGCGGTGCGACGGGAACCACGTCAGCACGAACGGCACGCGCTCGCCCGCCCGCACGGTGAACTCCGCGACGGGCGTCAGGTGTCTCGCCGCGCATTTCCACCGGCGTGCGAAGAGCGACGCGCGTCCGGGCCGGCGATCGCGATCCGGGTGTCGTCCTGAGCCGGCGCACCCAAGGGACGATGCGGCCGTAGTCGAAGCGGATCACGAGCTCCATCCGCATCGGCACGCTCCCCTCGAGCCCTTCGACGATCCGGACGACGTCCGGAGCCTGGCCCGCGGGGGCATGAAGTCGATCACGTGGACGCTGCCGGCTCGGTGTGGAAGTCGAGCTCGTGGCACGAGCGAGTGCTCTCGGTACCGGCGCTCGACTCGCTCGACTCTTGCAGTCGGGCGCGAGCAGCCAGCGGCCGTGCTCCTCGTTCCCGAGCAACGCGGCGAAGCAGGCGCCCGAGTCGAAGCGCGGGAAGCAGAGCCAGTCGATCGAGCCGTTCCGTCCGACGAGCGCCGCGGTCTGCAGGTCGCCGATCAGGCCGTAGTCCTCGATCCGCATCACACGCCTCCGGTGAGCGAGCGGAAGCGGCGGTTCGCAGCGCGGTCGAACGCCTCCTCGTAGCGACTCCCGCGTCTCGTCGTCCAGTGTGGCCGCGTACCTGTCACGCAGGTCGGCGAGCGCGTCCGCGATTGCCTCGAGCACGAGTTGATAGTCCCCGTACGCCTCCTCGGCAATCTTGCGGTCGGCGGTGTCGTACGCCGCGCTCCGCCTCCTCCGCTTCGCGCAGGAGCTCGGCCTCGTCCTCGACGAAGAGGTCGAGCTGCCGGCGGATCAGGTCGCCGAAACGGTCGCGGCGGAAAATCACAGCAGCTCCCGTAGAGCTGCGAGATGCGCCTGTGCGGACGCCTGCCCACGTCAGCTCGCGCGCGCCCGTGCCGCACCTGCTCGTGCCTCTGCCAGCGCCGTCTCGTCGTCGACCAGCTCGCGAATGGCGTGCGGTCAGCCCGTCAACGTCGTCGGGCGTGACGACGCGCCCCGCGCCGAAACGCCCGCACGGGCTCGGCGAGCCCGCCGACGTCGTAGACGACCGGCCGGCATGCCGGCGCCGAGCGCGCGCAGAAGGGCGCCGCTCTGGTCGAGCTCGGGGCGGTAGGGGAACACGGCGACGGTCGACTCGCCGAGCGCGCGGTCGATCTCCGCCTCGGAGAGGAAGGCGATCGGCGTCGCCCGCGACGCGGAGCTGCGCTCCCGGCACGCGCGAGACCGCCTCGCGCGCGTGTTCGAGCTGCTTGTAGGGGCCGGACGAGGCCGAGTGCGAGCACCGTGCGGCCGTCGTCGGCTCGCGCCGGATCGCTCGGCGTGACGGCGTGGGGGATCACCCGCAGCTTCTCCTCCGGCACGCCGAACGCCGCCAGCGTCTCGCGCCCGCGCTCGCGAGTGGACGACGATGCGCTCGAACCGGCCGAACGCGCGGCGCCAGAGACCTGGTCTTCCGGGCGGTGCGTCGCGGCAGCAGGTCGTGCGCGGTGCAGCACGAGCGGCGCGCGGTGGCGCAGAAGCCACGAGTCGAGCTCGGGCACTGCCAGCCACTGCGACGTGGACGACGTCCGCCGGCGCGGCGGCAAGGCGCGCCAGGCCGAACGGATGCTCCACCACCTTCAGCGGCACGCGCAGCCGCGAGCGACCGAAGAGGCGCGACGAGAGCGGGTAGAAGAGCTCCGCGCCGCCGGTAGCCGTCCGGAACCGGCGACCTGCCCCGAAGCGGAAAGCGCGAGGTCGCGAGCTCGACCTCCGGCCCCGCGGCTCGGCCAGCGCAGTGGCGAGCGCGTGGTCGTACGGCGGCGTGAAGGCAGGGGGGTCGGCGACGACGACGCGCACGGGGTTCGTAGGCTAGTGCCGTGGGCGGGTGCCCGTGCTGATCCGGAGCTGGAACGTCTTCCACGGCCGCACGTCGCCGCCGGGGCGGCGGCTCCAGCTCCGCGAGATGGTCGAGCTGATCTCGCGGGACGCGCCCGATGTCGCTCTGCCTGCAGGAGCTGCCGCTCTGGTCGCTCTCCGAGCTCGAGAGTGGAGCGGGATGACGGCCTGAGCGCGGTCGCGAAGCGGACGCTCGCTGCCGCGCTGGCTCGGCGGCGCCCTCCAGCGCCACGACCCGACGCGCTTCCGCTCCGCGCGTCACCGGCCAGGCGAACGCGATCCTGCTGTCGCCGCCGCTCGTCGCGCTCGAGCACCGCAAGGTCAGGATCAGCGACCAGGGTCGCGAGCGGCGAGTGTGTCACGCCGTCCGACTCGAGCGGTCGTCGTCGGAAATGTCCACGCGTCGAACGAGTTCAGGCATGTCGAAGTGCCTCGCGCCGAGCTGCACCCGAGCCCACGCGCTCGTCGAGTCGATGGCCGCGCCGGGCCAGGCACGCGTGCTCGCCGGCGACTTCAACCTGCGAGATCCCGAGCTTGCCAGGCCCCAACATCGACCACATCGTCGCCGCCGGGGTCGCGCACGGCGCGCTCGAGGTGTGGCCGCGACGAGCGTCGCCTGCACAATGGCGCGGTGCTGTCGGACCACGCCCCAGTCGAGATGAGGATCGGGTGACGCCGCAAGAGGCGCGTTCGCTCTTCCCGGTGCTCGAGCGACTCGCCTATCTGAACGCCGGGACGCTCGGCCCGCTTGCGCGCGCCGACCGCAGCCGCCGTGCAGGAGCAGCTCGACGCCGATCTCGCCGACGGCCGCTTCGGCAAGGAGTACTTCGAGCGGATGCTCGACCTGCGCCAGCAGGCCCGCGTCGCGCTCGCCGGCCTCGTCGGCGCGGCGCCGGAGCAGATCGCGCTCACCGGCTCGACGACGGACGGCTGCAACATCGTCCTCGCCGGTCTCGACCTGCAGCCGGAGGACGAGATCGTGACCACGACCGAGGAGCATTTCGGGCTGCTCGGGCCGGTGCACGCGAGCGGCGCCCGCGTCGTGGCCGTCGACCCGGAGCCGGAAGCCATCCTCGCAGCGGTGACGCCCAGAACGCGCCTGCTCGCGCT
The DNA here is from genome assembly GCA_963829845.1 of uncultured Gaiellaceae bacterium. Classification (GTDB taxonomy): domain Bacteria; phylum Actinomycetota; class Thermoleophilia; order Gaiellales; family Gaiellaceae; genus Gaiellasilicea. The sequence goes on along the minus strand of CAWHKD010000026.1, from coordinate 46,105 downwards.
CTCGCAGGTGCTCTGGACGAGCGGCCGCGTGCTTCCAGTAGCCGATCTCCGTGAGCAGACCGGCGTGCCGGTGCTGGTCGACGGTGCCCAGTCCGTGGGCGCGATTCCCGTCGATGCCGCTGGCCTCGATTTCGTCACGATCTCCGGCCAGAAGTGGCTGTGCGGCCCCGACTCGACCGGCGCGCTCGTCGTCGCCGACCCGGAGCGCCTGCGGATCGCTCGCCCCAGCTACTTCTCCCAGACCACCCATGAGCCGTCCGGGCGGTTCGAGCCGGCCGCCGGGGCAGCACGCTTCGATCCCGGTTGGCTCTCGAGCGCCGTCCTCGCCGGGCTCCTGGAGGCGATCGCCGTCCGCCCCGACTGGGCCTACGACCGCGCCGCCGAGCAGGCAGCACGATGCCGCGAGCTGCTCGCGCCGCTGGCCGACATCGTCCCGGGAGAGGCGACGCTCGTCGCGTTCCGCGCCGGACGATCCGCCCGTGCTGGTCGCGAAGCTGGCTGAACAGCGGGTCCTGGTCCGCGAGATCCCGAAGACGGGTCTCGTCCGCGTGTCCTGCGGCTGGTGGACGAACGAGGACGACCTGCAGCGTCTGGCGTCGGCGCTCTAGGCCGCGTCGGCGGCGGTACGGAGCCCGAGTTCCTTCGAGATCGGCTGTAACGCCGCGACGACGTTCGCGATGTGCTCGTCGAGCCCGAGGCCGATCAGCTCCGCGCCCGCGTAGACCTCGTCGCGGTGGACGCCGGCCGCGAACGAGGGCTGCTTCAGCTTCTTCTTCACCGACTTCGGCTCGAGCCCGTCGAGCCCGGCGGGGCGGACGAGCCCGCAGGCGTGGACAAAGCCGGAGATCTCGTCGCACGCGAACAGTGTCTTCTTCAGCATCGTGTCGCGGGGCAGCGCGAGGTGCTCGGCGTGGGAGAGGATCGCCTCGATCACCTCTTCCGAATAGCCCTCCTCGCGCAGGATTGCGGCGCCGTCCTGAGGGTGCTTGTCGAGCGTTGGGTGGATCTCGTAGTCGAAGTCGTGCAGCAGCGCGACCACGCCCCAGAGCTCCTCGTCCTCGCCAAACCGACGCGCGTACGACCGCGTCGAGGCCTCGACGGCCAGCGCGTGTCGCAGCAGCGATTCGCTCTTCGTGTAGGTCGTGAGCGTCTCCCAGGCACGTGCGCGCGTTCCGTCCATGAGGACGTCTACGATACCCCGCCTCGTGTCCGCTACTACGCTCTCCACCGGAATGCAGGCCTTCGTGATCGAAGGCGGCCGCCCGCTCAGCGGGACCGTCCGCGCCGCCGGGAACAAGAACGGCGCCCTTCCGATCCTCGCGGCCACGGTGCTCGCGTCCGAGCCGGTGCAGCTCTCCAACGTGCCGCGGATCCGGGACGTGCAGACGATGGTCGACCTGCTGATCGACATCGGCGCCGATGCCGAGTGGCTGGGCGAGAACGAGATCCGGATCGACGCCGTCGGCGTCCACAAGTCCGAGCTCGACGAGGAGCTGTGCCGCCGCATCCGCGCCTCGTTCCTGCTCGCGGGTCCGCTGCTCGCACGCCTTGGCAGCGCGACCGTGCCGCCCCCGGGCGGCGACGTGATCGGGCGACGCCGGCTCGACCCGCACATCCACGGGCTCGCCGAGCTCGGCGTCGAGATCGAGATCAACGGCCGCTTCGAGATGCGCGCGCCGAGGCTGCGCGGCAACTCGATCTTCCTCGACGAGGCGAGCGTGATGGCGACCGAGAACGTCCTCATGGCCGCCGTGCTCGCCGAAGGCGAGACCGTGATTGGGAACGCCGCCTGTGAGCCGCATGTCCAGGATCTCTGCCGCTTCCTCGTCTCTCTCGGCGCCCAGATCGAAGGAATCGAGTCGAACGTGCTGCGGATCCAGGGGGTGACCGAGCTGCACGGCGGCGACTGGCGCGTCGCGCCGGAGCACATCGAAGTCGGCAGCTTCATCGGGCTCGCGGCGGCGACGGGCAGCGACATCACGATCGAGGACATCGAGCCCAGGGACCTGCTCTCGATCCTGCCGGCATTCGCCCGGCTCGGCGTGCACGTCGAGGTGGGCGAGTCGACGGTGCGCGTGCCGCCGGGGCAGCGGCTCGAGATCCAGGATGACGTCGGTGGCCAGATCCCGAAGGTGGAGGACGGCCCCTGGCCCGCCTTCCCCGCCGACTTGACCTCGATCGCAATCGTGACCGCGACCCAGGCTCACGGCACCGTGCTCGTCTTCGAGAAGATGTTCGAGAGCCGCCTGTTCTTCGTCGACAAGCTCGTCGGCATGGGCGCCCGGATCATCCTCTGCGACCCGCATCGCGTCGTCGTCACGGGTCCGGCTCAGCTCTACGGCGAGCGGCTGACGAGCCCGGACATCCGCGCCGGTATGGCGATGCTGATCGCAGCGCTGTGCGCCGAGGGCGTCTCGACGATCGGCAACGTCGGCGAGATCGACCGCGGCTACGAGCGCATCGACGAGCGCCTGCGTGCCCTCGGCGCCTCGATCGAGCGAGTCGAGGCCTAGCCCGGCTAACGCGAGGCGCGGGGCACCGTCACGCGCCACGGCGCCGAGACGGCAAGCTGCCGGCCCTCCGCATCGAGCGCGGAGACGGTGAAGCTGTAGACGCCTCGGGTGAGCGCGTACGCCACGCTCCGTCGCGTCGCGGCCGCGGTCAGAACACGCTGTGGACCCCGTCCCGACCGCACGGAAACGCGGAAGCGTGCTGCGTCGCCCGAAGCGCGCCACCAGAGAGCGACGCGCGTGCCGACGCGCTTCCCGTGCAGCTGTACCCGCACGGCCGGACGCGGCGACGGGGGTGCTGCAGGCGGCGACGATGGCGTCACCGTGGCCTTCGCGACTGCCGCGGCCACGTCGAGGACGCCGTAGCCCAGTTCGGCGTTCCAGTCGCCTTGTCCGGATGCCGTCTGCTCGAGCATCGAAGCCACCTCATCCGCGCGCAGCTGAGGGTTCGCCGCCCAGACGAGCGCCGCCGCTCCGGCGACCTGCGGAGAGGCGAACGACGTGCCGCTGCTGAAGCCGTAGAGGCCGCCGAGCGAGCCCACGAGCGCCGTCCGCGGGTAGTTGGAGGGCGACGACGCGGAGGAGACGGCGCTGAAGACACCCGTGCCGGGCGCGGCGAGAGAGACGTGCGAGCCAGTGCTCGAGAACGGCGCTCGGCTGCCCTGAGGCGTCGAGGCGGCGACGGAGAGCCCGCGTCCGCCGACACCGTTCGAGCCGATCGGCTGCAACAGCGCCGCCGGATACTCGACGGCGTTTCCGCGCAGGTAGCCGTTGCCGATCGCCGCGACGAGAAGGACGCCCTTCGAGACCGCGTAGTCGACCGCCCGCCGCTCGACCGATGAGGTCGTCGACCCGCCGAGGGAGAGATTGATGATCCTCGCGCCGTGATCGACCGCGTAGACGATCGCCCCGGCCTCGTCGACGTCCGTGAAGGCGCCTCCGACGCCGCCGGCCTGGACGACCATCAATCCCGCGTCGCCGCCGACACCCGCGATCCCGTCGCCGTTCGTCGACGAACCGGCCGCCAGGGCTGCGACGAACGTGCCGTGGCCGTTCGTGTCCGGAACGTCGGCCTGTCGGGTGCGGACGCTGTAGGTATGCGGCCCCTTCGCGCTCAGGTCGGGAGCAGTCAGGTCTGCCCCGGTGTCGACCACGGCGATCGTGACCGCCGCAGCCGCTCGCACCACCGCTGGCGGGACTTCATTCGCTCGCACCGCCACGAACTGCCACTGGTAGGGCAAGCCGTTTGGGAAGGAGACGAGCGCGGGCTCCTCGAGTGAGCGCCGCCGCGACGTCCGTTCAACCCGGACGATGCCGGGCTCGGCGGCGATCTCCTGTGCAAAGCGCTGGACGCTGCCCGCCGGCCGCAGCGCGACGACCCGCAACGGGGGAACGCGGCGGACCACCTTCGCGGGATGCCGCTCGAGCGCGGCTGCGAGCGCCTCGTCGCTCTTGTACGTGACCACGGCTGTGCCGCTCGGCCACGCGGCCGAGTGCCCTGGATCGCGTGCGCCCAGGGCCGAGCCCACGAGCACGAAGCCCGCCAAGACGGTGAAGCAGAATCGATTGACCAGCCGCATCCAGATCTCCCTGATCTGAAGAGGTTCGCACGAACCCACTCCGATGATGGGCGATGCCCCGAGGAATTGGTACCCCTCGATTTGGCTAGTCTCGGTGGCATGAGCGCCCGGATCGCGCCCGGTGGCGGGAACTCGAATGTCGCCACCGGGATCCCCGTCCTCGACCACCTGCTGGGGTTGCTCGCGCGCAGCGGCGGGTTCGAGCTGGCGCTGGAGCTGCCGCCCGGGGAGGGCGAGCAGGAGGTTGCGGCCGCGGGCGCGGCGCTCGGTGAGTCGTTCGCGGACCTGCTCCGCACGGAAGGCTTCCCGGGTCACGGCTCCGCGTTCATGCCGGCCGAGGAGGCGCTTGCGCAGATCGTCTTCGAAGTCTCGGACCGGCCGCTCGTCGCAAGCAACGTCGACTTGACCGAAGCTCGCGCCGGGGGGCTCGGCGGCGACCTCGCGGCCCGATTCCTCGACGCGTTCGCGGACGCGGCGGGCGTGACGCTTCATGTCCGCCTGATCGACGGCGACGATTCCCGGCATGTGCTCGAAGCCATCTTCAAGGCCCTCGGCGCCGCGCTCGCCGTCGCGTCGCGCCCCGTCTGAGACAAAAGGAGACCCGTGCCAGACAAGGAGATCGTCCGCACAGAGCGCGCGCCCGCGCCGTTCCAAGGAGCTCCCTACAACCAGGCGGTGAAGGCAGCCGGGCTCGTTTTCGTCGCCGGCCAGCTCGGGCTGCGCCCGGGCGACACGGAACCTGTCGAGGGGATCACCGCCCAGACGGAGCAGGTGATGCAGAACCTGAGCGCGATCCTGGGGGAGGCCGGGAGCGGCCTCGACCGGCTCGTGAAGACGACGGTCTTCCTGCAGGATCTCGGCGACTTCGCAGCGATGAACGAGGTTTACGCCGGGCACGTCGGGGACACGCCGCCGGCCCGCTCGACGGTGGAGGTGGCCAAGCTCCCCACCGGCGCGCTGGTGGAGATCGAAGCCATCGCGATGTCCTGACGTGAACGTCCTCGCAGGGATGGGCCGCGAAGCGGCCCCTTCAGGGGTTTGCGCGACGGGCATCCGCTTCTGCGGATGCCCGTCATGCGACGGCTGATGTGGGACTCGGTCGCCGACTACGTGCACTCGCTCGGACTCGACGCGTATCTCGTCGGCGGCGCCGTCCGCGACGAGCTGCTCGGGAGGACGCCGCCGGAGCTCGACTTCGTCGTCCCCGGGGTGGGCCACGCCGAGCTGCAGGGAGGCGCTCGAGCCATACGGCAAGGTCGAGGATCTGATCGTCGCCGACCAGCGCGTGGGCGTGCGGCTGCTGCCGCGGGACAAGGCGGCGCGGGCACTCCAACCGGCCGGCATCGAGTTCACGCCGCCGCGCGTCGAGCGGTCGACCGGCCCCGGCAGGCACGACTTCGAGATCGTCTCCGACCGCGATATCTCTCTCGAGCAGGACATGGAGCGGCGCGACTTCACAATCAATGCGATTGCCCGTCGGCTCGAGACGGGGGAGATCCTCGACCCGCTCGGCGGCCGCGCCGACCTCGAGCAGGGTGTTCTGCGCACGACGGGCCCTGCGAGCTTCCGGGACGACCCGCTCCGGATCATCCGAGGTCTTCGCTTCGTCTCGCAGCTCGACGTCGTTCCCGACGAGGACACGCTGCGCCAGATGCACGAGTGGGCGCCGCGGATCGACAACGTCTCCGGCGAGCGGATCGGCGGCGGGCTGGCCGCGGACGGGATGGGCGAGCTCTCCAAGCTCCTACTCGGCGCCCATCCGGCAAAGGCGCTGCGGCTGGCACGGGACACCGGCGTCCTCGTCCACGTGGTGCCCGAGTTCGGTCCGGCGATCGGGTATGCCCAGCGGAGCGGCTTCCAGCACCTGTCGCTCGACGAGCACGTCTTCGCGGTCGTCCAGGCTGCAGCCGATGCGGACGCGCCGCTCGAGGTGCGGCTCGCGGCCCTGCTACACGACCTCGGGAAGCCCGAGGCGGAGGGAGACGGGGGCGACCACGCTGCGATCGGCGCAACGATCGCGGGCCGCGTGCTTCGCCGGCTGCGCTATCCCACGAGGCTGCGGGACTACGTCGTCAGGCTCGTGCGCGAGCACCCGTTCCAGATACCGGACAGGCCGGCTGCCGTCGATGCCCGTCGGTTCCTCGCGCGCCACGGGGAGCGGCTCGCGCGCGACCTGCTCGCCCACCGCGCCGCCGATCTGGCGGGAAAGACGCCGCCCGCGGGCGCGGCGGTGCGCGTCGAGCAGTTCGGCGTCCTCGTCGAACAGGAACGGGACCAGCCGTACCGGCTGGCGGACCTGGCCGTGGACGGCAGCGACCTGATCGAACTGGGCTTTTCCGAGGGGCCGCCACTCGGCCGAGCGCTGCGGACACTCCTGGACGAGGTCGTCGAGGATCCCGAGCGCAACGAGCGCGAGCAGCTACTGCGCCGAGCACGGGAGCTCACGTGATCCACTGGGATCCGCCCGGGTACTCGGTCGTCTTCTCGACCCGGGAAGGCGGTGTCAGCGACGGCCCCTACGCGTCGCTCAACCTTGGCCGGATGACCGGCGACGACGTCGCCTGCGTGGACGAGAACCGTCGGCTGCTGTGTGCGGCGATCGGCGCCGACGCCGAGCGGCTCGCACTCAACCGGCAGGTGCACTCGACGCTCGTCCACCGCGCCTGTCCGGGCGCACGCGGCGAGCCGGGGGACGGCCTCTGGACGGACGACCCGAGGCAGCCGATCCTCGCGATGACGGCTGACTGTCTGCCGATCGCGCTGGCTCGTAGGGGCGGCGAGCCGGGGGTCGCCGTCCTGCATGCGGGCTGGCGCGGCTTACTCGCCGGAATCGTCCGGGTCGGCGCCGAAACGCTGGGCGGGCGGCTCCGGGCCGCCGTCGGCCCGGCAATCGGGCCGTGCTGCTACGAGGTGGGCGTCGAGGTCTCCGAGCCCTTCGCAGCGACGTTCGGGGAGGGCGTCGTTCGCGGCCGCAAGCTCGACCTCTGGAGTGCCGCCGAGAGGGCGCTGCATGCGGCCGGGGTGGACGACGTGCTCCGTACCGACGTCTGCACGTGCTGCAACCCCGAGCGCTTCTTCTCGCACCGCCGGACCGGGAAGCCGCGCGGGGTCCAGGGAGTGATTGCCCGTGTCGCCTGAGGCGGTGCGCGCGAACCTGGCGCGGATCCTGGCCCAGGTCGGCCCGGAGGTCACGATCGTCGCGGCGACGAAGTACGTCTCCCTCGAGGAGATGGATGTCCTGGCCGCAGTGGGGGTGAAAGTCGTGGGAGAGAATCGCGCCCAGGACCTGGAGCGCAAGCACGCAATCCACGGCGACGCATTTCGCTGGCACTTCATCGGCCACCTGCAATCGAACAAGGCCAAGGTGGTCAACGGCATCTGCGAGCTCGTCCACTCGCTCGCCTCGGAGTCGGCGGCACAGCGGCTCACCGTCCCCGCCCTGGTCGAGGTGAACCTGTCCGGCGAGGCGTCGAAGTCGGGGGTTCCTCCGGGGGAGCTCCCCCTCCTTCTGGCCGCCTATCCCGACGTTCGGGGCCTGATGACGATGCCGCCCGAGGCAACCAATGCAGAGGATTCGAGGCCCTACTTCCGCCGCCTTCGCGAGCTCGCATCCGAGCACGGGCTCCCCGAGCTGTCGATGGGCACCTCGCAGGACTACCGGATCGCGGTCGAGGAAGGTGCGACGCTGATCCGCCTTGGATCCGTCCTCTTTCAGGAACCCGGACAGGACAAACGCTGAGGCGGCCGGGCCACACACCTGTCCTCGTTCGGCCATAATCTCCTGCTGAGATGGGATTTGCAGACGTCTGGAGCCGCACGCTCGTCTACTTCGGCATCGCCGAGGAGGACGACTGGGACGAGGACGGTTACGCCACGAATGAGGACCTCGAGCGCAGCTACGGCGCCCGCGAGCGCGCCAACGTTCGCCGCCTGCAGCCGCGCCGCGGCCGCGACTTCGACGACTGGACGGACTCCGAGCCGGAGGCCGCCGCCACCGCCGCGGTGGCGCGCCCGCCGAGCCGGCTGCGCGGCGTCGAGGCAGTTCCGAACCCGGCTTCGGTCAAGGTGCACCTCGTCCTGCCGCGAAGTTTCAACGACGCCCAGCAGATCGCAGACCGCTTCAAGGACGGGGTGCCGGTGATCATCAACTTGCAAAGCGCCGACCAGGATCTCTCGAAACGGCTGATCGACTTCGCCAGCGGGCTCACGTACGCGCTCGACGGCGGCATGCAGCGGGTCGCGGACAAGGTATTCCTGCTCACGCCGCGCAACGTCGAGGTCTCGGCCGAGGAACGCGCTCGCATGCTCGAGCGTGGCGGCTTCTTCAACCAGGCGTAGGAAAGCGCCGCGGCGGCACGAAGGAACGGCGCATGGGCGACGCGCTCGCGAACTTCGTCTACGTCTTTCTGTGGGTGTACCTGCTGCTCTTGTTCGCGTACATCCTCACGTCGTGGATCCGGCTGCCGTACCGGCCGTGGCTGAACCGCGTGCAGCGGTTCCTCTACGACGTCTGCGATCCGTATCTGCGCATCTTCCGGCGCTTCATCCCGCCGGTCGGGCCGCTCGACCTGTCACCCATGGTCGCGATCTTCGTGCTCCTGATCGTCCAGAACGTGCTCGTGTCCCTGCTCCAGCGGTTGTAGGAAGGAGAGGCGCGATGGCACTCGCACCCGTCGAAATCCGCCACATCAGGCTGGGCCGCGGCTTCCGCGGCTACAAGCGGCACTCGGTCGACACCCTGCTCGTCGAGGTCGCCGAGAGCTTCGAGGACGTCTGGCGCCAGCGCGCCGATCTCGCCGACAAGGTCGAGCAGCTCGAGCTCGACCTCGTCCGGCACAAGGAGCTCGAAGGTCTGCTGCGGACGACGCTCGTCTCCGCCGAGAGCGCCGCTCAGCAGCTCCGCGAGCAGGCCCGCAAGGAGGCCGAGACGATCGTCGGCGAAGCCCACGCCGAGGCCCGCGCGATCGCCCGCCGCGCGGCGTCGGAGAAGGAGCGGCTGGAAACGGAGCTGCGGCGGATCAAGTCACTGCTCCGCTCTGCGCTGGACAGCCTCGACGAGGCGTCCGTCGACGAGCGCGAGCCCGTGGGCGAGCAAACAGGCGAGATCCGCCGCTTGATCAGCTGAACGCGGGCCAGCGGTCCGTCGGTGGCTGGGCCGCAATGCGGCCCCTTTAGGGGTTTCTTGCGCGATGACGCATCCGCTCCCGCGGATGCGTCATCCTGCGCGACTAACATGGCTTCGTGGTTGCGCCCACGACCAGATTGCGGCTCCGCGTCGCGCCCGGCGCGTCGGCTCCCGGCGTCGTCGGCAGGTACGGCGACTTCTGGAAGGTACGGGTCGCGGCGGCGCCGGAGCGGGGGAGAGCGAATGACGCCGTCCTCGAGCTCCTCGCCGAGACCCTGGCAGTCCCGCGCGCGAGCGTCACACTCGTCTCCGGCGGATCCTCGCGGAACAAGATCGTCGAGCTGACCGGGATCGCGCCTGACGAGATCGAGCGACGGCTCGCCACGGCGGGCGGACAGGAGACCCAGACCGGATGAGCATCGACACCGCCCACTTCCAGGAGGAGCTCGAACAGGTTCGCGAGCGGCTGAACAGGACGATCGAGCACCACGACATCGGCACCGCCTCGCTCGAGGAGGAGACCGGAGAGCTCCTCTCCGCCGCCGACAATCACCTGGCGGACGCGGCGACCGAGACCTACGAGCGCGAGCTCGACGAAGGCCTCGAGGAAGACGCGCGGGAGCAGCTGCGCCAGGTCGACAAGGCGCTCGCGCGGCTCGAGGCCGGAGAGTACGGTCGCTGCGAGATCTGCGGCAAGGAGATCCCGGTCGAGCGCCTCGAAGCAGTGCCCTGGACGACCCTGTGCATCGACGACGCGAGGCGCCTCGCCCGGTGAACGAGCCAGCCCGCCGCGAATCGGTGCCGCTCGACGTCCGTGTCGGATCGTCGACGAACGCCCTGCGGCCGATCCTGGCCGCCGAGCGGCCCCTCGGCGCCGGGCTGCGCCAGTGGGTCAGTCTCGCGGCGATCGTCGTCGCCGCGGTCGCTGCCGACCAGCTGACGAAGCAGGTCGTCGCCCGCGCGCTCACGCTCGGCGAGGAGGTGCAGATCGCCGGCCCGTTCTCGATTCACCACGTCCGCAACTCCGGGATCGCGTTCGGGTTCTTCGCGAGCGCGACCTCGATCGTGATCATGGTCACGGCGATCGCGGTCGGCTGGATGCTCGTGTTCTTCACGCGCTCCGGCGGTCGGCACCCGGTGCTGCCGGTCGCACTCGGCCTCGTGCTCGGCGGGAGCATCGGCAACCTGCTCGACCGGATTCGCCTCGGGCACGTCACGGACTTCCTCGACTTCCGGTTCTGGCCGGCGTTCAACCTCGCCGACGTCTTCATCGTCGTCGGCGTCGCGACCCTCTTCGGCGCGCTCGCCGGCGGTGACCGCTCCAAGCGCCGGCCGCCGGGCACCGTTGTCCACTCTCCGCTTTCTCGCCCCTGAGGGCGAGCGGCTCGACCGGGCCCTCGCCGGCCGGGACGAGGTCGGCTCACGCTCACTGGCCGAGCGGCTGATCGCCGACGGCGCTGTCCTCGTCGACGGTGAGCCGCGGGCGAAGAGCCACAAGCTCGAGGGCGGGGAAGAGGTCGTCGTCGAGCTCCCGGCCGCTGCCGGCCCGCTCGCGGCCGAGGAGATGGAGCTCGACGTCCTTTGGGAGGATGAGCATTTGCTCGTGGTCGACAAGCCTGCCGGCGTCGTCGTCCACCCAGGCACCGGCCACCAGAGCGGCACGCTCGTGCACGGTCTGCTCGCGCACGACGCCGCCGGCGGCGACGAGGATCGGCCGGGGATCGTCCACCGGCTCGACCGCGACACCTCCGGGCTGCTCGTCGTCGCACGCTCGGAGGACGCGCATTCCCGTCTGCACGACCTGATTCGCCGACGCGCCGTCGAGCGGCGCTACCTCGCGCTGGTCAAGGGCACGCCGCGCTCCCGCACCGGCCGCATCGAGGCGCCGATCGGGCGTGACCGGGCGGACAAGACACGACACTCGCTCGACACGGCGACGCCGCGCGACGCGGTGACCCACTTCGAGGTACTCGAGCTACTCGGCCCGCGCGCGCTGGTGGAGCTGAGGCTCGAGACGGGCCGCACGCATCAGATCCGCGTCCACCTGGAGGCGATCGAGCTCCTGATCTCCGGCGACCCCGTCTACGGCTTCGCCGGCGATCTCGAGCTCGAACGCCAATTCCTGCACGCGGCGCGGCTCGCCTTCGACCATCCGTTCACAGCGGAGCGTGTCGACGTCGAGTCGCCGCTCCCCGACGACCTCGCTGCAGCGCTCGAGCGCGCCCGCGCCGAAGCATGAGCACAGCTACACTGGCGCCGTCGTAGTCCCTCCGTCCCGGCGACTCGGACGGGCGGTGGTGCCGCGCTGCACATCTGAAATGCGTGCGAGCGGTTCCGCCCGCGCCCCGCCGGCTTGCACCGCAATCAACCATGAAAGGGGCCAATCCCTTGGCAGTCGTATCCATGCGAGACCTCCTGGAGGCCGGTGTCCACTTCGGCCACCAGACCCGCCGCTGGAATCCGAAGATGAAGCGTTTCATCTTCACCGAGCGCGGCGGCATCTACATCATCGACCTGACCCAGACCTCCGAGCTGCTCCAGGAGGCATACGACTTCGCGCGCAACCTCGCGGAGCGCGGCGGCACGATCCTGTTCGTCGGCACGAAGAAGCAGGCGCAGGACGCCGTCACCGAGGAGGCCGGCCGCGTCGGGATGCCGTACGTCGCCAACCGCTGGCTCGGCGGGTTGCTGACGAACTGGCGGACGATCACCGACCGAATCGCGCATCTGCACGAACTGCGCCGCCTCAAGACCGAGGGCCAGCTGGAGCTGCTGCCGGCGAAGGAGCGAATCACGCTACTCGCCGAGCTCGAGAAGCTCGAGTCGAACCTCGGCGGCGTCGCCGATCTGCGCCGCCAGCCCGACGCGGTCTTCATCGTCGACCTGAAGAAGGAGCAGCTGGCCGTGCGCGAGGCGCGCCGGCTCGGCGTGCCGATCATCGCGCTCGTCGACACGAACTGTGATCCCGACGAGGCCGACTACATCATCCCGGGGAATGACGACGCGATCCGCTCGTGCAGCCTGATCGTGAAGGCGATCGCGGACGGTATCGCCGCCGGCCAGAGCAAGGTGACGCCGAAGGAGATGGCCGCGGCTACGAACGGCGACGGCAACGGCGCTGTCGCCGCCGAGGCGGCTCCGGACACCGAGCAGGCCCCTGGAGACCGAGCAGGCCCCTGAGACCGAGCAGGCTTCAGATACCGAAGCGGCGCCCGCCGCCGAGGCGGACGCACCGGTCGCGGAGCCAGAGACGGTCGAGGCCCAGGCCTCCGAGACGAGCGAGGCACAGGCCGCCGAGACGAGCGAGGAGGAGACCGCGTGAGCACGACCATTTCCGCATCCCAGGTGAAAGAACTCCGCGACGCCACCGGCGCGCCGATGATGGACGCGAAGCGCGCGCTCGAGGAGACGGGCGGCGATATCGACGCCGCACGCACGCTGCTGCGCGAAAAGGGCATTGCCGGCGCCGCGAAGCGCGCCGGACGCGAGACCAGCGAAGGTCTCGTGGGCTATCGGATCGAGGGCAGCGTCGGGACGATGGTCGCCGTCGGCTGTGAGACCGATTTCGTCTCCGGCAACGATGAGTTCCAGGCGTTCGCGAAGCGCGTGCTGGAGTCCGTCCACGCGGACGGGCCTGATGCGGTCGCATCGCTCGAGGACACGCGTGCAGCACTCGCCGGCAAGCTGGGCGAGAACATCGTCGTGGTCGGGGCCGAGCGATACGAGATCGGCGAGGGCGAGGTCGTCAACGCCTACGCGCACCCGCCGGCGAACAAGATCGGCGTCATCGTCAAGCTCGAGGGCGGCAGCGAGGAGCTCGCACGACAGCTGGCGATGCACATCTCGTTCGCGGCGCCCGAGTGGCTGAGCAAGGACGACGTTCCCGCCGAGACGGTCGAGGCAGAACGGCAGGTCTATCTCAACTCGGACGAGCTGCAGGGCAAGCCCGACCAGGCGAAGGAGAAGATCGTCGAGGGGATGCTCGCGAAGCGGTTCTACGCGATGCAGCCGGGCGGCACGCTCACCGAGCAGCCGTGGATTCACGACTCGGCGAAGACGGTGGGTCAGGCGCTGAACGAGGCGGGAGCGCGTGTCGTCGCGTTCAAGCGCTTCTCTGTCGCAGAATAGGCGCGTGACCACACACCAAGAGCTGGCGGAGCGAGCGCCCTCGGGCGCAGTTCCCGCCTTCCGCCGCGTCCTCCTCAAGCTTTCGGGCGAGGCGCTGATGGGAGAACTGGGCTACGGCACCGACCCGAAGACGGTCGACAGGATCGCGCGCGAGATCGTCGGCGTCCAGCAGGAAGGGCTCGAGCTCGCGATCGTCGTCGGCGGCGGCAACATCTACCGCGGCATCTCCGCCGCGGCCGAGGGAATGGACCGCGCCACGGCGGACTACGCGGGCATGCTCGCGACCGTCCTCAACGCACTCGCGCTCCAGGACGCGCTCGAGCGGCTCGGCGCCGACACGCGTGTCCTCTCCGCGCTCGAGGTCTCCGAGGTCGCGGAGCCGTACATCCGACGCCGGGCGATGCGCCACCTCGAGAAGGGGCGTGTCGTCATCTTCGCCGCCGGCACCGGCAACCCGTTCTTCACCACCGACACGGCTGCGGCGCTGCGCGCGCTCGAGATCGGCGCGGAGGCGATCCTGATGGCGAAGAGCGGTGTCCTCGGGGTCTACGACGGCGATCCGAAGGACGACCCGAACGCGACCTTTCTGCCGGCGCTGACGCATCTCGAGGCGATCGAGCGCGGCCTGCGCGTGATGGACACGACAGCGCTCTCGCTCTGCATGGAGAACGCGCTCCCGATCCACGTCTTCGAACTCGCCGAGGGCAACATCCTTCGCGTCGCCACCGGCGAGCAGGTAGGAACCGTGATCTCCACGCCATCACATTCACAGCAGCCAAAGGAGCATTGATGCCGACGATCGAGGAGTTTCTGGACGACGCGAAGCGCCGCATGGACAGGTCGATCGAGACGACGCGGACAGAGTTCAACAGCGTGCGTACAGGCCGCGCCTCGGCCGCACTCCTCGACCGGATCTCGATCGACTACTACGGCACCACCACGCCGTTGAAGAACTTGGCCACGATCGGCGTGCCCGAGCCGCGCATGATCACTGTGCAGCCGTTCGACCCGAGTCAGATCAAGGCGATCGAGAAGGCAGTGCAGGAGTCCGACCTGGGCCTGACGCCATCCAATGACGGCAAGCTCATCCGCCTCCCGATCCCGCAGCTGACCGAGGAGCGGCGCAAGGAGCTCGTCAAGCTCGTCCGCAAGTACGGCGAGGAGGGGAAGGTGGCGATCAGGAACGTGCGCCGCGACGTGATGAAGCACCTCGAGGAGCTCGTGCGGAACGGCGAGGTAGGCGACGACGAGGAGCTGCGCGGGGAGAAGCAGGTGCAGAAGCTCACCGACGAGCACACGGCGGCGATCGACGAGCTGATCAGGCACAAGGAAACAGAGATCATGGAGGTCTGAGGTCGCCGCCGACCTCAAATCGACCGACCTCGCCCGCAGCGTCGCGATCATCATGGACGGCAACGGCCGCTGGGCGGAGCGGCGCGGACTGCCGGTGGCGGACGGCCACCGCGAGGGCACGCGCGCGCTGCGGCGGACAGTCGAAGCGGCGATCGACCTCGGCGTGCAGTCACTCGCCGTCTACGCCTTCTCGACCGAGAACTGGACGCGGCCGGCCGACGAGGTCGAGTCGCTGATGGAGATCTTCGGCGAGACGATAGAGCGCGAGCTCCCCGACTTGGCCAGGCAGGGCGTCCGGACGCGCTTCATCGGCCGCCGTGACCGCGTGCCTGCCTGGCTCAACGAGCGGATGGCGGCGCTGGAAGCGGAGACGGCGGGCAACGACCGCCTCTCGCTCTGGATCGCGTTCGACTACGGCGGCCGGGCCGAGCTGGTGGACGTGATGCGCAGCCTGATCGAGGCGGGCGTCCGTGCCGAGGACGTCGACGAGGATGTGGTCGCGGCGCAGCTCTACGCCCCTGACCTACCCGACCCCGACCTCCTGATCAGGACGTCCGGCGAGCTGCGGCTCTCGAACTTCCTTCTCTGGCAGCTCGCCTACGCCGAGCTCGTCTTCATCGAGACGCTCTGGCCGGACTTCGGCGGCGACGACCTGCGCAGGGCCCTCGCGGACTATTCGACGCGGCGCCGGCGCTTCGGCGGCCGATGAGCAACTTCGTCTCCCGCGTCCTCGTCACGGTGGTCGGCGTCCCCGTCGTCCTGTATCTGGTCTACCTCGGCGGCTGGTGGCTGTTCGGCCTCGCCGCCTTCGCCGCGCTGATCGCGCTGCACGAGCTCTACGTGATGGCCCGCTCGCTGCGCCCGCTCGTGCTGGCGGGCTACGCCGGCGCGCTCGCGACGCTCCTCGGAGCTGAGCTGGGCGGCCCGAACTGGATGATCGGCGGCTTCATGCTCACGCTCGTCCTCGCGTTCCTGCTCTACGGGATCGCAGAGACGCGCCAGCCCGCGACGGTGACGATGAGCACGACGCTGATGGGCGTGGCGTGGATCGCGCTCGGGCTGGGGCATCTGCTCCTGCTCCGTGACGTCCCTGAGCACGGACGGCTCGCTGTCTTCACAGTCCTACTCGCCGTCTTCGCCGACGACACGGCTGCGTACCTGATCGGGCGCCTGGTCGGCCGCCACAAGCTGGCCCCCTCGCTCTCACCGGGAAAGACGTGGGAGGGATTTGTCGCCGGCACCCTCGCCGCGATCGCAGTTGCCTTCTTTGCGCTCTACGAGCAGGACTTCCTCTCGATTCCCGAGTCGATCGCGCTCGGTGCAGCGGTCGCGCTCGCCGGGGCCACCGGTGATCTGTTCGAGTCGGCGATCAAGCGCGACCTGCAGGTGAAGGACTCGGGCCAGCTGCTCGGCGGCCACGGCGGCATGCTCGACCGGATCGACTCGCTGCTCTTCGCCTCGGTCGCGGCCTTCTACGTGGTGCTAGCCCTGGCGTAGGGCACACTGTGACCGTGAAGCGGATAGCGCTGCTCGGCGCCACCGGCTCAATCGGCCGGCAGGCGATCGAGGTCGTGGAGCGGAACCCCGAGCTCGAGCTCTGCGGGTTCGCGTCCGGTTCCTCCGACCTCACCGAGCTGGCGGCCGAGCACGGTGTCGCGCATACCCAGGTGGGAGGCGACGTGATCGAGCTGCTCGAGGCCGCCCAGCCCGACGTCGTGCTGAACGCGATCGTCGGCTTCGCCGGAGTGGGCGCGACGCTCTGGGCGCTCGAGCGCGGCGTCACGCTCGCGCTCGCGAACAAGGAGAGCCTGGTCGCAGCCGGCGAGCTGGCGCTCGCGGCGAAGGAGCGGGGCGGAGGCCTCTTGATCCCGGTCGACTCGGAGCACTCCGCGCTCTTCCAGTGCCTCGAAGGTCGCGAGCCGGCTTCGATCGACTCGCTCGTGCTGACCGCGTCGGGCGGGCCCTTCCGCGGCCGCAGCCGCGACGACCTCCAGGGCGTGACGGTCGAGGACGCGCTCGCGCACCCGACCTGGAGCATGGGCCCGAAGATCACGGTCGACTCGGCGACACTCGCCAACAAGGGGCTGGAGCTGATCGAGGCGCACGTTCTCTTCGGCGTCCCGTACGAGCAGATCGAGGTCGTGATCCACCCGTCCTCGATCGTCCACTCGCTCGTCCGCTTCCGCGACGGTGCAGCGCTCGCGCACCTTGGCTACCCGGACATGACCGTTCCCATCTCCTTCGCGCTCACGTACCCCGATCGGGCTGCGACCGACGTGCCGCAACTCGACCTGGCCGCCGGCGTGACGCTCGAGTTCGCAGCGCCTGATCTGGAGACGTTCCCCCTGCTCGCGCTTGCGCGCGACGCCGGCGAGGCTGGCGGGACGTATCCGGCCGTGTTCAACGCCGCCAACGAGGTGGCGGTCGCCGCATTCCTCGAGCACCGTCTCCCGTTCCTCGGAATCGCCGAGGTCGTCGACGCCACGCTCGAGGGCACGGATGGAGCACCCGCGCACGACCTGGCAGAACTCGTCGAGGCGGACGCCGAGGCACGTCGGCTCGCGGGCCGGGGGGTGCTCGTCGGATGAGTATCTTCGTCTCGCTGCTCGGGCTCGCGTTCCTGATCCTCGTCCATGAGGCGGGCCACTTCTTCGTCGCGCGCGGCGTCCGGATGAACCCGCGCAAGTTCTATCTCGGCTTCCCGCCCGCGATCGTGAAGACGAAGCGGAACGGGATCGAGTACGGCGTCGGAGCGATCCCGCTCGGCGGCTACGTGAAGATCCCGGGCATGCACCGGCCCGCCGCGGGCGACCTCGACGTCCACTTCGGCCGTGCGATCGAGGAGGCGCCTCCGCTGGGCCGGCCGGTCGGCGACCTCAGGCGCCATCTCGACGACAGCGACTACGCCGGCGCAGAGACAGCGCTGGAGCGCGTCCGAGCCGCGCTTCCCGACGCGGGGGTCTCACCGCTCGCGCAGCGCTCGGCCGAGCGCGGTTTGACGGAGATCCAGGACTCGCTGGCGCCGGACGCATACTGGCGCGCGCCAACGTGGAAGCGGGTCGCAGTCATCTTCGCCGGACCGGCCGCGAACCTCGTCCTCGCCGTCGTCATCTTCGCCGCGCTCTTCATGTCGCTGAGCGGCAGCTACCGGCTCGGGTTCGAGCTCCGCGGCACCACCGACAGCGTCACCGCCACGGTCAACGACGTGCTCGCCGACTCCCCGGCCGAGGCCGCCGGCGTCCAGGCAGGCGACCGGATCCTCAGCATCGACGGCAAGCAGGTCGACGGTGAGTCGATCCGGCCGACGATCCAGGACTCGCGCGGCGCGCCCGTGACGCTGACCGTCGAGCGCAACGGGAAGACGGTCGAGTTGCAGCCGGTCCAGCCCGAGAAGTCCGAGGAGTTCGGCGTCGTCGGCGCGATCGGCGAGTCGGTGCGGGTAACTGGGGAAGTGACGCAGGAGATCGGGCGGTCGCTCGGCCGGCTCGTCACCGGCGACGGAAGCGACGTCTCGAGCCCAGTCGGGATCGTCCAGGGCTCGTCGGAAGCGGTCGATCAGGGAACGGACACCTACCTCTGGGTGCTCGGCCTGATCAGTCTCTCGCTCGCCCTCCTCAATCTGCTGCCGTTGCTGCCGCTCGACGGCGGCCACATCGCCTTCTCGCTGATCGAAGGGATCCGCGGACGGGCCGTCGCGCGCGAGGTCTACGAGCGGGTCTCCGTGGTCGGGATCGCCGTCGTGCTGCTGCTCTTCTTCATCGGGCTGACGAACGACATCGGCCGGCTCGGCGACTGAGCTACTCGTGCAGCGCCTCCTGGTGAACGGGGTCGCGGTCGAGTACGAGGAACACGGGACCGGGGTACCGGTCGTCTTCTCCCACGGCGGGGCCTCGGACTTGCGCTATTGGGCTCCACAGCGGGACGCCTTCGCCGCGCGGTACCGCTTCGTCGCCTACAGCCGGCCGAAGGGCGACGTCTCGGTAGCGACGCAGGTTGCCGACATGTCGGCGATCGTCCGGCGACTGGAAGCGGGGCCGGTCCACCTGGTGGGCTTCTCGACTGCGATTGCACTTCGCGTCGCCGCGCATGAGCCCGGGCTCCTACGGTCGCTGACGATCGTCGAGCCGAATGTGCCATGGGTGCTCGCGGAGGACCGAGCCGGGGAGAAAGCGCTCGCCGACTGGCGCGGGGAGAATGAGCGGATACGCGCCGAGGCAGGAGACGACCGCGAGCACGCCGCTGCGCTCTGGTTCGATCTCGTCAACAACCGAGGACGAGGCGCGTTTGCTCGTCAGCCCGAGCCGTTCCGCCGTATGTGGCTCGACAACTTCGGCCGCGACCGTCCCACGACGCCGCCCGAACCACTGACGCGTCAGCAGCTGGAGGCAATCCGAACGCCAACGTTCGCAATCACGGGAGAGCACGGTATGCCGTACTCGAGGCGGATCGTCGAGCTGGTGGCGGGCTGCGTGCCCGGGTGCCGCCTCGCTGACGTTCCCGGCGTGACGCACTTCATGAGCTACCAGGCGCCTGGCGTCTTCAACAGGCTCGTCCTTGACTTCTTGGCCGAGCACGCATGAACCCGAAGCCTGCCGAGCCGCCGCCCGGCTACCCTTCGGCGATGGCTTCGCAGGTCGGAATCAAGGTCGGCAGCGTCGCGATCGGAGGTGGCGCGCCGGTCGTCGTCCAGTCGATGACGCTGACGCCGACGCGCGACGTCGAGGCGACGACGGCCCAGATCGCGGCGCTCGCCTCGGCCGGCTGTGAGGTCGTCCGTTGCGCCGTCCCGAAGACCGAGGACGCCGAGGCCCTCCGCACGATCGTTCGCCTCAGCCCGATCCCCGTGATTGCGGACATCCACTTCAACGCCAGCCTCGCGCTGAAGGCGATCGACGCAGGCGTCGCCGCCGTCCGCATCAATCCCGGCAACATCGGCGGGCCGGAAAAGGTCGAACAGGTCGTGACGGCCGCGAAGAAGGCCGGGATCCCGATGCGGATCGGCGCCAACTCCGGCTCGTTGCCGAAGCACCTGCACGATCTCGCCCAGACCGACCAAGCCGAGGCGCTTGTCTCAGCGGCGCTCGAGGAGGTCGAGCTCCTCGAGCGGATGGACTACCGCAACTTCAAGATCTCGGTCAAGTCGACGCACGTGCCGACGATGATCCGGGCCTACCGGATGCTCGCGGCAAAGGTGCCGTATCCGCTTCACCTCGGCGTCACCGAGGCGGGCACGCCCTTCTCAGGCTCAATCAAGAGCGCCGTCGGCATGGGCGCGCTGCTCTCGGACGGAATCGGCGATACGATCCGCGTCTCGCTCACCGCCGACCCGGTCAAAGAGGTCGAGGCCGGGTTCGAGATCCTGAAGGCTCTGGGACTGCGCGAGCGCGGCCCGGTGATGATCTCGTGCCCCTCCTGCGGTCGCGACAACGTCGGCGTCGAGAAGCTTGCCGTCGTCGTCGAGGAGCGGCTGCGCGACTACCCGCAGGCGTTCGAGGTCGCCGTAATGGGCTGCGCCGTCAACGGACCGGGGGAGGCGGGAGATGCCGACTTCGGGATCGCCGGCGGCCGCGACGTCGGGTTCATCTATGCGCACGGCCGCGTGTTGAAGAAGGTCAGCTCCGACATCCTGATCGACGAGCTCTTCTTCGAGATCGACCGCTGGATCGAGGACGGGATGCAGCGCCCGAAGCGGCTGAAGATGGCGAAGCCGGCCGCGCTCGCGATGGCCGAGGCCTCGCTGATCCCCCTCGACTGATCTCTTTTCGGCGGGCCAATCCTTTCGGATCGGGCGAGAACCCCTAAAGAACCGCCTGTGGCGGCCGGTGTTTCACTAACCTCTCGCGGATGATCGCGCGCGCGAGCCAGCTCTTCTTGCCGACCCTGCGCGACGCGCCGGCCGATGCCGAGGCGCTCTCGCACAAGCTGCTCGTCCGCGGCGGCTTCATCCGCCAGCTCAGCGCGGGCCTTTGGACCTACCTGCCGCTCGGCTGGCGCGTGCACCGCAAGGTCGAGCAGATCGTCCGCGAAGAGATGGACGCGATCGGCGCTCAGGAGATGCTCGCGCCCGTGCTGACTCCGGCGGAGCTCTGGATCACCTCCGGCCGCTACGGGATCCCGGAGCTCTTCAGGCTGAAGGACCGGAACGGCCGCGACTACATCCTCCCGCTCACGCACGAGGAGACGTTCGCGTTCCACGCCGTCGAGCTCCAGAGCTACCGGCAGCTGCCGCAGTCCTGGTACCACTTCCAGACGAAGGGTCGAGACGAGCCGCGACCGCGTGGCGGCCTCCTGCGAGTCCGCGAGTTCATCATGAAGGACTCGTACTCGTTCGACCGGGACGAGGCCGGTCTCGACGTCAGCTTCGAGGCGCATCGGGGCGCCTACGAGCGCATCTGGAAGCGCTGCGGCCTCGAGGCGTACGGCGTGCAGGCCGAGAGCGGGATGATGGGGGGCAGCGAATCGCTCGACTACCTGGCGCCGTCGGGCTCCGGCGAGAACACGCTCGTCACCTGCGAGAACGGCGACTATGCCGCCGACCTCGAGATCGCACGCGGCGTGCCGCGGGCTCCGGACTTCCCCGAGAGCCTCGACGCGCCGGCCGAGGTCGAGACGCCCGACACGCGCACCTGCGAGGCGCTCGCGGAGCTGCTCTCGATCGATCTCGCCGCGACCTCGAAGGCCATGCCCGTGATGCGGGAGGACGGCACGCTCGTGCTCGCGCTCCTCCGCGGCGACGACCGGCTCGAGGAGGCAAAGCTCCAGTCCGCTCTCGGCGCGGACTTCCGGCCCGCGACCGACGACGAGATCGTCACGGGCTTCGGCGCAGAGGGCGGCTCCCTCGGTCCGGTGGGCTTTTCCGGCCCGGTTGTCGCGGACGAGGCGCTCCGGGAGGGTCAGTTCGTCGCCGGCTCGAACCGCACCGGCTTCCACCTGCGCGGGGTCGCGGCGGGCCGCGACTACCAGCCCGAGTTCGCAGACCTCCGCCAGCCGAGGGAGGGCGACGCCTGCCCTGTCTGCGGCGGCAAGCTCGGCTTCCAGACCGCGATCGAGGTCGGCCACATCTTCAAGCTGGGCACCGAATACTCGGAGGCGTTCGGCGCCAAGTACCTGGACGAGGACGGAGTCGAGAAGCCGATGGTGATGGGCTCGTACGGGATCGGCCCCGGCCGCGTGCTCGCCGCCGCGGTCGAGCAGCACGGGGGCGAGGACGGGATGGTCTGGCCGGCAGAGATCGCGCCGTACGACGTCCACGTCGTCGTCCTCGGCTGGGACAACCCCGAGCTCGTCGAGATCGGCGAGCAAGTCGCGGCGGCTCTCGCGGCTGAGGGCCTGGACGTTCTCCTCGACGACCGCGAGCTGCGCCCGGGCGAGAAGTTCGCCGACGCCGATCTGATCGGCTGCCCGCTGCGCATCACGGTCGGGAAGAAGACGCTCGAGGACGGCGCCGTCGACGTCAAGGACCGCCTGAACGGCGACGAATCTCGAATTGCGCGTTTAGACGTCGCAAAACGGGTAGGCGCTGGTTGATGGCTCGCAAGCGGAGGTTCAGCGAGGATGACTTTGGGCGCACCATCGAGCGCCTGATGGAGGAGACGGGGCTCACCTACCGGGGCCTCGCTGCCAAGACCGGCCTTTCGGCCGGTTACCTCAATCACCTCGTCCACGGGAACCGACCGGTGCCGTCGAAGGAGGTCGTCGCGCGCCTGGCGGCGGCGCTCGGCGTCGAGCCCGAGCATTTCCGCGAGTACCGGCTGCGGGTGATCGCGGATCGCCTCGAGGATCGGCCGGATCTCGTCGACCGGCTCTACCGCCGCCTCGCGGTGTAGAGCATCGACGCCTAACCCCGCGGGAGAATCAGTTCGAAGCAGGCTCCGGTGTCGCTCGGTGTGTAGAGCAGCTCGCCGCCGTGGGCGTTCGCGTACGCCTTTGCGATCGCGAGCCCGAGACCGCTCCCCTGTCCGCTCGTCCCTCGCTCGAACCGGTCGAAGAGCGTCGGCACGAGCTCCTCGGGAACGCCGTCGCCGGAGTCCGAAACGACGATCCGGATGAACTGGTCGCGCTGACTCGCCTCAACGGTGATCGGTGGCCTCCCGTAGCGGGACGCGTTGGCGACGAGATTCGAGACGACCCGGTCGAGCACGAGCGGATCGGCGACCACAGCGACGCCTGGGTCGACGTCGAGGCTGACCGCGCCCGGCGCCGTCGCCTCGACGACCTCCTCGAGGACCTGCCGCAGCACGAGCGGCTGAGGATCGATCGTGACCGAGTGGGCATCCAGCCGCGACAAGTCGAGCAGCTGGTCGATCAGCCGCCGCATGCGGTCGGCCTGCTCCCAGGCTGTCCGCTCGAGCTGGCGCCGGACCTCGCCGTCGAGCGTGCCCTCACGCTCACGCAGCGTCGTCAGGATGCCGTAGACCGCCGTCGCCGGTGTTCGCAGCTCGTGCGAGGCAACAGCGACGAAGCTGAGCTTCAGCTCTTCGAGCGCGATCATCTCGTCATGCACGCGCGCCTTCTCGATCGCCACGGCGAGACGCTCGGCGACGAGCTGAAGCAGCTCGGTGTCGTCCCGCGTGAATGTCCGCGGCGACAGCGTGCCGACGTGGAGGACGCCGATGACATGCTCCCGGACGGCGAGCGGTACGCCGAGCAGGGACTTGATCCCCTTCTGGCGCAGCAGCGGATTGACCACGTCCGCGTGATCGACGTCGGGCAGGCCGATCGGCCTGCCCTCGGCGGCAATCCGGCCCGCGAAGCCCTTGCCCAGCGGGATCCGGATGCCCTGCTCCACCTCTTCCTCGAGTCCGACGGCCGCACAGGCGAAAAGGTCGCGCCGCTCGGGGTCGACGAGGAGCACTGCGCACGTGTCGACGCCGAGAATCGCGCGGATCCGGTCGAGCAACTCGTCCAGGAGCGCATCCAGCTCGAGATGGGCGAGGCTCGTGTCCACGATCGCCTGCACGTGCTCGACTTGTCGGCGCGCTGCTCGCTCCGCCTCGAATGCCCGGGCGTGCGAGAGGGCGATCGCGACGCGGTCGGCGGCGAGCTGCAGCAGGTCCACCTCGTCCCTTGTGAAGTTGCGGCGCTCGAGCGTGCCGACGTGGAGGACGCCGATCGGCCGGCCCTCGACGACGAGCGGAACGCCGACGAGGCTAGCGATTCCCTTGCGGCGGATCAGCGGGTTGAGGACGTCGGCGTGCTCGACGTCGGGGAGCACGACGGGCCGCAGCTCGGCAGCCACGCGTCCGGCGAAGCCCTTGCCGACGGGGATGCGGAAGGGGGGGTCGAGTTCCTCCTCGATCCCGAACGCCGCGTACGCGACGAGCTCGTGCCGCTCCTCGTCCAGCAGCAGGATCGCGCACGTGTCGGCGTCGAGCAGAGCGCGGGTGGTGTCGAGGAGGTGCTCGGGGGCGTGGGGCCCGGCGTAGGAGAGTGCAGCGTCGGTGACAGCCTGCAGTCGATGGAACCGATGCCCGAGAGCCCCCACGGCGCGAAGGATGTCAAACGCTTCTCGCGCGCGAAACCGCCGAGCTAGCGACGCGTACCGCAGGCGCGACCGAGGCCGACACGTACCGTCGTGCTCATGCCGCCGACCGTAACGAGCAGCGGCACGCAGTCGCCGCTCTTCCGCAGGTGGAAACCGCCGGAATAGAGGTTCCATGTCCTCTTCGGCGAGCCGCAGGGCGCGAAGTGAAGCGCACCTGACGTCGGGCTGGCACCCCACGAGAGGGCGACACGATCTTGCCAACCCTCGGGAACGCTGACGGTGACCGCCGCAGTCCCGGCACGGATGGCGATCGGTGCGCTGCGGAAGTAGCGCCAGCGTCGGCCGGGTGTAGCCGTCGAAGAGTGCGCGAGCTGGCGTGAGCCGGGCACCGAGACGGCGCCGAGCAGGACGCGGAATCCCTCGCCGGCCACGGTGCGGTTGAGAAGGACGATCCCGTCACAGGAGACTGTCGGCTCGGCGTGCGCCGGCGTTGCCGCCCAGGCGCCGGCGGCCAGCACGCTGAGGAGCGCGAGGGAGATCAGGGCCAAGGCGAGCCGCAGCTGCCGCATCACGTCGTCCATCGTGACGGCTGCCTGTGACCGCGACAACTGGCCGACCGGGCGGCATCGGCCACTCGTTGCGGGAGGTTCCGGCGCACCGCCCGCCGTGCTGCGGCTTGCTACCGTGCGCACGTCGCGGGGCGTGGCGCAGCCTGGTTAGCGCGCTAGTCTGGGGGGTCGGCGCACGGCTCCCCGCGGTGCCCCTCGATACCCCGAAACGGCTTGGAATGGCGGAAGTCGTTTGCGGCGGATTCCCCGTGGTTTCCCTCGGTTCCCCGCTAGCCGTTGGCACTTTGTTGGCATTTTCGGCGGTCGTCATGCGCCGAATCCTGTCTGTGCGAGCTTCGCGCCGAGCGCGTCCCGTTTCGCCTCGAGCACGTCGGCGTAGACGCTCGCGGTGACGGCCGGGGAGGCGTGCCGGGCGAGCCGCGAGGCCTCGGCGAGCGTCAGCCCGGCGTCGAGCGCGTTCGCGACGAGCGAGTGTCGGAGGTCGTGCGCGGTGACGTGCCCGAGCTTTGCTTCCTTGGCGGCGTTCTGGACGGCCCGTAGCGCGCTCCGCTGATGGTGCGGCTTCCCGGTCAGCGTGGAGAACGTGAGCGCCTCGGCGCGGACGAGTTGGATGCCGAGAGCGGCTCGGCGGGCGCGGTGCGCGCGGAGCTCGCGCACGAGTGCGGGGAGGAGGTCGACGGTCGCGGCGCTCGCGGTTGTCTTGAGCGGCACGGTGCGGCCGCTGCGGTTCGTCGTCGGCGTCACGCCGAGCCAAACCGCCGCCTCGGCCGGGGTTGCCCAGCGAGGCGGCGGCGGCTTCCTGGAAGAAACGACCATCACGCACGAAACGTACGAGCCGAACGCGACGCGCGATGTAACCGATTCAGTCGAGCCCTTCGGCGCGCCGCCAGGTGTGGTCGGCGAGCAGGACAGCGCGCAACTCGGCGAGCTCGGGCGGCGGGTATTCCAGCGCCGCGAGCAGGAGGGCGCGCTCGTCGACGGTGAGCGCGATCAGCTTGACGCCGCCACACCGGGCAGCGAAGAAGGGCGGGCGCGGTTGAGGCTGCTACCGATCCCCAATTCGCCGGCCCAACGGAAGGACACTACTCCACGGCGAATGCGGTGTACTGCTTGGCCTTGGTGTAGTGACCCGACAGGTTGCAGAGCAGGATGTACGGCCCGGCATCGAGGTCCACCGTGAGCTCGGCCCCCCAACCACCACTCCGGATGCGGTGGTCAGCATCGCCCGGCTTCTTGTCCGAAGGAACGATCGGCGGCGTCGCATAGGGAGCTTCGCCGATGATGTTCTCCTCGACGAGGTCAGCTTCGTCGTCTTCCTCGTTGACCGGAAGGTCGCCGGCCGAGACGTTGTCGAGATTGGAGTAGACGATGAACTCGTGATAGAGCTCACCGACGTTCGTGACTGCAAACGTCACTTTGCCGGCTGCCACCGTCGTCGTATCGGGCTTGACGAAATAGGTCGACCCCGACTCACCCAGCTCAACTTTGACGATCTCGCCCTTGTCAGCGGCGCTCTCCGATGGAGCACCGGCGGCCGTCACGGTCACCGTGACGGTTCCGGCGGCGTTGTCGCCGTCGTCACCGCCGCACGCTGCCACGCCGACCCCCAGGGCCACGACACCCAACAGCAGAAGCATCGGGACTCGTCTCATGCCACCCTCCCAACGAATCGGTAGCCACTCGAGGTCCCGAGGTCGCCCTCTACCACCATCAGCGGAGCGATCACGGAGTCTCCGAAGGTCCAGTCTCGTCGCCCCAGCAGCGTCGGGAATCCGTAGAAACCCGAATCTCAACAACGCGATTCTACGTAGAGACCCGTCCGACAAGCCTTGCTGCTCTTGGGCGGGATCATCGAGTGGGTGGGCATCACGGCGAGCTGGTTGACTCCACCTGCGCCTTCACTGGGTGGTCGGCGAAAAGGACGCGCAACAATCCACCATGCGATCGCCTCCCTAAGTTCTGGAATCCGGAGCCGTTGACGGTCTAGACCGTGGCGTTCTCCTCAAAGCGGTTCCCGTCGACGGCGTCGTCGTAGGCGGGTAGGCCGACGAGCATCATCCCGGCGAGCCTACGAGAGACGCCCTAGCTGTTGGCACGGCGTTAGCATCCCGGCCCTTCCCGCCAACGGCCGCCGCGCTCAAGCATGACGGATTCGGGATGGCCGCTAGGATGGCGGGGTCGCGGGGCGTGGCGCAGCCTGGTTAGCGCGCTAGTCTGGGGGACTAGAGGTCCCGAGTTCGAATCTCGGCGCCCCGATGAAGTGAAAGCCCTGCTCACGCGGGGTTTTCACTTTCGGAGGGTCAGCGTAATCTGGGCCACTAGTGGGCCAAACGACTCGGCGGCGACCGGAACCTGACCCTGCTGGCACAGGCGAGTGGGACGCTGGCCCAACCGACACCTTCTACCCGGTATCGACTTAAGGCGCAGCTCCTGACCTCTTGTCCGCTTTATGCCTGGCGAAGAACGCGTCCCAGACGTCAGCGACCGATCGTGCGAGCGCCAGCGCATCGTACTCCGACTCATCCGTCAGTACGATCGTGATCGACTCTTCGCCGCGTCCATATCTACCCGCGCCGTAACGGCCCACGCCGTAGCCGCTCCGCGATGTGGCCTCAGATGTGACCTGGCCCTTGTAGCCCTGGTTCAGCTTGAAGTGCTTGTTCGCGTTGGCGAGGTCCCGGCAGACGGCGATGTAGGTGTCCTTCCGGATCGAGTCGAGGTCACGCTTCGTCGCCGGCACAGCCGGATCTCTCTTAACCCACTCAATGAGGTGATAGGCGGTGACGACGAAGTTAAAGAGGTTGTAGCTCGTAACCTCCCGTTCGAGCCGCTCGTGCTCGTGATGGAGTTTCGCGAGCATGTCACTTGCATCCTGAAGCCCGAAAGTCAGTGGCATCGGTGCCTCCTTTCGTTCTACCGTCCGCGCCGACGCCATCCGTCGCTGACTCACGGAATCTTGCCACGGCGTCGAGTGACATCCGCGACCCCTAGTTCCACAGAGCGGCGGCTCAGAGGATATTCCCGAACACTCGCGCAGGCGAGTACGCGCTCTAGATCTCGACAGCTAGCGCCCTCGCTGCGTCCTCGTCGAAGGCATCGAGCAACCCGCGCAGGTAGTCCTCCGACTCCGGAAGCATGTGCCCGTACGTCTTGTCGATCTGCTCGACGCTCGAGCCCATCAGCCGCGCGAGGTAAAAGAGGCTGACACCCGCGGCAATCGCGAACGACGCGAACGTGTGCCGCATCGAGTAGGGGACGAGGTAGGGGAGACCTGCCGACCCAAGAGCAGGCTTCCATTCGTCGCGCCGCCACGCGTGCAGGTTCAAATAGCCGCCATCGTCGCCCGGATAGACGACGGACGAGCCGAACCCCTGCGGAGACGCCCGGAGCGCGTCCACGGCCCTCCTGCGCAGTGGTAGACGCCGCCGCGACCTGTCCTGCTTGCCGTAGTCCTTGACGCGCCCGTCGGTGTAGACGCGGCGGACGTGCAGCACACCGGCTTTGAGGTCGATGTCACGCCATTCGAGCGCAAGCCATTCCTCCGGACGAAGGCCGGTGCCGGCGACGACGATCGGCAGTGACGCTCGCGAGGGGTGGAGCTCCGCGCCGAGCCGGTCTAGTTCCTCCCAAGCGCCGAACGTCGGCACCTCCCGCCGCTTCGGCTCCGGGTTCGGAACCAGCTGCGCCACGTTCTCGCTCGTGAGCTTCGCCCGGACGGCGTAGCTCAGAACCTGCCGGAGTGCCTTGTGGGCATGCCACGCCGAACCCTCGGGTAGCCGCTTGCGCCACGCGCCGACCGTGCGCGCGTCCAGTCGGTCGACACGGACATCACCGAGGCCGTGCTCGCGCTCCTTCGCGCGAGGCTTCACCGGGATCCCGTCGACCGCTAGCTTGAGCCGGTCCCGTAGCGCCTGGATCGTGTTCGCCTCCGCGACGTGCTGACCGAGGTATTCAGTCGACGAGTTCGGAGAGCGTCAGCGGTGACGGAGCGGGAGTTTCGCCTCGCATCCGCTTCCGCTCGATGTCCTCGAACCAGCGGCGTGCCTCGCTTCGGCTTGTGAACCCGGACTGACGGCGGCGGACCCCCTGCTCGTCGCGCCACTGGATTCCGTAGCCGCGGGAGGTGGGGTAGACGCTGCCTCGCTGCTCAGCGGGCATGGAAGCCTCCTACGCCAACCGGCCCCCGAGCAACGCGACTGGACCGCGCGCCCGGAGGCCGCGGCGAACGTACAACACTGTGAAGATGAAGGGTCCAGTCCTTCATAGGACGGCACCCTAAGACATCGAGCGGACCGCACGAGTGCTGCGCCGATCGAATAGCCTCCCGAGCGTGCCCCTCACTGTCCGAGTCAAGCTCGTCAACGGCGACACGCACCGGATCGAACTCCCGGACGACGACCCGGCGGAAGTGCTCAGACGGCTCAGTGATGGCGCAGAGCCGTTTAACTCCGATTGGGTCGACGCGGGCAACGGCGAACTCGTCCGCATGAGTGCGGTCGTGTCGATGTACGTCGAGCCTGCCGGTGGCAGGCCGCTGGTCGGCTAGGCGCGTCATCGCGCAACCGCCTGCGTCCTCGATCGACCCTCGAGGAACGCCTCAACAGCCGACTCCCGAAACCGAAGCACGTTCGACGCCAACCGGATCCCCACGAGTTCGCCGGCCCGGTACCGACGAAGCACCGTCTCCGGCGAGAGGCCGAGGTACTCCGCAACGTCGCGCGTCGTGAGAAGGCGATCGTTCACGTAGCCTCCCCGCCATGAGCGGACGACTCGAACACATCAGGATCGCGACGGACCGAGGCGGCGGCGGCAACAACGTCAGGCTCCCTTGGTCCAGCCGCGACGTTCTGCTCGAGCAACTGCGCAGGACCGAAGGCGCCGAAGAGATCACCAAGGCATTCGAGGATGCCGGCACGTCTCGACCCGTAACACTGACGATCGAGCAGAAAGCCTTGCTGGTCCGCGTGCTCGAGGACTGGGCCCTGACGAGCAGCTTCGACCGGATGCCCGCCGGCCTCTTCGGGCTCCGCAACGCCCTCGAAGAAGACGTGCAAGACGCCCAATAGGGAAGTTCGAAGCCGATCAGGCACCGAGGGAAACCCCTCGTCGCGCTCGGGCCGCGTAGCGCGGTAACCCTTTTCCCTCGGCTGCTCCCGACCCTAGCGCGATGCCACTCGCTTTTGTGAGTCGCTTTCTGGTCCGGATCACGTTGTAGCCTCCCGAGCGTGCCCGAACGCCTCGACACCGTCACCGTTGCGCTCAGCCGCGGCGACGTCACCATCGGCTGGGACACGCGCCAGGCGCTCATTGCCCGACTGCAGCACGTACAGAGCGCCTCGAACCTCCGCGCCACATTCGAAGCCGTCGGCGCCACCACAGATGTCGAGCTCAACCCCGCCCAGCGAGCCACGCTCCTCGGACTGCTCGAGGAGTGGGCGCTCGACCACGACACCGACGAACCGATCCCGCCCGAGCTCATCGAACTCCGCGACGCACTCACCAAAGACCTCGCCGACCTCGCCTAGCCACTTTTTAGATGCCGCCGGCGCTGACCCCTCGCAGTCAGCGTTTCTCTCACCGATCCCGTTCGTTTCGCGCCAGGACTCCGCGGCCCGGAGTGTTTCTCGCGAAAACCTGTCATGGGGAGCAGAGGGGGCGCTCTCAAAAAACAGGGGGCTCATCGTGCGACCTCGTCGGGGTGCGGTTCGTTGATGTCGCGAGCGAGTGATGCGAGCCGTTCGATCTCGTCTTGGTCGAGCTGACCGTTGGCGCCCTGTTCGGCCGTTCCGTTCCGTTCCCCGTTCCTACTTACGTCTGGAACGGGGAAAGGCTCGGGTAGGCCGTCCCGTTGGAGGCGGAGATGGAGAGCAGTTCCAGGGTCGTTCCAGGCTCGGAACGGGTAGCTGGGTCGTCGGCGTTCCAGAGGTTGAAGAAGCCGTCACGCTTCGCTGTGTTGACGATGCGGCCGGAGGCGAGGAGTTGGTCGCGCACGCGAGCTGCCTCGCTGGCGTTGCCGGTGACGCGCCTGCGGATCTTGGACCAGGAACTGCCCGGGAGCTCGAGCAGAGCGGCGAGGATGTCGGCGGCGATTGTGTCGTCGTTGACCTCGGGCTTGTCTTCGACGGTGAAGCTCTCACCTTCCGCCCAGAGCAGGTGGGTGCTCGTGGCGTGGAGGGCGGAGCACCATCGGATCTTCTGCCAGAAGACGCGGGTGCGGCCGTGACCCTGGCCCTGGATGTGGATCAGGCTGTCGGGCTCGCGTTCCCATGCTCCTGAGACTTGGCCGGCGCGGTTTTCGTGGTGAACGATCAGGATGGCTGGCGGCCGCTCACATCGTGCTCGTGCCGCTTCGACGAGGTCAAGGAAGTTGCGGATGTCGTCGGAGGTGCCGCCGCCTTCCATGCCGATCCGGGAGAGCGGCCCGACGACGAGCAGGTCGATCTCGAGCTGGTCGATCCAGGCGGCGAGGTCGTTGCGAAGGTCTTCGTCCCGGAAGCTGAACGCCGCCCAGGGCTTGTCTTGAACGCTGATCCGACCGTCGGGCGCCGGTCCCGGCCAAGACTCAAGCTTGCGCAGAACCTTTACGCGCATCATCGGGCGTGGCCCCTCGTTTTCGATCCAGGCGATCTGCAACGGCCGTGCTGGTGCGAGCACGCCGCACCAGTCGATGCCAGCGGCGAGATGGAGGGTGAGGTCGATGAGGAGCGTCGTCTTGCCGGCGCCGCCATCGCCGTAGACGAGCAGCAGACCGCCGGCAGGGATCACAGCGCCTGTACGGCCGAGATCGCTCACGAGCGGGTCCGCGCCAGGCTCGTCGACGGCGGCGAACTCCTCGAGCGGCACGAACCGCATCGACGAGTTGCCGACGGACATGTCCGGGACGGTGTTGAAGTCGTCGAGGCTGTAACGGGGGCTCACGCGGCAGGCTTCTTCCGTTTGGTGGGCGCCATCGTCGCGTCGAAGGTGTGGGAGCGGTGGCCAGGGCGGAGTTGCACGTAAAACTCTGTGACGCGCGACCAGACATCGAGCTTGTCGTCGCCTGTGACATGGAGGCGCAGATCGAAGACCCCGCGCTCGCCGCTCACCTTGCTATCGTCGGAGGCGATGATCGAGTTGGTGTCGGGGCGGCCTTGGCGGGCCGCTTCGTCTTTCACCGGAGACTCACTTGCCGTTGCCGCTCGAGATACCGCCGTACTTCGTCGGGTGCGAATCGCGGACTCTTGCTCACCCGGATCGGGATGAGTTCACCAGCACCGATGACGCGGTAGAGCGTCTGTCGGCTGACGTTGAGTAGCTCGCAGACGCCACCGACCGTAAGGAGGCCCTCGAGTGCCGTCCGGTCCTGCGACGACGATGGTGTAGCGATGCGTTCCGTATCGTCCAGTGAACTAGGGGTTGGGCGGCCGAACGGGCGATTCGGCAGAAGTGCGCACTCATGGCTCGAGGCGATGTATCTCGACGTAGCCTTGTGCTCCGCTGTCGGCCTGCGTGGCGACGAGGTTCGCACTGCCGTAACGAGTCGGGAGCTGAGCGACGCATGCAGGAGGGTCTTCGCCGCCGGGTCTCGAGACCTCGCGCAATATGGCGTTGGCTTCCAGCCAACTACCCACGCCGAACGTCGCGCCGTGCATCGGATTTGGGCCTCGACGCATCAAGCGGAACGCGCCGGCAGAAAACTCGCAGGCCGCGCCGCTCGGTCGATCGACGCCAAGCAGATACAGCTCGCCGCCACAGCGGGACGGCCGTTGACGGTCTGCGTTGGACCTCCAGCTTGACGAGTTGCCGACGCGGTCGAGCGGGCGGCTACATCATCGGCGTCAAGCCGGTGAGAGGACGACCGCGGGACGGCGAGCGCACGGCTAGTGAGTTCCGCTCATGCGAGCAGTTGTTTCCTCGGCTCGCGCGCCGCCAGAACTACCTCGCGATTCTCACCCAAATGCTCGAGAAGGAAAGGACAGACCAGTGAGCCAAGCCCCGACCGACATGCTTGCCGCCCGCCACAAGCCCTACCGGCAGGCCCAGGAGCGTTACCGCCGTGCGACGGCCGTCCGCGAAGCCGCGCAGCAGCGCGTGAGCGAACTCGAGCAGCAGCTGGTGAACGCCGAAACCCGCGACCGCGTCCAGCTCGGCGACGCGCTCGTCGACGGGCGCAAGCCACCCGCAGCAGAGGCCGATCCGGTCCTTGCCAGGCTCGAGGCGGCCAAGCGGGAAGCCGCAGCACTCGCCTACGCCGAGCAGCGCGCTCCCCAAGCCGTCGACGAGCTGCCCCGAACGCACAAGACCGCATGGCTGCAGCACGCCCTCAGCGACCTCGCAAAGCACCGTGACAGCTACGAGGCCGCAATCCGCTCGCTCGCCGCCGCTCGTGACCTGCTTGCCGACCAGGCGACACTCGTCGCCTTCCTCAAATACGGCCAGCAGACACAGCCGATCGGCGCCGCGCTCCGAACAATCGCCTCCGACGGCTCGTCAAGGGCATACGACTTCGGCCAGCTCGTCGAGCTGATGCTCGTCGAGGCCGCGACAGTCGAGGACACGACGATGCTCGACCCCAGCCGGCCCAGGCCCGAACCCGCGTTCCACCTGGTCCACCGCGCAGTGTGAACCCGTGACGATCCACTACCTCTGCCCGCAATGCGGCGCACTCAGCGAGAAGGTCGGACTGTGCCCGGATTGCAAGCGCGCCGACAACCGGCGCCGCAACGAAAAGCGCCGGACGTCCGGCCGCACAACCGCGGCATGGCAGCGGCTCCGACTCGCCGCCCTCCATCGCGACAACTTCACCTGTCAGCGCGAAGGCTGCGATGTCGCCGGGATCGCGAAGACGATGACTGTGCACTTGCGGCCCGCGCTTGGCGGCAACCACTTCGCGGCGACGCTCGCGGACCTGACGACCTATTGCCGAAGCTGTCACGGCAGCGTTGACGCACCGAGATCGCAGCACACGCCGCACGCCGAGCCAACCTACTCGGAGCCCTCAGTCGGCTGATCTTTCTTCGCGATCTTGGGGCCGGATTCGTAGACACGCATCCTCCGGCGCGCGAACGACGTTCTTCCGTCGTGCGCTATCTCGAGCCCGGAAGGAAGCGAGGTCGTCGCGGACCTTCGGTCACGCGAGTCCTCTGGCTTTTTGTTGCGAGCATCGCGTTCCTGCTCATCGTCGGACTCCTCATGATTCGTTGAGTGCTGGTTTCGGCGCGTACCCCCGTTCGACCGCCAAACGTTGCACATGTGGACGGGCTTGAGGATCCGTCTATGCCATAAGGGGTCTGATCCTTCGGGGTCTGGCGAAAGGTTCGCGCTCGCGCAGGATTGTGGGGAACGACGGCAGCGGGCGCGAACCTCTTTGCCTCGTTGCTTAGCGTTCGCGAATGGACGGGCGTTCGTAACCAGGTAGCGGTCGAGGCCGTTGCATTGTGGGATGCGAATGCTCGCGGCGCTGATGCTCTCGATGATGCTGCTGAGCACGGGGCTGCTTCTCCACGCGGTCGCGATGAATCAGCCGCGCCCTAGCGTTCAGCCGGGCTCCGTTTCTGACCGCGGCCCGCTCGATCACAGCCGACAGCCTGTCGTCATGCGAGGGCGTTGACATGGAAGGTTTGCTCGCCCTCCTCCTGGTGCTGATGATCCCCGGACTGCTCACACTCCTTCCGAGCTCGTCAAAGGCGCAGATAGATCATCCAGGACCCGACGATCCGTAACCACGTCCAACGTTCGTGCGTTTCCCTATTACGGAGCCGAACAGGCCCGTGTCTACTCCAGGGGGTCTACAAGATGAATGGGATTCACAAGTTTTCGGCGCAGGTGATCGACTACGCGGAGCGTCTCTCCGACGTGGCCGACGCCGCACAGGGAAAGAATCACCGGCAGGTCGGCTCGGCGAAGCGCTGGCTGCTCCTTCCCGCCTCGGGCGCGGCGCTCTACGCAATCGTCAGGAGCGACTCCTTCTCGCGCCAGGCGAAGGACGTCATGGACGACGCGAAGACACGCGCGGCCGAGCTGCCCGAGGAGTTGATCGGGCTCGTCCGCCAGACGACGGACCGCTCGACCAGCCAGAACGGAAGCACGCAGACTCGCCCGGCCGCGACGCAGAGGAAGAAGGCCACTACGCGGCGGCGGAGCACCGCGCGTAGGCCGGCCGCTGCCAAGCGCTAGGCCGCCTCGGCGTTCAGCAAGCGTCTCCGTCGGAACGAACCGAGCCGCGGCCCTGCGCTGTCAGGGCTGCCTCGGGCTGCTCGCATAGGCGCGTCCCGGAGTGCATAACTAGCTCACTTGTTGGGTGGTCAGCCTGTCGGGCTGGCTGGATCATGTGCGAATGCGCGTGCAACGAGAAGCATCACGCTCCGAGCGACGCGAGCAGAACGTTCAAGCGCGACGACAGCGCCACGCTGGGAGCAGCCTGTTCATGCAGTCGCAAGACTGAAAGCCGCTACAGCGCCGAAGCATCCCCTTGCCAGACGCCGCGAACGTCGCGACCGACGTATGCCGGCGCGGGCTCGCGCCCTCGGCGTTGAGGGCCAACCTCGAGCGCGAGCCCCCGCAGCACGGAGGACGCCGCTCGGGGCGTCCATATGGATGACGCAAGCGCTCCTAAGCGTCGATGCGCATTGCGATCGTGGTTAGAGGCAGGTAACCGACACGACAGCGTCGGCTCGGACTCCGCCGGAAGCGCCAAGCACGTTGATCGGGTAGTGGACCCCGGCGACTGGCGATGTCTGGAGGTCGCCGCCGGTGTCGATCACTTGGCCGGCTGCGTTGAAGAAAGTCGCCTCGAGCTGCAGGTATGGGCCAAGGTTCGGACAGGTCAGGCCGCCGAGGTACTCGATCTGCCCGAGGATGTCTCCGCTGGCGGTGACGTTGGCGCCGGTGACGCGTGCGCGATCGCCGTTCTCCCCGTTTGCGATCGCCACGCTGCCGGTGGGCTTAGGCGCGAGCTGCGCCTTGAGCACCGCAACCTCCCGACGTGCCGCGTTCCGCTGGACCGTCAACTGCTTCACCTTCGCGCTCAACGTGGCGACCTGCTTCCTGAGCTTCACGACCTCGGGAGGTGCGGCCGCCGTGGCAGGCACGGCTAGGCCGAGGACAGTGACAGTGGCGACGAGAACGATTCTGCGCATCGCTGCAAGGTAGCCCACGTCGCCGGGACTTACGAGCGGCTCGTAGGCGAGTCGCGGCCGCGACGACCCCGCCGAGCGGGCTCCTGTGGCGTTGACTCCCTCAGTCCCGGGCGGCTTGACAATTTCTCGAAACGCTCGCACCATCGTTTCATGGTCAGCCTCGGCTTCTTGACGCGCCGCTAGGCGCGTCTGCAAGCGCGCTTAGCGCTTCGAACGTAGGTGTCCGCGCGCATGCGCGCGCTGGACGTTCATCACGTTCAGGGGGTTGATATGTCGACGTTCATACGTCGAGTCGCGCTCTTGCAGCGAAGGAATCATCGCAGGCGACGGGCAGCCGTTTCGCCATGCCGCCCGGGGGTGGCGGAACCGGAGGCGGTGCTCGCTGAAGAGCGCCTAGGGCCAGAGGGGCGCGGGATCGATCCCCGCGCCCCAGGCCGCTTGGCGCCCGAGCCGGGTGCCGCTGGTGTCGTGTGACCGTGACCACATCGACGTACCTGGACTTGCCACGATCTTCCTGGCGCCTCCGGCCGCCTAGGTCCCCAGTTCGAATCTCGGAGCCCCGCGTCTACCGGCTGAGCTCCGTCAGAACCCCCGCGGACCTTTGCGGCGCTTGTTCCCGAGCTTGATCTGAGCTGCCGAGCGCGCGAGGATTGGGACGTGTGAGGAGTCCCTTGCTTTCTTTGGGGCTACCAAAATCCAATGACCGCCGATAGGAGGCCCTACCATGGCGCGTCAGCAACCCGGCACTTCGGGGCCTAGGGCAACCACTCAGAGCCCTGACTCTCCATGGACCGCTGAGCAACTGGCCGTGAGTTTCAACGAGACGGGCGCGGTCGAGTCGCCCGTGCCGAGAACAAGGATTCGCACGTTGCTTTTCACGGGCGACGAGAAAGCAATGCCGACCATCGACAAGGTGGATGGGGGTTGGTCGCTCAACGTTCCGGATGGCGTGCGCATGGGTCTTGAAGCCCGTGGAGAGAAGCCGGCGAGCATCAAGGGTAAGCGATCGAGTGAGAAAATCGAAACCGCCGCCTATCGTCCTGCTGGAACGCCAATCATTTTTCATCCCCCGATCTTGGGGCGTTATCCAGAACGCATCGTCAGGCGACGTAATGGCAGACGCATGCAACAGCACGGGATCATCTTCAATAACGATGACCGAGAAGTTTTCAATCCCGGCGACAATTATCCGTGGCGCTGCGCGGGGCGGGTTTTGATCTGGAATCGGCCTGGAGCATTTTTCTGGGATCCACCTGACAGCACCGGCACCGCGGCCCTAGTTGGGCCGAACATGGTCGTGACGTCCAGTCATATGATTCCGACGGGCGTCTCGGCGTTCAAAGCGATATTCCTGCCCGGCCTCTTCGACTCCAAGAGATCGCTCGACGAATTCTCGTACGTCCAGACGTGGCGAACAATACCTTCCCTACGACCAGGGAAGCGATATCGCGATCATGCGGCTCTACAGCCCGATCGGCGAGCGACTTGGGTGGTTTGGCACCAAGACATATGATGACGATTGGGAGGACGGCAACTACTGGACGCGAATCGGCTATGCGCCAATCCCTGAGAAGGGATCCACCGGCACAAGACCGAACCGGGTGCTGAACTTTCCGATAATTGACGACGACGGCTCGTACGGCGTTGAACTCGAGTACCGCTCCGACGCTAGCCCCGGCGACTCCGGCGGCCCGGTGTTCGCATGGTGGGACGGTGGCCCGCACTTGGTTGGCGTTCACTCAGGTGGCGAACACGAACTCGACATGGGCGCGTTGGGAACTTTCTTTGAGGCTCTCAACAACGTGGCAGCGGGTGGGCCGGCTCTCCCCGACCTCGTGAACTGGGGTTGGGCCAACTGGAACTGAGAAGGTTCCAGGTGGCCCACTCCTGACCGAAACGCCGACCGGCGTACCTGTGCTCGCGCGGCTGTCGTTGCAGACGAGGACGGGCCTGAAGATCCGTCCGTGGCACGGGGTCACCCTGTGCTGGCGCGAGGTTCGCGCTCGCGAAAGGTGTTGGGGAACTACGGTGCGAGCGCGCGAACCTCAGGCCGGCCGCGGGCTCGCGCCCTCGGGAGTGGGGGCGAATGGACTAGCTCCGCGTGGGCCACTCACGGGCCAAACGTCCGAAAACAGTCTCCGCATCGCCATGCCGTCGACTACCAGTTGGTAGCTCGCAAGCCCGCATGGTTGCGTCCGTTGCGGGTCGTTCGTTGTCGTGCGTCGTGGTGGCCGGACTACGCTGGGGGACTAGAGGTCCCGAGTTCGAATCTCGGCGCCCCGATGAGTCGAAAGCCCTGCTCAGACGGGGTTTTCGCGTTTTGCAGACAACGCTCGAGCGTACCCATTCAGGGGTGAGCTTTGGGACCTGGGACACGTGGACGGACAGTTGGCGTACGCCGGCGTTGAGCACGTTCGCTGCAACCGCGCAACGTCATCGCATCGGGTAGAGCGTGACGAGCCGGTGATCTGGTGACCGAACCGGTTGGCTGACTAAACGGCACTCGAGCGACGCTAACTTGCGTCCGGCCAAAGAAATTCTGGGTACGTTCTGACCCGAGACGCTGCTTACTCCTCGTGTGCAGCCGCGTCGACGAGCCTCTCCGCGCTCCGAGCGAGTGCCTCTCGCAGATCGCCATCCGCCAGCCGGGAGGCCATCGACGCGAACACGGCGGCGCCCGCCACCCGCGCCTCGTTGACCGCCCAGGGCTGGGGGAACGGTCCCTCCTCGGGGCGCGGGCCAGGCCCGGGCCACGGCCACCTGCGGGGCCAGGGCGTGCCACACCATTCCTCTATGACCTGGTCCAACCACGGGGCTGGCTCCTCGCCCCGGACGTTGGCCTCGACGGCGAGCTCCACCAGGCGGTGCGACATCAGAACGGCACCGGTGACGAGCGGGTCCCTGGGCGGCAAGGGCTGCGGGTTGAGGGCCACACTTTCGACGCGGTCGAGCGCTCCGCGATACTGGGGCGGGAAGACGTCATAGACGGCCGGGTGGGTTCTGGCGATTGAGGCGAGCGCCTTAACGGTCGGGCTGAACTCTTTCCATGGCATTGACGATCCTCCCTGGCTCCGTTGAATGTGATCCCGCACGCCAGCAGGATGCTCCACCGTAACCCAGTTGCGACGGTCGAAACAACAACACTCGACTGTGCATCCACGCTACTCAGCGCGAATCAGTTCGCCGCAGCCGCCAGGGCACATTCCCGAACGCTGGCCCATGGCAGCACGCGGAACCTTGCGGCACGTTTCTTCGCCGTTGGAGAAAGGTCTCCGGCACGCCGCGTCGTTTGCGCTTCCCCCGGCGTAAGGTCCCACACGACGGAACCTATGTCAGAGTCAGGGTTCAAACCAGTCCCCGAAGCCATCGCCGATCGCTACGGGGTGGTTATTCCCCTGCGTTGGGAGCGACTTCTCTCTGACACGACTGGCGGAGTCTTCCGGGGAGGAGAGTTCGTCGTGCGGGTGGAACCCGCCGATCCCGAGAGTGTGAGATGGGAGCATGCACTTCTTCGGTTCCTGGCGAACGAGATCGAGCAGGTGGTCGCGCCACTCGCGGCGCTCGATGGCTCGACCTTCTATGTCGACGGTGGCCACGTCGTTTCCGTCTTTCCGTTTATTGACGGCGAGGAACTGCGGTCTAGCGAGGCGCTCTTCCGACAAGAGCTGCCGGCCTTGCTCGCACGTCTGCATCGGAACGCTCAGGCGTGGCCGGTGACCGAGCAGCGTCCCGGCGTGCCGTCGCTGCGTAGCCGGAACTGGGACAGGAACGACTGGTGGGACTGGAGCTTGGTCGAAAAGCCGGCGTCATTGGTGCGGGCGTTCGAGCAACTGCGCGAGTGGGTCGCAGACGCCGACGATCTGCGCGTCTGCGCGATCCACGGTGACTTCCATGCGGGAAACATCCTCGTGCGTGATGGGCGCGTTGCTGGCATCGTCGATTGGCAGTACTCGCGCCGGGACTGGCCTGCTCTTGAGCTGGCTGGGATGGTCTGGGATTTGTCATGGGACGGCAGTTCGACGACGATTGATCGCGCTCTCGGTGATGACCTCGTTCAGAAGTACGTCGACTCAGGTGGCCCTGGCGAGGCTGCTGCAGTCGTGCCGATGATGCGGCTTGAATCGTTGGTTTCAGCGCTCATATCGCTGACGCGCGCCGCGAAGGGTCTGCCGTGGAATCGCGAGTTCACGCGGCTTCTCGTAGCAACGCTGGACGAACTCGCCTAACGACGCCGGGGGTTCAGAGCAGTTAGACGAGGTGGATGTCGTCGGGCTCGGCAGCCAGGAGCGCTGGGTCGGGCTCAGGCGCGAGAACACAGCCGCGATTGAGGTAGAAGTCGACGGTGTCTCGGTGGGTGCGGCCGAGACGTAGAGCGCTTTCGCGCCGGCCTCGCGTGCGAACGACACTGCCGCGTCGAATAGCTGCATCCCGACGCCGCGCCCGCGATACGTGCGGCTGACAAAGAGGTAGGCCGCGCAAGCTCGTGCGGACGGATCGGCCCCCTGCGCGGCTTCGTTCTGCCCTAACGATCCACGCTACTCAGCGCGGCGGACCCACGAGCGATGTCAGGCGAGAGCACAGCATCGATGGCCAGGTGCCGTCACGGCAGTTTGACACGAATCGCACAATCTGCGAGAGTCGGCGACGCATGACATCTGCGTAGTCGCTCACGGCTGATGCTCGCGCGCGTTTCGCGTAGAGCACTTCTCACCTTCTCTACATCGAAAGGGAGCTGTGATGCATGACCTATCGCACCACGCTGGTTCTAGCCTGGGAGCCGACCTGAGCCACCGCGCCAGGTTCTTCCGACGAGGATCCGCGGTGCTCGTGACGTTGCTCGTGCTGTCCGGGCTCAGCGCAGCCGTTGCGGCCGCGGCCGGTCCGCTCCTGAAGGAGCGCTTCCATGAAGAGGGCACCTTCGTCGACGAAGACTTCTGCGACGCCGGCCTCACGGTGGACGGGACGTTGGTCACAGACGGCAGCGTCCTCGTAGTTGCGCATGGGCCCGATGGACTGCAGTACTTCCTCGAGCACCTCAAAGTGACTGTCGTGTACACGAACCGTGCCAACGGCAAGACCGTCACCTACGAAGTCGTCACCCGCGTCAACAAGGACCTGCGAGTGACCGACAACGGCGACGGCACGCTGACGATTCTCGCCTTTGCAACCGGCAACGATGTCTACTACGGACCGGACGGCAACGTGATCGGCAGGAACCCGGGTCAACTCCGGGTCGAGATCCTCGTCGACCACGGTGGCACGCCGACCGATCCGTTCGACGACGTGTTTCTCGCCGAGGAGATCGTCAAGGGCTCGACCGGGCGGAGCGACGACTTCTGCGAAGCCGCAGTGCCCGCACTGAGCTGACGTGAAGTGAGGCGGGCGGGCTAGTTCAGTCCGCCCGCCTCGAGCTCCCGCTCCTCCGATCCCGGCGTCGAGCGTCGTGGACTCTGCCCGGCTTCCGCTACGCGTTGGGGCGCGGCGTCCCTGGCAGCGGCCGCCAGTCAGGGGACACTCCCGAACAGTCGCCCAGGGCGAGCGTGTTCTGCCCTATTGATCCACGCTACTCAGCGCGGCAGACCCGGCGAGCGATGTCAGGCGAGCGCGCTCGTGACTCCTAGCCTGTCAGCCGCGTCTCACGTGTCCGGGTGAAGACAGCTAGCCTCGAAGCTCAGGCCCGCGCGACCTTCAGCAGCCGCGCCAGCCGCATCGGCAGAGCCGTGGCGCGGGGGATAGGCGAGGTAGACGGGCGGGCGAGCTGCCGCTCCTCTCGGAGGCGCAGGTCGTCGAGGATCATCCGGTGGCGGGTCTCGAACTGGGTGACGGGGGGATACATCGTTCGCTCCTCTCGGTCGCGTCGTGATCGTGCTTCGACGCTAACGCCGTGCGAGGGCGGGTGAAATAGGCGCTCAGGCGGGTCTTTTCGTGGGCGGGACTACCGTGCAACCGGCGGTTCGGCTGGGGTTGACTCGTCACCGTGGGCGGCAGCGAGGCTCGCCGCGAGCTGCGAGCGCGAGCGGATGCCGAGCTTCCGGTAGATCTTCGACAGGTTCCATTGCACCGTCTTCGGGCTGATGAAGAGGGCGTCGGCGACCTCTCGATAGGTACCGCCGGCCGCGACGAGCTCCGCGACACGCTGCTCGGTCGGCGTAAGAGCATCCGCTGCGAGGGCGCGCCCTCCGATCCGCGCCAGCTCGGCGCGGGCACGCTCGGCCCAGAGCGGTGCGCCTATCTGCTCGAAGGAGTTGAGCGCAGCCTGCAGTGAATCGCGGGCTGCCCTCTTCTGCCGGCTCCGGCGGCGGATCGTTCCCATGACCAGGTGCGTTCGCGCTAGCTCGAGCGGCTGACCGAGGCCCTCGTGCAGCTCGAAGGCGCGCTCGAGGGCAGAAAAAAGCAGCCGGGAGGTCCCCTCCTGCGGCCGAGAGGAGCCCGCGGCACCGGGCTGCGATGGCACGCGCCCACTGGTGCTGGAGAGCCTCCCCTCTCTCCTCGAGCTCGCCGATCAGCGAGGCTGCCTCCTCGAGCTTCCCGAGCGCGATGAGGGCCTCGATCGCGTCGCCGTGGAAGCGGAAGAGCGCCGGCTCGCCGAAGCCTGCCTTTGCCACCTCCTCGCGCAGCGGGTCGAGGAACCGGTGCGCCTCCTCGTAGCTCGCGAGCGACAGCTCGAGGAAGCCGCGCGCGGCGCGCAGCTCGAGGTAGGCGGGAACGACCCCCAGACGGAGCGCGAGCGTCATGCCCTCGTCGGTTGCCTCGCGCGCAGCCTCGACCCGACCCAGATGCGCGTCAACGAGGGCCTTGATCGTTAGCGCGAACGGCTGCTCGTTCTCCTGTCCGGTCTCGACCGTCCCTTCGTACGCGCGCTGGGCGTAGGCGCTCGCCGACTCGAACCTCCCGCGCAGCATCTCGATCTTGGAGAGATAGAAGAGGATGTAGGGGAGCGAGTGCTCGTCCCCGTAGTCGAGGGCTACCCGGTGCATCTCGTCTAGCACCGTTTCGGCCGAGTCGAGCTCGCCGCGCCATACGAGGATCATCGCGTGGATCCATCGCGGGCGGTCGTAGATAGCCCGCCATTCGCCCGGCTCGTCGAGCTCAAGGGCGGACTCGATTCGCGAGAGAGGATCTCCGCGGCCGCTGACTGCCTCGAAGAACGCCATGTCGGAGACGGCACGGGCGAGCACGCTGGGCTCGCGGAGGCGCTCCGCCATCTCGAGGGCTGCCCGAGAATGGATCTCGGCGGCCTGGAGATCGCCCAGCTCGTGAAGGGTCCACGCGAGGCCTCGCTCGATCTCGATGCGCAGCGGAATGTCGGGCCCGACCGCCTCGAGCGCAGCGCGGAAGATGTCGGCGCCGACGCCGAACCCTTCCTGGTTCGCCCGCACCCAGCCGAGGAACACGAGCGCACGCGCCCGCTCGGTGCTGTGCGTACCGGCCGTGACCTCCTCCAGCAACGCGCGGACACGGGCGAAGTCTCCCCCCTCGAAGTGGCATTCGGCGGCGTCGACTGCCCGGCGCGCTGCGTCGTTGGTCTGCAGAGGCGGGGTCAGACGTCGGGCCTCCTCGTATAGCTCCGCCGCCTCGCCGGGGGCGCCGCGGGCGCGAACCGAGCGAGCCGCCTCGTCGAGTGACGCCGCGACGTCCTCGTCGGGAGCATCTGTGGCAAGCGCGAGGTGGCGCGCCCGCTCCTCCGGCTCTTCGATGACCTCGGCGATAAGGGCGTGGAGTGCGCGCCGCTCGGCTGCATCCGCGTCGGCGTAGACGACGGAGGCAATGAGAGGGTGCGCGAAACGCACGCGGTCGCGGTCGAGCTCGAGCAGGCCGGCGTCGACCGCCGCGGCGAGTGCGCCCGGGGGATCCACGGATCGGACACTCGCCTCGACGAGGGCCACCGTCGGCCGCGCAAGCGCCGATGCCGCCAGCGTGGCCCGATGTATCTCCGGCGCGAGATCGGCGAGTCGCACGCCGAGGAGCGCACGCAGGGTGCCGGGAACGGGGAGGGGCTCTCCCGGGCCGAGCGGGATGTCGCGCTCCGCGAGGCTCCGGGCCAACTCGATGGCGAAGTACGGGTTTCCACCGGACGCGGCCTCCAGCTGCCGAAGCGCGGCTGGCCCGAGATGGATGTCGAAGCGGGAGCGTATGAGTCTCCCGAGCGAGTCACCGTCGAGCGGCCCGACGAGGAGGCGTCGGACCGCGTCGGGCGGGAGCGTCTGGTCGAGTGCGAGCGGCGCGTCGGCTTTGGCCCCGCGGCGCGAGAGGAGGAAGCCGATCGGCTCGCCACGCAGGCGCCTGGCGGCGAACTCCAGCGTGCTCGCCGACGGTCGGTCG
Source organism: uncultured Gaiellaceae bacterium (assembly GCA_963829845.1). GTDB lineage: Bacteria > Actinomycetota > Thermoleophilia > Gaiellales > Gaiellaceae > Gaiellasilicea. The sequence goes on along the minus strand of CAWHKD010000026.1, from coordinate 1,917 downwards.
AGCCACTGGAGGTCGTCGAGAGCGATTACGAGGGGTCCCGAGGAGGCGAGCGCTCGGAGCACGCCGAGGACGCCGAGCGAGACTGCTCGCGGAAGCGGAGGCGGTCCCTCGGCATCGATCTGCAGGAGTGCGACCTCGAGAGCCCGGCGCTGCGGAACGGGCAGCTCGGCGCTCGCCGAATCCGGAACCTCCTCGAGCAGGTCGCCGAGCGCGGTGAAGGCCAGCTGCGCCTCCGACTCGACCGGCCGGCAGGAGAGCACGCAGTACGAGCGGTCGAGCGCCTCCAGGACAGCTTCTCGCCAGAGGGTCGTCTTGCCGATACCGGCGTCGCCCTCGAACAGGAGGCCAACGGGGCCGGCCGGCACTGCGTCGAGAAATCGCGCGAGCTCGTCGAGCTCTCTCTCGCGTCCGACCAATCTGGGTTTCTCGACCATGTGACGCCTCCGGACTTCCGGTAAGCATCGCACGATGGCGGGCAAATCGGCCCCGTCCCGAAACCGCCTCAGCATCCGGGTTCTGTCCTAACGCTCCACGCTATTCAGCGCGTTCGGTCGGGAGCGCCACACTTCGCCGTCTACTCAATGCTCACAGTCGCGATAACTTCGTCGTTCGGCGGAGCAGGCGGCTGAGCGACGCAAGAGAGGAGCGGAAATGGTCGAGGAAGCGCGGCTTGAGGAGTTCGGCTCCGGTCTCGCACCGGTGACCGACGGCTGGTTCGTCGTCAGCGTCCGGGATGCGGCGTGGGAGACGAACGACCGCACCGGCGCCATGTGCGCCTTCGAGGGCGAGAACGCGCCGTTCGCCGACCTCGGAATCAACCTCCGCGTTCTTCAGCCCGGACGGACGACATGGCTGTACCACGCCGAGTCCACCCAGGAGGACTTCCTCGTCCTGGCCGGTCAGTGCCTCCTGCTCGTCGAAGGTGAGGAGCGGCCGCTCAAGGCATGGGACTTCGTGCACTGCCCGCCGGGAACCGCGCACGCTTTCGTCCCGACCGGAGACCGCCCCTGCATCATCCTCATGACGGGCGCGCCGCGCTCGTCGTCCGCCCGCACCATCGTCTATCCGCACTCCGACCTAGCCCTCCGCCACGGAGCAGGCGTCGAGACAGAGACGAGGTCACCCAGGGATGCGCAATCCCAGCTCGGAATCCCGGCATGGCGCTACCGGCGGCCGGACGACTGGAACGCATTGCCCTGGGCGTAGCAGCGTGTAAGTGAAGGCGATTGTCACATCGAGCCCTGGCCGATCGTTCTGGCCTATTTGATCCACGCTACTCAGGCGGTAACGCCCTGACGTGTCCCAGCGTTCAGGGAATGTCACCTGAGCGACGCAACCGTTGCGCCGGCCGCCCAAGATCTGGCCCTGGAGCTCGAGGCGCATCAGCACCCGCGGCCGGTGATCGCTTCGCGCGCGGGCTGTGAGTGGTCAAATCTGGTCAGTCGCGGCGATGGGCTCGATATTCTTGTTCGAGCTCGATGGTTGATCTGGAGCTCACGCGCGCGCCGGGAAACCGTCGCCGCTACGAACTGGAAGGTGTCGGCTCTCTGCGGCTGCAGGGGTTCCTCTCACGTACCGGCATCGCCGAGGCCGACGGGCGGAGCTGGCGACTCGCCTCCAGCGGGCTGTGGGGGCGACGGCTCGAGGCAACCGACGCGGCCGGTGCTGTTGCGGGCGTGTTCGAGCCGCACAGCATTCGCCGCGGCGGGGCCTTTCGTTGGGCCGGACACGAGCTCGCGCTTCGTCCCGCAAGCAGCTGGCGGGAGCGCTACGCGCTCGCAGACGGCGAGCGCGAGCTTGCCCTGCTCGATGGCAAGGGGTCCGGGGGCCGACGTCCGGTGAAGATCACCGTCGACGACCCCGACGCAGTCGACCCCGGCCTCCTACTCTTCGCGGCCTTCGTTGTCTGGCTGCTGG
>CAWHKD010000025.1:0-58278 GCA_963829845.1 uncultured Gaiellaceae bacterium | reverse complement strand
GGGTGATCGTCAGGAAGCGCCGAAGCGCCCGCCTCTGGCCTGGTTCTGCAAAGACCGTGATCTTTGCTGGGCGGTGCGGTCGCGTCCAGCCGTCTGGGTAGATCCCATCTGTAAGCCATGCCGCTCTCCAGGGTCGCTCAGTGTCGAACAGATAGGCAAAGCGCTCGTAGACGAAGTATTTGCCGGCAAGCCGAAAGCGCACATCGGCGCCGTAGACGAACGCGAACCGTGTCTCCGGCGCATCGAGAGCGGCACCGGTCTCGGGATCGAAGAGCTCGCGCCAATGCCTCGCCCTTTTCAGCGACATGTCGGCCATCGTCTCGACGGCGCTCTCGTTCCAGAACTCGACGTCCCACCAGTAGCCCTGGCCCGCCCACCAGTCGGGCCCGCCGACCGGATACTTCATCACCGTCACGCGCCCGGTCGGGCCGACGTTGCGGTCGACCCAGCTGAAGACGACGCCCTGGTCGAGCGTAATCGGGAGGCCGTTGGTGCCGTTAACCGCGAACAGGCGGTCGAACGCGTAGACGGTCTCGAGCGGCAGCGCCACCGTCGCGAGGACGGCCACCGGGATCGCCGCGGCTCGCCAGGGCAGGAACGGCTTCGCAAGGAGGAGCGCCTGCGCCGCGACGAGCGCTGCCAGCACCAGCAGGACGTGCGCCCAGCGCGTCGACGTCGCCAGCTCGAGCAGTTCGTTGTTGAGAATCGCGACCGGCGAGTCGACGTTGAACTTCTCGTACACGGCGAGCGGTGCGGACGCGAACCCGACCGCCGCGACGCCGTCGGGACGACGAGCGCCCACCAGCGGGGCCAATGCCTCGACCCGACCGCCGCAGCGAGGCCGACCAGGACCACGGGCACCACGTAGAAGAGGTAGCGATCCTTGACGAGCCCGGCCCCGAAGCGCTGGTTGAACGAGGCGACCTGAAGCGTGACGAGCAGGAGCGACGTACAACCCGACGACCGCGAAGGCGCGCTCGGGCTCGGGCGTCGACGGGCGGACGCGGTCGACGAGCCACGCGACTCCGACGATGAAGGGCAGAATCGCGAGGCCGAGCGCGAGCAACGCCACGTGCTCGAACGCCAGCTGGAAGAGCCCGAGATCGATGCGCACGTTCTCGGCCGTGACCGAGTAGGAGCCGAGCAACTGCGAGCCCTTGCCGACTGCGATCGCGCCGAGGACGACGAGCAGCAGGGCACCGAACAGCACAACGAAGGGGCGCCGTGTCCGCCAGAGGTTGGCCGGCGCCCCGCGCGGCGTCGCGTCCAGCATCGCCTCGGCGACGACCGCAACCACGAGCACGCCGAGGAGGACGATGAACTGCGTCCGCGCGAGCACGGCGAAACCGATCGCTCCGAGCGCGAGCAGGTCCGTCTGCCACGTCTTGCGCGCCACCGCGTGTGTCAGCGCCAGGAGTGCCCAGCAGAAGGCCGGATAGGCAACGACCTCGGTGAGCAGGAACGACGCGAGCGCGACCCAGGGAACGGCCACGCTCAACGCTCCCGCCCAGAGCGAGAGCAGCCGCCCGAGCCCGATCCGGCGCGCGAGCAGAAAGACCGGAATCGCCGCGGAGGTGATCAGAAACGCGTTCAGCCGATGCGCCCCCGCGAAGCTCGCGGGGATGTTGCCGTCGCCGAACAGCGGCGAGATCAGCACCGGGTAGAGCTGGTTGACGTTCGAGACGAGCTCCCCGTGCAGCCGCGGCAGCAGCGAGCCGGTCTGCGCGACCGAGACCGCCAGCCGCTCGTAGTAGAGCTCGTCGGTCATCACGAACCAGTTCTTCACCCGCGTCGTCGCGAGGGAGAGAACCCAGCCGAGAAAGAGTGCGACGGCGACCACCGAGGCGCCGTCGACGAGGGAACGCGACCGCATCGGCGGCCACGATAGTTGAGTTCTCGGAGCTCCTAGCCCAGGAAGCGGAGTGGATCGACCGGCACGCCGCGCCGCTCGATCTCGAAGTGCAGGTGCGTCCCCGTGCAACTCCCCGTGCAGCCGGCGAGTCCCAGGCGCTGGCCCCGCCGCACGTGCTGGCCGGGTCGGACGCGCACCGACGACAGGTGCGCGTAGAGCGCCGTGTACGGGCCTGGGAGATCGAGCACCACGACCTGGCCGTACCCGTCGTAGCCGGAGACGTACCCGGTCCGCTTGACCGTACCCGCGAGGACCGAGCGCAGCCGCAGCGTCCGCAGCTGTCCGATGTCGATCCCGGCGTGCCGGTGGCTGCCGCGCCACTCGCCGAAGTGGGCTGTGACGGTGCCGCTGGCGGGCCAGGCCATCTGGAGACGCGCAGCGCTGTCCGGACGTGCCGAGGCGGCGGGTGCGACGGCGAGGAAGGCGAGCAGGACGACGAGCGCGCTCCGCAAAGGGAGCGTTCGTGTCATGGGCAGGGCGCAACGTAGTCTCGGCCACCCGGCCGCGGCATCACTCCGATGGGGGAGATCCGGGGTCTAGCGGAGGTACGGAGCGGGGTCGACCGGCACGCCGTTCTTGCGCAGCTCGAGGTGGAGGTGCGTGCCCGTGCAGGAGCCGGTGCAGCCGGCCTGGCCGATCGGGTCGCCCGCCTCCAGCCACTGGCCGGGGACAACCTGCGCGACCGAGAGGTGCGCGTAGAGGACCGTGTAGCCGCTGCCGATGTCGACGGTGGCGACGTTGCCGTAGCCCTCGTAGCCGGTCAGCCAGCCGGCTGCCGTGACCGTGCCGGAGGCGGCAGCCCGCACGTCGAGCGAGCGCAGGATCCCGACATCGAGCCCGAGGTGCATGCGGCCCCAGCGCGGCCCGTAGCCGTCCGTCAGCGTCCCGTCGGCCGGCCAATCGAGCGAAAGGGGCTGGATGTGCTCGAGATAGACGTCGAGCGGGCCGTCGGGAACGGCTGCCGCGGGGGCGACGGGCACGAGCAAAGCGAGCAGCGCGACGAGCGCGCCGAATGAGGGCCGCAGGAGCAAGCGCGGGAGGGTAGCAGGCTCATCCCCGGGACGTCAGCCGCTGCGAACGCGGCGAAGCAGCGAGAATGTGTCGAGCCCACTCAGTGGGTCAGAAGATCTCCGGGCACCAGGGTTTTGGCGAGCCTGTCTGGAACAGGGCGTCCGCACGGGCAGCTCCGCCCTCCCTGTGTTCGCGCACGACACCGGCGCGGACGAGCTCGCCGAAGCCGAAGCCGCCGAGGTACACGGAGCCGAGCTCACCGACGCCGAGCCCGACGTCGGGCTCGTCCTCGGTCCGCTCCACGGTGTCGGCCGAGATTCGCCAGCGGCCTCCGTTCTCGGGCAGGAACCCGTCGTCCAGTTCGACCACGACCGCGCCGGCGTCGGCGTACTCCCGCGCGGACAGGGCCGCGGCCACGTCGACGAGACGCACCCAGAGACCGTCTCCGACGCGCAGCTGCATCCGGCGTGGGTACGTGAGCTGGTGAACGAGCGGATGGTCGATCGGGAGCAGGTACGCCTTCAGCGTCGCCTTCCAGTCCATGTCGAGGAGCACTCGCCAGAGCTCGCGCGTCGCCACGGGCCCGTCGGCGACAGCCTCGATCACGTCGACGTGACCCGCCGCCGCGCCGCTCTCGAACTTCGTATGGATCCGGTACAGCGCGTAACCGGCCGGCTCGCCGTCGAGCTCGAGCACGAGCGCGTTCTTCTCTCCCCCGCCTTGCCGTCGCTCGGGCGGGTCCGGAAGGTTGCGCGTCTCCCACCACGCATCCGAGCGCCGGAACATGCCGGGCGTGCGGGCGCGGGCGCGGTCGTAGATCGCCGCGAAGACGTCCTTCGACTCCTCGAGCGGGGCTATGCGCACCGTCGCCCGGTCGTCGCGCGGCTCGCGCAGGCCTGCGTAGCCGCTCGGCAGCGCCATCTCGCAGGACAGCGAGGCGAGGCCGTAGCCGTACCGGCGATAGATGACCTCTTCCGAGGCCCAGAGGGCGGCGATCGGCTCGCCACGCTCCCGGATGTCGTCGAGCTGCGCGCGCATCATCGCCGTGAGGATCCCGCGACGACGGTGAGTCGGCAGGACGCCGACGACGGTCACCCCGCCGCAGGCGACCGTGCCGCCCGGCACGGTCAGCTCGAACGGGAAGGCGCCGGCACCGCCGACGATTCGGTCACCGTCGAACGCGGCGTGCATCCGGTCGAACGGCAGGTTGCGCGAGAACCGCTGCGCCGCCTCGTCGTCGGCGGGCCAGCCGCCGAAGTAGTGGCCGATCGCGCCGACTGCGCGCTTGAACTCGTCCAGGTCGCTGGTCGGGCGGACGTCCCAGCCCACCTAGAACACCTCCGGGCAGTACGGCGGCAGGTCGGTGCGGAAGAGCAGCGTCGCCGCTTCAGCGGCGCCCTCACGGCGCTCCTGGGCGCGGCCCGCATGGACGAGCCGGTGGAAGTCGAACGCGCCGAGGTACACGCTCGCGAGATCGGCGACGTCGAGCGCGAGGTCGGCCGTGTCCTCCGTTCGGCCGGCGTCGTCGCCGACGCGGTACCGGCCTGCGTTCCAGGGGCAGAGCTCGTCCGTCACCTCGAGCACGAGCGACTCGCCCGGCTTGTACGAGCGCGCCTTCAGCGCGGCGTCGAGGTCGACGAGCCGCAGCCAGAGGGCGTCCGCGAGCCGCAGGCCGAGCGCTCGCGGATCGCGGACGCCGAGGACGAGCGACGAGGCCGGATCGAGGCTGAAGACGTCGACTTTCACGGTCAGGTCGATCGAGTGGAGGAAGCGCCACAGCTCCTGCTCTGCGGCCGTGGTCGCCGCGATCGCCTCGACGACGCGAACCTCGCTCTTCGAGAAGCCCTCCTCCCACTCGTCCTTGACCCGGTACGTGGTATAGCCCTCGGCGGTCCCGTCCATCTCGGCGACCGCGTAGAACTTCTGGCTCGCACCGCGGCGCCACTCCTTCGGGTCGGCGAGCCGCAGTTCCTTCCACCACGTCTCCGAGCGCGAGAGCATCCCAGCCCGGCCCGCGCGGACGCGGTCGTAGACGGACGGGAAGAGGCGGTATGCCTCGTCGGCATCCGTCAGCCTGACGGTCACGTTCGACGGCTGCCCATCCTTGAGCGCAAACCGCCGCGGATCGGACTTCGCGACGATCCCGGGCGCCGCTGTCCCATAGCCGAAGCGCCCGTAGATCGCCGCCTCCGATGCCCACAGCGCGGCGATCGGCTCGCCCCAGCTCTGCACGTCGGCGAGCTGTTGCCGCATGAAGTCACGCAGGATGCCGCGCCGCCGATGGGTTGGCAGCACGCCGACCCAGGTGACGCCGGCGCAGGGCAGCTCGCCGCCGGGGATCGAAAGGTCAAATGCATATGCGCCCGCAAACCCGACCGGCCGCTCGCCGTCGAACGCGGCGAGCGCCCGCGACGGCGGCAGGATCTTCTGCTCGCGCTCCCAGTCGTGGTCTTCGAGCTCGGAGCCGAACGCCCCCTCGGCCGCCTCCATCGCGGCGCGAAGCTCGTCCTCGGCAGGAGGCCGGATCTCGATCGTCATGCCACGATTAGATCAGGAGGCGCGACGTCGCTCGTCGACGGGGTGCGCTGCGCCTCCTAGTCGATCTTCTCCAGCGGGGCGTAGTCGAGCATGAGCTTGCGCTCGCTGCCGTCACCGGCGAAACGGACGGTGACGACGCCACCCGGCTCGATCCGCGTGATCACGCCCTCGCCGAGAGTGCCGTGGCGGACGCTGTCCCCGGTCGAAAGGGCGGGATGGTCGCGACGGGGAGCGAGCTCGCGCGTCTGCGCCGGCGTGCCGTAGTTGCGCCACGAGGACGGGCGCAGCCGCTCGCGCTCGACGTGGCGGTCGGGCAGCTCGTCGAGGAAGCGGGAGGGCAGGTGACTCGTCGTCCGGCCCCAGAGCAGACGCGAGGACGCGTGCGTCAGCGTCAGCTTCTCCTCTGCCCGGGTGAGGCCGACGTAGAAGAGCCGCCGCTCCTCCTCCACGCCCTGCTCCTCGATCGAGCGCGCGCTCGGGAAGATCTCCTCCTCGACGCCGACGACGAAGACGGCGCGAAACTCGAGCCCCTTCGCGTTGTGAATCGTCATCAGGGTCACGTTCGACTGCTCCTCGCCGAGCGCGTCCTGGTCGGAGTAGAGCGAGATCTCCTGCAGGAATCCGGACAGGGTCGGCTCCTCGGCCTGCTGCGCGTACTCGCGCGCCCCGTCGACGAATGCCTCCAGGTTCTCGATCCGGCCGCGCGCCTCGATCGTCCGCTCGGCCTCGTAGGACTCGAGCGTGCCCGTGCGCTCGAGCACGGTCTGCAGCAGTTCGGGCACCTCGTGCTCCTCCGCGGCTGCGCGCAGCGAGTCGAGCAGGTTCTTCAGGCTCGTTACCGCCCTGACAGCAGCCGTGCCGAGCCCGGCCTCGGTCGGGAAGCCGAGCGCGTCGTAGAGCGAGCGGCCGTGCGAGTCGGCGTACGTGATCAGCCGCGAAATCGTCGTGTCGCCGATCCCTCGCTTCGGGCGGTTTGCGATCCGCATCAGGCTGACGGCATCGTCCGGGTTGTCGAGAACCTGCAGGTACGCGATTGCATCCTTGACCTCGGCCCGCTCGTAGAAGCGCGGCCCGCCGATCACTTGATAGCCGATCTGGTGCAGCCGCAGCGTCTGCTCGAGCACGCGCGACTGCGCGTTCATTCGGTAGAAGACCGCGATCTCGCTGCCGGAGTAGCCCTCCTCGACGAGGCCTGCGATCTGGGCGGCGACGTAGCGCGACTCCGACTGCTCGTCCTCGACCTCGATCACCCGGACGGGGTCGCCCTCGCCGAGCTCGGACCAGAGCCGCTTGTCCTTCCGCTCCGAGTTGTGCGAGATGACCGCGTTCGCCGCCTCGAGGATCGCGTTCGTGGAGCGGTAGTTCTGCTCGAGCGGGATCGTGCGCGTCTCGGGGAAGTCGCGCTCGAACTCGAGGATGTTGCGGATGTCGGCGCCGCGGAAGGCGTAGATCGACTGGTCGGGGTCGCCGACCGCGCAGATGTTGTGGTGGTGCTCGGCAAGCAGCTGCAGCAGCCGGTACTGCGCGTGGTTCGTGTCCTGGTACTCGTCGACCATCACGTAGCGGAACGAGCTCTGCCAGTGCTTCCGCGCGTCCGGGAAGTTCTCCAGGATCTGCACCGTCAGCATCAGCATGTCGTCGAAGTCGACCGCGTTCGAGGCTGCCAGCTTCTTCTGGTAGAGCGCGTACGCCTCGGCGATCGTCTGGTCGTAGAACGAGGCGATCTGCTCGGCGTACTTCGCCGGCGTAATCAGCTGGTTCTTCGCGTTCGAGATCTGCGCGTGCACGCCGCGGGGAGCGAAGCGCTTCGGGTCCTTGTCCAGCTCCTCCAACACCTGCTTGACGAGCCGCACCTGGTCGGCGCTGTCGTAGATCGTGAAGTTCGACTTGTAGCCCAGCCGCTCGGCTTCTCTGCGGAGCATGCGGCCGCAGGCGGCGTGGAAGGTGAGGATCCAAATCGCCCGCGCCATCGGGCCGAGCATCGCCGTCAGCCGCTCGCGCATCTCGCCCGCGGCCTTGTTCGTGAACGTGATCGCGAGGATCTCGTTCGGTTTCACCCCGATCGCGGAGGTCAGGTGCGCGACGCGGTGGGTCAGGACGCGCGTCTTCCCGGAGCCTGCGCCGGCGATCACGAGCAGCGGCCCCTCCGTGTGCAGGACCGCCTCCCGCTGGGCGGGATTCAGGTTCGCGAGGTACTGCTCGGGCGAGGCGACGGACATCCGTTCGATGCTAGCGGGTGCCCTCCCCGGAGCACCCGCGTCGCATCGAGAGGCCACGTCAGCGTGCCGAGCGCAGCGTCCGGCGAACGGTTGCCGTGTTGCCCGCCGCGTCACGAGCGGTGACGACAACGGTGAAGACAGCCGTCCGGCGCGCGGCGAACTCCTTCTTCGCAGCCGTCCGGAAGATGAGCCGGAGCGGCGCGGAGCCGGCCAGGTCGACTGCGACCGGCTTACCGCTGCCCACCGCGCGGGAGCCCGAGAGGATCTGCGCCGTCAGCGTGCAGCCCTCCGAGCAGCTCGCCCGGAGCCGGATGCCGGTGCGGAGCAGGGATCCGACCCGGCCCGGCGCGACGGCATTCGCGATCGTCACGCGCGGCGCGGCCGTGTCCGCTGCGGCGGTGCCGGCAGCGGCGAGCGCACGGAGCGGCGAGCCGCCGCCGATCCTGCCGACGGGCGTCGTTGCTCCCGTGGCCAGATTGACGGTGTACAGCTGCGACGCGGCGCTCTGACCCGCCTGCGCGGCGACGTAGGCAACGCCGTCGATCGCGGAGATGTCGAACCCGGCGTTGTCGCCGAGGTCGATCCCAAGCGAGCCGACGGTGCCGAGCGTGCCGTTGTTCGGGGGGTTCTGGAGCACGAGCGCGTCACGGCCTGCGTCGAGGTCGAAGAGCTGGGTCGTCGTGGCCCCTGCGACGCTGTTCGTGTAGGCCGAGCCGACTATGCGCGGCGTCGCGCCCGCGCCGGCGTCGCCCGCTGCATACGCCAGCTGGCCGTCGACCGCGGCCGTCGCGCCGGTATCGGGATGCAGCCGCAGGTTCTGACGGGCGTCCGACGTGACGCGGATCCGGTCGACCGTCGGGTTGAAGTCGAAGCCGAGGCTCGTGCCGGCGAACGCCGGGACGAACGAGGCCGACCCGATCGCCGTAGCAGCGCCGCTGGCGCCGTCGATCCGGTAGAGGCGGCTCGTGCTGGCGAGCGCGACCAGCTGCTTGTCGGCGGGACGGACGTCGAGCCCGACGATCTGCTCGTCTGCCTGGAGGCCCGTGAACGCCGTCCTCTTGATCGACGTCGGCGTCTGGCCGCTGAAGCTGACGAGCCGATTGGCAGTGTCGACGCCGTAGAAGAGCTCGGCGGCCCGAGCGTCCGCCGCCCGACCGAGGCCGGCGGCCGTGAGAAGTGCCGTGACGAGCACCAAGACACGTGTGCGAGACATCGGTGTTCCCCCTTCGGTTGCTTGTCCAGCGTTCGCCGTACGGCCCGCCGCGGTTCGGAGGCGGAGTCGCCTAACCGGTGGCGCGGAGCGGGAACGGCTTGCGCGCGAGCGCCGGCAGCGTCTGGGCCGTCACCCAGAGCGGCGTCGTCACGTAGCGGGCGTTGTAGCGATAGCTTCCGTCGGGTCGGCGCATCCGCTCGAGGTAGCGGAAGGCGGGCGCGCCAGGTTGACGGCCGGCCGCGAGCAGCGCCTGAATGGCCCACGCGGTCGACTGCGTGTCCGAGCCGCGGTCGAGCGTAAGCTCGAAGCCGCCGTCGCGGTTCTGGTGGCGGCGGAGGAAGGCGACGCCGCGGTCGATCGGGCGTCCGGCGACGCCGACCGCGCGGAGTGCCTGAATCGCCGCGGCCGTGTCGTTGGCGTCGGCTGCGCCGCCGGCGAGCCACGACCAGCCTCCGTCGGGGCGCTGCGCAGAGCGCAGAGCCTGCACGAGCGCAGGTGGCGCGGACTCACCCGCCTGACGCAGCGCCAGGATCGTCCAGATCGTCGCGTTGACGAGCCTGCCGGCCCGGTACGCACGCAGTCCCGGGAGCAGGTCGTCGGGCCGGTCGCCGGCCGCGGAACGGGCCATCGCGTAGAGAGCGCGATCAGTCGCCGACGACGGATCCTGCTGCGCAAGGTACGCCGCGGCGCGGCCAGTGTCCTTGCCGGCCGCAACGAGCCCGAGAGTCGCCCAGGCTGTGAGCGGCGCGTCGCCGAAGCCGCCGTCGCCGCGCTGCTGTCCCTGGACGTAGCCGGCCGGAGTCGCGAGAGCGGCCACGGCGGCGAGCGCTGCCAACAGCTTCACGCCCAAACCACCTCGGTCCGCGACTTGCGGTCGTATCGCTCCAGCACGCGGCGGAGCTCAGGCCCCGCGACCAGCGCGAGCACGACGTTGCCGGTGGCGTGTGCGACGTTGAAGGGAACGCCTGCCGCAAGCCGGGCCAGCAGCGCCGCCTCGGTATGCGGGTAGAAGGCGAACCAGAGCCAGAGGTCCATCAGCGTCCCGAACGCGAAGCCGAGCACGAGCACGAAGGCGGCAAACGCGAGCCGGCGGCGGAGCAGCGGGCGCGCCAGCCCGGCCACGAGGCCGCAGCCACCCCACGCAAGCATCTGCCAGGGCGTGTGCGGGCCCTGGCCGAGGAAGAAGTTCGACGCGATCGCTGCGAGCGCGCCGACCGCGAAGCCGCGGCGCGGCCCCAGCGCGACGCCGGACGCAGCGACGATCACCGTCACCGGCTGGACGCTCGGGAGCGGCGCGAAGAGCACGCGGCCGGCGGCGGCGAGGCCTCCGAGGGTCGCGACAAGCGTCACGTCGCGCGCGGAGACGGTCCCGCCCTCGAGCCAGGCGAAGCCGGCGACGAGGACGGCGACGGCTGCCAGCAGCGTCGCGACCCCACCGCGCGCGGGGTCGAGCGCGGCCCAGGCCGCGAGCCCCAGGGCAACCGCGGCCGCGAGGCCGGCGACCTTAGACGGCAACGCGCGCTCCCCGAACAGCCGCTTGTGTTTCTGAACACAAAGTCCGATCCGCCGGTGCGCCGGCAGCTCGCGGTCGTGCGTCGCGACGACGACTGCTTTCCCCGAGGCCGCGTACTCCTGCAGCCACGCACCGAGCCGTGCCTTCCGCTCCGGGTCGACCCCGCGTGTCGGCTCGTCGAGGATGAGGACGTCGGGCTCCGCGACCGCGACAGCCGCAAGTGCAAGCCGCTCGCGCTCTCCGCTCGAGAGGTCGCGCGGGTGCCGCGCTGCCGCCCAGCCGAGCCCCACGCGCTCGAGTGCGGCGCGAGCCCGCTGTTCATCCCGGTTCACGGCGAGCGCCACCTCGTTGAGAACGGTCTCCCGGACGAGGTAGCGGCCCGGATCCTGGGCGAGATAGCCGGCCCGTCCCCCCACGCTCGACCGTGCCCGACTGAGGGTCGAGCAGGCCGGCGGCGATCCGCGCCAGCGTCGTCTTGCCCGATCCGTTCGGCCCCTCGAGCGCCACGATCTCGCCGCGGCGCACGTCCAGGTCGACGCCGTCGAGCACCGGCATCGCCTCGCGGAAGGCAAACGAAATCCCGCGCAGCGAGAGGACGAGCTCGCCGGGGAGGGCTTGTGTTTCAGAAACACAAGCCCTCCCCGCCCAGCGCGGGCGCTCCGCCGCCAGCCACTCGAGCGCCTCGGCGCGCGGCGCGTCGAGCACGATCCGGCCGCCGTCGACGAAGGCGACGCGCGTCGCGAGCTCGAGCGCCCGCGCGACGCGGTGCTCGGAGAGCACGACCGTGGCGCCGAGCTGCTCGACGGCGGCGAGGAACAGCGCCGCGGCGTCGGGGTCGAGCTGCGAGGTCGGCTCGTCGAGCAGGAGCAGCTGCGGCTCGAGCGCGAGGGCGGCGGCGAGGCACACGCGCTGGAGCTCACCGCCCGAGAGCTCCACCGTCTTCCGTCCCCAGAGGTGCAGCGCATCGACGGATCCGAGCGCCCGCTCGACCCGTGGCCAGATCGCTTCGGGCGCCGTGCCGAGGTTCTCGAGCCCGAACGCGACCTCGTTCGCGACGATGGTCATGACGACCTGGTCCTCCGGATCCTGGAAGACGCTCGCAACCGTTCCGGCGAGCTGGGCCGGCCGCGCGGAGCGCGTGTCGAGGCCGGTGACGACGACCCGGCCGGTGAAGCGGCCACCGTGGAAGTGCGGTACGAGCCCGGCGAGCGCGCGAAGCAGCGTCGACTTCCCCGACCCCGAGGGGCCGAGCAGCGCCACGACCTCGCCCGGCTCGAGCTCCAGTGAGACGTCCTTGAGCGCAGGCGCCGCGGCCGGATACGCGTAGGAGAGGTCGACGACCGACGCTAGAGCCACAACGCCGCCACCGCCACGAGCAGGATCGCCGCAACGATCGCGAGCCGGTCGCGCCAGCTCCACGGCGGACGCGGCGCCTTCGTCGCGCCGGAACGGCCGAAGCCACGCGCCTCCATCGCCTCCGCCAGGTTCGTCGCGCGCTCGAGCGAGCCGGCCATGAGCGGCGAGAGCAGTGTCGCATAGCCGCGCGCCCCTTCGAGCTGGACACCCCGCCCCCGCACCGACTCCGCGAGCCCGGCCGCATCGCGCTCGAGCGACGGCACGAGTCGGGTCGCCAGCGCGACCGCGAGCGCCGACCGCCGAGCCCCGCCCGCGGCCGACACGAGCCGGTCATGGTCGAGCAGGAGCGCGTACGCCGCGAAGGCGAGCCCGAGCGCGGCTAGACGCAGCGCGTTCAGCGCCGCCTCCGCAATCTCCGTCGTCGTCACGTCGAGCGGCCCCAGCACCGGCACGGTCGGCCCCTCCCAGAGGACCGTGCCGTCGGGAGCCGACCAGAGGAAAGGCGAGAGTAGGAAGACGCCGAGCGCGCTCGTGAGTGCGCCGAAGAGGTAGACGCCGCGGCGCTCGACGGGCGCCCGCAGGCAGACGGCGAGCAGAACGGCCGCGATCGCCGCCACTGCCCAGAGCTTGTCGGTGAGGAGCGCCGCGATCCCGGCGGCAGCGAGCAGGGCGGCTGCGGGGGCGGGGCTCATGGGGCAACGAACCTCCTCGTGACATCGGCATCTCCCCGGATCACGAACCGGACCGGTGCGCCGGCCGTCTCGCCGAGCAGCTCGGCGGTCGCTGCCGGAGCGCCGCTCCGGAGCTCGAGCACGTTTGCACCCTTCGGCACCGGCGTCCCGAGCGGCTCGATGGAGTCGGCGCCGATCCGGCGCGCGAGCCTGGTCGCACGGTCGCGTGAGCCCTCGAAGCGCACGACCGCGGGCCTCGTCTTCCCGGCGTACCCGTGCAGGAACGGCTCGGGGAAGGCGCCGACGACGACGCGCGCCTCCCCCTCCCGCTGCCAGCCGCGATAGTCGAGCCAGGCGATGTCACCGGCGCGGAGACGATAGGCCGACGCGCTCCGGTCGCCCTCGTAGCCGTTGACGAACCAGAACCAGTCGTGCTGGTCCTCGAGGCTCCCGGCGAGCCCGTCGATCGACTGGACGAAGCGGCCTCCGTAGCGCGTCTCGAGCTCGACCTTCGACCCGAGCGCACGCATCAGCGTCTGGCCGGCGTCGACCTGGACGTCGAGCAACACCTCGGCACCGCGATCGCGCGTGACCCACAGCGTCGCCGTCCCCTCCTCCCCATCGGCGCCGCCGCAGCCGGCGAGGAGGATGAGGGCGGCGAGCGCGGCGAGCGCGCGTCGGGTCACTGCTGGGCGTTCGAGCGGATCGCGCCGGGCGCAGTCGCGCGCACGAGCCCGGCGTGCTTGCCGATGCAGGCGCGGCCGTTCTTCGTCGTGAACCGCTTGCCGTCGGCGAGCAGCGTGGCATTGGCCGAGCGCGTCCGCTTGCCGGCGTCGGTGACCGACTCGACGACGTAGCAATTGGCGGGCAGCCGCTGCAACTCGAGTGTCGGCGGGCCGCCGGTGGGGCCGAACGTGGCGTAGTACCAGAGCACCACGTCGCCGTCCTTCAGCGTCACCTTGTCCGCGCCTACCGGCGGCGAGACGCCGTTCACCTTGAAGACCCAGCCGGTGCTCTCCGAGCCCGGGTACTTGCCGATCTGGCTGACGTAGTCGCCGAAGCTCGACGTCGTCATCCCGTAGTAGAACTCGCCCGTCGTGCTGGCGACGTCGAGCGCCTGGAGTGCGTTGCCGGCGCTGATGCGGGGCTGGGCGGCCCCGAAGATCGTCGTCGTCTTGCCTTCGACGCGGACCTTGACGTTGGCAGCGAGCGCGGCCGGCGCGAGCGCAACCAGGAGAAGCACCGAGAGAGCAACGAGTCTGCGAAGCACGAATCCTCCTTCCGCGAGGGGTTCGGGGCTTGGGAGCGGCGGCAGGTCTTCTGACTCGGGGCTCCCCCTCCGCGGCCTTCCCGGCCTCTCGGCCAGTGGCATTTCCGCGTCGGGCGTCTCCCCTCACAGCGGCGGGACCGTCCCGGACTTGCACCGGGTTCCCTCACCGTGCTCCGTATGTGTGGGGCGGGAGCCTACCATGCGCCCGTGCCGATCTCCGTTGCGCTCCGCCTCTGGGCACCAGTCGTCGTCTGGGCCGCCGTCATCTTCGCCTTCTCGGCGGTGCCCGACCTCGGCACCGGCCTCGGGACGTGGGATCTCGTGCTCCGCAAGATCGCCCACGCCGGCGAGTTCGCTGTGCTCGGCGCGCTGCTCCTGCGCGCGCTGCGCGACGAGCGGGCGGCGTTCGCGGCAGGGGTCGCGTACGCGATCTCGGACGAGGTGCACCAGCTCTTCGTCCCCGGCCGCGCCGGCTCGCCGCTCGACGTCGCGATCGACTCGGTCGGCGTGGCGGTCGGCGTGCTGCTCTGGCGGCGCTACAGAGCGCCGGCCGCGTAGATCCGCCTGACGATCTCCTCGATCTCCGTCTCCTCGATTGCGACGTCGAGGAGCCGTGCCTGCGTGCCGACGGCCGCGATCAGCTCCGACGCGCTCGTCTCGTCGCGCCGGAACGCCAGCCACTGACGCGGCCCGTCCACCTTGATCACGCGGGCGCCGGCCAGCTCGAGCGGCGGCGCAGATTCCTCGAGGTCGACGATGAGCGTCCGCTCCGGCCCGTGCTGCCGGCGCAGCTCGTCGAGGCCGCCGTCCCAGATCAGGCGCCCGTGATCGATCACCAACAGCCGCGAGCAGAGCCGCTCGATGTCGGCGAGGTCGTGTGTGGTCAGCAGGACCGTCACGCCTCGGTCGCGGTTGACCTCGCTCAGGAACTCGCGCACGGCCGCCTTGGCGACGACG
Organism: uncultured Gaiellaceae bacterium; assembly: GCA_963829845.1. Taxonomy (GTDB): domain Bacteria; phylum Actinomycetota; class Thermoleophilia; order Gaiellales; family Gaiellaceae; genus Gaiellasilicea. Next base: position 43,618 of record CAWHKD010000025.1, on the reverse strand, counting down.
TCGAGCCCGATCGTCGGCTCGTCAAGGAAGACGATCTCGGGGTCGTGCAGTAGCGCTGCAGTGAGCTCGCCACGCATCCGCTGCCCGAGCGAGAGTTGGCGCACCGGCGTCTCGAGGAACGGGCCGAGCGCGAGCACGTCGGCGAACCGATCGAGATTCTTGCGGTGGCGAGCCTCCGGGACGCGGTAGATGTGCCGGAGCAGCTCGAACGAGTCGCGGAGCGGCAGATCCCACCAGAGCTGGGAGCGCTGGCCGAAGACGACGCCTATCCTTGCGGCGAGCTCGACGCGGCGGCGAGAGGGGTCGAGGCCTGCGACACGGATGTGTCCACGGCTCGGAACGAGAATCCCGGTCAGCATCTTCACCGTGGTCGACTTGCCCGCGCCGTTCGGGCCGAGATACCCGACGATCGTGCCGCGCTCGATCTCGAACCCGATCCCGTCGACGGCGGCCACCTCACGGCGCTCGCGGCGCAAGCGGCCGCGCTTCACCCGGACCGAGAAGCGCTTCTCCAGCCCCTCGACCTGGATCACGGGGTCAGCCACCGGCGCTCCGGTAGTGCCGCACCGCGTTCTCCCAGACCAGGCGTGCCACCAACACCGTCAGCAAGGCCACGAGCGGCGAGACGTACTGAAGCGCTTCCGGCAGGCCGAGCTCGTCTGGCTTGTCCAGGATGTACAGGGCCGGCATGTAGGCAACGAACGCGATCGGGATCAGGAAGACGACGAGGCTCTGCAACCACCGGCCGAAGATCGTGATCGGGTAGGCGGAGAGAAAGTTGCCCCCGTACGTGAAGGCGTTCACGAACTCGATCGCGTCGACGATCCAGAACGCGATCGTCGCGAGCGCGATCCAGACGCCGGTGTAGATCAGAACGCCGGCGGCGACCGCCAGCGGGACCATCACCGCTCGGCCGACCGTCCAGTCGATGTCCGCGGCCACCAGCGCGACGATCAGGACGACGACCGCCTGCAGGATCTTGCCGAGCCGGCGGAGCGAGAAGTCCGAGGCGACCACCTGCAGCAGCGACGGCAGCGGCCGCACGAGGATCTGGTCGAAGGTTCCGTCCCTGATCATCTGCGGGAACAGGTCGAGGTGCCCGACGATGAGGTCGCTGAGCGCGAAGGCCACCCCCGCGATCCCGTAGAGCAGCGCCACCTGCTGCACGGTCCAGCCGCCCAGCTCCGGGACGTTCTCGAAGAGGACGAGGATCATCACGAAATCGAGCAGCGTCAGCAGCGCGGACGCGAAGATCTGCAAGGCCAGAGACGTGCGGTACTCGAGCTGGCTGCGCACGCGGGCGCCGATCAGCCGCAGGTAGATCCGTCCGAGCTCAGCCACCCTGCACCACGAGCCTCTGCGTCCCCGCGGAGAGCACGAGCCGGCCCGCGAGCACGAGTGCTACAGCCCACCCGGCCTGGAGCATGAGCGCGCCGATGGTGGAGCCGCCGAGTGGCTCGCCGACCCAGATGTCGATCGGCGTCTGCAGCATCGCCGCGAACGGCAGCGCGCGGAGGATGTCTCCGACCGGCTCGGGGAAGAACGCGAGCGGAACGATCAGGCCCGAGAGCAGCTGCACGACAGTGAGCGCGAGGAGCATCGGGCCGCGATAGTCCAGCAGCCAGAAGGCGCTGAGGTTGACCATGAACCGGATCGCGAAGCTGACGACGATCGCGATGCAGACGCTGAACCCGAACGCCAGTAGCTGGACAGCGTCGGCGGGCATGGTGACCTCGAAGAGGATCGCACCGAGCACGAACTGAGGCACGGCACGCCAGATCACCTGGTAGCCGGCGCGGCCGACGTCCTGCGCGAAGAGCGCGCGCTGGAGGTCGACGGGCCGGTACATGTCGGTGGCGACGTCGCCGCTGCGAACCCGAAGCGCAAGCTCGGACCAGCTCGGCCCGAAGCTGGCCACGACCGAGAGCAGGCCCTGCGCAAGCCAGACGTACGCGAGCGCGTCGCCGACGTCGTAGCCCCCGACCTCCGCGGTCTCGTCGTAGACGGCAAGCAGGATGTACGCGATCAGGAGGCCGAAGAAGACGTTGGTGAAGAGCCCTGCGGCGGTCGCTCCCGGGTATGCGGCGTAGCGGCGGTAGCCGCGGCGGGCGAGCTCCCAGTCGAGGCGCACGCGCTAGATTCTGGCAATGGATGCGAAAGAGATGCCGGACCGGCAGTTCGACGCGGTTCTCGAGCGGCTCGACCGGATCGGGGACGAGCTCGCTCGGCTCAACCGCCACGCCGAGCACGCCGAGGGCTTCCAGCTGCTGGCGCGGGAGCTCAGGAACCTGAACGAATCGCTGAACGCGCTCGCCTACGCCGCTCTCGGCCAGAGTCCGCGCGTCAGGCGCGCGAAGTGACCCTGGCGGCGTAGCGCTCCGCCGAACGGCGGACGACGTCGCTGGCGCCCTCCGGCACGAGCCGGTTCCACCACGCGCCGAGGATCCGGTCGAACTCCCACGGATCGAGCGCGGCCGCGATCCGCTCCACCTCCGCGGCCGGGAGCGGGATCAGGTTCGGATAGCTCCACATGAAGCTGACGAAGCGGCGGTCCGGGATCACCATCACGATGTCGCCGGAGAGGAGCGTGGTCGTGTTCGCGTCGTGGAGCACCGTCCCGCCCGGGTAGTGGCCGCCGAGCCGAAGCAGGGTCAGCCCGCCGCCGAGCCCCTTCACGTCACCCGACCAGAGCTCGAGCTTCGGATCGGGCCGCATGATCCACTCGCGATCCGCCTCGTGCAGGAGGATCGGGACGCCTCCGAGCGCCTCGCTCCACTCGACCATGCCGGAGTAGTAGTGCGGATGCGAGATCGCGATCGCGCGCACGTCTCCCCGCGTCTTGACCGCGTCGACGGCAGCGCCGTCGACGAGCGGGATCATGTCCCAGAGCACGTTGCCCTCGGGCGATTCGGCGAGCAGCAGCCGCTGGCCGATCGCGAGCTCCGGCTCGACGCCGATCCCGAGGTAGCCAGAGTCCTCCCGGATGTCGCAGCGGTAGCCGGCCCGAAGCTCCTCGAGTGTCAGCCACAGCTGCCCGCCGGCCCCGACGTACTGGCGCTCGTCGTCGCAGATCGGGCACCGCTCCGGCTCGCCGGCGTGGTGCGTCGCGCAGGTGCGGCAGATCCTCAGGGCGTCAGGCGGTAGATCGTGCCGCCGTGCGAGACGCCGTAGAGCTCGCCCGCGATGTCCTGCCCGAACGAGGTCACGCTCTCGATCTTGAACCGCTCCCGGCGTAAGCCCGTCGCCTTGCCGCCGGCGATCTTGAAGCTCCAGACGATGCCGCTGCAGTAGTCGCCGTAGATGTAGCGGCCGCGCAGCGAGGCGTTCGAGCCGCGGTAGACGTAGCCGCCAGTGACCGAGCAGCCGTTCGCGTGCGAGTACTGCGCGACGGGCTGGACGAGCTTCCCAGGGCCGAGCCGCTTGTCCTCGAACCGCGAGCGGCCCTCGTAGACGTCCCAGCCGTAGTTCTCGAGGCCCGAGCTCGAGCTCGGCACCCAGTTGATCTCCTCGAGGTCGCCCTGGCCGACGTCGCCGATGTAGAGGTCGCCGTTGGCGCGGTCGAACGAGAAGCGCCAGGCGTTGCGCAGGCCGAGCGCCTCGATCTTGAGCCCCTTCGTGGCGACGTTCATCGAGAGCAGCTTGCCGAAGAGCGAGCCCATGTTCTGCGAGCGGTCCTCCGGATCGCCGCCGGCGCCGCCGTCGCCCATCGTGAAGTAGAGCCGCCCGTTCGGACCGAAGGCGAGCATGCCGCCGTTGTGGTTCCCGTACGGGTCGGCGCTGGAGAAGAGCTGGCGCGGCGCGGACGCGCGTGTGCCGTTCGTCCGGTACTCGACGACCTTCGTCGAGCCGTTGTTGGCGGTGTACTGGACATAGAACTTCGGCACCCGCGGATAGGACGGGTGGAACGCGAGCCCGAGCAGCCCCTGCTCGCCGCCGGCAGTTACGAGCCGTCTGATGTCGAGCAGCGTCCCGCGGCGCTTCCCGTTCTGCAGCACCTGGATCGTCCCGCCCTGCTCGACGACGTAGAGACGTCCCGGCTCGCCCTTCGCGCCCGTGACGAAGACGGGCTGCGAGAACCCGCTCGCGAGCGGACGCGGCGTGAACGCGGCTCGGTCGGCCTGCTGAGTCGAGGCTCCGGCGGCGCACGCGGCTCCGAGGGCAGCGACGCTGGCGAGTGCGAGCAGCGACCTCACTGGCGCGCACGATAGCCACAGGAAGCGACCATTTCGCGGTTCGGGCGGTGAAGCGGCCCCTTCAGGGGTCTTCGCGATGTCTGAGCTTCGCCCAGACATCTGCGGGCCAGGGCAGCGAAGTAACCTCCTCCGGTGAAGATCTTCATCATCGGCGCCGGCCAGGTCGGGGCCACGGTCGTCGAGGCGCTTCACGACGAGCACGAGCTGACCGTGATCGACCTCGACGAGGAGCGCCTGGCAGCCCTCTCGCAGCGCTACGACGTCGCCACGATCGAGGGCAACGGGGCGAGCCGGCGCGTCCTCGCGGCCGCGGGCATCGCCGAGTGCGATCTCCTGATCGCGTGCACGTCCCGGGACGAGTCGAACATCGTCGCGGCGATGATCTCGAAGGCGCTGTCGCACCGGACGACCACCGTCGTTCGGACGACGAACCCGGAGTACCTCGAGGTCTGGCGCGAGGGCCAGCTCGACGTCGACTTCATCGTCTCGTCCGAGGTCGAGACGGCGCATGCGATCTCTCGCACGATCGCGGTCCCGACCGCGCGGCAGACGGACGTCTTTGCCGACGGACAGGTGCAGTTCGTCGAGTTCGACGTCACTCCCAAGGCCGATCCGAGCCTGCTCGGCGTGCCACTGCGGGAGGCGCAGATCCCGCCCGACTCCCGCGTCGCCGCGATCATTCGACGGGACCAGGTCCTGATCCCGCGTGGCGACGAGACGATCCAGCTCGGCGACCGGATCGTGGTGATCGGCTCGCCACAGGCGGCGCAGGCGTGGAGCGAGCTGATCGTGCCCGGCACGCGCAAGGTCACCGACGTGGCGATCTTCGGCGCCGGCCGCGCCGGTACGGCGATCGCCCGCATCCTGCTCGACCAGGGGATCGGCGTGCGACTGATCGAGGCCTCGCGCGACCGGGCGCGCCTGGTCGCGGCGGAGCTGCCGGAAGCCCGCGTCTACAACGCCACCGGCTTCGACCCCGACTTCCTCGAGCGCGAGCGGATCGCCGACGCGCAGGTCGCGATCTTCGCCATGCGCGACGACATGAAGAACCACTTCGCCGCCGCGCTCGCGAAGGTGCACGGGGCGCGCTTCGCAGTCGCGATCGTGCACGACTCGACCTCTGTCGAGGTGTTCGAGCGCGCCGGCATCGACGTCACCGTCAACCCGCGCCAGATCACGGCCGAGGAGATCGTCCGCTTCGCCCACGACCCGCGTACGCAGCAGGTCGTGATGCTGGAGGGCGACCGATTCGAGGTGCTCGACATCACCACCCGGAAGGGGAGCGAGTACGCCGGCATGCGCTTCAAGGACATGCCGATCCGCGGCGCGCTGATCGGTGCGATCGTGCGGGACGGCACGGCGATCTTCCCGCGCGGCGACGACATCCTCCGGGCCGGCGACAGGGCGATCATCTTCACCGAATCCCGTCGAGTCCCCGAGGTCGAAAAGGCGCTGTGAGCGCGTCCGAGCTCGGCCGACCCGGGCGCCGTCCGCCGCTGCTGGCGGTCGACATCGTCGGCGCCCTCCACGTCGTCGGAATACTCCTCATGTACCTCAGCCTGGCCGTCCTCTTCCCGGCGGGTGTTGCGATCGGCTACGGCGAGGAGGTCTGGCCGTTCCTGGCTTCCGGGGCGATCACGGGCGGGATCGCCGCACTGGTCACCCGCGCCACCCGCGGCGAGCACCGGCTCGGCATCCGTGAGGGGTTCCTCGTCGTCGCGGTGACGTGGCTTGCCGCGGCCGCATTCGGCGCGCTCCCGTACATCCTCTCCGGCGACCCACAGCTCGACCGGCCGGTGGACGCGTTCTTCGAGGGTATGTCGGGCTTCAGCACCACCGGCGGCAGCGTCATCACGGGGGTCGAGGAGTTGCCGCGCAGCCTGGCCATGTGGCGCCAGTTCACCCAGTGGCTCGGCGGGATCGGGATCATCGTCCTCGCTCTCGCGGTGCTGCCGCGGCTGCGCGTCGGCGGCCGCCAGCTGCTCGAGCACGAGATGCCGGGGCCGGAGATCGAGACACTCAGCACGCGCATCCGGGACACGGCCCAGCGCGTCTGGGTGCTCTACATCGCCCTCACGGCAGCGCTGTTCCTGATCCTCTTCTTCTACGGGGCGACGGGCATCGACGACCGGATGTCGCCCTACCAGTCGCTCGCGCACGCCCTGACGACGATCCCGACCGCGGGCTTCTCGACCAAGGGCGACTCGATCGAGAGCTTCGCCGCGGCGACGCAGTGGACGCTCGTCGTCTTCATGATCCTCGGCGGCTTCAACTTCGCGCTCATGTACCGCACGTTCGTGCGGCGGCAGCCGAGGGCGCTGCTCGGCGACGGCGAGGCCCGGCTGTACGTGACGCTGCTCCTGGTCGGCTCGCTGATCGTCGTCACCGAGATCTGGACCGAGGACGTTCTCGGCGGCGCCGACGCCGTCCGCGCCGGCGTCTTCACGGCCGTCTCGACGATGACGACGACCGGCTTCTCCGTCGCCGACTACAACACCTGGCCGGCGCTCGCGATGATGACGATCGTCGGGCTGATGTTCGTCGGCGGCTCCGCAGGCTCGACCACCGGTTCGGTCAAGGTCGTCCGGCACCTCCTGCTCGGCAAGATCCTCCGCCGCGAGATCGACCAGACCTTGCACCCCGAGATCGTCCTACCCGTGCGGCTCAACCGCCGCGTCGTCGACGAGCGGACGCTTCGCGCCGTCTCCTCCTTCATCCTGCTCTACATCGGCGTCTTCATCGTCGGCGCCGCCTTGCTCTCACTCGATGCGGCACGTACGGGGCTCGACCTGTCGCCGTTCGACGCCGTCTCCGTTTCCGCGAGCATGCTCGCGAACGTCGGGCCGGCCTTCGGCGTCGGCGGCCCGCTCGGCTCCTTCGAGCCCTTCAGCGACTTCTCGACCCTGCTGATGACGGGCCTGATGTGGATGGGCCGTCTCGAGATCGTCCCGATCGTCGTGCTCGCGTCGCGCCATTACTGGCGCAACGCCTAGCGCGCGAGCAGCACCCGGCGGAGCTCGTCCTCCTTGCCGGGCTCGAGCACGGCGAGCACCTGGTCGCCGGGCCTGATCACCGTCGAGTCCTCGGCCAGCTCCGACCGGCCCTGTCGCATGACCGAGATCAGGCGCGTCCCGTCGGGCAGGCGCAGGCCGGCGACGCGCTTGCCGGCGGCGGGCGAGTTCCGCTCGATCTGGAGCTCGACGATCTCGAGGTTCTCCTTACGCAGCTCGAGCAGGTGGACGATCCCGTGCTCGGGCACCTCGTGCTCGACGAGGCCGAGCACGTTCGAGGTGGCGCACACGGTCTGGCTGATCCCGAGCAGGTCGAAGTGCTCCTGGTTGCGGGGGTCGTTGACGCGGGCGATCACCTTCGGAACGCGGTAGCCCTCGGTCGCGAGCTGGCAGATGATCAGGTTGTCCTCGTCGTCGCCGGTGACGCCGAGCACGAGCTCGGGCGGGCGCGCGATCCCGGCGCGCTCGAGGACGTGCAGCTCGGTCGCGTCGCCGAGCAGAACCTGGTGCTCGAACTCCTCCTGCAGCTGGTCGAAGCGGTACGGGCGCTGCTCGATCAGCGTCACCTCGTGCCCCATCCCGAGTAGCGAGCGCGCGACGTTCGCCGCCGACCTTGCCCGCCTCCCGGGCGCGAGCGATCGCAGTACAGTCAGGCGTTGGCGCGCTCGCTGGCGCGTCAGCTCCGACTCCTTGCGCACGGCGGCGGCGTGAGCGCCGAGATCGCCGTCTGCGTCGGGCAGATCGTTCGCATCCCCCGCGCTGCGTAGAAGTCGGCGCGGGCGGGATCCAGCACCCGGACGACGACGCACGGCACGTCCCACCGCTTCTCGACCACCTGGCCGATGACGAGGTTCGTGTTGTCGCCGCTCGTCGCGACGACGACCGCATCGGCGTCGGGAACCCCTGCGCGGCGGAGGATCTCGGCGTCCATCCCGTGCCCGACGATGAAGCCGCCCGCCCAGCGCGAACCCAGCCGCGCAAGCGCCTCCTCCTGCTCGTCGACGGCCGTCACCTCCCAGCCGTCCTCGGCCAGGTCGCGCGCAACGGCCGAGCCGACCCGGCCGCACCCGATCACCACGAGTTTCATGACGTCAGAGTACGTCCTCGAGCACTCCTTGCGGGAAGGCGACGACGAGAACCTCGCAGGGTGCGCTTCGGAGCAGGTAGTCGACCGTCGGCGAGAAGAAGGCGGACTGGCGGCGCCAGCGCGGCGAGGAGCCGACGACGATCAGGTCGGAGCCGAGCGCGGAGGCCTGATCCGTGATCGCGCGGCCGAGCGAGCGTGCGCGCACGGTGATCGGCTCGACCCGGACGCCGTTTTCCTCGCCGAGCAGCACCGCCTCGGCGAGCGACGCCGCCGCCTGCTCCTCGAGCTCGTAGAGCGGCGCATCGAGCTCCTTGTCGAGCGGGACGACGATCACGAAGAGCGCGTCGACCCGTGCCTCGCGCTCCTTCGCCAGGGCGACGGCCGTCGCCACCATCTCCTCTCCGATCGGCCCCAGCTTCATCGGCACAAGCACGCGCCGGAACTCCGCTCCTGCGGGCAGCTGCTGCACCGGCCCCGACCTCGGCCAGCAGTCCGATGTGCGCGCGGCGGCGGACCACGAGGTAGAGCGCCAGCCCGAGCGCCAGCCAGATCGGCCCCGCGTAGCGGGCCGCAGGGTGCGTCACCATCGCGACGAGCCAGAACGCGATCGCGAGCGGCGCGCCGAGCAGCGGCGCCGCGAGTGGCGCCCGGAAGGGCCGAGGCAGGTCCGGCTCGGTGAAGCGGAGCCGGATCACGGCGAGCTGCGCCGCCGCGAACGCGAGCAGGACGCCGAACGAGTAGAGGCTGGCGAGAAACTCGACATCGTCGCCGAAGAGGCCGGTGCCGATCACGAGCCCGATCGAGATCGCCGTGACGGCGACGATCGCCTGCGGCGACACGAGTGTGCGCCGGTTCAGCCGCCCGAAGCTCGGCGGTAGCTGGCGGTGGCCGCCGAGCGAATGGGCAAGACGAGTGAACCCGGACATCGACGTCGTCGCCGCCGCGAGCAGGACGAGTGCACCGGTGAGGCCGACGTAGACGACGAGCCCATCGCCGACCAGCTCGGGGACATGCCCCTTGAGCGCTTCGACGATTCCGGCGAGCGGTGCCTCCAGCCACTCGTCACCGAGCGCTGTCTGCCCGTCCTCGACCGGGAAGGCAGCGAGGCCGACGGTCGCGACCGCGGCCGTGATCACCACGACGAGCCCGATCGCGGAGAAGAGGCTGCGCGGCAGCGTCCGGCCCGGTTCCCGCGTCTCCTCGGCGAGGTTGGCGACGGTCTCGAGGCCCGTGTACGCGAGCATCGCCAGCGGCAGGGCGAAGGCGAGGTCGTCCCACGTCGGCGAGACGCCGAGGTCGGTCCCCTGCGTGAGCGCGTCCGGGCGAGAAGAGCAGGGCGAGGCCGAGGATCACGAGCAGCAGCTGCGTCGCCAGGTCGAGCCCGGCGACGACGATCCCTGCCGAGTGGAGCTGCGAGCGGCGGGTAAGCCTGACACGCTGCGATCGCGAGGATCACCGTGACGGCGATGACGATGTCCCACGGCGACTCGCGCAGCTGGTCGATGCCGAGCGCCGTGCCGAGGTAGTGCGGCAGGAACAGCGTCGAGAGCGCGATCACGATCAGGTAGTCGAGGAAGAGCGCCCAGCCGGTGAGGAAGCCGAAGACGTCGTTGTACGCGCGCCGGACGAATGTCGCCGCCCCGCCGGTCTCGGGCAGCGCCGCCGTGCCCTCGGCGTAGGAGAGCGAGACGATCAGGAAGAAGATGCCCGCGCCGAGGAGGACGATCGGCGTGAACCCGAGCGCGTGTGCGGCGACGATCCCGAGCGCGAAGTAGATCGACGAGGCGATCTCGCCGTAGGCGACCGAGAAGAGCGCGGGCGCGTCGAGGACGCGCTGGAAGCCGCTGAGCTTGCGGGCCACTTAGCGGCCACCCTTGAGGAGGAGCGTCAGCCGGCCGACGCCGAGCGCGATGAAGAGGCCGCCGAGCAGGAAGCCGAGCACGCCGCCGCCGTGGGCGGCCGTGACCGCCAGCAGTGCGACGCCGATCCCGACGAAGGTCACCGCCAGCACGGCGATCGCGCCGCGGTAGAACGTCACGCCGCCGCTCCCTTGACGGCGGTCACGAGCACACGGCAGGTCGCGTTCTTCAGCACATAGTCGACGGTGCGCCCGAAGATCGCCCGCTTCCGGCTCGGCATGTCCTTGCGGGGCGCGCCGATGACGATGATCTCCGACGCTCGCCGCTCCGCCTCGCGCACGATCGCGACACCCGCATTGCGTGCGCGCACGAGCCGCGGGATCACGGTGACCCCGTACGACTCGCCGATCGCACGGGCCTCGTCGAGCTCGCGGTTCGCGAGCTCCTCCTCGGCGGGCATGTCGGCCGACAGTGCCAGGTCGAGTGGGATCTCGATCACGTAGACGGCAGTGATCTGGGCGCCGCGCTCTGCCGACGAGGCCGGCGGCGATGTCGAGCGCCTCGTCCGAGGCGCGGCCGCTGAGCACGGGCACCAGCAGCCGCCGGTACTCGAGCGCGAGCGCCGGCCCGTACGCGGGCGGCGCCTTCACCGTCTCGGTCAGCGGCTCGTGCACGAACCGGCGCCGGTAGACGACGTAGAAGACGAGCCCGGCCGCGATCCAGCCGAGCCCGGCCCAGCGCGTCGCCGGGTTCTGGACGACGATGACGGCGAAGGAGACGCCGGTCGCGATCCCGCCGAAGAGGGCGAAGAGCGGCCAGTCGACCGCGCCGATGCGCAGGTTCGGCCTCGCCCGGTAGAGCAGCTCCTCCTTCGGCGTGGTCATCCGCATCCGCACGAGCGACGCGTGCGCGATCGTGAACGAGAGCGTCGCGCCGAAGGAGTAGAGCGTGCCGACGAAGTTGACGTCGCCGGGCAGGATCACCGCGATCGGCGCGACGCCTGCGAAGAGCACGATCGAGAGCCACGGCGTCTTGAAGCGCGGGTGCAGCCGCCGGAAGACCTCCGGGATCTGGCGGTAGGTCGCCATCGCGTAGGTGATCCGGGAGGCGCCGATGACGCCGGCGTTGGTGGCGATGAAGAGGATCGTGGCGGCGAGGATGCCGACGTAGATCTCGAGCGCGTCGAGCAGCGCCCCCTCGACGCCGAGATTCTGGACGACGCCGAGGATCGGATCGTTCGCGTAGCCCCCCTCCTCCGGCGGCAGCGCCAGGAGCGTCGTCAGCTCGCCGCCGATCTCGACCACGGGCAGCGCCGAGAGTGCGATCAGCGGCAGCGTGAAGTAGATCGCGAAGACCGCCCATCGCGACGAGCCTGTACGCGTCGGGGACGTTCTTGACCGGGTCGCGCACCTCCTCGGCGAGGTTCGAGACGGTCTCCACCCCCGTGTAGGCGAGCATCGCCACCGGCACCGCGATCGCGAGGTTGCCCCACGTCGGCGCGACCCCGAGGTGGACGTTGTCGACGAGGACCTGCGGGCTGAAGACGAGCACGAAGCCGAGTGCGACGAGCAGCACCTGGGTCGCGAAGTCGATCACCGCGAGCGTGATCGAGAGGCGCGCCGCCTCCTGGATGCCGACGATGTTGAGGACGACGAGCACGACGATGACGACGATGCCGCCGACGATGTCCCAGGGGTTCTCCCGCAGCGGCTCCCAGAAGATCGAGAGGTAGTGCGGGACGAAGAACGCCGAGGTGGCGACGGTGACGACGTAGACGAGCATCTGCGCCCACGCCGCGCCGAAGGAGACGAGCTCGTTGAACGCGTGGCGGGCGAAGCTGGAGGAGCCGCCGGCCTCCGGGAACCGCACCGTCCCCTCGGCGTAGGTGGCCGCCGTGGCGGCGAAGATGACGCCCGCGACGACGAAGACGAGCGGGGTCAGCCCGAGCGCGTAGACGGCGGTGAGGCCGAGCGCGTAGTAGATCGAGGAGCCGACGTTGCCGTAGGCCGTGGCGAACAACGCGGGCGTGCCGAGGACACGCTCGAGCTCGACCTGCCGGCGTCGGCGGCTTGGCACCGGCGCAGTTTAGAGAGGGAGAACGACGAGGGGGCCGGCGTGCCGCCCGGCCCAAAAGAGCCAGCGGCCCCGCCGAGGCGGGGCCGCTGGGCCGAACCGAAGGTGTTGCGCGTTACGGGTTGGTGACGCTCTGGACGATCACGTCACCGGAGCCGACGAGAACGTCCGCGTCCGTGCGCACCTGGACGTTGCCGAGGAGCACTCGGCCGGCTGCCGGCGCCGCATTCGCAGTCACCGAGCCCGGCACCATCCATGACGTTGCGGATGGCCGCAGCGCGTTGGCGTCGGTCACGGAGACCGAGCCGAACGCCGCGTTCGCGAACACGTCGACGTACTTGTACGTCGTCGTCCCGGCCGGGACGGCGAAGCCGTCGACCAGCACGGTCCACGCGCCGGTCGGGTTCGTGGTCGCGTTGATTGCAACCGTCACCGACTCCTCCGAATCCCCGTCGGCCGACTGACCGGCGAGCGTGCCGTTCGGGCGGAAGACGAAGAGGTCGAGGTCGGCCGCCGGATCCGACGGGCTGCCGATCGTTGCGCGAAGCGACGTAGAGCCCGGCGTCACGTTGACCGTGTAGAGCTGCTGAGCCAGGTTCGCGATCGTCGGGGTCGCCATGAAGGCACTTCCGAGATTCGTCCCGACTGCACGGCCCGTGAAGGGGCCGAACACGTTCGTCAGCGTGTACGAGCGAGCGAGCGGGACGCCGATCTGGGCGGACGCGATCAGGTCAGGATTCGGCGAGACCGTCGCGCCGAGGATCGACGCGGTCAGCGTGAACGCTGCGTTCTCGGCGTCCGAAGTCCGCCTGGCCTCGACCGTGACCTCCCAGACGCCCGCGATCGGGTTCGTTGTCGTCCGACTCGTGGGCGAGCCGGTCGTGCAGCTACCGGCCGACGGGTTGTAGCACGATGTGCTCGCGTTCGAGTCGATCCCGACGCCGTACGGATGGAAGCGCAGGAAGCGAATCTGCCCTGCACCTGCCGCTGCACCGCCGCCGGTCATGTCGACCTTGAACGCGGGCGTGCCGGCGGGAACCTTGAAGAAGAAGCTCTTCGTCTGGTTCCGGCCGATCGTGCCCGACTTCATGACCGTGTAGCCGTTCGCGGCCGTGAAGACCTCCGGGACGACGACCGTGTTCAGCGTCTGGTAGTCGATCCCGGCCGTCGACGGGTCGTCCAGGTTCAGAAGCGCCGAATGCGCGCCTGTCGTGGTCGGATTGACGTTCACGACGAACGTCGTCGCCGCGCCCTTCGCCAGCGCGATCGAACTCGGAGACGAGAACGTCCCGTCGTTGCCGACCCACGAGACGTTGTAGGTCGTCGAGCCACCGCCGCCGGAGTTGCGCGTGAACGTGTACTCACGCGTGTAGCTCTGGCCGAGGATGACACCCTCGCGGTCGTAGATACCGCGGCCGACACCCGGCGTCGCCAGGAAGCCGCTGAGCAGGGAGTTGACCGGCACCGACGAGGAGATGTCGACGGTCTTGATGTTGGTCTTCAGCAGGTTCCACGCTGCTGCGACGTTCATCAGGCCGTTGCCCTGCTCGTACGCGCCGAAGCGGGCCGAGTCGAGGAACCGAGCAGACGAGGTGATCGCCTGTCGTAGCTGATCGGGCTGCTCCTGGACGTTCTGCTGCTTGGCGGCGCTGATCAGCAGCGCTGCCCCACCGGCGGCCTGCGGCGAGGCCATCGAGGTGCCGTTCAGCATCGAGTACCCCGGCGGCAGCGCGTACGTACCGGGGACGGGGCCGCCCGGCTGCCACAGCGGGGTCGTCGAGATCGCGGAGCCCGGCGCGACGAAGCTCGGCTTGAAGTCGCCGTCCTCACGTGGGCCGCGCGAGCTGAAGCCGTGCATGTTGTCGATCTCGGTCGCGTCGGACCCGTAGTTCAACTGCCACGAGGCCTTCGTGATGTACGAGCCGACGCTCATCACCTTGCCGCACACGCTCGGGTCGCCGACCGTGTTCATGCCCGAGCCGCTGTTGCCGGCCGAGATGAACATCTGCACGTTCGACTGCTCGATCAGGCGCGTGTAGACGATGCAGCGCGCGTTGTTGCCGTCGTTGAGCGAGGGCAGGCCGCCGATCGACATGTTGATCACGTCGACGTTCGCCTGCTTGGCGACGTAGATCATCCCGTCCAGGAGCGCGTGCGCCGTGCAGCCGGCGACGAAGAGACACGCGCGCGAGGAGACGATCTTCGCTCCCGGAGCGGCGCCGCTCATCTGGCCGCCGAAGAGGCTGTTGCCGGCGGCGATCCCGGTCACGTGCGAGCCGTGCTGGGCCGAGACGATCCCGATGTTGACGAACTTGAGCTTGCCGTCGGTCTGCACGACGAAGGGCATCCGCTCGGCGACCGCGGTCGCCGGGATGTCGGTGCCGAAATAGCCGATGTCGAAGTTGACCTTGTAGTCCGTCATCGCAGACTGGTCGGCGAACGAATTGTTCTGGTTCGTATCGACCCAGACCTGGTTCGTCGCCGCATTCCAGAGCACGGCGAAGATCCCGTTCGAGCCCGCCGGGTTGCCGTCGCGGTTGACGTCGTTGCCCACCTCGCCGCCCAGGTTCGGGTGACGCTCGTTGAAGAGGCCGATGCGGTAGCTGCCACTCGCGGGCGCCGTGTACGTGACGCCGCCGAATGCGAAGCTCGAGCCGCTGACCTGGTTCTCCATGTTCACCCAGGTCGGGTCGCCGTCTTCCGTCGGATGCGTGCCGGTGACCCAGTCGACGACCTTCCGGTCGCCGGTGCTCGTCGTCGTCAGGCTCGGGTGGTCGAGCGAGACGCCAGAGTCGACGATCCCGATCGTGACACCGCGGCCGTCCCAGGTCGGGTTGGCGAGCGCGAACTGAGCCGCGCCGGTGTCGCCGGTCGGCATATAGGGGTTCACGCGCGGAGTCGCCGCGCTCGGCGCCACCTGCGGCGTCGGGACAACGGCGCCCTCGGGGCGCGGATCGTCGAGCGGGATGATCTCGTCGAGGTCGATCCCCTCGATCGAGTCGAGAGCTGCGACCGCCTGAACCTTGTCGGTGGCGACGCGCGCGAGCACGTAGCCGAGGCTGTCGTCACGGTTCAGGATCGCGCCGCCCTGCGCCTCGATGCCCCTGACGACGTCGCGGCTCGCGCCGGACTTCGCGGCGATGATCACGATGACAGTGCTCTTGCCGTCTGCCTTCGCCTGCGCGAGGAGCGCCCGATCGTGCTTCGAGAGCCCTCCACCGCCCTTCCCGCTGCTGCCCGCAAATGCTGTCGCGCCTGTCAGGACGACGACCGCAAACGCGGCGATTACGACCGCGCCAAAGGCGCGCGTCGGGACGAATCTCATCTGTTTCTCCCCTGTTCAGTGTGAGAGCCGCCGTAGCGGCCCCTTCCCCAAGCGACGGGGATCGTAGTAGGGATGCCGATCCGCCGCAAGGTCGGTAACGACGGGGGGCCGGCAACTGCCGGCCCCCCTGACGTGCGGATGCTGCGCTTGCTACTTCAGGTCGATCGGAAGCAGCTTCGCCTCCGCCGAACCTGCCGCGTTGTCGACCGACACCACCATCAGGCCCAGCGGCTTCGTGCTGCGGAAGCCGGGGACGCTGAGGGTGAGGTCGACTGTTGCGGACGCGTTGGGTGCAACGCTCGCGAAGGCACCCTCGCCCACGACCGGGTTGAACGCGTCGTAGGTCGCCGAGCCGCTGACCGGATCGACACCACCGTCGACGAGGTCGAAGCTGACGGCCTCGTAGGTGATGTTCTTGTTCGGCTCCAGGCACGGCTCCCCGGCGCGGCAGAGTTGCCGGCTGAGGATCGGCACGATCAGCGTCGAGGCATTCGTCGGATCGCTTGCCAGGAAGACGATCGACGCCCCGGGGCTCCGTGTGCTGAACACGAAGGCCCCCACACGGCCGTTGAACGTGCCGGTCTGCACTGCGCCCTGATCGGCGGCGACGACGATGTAGTCGGCCTTCTTGTCCCGATCGACGTCGACGAAGATGTCGTACTCGTTCGCCGCGGCATTCGACCAGCGGTCGTACGTGTTGACGGCGAACGCCAGGAACTGCTCACCCGGAAGGGTAAAGCCGGGAGGCAGCCCGACGCTGTCCGCCGGGAACGACTGGACGCCGACTGCACGGACGTCGTTCGTGCCCGCGCCGGCCTCGTTCGCGTCCGCGAGGCCCCACGCGTAGAAGTCCGCGTCACCGGAGCGGGCTCCGCCGGGGTTCGTCACGGTCGCCGTCGTCTCGATCGTCGACGCGTTGCTCCCCTGGATCGCCGTGCTGCCGAGCGCCACGTCCACCTTCGAGAGGGAGCGGGGCACGAAGTAGTACGGCACGCGGAGCGCGACGCCGTTGTTGCTCCCCGCCGCCGGCGTGAACGTGATCAGGCCGCCGACCTCCCGGAACCCGAGGGTCGGGGGCGGGCTCGACCCGCCGACTGCGGACACGGCGACGTTGAGCGTCACGTTGACCGTGGCAGTCCCACCAGCGGGGACAGTCACCGACGGCGCGCTCAGGACCACGGAGTGCGCCGTGCTCGTGGTCGCAAGCGCCTGCGCGACACCGAACGTGGCTGCGGTGGCGCCGTTGTTCTTGAGCGTGATCTCGCGCGTCTTCGAGTAGTCGGCCAGCAGCTCCTCGTACCCGAAGTTGACCGAGACCGCGAACTCGTCGCCGCTCGCCCGAGCCACGACCTGCGTCGTGGTCGACTTCTGCGGCTGGACGAGCCCGGTGCCACCGCGGCTGGTGCGGTAGTTGGTGACCTGCGCCGGATCGCCCGTGTTCACGATCGCCGCCTTGATGTCCTCGACCGACCACGCGGGATGCGCCTGGCGCGTCAGCGCTGCGACGCCGGCCACGTGCGGAGAGGCCATCGAGGTGCCGGAGATCGTCGCGGCCTTGTTGCCGGTGCCATTGCCCGTCGAGACGATCGAGACGCCCGGGCCGGTGATGTCCGGCTTCAGGCCGCTGTCTCCTGTGCGGGGACCGCCGGACGAGAAGCTCGCGAACGCCTTGAACCCAGGGTTCACGAGCGACGTTGCGGTCATCGAAGTGGCGGTGCCGTCCGGAAGGGCACGGAGCCTCGCGCCATCGGAGGTCGCCACGGTCGCCGGCCCCCTCACGCCGATGAACGGGATCGTGACCGTGAAGGGCACGCCGTCATCGGGGTTCGACGTGATCGGGCCCTCGAGCGGCGGGAAGTTCGCGTCGTTGTTGACCATGATCACAGCCACTGCCCCGGCCTGCTGGCCGAAGATGGCCTTGGCCACGCGTGCGCACGTACCACGGTTCACGACCGCGATCGTGTTGGCAGGAAGCGGGCCGCCGAACGCAGCCACGGAGCAACCCTCGGCCTCGTTGACCGGCGTGGCCGGGTTGTCCTGGATCACCTTCAGCGCGCCGCTGACGGCCGGATTCGGATGTTCGTTGGCGTTGATGCCCTGGATCGCCAGCGTCCCCGCGGTGATGTTCACGCCCGGGAAGGTCTGCGTCGGATCGCTCGCAGCGGTGGCAATCGAGCCCGCCCCGGTGCCCGGCGACCCTGTGATGTACTGGTTCGGGCCGTTGTTGCCCGCAGAGGTAACGACGATCACGCCGGCCTTCGCGGCGTTGGTCGACGCGACGGCCGACGGGTCGTCCTTGGAGCCGAACGGCGAGCCGAGCGACATGTTGATCACGTCCATGTCGTTGTCGACTGCCCATTCGATCGCATC
The DNA here is from genome assembly GCA_963829845.1 of uncultured Gaiellaceae bacterium. GTDB lineage: Bacteria > Actinomycetota > Thermoleophilia > Gaiellales > Gaiellaceae > Gaiellasilicea. Next base: position 25,700 of record CAWHKD010000025.1, on the reverse strand, counting down.
CACCGTCACGTCCGTGGAGCCGAGACAACCGAAGACACGAACGCCATAGATATCGACCTTCGGCGCGACGCCGGGGCCGATCGTCCAGGTGTTCGAGCTGATCGTGGTCGCGTTGTACGGGCCTGCGTAGGTGGCGCCGTTGGAGAGCACGCCGGAACCGCCCGCGGATCCGGCCACATGCGAGCCGTGGCCGTTGCAGTCGAGCGGGTTCGGATCGGGCTTCGGGACCAGCGCCGGATCGCCCGGGTCTGCACTGGCGTCGTAGGCGTCACCGACGAGGTCGATGCCGCCCTTGATGCGGGGTGCCGCAGGGCCGAACAGCGCGGCACTCGCGGGCAGCGTGTCCGTCGCGTTGGCGGCGTTGTATGCCGCCGTCGTCCCGGGGCCGCCGAAGTTCGCATGCGTGTAGTCGATGCCGGTGTCGATCACGGCGACCTTGATCCCCTCGCCGTGGAGGCCGGCCAGGCCGTCCCAGACGGCGGGGGCGCCGATGAGCGGCACACCCCGAACGTTGTCGGGCTCCATCAGCTGGATCGCCCGGACCGCCGTGACGCCGGGCAGTTCGGCGAGTTCGCCGAGCTTGCTCCGGTCGACCCGCACCTTGATGCCGTTGTAGGCGACCTGGTAGTCGGCCAGGACGGTGCCGCCGAGCTTGGCGATCCCGCCTCGGAGACCGTCCTGCGTCGCCTTCAGCTGAGACTTGATCCCCTGCTTCTCGGCCTTGCTGAGCTTGCGGCCCTTCGCCGCCTGCACCAGCGCGACCGGGTCGCCGGAGAGCTGGAGCACGACGGTCGTCTCACCGCTGCGTACTCCCATCGGTGTCCATACCGGTGCTACCAGTCCCTCTGTGTCCGCCGACTCTGGTGCAGGCGCCGCGGACCCACTCGCGACGAGCAGCAAAGCGGTCAGCGACAGCACGGCCGCCAGCGCGAACGCGCGCTTCGGCCCTCGAGCTACCACCTTCATATGTGTCTCTCCCCTAGTAGATCATCAAGAGCCGCAAAGACACGCGGCATCCCCCAAGCGCTCAGGATGGTAAAGAGATCCTGGACGTTCCACAAGGCCAGCTTTCGTCGAACGGCGAAGCCGGGCTCGTGTGCCCGGCTTCGTGCGTCCGTTCGCCCTCCTCGGGCTAGCCGTGGATCGAGACCAGCAGCGGAATGATCAGGATCGCGACGATGTTCGCGATCTTGATCATCGGGTTGATCGCGGGGCCGGCGGTGTCCTTGTAGGGGTCGCCGACCGTGTCGCCGGTGACCGAGGCAGCGTGAGCCTCGGAGCCCTTGCCGCCGTAGGCACCGTCCTCGATCAGCTTCTTCGCGTTGTCCCAGGCGCCACCGCCCGAGGTCATCGCGATCGCGAGGAAGAGGCCGGTGACGATCGTGCCGATCAGGAGCCCGCCGAGCATCTCGGGGCTGATGATCCCGACCGCGATCGGGATCGCGACGGGGATCAGCGCCGGCAGCATCATCTTGTTGATCGCCGACTTGGCGACGATGTCGACGGCTCGGCTGTAGTCGGGCCGCTGGGTGCCCTCCATGATCCCGGGCATCTCCTTGAACTGCCGCCGCACCTCGACGACGACCTCGCCGCCGACGCGGCCGACGGCCGTCATCGCGAGCGCCGCGAAGAGGAAGGGCATCATCCCGCCGATGAAGAGGCCGGCGATCACGTACGGATCGCCGAGGTCGAAGCTGACGTTCAGGCCCTCGTCGTCGAGGCCGCGCGTGTACTCGTCGAAGAGGACGAGCGCAGCCAGTCCGGCCGATCCGATCGCGTAGCCCTTCGTGACCGCCTTCGTCGTGTTGCCGACGGCGTCGAGCGGGTCGGTGATCGCGCGGACCGACTCGTCCAGGTGCGCCATTTCGGCGATCCCGCCGGCGTTGTCGGTGACGGGCCCGAACGCGTCGAGCGCGACGATCAGGCCGCACATCGAGAGCTGGGCCATCACGGCGACGCCGATCCCGTAGAGGCCGGCGATCTCGTAGGCGGCGATGATCCCGGCCGCGATCACGATCACCGGGGCGGAAGTCGCACGCATGCCGACGGCGAGGCCCTCGATGATGTTCGTGGCGTGGCCCGTCTGCGACGCCTTCGAGATCGACTTGACGGGGTTCCAGCGCGAGCCCGTGTAGAACTCGGTGATCGCGACGAGTGCGAACGTGATCGCAAGGCCGACCAGCGCCGAGCCGTAGAGCTCGCCGAAGCTGAAGCGGCCGCCATCGAACGCCATCGTGACGGGGATGAACCCGATCGCCGAGAGGACCGTGGCGACGATGACGCTCTTGTAGAGCGCGTTGATGATCGAGCCGCCCTTGCCGATCCGGGCGAAGTAGATCCCGATCACGGAGGCGAGGATCGAGACGCCGCCGAGCGCGAGCGGGAAGAGCGGCAGGTTCCCGAGCGGGAACGCCGTCCCCAGCAGCATCACGGCGACCGCGGTGACCGCGTAGGTCTCGAACAGGTCGGCCGCCATTCCGGCGCAGTCGCCGACGTTGTCGCCGACGTTGTCGGCGATCACGGCCGGGTTGCGCGGGTCGTCCTCGGGGATGCCGGCCTCGATCTTGCCCACGAGGTCGGCGCCGACGTCGGCGGCCTTGGTGAAGATGCCGCCGCCGAGGCGCGCGAAGACGGAGATCAGCGAGCCGCCGAAAGCGAGCCCGATCAGGGCGTCGATCGCGGTCTCCTGGCTCTTGTCGAAGAACTCGGTGAGGATGCCGTAGTAGCCGGCGACGCCGAGCAGGCCGAGGCCGACGACGAGCAGGCCCGCGACCGAGCCCGCCCTGAAGGCGACCTCGAAAGCGGGACGGAGGCCCTGCTTCGCGGCCTCGGCGGTGCGCACGTTCGAGCGGACGGCCACGTTCATCCCGATGAAGCCTGCGGCCGCCGAGAGCATGGCCCCGATCGCGAAGCCGATCGCCGTCGCCCAGCCGAGCTCGGGGTAGAACCCGATCGCGAGGAACGGGACGACCGCGACCGCGGCGATCGTCGATGTACTGGCGGCGCAGGTACGCGGCTGCTCCCTCCTGCACGGCGCGGGCGATCGCCTGCATCGCCTCGCTGCCGGCGGGTCGCTGCAGCAGCCACCAGGTGAAGTAGAGCCCGAATCCGACCGCGACGCCCGCGCAGACGAGCGCGAACGCAACAGCGTGGTCATTGAAGAAATCCATCAAGCCTCCGTCCGAATTGCCCCGTCACAAAGTCAGCGCCGAGGCGTGCTCGGCGCGGGGGATTATGTAGCACAAGCGACGGCGGGTGCCTGGTCAGGAGCCCTGCTCGACAGCCGCCGCGTAGGCGAGCTGGAGGTTCGCGGTCACCTGCTCGAAGTCGCGCGTCAGCTCGGGCGGGACCGCGTCGGCGAGCACGGGGACGAGCGCACGGAGCGCATCGATCGCCAGCCGCGCCTGCTCGAGATCGCGGTGCTCGGGGGAGAGCCGGTGATAGGCGAGCGAGGAGACGGTCGAGAGCGTCTGCACGAGCAGGTCGGACACCTGCAGCCGGCTGAGCGCCTCGATGAGGTCCTGCTCGCTGATCTCGTTGTCAGCCACGGACGGGGACGCCCGCCTGCTCGGCGTAGATCTCCTCGAGGGTCGCCCCCTCCTCGAAGCGTGCGATCTGGCGCTCGGCGGCGTTGCGCTCGGGGATGGCGAGGTATTGGGCGGCGCCGATCTCCTCGGCCACGGGCGCGACCCACTCGAGCAGGCGCTCGAGCCGTGCCCGCGCCGGCAGGACGTCGCCGCGCTCGAGGTCGATCAGCTCGCCGGCGAGGCCGTAGCGGATCGCACGCCACATGTTCTCCTCGATCAGCCGGTGCGGCTGATCCGCGGGTGCCTCGCCCTCGTCGTGCGCGCGCGCGATCCGAGCCGCAAGCGAGGCGCCGAAGGCCGCGAGCGATTGCGCCTCTGCGAGGTCGGGCTGACCGTCTGCGATCCGGATCTCCACCGTCGGAAAGCCGAGATGCGGGCGGACGCTCCACCAGAGCTGGGTGTGCTCGGTGACGGAGCCGGTCTCGTAGAGGAAGCGGACGTAGTCCTCGTACTGCTGCCAGGAGGCGAAGGCGTCCGGCACCCCGCAGCGGGGGAAGAAGCGCGTGAAGATCTGCGTCCTCGCCGAGTGCAGCCCGGTGTTGACGCTCTCGACGAAGGGCGAGCTGGCCGAGAGCGCGAGGATCTCCGGGAGGAAGTTGCGGAGGCCGTTCGTGACCGCGATCGCGCGGTCGGCACCGCGGATGCCGACATGGACGTGGAGCCCGAAGGTGTTGTTGCGCCAGACGACGTAGCGAAGCAGCTCGTCGTTGCGGCGGTAGTGCGGCGTGTCGATGATCCGCTGGTCCTTCCAGTCCGCCCACGGGTGTGTCCCGGTCGCAGCAAGCCCGATCCCGAGCGTGTCGACGAGGGCGTCGAGCTGGGCGCGGCGCTCCGTCATCGCGGCGGGAATCTCGGCGAACGACTCGCGCCGGCCCGTCTTGATCTCGACCTCGGAGGCGATCAGCTCGCCGACCAGGTTCGGCTCGAGCGCCGTTCCCAGTGCTGCTTCCTGGACCTCCTCGAAACGGTTGACGAGACCGAGGGTGGCCGGATCGAGCAGCGCGAACTCCTCCTCGACGGCGATCGTGAAGTCGGTTCCGCTCTCGAACCCCTCGCGCGCAGTGTCGAGGAGCTCGACGTAGCCAAGCCGTTGCTCGTCACCCATCGGCGGGAGGGTAGTTGAACGGCTCCAACAAGCGACGCGCAACGCCCGCCCAGCTCCAGCGGTTCACGGTCGCCGCCCGCGCCGCCTCGCGCACGTGCGCCCGGTCGGACTCCGAGAGCGCGAGCAGCTCGCCCAGTTTCGCGGCGAGCTCGGTGGCGTCCCCCGTCGCGAAGCTGGCGAGGTGGCGCAGGTGCGGCGGGTACTCCTGCTCGAGCCCGTCGGCGATCTCGGCGAGGCCGGAGTGACGGGCGACGAGCGGCGGCGAGCCGGCAGCGGCGGCCTCGGCCGCGACCATCCCGAACGCCTCCGGGAAGATCGACGGGACGACGGTCGCGTCGGCGAGCGCGAGCAGGTGGACGAGGTGCCGGTGCTCGAGCGGGCCGGTGAAGAGGGTACGCGGGCCGGCCGAAGCCTCCAGCGTCTCGCGATAGTCGCCGAAGCCGACGATGACGGCGCGGGCGTCGACCTGCTGCAGCGCCTCGAGCAGAACGTGGACGCCCTTGTTGTAGAGGAGCTTCCCGAAGTAGACAACCGTCTGCTCGTCCCCGGCAAGGAATGTAGTCAGGCGCGTGGCATTGCCCTCGTCCGGCAGGCGCTCGTTCGCGTTCCCTGGATTGGGCGGGTCCTGCTGCGCCTCGTCGATGAGACCGGCCAGCGCCTCCGCACGCGGACGCGGGCGCCAGTCGTCGACATCGACCCCGGGCGGCACCTCGTGGACGCGGTCGACGTGGCCGACCACGTCCTCGAGCACCGTCCGGATGTGTGCGGAGCCGACGAAGACCGCCTCGGCCTGTGCGAGTGCCTCCCTCCCCCACGCCGACAGAGCCGCGTTGCCGCGCATCGAGTACTCGAGTTCCGAGCCGTGTGCCTTGACCGCGAAGCGTGCGCCGCTCGCGGCCCCGACCGGGCCCCCGAGCAGGACGTGGTTCGCGAAGACGAGGTCGGCGGGCTGATGCTCCCGCAGCGACGCGGCGTTCCGCTCCACCCAGGCATCGAGCTCGGCGCGCGTGCAGCCCTGAACGAGCTTGACCTCGTAGCCCTGGTAGCGGTCGAGCACGAAGACCGGCAGCAGCCCGCCGACATCCGGCCGGATCGTGCCGGCGCCGCCGAGGTCGTAGAGCTCCGGCTCGGGCTCCTGGCTGAAGACGGTGACCTCGTGGCCCGCCCGTGTCCACTCTCGCGCCAGCGCCCGCGTGTACACGTTCGAGCCCGTGCCGCCGAGGAGGTAGCCGTGCCAGAGCAGGATCTTCACGGCCGGCGCGAACCGCAGAACGAGGGATCCCGCATCGCCGCATCCTGCCGATATCGAGCCATGCTGCGCGCACTCGTTCTCCTGCTCAACCTCGTCGTCGCGCTCACCTGGGCTGCGACGGCTTTCAGCTGAGAGCCGCGACCGCCTAGGAGGGTTTGGCGAAATAGCGGCTGAGCCGCCGGACCGCGCTGCTCGCCCCGATGCTACGTCCTCGGTCGCACCGATAGCTTCGGCTATCGGCGCTCCCTGTGTCCTCGCCTCGGAACGAGCACCGCGCCCCGTCGACGAGCGCCATTCCGCCAAACCCTCCTAGGTCAGGTGGAAGTAGAGGGCGTAGAGAAGCTCGACGGCGGGGTTCGAGGCGTGCACGGCAACGTCGCTCGGGACGTCGAGCAGCGCCTCCGAGTAGTTGAAGATGATCTTCACGCCCGCGTCGATCAGGTCGTCGGCCGCGTGCTGCGCGCTGGAGGCGGGGACGGCGATCACGCCGACGATGATGTTGTTGTCGCGCACGGCCTCGCGCAGCTGCGCGTAGGGCTGGACGGCCAGGCTGCCGATCGAGCGGCCGGTCTTGTCGGGATCGGTGTCGAGCACGACGGCGATGTTGATCCCATGCTCCGCGAAGATCGGCGAGCTCGCGATCGCCTGGCCGAGGTTACCGGCGCCGACGAGAGCGATGTTGTGCTGCCCCTGCGTCCGCAGGATCTTGCGGATCTCGCCCAGCAGCGAGTCGATGTTGTAGCCGACCCCCCGCTTCCCGAACTTCCCGAAGCCGGAGAGGTCACGGCGGATCTGGGTGGCGTTGATGTTGGTGTAGTCGGAGATCTCCTGCGAGGAGATCCTGTCCTTGCCCATCTTCCTGGCCTGCGTCAGCACTTGCAGGTAGCGGGACAGCCGCGCCGCAACCCCTACCGTCAACCGATCCGCCAACTCGTCCCTCTCGTCGCTTGTAACAACCTTCGTGACATTGTGCCGACGGTCTCGTGTGACCGCCGCGGGAACCGTCAGCGGCAGGCTTTCAGCCGCTGCCGCAGTGCGTCGGGCTGGACGAAGTACGTGAACGCCCGCTCGCCGTCGATCTCGACGACCGGGATCGACTCGCGGTAGGCGGCCTCGAGCTCGGGCGAGCCGCTGATGTCGACCCGCTTGAAGTCGCCGGCGCAGACCTGGTCGACGACCTCGAGCGCCCGCTCGCAGAGATGGCAGCCGTCGGCGAGGAAGAGCGTGACTCTAGGGATAGAGCCCCCGCGTCACCGTCGCCTCCGAGACACGGCGCACGGCGAGCCCGTAGGCCGCCATCCGCATGCTCGTCCGGCGCTCCTTCTTCGTCGCAAGCGTCTCCTGGAAGGCTCGGGTGACGATGTCGTCCAGGCGCTGGTTGACCTCCTCCTCCTTCCAGAAGTACTCCTGGAGCCCCTGCACCCACTCGAAGTACGAGACGACGACGCCGCCCGCGTTCGCGAGCACGTCGGGGAGGACGAGGACGCCGCGGTCCTCGAGGATCTCGTCCGCGGCCGGAGTGACGGGGCCGTTCGCCCCCTCGCAGACGATCCGCGCCTTCACCTGTGCCGCGTTCTCGACGCTGATCACCTGCTCGAGGGCGCACGGCGCGAGTACGTCGCAGTCCAGCAGCAGCAGGTCGTCGTTCGTGATCGCGTCGGCCGACGGATAGCCCTCGAGCGTTCCGTGCTCCGACTTCCAGGCGAGCACGGCCGGGATATCGAGCCCGTCCGGCGCATGCAGGCCGCCGCTCGAGTCCGAGACAGCGATCACGACCGCGCCCTGCCCGTGCAGGAGCCGCGCGAGGTTGCGGCCGACGTTGCCGAAGCCCTGCACGACCACGCTCAAACCCTCGATCTGCTTGCCCTCCTCGCCGAGCGCGTCGGCGATCACGTAGAGCGCGCCGCGCGCCGTTGCCTCGTCGCGGCCGAGCGAGCCGCCGATCGCGAGCGGCTTCCCGGTGACGACGCCGAGAACGGAGTGGCCCTTGTTCATCGAATAGGTGTCGAAGATCCAGGCCATCACGCTCGCGTCCGTGCCGACGTCGGGAGCCGGGATGTCCTTCTCCGGGCCGATCTCGTTGATGATCTCGCTCGTGTAGCGGCGCGTCAGCCGCTCGAGCTCCCCGCGCGAGAGCCGCTTCGGGTCGCAGACCACGCCGCCCTTGGCGCCGCCGAAGGGTAGGCCCATCAGTGCGCACTTCCACGTCATCCACATCGCGAGCGACTTCACCTCGTCGCGCGTGACGGCCGGGTGGTAGCGGATCCCGCCCTTCGAGGGGCCGCGGGCGATGTTGTGGGTGACGCGGTGGCCGCGGAAGACGCCGACGGAGCCGTCGTCCATCGTCACCGGGATCGAGACCTCGACCGCCTTCTTGCACTTCTCCAGGACGCGGATGAGGTTCGGATCGATCGCGAAGATCTCCCCGACACTCCGAAGCTGTTGGCGCGCCAGCTCGAGCGGGTTCTCGCGAAGATGTGTAGGGGCTTCGGCGGTGGACATCGCAGTCTCCTTCTCTCGAGATCTCTCGAGGCCGGGCGGGAGTCTACCCCTCTCGGATCAGCGAATCCTGAAGGTGACGGTCTCCGCTTCGGCCGGGCCATCGGGCGGTACCGCGAGCACGCGCAGCCGATAGGGGCCCTTGGCGAGAGCGCCACCGCGTGGGCCGCGCCCCGTGAGTCCGAAGGCGTACCGACCGGGCAGCACGTCGCGCAACCGTGTCACGAGGCCGAGTCGCTCACCGCGGCGCCAGAGCTCGACGTCGAGTCGGGCGAGCGGGCGCAGCTGACGCCGTCCGGCGAGGTCCCGCACCTGTCCGGCCTGCACGGTCAGCACCGCGGGCGCTCGGTCGGAGGCGCGGAAGCTGCGGGCGGAGATCGCAACGCCGCCGATCAGCGCCGAGCCTCTGAAGGGAAGCGCGACCGCCCACGGGATGACGGCGCGGCCGCCGCCTGAGACCTCGAGCCGAGCCCGTCCCTGAATCGCGCCGACGCGACGGGGCAGGAACGTCAAGCGGGCGGTCAGCTTCACCGGGGCGCTGGCGCCGGCGTCGAGGCGGACGCGGTCGGGCGACGCGGTGACGGAGAGGCCCGCGATCGGCTCCGTCGCAGCGGCGACGGCGATCGTGACGCGGCGGGAGGAGACGTTTCGGAGCGAGATTCTGCGGACGGCGCTCCAGCCCGCCTTGTCGGCCGAGCCGAAGCCGACGGTCGCGGGCACGGCCACCACCTCGGCCGCCGCGGCGGCCAGCGGGTCGAGCGTGCCGGCGCCCTGTGCCGCGGCCGGGCTCGCGATGGCCCGGACGCTCGTTCCCACGAGCGCGCCCTTCAATGCAGCTGCGTCGAGCTCCGGACGGGCCTGCGCGAGCGCCGCGGCCGCGCCGCCGGCGAGCGCGGTCGCCGCGCTCGTGCCGCTGATGGTGGCGTAGCGGGCGGTGCGATCGGGGTTCCGGCCGGGGTCGGCGGTCACGAGCTCGACGCCCGGGGCGGCAAGCTCGGGCTTGATCCCGCCGCCGAACGCGAGGCCCTGCGAGGAGAACGGCGCGATCGCCGCCCGGCGGACGTTCGTCCGCCAGCCGGGTGCACCCAGCGAGACGTTCACCTCGTTGCCGCGGGCGAGGGCGGATCGGAGCGCAGCCGCGGCCTCGCGCGGAATCCCGATCACGGGGACGTCGAGACGATCGTCGAGGCCGAGCGCTCCCGCCGGGACGACGCCATCTACGAGGATCGCCGCCGCGCCGGCGAGGACCGCCGAGCGGGCCTCGTCGGCCGGCCCCGCTGCCCGTGAGAGCAGCGTCGCACGACCCGCAACGAGGCTGTAGCCGCGGTCGTCGAAGTAGCGGGCCAGCGGCGTGCCACGCGGGCCGCCCGCCACGTCGCGGCGAGGCCGTGCGACCGTGAGCGCCAGCGGCCCCTTCGGCGCGGCAGCGCCGGCGAGCGCGACCTCGCGATCGAGCAGTACGTGCAGCCCTACCCGCACGACCACACGGACCGTGGCCGTGTCGTTGCGGAAATCCGCCGCGGCAACCGTGAGCGCGTCCGGCGCACCCCCGGGGCCGCCGATGCTGCCGTAGCTCGGGCCGGCCGGCCCCTCGTTGCCGGCGGGCACGACGACGAGTGTGTCGAGCCGCGCAGCTCCCTCGACTGCGCGCGCGATCGGCCCGTCCGGAAAGGACGCGAACGGCTCGGTCACGCCGACGACTGCGACGCGCGCGGCATCGAGCACGTCGCCGTCGGCGTCGGGATCGACGGCGCGTTCGATCCCGGCGAGCAGCTGGTCCGTGCGGCCGTAGACGGCGAAGCCGCCCTCGGCGCTCGGCTGCCAGCCTGCGACGCGAATCGGCAGGATCCTCGCGGACGGGACGACGCCGCGGATCCCGCCCGGACCGGCCCGGCCGGCGATTAGCCCCGCCAGCTGGGTTCCGTGACGCTCGAGCCGCGTCGGCTCGTCGGGGTCCGCGCGGGCGATCCCGCGGCGCTCGGGATCGAGCATGTCGAACCCGTCGAGCAACCGGTCGCGGATGAAGGGATGGGTGACGTCGACGCCGGTGTCGAGGAGGGCGACGGTGATCCCGCTGCCGTCGAATCGCGGGATGCCGACCTCCCCGCGGCGGCCGCCGCCTGGTCCGAATGCGGGGCTCCGCAACTCCGCCGCCGAGAGTGCAGCCGGGTAGGCGGCCCGCACCGGGTAGACACCGAACACATCCGAGTCCCGCTCGAGCAGGGCGAGGGCACGTCCGTCGATCGGCGCCGCGAAGCCGTTGAACGTGCGCGTGTAGATGAAGTCCGGCACGAGCTGGATGCCCTCACGCGAGAGCCGCGCGGCGATCTGCTTCTGGGCCGCCAGAGCGCTGGCCGTCCACTGGCGCATCGCCGACTCGGTCGCCGTGCCTCCCGCCTCGGCCATCCGGTCGGCGAGCGACGGGTTCTTGAGCACGACGATCATCCGCTGGCCGATCGCGATCGCGGCCCGGTCGCCGTCGACGAAGCCACGCCAGGCAGCGGCGCCGTCCTCCGCGGCCACGGGCGACTGAGCGCTCTGTCCGCTGCCCACGACCAGCAGCGCAACGGCCATCGCCAGCCCGGCTGCGAGCCGCCGGCGGTCAGGCGCGCGATGCGTATGCGTCGAGATCAAGGTAACGAGGATAGGGAAGACGCCTGCCGTACCGGCCCGCGGAGGCGATCATCGCCGCGTTGTCGGTGCAAAGCTGGAGCGGCGCGAAGCGCGCCCCGGGAAGCGACTCGCGTAGCTCGGAGTTCGCGGCGACTCCTCCCACGACCGCGATCTGCCCGTGTCCGGCCACCGCTGCGGCCGCGCCGGTGCGCTCGACGAGCGCACGCACGATCGCGCGCTGGTAGGAGGCGGCCAGGTCGGCCTTGCGCGCCTCCGCGTCGGTGCCGAGATCGCGCACGGCGTACAGCAATGCCGTCTTCACGCCGGAGAAGGAGAAGTCGAGCCCGTCGAGGCGGGCGACGGGGAAGGAGAACGATTCGGGGTCGCCCCCGGCTGCCAGGCGCTCGATCTCGCGGCCCCCCGGATAGCCGAGCCCGAGCACCCGTGCGCCCTTGTCGAACGCCTCGCCGGCCGCGTCGTCGATCGAGGTGCCGAGCACGGTGTAACCCCCGTGGTCCTGGACATCGAGCAAGAGCGTGTGTCCGCCGCTCGCGAGCAGGCAGAGAAACGGCGGCTCAACCGGGTCGGGCTCGAGGAAGAGCGAGGCGACATGGCCGTGCAGATGGTCGACCGGCGCCAAAGGTAGGCCGCCCGCCCAGGCGAGCGCCTTCGCCGCCGACACGCCGACGAGGAGCGCGCCGACGAGGCCGGGGCCTTGCGTCACCGCGACGGTGTCGACGTCGCCGAGGGTGGCTCCTGCTTCGCCGAGCGCCTCGCGCACGACCGGGGTCACGAGCTCGAGGTGGCGCCGGGACGCGATCTCGGGCACGACGCCCCCGTAGCGCGCATGCAGCTCAGCTTGTGAGGAGACGATGTTCGCGCGGATCTCGCCTGCTTCGGTGACGAGAGCTGCCGCGGTCTCGTCGCACGAGGTCTCGAGGCCCAGGATCATGTTGGCAGCATCAGCCGGCCTCGGCCTGTTCTGGCGCGTCCTTCTGATCGGGGACCGGGTCGCGCCACATGATCAGCGCGTCCTCGCGATTGTCCGTGTAGTAGCCCCGCCGGACGCCGCGCGCGACAAAGCCGAGCCGCTCGTAGAGCGCGATCGCGCCGACGTTCGTAACGCGCACCTCGAGCGTGTAGCCGCGTCGCTCGTCCGACGAAGTGACCTCGAACAGCCGCTCGAGCAGCGCCCGCGCGATGCCGCGCCGCCGGTAGTCGGCGGTGACCGCGACGTTCATCACGTGCCAGGCGTCGACGTAGCGCGAGATCACGAGGTAGCCGACGAGAGCGCCGGTCTCGCGATCGAACGCGCCCAGCGAGAGCGAGCTCGGCTTGGCAAGCTCGCCCGCGAACATCGAGCGCGACCACGGCGTCGGATACGACTCGCGCTCGATCCGCTCGATGTCGCTCAGGTCGTGCAACTCGAGCTTGCGCAGGTCGACGCTTGCCGCTCCGGCACCGGCAGAGCCGGCACCTCCCCCGCTCCTCGGCGGCTCCGTCGAGCCGACGCCGCTCATGGCGCGATCTCTACGGCATCGGGGAGCCGGACGTAAAGCGGCTCGACCAGATCGACGGGGACGAACTCCGTCGCAAGCTCAGCATGGAACCGCGCCCGCGGCAGGTGACGCTCGTCGTCGTCCGACGGCACGTCGGCGCCCGCCGCCTCGAACAGCTCGCGGTAGCGGATCGCGCCGTTCCCGACGTACGTCGCGTGCGCCTCGATCTCCAGCTCGGCGGGCACGATCGCCCGCGGCCCTGCCACGAACACCTCGCGCCGCTTGGCGTCGATCACGGCTGCCGCGCCGGGAGCGCCTGCCGCGAGCGCGTCGAGGGTGGAGACGCCCGCGGCGGGGACGTCCAGCGCGAGCGCGAGCCCGCGGGCGGCCGCGAGCCCGATTCTGATCCCGGTGAAGCTGCCAGGCCCGATCCCGACGGCGAGACCAGTGACATCGCGCGGATGCGCGCCCGCCTGGCGCACGAGCGCGTCGATGTCGACGAGCAGCGTCGAGGCGCGCGAGACCCGCTCGCCGAGCACCTCCCCGTCGCCGACCAGCGCGCTCGTGGCGCGGTCAGTCGCGGTGTCGAACGCCAGGATCAGCGGCATCCACGAAGGTTACGTCGCCCTCGATCACGATTCGCCGGCTCTGCTCGTCGACGTGCTCGAGCCGCACGGCGGCGCACACGGGCGGCAGGCCCGCGCCGGCCGCCTCCGGCCACTCGACGAAGACGATCGCGTCCTCGAAGTAGGGCTCGAGGTCGCCCCACTCCGCCTGCGAGACGGCCGTGAAGCGGTAGAGGTCGAGGTGGGAGACGTCCGGGTCGCCCTCGTAGCGGTGCCCGATCGTGTACGTCGGGCTCGTCACCGGCGCGGTCACCCCGAGCGCGCGGCAGGCGCCGCGCACGAAGGTGGTCTTGCCGGAGCCGAGCTCGCCCGAGATCGTGACCAGGTCGCCCGGCGCGAGCCCGCGCGCCAGACGTGCGGCGATCTCCTCCGTCTCCGCGGGGGAGCTCGAGCGCAGCTCCACGGCGTCAGAAGAGGCCGAGCTGGACGGCCGGCTCGAGTGGGCGCTCCGATTCGAGCTCCGGCTCGGGCTCGAGCTCGGCCGGCTCCGGCACGACCGTCGTCAGGCCGAGCAGCTCCGGGATCCGGCGAAAGTCCTCTTCCAGCACCGCGAGCATCGAGCGCGTGTAAAGCGCCGCCGCCGGGTGGTAGAGCGGGTAGAGCGTGACGTCGTTGCCGCCCAGCGTCACCTGTTGCGCGACGCCGTGCACGCGGGTGATCCCGGTCGGCTTGCCGGAGAGGAGCTTGGTCGCGAAGTTCCCCAGCGTCGCTACGATCGTCGGCCGGATCAGCTCGATCTGATGGAAGAGGTGCGACTCGCAGGCCTCGATCTCCTCGGGCTGTGGGTCACGGTTCCCGGGTGGCCGGCACTTGAGCACGTTCGCGATGTAGACGTCGCTGCGGGTGAGCCCGATCCCGTTCAGCAGCGTCTCGAGCAGCTTCCCCGCCTGCCCGACGAATGGGACGCCGTTCTTGTCCTCGTGGAAGCCGGGTGCCTCGCCGACGAACATCAGCTCGGCGTTCGGGTCGCCGGAGCCGAAGACGACCTGGGTCCGCGTCGCCGCGAGCGGGCAGCGGGTGCAGGTGCTCGTCTCCTTCTCGTACTCGAGCAGCGGATCGCTCACGGGAGTGAGTCTACGTCCGGCGGAGGACGGTCCCGAGCGCGCTCCGGCGCGGTGCGAGGCGTCACCGGAGGCTGGCTCCGCCAGCGGCAGGTGTCGCCGGCCGGTGTGCGCTCAGCCGCAGCCGCAGGAGCCGCCGCAGCAGCCGCCGCCGCCGCCGAGCTTCGGCTGCGAGGAGACGCCGGCGACGGCGAAGCTCGAGAGCTGCTTGAGCACGTTGCCGGCGCCGCACTCGGGGCACGTGACCGCCTGCTCCGCGTTCCGGACGAGCTCCTCGAAATGCGACTCGCACTCCATGCACGCGTACTCGTAGATCGGCATGCTCAGGAGTCTAGTGGACTGGACGACCCCAACCCTCGAGGGCGAGCTGGTGCGGCTGGAGCCCCTCTCGCCCGAGCACGAGGACGGGCTCTGGGAGGCGTCGCGCGACCCGCGCACCTGGCAGTGGCTCAGCGTCGAGCAGCCGCAGACGCGCGGCCAGATGCGCGCGTACCTCGACGCCGCCTACGCCAATCAGGCGGACGGGTCGGAGCTGCCGCTCGTCACGGTGCGCCGCGAGGACGACCGCGTCGTCGGCAGCACGCGCTATCTCGCGCTGCGCCCCGAGCATCGCAGCATCGAGATCGGCTGGACGTGGCTGACGCCCGAGGTGTGGGCAACCGGCATCAACATCGAGGCGAAGCTGCTGATGCTCGAGCACGCCTTCGAGCGGCTCGGCTGCCTCCGCGTCGAGCTGAAGACGGACGCGCGCAACGAGCGGTCGCGCGGCGCGATGGCCGCCCTGCCGGCGCAGTTCGAGGGGTCCACCGCAAGTCGATGCTCGTCCGCGGCGGGCAGCGGCGCGACTCGGCCTGGTACAGCGTCATCGACGACGAGTGGCCCGACGTGCGGGCGAGCCTCCTACGCCGTCTCGGCCGCGGCTAGCCTCACGAACTCGCGGACGACGCCGATCGCCTCGGGGCGGTCTCGGAAGACTCCGTGCCCGGTTTCGGCGTAGCGCTCGTAGCGGACGAGCTCCGCCGGCAGCGCCTCGACGAGCTCCTCGATCCCGGCGATCGTTGTCGACGGGTCGTCCTCCCCGGCGAGCACGAGCACCGGGCAACGGACGTTGGCCGCGTCGGCGCGGACGTCGAAGTCCCGCGCGCTCGTCGCGTCCCAGTGCGCCGTCAGCGCCAGGTTCATCTCGACCCGCGCGATCGCGTCGGCGCGGCAGCGGCGTCCGTGCGTAGAGCGGCACGCAGACGCGCATGAACTCGGCGAAGTTGAGCTCCGTCGGGTCGGCGAAGTACCGCGCCGCGACCTCTCCGGCCTCCGGCCCGCCGAGCCGGTCGAACTCGGCGATCGAGCGCGTGTGGCTGTAGCGGGCGACGGTGCTGACGAGGACGAGCCGGTCGACCAGATCCGGGTTGCCGGGCCGCCTGCTGAACCGCGATCACGCCGCCGATCCCGGTGCCGAGCAGCACCGGCCGCTGCAGCTCGAGCGTCTCGCAGAACTCGGTCAGGTCGGCGACCCAGGTCTCGATCGTCCAGTGCTCGGGCGAGCTCCAGTCGCTCCGGCCGGCGCCGCGCAGGTCGAGGTAGATCACCTGCACGTCCTCGGCGAGCGCCGGGCCGAGGTGCTCCTTGTAGAGCGAGTGGTCGAGGCCCGGGCCGGTCGGCAGCAGGATCACGGTCGGCCGGTCGCGCATCCAGGGCCCGTCCGGCCGGACCTTCGCGCCCTCGACGTCGAAGAAGAGCTCGACCCCGTTGACGCGCGACCTTCACGTCCGCGTCTCCAGCGCCTGGATGTCGTCGAGGAAGAGCCGCATGTCCTCGTAGGCCTCGGGCGCGTCGCGGAAGACGGAGTGGCGGCCGTGCGGGATAGCTGCGGAAGCGCTTGTGCCCGCCGAGCAGCTCGTAGACCTCCTGCACCGACTCGAGCGGCGCCCACGCGTCCTGCTCTCCGGCCAGCACGAGCGCCGGCGCGCGGATCGCGCCGAGCTCGTCGCGCAGGTCGAGCTCCTTGGCCTCGCCGCGCATCCACTCCATCAGCACCTCCGGGTTCCAGTCGGCGCGGGCGATCACGTCGCTCGTGAGCGCGTAGCTCGAGAGCAGCGGGAAGCAGACGCGGAGGAAGTCGGCGAATGCCTGCTCGTCCATGCCGTCGTAGAAGCGCTCCGCGACCGCACGCGCGTCCTCGCCGCCGAGCCGCTCGTACGCCGCGATCGACCGCTCCGGCACGACCCGCGCGATCGGCGCTGCGAGCACGAGCGCGGCCGGATGCTGCGGGTGGCGGGCGGCGTACTTGAGCGCGACGACCGAGCCGAAGCCGAGCCCGAGCACGACCGGCCGCTCGATCCCGACGCGCGTCGCAGAGCTCCCTGACGTCGTCGGCCCAGCGCTCGACCCGCCGTTCGGCCGGCGTGCTCCGGTCGCTGCGGCCGCGCGCCGCGCAGGTCGGTGTAGACGACCTGCGTCCCGGCCGAGAGCCACGGACCGAGCTGCACCTTGAAGAGGCCGTGGTCGAACCCCGGGCCGGGATGCAGCAGGACGACGGTCTGGCCGCTCGCGCATCCACGGGCCCTCGGCCACGAGCTTCGTGCCCTCGACATCGAAGAAGAGGCGCACGTCGCCGACCTGGACCCGCATGGGGCTACACTACTTTCGCCCGGTATCCGGTAACGGAACTGGAGCCACGAACATGATCGAGAGAGCCCAAGTGATCGGCGCGGGACGCGTCGGCTCGGCGATGGCCGCGCGCCTGCGCGAGCGCGGGCTCGACCTCTCCGCGGACGATCCCGAGCTCGTCCTCCTCTGCGTCCCCGACCGCGCGATCGCCGAGGTTGCGGCCGCGCTCGAGCCCGGCCCCTGGGTCGCCCACGTCAGCGGCGCCACGCCGCTCGCGGCGCTCGACCCGCACGAGCGGCGCTTCGGCCTGCACCCGCTGCAGACGTTCACGCGCGGCCGCGGCGCCGAGCAGCTCGACGGCGCCTTCGCGGCGGTGACCGCCGAGAGCGCCGAAGCGCGCGAGGTCGGCGACGTGGCTCGCGCGGACGCTCGGGCTCGAGCCGTTCCCGCTCGCCGACGGCGAAGCGGGCCGCCTACCACGCCGGCGCGGCGATCGCGTCGAACTACCTCGTCACGCTGCGGCGCGCCGCCGGCTCGCTGCTCGAGGCCGCCGGCGCGCCGCCGGAGGCGCTCGACCCGCTGATGCGCCGCACGATCGAGAACGACTTCGAGCTGACCGGGCCGATCTCGCGCGGCGACTGGGCGACGGTCGACGCGCACGTCGCCGCGATCCGGCGCCGAGCGGCCGGAGCTCGAGCCGATGTACGTCGCGCTGGCCGAGACGACGAAGGCGCTGCTGTGAGGACGGTCGCGGACGATCGCGGAGCTGCGGCAGCGACCTCGCCGTCGCGCGCGGGCTCGATCGGCCTCGTCCCGACGATGGGCGCGCTGCACGCCGGCCACGTGGCGCTCATCGGCGCCGCGCGCGCCGAGTACGACATCGTCGTCGTCAGCCTCTTCGTCAACCCGGCGCAGTTCGACGAGGCCGCCGACCTCGCCGCCTACCCGCGCGACGAGGCGCGCGACGCCGCGCTCGCGGCCGACGCGGGCGTCGACGTCCTCTTCGCGCCGCTCGCCGGACGAGATCTACCCGCCCGGCTTCCAGACCTGGGTCGACGTCGAGCGAGCTCTCGCGCGGGCTCGAGGGCGACCACCGGCCCGGCCACTTCCGCGGCGTCGCCACGGTCTGCCTGAAGCTCTTCAACATCGTCCGGCCGCAGCGCGCCTACTTCGGGCAGAAGGACGCGCAGCAGGTCGCCGTGATCCGGCGCCTCGTCCGCGACCTCGACCTCGACTCGAGTGCCGTCGGTGCCGACCGTCCGCGACCCCGACGGCCTGGCGCTCTCCTCGCGGAACGTCCGCCTCTCGCCGGACGAGCGCGAGGCCGCGCTGGCTCTCCCCCGCGCGCTCGCGACCCGCGATCTCGCCGCCGCCCGCGCGGCGCTCGCCGGGCTCGACGTCGACTACGTCGAGATCGCCGACTTCGACCCACCCGTCCTCGCCGCCGCCGTCCGCGTCGGCTCCACCCGCCTGATCGACAACGTCGTCCTGACGAGGAGGAAGCATGACCACCCGCCCCCGCAAGCCCGCTCCCGGCACGCCCGCGCCCGGAAAGCTGCGCGCTGCCCGAGCTCGCCGAGCTGAAGGCGCGCCGCCAGCCGATCGCGATGGTGACCGCCTACGACGCCCCGTCCGGCCGGCTCGCCGACGCCGCCGGCGCCGACCTGATCCTCGTCGGCGACTCGGCGGCGATGACCGTGCTCGGCCACGACTCGACCGTGCCCGCGACGATGGAGGAGATGCTCGTCCTCACGCGCGCGGTCACCCGCGGGGCGCGGCGGCCGCTCGTCGTCGCCGACATGCCGTTCGGCTCGTTCCAGGTCTCCGACGAGGAGGCGGTGCGCAACGCGATCCGCTTCGTCAAGGAGGCGGGCGCCGACGCGGTCAAGCTCGAGGGCGCCGGGCCGACGCTCGCGCGCGTCCAGCGCGCTCGTCGGCGCCGGCATCCCGGTGATGGGCCACCTCGGGCTGACGCCGCAGTCGGCGACGATGCTCGGCGGCTTCAAGGCGCAGGGCCGGACGGCCGAGAAGGCGGTGCGCCTCTACGAGGACGCGCTCGCGCTCGAGGCCGCCGGCTGCTTCGCGATCGTGCTCGAGGCCGTCCCGGCGCCGGTCGCGGCGCGGATCACCGAGGCGCTGACCGTGCCGACGATCGGGATCGGCGCCGGCGCGCACGCGACGGACAGGTGCTCGTCTGGCACGACCTGCTCGGCCTCTACGAGGGCCACGCGCCGCGCTTCGTCAAGCAGTACGCCGACCTCGCGGACGAGATCAAGAAGGCCGTCGGCGCGTACGTCGAGGAGGTGCGCGAGCGCCGCTTCCCGGAGGAGCAGCACACCTACGCGATGCCGGAGGAGGAGCTCGCGCTCTTCGAGGAGGCGCTAGAAGACGAAGCGAGGTCGCGAACGCCGCTAGGAAGAGGGCGACGAGCCCGAGGGCGCCGAGCGAGCGCGCCCACGTCCAGCCGTGGACGGCGCGCACGCCGACGAGCAGCAGCACGGCCGACCAGGCGCAAAGCCGAGCTCGAGGCGTCGAAGAGTCGCCGGCGGCCCGTCGTCGGCGCCGCCGCGCCGGAAGAGGTCGCTGCCGAAGACGAGCGAGCTCGAGCGGCCAGAGGACAAGCAGCGAGAGCGCGAGCGGCGCGAGCGCGAAGCCGAGGATGTGGCGCGCACGGCGGAACGTGCCGACGCCGCCGAGCCCGCGCGCGCCGAGGTAGAGCGCGCCGCCGACGATGAAGTAGCCGGCGAACGCGACGAAGCCGCCGGCGAGCACCGCCCAGACCGCCAGCGTCAGCGGGTCGTAGAGCGGGTCGTCGTAGAGGCTCCGCGCAGTGCTCGTGCCGAGCGCGATCGCGATCCCGGCGAGAAGAGTCGAGCGCGAGCACCGGCTCCGCGCGGGCCTCGACATCCTCCCGCTCCTCGTTCCGCAGCGCGGCGAAGACCGACCGCGGCGACAGCAGCACGGCAGGCACGCGCAGCCACCACTCGCGGTCGGGGTCCACGACGGCGAGCGTAGTCACCGCGTTGGTACGTTCGCGCGTGGACGCGGAGCTGACGCGGGCGGTGCGGGCGGCAATGCCATATGCCGAGACGCTCGGGCGTCGAACTGCTCGCAGCCTCGGCAGACGAGGTTCGCGCCCGGATCGCCTGGGAGGAGCGGCTGACGACGGCCGCCGGACTGCTGCACGGCGGCGTCCTGATGGGGCTGGCGGACACAGTCGGCGCCTACTGCGCCTACCTGAACCTGCCGGAGGGGTCGAGCGCGACTGCGACGATCGAGTCGAAGTCCAACTTCTTCGCCGCGGTCCGCTCGGGCGTGGTCGAGGCCCGCTCGCGCCCGCTCCACCGCGGCAGCCGCACGATCGTCGTCGAGACCGACCTCTTCGACGAGGCCGGCAAGCACGTCGCCCGCGTCACGCAGACGCAGGCGGTGCTCTGACGCGCGTTCTGGCCGGGCTCGTGCTCCTACTGCTCGCGAGCGCGTGCGCGGGTGGCAAGGACGCAGCCACGGAGACGGTGACTGTCACGAAGGCGACCACGGTCACGGTGCCCGACACGACTGCCGGGACAACGACGACGACGACGACCGCAACGACTTCGCCGCGCCTGCCTTCTCCTCTCCCTGCCGACGGCACCCTGCCCGTCGACGCGTTCAACAGCTACACAGAGAGCATCGACGAGCCGTGGGAGCACGACCTCGCCGCGCTCACCGATGCGTTCGTCGAAGCGGGCGCGAGCGACGCGACGCAGCGCTCGTTTCAGGCGACTTCGAGCGGCGAGGGAGGCGGGTCGGCAACCGCGACGCTCACACTGGGCGGGCTCCTCGACGACTCGGTACGCGCTCTGCGCTACGACCTCGTGCTGAGCGCGCGCGACGACGGCACGTGGACGGTGGACTCGGCCTCATGGTCGCAGCGCTGCCAGGAGGGTCGTGGCCACCAGGTTTTTCGGCCGCGCCGTGTGTCTAGGCTGTTCGTGGTGACGTTCCGACCGCTTGAATTGGAGGAGACGCAGCATGGACCGCTTCACCGGCGGTTGCCTGTGCGGCAACGTCCGAATTGTGGCGTCGGGACACCCATACCGGGTCGGCCTTTGTCACTGTCTCGACTGCCGCAAGCATCATGGAGCCCTTTCACGCTTCCGCAGTGTTCCCTCAGGATGCGGTGACGATCGACGGCGAAACACGCGACTACGCCGATGCCCGTTGCCGGCGAGGACGCTCGACGTGGGCGTCCTCGAGCACGGGCGCGCCGTGGGAGCGGCACGCGACCGAGGTCGAGCAGCGGCGCGACTGGCGCAGGTCGGCGTGCGTCGGCTTGCCGAGCCAGCCCTCGGGACAGAGCCGCAGCGGCTCGTCCGTGGCGCGCGGCTTCGCGCCGGCGCCGAGCAGGACGTCGCCGACGACGACGGCGCGCTGCTCCGGCAGCCAGTAGACCAGCCTCCGCCGCGCGGGCGGTCTGGAAGGCGCGGATCCCGCCCGGGAGGCCTGCTCGCGCGCGGTCGGCCGCCTCGACCCCGCGGTTCGCGAGCGGCCGCAGCGAGCGGGACGGCGCCCACGTGCGGCGCCTTCAGTTCGGCGTCGCCACGCGGCGTGCCAGTAGACGGTGACGAGCACGTGCGCGGGCTTTGCCGAGCTCGGCCGGCGGCTCGAGCGGGTCGATCAGGACGAGGCCGTCTTCGCGTGTCGACGGCGAGCGAGCCGACCTCCTCCTCCCAGTGGTCGTGCCAGGAGGTCCAGCGCCGGAGGCCGGGAGCGATTTCTTCCACGTCAGGCGGCGACGGGCTCGCCGCGCGGGGCGAGCACGCCGCGCAGGAACTGGCCGGTGAACGAGCCCTCGGTCTCGGCGACCTGCTCCGGCGTGCCGGCGGCGATCAGCTCGCCGCCCGCCTCGCCGCCCTCGGGGCCGAGGTCGATCACCCAGTCGGCCTGCTTGATCACGTCGAGGTTGTGCTCGATCACGAGCACGGTGTTGCCGGCGTCGACGAGCCGCTGCAGCACCTCGAGCAGCTTCTCGATGTCGGCGAAGTGGAGGCCCGTCGTCGGCTCGTCGAGGATGTAGAGCGTCCGCCCGGTCGCGACCTTGCAGAGCTCCGCCGCGAGCTTGACGCGCTGCGCCTCGCCGCCGGAGAGCGTCGTCGCCGGCTGGCCGAGCTTGATGTAGTCGAGGCCGACGTCGTGCAGCGTCTGCAGCCGCCGGCGCAGCTTCGGGATCTTGGCGAAGAAGGTGAGCGCCTCCTCGACCGACATCTCGAGCACGTCGGCGATCGACTTGCCCTTGAAGCGCACCTCGAGCGTCTCCTTGTTGTAGCGGTGCCCGTGGCAGGTCTCGCACGGGACGTAGACGTCGGGCAGGAAGTGCATCTCGATCTTGATCGTGCCGTCGCCCTTGCACGTCTCGCAGCGGCCGCCGCGGACGTTGAAGGAGAAGCGGCCCGGCTTGTAGCCGCGCACCTTCGCCTCGGGCGTGAGCGAGTAGAGCTCGCGGATGTGCGTGAACAGGTCGATGTACGTCGCCGGGTTCGAGCGCGGCGTGCGGCCGATCGGCTTCTGGTCGATGTCGATCACCTTGTCGAAGACGTCGATCCCCTCGACCGACGCGTGCTCGCCCGGCTTGACGCGCATCCGGTTGAGCCGGTTCGCGAGCGCCTTGTAGACGATCTCGTTCACGAGGGTCGACTTGCCCGAGCCGGAGACGCCGGTGACGGTGACGAACTTGCCGACCGGGAACGTCGACGTCGATCCCCTTCAGGTTGTGCTCGGCGGCGCCGCGGACGGTGAAGTGGCCGCGGTCGTCCTCGCGCCGCGGCGGGATCGCGATCCGCCGCTCGCCGGAGAGGAACTGGCCGGTGACCGAGCCCTTGATCCGCATCACGTCCTTCGGCGGTGCCCTCGGCGACGACGTAGCCGCCGTGCTCGCCCGCGCCCGGGCCCATGTCGACGAGGTGGTCGGCGGTGCGCATCATCTGCTCGTCGTGCTCGACGACGAGGACGGTGTTGCCGAGCGCCTTCAGCCGCTCGAGCGTCGCGATCAGCTTGTCGTTGTCGCGCTGGTGCAGCCCGATCGACGGCTCGTCGAGGATGTAGAGGACGCCGACGAGCTGCGAGCCGATCTGCGTCGCCAGCCGCAGCCGCTGCGCCTCGCCGCCCGAGAGCGTCTTCGCGGCGCGGTCGAGCTGGAGGTAGCCGACGCCGACGTTGTCGAGGAAGGTCAGCCGCTCGCGGATCTCCTTGACGATCCGGTGGCCGATCAGCTCCTCGGTCGGCGTCAGGCCGAGCTCGTCGAGGAACGCGAGCGCGCGCGTCACCGACATCCGCGTGAAGCTGTGGATCGACTCGCCGCCGACCGTGACCGCGAGCACCTCGGGCTTCAGCCGGGCGCCGCCGCAGGTGGGGCAGGGCCGGAAGCTCATGTACTCCTCGATCCGCTCGCGCTGCTGCGCCGAGTCGGTCTCCTTGTAGCGCCGCTCGAGCGAGGAGACGATCCCCTCGAACGCCATCGTGTACGAGCGCCGGCGGCCCATCCGGTTGCGGTACTGGACGTAGAGCTTGTCGCCCTTGGTGCCGTGGAGGAAGAGGTCCTGCTGCTCGGTCGTGAGGTCGCGCCAGGGCGTGTCGGGGTCGATCTCGTAGCGGTCGCAGATCGCCTGCACGATCGAGTCGTAGAAGCCGCCGTTGCCGACCGACCAGGGCACGAGCGCGCCGTCGCCGATCGTGACGCGTCGTGTCGGGGACGATCAGGTCGGGGTCGATCTCGAGCTGCGAGCCGAGCCCGGTGCAGCGCGGGCAGGCGCCGTGCGGCGAGTTGAAGGAGAAGATGCGCGGCTGCAGCTCGGGCAGCGAGACGCCGTGCTCGGGGCAGGCGAACTTCTCGCTGAAGAGCATCTGCTCGCCGTCGACGACGTCGATCGCGACGAGGCCGTCGGCGAGCGCCGCCGCCGTCTCGACCGACTGCGTCAGCCGCTGGCGCAGGTCGGGCTTGAGCACGAGCCGGTCGACGACGACGTCGATCTCGTGCTTGAACTTCTTGTCGAGGACGATCTCCTCCTCGAGCAGCCGCGTCTCGCCGTCGACCTTGACGCGCGTGAAGCCGTCGGCGCGCAGCTCGTCGAGCACGTCGCGGAACTCGCCCTTGCGGTCGCGCACGACCGGCGCGTTGACCGTGAACCTCGTCCCCTCCGGCAGCGCCAGGATCTGCTCGACGATCTGGTCGAGGCTCTGGCCCGCGATCGGGCGGCCGCAGACGGGGCAGTGCGGGCGGCCGACGCGCGCGTAGAGCAGGCGCAGGTAGTCGTAGATCTCGGTCACCGTGCCGACCGTCGAGCGCGGGTTGCGCGAGGTCGTCTTCTGGTCGATCGAGATCGCCGGCGAGAGCCCGTCGATCGAGTCGACGTCGGGCTTCTCCATCATCTGCAGGAACTGGCGCGCGTAGGCGGAGAGGCTCTCGACGTAGCGGCGCTGCCCCTCGGCGTAGATCGTGTCGAACGCGAGCGAGGACTTGCCGGACCCCGAGAGCCCGGTGATGCAGACGAGGGAGTTCCGCGGCAGCCGGACGTCGATGTCCTTGAGGTTGTGCTCGCGGGCCCCGTGGACGATCAGCTCGTCGGTGGCCATTCGGCGACCATTCTAGCGCGCGAACATGTGTTCGTACAAGGGTAGCGATCGCCTCGGCGGGGAACGCTGGCGGCGTGAAGGAGACCGCCCAGCGGGCCGCGCTCGCCACGCTCGTCGCGGGCGGTATCGTCGTCGCCGCGCTCGCGCTCTGGCAGCTGAAGCTGCTCGCGGCGCTCCTCTTCTTCGCCTTCATCCTCGCGGCGGCGATGCGGCCGACGGTCGAGTCGCTGGCGCGAGCGCGGCATCCCGCGCGGAGTCGGCATCGGACTCCACTACGTCGTCTTCCTCGGGCTCATCGCCGGCTTCCTCTGGCTCGTCGTGCCGCGTGCGATCGACCAGGTCGACAACGCGCTCGGCGGCCTGCCGACGACGCGCTCCGACCTCGGCGAGCAGGCGCGCCAGTCGACCGGGATCAAGCACGACATCCTCGTCGGCCTGCAGCGGCGGCTCGAAGACCTCCCCTCGGGCGAGCAGCTCGTCGATCCCGCCGTCGAGGTGACGCTGACCGTCTTCGAGGTCGCGCTCGGGATCTTCTTCGTGCTCGCGAGCGCCGCCTACTGGATCTTCGAGCGCGACCGCGCCGAGAACCTGCTCTGCTCGCTCCTGCCGCGCCCGAAGCGGAAGCGCGTGCGCGATACCTGGGAGCTGATCGACGCGAAGCTCGGCGCGTACGTCCGCGGGCAGGCGGTGCTGATCGTGCTCGTCGGGACGGTGCTCTCGATCACCTTCTGGGCGATCGGGCTGCCGTACTGGCTCCTGATCGGCGCCTTCGCCGGGTTCGTGGAGATCATCCCGGTGATCGGCCCGCTTCGTCGCCGGCGCGCTCGCGGTCGGCGTCGGCCTGACCGTTTCCTGGCAGACGGCGCTCGCCGCCGGGCTCGCCGTGCTCGTCGTCCGCCTGCTCGAGGACTACCTCGTGATCCCGCGCCTGCTCGGCGACGCGGTCGGCCTGACGCCGCTCGTCGTCCTCGTCGCCGTGACCGCGTGCGGGCTCCTCTTCGGCGGCTTCGCCGTGATCCTGGCGATCCCGCTCGCGGCCGTGATCGCGACGCTGATCGACGTGATCGTGCGCGACAAGGACCCGGCCGAGGAGGACGTCCCGGCCGTGATCTTCTCCGCCAAGGACGTCGAGGCGAGCTAACCTCCTGACGCCCTCGGCGTGCGGCGCGTGCTGGCGTGCACGGCCGGAGGGGATAGTGCGCCAGGACAGACCCGGAGAGCCGGGTGCGCTCAGGCGCGC
>CAWHKD010000024.1:0-231668 GCA_963829845.1 uncultured Gaiellaceae bacterium | reverse complement strand
GATGATGCAGTCGTTGGCATCGATCGCGTCCGCCGCGGGACAGGGGCTGCCCGCGGCGAGGGTTTGGCGTCAGATGACGAAGAACTCACCCATGTCCTGCCTTACCGGGGTCGCGACGAGCTGAATTTCGACGTCGTCGCCGACCTGGCCGTCCAAGATGTCGATGCCAGGACCACCGATCAGCACATCGTCGCCAGCGCCGCCGGACAGCACGTCGTTGCCCGCCCCGCCGACCAGGACGTCGTTGCCGTCGCCGCCGTCGGCCTGGAACTGGATTGCGCCAGCGCCGAGCCCCGACGCCTCGATCACGTCATCGCCGGCAAGGCCATTGATGATGATGCGATCCTTGTCGGCTTCGAAGCCGGTGATGTTGATCTGCGTCGCCAGACCCAGCACCGAGACACTGCCGTTGTCGCCGACGACAATCGCCACATCGTCGTCGTTCGTGCCGTTGATGATAATGGTGTCGGCCGCGCCGTCGCCGAGGCCGTTGGATCCCGGCGAGGTTGATGTTCATCTCGACACATCGGTGCCCGACATGTCGTTTACGACGATCTGGTCGGCGCCGCCGAGCGCGTTGAAGTCGATCACCTCCATGTCGTTGAGATCCATCAGGACATTGGCGATGTCGCGGAAGAACATCGCCCGCCCGCCGTTCGCCGACAGTGTGATCTGCTCGGCGGCATTCGAACCGTTGAACAGCAAGGTGTCGAACCCGGCTTGGCCCTCGAGGGTGTCGTTGTCGTCCCCCGGATTCCAGACGAAGGTGTCGTCGCCCGCGCCCATCAGCGCAACGTCGTCGCCGTCGCCGCCGTTGACGAGGTCGTTACCCTCGCTGCCGACGAACAGGTCGTTGCCCAGGCCACCGTTCATGGTCAGCTGCACGGCGCCAGCCTTGAGGCTGCTCGCATTGATGACGTCGTCGCCGCCGAGGCCATTAAGCGTCAAGCGATCGTCTGGATCCGTGAGAACATGTTCGTCGTCGCCTGAAGGCCGAAGACCTGAACACCTCCGATGTCGCCGGTGACACCGAACACGTCGGCACCCTGGGTGGCGTTCACGGTGACCGAATCGACAGCGCCGTCGCCTCCTCCATTTGGCCCGCGCAGGTCGAGATCAATGTCGGTAACATCCGTCCCGCTCAGGTCGCCGATCACGATGTTGTCGGCGCCGCCCAGAGCTTGAAGTCGATGCGTTCGACGTCGTTCAGATCCATGGTCACGGAGGCGATGTTGCGGAAGAACATGGTGCGCCCGCCATTGGCGAAGATGTCGATATTCTCGCTGGCGTTCGAACCGAAGAAGAGCAGCTTGTCGACGCCGTCCTGGCCTTCGATGGTGTCGTTGGCATCGCCCGGATCCCTTTGGAACACGTCATCGCCGGCGCCCAGGAAAGCGACGTCGTTCCCGTTGTCACCGAACACGAAGTCGGCGCCGTCGCCGCCGAGGAAAACGTCGGCTCCCTGGCTGCCGAGGATGGTGTCATCGCCCGCGCCGCCGTCGATCGTGAGCTTGATGACGCCGGCGGGCAAGGTGGTGGCGGTGATGCCATCTTCCTGCCGAGGCCGTTGATGACCAGCGCATCATTTGCGCCTTCCGAATTCGCGATGTTCACTTGCGCCGAAGACCCAGGACCGATACCGAAGTCCCCGCGCCGACCACATCGATCACGTTCGCGCCGTTGGTGCCGTTGGCGATCACCACGTCGGCCTGGCCATCGCCGGCCGTCCCGCCCAATGTCCCCGCGAGATCGACGTTGATCTCTGTCACGTCGGTCCCACTCAGGTCATTCACCGTGAGGGTGTCCGTGTTCCCTAGCGCGTTGAGGTCGATCTGCTCGACGTTGTCGAGGTCCATCACGATTTGCCGAGGCTGCGGGTGAAGTAGCGCGCGCCCGC
The DNA here is from genome assembly GCA_963829845.1 of uncultured Gaiellaceae bacterium. Classification (GTDB taxonomy): domain Bacteria; phylum Actinomycetota; class Thermoleophilia; order Gaiellales; family Gaiellaceae; genus Gaiellasilicea. Next base: position 229,771 of record CAWHKD010000024.1, on the reverse strand, counting down.
CGTTGGCCGACACCGCGAAAATCTCGGTGCCGGCGCTGCCGTTGAACAGGAGGGTATCGCTCCCGTCCTGGCCCTCGACGACGTCGTTGCCGTCGCCCGGATCCCATTGGAATACGTCGTTGCCAGCACCCAGGAATGCGACGTCGTTGCCCTGTTGGCCGTCGATGAAGTCGTTACCGTCACCGCCGAACAAGCGGTCGATGCCGTTGCTGCCGAGGATCGTGTCGTTACCGGTGCCGCCGTCGACCGTGATCCCGATCAAGGCCGCCAGGTTGCCGGTGGCACTGAACCGATCATCGCCGCCATTCATGTTGACGACGAGCTTCTCCATGGTGCCCATGTCGATGGAGAACGGCGCCGGGTCAAGCCGGTCGAAGCGAACGCGGGTGCCATTCGCCGTGACCGTGAAGACCTCGGCCCCGTCGCCGGCATTCACTTCGCTCGTGTCGATCCCCCGCGCCGCCCTCGTGGAGGTCGGTGTCGTCACCCGGGTTCCAGATCATGCGATCGTCGCCGGATTCTCCGAACATCTCATCGTCGGCGTCGCCGCCCGTCAGAACATCGTTCTCGCTGCCGCCAAAGAGAAAGTCGGTACCGCCCTTGCCCAGCAGGGTATCGTTGCCGCTCTGGCCGAAGAGCATGTCGCCGCCGGAGCCGCCGACCATGGTATCGTTCCCGACGCCACCGAAGAGATTAGCCCTTGGCAGCGCGCCGTTGCTTTCGCTGAGCTGGATGGTGTCGTTGCCACCCTGGCCGAAGACCTGGATCAGGGCGGTGTTGGCCACCGTCGGGGTGCCGCCGGTGATGGCGACCGCGCCACCGTTCACCAGGATGGTCCCGGCAGCGTTACGGTTAAGCGTGATGGTGTTGTCAAGGTTGTCGCCGAAGGTCGAAAGCGTCCCGGCGGATGCGATGAAGCTGGCAGTGACGGCCATGGTCGTGATCCTTTCAGTGAGTTCCGCCGAGCGTTGTGCACCGGCGTGGGTTTGTTGTGCGGGCGTGCCGCGGTGATTTTCCTAGAAGGTCGGAGGGGAGTTATCCGGAGCGAGCCATTGATCGCCCGGCTTTAAGTGGAGGCACGCGCCTTGACGGGTTTGCGAGTGAATTCATTCGGAGATCGTGGCGTGCTGCGCCCTCGATGCCGCCTCGAACAAGGCCGATATCGGTGAGCGTGCGATTGTCGAGCGCCTGCAGCGCACGAACTGTTGTCCGCAATTGCCACCAAGCGGCGATGTCGCTTCGAAGCTGGATGAAGGCCAGCATGGCGTTCCGAAACCGCCGGCGTGCCCATGTCAGGGTGGGGATGCCGAGGTAGGGTGGCATGTTCAACACGTACTGCATGACTTGATCCTTCTTGGCTTTTGCTGTCCGCGTGGACTTGCGAGCTGCTATGCGTTGCCCGCGTGGGAGTATCCGAACCACAGCAGGCAGGCGCACGCTGTGTCCGACAGCACAGGCGTGCTGCAGCGTTCGGCAGGTTCCCGGCGTCTCGGTTGGAAGGTCGACATCTTGTGATCTCCTTCCGCCGCCTGGCACGAATGCGCCACCCAGCAGATTTTGGTTTTGCTGCTGCCGATCGGATGGGACGTCACTCGGCCCTCAGCACTTGCGGACTTGAGTAGCCTCAGGACGGCCGAAGGTTTTAGAGCAGAGCTTCGGTCGGCTCGGTCATTCCGTGGAGATTTCGAATTTCCCTGGAGATTTTCTGGAGATTTCTTAAGGTTGCCGACGGCTGGGTATTGCCGGTCGGCCCCGGCGATGTCGGCGTCATGGAGATGCGCTCGAGCTACAGGCCGCCGTCCCTGATCATCCTGACCCGCAAGAACCGCGATCGCCTGCCCATTAGCGTGAGCACGCCGGTAAGCGCGAGCACCGCCGCATGTTCGACGCGGAGCGGCGGTGCTCCTCGAAATACAGGTGGAAACCCTATGCCATTCAGGTGAAGGCGTATCGAAGGCTCAGGTGCGGGGGCTCCCAGTTGGTCCGCGCCTGAGCAATGCGCATGTGAATGAGGGCGGTCAGGCGATTATCGGAGTTGTACGCGCGGCAACAAAAAACTTGTCGGCGATAACGCTCATAGAGGGCGGCGGGGCGCTGCCTGGCAGCTCGGCCGGTTAGCGTGACCGCGCCGCTAAAGATCAGCGCCACCGTTGATGCCGAAGGCATCGCCGAACTGGAGCAAGTCCTCGACAAGTACGGAAGGAGATTTTGAAGTCCGTCCAGAAAGACTGGCTATGATGAAACTGATCGGGCAATGGGCCTGTTGGCCATCATCGGTTTGATTGGATTTTATTTTGCTCATCAGAAGAACAACGAGCAAGCAGAGTACTTATTTGCTGGCATCTTCTTTGCTGGCATTCTCGTTGGCTTGCTCGCGACCGCAATCGGTGACTAGTCAAAATTTTTAATTAGGACAACCCACTGAACAAATTAGGACAATGGGGGTCAAACTAGGACAGTACCAGAATTAGTGGGACAAATCCAACCGTCACCCGGCAGATAGTGAGACCCTGTTGTCCTTTCCGAAAATCATATCCGCGCGTAGCGATGATGCAGCCCCGACAGAACGGGCGTAGCGGCAACCTTTCCGTATCGTTGGACCGCTCGACCCAGCGGCGCATCCTTGTGCAGCGATAAGTGCGTGCGCGATTTATTATAGTAACAGGCGTACAAGGTCAGAATTCGCCGCAGGTGCGCCTCGCCGAAGATCAGCATTCGATCCAGGCACTCGCGGCGCAAAGTGCCGATCAGGCGTTCCATATGACCATTTTGCCACGGTGACCGGGGTGAGATCGGCCGGTCGCGGATACCCATGACCATCACCCGGCGCGAGAAAACATGTCCGTATGCACCGTCATTGTCGCGCACCAGATAGGCCGGCGCCGATGCCCAGGGGAAGGCCTCGGTGATCTGTCGTGCCAGCCACTCTGCTGTCGGATGCGGTGTTATCTCGAACCACAGCAGCTGCCGCCGACCGTGGCCCAGAACCAGGAACGCAAACAAGCGCTCAAAGGTCAGCGTCGGGACCACGCACATATCGATAGCGGCGATCCCTTCAGCGTGGTTTTGAAGAAACGTCTTCCAGGTTTGCGAAGGCGGCCCCTGACCCCGCACCATGTATTTGGAGACCGTCGACTGGGCAACTTCGAACCCCAGCATCAGCAGTTCGCCATGGATCCGGGGCGCACCCCATAGGGGATTCTCCTACTCATCCGTCGGATGAGATCACGTAGCCCACGATCGACCTTCGGCCGCCCTGCCCTATTTCGGGATTTCCAGCGCCAGAAGGCTTTGAAGCCGGAGCGATGCCATCGCAGGATGGTCTCCGGCTTCACGACCTGGGATATATCGAGCAGATTGGGCCAAATCCGCGTCATCCATACCAACAACGCCCGGTCACTGCCGTACAGCCGCAGACGCTGCGGCGCCCGCCTCAAAGCGATGTTGAGCTGATGGCGGAGAAACAGGTTCTCGGCTTCGAGCCTGTATCGCGACTTGAACAGGTCGGCGACGAACATCACGAGCGAATGCAGGATCGCGAGCATCGAACTTGATGATGCGATGATTCTGCCTCACGGTGCGAATCCAGATGGATCAAATTTTCGGAAGGGACAGGGCAACAATCGCCTCGATGATGAAGGCAACCGGCTGGCAGCGTCACTCAGTGCGCGGCTTCCTCGCCGGCGTCGTGCCATGGCACGGGCGATCCGGGACCAACTCGATATCCGGATGAGGGCGCTTACCGTACTTCCGATAAACGAGCCGCGAATTGGAGCCTCCGCAGCTTGCTATCACCGTAAACACCAGTTGTTTTCTCCGCGATATATTCAACGAGGATGGCTCGGATAGACGGCAGAAGCGAGGGCGCCGCCAGTATGCGATTTATGGTCGTTGCAGAAAGTCCGGATGCTTTATGGTTGCCTCGGAGCACACTCCAAGCAGTGCTGCGACACAACCCTAAAACCTTAGCTCGCTCGTCTAAAACCAAAAATCCCTCAGCCGCAAGCGCCTTTCCAAGGGCTCGAATCTTGACCGCCTGTCGATCCTTCGGCCGTTCGCCTGGCACGTCATGTGAATGGTACATTTTCATGAACACGCTCTCTCCCGCCGACGCGATTGCGCTCTTTGCGGCTTTTGGCGGCCAAGTGGCGCCGATGGTTTGAACTTATTCAGCCCGAACTCGTCCGCGGAACTCATGCGAAAGTTTGTGTAAACAAGCACGCCGTGCTGAACGTGCTTCGCAATATCGCGGATGCCATCGCCGACATCACGTCATGACCAGCAACATCGTCGACTTCGGTACGTGATCTGTTTGCCGCTTCGGCTCATTGCAGGGGGTTTTTTCACTGTGTCTCCACGTACCCCGTGTTGAACACGACGGAGGTGCCCCCATGAAAGAACCCCGTACTTGGGGTGCGGGGCTCTCACTACGCATTACTTCTAAATAGACACGACCTGGGGGCACCGGGGGATTAGGGGTCGATGTCCTCAGGCGCCCGAGCTCTGGGGGACAGTGGAAGGGCACCTGGAATTGATGAGACTGAGCCGATCACGCCATTAAGTCTGTGCAAAATTGCTCACTCTGCTCGGCCTTCACGGAACCGTGATGCTTGCGGCAGATGTCAGATAGGCTTGTCACGATATAAGCCCTCACGGCATTTCCTTCTGTGAAGACGATATCGAATCCCGCATTCACGGATGGCGCTCTGATTTTGCAACGCTTACGCCGATTCAGATATACAATCAGCTTTGTTGTGATTTGATGCGCCCTGAAGGCATCGGTGCGTAGCGCATCCGGCCTGCGTAGCGCGGTCGGAGGTACGCCGCTTTGGGGCTGACTGTTCCAAAGGCGCTATCGCAAGTCCCGACTCGGATAACTTCCCAACCCCAACGCCGCTTCAGCAACAACATTTTGGGCAAGAGCTCCCGACGGAGGACAACAATGTTCACACCTTCATTCGCTCTTGGCGCGCTTGCCGCCGTTACCCTACTCACCATCTGGTCGTGGTGGAGATATTTTCGGATGCCAATAAAATTGCGCCGGACGTTCACTGAGGTCCTTTATATGTCCATCGCCATTACGATCATCTTTCTTCTCTCGTGGGCCGCCTACTTTTGGTACTTTCCGTTGTAAGTTTGTAGATGTGGAATGAGCCGTGGCGCGCAGATCAACGCATCCTCGGACCCGCCGGTTTACAGGATCAACCGGGGAGATTACGGACGGCACGAGCAGAGCCGCATTGCGGCAATGCCGGATCGCTAATAGCGCACGAAAGAATTAATCGGATTTAATCGAATTCACGGGGTCGTGCGTATGAAGTGTTCGCGGCTTCCGCCTATTAAGACGGTAAGCCTGCGCCCCGATCCCCCCCAACGCAGGCCGATTTGCACCCCGCCGATCCCCCTCGGCGGGGTTTGCATATGGTCGCCGGTCAATACAGTAGAAGCTTCTTGAAGAATATGGGGAGCAGCAATGACCGGCAACATTGAAAGCCGCCTGCGAAATTGGAAGTGGTAGGGCCGCCTGGATGGAATCCCGTGGGGAGGATCAAAGTGTTCGTTATTGACCAGCTTAATCTCCTGGATCGGCCTAGGCTCCATTCATCACCGGCAGCGGCCCTGTGCCCAGGCGCCGGTGGCTGAGAGACCCGACCGTGCTCCCGCCTGTGCTTGGCAAAAGGCAAGGAGAGCAGAGCGTGATGCCAATCGTTCCATTTCTCAAAGACAGCGCGTTCGAGCCGGACCACATTAACGCAATGTCGATGGCTGTCGAGGGGGTCTGCAAGGCCCTCGACATTCGAGACCCCGCGTCGCGAGAGGTCATGGCCGTTCGCATCACCGAATTGGCGCGCCGCGGTGAACGCAGCCCGACGCGATTACGCGACCGGGTTCTCCATGAGGCCGGGTTTGTCGACAAGGTGGAGCCGCCTTGGCACCATCAATGGCACGGTGCTTAGCCATCCTAGTGATACACTGCACCTGCCATTTGGCGAGCCGACCGAAAATGACGAAGGCCGCTAACTGAGGCGGCCCAGCCTAGGCCGCCTCCAGCGTCTCCGGACCTGGCGACACCTTGGCTGCATCGGCGCGGGCTTGCGCGTGTGTGTCAGCAATGCCGCGCGCTATCACTTCGCGAGCATAGGTGACAACTTCCCAATACCAACCAGAGCCGAGCTGCATAATTCGAGTTTGAGCGGGATGGACCATGTCATTCCCCCTTTTGCTGCTCTCAGGCGGGAGCGCGACAGTCTCTCAGCCACCGGCGTCTGGCGCAGGGCTCACAACCGATGATGAATGGATGCTGTACCAAAGTACGGGAGCAAACTGGTCAATTTGGAACACTTTAGCGAGCAGGGCGGAAAATATCCCCCGATTTATGGCAATACGGACAGTGACCGTCCAATTGCAAGGCGCGCTCGCCGCGTAGATAGTTAGGCTGTGGCGATTGGTTATGCTATAGTTAGGCTGCTGCGGTTGGTTGAGGCTGCCAATCTGCAAGGAGCCGCAATGAGCAAACGGAGCATTCCCCCCAGAACCCCGACGGAGACACCGCGGTTTGATCCTGCGGTATTCTTGGAGACCGTAGCCCAGGGCCGCACCATTTCCACCCATCGCAAGAAACAGATCATTTTTGCGCAAGGCGAAGCTGCCGATGCAGTTTTCTATATCAAGAGAGGCAAGGTCAAAGTCACCGTCCTGTCCAAGCAGGGCAAGGAAGCGGTTGTCGCGCTCCTGGGGACGGACGAATTTGTGGGTGAGGGATGCTTGATCGGACAGCCGAAGCGCCTGGCGACAGCGACCGCGATGTCGGAATGCGTGACCATGCGGGTGGAGAAGGCCGAGATCATCCGGGTTCTTCAAGACGAGCCCGCATTTTCTCAAATGTTTGTCTCGCATGTTTTGGCGAGGAACGCCCGGGTGGAGGAAGACCTGGTCGACCAGCTCTTCAACTCAACCGAGAAGCGGCTGGCCCGGCTGCTGCTGCTGCTGGCCAATTTTGGCAAGGAGGGCCGGCCGGAGCCCCTTGTCGCAAAAATCAGCCAGGAGACGCTCGCCGAGATGATCGGCACGACGCGGTCGCGCGTGAGCCATTTCATGAACAAGTTTCGCCAGGCTGGGTTCATCGACTACAATGGCCACCTCGAAGTCCATAGCTCGTTGTTGAGCGTGGTACTGACCGACCCGCCACGTACTGTGCAAACTGGCGCTGTGACAGCGTGAAGGGCTTGATTGCGGCAGATCGGTTCTCCTGCTCCTTTAACCCCCGAGACTATCCGGCTCTGGCGCTGCGCGGGATTTGGCGCCATCGGACGTTCGCGAATGCTTTGCGTGTAGGAAGAAGGCAATTTCCTGCCTCGTTGGCTCACCTTGTGATTTCACGGCGCCTTCGAACAGATCATGTTGAATGTCTTGAGGTAGCCGGCTCCAAATCGTGACCACAGCCACTCCTAGAGCGTGAAAAATCTGCTCCTTGGTCTCAGCGGACAGTTCCTCCACGGCAACCTCCCTTCAAAGAGCGACATCGCCAAGAGCGCCATTGTACAACGCTCGTATAAGCACCATCTACGGTATTCCCATACGAGGTGCTGTCGTGCTGCGCGTTGGCACAGCCACGTTTGTCTAGGAGAGGCGACCTGAAAGGTATTTCTATGACCAAAATGAATCCTGTTAATCCGAGCGTTCGCCCGCTCGATGGAGGAGAAAAACAAGGCTTGAGCACCTTCGTAGTCGTCACCCTCGCGATCACCGCCTTTGTCATCGGTGGCGCGATGTTCCACTCATTGTCCAGCAGTCCGCCAACGATCGTCACCACCGGTTCTTCGCCAATAGTCGATGACTCTAAGTCGCTGGAAGCTATGCAGCCTGCGACGACTCCACCCACCGTCACGGGACAGGGCTCCCACTAATTTTCGAACAGCCGAGAAAGCCATTGGAGTTCAGGGGCAGGCTTTAGAGGATCGGTAATGTCGTAAACGTGTTCGGAAATTTAGTAAATTCGCTCGCTAAGTAAGCTGTCGTCCCCCATCTCAACTTCATCATCGGCACCGTCTACCGGCCCGCCGAAGACTGAGAGAGGCCTGCGCTCCCGCCCATAAAAGGAAGAGCGCTATGTCCGAGTCAAGCAATGCCCAAAAACACACGCTCATGTGTCTGCGCTTGGCAGCAGAATGCAGAAACTTGGCCACCGACGTTCCTGAGCCCGACCTCCGCAAGCGCTTCCTCCAGATGGCCAGCGAGTGGGTGTTGCTAGCGGTTCAGCACCGTGTCCTGCACTAGGCGTTGTCGAGAGGAACCCCGATGGCTTTTGATTTCTTGTTGCGCAAGCGGTTGAAGGAGTTTGTCAGGGCTGAAATCGCGCGCTGGCGCCCGATCATCCACTCAGGCCGGGATCGCTGCGAGCCAGTGACGCTCTTTCCAGCGAGCACGAGTCCGGTTTGGGGCGAAGAGCGGTCATTCGGCCGCGGGGCATACTGTCCCCAGTAGGGACTCGTTTGACAGTTCAAGTATACCACCATGTCGGCCGTCCTACCGAACTGGTGAACATGACCCGCCATCTCTCAAGGGTCTGTTCAGGAACAGCAGGCCTCCACCCAGGTGCGATGGACTGGTTTATGCCGCCAACTGGGGCGGCATATCTTTAGGTGGGAGGGTAACGACTATCGATTTAACCGGACCGCATTTTTCACATCTCAATGTGTAAATCTCGAGCCCCGCGTGCCTGGGATGAGGCTCGACGAAAGCAAAGGATATTTCTTCGCTGCAAACGGGACACGCCGCTCCGAACGCGGCTTTGAACCTCCAGTGTTGAACCGACATGTGGTTTCCTTCCGCCCGACATGTTTCGGTGCGAGACCATCGGACATCCGGACTCAGATACACTGAACTGCGTTTCGGCGTGGCGTCTCGATGCCGTTCAGCGCCACTGCGGCACCACGGCCGTGAGCAACGAGGTCCTCATCTGCCTTTGCGGCGGGAGCTTGCGCCTTAAGCTCATCCTGCGACATCATCCTCAAGATTCCATGTTTGATTGCCACCGTAGAAGGTAGCTTGAGCTTCCGTCCAAACCGGTGCGTATGCATTGCGGACTCCTTGCGCTTGGCCGCATCATAAAAAAGACGGGGACTGACGCCGCGCCTTTTTTTGTAACGAAAACGATCAGTAGTCCATGCCACCCATGCCGCCCCCGCCCGGTATCGCCTGGCCCTTCTTCTGCGGTAGTTCGGCGACCATCGCCTCGGTGGTGATGAGCAAACCAGCGACTGAGGCCGCGCCCTGTAGCGCTGCGCGAACCACCTTTGTCGGGTCAATGATGCCCTTGGACATCATGTTGACGTACTCGCCCGTCTGCGCGTCGAAGCCGTAGCCGTACTGGTCATTCTCCAGGATCTTTCCGACGATAACGGAGCCGTCCTCGCCTGCGTTGAGGGCAATCTGGCGAGCCGGGGCGCTGATCGCCTTACGAACGATCTCCACTCCGACTTTCTGGTCGTCGTTTTGGACCTTCAGCTTTTCCAGCGCTTTGGTGGCGCGCAAGAGCGCAACGCCGCCTCCCGGTAGAATGCCTTCCTCGACCGCGGCGCGGGTCGCGTGCATCGCATCGTCGACGCGATCCTTGCGCTCCTTCACTTCGATCTCCGTCGCCCCGCCGACGCGGATTACCGCGACGCCGCCCGCGAGCTTGGCGAGCCGCTCCTGCAGCTTCTCCTTGTCGTAGTCGGAGGTGGTCTCCTCGATCTGCGTCTTGAGCTGGGCGATGCGGGCCTCGATGTCGGACTTCTTGCCGCCACCGCTGACAATGGTTGTGTTTTCCTTCTCGATCGTCACCTTCTTGGCGCGCCCGAGCATGGCGAGCGTGACGTTTTCAAGCTTGATGCCGAGGTCCTCGGAGATCGCCTGACCGCCCGTGAGAATCGCGATATCTTCGAGCATCGCTTTGCGGCGATCGCCGAAGCCGGGGGCCTTGACCGCCGCGACCTTCAGGCCGCCGCGCAACTTGTTGACCACGAGGGTCGCAAGGGCTTCGCCCTCAATGTCCTCGGCCACGATGACGAGGGGCTTGGAGGTTTTCACCACCGCTTCCAGCAAAGGCAGCAGCGCCTGCAGTCCCGACAGCTTCTTTTCGTAGATGAAGAGGTAGGGATCCTCCATCTCGACGCGCATCTTGTCGGCGTTGGTGACGAAGTACGGCGAGATGTAGCCACGGTCGAATTGCATGCCCTCGACCACTTCGAGCTCGGTCTCGAGCGACTTGGCCTCTTCGATCGTAATGACGCCCTCATTGCCGACCTTCTTCATGGCGTCGGCGAGGAAGCGCCCGATCTCGTGGTCGCCGTTGGCCGAGATGGTACCGACCTGGGCGATCTCTTCGTTGGAGGTGACCTTCTTGGAGTTCTTTTTCAGATCCGCGACGACGGCATCAACCGCGAGGTCGACACCGCGCTTGAGATCCATCGGATTCATGCCGGCGGCAACCGCCTTGGCGCCTTCCCGCACAATCGCGTGGGCGAGTACGGTGGCGGTGGTGGTACCGTCACCTGCCTGGTCGGACGTCTTCGACGCGACCTCGCGGACCATCTGAGCGCCCATGTTCTCGAACTTGTCCTCAAGCTCGATCTCCTTTGCGACGGTAACGCCATCCTTAGTGATGCGGGGTGCCCCGTAAGACTTGTCGAGCACCACATTGCGACCCTTCGGGCCGAGCGTCACCTTCACCGCATTGTTGAGGGTGTCGATTCCGCGCAACATTCTGTCGCGCGCATCGACTGAGAATTTAACTTCCTTTGCAGACATTTTGCTACTCCGTGAATTCCTGTTTCGGTGATGGGAATGCTCAGGCGGCCTTCTTCTTGGCCACCGTTTCCTGCAGCACGCCCATGATGTCGCTCTCCTTCATGATCAAGTAATCGACGCTGTCGAGCTTGACCTCGGTGCCCGACCACTTGCCGAACAGCACGCGGTCGCCCACCTTCAGGTCGATCGGGATCAGCTTGCCGGCTTCGTCGCGGCCGCCCGGGCCGACGGCGATGATCTCACCTTGCGAGGGCTTCTCCTGAGCGGTGTCAGGGATGATGATGCCGCCGGCGGACTTCGCTTCGGGATCAATACGCTCGACAACAACACGATCGTGTAGTGGGCGGAATTTCATAAGTGCGCTCCAATATTTTGACTGGTGAGAGACGTTTGGCGCGGTCCGATATTGTCCGCTACGGTTATGAGCACAGTTCGATCCTTATCCCTTGCGTAGAAGACGGGTTAACGATGGCTTCTGCCTTTCGATGAGGAGGGACGCGCGCCGCAAGCAGCGCGCGGACGCGTACGAATCGGGTTCTGAAGGCACCCATTCCGAACGCAGCTCAATTTGGAGTTTGATTGTGCCTGCCGACGGCACCAGTGCTGCCATTATGCGGAACGGAGACTTCGGTACGTCGCCGCTTTTTGTGGGCAGCTCTCGGACAAGCCGCTGCTCGTCTGTATTACTTACATGGGGTGTCGGACGGAACGCACAATAGGGGCCAAGAAATTGAGCTAAGCATCTCTGGCGTCAGGTTACGCGCCGAGGAGGCGCTGCCGCAGAATGGACGTAGGCGCCATGACTGCTTGTGGCAGGAAGGGATTCTGCCGGCTGCACCGATTGATGTCAGCAGTTCCGGGGTAGAGCGGACCTCAAAACGGAGGAGGTCCAATCCGATTCTGCTTGCTTCCGAGGAGCCTGTAGTGGCGAAACAGGACAATCGTACATACATATAGTTGTAACCAGGAGAGTGTATTGGACATCAATTTGAGCCCTGCCGCTAAAAGGGCGAACGCACTGTTTAAGAAGGAAGAGAAGGTACGAGAAGCCAGCTTAGCTTGGGCAGAATATTCTGCGCGAGAGGCGGCCACACGCACAAAGACCGCTCGGTTGAGAGAGCTACGATTGGCCAAGGAAGCGGCTAACCGCAATGCCTCTAGACTAGCATACCTTCGCCAACAATCCGGGCCCGAAAATACGGCAAACGGCAACTCCGCGCGAACAGCTTGGGTGCCTCCGTCATTGAAGTTCCATCAGTGATCTCAGACAGAGCTTGGCTGAGGTACGGCTTGCGGCCGAACTGACAAAGCAGGGCACTTTCAACAATTGATTATAGATGGCTCGAACCGGCCTTTCTGCTAGCTCGTGTGAGCAGGGAAACAGCAAGGCAGGTTTCCCTCTATGTGATCTGCTCGACCGGTCGAGATCCTTCGCTCAATGAACGGCGAATTGCTTCATCTCTCGACATTATCTCCGCCTCCTTGACTAGCTCTAGTCGTCTTCCAAACCGGTGCATTACGTGCTCCTGGGCGGTAACGGTCAGTTTCATGGGCAATTCTTGCCACCCACATCAAGCTAGGTCCGATTGTCGAGTGGCGTCTGTGCGAAATTGCTCACCTGCAATCTCTCGCGATGTGCCCTTATCACCTTTTGTTGTCCTAGAAATCGGGAAAAGTGAGCAGTCTGATACAGACGCGGGCTCGTGATGAGCTTTAGGCTAACCATATCAGGCGCTTCCATCCCCCCCCCGGTCCCAAGAGCGCCTGAGGACTCTACCGGTTGCAACTGGTGGTGTCTGTCGACGTGTCGTTGGTCCAGAGTTTAAAATGTGTGCGGCTGGTACTGTGGGACGAAGGCCAGCAGCGCCTCATCTCTTTTCGTGAGGCAAGTCAGCGTTATGCCTCAGTTTGAAGGCGACGCAGGCTGCCGTCCTGCAGTCCCGCCCCCATGAGAATGACCGAGACGCTGGGGCAAGACATTCAGACGTTCTTTAACTCCACGACTGGGACCCACCAGGTATCCGTTGCCCTCGCTTCGCGAAAGGAAACCACGTGGCCGACCAAGAAACGCCAGCCGAAGTAGGGGCTCCGTCGGCGTGTCCTGATTGCGGAACGGAAATGGTCATTATCCGTATCACACCAATTCTGTTCCTCAGTGAATTCGAGAAATTCACGCTCGCATGCAAGAAGTGTGGTTCTACGAAAATCCTCAAGATCAAACGAAACTGAAAGTCCGAGCCGCCGCCCGCCAAGAAGGCGTGTCCCATGTGGTCGCGGGGAGCGGCGAGTAGGTGTTCAGTGCGGCAAAAAATACCGAGACTATCCGGACCGAAAGGACACATTCTGTTGACCCGTTAGGGCAAAAGGTAGATATCCAGCAAAAGCTTCACTGGTCGCACCGCTCAAGTGATCAGCCGTTGCTCGTCGCGTCCGGTCAAAACGAAAACGCCCCGGAAACCGGGGCGCTCCCAAAATTCATCCGTTCAGAGCCTCAGGCAGCGACCTTGGTCGGCTGGATCTCCAGAACCTTGCTGGAGCTTGCGATCGGGATCGCCCGAGGCTTCATCGCCGGTCGGGGGACGGGGGCTGGGGCTTCCATCTTAGGGACGGCCACGCAACAAAACACTCACGCTACGCACCATCCCGGCTACGGTCTGTTTCCGCTACGACTTAGGCCGCGGCCGCAAAGCGGACATTTGGTGAGCCGACTACGCCGCCCTTCTCCATCGCTGCCTTCATGTCGTCTGAACCCAACCAAGTGCGGGCCTTTGCCACGTCGGCGACATCCTGGAGGATCACCACGTCATTCGGGTCTTCGGCGCTGCGGAACACTCTCCCATTCGTAATACCTGCGGAGAGGCGGCCCTTCTCGCGCCCATCGTAACCCGTACGCCATGTGGCGTAATCCTTGACCTTGATGTGGATAGTCAGGTTTTCGGTCGCATGTTGTGCGTTCGTCATCGCAATATCCTTTCAAATATTCTGGGATGCGTTGAATGTCACTGAATGTCATCACTCAACCAACCCACTTCATCTAAGCCATGGATCTCCCATAGCTAGGCATTAATATAAAGAAGACCATTGGAACTCCATTCGAGTTCCCTGTTTTGCAGCGTTCCCGAATAGGCCGGTGCACATGGCGTCAACAACGCCAAGCCACGGGCCGTGCGGTCGTCAAACGGCTCCGGAAACCGTGCGCCGCTCTGATTTGGCTTGGGGATTGCGCATCCTAGTGAGCAATTTTGCTCAGACTGCTGAAATAATGAGGCACAGACTCCGTTCCGCACCCAGGAGGGGTCAATGTCAAACGCTGAGAAGTTCTGGCAGTATGCCGAAGAGGCCATGCTTTCGGCGCAGCAATCCAAATCCTAAAAAGAGAAAAGGACCTTGATGGACCTTGCTCGCACATGGACGCAAGCTGCGATGCAGAGCGAGACGACTGTGGTCTTAAACGACTGCCCGCCCGAAGCCAGGGCCGTCTAAGGCCGCCACGGCTGCGAACCTCTAATCTAATTCTCGCCCGGCTTTTTAGGAATGGGCCAGGTATGAGCAATGTTTGCGTATGCCTCAGTTGGCGCCCTCGTCACAGGCCCCTGCCGCTATCCTCATTTCCTTCGTCCGCGTACTCAAAGGCCAATTGCGTGGGCTTGTAGTCCACATTGCTTGTGAGCCACTGAAACTTTTATGCCTGCTGCGGCCGCTTGCCGGGACTTTTCCAGCTTTCGCTTGAGCTTGCCGAGTTGTGACTACCTCGAAGGCTAGCCTTGCGTTTTAATCTGCGGCTTCTCGTGCAGAACCACGTTCAACAAGGAACTGTGGACTTCAATTTGGCCGTTGTAATCAATAAGACCCAATTCCCGAAATTTGTTCATGAAAAAACTTACGCGAGATCGCGTCGTGCCGATCATCTCCGCCAGTGTCTCTTGGCTGATTTTCGCTATGATTGGCTCCGGCCGACCTTCCTTGCCAAAATTCGCCAGAAGCAGAAGGATCCGTGCCAGCCGTTTCTCGCTCGAATTGAACAATTGATCAACCAGATCCTCTTCTACACGAATGTTTCGAGCCAAGAGGTGCGCGATAAATAACTCGGCAAACGCAGGCTCTTTGTGGATCACGCGGGTGATGTCTGCCTTTGCTATTCGCACGATCACGCATTCCGTCATAGCGGAGACTGTTGCCAGACGCAGCGGCTGTCCGGTCAAGCACCCCTCCCCAAAGAAATCGCCGGTTCCCAGAAGTGCGACCACGGCTTCCTTCCCCTGCTCGGAGACGACGGTCTTCTTGACCTTGCCGCTCTGAATGTAGAAAACGGAATCGCAGGATCGCCCTGCCTGTACACAATTTGATCCTTCCGATAATCGGAAATGGCACGTCCCCCGTTGACTTTCGAGAGAAACACTTTGGGATCGAACGGACGCTTTGCTTTGCGTTTCATCGCAGGCCCTCCCTTCGCAGGGGTTCACTTAAATGAACGCACGCCGTTTTACAGCATCGCTTCAAGAAATGAAAATGTTTTTTGCCTGCAGGCCCCGTATCTCGCCTGACCGTTGCGCTTGCTAACAATGCGCCAATGTCCGCGGCCGAAGGCCGGACTTTCAGGCGACCTTGTTGAGCGCCCCGCTGAGTTCGGTCTTGAGCGGCTCAGCGGTCTCGGTCGAGACGATCTCGCAGATCCCCGCTCCCAAGTACTTGTTCGACGCCGTCTACGATCCCGACATCGACAAGCTCCGCCCGGCCGTCAAGCAGGAGCCGACGCCGCTGGGCTCGGGGCTTTGTCGCCAGAGACGGTACGGACACGCTCATCCTCCTAAAAAACTTGAGTGCCGGCGTCTTTAAAGTGTTGTCATATGAAAATTCAGGGACGACGAGGGGACGCAGTCTCCGACTGAAACGATTTAGCGACGCGTTGGATCGTGTCGAGACTACGCGACTCTGTTCGCCGAGGCTGCTCGCAGCCTGGGCTTCGGGGCCCATCTATAATGTCGTCGCTCAGAAGAAGATCACTCTGTTCAAAATTGCTCACATTGCGCCCTTCCGCGACCCGCAAATTGACGGCTCGCAAAAACATTCAACCTGTCAGATCAATCCGCCCCATCAGAAAGCTGGACGATGAGAAGGATCAGGATGGTGCCGATGACACTGGTGCCGCCGCGGCCGAAGCCTAATCCCTGACATAGTCTGTCACGATGGACTGGCGTCTACTTGCCTGGCTTGAGTTGGTCTAACCGCCGTCAGTCATGGTCATCGTGCAGTGGTCACCTCGTTGGTTTGACCATCGCCCCGGCCGTGACGCCAGTGGCGTAATCAGTTCAGAGTCGACTCGTCGGTCTGGCATTTCCGGATCTCGGTCGTGCCCGGTTGGAGGACGAACGCGTGCGCCTCGTGGAGGCGTGCGTACGCGGCCGCAACCTCGTCCTCGGCGAGTCCGAGCGCAACTGCGGTCTCGGCCGTCGACAGCGCCTTCCGCTCCGCGACGAACGCCCCGTAGAGTGGTTCCGGATCCCCAGCTCGAGCTCGTCCACCAGGCGAGTGAGGGGGAAGGGGGGGGGGGGGGGGGCGCTGAGTTGGGGGGGGCCGGGTGGATGGGCTGGCTGAAAATTCAGTGGCGGAAATGCCGGCGCCCGGTGAAGACCATCACGGCGCCGGCGCTCTCGACCGCCTCGATCACGTCGAGGTCGCGCTTCGAGCCTCCGGGCTGGATGAAGGTGTCGACGCCTGCCTCGAGCGCGAGCCGCGGGCCGTCGGGGAAGGGGAAGAACGCGTCCGAGGCGAGTGAGGCGCCGACGAGCGAGTGCCCGTGCTCCTGCGCCTTCTCGATCGCAATCCGGACGGCGTCGACACGGCTCATCTGGCCTGCGCCGATCCCGATCGTCTGCAAGTCCTTGGCGATCACGATTGCGTTCGAGGCGACGTGCTTGCAGACGCGGGCGGCGAAGAGCAGGTCGCCCCATTGAGCCTCGGTCGGCTCGCCCGTTGCGACCTCCATACCCTCGCGCGCCTCGACGTCCCAGTCGCGGTCCTGCACGAGCAGGCCCCCCAGGACTCGCTTGTAGTCACGCTCCCATGCCTCGGCCTGGCGCCTCTCGGTGTCGTTGAGGATCCTGATCGACTGCTTCTGGATCAGCGCCTCGACTGCGACCTCGTCGTAGCCGGGGGCGAAGAGCACCTCGACGAACTGCTCGGCCAACCGCTCTCCGAGCGCGGCGCTGACGGGGCGGTTGAGCACGACGACGCCGCCGTACGCCGAGACCGGATCGGCCGCGAGCGCGACCTCGTACGCCTCCTCGATCGAGGCGCCGACTGCAACGCCGCACGGGTTGGCATGCTTGACGATCACGCAGGCGGGGAGCGCGAACTCGCGCACGAGCATGCGCGCCGCGTCGAGATCGTTGAGGTTGTTGAACGAGAGCTCGCGCCCGTGCAGCTGCTCGACGCGGGCCAAGAGGTGGCGTCCGGACGCCTCGCTCGGCGTAGTAGGCGGCGCTCTGGTGCGGATTCTCGCCGTACGCGAGCTCGAGGTGCTTGTCGAACACCGGGGTGAAGACCGGCGGGAACGCCTCGCGCCCCGCGAACCATGAGGCGATCGCCGCTTCGTAGCTGGCCGAGGTCGCGAACGCGGTCGCCGCGAGCTGGCGGCGCGTCTCGTGCGAGAGCGCGCCGGAGGCGCGCAGCTCGTCGAGCACCGGCTCGTAGTCGGCAGGGCGGCAGACCGGAGCGACGTGCGCGAAGTTCTTCGCCGCGCCGCGCAGCATCGACGGGCCGCCGATGTCGATCATCTCGACGGCCTCCTCCTCGCGGACGCCGTGCTCGCGCGCCACCTGCTCGAACGGATAAAGGTTGACGCAGACGAGGTCGAACAGCTCGATCCCGTGCTCGGTGAGCGCGGCGAGATCCGTCCCGACCTCGCGCCGTGCGAGGATGCCGGCGTGGATGCGCGGATGCAGCGTCTTCACGCGCCCGCCGAGCATCTCCGGGAACTGGGTCAGCTCCTCGACGGTCGTCACCTCGAGGCCGAGCTCTCGGATCGAGTCGGCGGTGCCGCCGCTCGCGACCAGCTCCCAGTCCATCGAGGCGAGGCCTTTCACGAGCGTGTCCAGGCGCGTCTTGTCAAAGACGGAGATCAGCGCACGCACAGCTCTCTCACCACCTCCGGGAGCAGTCGGTGCTCGACCGCGCGGATCCGCTGGATCAGCGTCTCGCGCGGCTGCACGGGGACGGGCTCCTGGCGGATCACGGGTCCCGTGTCGAGGCCCTCGTCGACGAGGTGCACGGTGACGCCGGTCGTCTCGACGCCGGCCGCGAGCGCGTCGTCGATCGCGCGCGCACCGGGGAACGCGGGCAGCAGCGAGGGATGGACGTTGACGATCCGGCCGGGGAAGCGGTCGAGGAAGTGGGGCGTGAGCAGGTGCATGTAGCCGGCGCAGACGACGAGCCGTACCCCCTGTTCCTGGAGCCAGTTCGCCATCGTCGTGTCGCGCTGCATCCGGTCGGCGTACTCGGAGAGCTCGAAGGCGGCGGCGGGAATGCCCGCCGCTCCTGCGCGCTCGAGCGCGCGGACGCCCGTCCGGCTCGAGGCGACGGCGCACACGTGCAGCCCGGCGTCGAGCAGCGCCTGCAGGTTGGAGCCCTCGCCGCTGACGAGCACGCCGATCACGCGCGCCCCCGGCGTCGCCTCCCGGTCGGCGGAGCCGGCCTCGTCGCCTCGCGTCCCTGGCGGCACCCGGCTCTCCGGGGCCGTATGTCCATACTGCTCCGGCCCGGCACCGCCAGGAACGCGCCAGGAACGCGCGTCATGCCGCAACAACCCTTGATCACGAGCTCGTCCCCGGGCTCGGCGACCACAGCGCAGTAGCCGATGCCGAGGTTGAAGACGCGGCGCGCCTCCTCCTCGGCGACGTGGCGCACGGCGAACGACACGTGCGGCCGCTCCCAGGCGTCCCAGTCGATCTCGGCGCGGAGGTCGTCGGGGAGCACGCGGCTCAGGTTGCCCTCGATTCCGCCGCCCGTAACGTGTGCGAACGCGTGCGCCCGGTCTCGCAGCCGGCGCACGTCGTCGAGGTAGAGGCGCGTCGGCGCGAGGAGGTCTGGCCCGTCGTAGTCCTCGACCTCGAGCACGGAGCGGACGAGCGTGAAGCCGTTTGCGTGCACTCCCGCCGAGGGCATTCCGAGCACGTAGTCGCCGTCCCCGACCGCCGAACCGTCGATCACGCGGTCACGTTCGACGACGCCGACGCACGTGGCCGCGAAGTCGAGCTCGCCCTCGCGGTAGATGCCCGGCAGCTCGGCCGTCTCGCCGCCGATCAGGGCGACGCCCGCCGCTCGGCACACTTCGGCGGCGCCCTCGACGAGCTCCGCGACCTGCTCGAGCTCGACGTGATTGGCAGCGACGTAGTCGAGCAGGATCAGGGGGTCTGCACCGCACGTGATCACGTCGTTGATGCAGTGCGCCGCCATGTCGGCGCCGCAGGCGCGTAGGGCGCCGCGCCGGCGAGCCACCATCGGCTTCGTCCCGATCGAGTCGGTCGAGGCCGCGAGGAACCGCCGGTCGTCGAGGGGGTGCAGGCCGGCAAACGCGCCGAATCCGCACGCACCGGTCGACTCCACGGCTTTGCGCAGCCGCTCGACGATCCCCTCCGCCGTCGCGAGCGAGACCCCGGCGGCGGCGTACGTCCGGTCGTCGCTCACGGTCGCACTCTACGAGGTCGATCGGGTGTCAGGTGAGCAGCTCGCCGTGGAGCTGCGGCCGTCCCTGGGGGCCGCCGGGGATGAAGCTGACGACCGAGTCCCCGACCATCACGCTCGTGCCGTCCCGCTCGGTATCGAGCAGCTCCGCCAGCACGGCCGCCTTCGCCTCCGGATCGTCCGCGAGCAGCTGCAGCTCCGTCAGTTGCAGCACGTCGCTCGCCTCCAACAGCTCGTCGAGCCACTCGCGCGGCGGATGCACTTCGAGCCGGTAGCCCGCGTTCGTGGCGATGAACGTCCTGCGGCCGCCGTGCGCCTGGACGCGGAGCTCCTGCTCGACCGCCCGGTCGACGACCTCGGAGAACTCGTCCTCGTCGAGCGCCAGCCCGAGATGGTCGACCCGCGGCAGGTCCCACTGCCCGGGCTGGACGACGACGTTGACGGCGCCGCGCTCGAGCTCGGTCAGACGAAGCTTGAAGCCGATCTTGTCGAGCTCCTCCCAGGACATGCCGGGCTCGAAGGACTGGTACTCCTCGCCGATCCGGCCGTGCCGCGCGACGAGGTCGAACGCGAGCTTGCCGAGGTAGCGCGCCTCCACCTCCCGGACCCGCGACGTGACGAGGTGGTAATGGAAGAGCTTCACCGCGGGCGAGTCTAGTGTGGTCGGTGTGCTGACCGACTGGACGCTCGATCCGCTGCAGCTGGCGCCCGTCGTGCTCGCCGGCGTCGCATACGCGACGCGCGCGCGCACGCTGCGCCGCCGTGGGACGCCGATGCCGCGCTGGCGCGTGCTCCTGTTCGCGGCGGGGCTCTTCCTGCTCCTGCTCGCGTTCGCGTCGCCGATCGCGGCGATCGGCGAGGAGGAGCTCTTCAGCTTTCACATGCTCCAGCACGTCCTGATCGGCGATCTCGCGCCGCTCTGCCTCCTCGCCGGGCTCAATGGCCCGATGCTGAGGCCCCTGCTCGCCTTCCGGCCGGTCGAGCGGATGCGCGTGCTCGCGAACCCCCTCGTCGCGCTGCCGATCTGGGCGACCAACCTTTACGTCTGGCACCTGCCGTTCCTCTACGAGGCCGCGGTCGAACACTCCGTCGTGCATGCGCTCGAGCACATGTGCTTCTTCAGCGCCGGGATCATCGCGTGGCTGCCCGTGCTGGAGACGCTGCCGGCGCCGGAGTGGTTCGGCACCGGCCCGAAGCTCGCCTACATCGCGATCGTCCGGCTCATCGAGACGCTGCTCGGCAACGTCTTCATCTGGTCGGGCGCGATCTTCTACGGGGTCTACGAGCGCGGCGACGAGCTCTGGGGCATCTCGCCGCTTCAGGATCAGGGGCTGGCCGGGGCGGTGATGATGATCGAGGGCTCTCTGGTCACGATCACCGCCCTCGCCTGGCTCTTCCTGCGGCTCGCACAGGAGGGCGAGCTGCGTCAGGAGCTGCTCGAACGAGGGCTCGATCCGCGGGCCGTCCGCCGCGCCGTCCGTTACGGGCGCGCGCAGGAGCTTGCCGGACGCCGCTGAAATCGAAAGCTCGATGCGCTCGAGCGGCGTCCACCACGTCGACCTGGTCGTCTCCTCGACCGAGCGGAGCCTGCCCTTCTACCGCGAGCTGCTCGGGCCGCTCGGCTACACGCGGATCGGCGAGGTCGAGGGCGAGCGCGGCGAGACGATCTGGTATCTCGGCGGCGCCGGCTGCGCGGTCGGGCTCCGCCAGGCGCAGAGCGAGGGCACGACCGACCGCTACCGCGTCGGCCTCCATCACGTTGCCTTCAATGCATCCTCGCGAGAGCTCGTCGACGAGCGCCACGAGTGGCTCGTCGAGGTCGGCGCGAGGATCGAGTCGGCGCCGCGCGAGTACGGCTACATCGCCCGGGCTACTACGCGGTCTTCTTCTACGACCCGGACGGGATCAAGCTCGAGATCGTCCACGTGCCACCGCCCGGGCCGGCGGCCGCCTAGGCTCGCGGGTCCGCATCGGCTGCGATCTGCGGCCGCCTCGCCGCGTTTGCGGACCAGCAACCAGCCTTCGCGGTCGGCGACGACGTCCTCGACCTCCAGCCGCTGGTGCCCGGGCACGACCATGAACTGGGCCTCGTCGCTACGCACCGCCTCGTACTCGCGCGCGCGTGAGCCGGATCGCGCGCGTGCAGTCCTCGTCGGCGCATTCGCAGACGAGCTCGAGCACGCCGTCGCCAGGCCCCCAGGTGTCGCTCCCTTCGCGCAGCCGCTCGTTCAGGGCGCGAAAGCGGACCTCGTTCTCGGCCATCCGGCGCTCGCGGGCCTGCACGACCTCGACTCTATGCCGATAGAGAACGGGCCGCTCTGGGTATGAAGGCGGGCGTGTCCGCCAGGCTCGAACACGGGAAGTCTGGAGCTCTATCTGCCGTCCGCCGAGACGCGCGATCGGCCAAGCGCGGGCAGCCGTCGACCGACTGGAGGCGCTCGACGAGCATCCGGAGGCCCGCTTCGCGGTCAGGCTGCTCGTCAGCGAGCTGTTCACGAATGCGGTCAAATTCGGCCGCCGGCGCGACGACGTCCGTGTGCGTTTTGCCGTCGACGTCGGCGACTCCCGCATCCGCGTCGAGGTCGGCGACCGCGGCCGTGGCTTCGTCGCGGATCACGTCGTGATGCCGGGTCCGGAGGGCGAATCGGGCCGTGGACTGGCGTTCCTGGACGCGCTCGCGAGCCGCTGGGGCGTGATCCGAAACGGCGAGAGCTGCGTCTGGTTCGAGCTCGATCTCTGATCTCGCCGGCGCAAGATCAGCATCCGCATGAAGCGGACGCTGATCGCGCGAAGACCCCTGAAGGGCCGCTTCGCGGCCCAGAGGCATCAACCCGCGATGCGGGCGAGCTTGTTCTCGACGTTCGCACGCGCTCGCACGGCGAGCGGTGAGGCGAGCAGCCGCTCGAGCAGCTCTGGAGCGGGCTCCGTGTCGTACCAGACGTCCATCAGGTCGACGACCGTCGGATGGCCGTTGCTCCCGGCCAGGCGCTCGACCGGGTCGGCTGCGGCGACGTCGCCAGGCTCCAGCACCCGGACATAGAGGCCGGGCCGGCGTGCGTCGGCGAAGCGCTTGACCCAGTCCGGCTCGCCCATCCGGGTCGCAAAGACGGAGCAGGGAATCCTGCGGCGCGGTCACCTCGACGAGCGCCTCGCCGACTCGGAAGCGGTCGCCGATGCGGACCGGCTCGGCGCCGAAGCTCGAAAGCGTCAGGTTCTCGCCGAACGTGCCCGGCTCGGGCGTGGCGCCGAGCTCGTCGCCCAGAAGGCGTAATCGTCGGAGCTGTAGAGGTAGAGCGCCTGGTCGGGCCCGCCGTGGTTCTCGACGTCGGCGACGACGTCACCGGCGAGGCCGAGCGCCCCGACGTGACCGCGCTCCACCGGACCCTTGCGGATCCCGGTCTCGACGGTGCGCGCTCCGATCCGCATCAGCTCCGACCGGCCGGCGTTGACGGAGACGACCTTCAACGCGCCGCCGGCTCGAAGCGCAGCTTGGCCAGGTTCCGCTCCTCGGGCACCCGGGTCGGATAGTCGCGGGTGAAGCAGGCGCGGCACACCGACTGCTCAGGCAGCCGCGTCGCCGCCTGCATCCCCTCGAGCGAGAGGTAGTGGAGCGAGGTCGCGCCGATCAGCTCGCGCATCTGCTCGACCGAGCGGTGCGCGGCTGCGAGCTGCTCCTCGTCGGCCATATCGATCCCGTAGAAGCACGGCGCCACGATCGGCGGCGACGAGATCCGGACGTGCACCTCCGCGGCCCCGGCGTCGAAGAGCATCCCGACGAGCTGCTGCATTGTCGAGCCGCGCACGATCGAGTCGTCGACGATTACGAGCCGCTTGCCGGCCACCTCCGCGAGCGGGTTGAATTTCATCCGGATCCCCTGGCGGCGCAGGTCCTCGTCCGGCTGGATGAACGTCCGCCCGACGTAGCGGTTCTTGATCAGCCCCTCGCTGTACGGGATCCCGGACGCGCGCGTGAAGCCGACCGCGGCAGGCGTGCCCGAGTCGGGGATCGGCATCACGAGGTCGGCCTCGACCGGCGCCTCGACTGCGAGCCGCTCGCCCATCCGCACGCGCACGCCGTGCACCTCGGCGCCTGCCAGCGTCGAGTCCGGCCGCGCGAAGTAGACGTGCTCGAAGATGCAGAGCGCCTGTCTCCCCTCAGGCACCGCCTGGGTCGCGTGCACACCTTCTTCGTCGATCACGACGAGCTCGCCGGGACGGACGTCGCGCTCATAGACCGCGCCGATCAGGTCGAAGGCGCACGTCTCCGAGGCGACGACCCAGTCGTCACCCAGCCGCCCGAGCGCGAGTGGCCGGATCCCCTGCGGATCGCGGAACGCGAGCAGCTTGCCCTCCGAGAGCGCGACGACCGAGTAGGCGCCCTCGAGCCGCGGCATCGCCGTCGCGACTGCTTCCGCGATCGGAGCGGGATCGTTTGCGATCAGCGCCGCGATCGCCTCGGTGTCGGAGGTGGCGCCGAGCGCGATCCGGTCGGCGGCGAGCTCGGCCCGCAGCTCGCTCGTGTTCGTCAGGTTGCCGTTGTGGCCGATCGCGACCGTGCGGGCGCGGCCGTGGTGGACGAGCGGCTGCGCGTTCGCCCACGCGTTCGAGCCGGTGGTCGAGTAGCGCGTGTGTCCGATCGCGACGTGGCCCGGCAGCGCCTGCAGTTTCTCCTCGTCGAACACCTGCGCCACGAGCCCCATGTCGCGCAGCACGGTCAGCCGACCCCGGTCGGAGACGGCGATTCCCGCCGCCTCCTGGCCTCGATGCTGGAGCGCGAAGAGCCCGAAGTAGGAGAGCCGCGCCACGTCGCGCTCGGTGGAGCGGATGCCGAAGACGCCGCACATCAGCCGTGGGCCTCCCGCAGCTCGTCGAGTCGAGGCCGAGGAGCGAGTTGCCGCCGACGACGCCCAGCCTCCGGATCGGAACGCCGCCGATCCGGTCGACCTCGTCGGCTGCGCAGGCGAGAACGGCCTGGCCGCCGCCTTCGCCGAACCAGGCGCGCGGGTCGTCGGGCAGCGTCACCTCGGCGCCGATTCCCGGAGTGGAGCGCAGCTTTCGCGAGTGCGACGGCGAGCCCGCCGAGCGAGACGTCGTGCACGAGCGAGCACTGCGGCGCGGCACGCCAGAGGAACTCGACGAGCGCCGCCTCCGCCTCGAGATCGAGGCGGGCGGGCCGGCCGCCGACCTCGCCGAAGCGGGCCTGATACTCGGAGCCGGCGAGCGCGACCGGCGAGGCTCCGGCGAGCAGGACGACGTCGCCCTCACGCCAGCCGCCCGGCACCTCGCGTACGTCCTCCAGGAGGCCGACGCAGCCGACGACAGGAGTCGGGTCGATCGCTCGCCCGTCCGTCTCGTTGTAGAGCGAGACGTTCCCGGAGACGATCGGGATCCGCAGCGCCTCGCACGCCTCGGCCATCCCCTCGATCGACTCGACGAGCTCCCAGGCGATCGCGCCCTTCTCCGGGTTGCCGAAGTTGAGGCAGTCGGTGAGGCCGAGCGGCTCAGCGCCGGTGCAGGCGACGTTCCGCGCCGCCTCGAGAACGGCCACCCGGCCGCCCGTGCGCGGGTCGAGCCGCCCCATCCGGCCGGTGCCGTCGAGCGAGACTGCGAGGCCGCGGTAGCCGGGTCGCAGGCGCAGCACGGCCGCATCGAGTCCAGGCCGGCGGACGGTGCGCGAGCCGACGAGGTGGTCGTAGCGGCGGTAGACCGGAGCGCGGCTGCGCACGTTGTCGGAGCCGAGCAGCTCGACAAGCGCCTGCTCGTGCGGCGGTGCGTCGAGCAGGACGTTGCAACAGACTGTTGCTTGGCTCCTCGCGCGGCACCGGCTCGACGCGGTAGCGGGGGCACTCGTCGGTGAGCAGCCGCGCCGGGATCGCGCCCACGACTTCCTCGTGCCAGAGCGCGCGCAGGAGGCCGGTGTCGGTGACCTCGCCGATGACTGCGGTGTGCAGCTCCCAGCGCTCGCAGACGGCGAGCACGCTGTCCAGCATCTGCGGGCGGACGACCGCGACCATCCGCTCCTGGCTTTCGCTGATCATCACCTCCCACGGCTCCATGCCCTCCTCGCGGAGCGGCACGGAGTCGAGACGGAGGTCGATCCCGCACTCGCGGGCCATCTCCGAGAGCGAGGAGGCGAGGCCGGCGGCGCCGCAGTCCTGCAACGACTCGACGAGCCCGGACTCGACGAGCTCGACCGAGACCTCGATCAGCTTCTTCCCCATGAACGGGTCGCCGACCTGGACGGTCGGCCGCTTGTCGGCATCGTCCTCGCCGAGCTCCTGGCTCGCCAGCACCGACGCGCCGCCGATCCCGTCGCGCCCGGTCGTCGCCCCGTAGAGGACGACGAGATTCCCTGGCCCGGTCGCGCCGGCGCGCGCGATCCGGTCGGCCGGCACGAGCCCGACGCACATCGCGTTCACGAGCACGTTGTCTCGATAGGCCTCGTCGAACACGGCCTCGCCGCCCACGGTGGGGACGCCGACCGAGTTCCCGTAGGCCCCGATCCCCGCGACGGCTCGGTCGAACCGGGGGTCGCCCGGCGCGAAGCGCAGGCCGTCGAGCAGCGCGATCGGCCTCGCGCCCATCGCGATGATGTCGCGCAGGATCCCGCCGACGCCGGTCGCGGCTCCCTGGAACGGCTCCACCGCCGACGGGTGATTGTGGCTCTCGACCTTGAAGCAGACCGCCTCGCCCTCGCCGAGGTCGATGACGCCGGCGTTCTCACCAGGGCCCTGCAAGACGCGTTTCCCTTCAGAGGGAAGTCGTTTCAGCAGGAAGGCCGAATGCTTGTAGCCGCAGTGCTCCGACCAGAGCAGCGAGAAGACCGCCAGCTCGAAGTGGTTGGGCTCGCGACCGAGCAGCTCGACGATGCGGTCCAGCTCCCCGTCCGTGAGGCCGAGCGCGCGATGGACGGGAACAGCAGCGGTGGGCTGAGCGGCGACCTCGGTCAGGTGATTCAGTGTAGTTGGGAAGGCCGACGTCGGCGGCCGCGTTTGGAGAGAGTGTGAGCCGTCGCCATCTCCTGATGCTGGGCGCGCTGGCGGCGATCTGGGGCTCGTCCTTCATGTTCATCACGATCGCCCTGCGCGACCTCGCGCCCTCGACGCTGATCCTCTTCAGAATGGGCTTCGGTGCGCTCGCGCTGGCGGTCTTCGTGCAGGCGGCCGGCCACGGCTTCGCGCAGCTGCGGCCATACGCCCGGCCGCTGGCGCTGCTGGCGCTGATCAACACGGCTGTGCCGTTCTTCCTGATCGCCTGGGGCCAGCAGTACATCGACTCCGGGCTGGCTGCGATCTTCAACGCCTCCGCGCCGCTCTTCACGGCGCTCTTCGCCCTCTCGATCGACCGGAGTCAGCGTGTCACCGGCTCGCGGCTCGCGGGAGTCGTGCTCGCGTTCGGCGGCGTCATCCTCCTCGTCGGCTTCGAGCTCGGGGGCGGTGAGCACGCCGTCGCCGGAGCGCTGGCCGTCGTCGCCGCGGCTGCCTGCTACGGCATCGGCGGTCTCTATGCCGGCAGGCGCTTCGCCGGCCTGCCGTCCGCCCTCGTCGCGTTCGGGTCGCTCGCCTGGGCGACGATCTTCGTCCTCCCGCTCGGTGCCGCGCAGGCGAGCGGCTTCGGCTGGGAGGCGCTGCTCTCGGTGCTCTATCTCGGCGTTGCGGCGACCGGCGTCGCCTACCTCCTCTACTTCGGGCTGATCGCGGGAGCGGGTGCCTCGAAGGCTGTGCTCGTCACCTACCTGGTGCCGTCGCTTGCGCTGGTCTACGGCGCCGTCTTCCTCGACGAGTCGGTGACGTTCGTGTCACTCGTCGGTCTTGCGCTCGTGCTCGCGGGCGTCGCGCTCGGCACCGGCACCGTCCGGAGGAGCCGAGCGGCGCGCCGCGCGAGCGCCGCTAGCCTGACTCGATGAGCCGCTACTGGACGATGCTGCTGACGCTCGCCGCCGTCTGGGGCGCGTCGTACCTGTTCATCAAGGTCGCAGTCGACGAGATCCCGCCGGCGCCGATGATGGCGTTTCGGACGCTGCTCGCGGCCGCGGTCCTGCTGGGCTACGTCGTCTGGCGGCTCGGGCGCGAGCGGGCCTTCGGCGAGTTGCGCGCCGCGTGGCGGCACTGCCTCGTGCTCGGCGTCTTCAACGCGGCGCTCCCGTTCTGGCTGATCGCCTGGGGCGAGCAGTACATCGACTCCGGCCTCGCCGCGGTCGTGCAGGCGTCGGTGCCGATCTTCAACGCCCTCCTGATTCTGCGCTTCATGCCGCATGAGCGCCTGACGCGGACGCAGGCCGCCGGTCTTGCGATCGGGATCGTCGGCGTCGCGGTCGTCACCGGGATCCACCCCGACGGCGGCGCCCTGGCGGTGCTCGGCGCGTTCGCGGTCGTCCTCTCCTCGCTCTCGTACGCATCGGCCGGCGTCTACGGCCAGCGGGCCGTCTCCGGGACCGCTGGGCCGGTGCTCGCGACCGGGTCGATGCTCGTGGGCGGGCTGATCCTGCTGCCGTTCGCGCTCTTCCAGCTCCCGGACGCCGTCCCGTCGCGCGAAGCTGTCGCCTCCGTGCTGGCGCTGTCGCTGCTCGGGACCGCGCTCGCACAGCTGATCCTCTTCCGCATGCTCGCCCTGCACGGCTCGGCACGCCTCTCGCTCGTCACCTACCTGATGCCGGGCTTCGCGCTCGTGTACGGCGGGCTGATCCTGGACGAGGCGATCACGGCCGCAACGCTGGTCGGCCTTGCATTGATCCTCGGCGGCGTCGCTCTCGCCTCCGGAGCGATCCGGCTGCCGCGCCGCCGAGCAGTCACGGTCAGGCCGTGAGCGTCTCCATCCGGCCGGCCGCCGACGCGGACGTCGACTTCCTCGTCGAGCTCTACTCCGACGACGACGTGCGGCCCTTCCTCGCCGCGGCCGGCTCCTACGACCGCGACGGCGTGCTCGCCAAGGTCACTCAGGACCCGGACCGCGGCGGCGTCATGGTCGTCGAGCGCGAAGGCGAACGGGCCGGCGCAATGGTGTGGGAGTTGACCAACCGGCGCAGCGGGATCGTGCACGTCAGCGGCCTCGCCGTCCATCCCGGCTTCCGCGGCCGCCGACTCGCCGACGAGGCGGCGCGGCTCTTCCAGATGCATCTGATCCACGAGCGTGGCTTCCACCGGATCGAGCTGGAGGTCTACGGCTTCAACGAGCGCGCGCAGCGGCACGCGGAGCGCTCCGGCTTCGTCCGCGAGGGAGTCAAGCGCAAGGCCTACCGCCGCGACGACGGCTGGGTCGACGGCGTCCTCTACGGGCTCGTCGCCGAGGACCTCGAGCCGCCGAGGTAGGCGGTCAGAAGGTCGCCGGTCTGCGGCAGGTCCGTGCGCAGGCTGTAGACGTTCTCGTCCTCGTCGCGGATCGTCACGAAACCCGCCTGGCGCAGGATCGCGAGATGGTGGTGCGCCGTCGACTTGGCGACCCCGAGTTCGGCGGCCGCCTCGCTCAGCTTCATGGGCCCCTCGCTGAGCCGGCGCAGCAGCTTCAGCCGGCCCTCGTCCCCGAGCGCCTTGTAGACGCGCGCGACCTCGGCCGGTGAGGCGCCCTCCTCGGCGGGGGGCGCGATCGGGTAGCAGAAGATCTTCGTGCTCTTGTGCTCCCAGAGGATCACCCACGGGCGCATGAACCAGCTCGGGAAGAAGACGATCCGCCGGATCGCCGCCGGAGGGCTGTACTGGTAGCCGCGCGTCGCGAGCTCGACCAGTTGCTCCGGCGAATGGCGTTCCGCGAGCGCCCGCTTCGCCTCGGCGTCCCGCTCCGCCGCCTTGCGCCACTCAGGCTCGTACGGAGCGAAGACGTGCTCGTACCAGCGCGGGAGCAGGCTCACGATCCGTTCCTTCATCTCGGCGCCGTCCATCTGCAGGATCGCCCGGTAGAGCTCATGCTTGTCCGACCACTCGGCGAGCGCGTCCAGCACCTGCTCGATCGCAGCGGTGTCGCCGCGTGCGGCGCTTTCGACGGCGTCGGGCGGGATGTGGCTCGACGTCGTGTCGTAATGGCCGAAGAGGTGGAGCTTCAGCTCGACCGCGTCGATCGCCTCGAGCCGCTCCATGAATGCGGCGAACGTCCGCGGGCCGGGCGTCTCGTAGACGATCCCTAGCAGGTGCGCGGCCACCTTCATGTCGCCCAGCCGCAGCTCGAGGACCTGCTCTCGGAGATCCTCCGGAACCGACTCGAGCCGTGCCTGCAGCCAATCCGCGCCGAGATCGAACGTGTCGTGGTCGCCCCGGTCGGCGACGGCGCAGATGCTCATCAGCACCTCGGCCGCCTCCGCGACGTCGATCTCGACCGTGACCGCTCCGGGACGGGACAGGTCGAGCACCGGCGCGCGTCTGTTCTGTTCGACAGCCATGGAACGATCGCAGCGTACTCGCAATCAAAAGGCTTGACAAGGGCTGCAGCGTTCGATAACTTTCGAACAGATCAAGCATGTCGAATGCGTAAGGAGCCACGATGTACGCCGCGACCGACTTTGACGCCCAGGTCACCCACGATCGGCAGCAGGACCGGCTGGCCGCCGCTGCCGTGCACCGGCTCGTCCCGTCGAGCCCGGCCCGCAGCAGGATTGCGCGCACCCTCCGGCGCACCGCGGACCGGCTCGACGCGGCGACCGCCTCGCCGACCAAGGTGAGAAGCGCACTTCCCGGCGGCGGCTGCTAAGGCGCCGCCGGGGCTATATTTCCCGCAGGAAGAGCAGCCGCCGAGTGGCGGCCGCCCTTCCGCGAAGACCCCTGAAGAGGCCGCCTGTGGCGGCCCGGCGCCCTACTGCTCCTCGAGCAGGAACTCGAGCAGGATCGGGTTGACGAGCTCGGGGCTGCGGATGTCGGGCCGATGGCCGCCCCCCGGGATCAGTACGAGCCGTGCGGCTGGCAGCTCGCCGGTGATCGCACGCGCAATCGCAACCGGCACGGGCAGGTCGTCCTCGCCGTGGACGACGAGCGACGAACAGGTGAGACGCCCAAGCAACCGGGCCGGCGTGACCCAGTCGAGCTCGACTTCTTGCGCTGCGACGACCTCCGGCGACGCGTCGAGGCCGATCGCGATCATCTCCTCGATCAGCTGCGCCGAGTCCGGCTCGGTGAAGACAGCGTGCATGAACGGCCTGATGAATCCCGGCCAGTCGTTCCGCCAGCGTTCCAGCCGTTCGGGATCCGGCGGCTCTGGATCCGGCTCGAGCCGCATGTAGGGCGCAACGGTGGCGAGCCGCGTCACCCGCAGCGGGTGCTCCGCGGCGAGCAGCACCGCCGCGTTCAGTCCACGCGAGGCCGTGACGACCGCGGCGTCCTCGATGCCGGTCGCATCCATGACCGCCAGTGCGTCGGCGGCGTGGAGCCGAAAGTCGTAGCCGCTCGCCGGCCTGTCGCTCTCGCCGGCCCCGCGCGGGTCGTAGGTGACGACGCTCGCGTGCGGCTCGAGTGCGGCGACCTGGTGGCCGACGACGCGCGCGTCGACGAGGTTCCAGGTGGGGACGAAGACGATGCTCTTGCCTGCCTCGCCGTACCGGCGCCAGGCGATCCGCGTTCCGTCGACACTCGTCGCGAGGCCGCGCTCGCCGGGCTGCGGCGCAGGGATCACGCGGCGATCGTATGCCGTCAGTGCGCCTTGAGAAAGCCCTCGATGAGACTTTTCGCCTTGGTCGAGCTGGCGACGAGGCCGATCCCGTGTGCGGCGCCCGGAAGTAGCTCGAGCCGCTTGTCCTTCGCTGCCGTCTTTGCGAACATCGCCTCGGCGTCCTCCGAGAAGTCGAAGCCCCCGTTGTCGTCCGCGGTCGCCGCGAGGTAGAGGACGGGCACGCGCAGTCGCGGGCCTGCCTTGACGCCGTCCATGCCGCGGAAGCGGGCGGGTGAAGAGACGCTGACGACACCTGCGAGCGGCGGCGACACGTTCGCGCCTGCGACGACTGCGGCAATCCCGCCCATCGAGGCGCCGACGACGAAGATCTTCTGCTTGCCGAGCTTTCGCAGCGTTTTCGCGGCCGCGGCGATGTCCTGTGTGTATCGGTACGGCCCCGCGGCGGGGACATCGGAGAACCCGTAACCGCGGAAGTCGATCGGGAAGGCGAAGTAGCCGCGCGCCGCCAGCCGCTTCGCGTACGGCAGCCAGTCGCAGAGGTCGCCCTCGGACTGGTGCGTGAGGATGACGGCCGTCGTCCCCTTGCCGAAGCGATGGCCGACGAGCTTCGTCCCGTCGGCAGCGTTGAAGAAGAGCTCGCCGCCCCGGACGCATTGGTGCTGTGCCTGCTGCGGAGCCGCGCCTGCGGTCGACGCGGCCACGGCGAGAAGCGCAGCGAGCAGCAGCAGGCGTTTCATTGCCCAACGTCTACCAGGGCTGCTATGACATGTCAACTTTGACAGGTACACTCGGTCATGCATTGCTCGGCGTCCTCGCAGAGGGACCGCGGACGGGCTACGCGCTTGTCCGCCATCTCTCCCAGTCGATCGGATACACGTGGCCGGCGAGACACAGCCAGGTCTACCCCGAGTTGGCGAAGCTGCTCGCAGAAGGCCTGATCCGGGAGAGCGGCACGGCCCCTCGCGGAGGCCGTGTCTACGAGCTGACCGAAACCGGCCTCGCGGAGGTGCGCCGCTGGCTGCGCGAGACGGAGCCGTCACGCACGGTTCGCGACGAGGCGGCGCTGCGGCTCTTCTTCCTCTGGCTGCTCGAGCCGGCCGAGGCCGAGTCATACCTCCGCGGCGAGGCCGAGCGGGCGCGGGCGACCCTGGCCGAGTTCGAGCTGATCGCCGCGCAGGAGGACCCGGACACGCCGAAGACCCGCGCCTACCGCACCGCGCTCGAGCTCGGCCTGCACACCGCGAGGGCGCGGATCGACTGGGCGGAGGCCGCGCTCACAGCATCTGCCCGCCGTGCTCGCTGACCGCGATCACGTCCTCGACGCGAACGCCGAAGCGTCCGTCGAGCAGGATCGAGGGCTCGTCGGTGAACGTCATCCCGGCCTCGAGCGGCGTCTCGTCCTCGACCGACAGGAACGGGCGCTCGTGCACGTCGAGGCCGATCCCGTGCCCCATGCGGTGGCGGAAGCCCTCGCCGAGCCCGGCCGCCTCGATCGGGCTGCGGCAGGCGGCGTTGACCTCGCGCGCGAGGGCACCGGGCCGCGCGGCCGCCCGTCCGGCCTCCTGCGCCTCGAGCAGGACGCGCATTGCCTCCTCGAACCCCGTCGGAGGCTCGCCGCAGGCGACCGTGCGGCCGAAGTCGGAGCAGTAGCCCTGCCAGACGGCGCCGAAGTCGAAGAGGACGACCTCGCCCTCGCGCAACCCCTCGCGGGCGCCGGAGCCGTCCGAGTCCAGTCGGCGCTCGCCCCAGGTGAAGATGTGGGTCGGGAAGGACGGTCCGCGCGAGCCACGGTCGCGCAGCTCGTGCTCGACCGCCTCGACGAGGTCGGCCATCGAGACACCGGGCACGACCGCCGGGGCGACGGCGTCCATCGTCTCGCGCGCGATCCGGCACGCCTGAGCCATCATGCCGACCTCGGCCTCGGACTTGACGCGCCGGAGCTCGTTGACGACCGACGACCCCTCGGAGAGCTCCGCGCCGGGGGCGAGGGCGAGCAGCTCGACCATGGTCTCGGCCCACGCGCGCTGCCCGATCGCGATCCGCCGCGGCGAGCCGAGCTCGCCGAGGGCCGCCGCAAACGCTTCTCGGCCGTCGCCGTCGTCCTCGACGACGATCGTCCCCGGCGGCGGCCGCCCCTCGAGGTGGAAGCGAACGAACATCCGCGGGAGCACGTAGACCGGCTCCCGGCCGGGCGCGAGGAACGCGCCCGTGACCCAGCCGTGGGCGTACGAGATGTTGCCGAACGTGGGCAGGTCGCGCTCGACCCCGGTCAGGTACTCGAGGTCGGACCCGGGCGGGACGAACAGCGCGTCGACGCCGCGCGACGCGAGCAGCTCCGAGAGCCGCTCGCGCCGTCGCGTGTACTCGTTCTCGTCGATGCCTACCCGGCGTCCACCCAGTACGCGGCCGAGCCGAGAGCAGGCCACTCGCGCTCGGGGTCGGCGCGGTAGAGCGGGTTGAACGCGAACGCGGTCAGCCGGGGAGCCCCGGCCGTCGTGCTCGTGCCGTGCGCGATCATCGGCGCCCCGGGCGCCGACGCGGACGCGGCGTCGATCAGCCAGAGCCCCGCGGCGAAGAACCCCGCGATCGGCAGGTTGGCGTCGATCGACCAGCCGGACGGAACTGCTGTGAACCAGGTCGGCGGATCGACGATGGCCGTGTCCCGGGACGGGTACACGCCCGTGATCGGGCTCGCGGCTCCGCCCGTGTTGTCCCAGAAGACGATGCCGCTGCGGCCGTTCCCGGACCGAGTGCCGGTCGTCAGCCCTGTGGCGAGCCCGCCGTTCGTGATGAACTGTGCGCCGCCGCTGCCGCCGCCGATGTAGCCGCCGCCGGCGGCGAAGAACGCCGCCAGCCGCGCCCGCGCGGTGGCATTGGCCGGCGTGTTCCCCGGGTAGTTGGCGGTGCTGAAGATGACGTCGTAGCTCACGAGCGGGTCGGAAGCGCCGTTCAGCGCCGTCGTGCCGACCGGGTCGGCGGTGAAGCCGAGATTCCGCAGCGACCAGACGCTCTGGTCGACGGCGTTCGTGAACACCGCGATGCGCGGCGAGCGGTCGACGTCCTCGAGTTGCGCCGGCGCAGTAGCGACCCGACGGAGCGTCAGGCCGGCGGCCTGTGCGGCCGGTCCGATCACCCCGGCCGTGGTGTCGTCGAAGAGCACCGTGCCGGCCGGGAAGCTGGCGCCGCCCGACGTGAACGGTGCCGTCGCGAGCTTCGCGGTCAGTCCGCCCGTCAGCAGCGTGTTCAGCGTCCGCACCGCGGTCGGCGAGTCGATCTCGAGCGCGTAGTAGTCGGCCGCGCCGCTCTCGACACCGCCGCCGAGGACGACGGGTTTCGCGATCGGCTGCGTCGTCTTGGCCGTGAACGGCACGCCGTTCGGCACCTGCAGCACGTCTGCGCCCCAGAGGTAGCCGTGGCTCCACGCCGCGGGCGGCGCGTAGAGGATGCCGATCCGGCTGGAGACGTCGACGCCGATCCCGAGCGCCGTCTCGGCGAGGCCCCGGTGGGCCTGCGCCATGTCGACGACGTAGGAACCCTGCTCGACCTCCTGGCCGATGACGGTGGCGTCGGAGCGGAGCTGCCGCACCTCGATGCCGTTGAAGAGCAGCCAATCGACGAGGCGGTTCGCCTCGGGGTTGCTGCGCTGGCCTGCACCGACCGGGATCACGTACGCGGTCGGGAACTCGTACATCCAGTTGTTCTCGACGTCGAACGGCGCCGGGCAGCACGCCGGGCGCGACTCGCCGGCGATGCCTCGCCGATAGATCTCGAGCTCGTCGTGGAGCAGGTCGTTCCGGTTCGCCGTGTCGTAGACGAGCGTCGACCAGCTCACCGTCATGTGCGCAAGCAGCGCCGCGTTGCGGCCGATCGGGTTCTTCGCCGGGTCCGGGTCTGCGTTGAGGTAGCAGCGGTTGAGCGGGTTGGTCGAGGTCGACGTGCTGAAGCACGCCTCGACAGTTGAGCCGTTCAGGCCGACAAGCTGCGAGTACATCGGCGTGTAGAACGGGCCCCAGTCGTCCCAGCTCTCGGCGACTGCCGGGCCGGCCGGCTGCCCGTCCGGGCAGATCGCGCCCTGCACCGAGACGCTGCCGTCGGAGCACCAGTCGTTGATCGGGCGAGTGACGTTGAGGTTGACGGCGTTCAGCGCAGCCTCATTCGCGTCGATGCGCGACTGGTTCCACTTCAGCCAGAGGTCGTAGTCGATTCCCGGGTTGTGCGGCTTCGTGGTCGCCTCGACGAGCGTCGGCGTGAAGCTCAGATGCAGGTCGATCGTCTCGGGCGGGAGCCACTCCTGCATGATCCGAACCGACGCCTTTGTCTCCGGCTGCGACTGGGTCAGGAAGTCGCGGTTGAGGTCGAAGCCGTTGCCGTTCGCGCGCGTGCCCGCGACGCGCCCGTCCGGGTTCTGGATCACGTTGAAGATCACGATCGCGCCGTCGAGGATCGCGTCGACCTCGGGGTCGGCGCCGTACGGCGTCGTTGCGAGCCGTTCGATGATCCGCATGTTCGAGTCGACGCCCTCGTACTCGTTCCCATGAATGCTGCCCTGGATGTAGAGCGGGACCTTGACCCGGTCGCGCCAGGCGTTGAGCTGCCGCTGCGCCGCGGCGGGGTTGGTGAGTGCCTGCCTGCGCAGTGTCGTCCAGTGGTCGTAGGAGGCCTGCTGGGCGTCCGTCTGCAGCTGGTTGATCACGACCTTGTAGAGCGGCCGGCCGGTGGCAGACTCTCCGTGGACCTCGAGGCTCATGCGGCCGTCGAGGCTGCGCGACTGGATGTCTGCGAGCGTGCAGCCGATCGCGTAGACCGGGATGTGCGGGAAGCTCGTGCCGGTCGACGGCAGCGCCTCCGCCGAGTCCGGCTCGGGTGTTCCGCACCAGGGCGGTGCGATCTCGGCGGCGGCGGGACGCGCGAAGCCGACGAGCGCGGCGAGCACCGCCAGCAGGAGTAGGGACGGGAAGCTGACGCGGCGCACCATGGGATCCTCCAAGCGTTGGGCGGGTGCGGTCTTATAAAACGTGGGACCGTCGTTGTCAAAAAGAAGCGAGGACATGCGCCATGGAGCTCATCCACACCTGCTACCGGATCACCGACATCGACCGCTCGGTCGCCTTCTACTCCGCCCTCGGCTTCGAGGAGCGTGCGCGGATGCCGATTCGCGAGGAGGCGATCAACGTCTTCATGGGTCTGCCCGGCGACGGCGACCGGCTCGAGTTGACCTACAACTTCGGTGTCGACTCCTACGAGGTCGGCACCGGCTACGGGCACATCGCGATCACGGTCGACGACATGGACGGGACGCTCGCCGCGCTCGCCGGGCAGGGGATCGAGCCCGAGCGGCCCAAATACCAGGTGCGCGAGGGCGGCTCGTTCATCGCGTTCGTGCGCGATCCGGACGGCTATCGCGTGGAGCTGATCGAGCGGAGCCGGAAGTAGTCCCGGCGATCGGGTCGTCCGATGCGGGTGATGCGCCGCGTCCGGACGCCCCGGCATGATCCACCTGGTGGGCGGACGAAAAGTGGCGAGGTTGCTCGTTGCAGCGAGGTTCGCGGCAGCGGCGCTCGTTGGGCTGCTGTCCGCCCTCGCGCTCGGGTCGTGCGGCGGAGACGGCGAGGCGGTCCGCACCGGGACGGCGACCCTCTCCCTCCCTGCGGCCTCCGCGCCCGCCCGGACCGCGCCTGCAGTAGTCGAGACAGTGACGCTGACCGAGACCGCGGCCGCCGTGACGGAGACGGTGACGCTGACGGATGCGGCGCCCGCGCTCCCGGGGGCGGGGACGGAGACGGAGACCGTGACGGCGACGGAGACCCTGACGGAGACCGAGACGGTGACCGTGACAGAGACCGCTCCCGCGGTGACGGAGACCACACCTGCTGCTACGGAAACGGTGACGCTCACCGAGACCGCACCAGCGGCCACGACGGCCGAGGCGGCGATCGAGACGGTCACGGTCACGACGACGACTGGCGTGAGTGCGGCCGGAGCGGCGGCTGCCGCCGCCGCGGCCTCCGAGGACGACGACGGCCTCACGAGCACGGAGTGGGGCTGGGTCTTGTTCGGCCTCCTCGCGGCCGCGGTCCTGATCGGCGGGCTCGTCCTCTGGCTGCGCAGGCGCTCCGCAGCGAAGCAGGGCGAGGGCGAGGAGCCGCCTCCGGCGGACCTCACCGCATGACTGGCGTGCCGGCGGGCTAGAGGCGTTCGACCACGACGACCGGGATCTCTCGGTCGGTGCGGGTCGCGTAAGCGTTGTAGTGAGGCCAGATCTCGGCCATCTGCCGCCAGAGGCGCTCGCGCTCATCGTCCGTCGACGTGCGGGCCAGGCCGCGGAAGATGTCGTCCTTCACCTGCAGCTCGACCTCGGGGTGCTTGACGAGGTTCCGGTACCAGCCGGGATGCTCCGGGGCGCCGCCCTGGGACGCGACGAGGACGAAGTCGTCGCCGTTGCGGCCGAAGATGAGCGGCGTCGTCGACGGCTGGCCTGTGCGGCGGCCCGTCGTCGTCAGCAGCAGCGTCGGCGCGCCGTTCCAGATGTAGCCGACCTCGCCGTTCGTCTCCCGGTAGCGGCGAACGTGCTCCTGGCCGAAGAGCGAGCGGTCGATCACGGCCCGAGGGTAGCGTCGCCGTCGACGAGCCGCTGCGGCGCCTTGCCCTCCCAGGCATCGGTGAGGAGGTCGAGCAGGAGCTCGCGATCGACCAGGGCGAGCGTGACGCCCACCGCCGCGAGGCGCTTGCCCCACCACACTTCCTCGCAGACGGCGGGCGCACGCTCGACTGCAGTGAGGATGCCGCCCTCGTCCAGCATCACGTTCATCCGTCGCTCGTTCCAGAGCGTCGCGAAGATCTTGCCGCCGACGCGGAACGACGGGCGACCGTGATGATCCTGCTCGACCGCCTCGGGCAGGGAGAGCGCGAGCGACCGGGCCTCGTCGGGAGAGACGGCCATGGCGGCAACGTACGCGATCGCACGCGGGCGACGTGTGCCGCGCGTGATAGAACGGCGGCATGGCCACTGACGTCGCGAGGCACCTGAAGACGGAGGAGCTCGAGGGCGGGCTCGACGAGATCCGGCGCGCGCCGGCTGACGAAGGCACGGTCGAGCTGATCGTTCGCCGCCCGGCCGAGGGTGCGCGCGAGGTGCTTCAGGAGGGCGTGCTCGACCTGAGCGAAGGACTCGTCGGGGACAGGTGGAGCGCCCACCGCAGCTCGCGGACGCCGGACGGGTCGCCGAACGTCGAGACGCAGCTGACGCTAATGAACGCGCGCGTCGTCGACCTCGTCGCCGCGGGCGACCGTGAGCGCTGGGCTCTCGCCGGCGATCAGATCTACGTAGACCTCGACATCTCGGAGGCGAACTTGCCTGCCGGCACGATGCTCGCGCTGGGCTCGGCCGTCCTGGAGGTGACGCCCGAGCCGCACACGGGCTGCGTCAAGTTCGCCTCCCGCTTCGGGAACGATGCGCACCGCTTCGTCAACACGAAGACGCATCGCCATCTGCGCCTGCGGGGGCTGAACGCGAAGGTCGTCGAGCCGGGCACGGTCTCGACCGGCGACACGATCCGCAAGCTCTGACGCAGCAGGTCGCCCTCCTTCGCGGCATCAACCTGGCGAAGCGGCGCCGGGTGGCGATGGGCGAGCTGCGCGAGCTGCTCGAGGGCCACGGCTACGGGGACGTGCGCACGCATCAGCAGAGCGGCAACGTTCTCCTCTCGAGCCCGCTCTCGCCGCGGAAGCTCGAGTCGGCGCTGGAGCGGCAGCTCGCGGCGGGACTCGGCATCGAGGTGCGGGTGCTCGTTCGTACTCGCGCTGAGCTCGCGGAGGTCGTCAGGCGTGACCCGCTCGGGAAGGTGGCGACGAACCCGTCTCGTTACCTTGTGAGCTTCCTCGGCGAACGGCTGCCGGCGAAGGTCGTGCGCGAGCTCGAGGCGGCGGAGATCGCCCCCGCGGAGCTCGTGATCGACGGCCGTGAGCTGTACGCGTGGTATCCGGACGGCATCCAGCGCGCGCCGCTCGCGAAGCTCCTCGATGACAAGAAGCTCGGAGTCCTCTCGACGGCGCGCAACTGGAACACGGTGACGAAGCTGCTCGCGCTGCTCGACGACTAGGGTCGCGCCATGCGCTCGCGGCGGATGATCACCGTCGTCGGCTGCCACGCCGGCGGCGAGATCGGGAACGTCGTCGTCGGCGGCGTCCTCCCGCCATCCGGGGAGACCGTGTTCGAGCAAATGCGATCTCTCGAGCGGGACGGCGACGCGCTCCGGAAGCTGCTGCTTCGCGAGCCCCGCGGCAGTGTCGCCTGCCATGCGAATCTCGTCGTGCCCGCGACGCGGCCGGATTGCGACGCCGGCTTCATCATCATGGAGCCGACCGAGTATCCGGCCATGTCAGGCTCGAACACGATCTGCACGACCACCGTCTTGCTCGAGACAGGGATGGTCCCGATGACAGAGCCGGAGACGGTCGTGCGGCTCGAGGCGCCGGGCGGCGTCGTCGAGGCGCGGGCGACGTGCCACGACGGCCGTTGCGAGAGCGTCGAGTTCACGAACGTTCCCAGCTTCGCCGACCAACTCGACGCGGAGCTCGAGGTGGCAGGCCTCGGCACGATCAGGGTCGACGTCGCCTACGGCGGCATGTGGTACGCGATCGCCGACGCGCGTGCGCTCGGCTTTGCGATCGAGCCGGACGAGGCGCGCGACCTCTCGCTCACCGGCGAGCGGATTCGCGCCGCCGCCCGCGAGCAGCTGTCGTGCGCCCATCCCGAGAACCCCGGGATCGCCGGCATCAGCATCGTCCAGATCGCGGAGCCGTGGCGCGGTGTCGACAACGTGAGCCGGAACGCCGTCGTCGTCGCGCCCGGGCGGCTCGACCGCTCGGCGACCGGCACCGGCCTCTCAGCGCGGCTCGCCGTTCTCCATGCCCGCGGGCTGATTGGAGTCGGCGATGCGATGACGCACGCCTCGGTGATCGGCTCGACCTTCGACGGTCGGATCGTGTCCGAGGCCCGTGTCGGTGGCCGAGCAGCGATCGTCCCGGCGATCCGCGGCAGCGCGTGGATCACCGGGGTGACGCAGTTGTACGTCGATCCCGACGATCCCTTCCCCGAGGGCTATCTGCTCTCGGACACCTGGGGCGTGAGCGGGCTCGACAGCCAGTCCTGACGGCAGAGGCAGCTGATGCGCGGTCGCCTTCTAGCGCTTCGCGGTCTTCCGCTTGCGCGCCGCCGGCTTCCGCCGGGAGGCGGAGCCGGTGCTCCGGACCGAGTGCCTGCCCTTCTTCGCGGCGTCCACCGACGCTTTCAGCGCGGCGAGCAGGTCGGCGGGCTCTTCCTCCTCGGCGGCCGGCACCGCGGTGATCGTCTCGCCCTTCTGCTTCGCCTTGATCACCTTCATGAGCGCGGCGCGGTAGGTGTCCTCGTACTTCTCGGGGTCGAAGCTCGTCTTGAACTGCCCGATCAGTGACGTGGCCATCTTCAGCTCAGCCTCCGGCACCCTGGCCTTCTTCGGCGCGATCTCCTTCGCCGGACGGATCTCGTCCTGGAAGAAGAGCTTCTCGAGCGTGATCACGCCCTCCCTGATCCGGAGGCAGCCCAGGTGCTGCTTGTCGCGCATGACGTACTTCCCGACCGCCGCGAGCCCGGTCTTCTCCATCGCCTGCCGCAGCAGCGAGTAGACCTTCTCGCCGCCCTCCTGGGGGCCGAGGTAGTAGGTGCGCTCGAAGTAGATCGGGTCGATCTCCTCGTAGGGGACGAAGTCGGAGATCTCGATCGTCTTGACGCCCTCGCTCTTCGCCGCGGCGAAGTCCTCGTCGGTGAGCACGACGAGCTCGTCCTTATGGATCTCGAACGCCTTCACGATCTCCTCGTCCGCGACCGGCTCGTTCTCGGCCTTGCAGACCTTCTGGTAGCCGATCCGGCCGCCGTCGGGCTCATGGACGAGGTGGAAATGGAGGTCGGACTCGTCGATTGCGCTGTACATCCGCACAGGGACGTTGACGAGCCCGAACGAGATCGTGCCGGTCCAGATCGCTCTCGGCATATGAGAGACAACGGTGGAGCGATCGATCCGGTTTCGGCACGAAGTCGTGTCTCTCTCGTTGCGACCGCGGCCGTAGCGTTCATGCATGGCTCGCGACACGGTCAAGGCGGCGACTCCATGGGGCGTTGCGACGCTGATCGAGGAGGTGCGACTTCCGCAGCAGTCCGGCGGCAAGCGCTTCGCGTCGCTCGTGCAGTTGCTCGAGGACGACAAAGGCGAGCGACTCGTCCGCTTCGCCTATGCCACCGACGGGGTCGCCCGGCGCGGCCCGGTGACGCTTCGGCTGAGGGATCTCGAGCGCCTGCGCGAGGGCCTCGCGAGGCACCCCGGGCTCGAGGAGGTGCTGCGGCTGTGAGCCGAGCGTTCGGCTCAGGCGATCGCGAGCGCGTGCTCGCGAGCGCCGTCGACGAGCGCCGCGAGCAACAGTGCTCCGTCGCCCGAGCCGAGCAGCGGATCGACCGCGTGCTCGGGATGCGGCATCAGGCCGAAGACGTTCCGCGCCCCGTTGCAGATGCCAGCGACGTCGCCGACCGAGCCGTTGCAGTCCTCGGCGTAGCGGAGGACCAGCTGGCCGGCCTCTTCGAGCTCCTCGTACAGCTCTTCGTCCGCATACCAGCAGCCCTCGCCATGCTTCACCGGAATCGTCAGCTCCTGTCCCTCTTCGCACCGGACTGTGAACGGCGTGTCGGCGCGGTCGACACGAAGGCGCACATCGCGGCAGATGAACTCGAGCTCGCGGTTGGGTCGGAGCACACCGGGCAGCAGCCCTGCCTCGCAGAGGATCTGGAAGCCGTTGCAGATTCCGAGCACAGGGCCGCCGTCGTCCGCGAACGCGCGCACGGCTTCGAGCACAGGCGCGAAGCGCGCGATCGCGCCGCAGCGCAGGTAGTCGCCGTACGAGAAGCCGCCGGGGAGTACGACTGCGCCGGTGCCCTGCGGCAGCACGGCTTCGGCGTGCCAGACGAGCTCGGCGTCGGCGCCGAGGGCGCCGAGCGCCCACGCCGCATCGCGATCGTCGTTCGAGCCCGGAAAGACGATCACGGCGATCTTCGGCCGGTCGCTCACGACCCGCCGACCGCGATCTCAAAGCTCTCGATCAGGGGGTTTGCCAGCAGCTCGTGGCACATACGCTCCACCTGGGCTCTCGCCTCCTGCGAGCTCGCGGCCTCGACCTCCAGGTCGACGAGTCGCCCGACGCGCGCACCGGCGACGGCGAAGCCGAGCTTGCGCAGCGATCCCTGCACCGCCTCGCCCTGCGGGTCGAGGATGCCGTGCTTCGGGCGGACGAGCACGGTCACCTTCATCGCAGTACGACCTGCGGGTCTGCGAGGTAGGTGTCGAACGCAAGCCCCGTCAACAGCTCGAACGCCTCCACGTACCTCGCGCGCGTCCCTGCGACGACGTCGGCGGGCACCGCCGGGCCGGGATAGGTCTTGTCCCAGCCCAGCCTCTCGCAGTAGTCGCGGACGTACTGCTTGTC
This sequence comes from uncultured Gaiellaceae bacterium, assembly GCA_963829845.1. Lineage (GTDB taxonomy): Bacteria > Actinomycetota > Thermoleophilia > Gaiellales > Gaiellaceae > Gaiellasilicea. The sequence goes on along the minus strand of CAWHKD010000024.1, from coordinate 187,201 downwards.
ATACGACGGCTGCGGACCGCCGGGCGCGTACCCGGCAGCCGGCCAGAAGCGCGAGGAGTCTGGCGTCAGTGCCTCGTCGCCGAGGACGAGCGTACTCCCCTGGTCGAGCCCGAGTTCGAACTTCGTGTCGGCGAGGATGATCCCGCGTGCTTCCGCGTGCCTGGATGCGAAGGCGTAGAGCCCGAGCGCGACGGCCTCGACCTCCGCCCAGCGCTCGGCGCCGACAAGCTCGGCCGCCGCACTCGCGCTGATGTTCTCGTCGTGGCCGGACACGGCCTTCGACGCCGGCGTGACGATCGGGTGAGGCAGCCGATCCGACTCGACGAGCCCTCCGGGAAGCACGTGCCCGCAAACGGATCCGGTCTCGCGATAGTCCTTCCAGCCGGATCCGGAGAGGTAGCCGCGCACGACCACCTCGACGGGCAACATCTCCAGCTGCCTGCACTCCAGCGAGCGCCCGTCGTCGCGCAGCGCCAGCATGTGGTTGGGGACAATGTCCCGTGTCGACGCGAACCAGAACGCCGACAGCCCGGTGAGGACGCGTCCCTTGTCGGGGATCTCCGTCGGCAGGATCACGTCGAACGTCGAGATCCGGTCGGAGGCGACGACGAGTAGGCGCTCGTCGTCCAGTGCGTACAGCTCGCGCACCTTGCCGCTGGCGAGATGGACGGCGGCCTCAGGCATGGACGTGCTCCTCCCGCAGCGCCCGGAGGCGGTCGAAGACGACGCCGGCGTTGCGGGTGTACGAGCCGAGGTCGAAGACGGTATCGAGGTCGAGCGCGCCGGAGATCTCCGCGTCGGCGCGAACGAGCTCGGGGAAGTCGAGGCCCTCGTCCCACGCCCGCATCGCGTGACGCTGGACCACGCGGTAGGCGTCGTCGCGCGAGCGCCCCGACTCGACTAGAGCCAGCAGCAGCCGCTGGCTGAAGTGGAGCCGGTGGCTGGTGTCGAGGTTCTCGCGCATCCGTTCGCCGCGGACGACGAGCCCTTCCATCAGCCAGGCGAAGCGATCGAGCATGTAGTCCACCGCGAGGAACGCGTCGGGTAGGACGACCCGTTCGGCCGAGGAGTGCGAGATGTCCCGCTCGTGCCAGAGCGCAACGTTCTCGAGCCCCACGACCGCGTTCGCCCTGACGACACGCGCCAGCCCGCAGATGCGCTCGGAGACGATCGGGTTTCGCTTGTGCGGCATCGCCGAGGAGCCCTTCTGGCCGGCGCCGAACGGCTCTTCCACTTCCCGCACCTCTGTTCGGGCCAGATGCCTCAGCTCGAGAGCGAACCGCTCGAGCGAGGCCGCAAGCAGCGCGAGCGCGTTCAGCACCTCGGCATGCCGGTCGCGCTGGAGGATCTGCGTCGAGCTAGGCGCCGGCTCCAGCCCGAGCCGCTCGCACGCGACGCGCTCCACATCGGGGTCGGCGGCCGAGTACGTGCCGACCGCGCCGGAGAGCTTGCCGACGCGCATTCCCTCGAGCGCGCGGGCGATACGGGACCGGTCGCGCTCGAGCGCAAAGGCCCAACCGGCCAGCTTGAGCCCGAACGTCGTCGGCTCGGCATGGATGCCGTGCGTCCGCCCGATCATGATCGTGTCGCGGTGCTCCTCTGCCCGGGCGACGACGGCGGCGAACGCGCGCTCGACCCCTTCCAGCACGAGCGCTCCCGCGTCGCGGATCTGCAGCGACAGCGACGTGTCGAGTACGTCGGAGGAGGTCAGGCCGTAGTGGAACCAGCGACCCTCGTCGCCGAGCTGCTCCGCCACCGCGTCGACGAACGCCGCGACATCGTGGTGCGTGCGAGCTTCGATCTCGGCCACCCGTTCGGCGCTCGGCGGCACCGCCCGCGCACGGATCGCATCGACCGTCTCGTGCGGCACGACCCCGGTCTCGGCCCAGCCGTCGAGCGCTGCCAGCTCGACGTCGAGCCACCGGCGCAGCTTCGCCTCGTCCGACCAGATCGCCGACATGGCCGGGCGGGAGTAGCGCGAAATCACTCGAGCGAGTCTAGCGTTCAGCTCGGTCGATCGACCCCACGATCACCCGTGTGCAGCGGCCGCGTCGCGCGCGATGTCGCGCCGGTACTGCATGCCGTCGAAGCGGATCCTGCCGCACCCGTCGTACGCCCGCTCGCGGGCCTCGGCGACAGTGGCGCCCGTGCCCGTGACGCTGAGGATGCGGCCGCCGTTCGTGACCAGCCGCTCGCCGCGCAGTGCGGTTCCGGCGTGGAAGACGAGCGCACCGGCCGCCTCGGCGTCCTCGATGCCTTCGATCGTCGTGCCCGCATCTGCTCGCTCCGGATAGCCGTCGGCCGCGAGCACGACCGACACCGCCGCCGCCTCGGAGATGGCGAGCTCGACCCCGTCCAGGTCGCCGCCGGCCGCAGCTGCGAGTGCACCGAGGAGGTCGCCGTCAAGCCGCGGCAGGATCGATTGTGTCTCCGGGTCGCCGAAGCGCGCGTTGAATTCGAGCACCTTCGGCCCCGACTCCGTCAGCATCAGCCCCGCGAAGAGCACGCCGATGAACGGCGCACCACGGCGGGCAAGCTCGTCGATCACAGGTCGGTGGATCTGCTCGACGAGCTCCGCCACCTCCATCGGGCCGAGACCGGAGACGGGCGAGAAGGAGCCCATCCCACCGGTGTTCGGCCCGGTGTCGCCGTCGCCGATCCGCTTGAAGTCCTGGGCCGGAGCGAGCGGCACGACGCGTTGCCCGTCGCAGAGCGCGAAGACGGACACCTCGTCGCCTGCGAGCAGCTCCTCGATCACGATCGGGCCCTCGAACGCCGAGGCCGCGCGCAGGGCCTCGTCGAGCTGCGCGGCTGTCTCGCAGACGAACACGCCCTTGCCGGCGGCAAGCCCGTCCACCTTCACGACGCAGGGGGGCCGCGCGACGGAGAACGTCTCGGCCGTCGGCACACCTGCCGCAGCCATCACATCCTTCGCAAAGCTCTTCGATCCCTCGATCCTCGCCGCGGCGCGGCTGGGGCCGAACACTCGGACGCCGTTTCGGCGGAGGGCGTCGGCAACGCCGGCGACGAGCGGCGCCTCGGGGCCGATCACGGCGAGGTCGGCGCCGAGGCTGCGGGCGAGGCCGAGCAGCGCTTCCGCATCGTCTGCCCGAACCGGGTGGCAGTCGCCGAGCGCCGCGATCCCAGGATTGCCCGGCGCAGCGTGAAGCCCGGTCAGGCCGGGCGCCTGCGCCAGCTTCCACGCGAGCGCATGCTCGCGACCGCCCGACCCGACGAGGAGCACGTTCACGGCGGCCGAGTCTACTCCGCGTCGTCCGCAACGCGATTCGTCTCGCCGGGCCTGCGTAACCCCTCAGTAGCCTCCGGGAGTGCTCGGCGAGAGCCTCTTGCTGCTGCTCTTCCTCCTGCTCGGGGCCGCCGTGCAGCTCGCCGGTGCGCCGCCGCGGCTGCGCGACGTCGTGTGGATCGCCTTCTTCTGGACGTTCTCGCCGGTGCTCGTCTTCGTCACGTTTCTCACCGTCGATCTCGACGAGGGACTCGGCCGCGCACTCGGAGCCGCGATCCTCGCCAGCTGGCTCGTCGGGCTTGCCGGGTACGGCTATGCCCGTCTCGTGTCGAGCGAGCGGGACGAGCGCGGCGCCTTGACGCTCGCCGCGGGCTTCGGCAACACGGGCTTCGTCGGCTTTCCGCTTGCGCAACTCGCCTACGGTGGCGACGGGCTCACGCTCGCCGTGCTCTACGACAGGCTCGCCTGGCTTCTCCCGGCGTCGTCGATCTCCACGTCGATCGCGCGCCTGCACGGCCGACGTGAAGTCGAGGTCTCGCGCCGGCACCGGCTGCGCGCCGTGCTCGCGAATCCGCCGCTGCACGCGTTCTGGCTCGCGCTCGTCCTGCGGGCGGCCGGGGTCGACGTGCCCGGGACGGAGACGGCGGAAGAGCTGATCGGCGGGATGATCGGGCCTTACGGGTTCTTCCTGCTCGGCCTCTCGCTCACATTCACGCGGGCGCCGCGGCCGCCCGAGGAATTCCGCCGTGCCGCCGGAGCGGTTGCGATCAGGCTTGCCGGCGGGCCGCTGGCCCTGGTTGCGACCGGCGTGCTCCTCGGTGCGGATGTCCCCGGCGTCTTCTATCTCCTCGCCGGGATGCCGAGCGCGTTTCACCTGCTGATCCTCGCCCGCGTCTACGAGGTCCGCCCGGCGCTGATGAACCGGATCGTCGTCGGCACGACGATCCCTGCGGTTGCGGCGGTCGTGCTCGTCGTCGGGCTCGCGCGCTAGCGGAGTAGGCGGTCTCCCGTCAGCTCGGACGAGAGATCCCGCCTGCCAGCCGTTTCTTCACCCCTGCGGGGGATTGTGCCGGGCGCAGACGCGAGGAGACTGCGAGCGGCGGCACACAAGGGAGAGGGCGAGACAGGGAGTTGTGGGCACGACCAGGGGTATCGGCAAGAGCTGGTGATCGCGGGGGCCTCGTCGCGTGGCGGCGGCGGGTGCGTGACCCGCACGAGTGGGCGACCGACCGTCGCTCGCTTGCGGCCAGCAGCCGGTGCAACCCCGTTCCCGCACTGGCTCGACCTCTCCCGCCTCCATCATCGCCTTCAGCGCATGCGTCGAGCGAGCCCCCGGAAGATGATCTGGCTCAGCCCCGCGCGAGCACCTGCTCGCGCGCCGCACCGGTTCCGACGAGCTCGACGGTGACGCCGAGCTCGCGCTCGACCAGCTCGACGTAGGAGCGGGCGGTCCTCGGCAGGTCGTCCAGCGTCGCGCACGCGTCGAGCGGCTCCGCCCACCCCGTCACTGTCTCGAAGACGGGGGCAGCGTGGTGGAAGTCGCTCTGATGGGCGGGGAAGTCGCGCGTCACCGTGCCGTCCGGGAGCCGGTAGGCGACGCAGACCTCGAGCTCGTCGAACGTCGAGAGGACGTCGAGCTTCGTCAGCGCCAGCGACGTGATCCCGTTCAGCCGGACGGCATAGCGGAGCGCAACGAGGTCGAGCCAACCCGGGCGGCGGTCGCGGCCCGTAACGGTGCCGTATTCCTGTCCGAGCTCGCGCACCTGCGCGGCTAGACTCGGGCTCCATCTCGCTCGGGAACGGCCCGGCCCCGACCCGGGTCACGTACGCCTTCGAGACCCCGATCACCCGGTCGATCCGCGTCGGCCCGATCCCGATCCCGGTCGCGGCTGCGCCGGCGATCGGATTCGACGAGGTGACGAAGGGATACGTGCCGTGGTCGAGGTCGAGCAGCGTTCCCTGCGCACCCTCGAGCAGGACGTTCTTGCCCTCGCGGATCGCATCGTCGACGAGCAGCGACGTGTCGGTGACGAACGGCCGCAGCCGCTGCGCGAAGCCCTCGTGGCGCGACGCCACCTCCTCGAGCTCGAACGGCTCGTGCTCGTAGACCCGCTCGAGCCAGATGTTCTTCTCCGCCAGCGCCGTCTCGATCTTCTGGCGCAGGATCTTCGGGTCGAGCAGGTCCTGGACGCGGATGCCGAGGCGGGCTGCCTTGTCTGCGTACGCCGGTCCGATCCCGCGGCGGGTCGTCCCGATCTGGAGCTTGCCGAGCCGCTGCTCGCCCGCGCCGTCGATCGCGATATGCCACGGCATGATCAGGTGCGCGTTGCCGGAGATCCGGAGCGGGTCGGACGAGATCCCGCGCTCCTCGAGCCCGTCGATCTCCTCCAGCAGCACCTCCGGGTCGACCACACAGCCGGCGCCGAGCACGCTGACCTTGCCGGAGAGGATCCCCGACGGCAGGTGCCGGAACTTGAACGTCTCGCCGTCGACGATGACCGTGTGGCCCGCGTTCGGGCCGCCCTGGTAGCGGCAGACGATGTCGCTCGACTGCGCGAGCAGGTCGACGATCTTCCCTTTGCCCTCGTCGCCCCATTGGGCGCCGACGATGACGGTCGCTGGCACCCCGCGATCATGCCCGAAGCACGGCCTCGCGGAACTCCTTCGTCGACGGGCGAGCAGCGGGTCGGCGGCTCAAGGCCGCCCGGTGCAAACCCTCCTCAGTGGAAGCGGACGCCGACGGGCTGGTCGTGCGCACGGACGACGCTGATCGGATGGCCGCGTGTGCAGCAGGTCGCGGTGTGCTCGCGCTCGAGCTCGAGCCGACCCTCCACGCGCGCGCCGAGATACCCGTGCTCAGCGGCGCACTCCTCGCAGACGACTGTGTACGACGTCGCCCGCGCTGCCAGCCAGACCTTCTGATCGATCATGCCTGCTCCTTTCCACGCGGTGTCTCAGGCGGCGCCAAGCGCCCGGTAGTCGTTGGTTGGAGTCAGCCTCACCTCCTGACACAGCCGGCGGAGGCGGCTCGCGATCGGCTTGCCAACGCGGTCGTCGAGTTCGCCGAGGGTCAGATTCGTCGTCACGATGGTCAGCGAGCGGGACGACTCGCGCTCGTTGACGAGGCTGTAGAGGCGCCCGCGCGACCAGTCGTCCGGTTTCTCGTTGCCGAGGTCGTCGAGCACCACGATCTTGAAGCCGCGTGGGAAGCTCCAGTGGATCTCCTCGCCGTCGAGCTGCTGGCTGCGCAGGTCGCGCAGGCGCTGCAGCCACGTCGGCACGTTGATGAAGAGGCTCGCCGACTCCTGCATGTACGCGGCCTCGCGCAGGATCGCGATAGCCAGATGGGTCTTGCCGGCGCCCGGCGGGCCGTGGAGTAGCAGGCCGCGGCTCGGCCGCCGTCCCTGCCGCACTTCCTTCGAGAGGTTCATCGCCTGCGTCAGCGCATCGCCGGTACCCGGGACGCGTTGGAAGGTCGCGAACGAGCAGTCGCGGTAGGCGAGCGGCACGCCGGTGCGGACGAACCTGGCCGCGGCCTGGCTCTCGGCCTGCTCGACCTCCTCGGCCTGGCGGCAGACCTCGCAGTAGCGGCTGCCCGGGAACGTGAAGTGCAGCACCTTCACCTCGATCGTCTCGAAGGCGCAGCCGCACTTGAGACAGTTCGCTTTCACGCGGCGCGGTGGTCGGAGAACTTCGCGTAGCGCTTGACGAAGTTGAGCTTGATCGTCTCGGTCGGCCCGTTGCGGTGCTTGGCGACGTGTACCTCGGCGAGCCCCTGCTGCTCCGACTCCTCGCCGTTGTAGTACTCGTCGCGATAGATGAACATGACGAGGTCGGCGTCCTGCTCGATGCTGCCGCTCTCCCGTAGGTCGGACAGCACCGGGCGCTTGTCGGTGCGCTGCTCGACGGCGCGGGAGAGCTGCGAGAGCGCGATGATCGGTACGTCCAGGTCCTTGGCGAGCGCCTTGAGACCGCGCGAGAGCGAGGAGACCTCCTGCAACCGGCTCTCGACGTTGCCGCCCATCGCCATCAGCTGCAGGTAGTCGACGACGATCATGCCGAGGTCCGGCTGGCGCCGCTTCAGCGTCTGGGCGCGGGAGCGCAGCTCGAAGAGGGTGAGGCCGGGCGTGTCGTCGAGGAAGAGCGGTACCTGCTCGAGCGCGGCGCACGCCTTCGAGAGCCGCGACCAGTCCTCCTCGGCCAGCTTCCCCGTGCGGATCTTGTGGGAGTCGATCTTCCCCTCGAGGCAGATCAGGCGCTGCGTCACCTCCTGCTTCGACATCTCGAGCGTGAAGAACGCGCACGGCGTGCCCGTGCGGACGACGTTGGCGGCGATGCTGATCCCGAGCGCGCTCTTCCCCATCGAGGGGCGGGCGGCGAGGATGATCAAGTTGCCGGGCTGGAAGCCGGCCGTGACCGCGTCCAGCTCGGAGAAGCCGCTCGAGACGCCCGTCACGGATGCGCCCTGCTCGTACAGGTGGCTGACCCGCTCGAACGTCTCGACGAGCGCCTCCTTGAGCGAGCGCAGCTCGCCCGGGCTGCCCGCCTGGCTGACCTCGAAGAGAACCTGCTCGGCCTTCGAGATCAGGTGGTTCGTCTCGTCGCCGCGGTCGATCGCGAGCCTCGTGATCTCGCGCCCGGCGTCGGAGAGCCGGCGGATCAGGGAGTGATCGCGGACGATCAGCGCGTAGTGGGCCGCGTTCCCTGCCGCCGACGCCCAGGCGGCGATCTCGTGGATCTTGCCGCGCCCGCCGACGAGCTCGAGCTGGCCCTCCTCCTCCAGCTTCGCGGTGACGGTGATCGCGTCGACCGGCTCGCCGCGCTCGAAGAGGCCGCGGGCGACGTCGAAGATGACGCCGTGCGTGCGCCGGTAGAAGTCGGACGCCTTCAGGTGCTCGCTCACCGCCGCGATCGCGGTGGAGGCGAGCAGCATGGCGCTGAGCACCGACATCTCGGCATCCAGGTCGTGCGAGGGAACGTGGAGAGACTGGATTCCCGGCGGGGGAATGGGGGCGACCTGAGCCATGGAGCACCATTAGAGCGTCAGCGGCGGACGGCCTCAACAGCTGGGGATCCACAGGCGGCTGTGGGAAGCGGAAGTCCCTGATCTGCAGGGAGAAGAGAACCTGTGTTCGTGCGGTTTTCCACTGGAATTGCGAGCCGCTTCTGACCACTGTCCACAACAGCCGTGGCCGCTTAGAGCGGGAAGTTCGCAGAGCGCTCCACAGGGGTGTGGAGCGCTCTGTGGAGCGGCGCTACTGCGGCTCGGCTTCTTCGGCCGGCTCGGCCTCCGCGTCGGCGGCGGGCACTGCCTCTGCGGCCGGCTCCTCGGCGTCGGTCGCCGCGGCGGGCTCCTCTTCGGCGGCGAGCTCGGCCTCGAGCATCTCCTCGGCCTCTGCCCGGTGCGCCTCGGCCTCGGCCTCCTTGGCTGCCTCGGCCTCGGCCTCGGCCGCCTCCATCGCTGCCAGCTCGTCCTCGGGCGGCAGCTCGCCGCCCTCGGGGACGACCAGCGTCTTCACGTCGACGGTGACGTCCTCGAAGATCTGGATCGGGATCGCGTAGCGGCCGATCCGACGGATCGAGTCGGTCTCGATTTTCTTCCGGTCGACGCGGATCTTGCGCGTGCGCCAGAGCTCGTCGGCGATGTCGGTCGTCGTCACCGAGCCGAAGAGGGCGCCGGTCGGCCCCGACTTGACGTCGAAGCTGAGCACCGTCTTCCGGAGCACGTCGGCGATCTCGTTCGCCTGCTCGACCGAGCGAGCCTCGTGGCGGGCGCGCTGCTCGTCGAGCCGCTTCAGCTCCGCCACGCGGCCTGCGGTGGCCGGCTCGGCCAGCTTGCGCGGGAGCAGGAAGTTCCGCGCGTAGCCGCGGGCGACGTTGACGACCTCGCCGCGCAGCCCCACCTTGTCGACGTCGCTGAGCAGGATGACCTCCATCAGCGCGGCTCCACGTAGGGCAGGAGCGCCATCTCGCGCGCCCGCTTGACGGCGACCGCGACCTGCCGCTGGTGGCGCCGGCAGGCGCCGGTGATGCGGCGGTTGCGGATCTTTCCCTTCTCCGAGATGTAGCGCCGGAGCTGGTTCAGGTTCTTGTAGTCGACCTCTTCCACCTTGTCCTTGCAGAAGAGGCAGCTCTTGCGCCGCCCGGGGGCGAGCGAGGAGCCGGGACGCTTGCGCGTCTGCTGCGTTTTCGGCTGTGCCATCGGTCTCTCTTCTCCTAGAACGGAATGTCGTCGTCGGCCGCGGCCGCGGGGAAGTCGGCGGCCGAGCTCTGCGCCGCGCCCTGGGGCACGAACTGCTGGCCGCCACCCTCGCCGCCGCCGTCGCGGCTGCCGAGGAACTGGACGTTGTCGGCGACGACCTCGACGGCCTGCCGCTTCGTCCCGTCCTGAGCGTCCCATTCCCGCCACTCGAGGCGGCCCTGGACGCCCACCGGCCGGCCCTTGGCGAGGTACTGCGCGCAGTTCTCGCCCTGGGCGCCCCAGACGGTGATGTCGAAGTAGTTCGGCTTGTCGGTCCAGTTGCCGGACTCGTCCTTGCGGCGCGAGTTGACGGCCAGCCGGAGCGAGCAGACGGCCATCCCGGACGGGGTATGGCGCAGCTCCGGGTCGCGCGTCAGGTTGCCGACGAGGACGACGCTATTGATGTTCGCGGGCATTACTCCTCCTCCAGCGAGCTGTCGATCGGGTCGGCAACATCCTCGCGTGCAGGGCCGCCCACCGCTACTGGCTGGGTCGAACCAGGCTTGTAGCGACGGGTGGCCAGGTGCCGCATCACGTCGTCGTCGATCTTGAGCACGCGCGCGATCTCGTCGAGCGTGTCGCCGTCGGCGCTGAACGAGAGCAGGTGGTAGACGCCGTCGCCCTTCTTGTCGATCTCGTAGGCGAGCTTGCGGCGGCCCCAGGCGTCCTGGCCGTCCCACGTCCCCCCGCCCTTCTCGACGAGGTCGCGTGTGCGCTTGACGATCCCCTCCTGCCGCTCCTCGGGCAGGTCGGGGTCCAGCATGAGCAGAATCTCGTAGTCGATCACGTTCCCGATCTCCTTCCGTCGGGCTTCCCTTGGTCTTAGGCGGCCTCGCCGGCAAGCGTGAGCGGGAACGGCGCACGCGAAGACGAGGCAGGAAGCGGCTGACAGAGTAGCATCGGAGGCATGGGACGGCTCCTCACTGGGCTCGCCGGCGCCCTCGGGCTGGCCTGGCTCTGGCGGCGCCTGCACCGGGAGCAAGCGACGCCGCAGGCGCCCGTGCACGACCCGGCCGAGGAGCTGCGGGCGAAGCTCGCGCAGGCACGCGACGCAGCCGACGACCGAGACGAGTTCGACGCTGCCGAAGGCCAGCCGGTCGACGAGGTCGGGCGTCCGCCCGTCGCGGCCGAGTCGCAGGCGGAGGCCGAGGAGGGGCAGGGGGTGCCGGTCTCGCTCGACGAGCGCCGCCGCGCGATCCACGAGAAAGCCCAGCAGGCGCTCGGCGAGATGGGCACTCCGGCCGACGACGACTAGCCGGCTGGCGGGAATCTCGCCTGAGCAGGCTTCTCCGCTCCGGCGGCATACTTCAGAGAGATGAGCAAGCTTCCCCGGACGGAGGATCTGTCGCGTGCGGGCGACGGGTACGACCCGGCCCGGGTCGAGGAGGCGTTCAGCGCGTTCGCCGAACGCGTCCGGGAGCTGGAGGCCGTTGCGGGCGAGCTGCGCGCCGAGCTTCGGTCGCTGAGGGCTGAGCGGGCGGCCGCTGCACCCACGCGCCTCGCTGACGAGCATTGGCCGCTGTCGCCCGTCACCAACCCGTCGCCCGACTGGGTCGCCGACGTGCCGGCGCCGTTGACGCGCGGCTTCACCGTGCCGCGGCTCGCGCTCGAGGGCGCGTTCCTGCTCCTGGTCGCGCTCTTCGCCGGCCTCGCCGACCTCTCCACCGAGTGGATCGTGGTCGTGATGGTCGCCGCCTGGACGCTCGTCGTCCTCTCGGAGTGGGCCGCCGCCACCAAGCGCGCGCGCTGGCATCTCGACGAGATCGCGCCCCCGCTCGCACCCGACGCCGCCGACACGACCGGCCCATGGGACGTGCCGATCGTCCAGGCGACGGTCGTCGAGTCCGGCCCCGACCCGGAGTCGAAGACGATTGTCACGAAGCTTCCCGCCGATCCGGCCGGCGAGGGGACGGAGGAGACGAACGACCCCGCCCCGCCTCCGAAGCGTCGCCGCGGCCTGCGCCGCCGGAAGCAGCCGGCCGAGGCCGGAGCCGCCGATCCCTGGGAGGCGTGAGCTTGTCGCGGCCGCGGTTGTTGCGGCCGCGCTCGTCGCCGTGCGTGGCACGTCTGCGGTGCCGGACGCGCGTGCGCTGCGGCCGGCCCCGGCGCTGAAGCTCTGCTGCGGCCTTGCCGGGGAGCTGTATGCGACCGGCCTGAAGCGGCCGACCGCGCTCGCATTCGGCCCGGACGGGCTGCTGTACGCGACCCAGGAGACAGGTGAGGTGGTGGTGGTCGGCCGCGGTTCGTCGAAGCCGCGTGTGCTCGCCCGTGGTTTCAAGACGCCGCTCGGCCTCGCCTGGGTCGGCTCGACACTGTTCGTCTCCGCGCAGGGATACGTGAGCAGGCTCGACGTGCGCGGCCGCCAGGTCGTGTCACGCCGGAAGATCGTGAGGCGGCTTCCGTTCGACCGGCACCAGCAGGACACGATCGCACTCGGCCCCGACGGCCGGCTCTATCTCGGCAGTGGCTCGACGTGCGACGTCTGCCGGGAGAAGGACGACCGCAGCGGCGCGATCCTCTCCTTTCGCCAGGACGGCGGGGACGTGCGGATCGTCGCCCGCGGCCTGCGCAATCCGTTCGGGCTCGTCTTCGTCGGTGCGACCCTCTACGCCTCGGACAACGCCCGCGACGATCTCGGGGACGACGAGCCCGCCGAGACGATCGTCCGGATCCGGCAGGGGGCCGACTACGGCTGGCCCCGCTGCTGGGCGAGCTGGCGGCTGCGGCGCCTGCAGGGCTCCTGCCGCGGCGTCACAGCGCCGGTCGCCTACCTCGAGCCGCATTCGTCGGCGAACACGCTCGCGACCTGGGCGGGAACGCTGATCGTCGCAGAGTGGGGCCAGTACGTGAGCGAGCGTTGGGGCCGCAAGCTCGTGCAGGTGAACGTGCAGACGGGGCGCTCCTCGACCCTCGTCGACGGCTTCGTGCACCCACTCGGGCTCGCCGTCGAGCCACAATCCGGCGGGCTGCTCGCCGGTGACTGGAGCCGCGGCGTCGTCTACCGGCTCAGGAAGCGGTGAGCGCCCGAGGCGAGCGCGCGTGCCACTTTCTGCTGATAATCCGCGCGGCGAAGGAGCCCGGCCTCGCGCAGGTTGGACATGAACCCCGTCTCGACGAGGACGACGGGCACGTCGGCCCAGTTGAAGCCGGTCAGGTCGGCCCGCTCGACGACGCCGAGGTCGCGTGCGCCGGTTGCCGCCACCAGCTCCCGCTGGAGCAGTCGGCCTGCGCGTCCGCTGGCGCCGTAGATGTCGCTCGTCCAGTTCCGGCGTCGTGCCGGCACGAGCGTCGAGATCCCGTGCACGGCCGGGTCGCTCGAGCCGTCGGCATGGATCCGAATCATCAGCGCGGCGCCGCGTGCGTTGCAGTAGCGCGCCCGCTCGCGGTTGCCGCCGCGATAGCCGGCGCCGGTCCGGGTCATCGCGACCCGGTAGCCGCGCGCCAGCAGGAGCGCTCGCGTCCGGCGCGCGATTCCGAGCGCCACCGGAGCCTCCCCGGCCGCCCCTCCCGGGTCCTTGACCTTCAGCTGCGGCGAGCCTGGGCCGATCGGCTCCACCTGACGGCCGATCTCGGGAGCTGTGCCGTGGCCGGGATCGAGGCACACGAGCGCGGCAGCAACGGCGACCTCGGCGAGCACGGCTAGAGCGAGCGCAGCTCCGCGAGTGCTTCGGCGCTCGGCTCCCAGGCGCCCGCCGCCGCGTTCGCACGCACTTGCTCCGGCTTTGTCGCGCCGGCGATCACAGAGGCGACGCCGGGGACCGCCGCGAGCCCGCCGATCGCGACCTCGAGCAGCGATGCGCCGTGGCGCCCGGCGAACTCCCGATACCGCTCGACCGCGTCCAGATCGTCGTCCGCGAGCTCGCGCCCGGCCAGGCGAGTGCCCTCGGGCGCCGGCCGGCCCTTCTCGTACTTGCCCGTAAGCAGCCCGCTCGCGAGCGGGAAGTACGGGATGAAGCCGACGCCGACCCGTTCGCAGGCGGGCAGCAGGTCGTTCTCAGCCCCGCGCCGGAGCCACGAGTACTGGCTCTGCTCGGAGACGAACGGCGTCAGACCGCGCTCGGCGGCGATCGCGGCGGCTTCCTCGACCATCGCCGGCGTGAAGTTCGAGGAGCCGATCGCGCGCACGGTCCCTTCCTGGACGAGCTCGTGCAGCGCCTCGAGCGTCTCCTCGAGCGGCGTGACGCCGTCGGGGCGGTGGTACTGGTAGAGGTCGATCCGGTCCGTCTGTAGGCGGCGGAGCGACGCCTCGATCGCCTTGCGGATGTACGGGCGCGCGCCGCGGGCCGTCTCGCCGTCGCCGAGCTCGTGTCCGAACTTCGTCGCCAGGACGACCTGGTCGCGACGGCCGGCGAGCGCGCGACCGATGATCTCCTCGCTGCCACCGCGGTTGCCGTACACGTCGGCAGTGTCGAAGAAGGTGACGCCCGCCGCGAGCGCGGCGTCGATCACCCCGCGCGCCGCGATCTCGTCGATCCGGCCGCCGAAGTTGTTGCAGCCGAGCCCGACGACGGTCACTACGAGGTCGGAGCTGCCCAGGCGGCGGGTGCGCATCCGGGCACACTAGTCGGAGCATGGCGCGAGGAGATGGAAAGAAGTCGTTGCAGGACGTGCTGCGGGCGCGCCGGGAGGCTCCGTTGCTGCTGAGCCCTGCCGAGGCGGCGAAGCGTGAGGCGGCGCGGCGGCAAGACGAGCTCGAGGCAGCGGCTGCGGCAGCGCTCGAGCGCTGGCGCGACGGGCGCTCTCCGGACGGGCGCGGCAAGCTCGCCCCCGAGGCCTACCGTGTGCTCTTCCGGCTCAGCCCGGCGGCGTACGAGGCGACGGGCCACTGGGCGCGGCGGGCGAAGGCGCAGCTTGCGGTCGCGCCTGCGTGCGAGGTCGAGCGCTGCGGCGGCGAGTCCGGTGTCGGCGCGCAGCACCTGACGCACGGGACGCTCGGTGAGGAGGAGCCCCTCCGCGACCTGATCACGCTTTGCGACGGCTGCCACCGCCGCGCCCAGAAGCTCGGACGCGAGCTCGGACGTGTGCCGCGGCGGGACGAGATCGTGGGTCTCGATCCGCGCCGACCGCTCTACGAGCCGGCCGACATCGCCGCGCTGAAGGCGAAGTATCTGAGCGAGAGCTGAGCGGAAAAGAGAAGCGTGGGGGCGCTTGGCGGCCACCCCCACTGCTTCGGAAGGAGCTCTACATGGACAGCTGCGGCACGGCCCACGGAACTCGCTAGTTCTCACCTCATCGGCGCGTAGGACCCATTACTTGAGCGACTAGGACCGAAGACGTCCCTCGATCGAGGGATCCTCGGTGACGCATGCTCCACGCACCGCCGGCGCTTACGTCACTCGGAACCCTCCTGGATCGCTTTAACGACGCGTCCGCCGGCCCCGAACTTCTCGACGATGACGTAGTGGCCTCGATCGTCGACGATCGTCTCGACCTCGCGGAAGACGTGGTCGGGGAGAACGAAGAAGTGGGTTGGGCGCCGGCGGACTGCTTCGTACTCGCCCTGGGTGAGTTCGATGTACACGTCGCAGTTGGGGTCTGCGCATTCGCAGAGGAGTTGGAGCGGAAGAACTGTGGACTGTTCCTGCGCCATGTAGTCGATCTGGTCGTTGACGGCGCGGAACAGGGCCTGGTTCTTGGCAAGCCGAACCTGGCGGGCCTCGAGCGGGTCGGTGGCCACTGCGTTGCTCCTTGTGCCCGGCAAGTGGCTGCGGGCTCGGCCGCCGGTGAGAAACCGCGAGACGCGACGGCGGAGTCGTCCGCAAAGGACTCAGAGGCTCTTACAGAGTAGCGCCGTCACGCGCAGCCGACAGTCCGGCACGAGCGGCTGCCCGGGATCCGTCTGAAGGCGCCGCGGGAACGTAAGGGGGCCCGAGCGCCTGCGGGGAGCCCCCACCCCTGGCGCTCAGGCCCCTCCCGTCCGACCGGAGTCGCCCGGCGCGGACCATTCGAGATCGCGGTTACGGGACGCTCAGCAGACCCCGGAAGATCGCCGCTGCGTTCCGGCCTCAGACCCCGCTTCCTCGAACAGCAGCTTCTTGCCCGGGCGTCCGCGGTTGGAAACCGAGTGCGACGTGGTCGACCCGCTTCTGATCGCAGCTGACGTCGCGGACCGCTACGCCGTCGCTTGTGACCTCTCGGCATCGCGCAAATCAGCGATGAGCGCGTTGCGGAGTTGGAACAGCCCGGGTCGAGCCGGGTCGTCCTCGCCCACCTCGAGCGACCATTCCTCGAGCAGCCGGAGGAGGTAGATCTTGCACTCGAGCGTCAGCAGGACGATGCGGCTCGCACCGACGTCTTCGACTGCTTTGCAGATCGCGTGCGCGAACTCGCGGTCGCCTCGCGGGTGCTCGCGAAGCCCTGCGAGGAGCGCCTCTCGGGTGCTCCACGAGAGCGGGACATCGCGGCTGTTGAGCTCAACGGTGACGCCGTCGAACTCTCGGGCACCGGCGGTGATGGCGGCCTCGCTGTCGGACATACGTTGGACATATTCTTGACTCGCCGTTCGCTGTTGAAACCGGATTTGGGCGCCGCGTGAACGATGATCCCCTGGCTTGACGGAGCGGCCCCGGAGTCGAACCGAGCAAGCCGTGGGTTGCACGACCGGGCCGATTTTGAAGACCGGCTGGGCCACCGGGCCCGTGCCGCTCCACCGCCACCCTAGTTGCAAGTCGCCAGTGCAAGGGCCGCGTCAGGACGCTGTACGGATTCGGTAAAACCGCGCCCGAAACCGCTTCGGAGCCCCGTTCGGCGGATATGCAGGGGCCATGCGACGCACACTCCTCATCCTCGGCTCGCTCGTCGCCGCGCTGGTGCTCGTCGCACCGGCCACCGCCGCGACGAAGACCGTCTCGATCAAGCGGGCTTCGTTCTCACCCGCCACCGTCAACATCGTCGCCGGCGACTCGATCCGCTGGCACAACGACGACACCCAGAACCACCAGATCGTCTCCACCACCGGCGCCTTCGCGTCGCCCGTGCTCGCGCGCGGGAGGACATACACGTTCAGGTTCGACGTCGCAGGCACCTACCGGTACCGCGACGCTCTCAACCCGTCCGTCACCGGCACCGTCAGGGTCGCCGGCGCGCCGCCGGCGGTCACGCTGGCCATCTCGCAGCCGCAGATCGCCTACGGCCAGAAGGTGACGCTCACCGGCCAGGTGAACAGTAAGAAGGCCGGCGAGAACGTCCAGCTCACCTACCAGCCTTACGGGCAGGCCTCCGAGGTCGTGCTCGCGACCGTGCTCACGGGCGCGGACGGCACGTTTACGTACGCGGTCGCCCCGAAGATCCTCACCACCTACCGGGCCCGGTGGAAGACCGCCGCGAGCCTCGTGATCACCACGGCCGTCGCGCCGTCGATCTCGTTCGGACGCCTGAACGGGTTCCTCGCCCGCGTCTACGCCGGCCGCAGCATGGCCCGCAAGCAGATCCAGCTGCAGCGCCTCTCCGCGTTCGGGCAGTGGGTCACGATCAAGCGGGTCTCGCTCGACCTCGACTCGCGTGCGCGCTTCCAGGCGACGCTCCCCTGCGGGCCGAACCGCTTGCGGATCGCGATGTCGGTCAACCAGTCGGGCGTCGGGTATCTCGGCGCGCTCAGCCGCGAGATCACGTGGCGCCGCGCCTGCTAGCGACAGTCAACGAACGGAGGGGGTCCTGACATGAAACGCCGCACGATTCTCCCGGTCGCGCTTGCGAGCACGCTGGTCGTGCTCGCGGGCGTCGCCGGCCTCACGGACGTCGCCGACTCGGCGCCGCAGGCAGCACCGTCGAACCAGTCGCCGCCGGCGGTCTCCGGCACGCCCGAGGAGGGCAAGACGCTGACCACCAGCGACGGCACCTGGACGGGTACGGCTCCGATCACCTTCGCCTACTCGTGGCGGCGGTGCGACGAGAACGGCGGTAGCTGCTCGCAGATCGGAGGGGCGACGAGCAAGACGTACGTCCTCAAGAAGGTCGACGTCGGCAACACGATCCGCTCCCGCGTGACCGCGCGGAACGCCGACGGCTCGACGGCTGCAACGTCGGTCCCGTCGGCCGTGATCAGGACGGCCCCCGCACCCGTGACGGGCTGCAACGGCAACGCGCCGATCCCGATCGCGAACGTCTCGCTGCCGGACCGGCTGCTGATCGACGGCCAGTCGATCAGTCCGTCGGTGGTCGGCCGCTCGACGGGGTCGATCTCGGTTCGCTTCCGCGTCACCTGCAAGGGGAAGCCCGTCCAGGGCGCGCTCCTCTACGCCGAAGCGGTTCCGTTCAACCAGTTCACCGCTCCGGCTGAGCAGCAGACAGGGGCGGACGGGTTCGCGACGCTGACGATGAACCGCGCAGCCGGCTACCCGGCGACCAGCCGCCAGCAGCTGCTGACGGTCTTCGCTCGCGCGCGGAAGGCCGGTGAGGACGTGCTCGGCGGTGTCTCGACCCGCCGGCTCGTCTCGTTCCCGGTCGACCTGAGCAGGTAGAGGGAGAGGGAGGGCCTGGGGGAGCTCGCCGCGAGCTTCCCCGGGCTCTTTTCTGCGAGGATCGTGGCGTGGCCCACCTGCGATTGACCGACGTCGACGACGCAACCGGACCGTTGAAGGCGGAGTACGACGCGGCGATCGGGCGCGCCGGGAAGGTCTTCAACATCGTCAAGGCGATGAGCCCGAACCCGGACGTGCTCCACCGCTCTATCGAGCTCTACAAGGGGATCATGTTCGGCCCGTCGCAGCTCTCCCGTCAGGAGCGAGAGCTGCTCGCCACCGTCGTCTCGCGAGAGAACGACTGCCATTACTGAACGCGCTCGCATGCAGACGACCTCCGTGCCGAGGGCGCCGACGAACGACTCGTGGAGCAGTGCGCCCACGACTACCGCGCTGCGGGCCTGCCCGCGCCCGTTCGGGCGCTCTGTGACTACGCGGTCAAGCTCACCCACACGCCGACGGCGGTCGGCGCTGCCGACGTCGAGGAGCTGCGCCGCCACGGCTGGGACGACGAGGCGATCCATGACGCGATCCAGGTGATCGCCTACTTCAACTACATCAACCGCGTTGCCGAGGCCGTGGGCATCGGCCCGGAGCCGGAGTGGCTTCAGCAAGCAGAGCGGGGTCAGGAAGAGGGGTAGGGATGGCGAGCTTCACGATCGTGCACATGGACGACTTCGAGCGCCCGTTCCCGAAGTGGGCGCTCGCGCGGAAGTCGCTCGGGCTGCAGTCGTTCGGGATGAACGTCTGCGAGCTCGCGCCCGGGGAGATGATCCCGGAGCACGACGAGACCGGGAGCGACCAGGAGGAGGTCTTCATCGTCCTCTCAGGGGACGCGACGATGGTGATCGACGGCGAGGACCATCCGGCGCCGGCCGGGACGTTCACGCGGCTCGATCCCGAGCCGAGGCGGACCGTCGTCAACAGGAGCGACGCCGACGCGACGATCCTGATCGTCTCGGCGCCGCGGACGAGCGGCTATACGCCGCTGGAGTGGGCGTGAGGGAGCGCGTCACCGCCGCCTGCGTCCAGGTCGAGCCGGCGATCTTCGACCGCTCGGGCACGATCGACCGGGTCGCGGAGTGCACGGCCGAGGCGGCGGGGGCCGGCGCTCAGATCGTCGTCTTCCCCGAGACCTTCGTCCCCGCCTATCCCTCCTCGGCGTGGGCGAAGTCGCTCGCCGGCTGGTCCGAGCCCGGCGCGAAGGAGGCTTTCGCGCTCCTCCATCGCGAGTCGCTCGAGCTTCCCGGGCCTGATGCCGACCGGCTCGCGGCGATCGCCCGCGAACACGGCGTCTGGATCGTGGTCGGCGTCAACGAGGCGGATCCGCAGCGGGCGGGCACGCTCTACAACTCGCTCCTCTACTACTCGCCCGAGGGCGAGCTCGCGCTCCACCATCGCAAGCTCGTGCCGACGAACCACGAGCGGCTCGTCTGGGGCCAGGGAGACGGGCGCGGACTCCGCGCGATCGAGACGTCGGTCGGCCGGCTCGGCGGTCTGATCTGCTGGGAGAACTACATGCCACTCGCCCGCTTCGCGCTCTACGAGTCGGGCGTCGAGATCTACATCGCCTCGACCGCGGACGACGGCGATTCCTGGCAGGCGACGCTCACCCACATCGCGCTCGAGTCCCGCTCGTTCGTGATCGCGCCGAGCCACTTCCAGCGGGCGGGCTCGTACCCCGAGGACTTTCCGCTCCGGTCGGTGCTCGAGGGCAAGGATGTGCTCGGGCGGGGCGGCTCGGCGATTCTGGGGCCTGATGGGAGCTACCTTGCCGGCCCGCTGTACGGCGAGGAGGGGATCCTCTATGCGGAGCTCGACCCGGACCTGCTCCTGCAGGCGCGGCAGCGGTTCGACCCGGCCGGCCACTACCACCGACCGGACGTGCTCCGGCTGACGGTCAGCCCGCTCGAGTAGCGCGGACGGCGATTCGGTCGCCGGCCCGCACCCGCCAGCGCCGGAACGAGCCGGCGTTCACCTCGAGCGCGCCTCGGTAGGCAACGTTCGGGTCGTAGATCCGGCACGGCTCGCGGCGGCAGGGCTGCATCGTGAAAATGCGCAGGATCCTCGCGCGTGCGTCGTAGAAGGCGATGTCGAGCGGGATCAGCGTGTTCTTCATCCAGTAGCCGCCGCGGTGATCCTGCGGGTAGATGAAGACCATCCCTGCCTTCGCCGCCAGGGAGCGGCGGTTCATCAGGCCCTGCGCCCGCTCCGCGGGCGTGCGGGCGAGCTCGACCGTGAGGACGACGCGTGTCGCGCCCGTGTCGGCTGCCTTGATCGTCGCGGCCCCCCGCTGGAAGCCGTTCGTCGAGAGCGCCGCGGTGGGGAGGGCGACGGCGAAGGCGAAGGCGGCGAGCAGGAGCAGACGCACTCCGTCAGTCTCGCAGCCGTTTCGCTCTTTGCTTGTGACGTTCGGCGCGATTCCCTACTCTGGGAGAAACGAACGGGAGTCGTTGCGGCCGGCTCGGGAGGGGGTTTCCGGATGGCCGAGATCGCGCACCCGTACCAGGACACGGCGACCGCCGACGCGGCACCGGCCGCAGCGGGGCGACGGCGGGTCTCCTTCTCCGAGCTCGTCGAAGCCTGGGCCGTCCGCGAGTCGGGTGACGGAGCCGAGGAGCGCTACCAGAAGCTTCGCTCAGCCTTCGTTCACGATCACGGCGAGATCACTGACTCCTACATCTGCGAGAGCGGACCGATGGCCGTCGCGGTGACGGCGATCGCGCCGAAGCCGCTCGAGCGGAAGCTGCTCCGCTTGAAGGACCGGATCGAGATGCACAGCGAGACCGAGCCGCTCGTGCGGATGCACCCGGAGGTGGCACAGGTGCTGCATCGCGCCGAGGTGCAGTACGTCTCCGTCCGGAACGCACTCCGCGGCCTCAGCCAGCGGCTGCTGGTGAACTGGCTCTTCGTCTGGCTGCGCGACTTGATGCTCGTCTCGATCCCGAACCCCGACGGCACGGTCGTGCCGCTGACTGCGGAGGAGATCGAGGAGCAGGGGAAAGAGCTCGACCGGATCGAGGAGCACTACCAGCAGGCGGCGTCGCGCGAGGCGCAGATCGTCTACCTCGGCGGGATGCTCGGGGGCGTGCTCGCGCTCTGCGCGATCACCGTGCCGGTTGGGATCCTGCTCGCGGCCAGCGAAGTTCCGGTCAACCTGACGACCTTCTTCGGCTGCCTGATCGCCGGCGCGCTCGGCGCGCTCGTCAGCGTCGTCACGCGGATGAGCGCGGACAAGTTCCATGTCCGCCACGAGGTCGGCCGCTCGTACGTGCAGCGGGTGGCGGCCTTCCGGCCGTTCATCGGCGGCGTCTTCGGCCTGCTCGTCTATTTCGCGCTCCAGGGCGGCCTGATCCGGCAACTCGACGTGCCGGAGGACCCGCGCGACCGCTTCGCCTTCTTCCTCGTCCTCGCCTTCGCGGCAGGCTTCAGCGAGCGGCTGGTCAAGGAGGTGCTGCGCTCGTCGGACGGCGAGGAGCCGCCGACTACCGCGCCGGCGCCGAAGAGCGACCCCGGAGCACCCGCGCCTCCCCGAGCCGGCGGGTGACGCCGTCGGCGTCGAGGCGCTCGAGCAGGAGCTGGGCGTCGCGGCGGCCGCAGCCGGCGAGGTCGCGGAAGCGAGCGAGCGTGATCTGCCCTGCCCCTGCGCACTCCCCGAGCACGAGCGAGCGTGCCCGTTCGTAGGTCGCGGTCGAGACCGCCCAGCCGTCGCCGAGGCGCACGAGCCTGCCCCCACGCTCGAGGAAACGAGCTATGTCCGCGTCCTCTGTTTTCGCTGCGCCAGGCTCCGCCGCGATGACCGACGCCAGCAGCAGCTCGGCGTCGGCCGACCGCGCGCCCAGCGTTGCGGATGCGCCGGGCCGGTAGAGCATCGAGCCGCGCCGCTCGAACGGCAGCCGCGCGAGGACGTGCTTCGCCCACGGCTCGGTCGGCGCGGGTGTGCCGGGGTCGAGCGGGTCGGCCTGCTCGAGCTCGGCCTCGAGCTCGGTCTCGAGCTCGGCCAGCCACTCGTCCGAGAAGCGCCACTCGCCGTCGACAAGCAGCGGTGCGTGCACGCGCGCCTCGCCGCTGCGCGCCTGCTCGAAGCGGGCGGCATCGGCGTGCCTGGCGGGTACGGGATCGAGCACGACCCCCCCTCCGACCGTCGTCTCGTCGCGGAGGACGACCCGGTCGCCGCGGGCCGCGACGACGGGCGCTGCCAGGCGCAGCTGCGCGAAGCCGCCCGCCTTCGCGACGCGGCCGGGAACGGCGGCTGTGCCGTGGTGGACGTGGAGCCGCGCGCCGTCCGCGATCGGCTCGAGCTCCTCGAGCGCGACGTCGAGCCGGTAGCTCGGCCGCAGGCTGCCGGGGGCGACGAGCGCATCGCCGCGACGCAGCTCGCTCCGCTCGACGCCCGGGAGCGCGAGCGCCACCCGCTGCCCCGCCTCTGCCCGCTCGACCGCCCGGTCGTGCACCTGGATACTCCGCACGCGCACGTCGCGCCCGGACGGCTCGACGCGGAGCGCGTCGCCCTCACCGACCGTCCCGGACCAGAGCGTTCCGGTCGCGACCGTTCCGATCCCGTGGAGTGAGAAGACCCGGTCGACGTAGAGGCGAGCCGGTTCGGAGCCGGCGAGCTTGTGTTTCTGAAACACAAGCTCGGCCGCGCGGCCGAGCGCGTCGCGGAGCTCGTTGAGGCCGGCGCCGGTCTTCGCGCTGACGGCGACCGCCTCCGCCTCCGGCACCAGCTCGCGCGCCTCGTCGAGCGCGAGCTCAAGGGTCTCCTCGTCGACCGCGTCCGACTTGGTCACCGCCACGACGCCGTGCTCGAGACCGAGGAGGCGGATGATCGCGAGGTGCTCGAGCGTCTGCGGCCGTGCGCCTTCGCCTGCGTCGATCACCAGCAGGAAGAGGTCGATCCCGGTTGCGCCCGCCACCATGTTCCGCACGAACCGCTCGTGCCCGGGGACGTCGATCACCGACAGCCGCCGTCCGTCCGGCAAGTTGAGCGGTGCGTAGCCGAGGTCGATCGAGATCCCGCGCCGCCGCTCCTCCGGCAGCCGGTCCGTGTCCTTGCCCGTCAGCGCCCGGACGAGCCACGTCTTGCCGTGGTCGATGTGGCCTGCGGTCCCTACCGTGACCGGCACGCGGCGACCCCCTTCGCGACCTCGTCGGCCTCGTCGTCGGTGAGCGTCCGGCAGTCGAGCAGCGTGCGCCCGTCGCGGACGACGGCGATCACCGGCGGCTCGTGCACGCGGAGGGAGGCGGCCAGCTCCTCCTCGACGGCACAGGCGAAGCTCGGCAGCTCGGCCAGCGGCAACGCGCCGCCGCCGACGCGCGCGACGGTCTCCTCGACTGTGCCCCCGGTCGCGCCTGCCAGCCGCTCCGCCCGGCGGCGCACGGCCTCGGCCGGCTCGCGCAGCATCCGCAGCACCGGGATCTCGTCCGGCCGGTCGCGGTAGAGCGCGAGCGTTCCCTCCAGCGCTGCGAGCGTCAGCTTGTCCGAGCGCAGGGCGCGGTGGAGAGGATGCCGGCGCAGCTGCTCGACCAGGTTGGAGCGGCCGACGACGATCCCCGCCTGCGGGCCCCCGAGCAGCTTGTCGCCGGAGAAGCAGACGAGATCGGCGCCCGCGGCAAGTGATGCCGCCGGCGTCGGCTCGCCCTCGACGTCGACGAGCGCGCCCGAGCCGAGGTCGTCGAGAAGGGGCAGGTCGTGGCGGCGCGCGACGGCCGCGAGCTCGTCGAGCCGCGGCTGCTCGGTGAAGCCGACGACGCGGAAGTTCGACTGGTGGACGCGGAGCAGGAGACCTGTGTCGGGCCCGATCGTCCGCTCGTAGTCGGCGGCCCGCGTCCGGTTCGTCGTCCCGACCTCGACCAGCCGCGCGCCCGAGCGGGCGAGCAGGTCCGGGATCCGGAAGCCGTCCCCGATCTCGATCAGCTCGCCGCGCGAGACGACAACCTCACGGCCCTCCGCGAGCGCGGCGAGCGCGAGCAGCAACGCGGCGGCGTTGTTGTTGACGACGATCGCGGACTCGGCGCCGGTCAGGCGCCGTAGGAGCGGCGCCAGGTGATCCTGGCGCGAGCCGCGCGAGCCGGAGGAGAGGTCGTACTCGAGGTTGGAGAAGCCGCCGACGTCGGCGATTCGGTCGAGCGCGGCCCGCGCCAGCGGTGCGCGGCCGAGGTTCGTGTGCACGATCACACCGGTCGCGTTGAGAACACGGCGAAGTGCGTGCCGCCGCGCCGCGGCGAGCGCCTCGGCGAGGCGCGCCGGCAGATCGCCCGGCTCCGCGCCGGCGCGGATCTCCTCCCGCGCGCGCTCGAGGACGTCGCGGGCGGCGGCGACCGCGAGCGAGTCGTGCGTGCCGCGGACGAGCTCGTCGACGGAGGGAAGATCGCGCAACCTCACGGATTTGAGTGTAATCCGGCCTCAGCGGCTACTTTTGAGGTCTGTGAGACGCGTGTGGGTGATCACTGTCGCCGTGCTCGCCTGCGTGGCCGGGCTGGCCGGCGCCACCGTGGCGGCACGTGATGCGTACTACTGGGACAGGCCGCTCCCGGGCGTCCAGCTTCGCGAGGCGAAGCTGGGGACTCCGGTGCGCATACTCGTCGGCGGCAAGGCGTACGAGGTCCGGCCGGACGAGGTCCTCCGGCTCGACGGGGCGGCGACCGACCAGGCGCTCTGGGACGCGGGCCGGAGCAGCTTCACCGGCAGGATGCGCCAGCTCGTCGATCCAAGCCCGCCGACGCGGGTCGTCGATCCGGTTCTCGTCCCCCGCCACGGGCTCGAGGAGGTCGCCGCGCGAGTCTCCGCGGCACTGCCGAAACCGCGCCGCGCCCAGGTTGTCGCCCACAGTGACTTCCGCGTCATCCCGTCCCGCCCTGGCGACGCGGTCGACCCGACCCGGCTGGCCGACTCGCTGGCCAAGGCGTCCCTGACCGGTGCGCGCACCCTGACGCCGGCGCTGACCCACGTCGAGCCGGAGTTGACGACCGACGCCGCTGAAGCCGCGGTTGCGGAGGCCAATACCCTGATCGACGAGCCGGTCACACTCGCGTTCAAGGGTGAGGACGTCGGCTCGCTTCCGAGCGAGCGGCTCGCGAAGCTGCTCCGCTTCCGCCCCGACGGCGATCGCTTCCGCATCTCGTTCCACCCGCGACGGGTCGCCAAGGCCGTTGAGCCGATGCTCGCGCCGTGGCGGGCTCGAGCCGTCAACGCCCGCTTCGTCGTCGATGGGAAGAACGTCCGTGTTCAGCCCTCACGCCCGGGTCTCGCCGTCGACGGCCGCTGGGCAGCCGACTCGATCGCCGCTGCAGCTGCAGCGCCGGTCCACCAGGCCTCGCTGCGCCTGAAGCAGACCCGCGCCGATCTGACGACCCGCGAGGCGGAGAGGCTCGGCATCCGGCAGCAGATCTCCACGTTCACGACCGACATGGGCACGTCGTCCTCGAACCGGATCCACAACGTCCAGCTGATGGCGCAGTACATCGACGGCACCGTGATCAGGCCGGGCGACACGTTCTCCTTCAACGACAGGGTCGGCCCACGCACCGTCGAGCGCGGCTTCCGCGAGGGGCAGATGATCATCGGCTCGCTGCTCCTGCCGGCGATCGGCGGCGGCGTCTGCCAGACCGCGACGACGCTCTTCAACAACGCCTTCGAGCTCGGGCTCCCGATCGTCGAACGCCACAACCACAGCTTCTACATCTCGCACTACCCGATGGGCCGCGACGCCACCGTCTCCTGGGGCGGCCCCGACTTCGTCTTCAGGAACGACCTGAAGACCGGGATCCTGATCAAGACGCGCTACACGAACTCGACGCTCACCTTCAGCTTTTACGGCACCGATCCCGGCCGCCGGGTCGTCACATCGACGAGCGAGCGGACGAACTGGCGCACGCCGAAGACGACCTACGCGCTCGATCCCTACGCGCCCCGCGGCTCCGTCCGGACGGTCGCAGGCTCGAACCAGGCGGGGTTCGACGTCACCGTCAACCGCAAGGTCTACGAGCACGGGAAGCTGCTGCGACAGGACGCGACGGGGAGCGCCTACATCGCCGTCGGCCCGACCGCGATCTACGGCCCCGGCCGCTCGATCCCCGGCCCGTACTTCGTGCTGCCGCGCGTGTAAGACCGCACGTGGAGCCCGAGCCGGGCCGCGAACGCGGCCCCTTTAGGGGTCTGCGCGATCAGCGTCCGCGAGAGCGGATGCTGATCATGCGACGGCAACTTACTGCGCGTCGGCCTTCTCCGGCTCGGCCGGCGACTCGACCGAATTGCGCGCGTCGTAGCTCTCGACCACGATCCGGACCGCCTCCGCCGGTTCGTCGGTCACGTGCAGGAACTCGACGTCATCGGGCGAGATCATCCCGTCCGGGAGCAGCCTCCCGTTGACCCAGTCGAGCAGCTCCCGCCAGTACGTGCGATCGAAGAGGACGACCGGGAAAGTTGAGCACCTTGCCCGTCTGGATCAGCGTCAGCGCCTCGAAGGCCTCGTCGAGCGTGCCGAACCCGCCGGGGAAGATGACGAACCCCTCGGCCGCCTTCACGAACATCGTCTTGCGGGCGTAGAAGTGCTTGAACGTCATCGAGATGTCGCAGTAGGGATTGATCCCCTGCTCGTGCGGGAGCGCGATGTTGAACCCGACCGAAAGGCCGCCGCCCTCCTTGCAGCCGCGGTTCGCCGCCTCCATCACGCCGGGGCCGCCGCCGGTGACGACGGCGAAGTGCGCCTCGGCGAAGAGCCTCGCGGTCGCGCGAGCCTGCTCGTAAGGGCGGCTGTCCTCACCGACGCGCGCCGAGCCGAAGATCGAGACCGCCGGCCGGTCGATCTCGAGCACCTTCTGGAAGCCGCCGAGGAACTCGGAGGCGATGATGGCGACGTCGCTTGCGAGGTCCTCGTGCGTCCGCTCGAGCATCCGACGCTCGTCGGCACCCACTAGATGTCCCGTTCGACGTAGCTGCCGCTCATGCCGAGCGTCAGGAGCGCCGCGAGCACGATGTACGCGACCCCGGCGATCACCCGCCGCCGCGGGCTGACGCGGTAGTACGCCTCGTTCTGCGGCATGTTGCGGTGCTGCCAGCGCCGCCACGACTCGAGCCCGCCGAGGACGAGGATCAGAATCAGGATCGGGTTCGGCGACACGATCGTCAGCCCGAGCAGGAGTACGAGACCGACGACCCAGAGGGCTGGGTGGATGGCGGCGACGATGCGGCCGCCGTCGAGCGGCGAGATCGGCGCGAGGTTGAAGAGGTTGAGGAAGAACCCGGTGAACGCGAGCGCGACCAGGAGCTCCGAGTCGAAGTACTCGCCGAGCCCCCAAGTCGCGAGCGCGCCGAGGCCGCCGATGATCGGGCCGGCAATCGCGACTTTTGCCTCGTTCCACGCGTCGTCGGGCAGTTGCTTGAGCGTGATCAGCGCGCCGAGGAAGGGGATGAACATCGGCGCCGACACCGGCAGCCCCTGCCGCTTCGCCTCAGCGACATGGCCGAGCTCGTGCACGAGCAGCAGCAGGACGAAGCCGACCGCGAACTGCCAGCCCCAGAGGAGCGCGTACGCGCCGATCGAGATGAGCATCGAGCCGGCGACGGTGAAGAGCTTGAACTTGAAGATCGCCGCGAAGATGAACTTGAGCTTCCAGAGCAGGAACCCGAGCGCGACGATCGGCGCCCAGAGCTTGCGCAGGATGTCGCGCAGGGTCGTCGGCCGCTTGACCGGCGAGTACTGGTATTCGGGCTCCTCGGCCTCGCGCGGCGCGTACGGGTCGTAGCTCACCGCGCTCAGGGTCCGCAGTTACGGACTGAGGAGTCAGTTTCTGGAGGCTATTGCTCACGAGCCCTGTCCGATCCACTCCTCGCCGCCCTCGTAGACCTCCTTCTTCCAGAGCGGCACCGTTCCCTTGAGCGTGTCGATCGCCTCCTTGCAGGCGGCGAGCGCGGCGGCCCGGTGCGGGGAGGAGACGGCGATCGCCACACTCGGCTCGCCGATCTCGACCCGGCCGACGCGATGGTGGATCGCGACCGCGAGCAGCTCGTGGCGCTCGGCGAGCTCGCGCGCGAGCTCGGCCATCGTCTGCTCCGCCATCCCCTCGTAGGCCTCGTACTCGAGATAGAGCACGTTCCGGTCGCGCGAGCGGTTGCGGACGGTGCCGAGGAAGGTCGCGACCGCGCCCGCCTCGTCGCGCTGCACCTCGCGCACGACCGCGTCGAGCGAGAGCGGCTCGGCGGTGACGCGGAAGTCGCCGCCGGAGACGGGCGGGATCAGCGCCACCTCGTCGCCCTCCGCGAGCGCGTCGTCGCGCTCGTCGGCGTAGCGCTTGTTGACCGCGTAGAGGAGGCCGGACGGCTCGTCGCCGAGGCCGAGCGCGGGCCAGACGTCCCCGAGCGTGGCGCCGTCGGTGAGGTCGAGCTGTGCGGGCGCCGGTGCCGGCGCGCTCGCGCAGGCCGGCGAAGAGTCGGATGCTCACCTGCATCGCGTGAGCGTAGCCGCGCGCCGCTCGGGTTGCCTCGCGGCACGTGTCATGTTACGTATGGCTCATGTCCGTCTCCGCGCCGGCCAGGACGAATCTGAACGACCGCGTCTACGAGACGCTGAAGTCGCGGCTGTGACGCGCGAGCTCGGCCCGGGCGAGAAGGTGAGCCTGCACGAGCTGGCGGCGACGCTCGGCGTCTCGCGCAGCCCGGTCCATCACGCGTTGACGCGGCTCGTCGCCGAGGGCCTCCTGACCGTCAAGTCCCGGCGCGGCTACTACGTCAGCCCGCTGACCGACGCGGCGATCGCCGAGGGCTACGACGTCCGGCTCGCGCTCGAGCTGCAGGCGGCCGAGACCGCGGTCGGCAACGTCGGCCGCGGCGAGCTGCGCCGCTTCCGCGAGCTGCACGAGGCGACCGCCGAGGCGGTCTCGCACACCGAGTGGGACTGCGCGAACGCCGCCTTCCACGAGCACCAGGTCGACCTCGCCGGCAACGCGCTGCTCTCGCGCTTCTACCGCGAGCTCTCGGTCAACCTGATGATGCAGGTGATCCGCGGCGGCAAGCTCGAGGGCGGCTCGTACCTGCCGACCGAGCACGGCGCGATCGTCGACGCGTACGAGGCCGGCGACCTCGAGGCGGCGCGCGCGGCGATCAGGGCGCACATCTGCACCGGGCGCCGGATCGCGCTCGAGGCGATCGAGGGCTGCGGCGGCGTGCTCTAGAACCGGCCGCGTAGCATCCGCTCCGTGGAGCGGGAGACCGAGTCGGGAATCGAGATCGAGCCGGTCTACGGCGACGGCGAGCGGCCCGGCGAGTTCCCCTTCACGCGCGGCCCGTACCCGGACATGTACCGCGGGCGGCCGTGGACGATCCGCCAGTACGCGGGCTTCGGCTCGGCGGAGGAGACGAACGAGCGCTTCCGCTACCTGCTCGACCGCGGCCAGACGGGGCTCTCGGTCGCGTTCGACCTGCCGACGCAGCTCGGCTACGACTCCGACGACCCGCACGCGCTCGGCGAGGTCGGCCGCACCGGCGTCGCGATCGACTCGCTCGAGGACATGCGGCTGCTCTTCGACCGGATCCCGCTCGGCGAGGTCTCGACCTCGATGACGATCAACGCGCCCGCGTCGCTGCTGCTCCTGCTCTACGAGCTCGTCGCCGAGGAGCAGGGCGTCCCCGGCACGGCGCTGCGCGGCACGGTCCAGAACGACATCCTCAAGGAGTACATCGCGCGCGGGAACTACATCTACCCGCCGCGGCCGTCGATGCGGCTGACGACCGACCTCTTCGCCTACGCGGCCGAGCGGATCCCGAGCTGGAACACGATCTCGATCAGCGGCTACCACATCCGCGAGGCCGGCTCGACCGCCGTGCAGGAGCTCGCGTTCACGCTCGCGAACGGGATCGCCTACGCGCAGGCCGCGGTCGACGCCGGCCTCTCGCCCGACGACTTCGGCGCCCGCCTCTCCTTCTTCTTCAACGCGCACAACCACTTCTTCCAGGAGGTGGCGAAGTTCCGCGCCGCCCGGCGGCTGTGGGCGACGATCATGCGCGACCGCTTCGGCGCGACGAACCCGAAGGCGCTGGCGCTCCGCTTCCACGCGCAGACGGGCGGCTCGACCCTGACCGCGCAGCAGCCGGAGAACAACATCGTCCGCGTCGCGATCCAGGCGCTCTCGGCCGTCGCGGGCGGCGCGCAGAGCCTGCACACGAACGGCTTCGACGAGGCGCTCGCGCTCCCGACCGAGCGCTCGGCCCGGATCGCGCTGCGGACGCAGCAGATCCTCGCGGCCGAGGGCGGCGCCACCGACACGGCCGACCCGCTCGGCGGCTCCTACTTCATCGAGGCGCTCACCGACGAGCTCGAGGAGCGGGCGCGCGAGCTGATCGAGCGGATCGACGAGCTCGGCGGCGCGGTCGCCGCGGTCGAGCAGGGCTTCGTCCAGCGCGAGATCGAGGAGGCCGCCTTCCGCTGGAACGAGCAGGTCGAGTCGGGCGAGCGCGTGATCGTCGGCGTCAACCGCTTCGCCGAGGCCGAGGAGGAGCACGTCGAGCTGCACCGGCTCGATCCCGCGATCGAGCGCCGCCAGCTCGAGCGGACCGCACGCGTCCGCGCCGGCCGGAACGCGGAGGAGGCGGAGCGCGCGCTCGCCGAGGTGCGCGCGTCGCCAGGGACCGCGAGAACCTGCTGCCGCCGATGCGCGAGGCGCTCCGCGCCCACGTCACGATCGGCGAGATCTCGAACGTGCTCCGCGAGGAGTGGGGCACGTTCGACGCCTCGCGCGCCTAGCTCAGGCCGACGCGCCCGAGTAGCGGCGCAGGCCGAAGCCCCACCACCAGCGCGTGAAGGCGAAGAGCACGACGGCGAAGCCGATCGCGATCCCGACGGTCGACCACTCGAGCCGCGAGGTGATCGCCTCCGCGGGCACGGTGATCGCGAAGGCGAGCGGGAAGATGAAGGTGACGCCGAAGCGCAGCCAGCCCGGGAAGATCGACGTCGGCCAGCGGCCGGCCTGGTAGATGCCGTCGAAGAGCTCGATGATCTCCCAGACGTTGACGATCCAGAACGCCAGCGTCGCGATCACGAGCCAGAAGCAGTAGATCGTGACCGCGCCGAGCAGCAGCAGGCCGAGGAACAGGAGCCACGTCGCCGATCCCGACGCCCGCGTCGAGCCCGTCGATCCCGTACGCGAGCACGGCGGCGCCCGCGATCACGTCGACCGCGCGCCAGATCTGGACGTTGCGAATGCTGACCAGCACCTGCGAGTCCTCCGGCTTCGTCAGCGCGAAGTCGAGCTTGCCGTCGCGCACGTCCTCCATCAGCCGCTGCATGTTCGGCTGGATCGTCGTCCGGATCACCCCGCCGAGCAGGATCTGGATCCCGAGCACGATCATCAGCTCCGACTCGCTCCAGCCGTTGAGCTCGGTCGTCTGCGAGTAGACGAGCGCGAGGACGACGAGCGCGACGCCGACCGAGACCGCCGACTGCAGCAGCTGGATGAAGAAGTTCGCCCGGTACTGGAGCTCGTTCAGCGAGCCGACCTTGAAGAAGAGCCAGGCGAGGCGGCCGATGCGCATCAGTGAAACACCTAGTTCCCGACCGCCGAGTAGCGCCTGATCGCGAACCGCCAGACGACGAGGAACAGCCCGTCAGGGCGACGATCCAGAGGAGCTGGATCCCGAGCCCCTCGAGCAGCTCCCGGTTCGACAGGTCGCCGACGAGGGTCTGGATCGGGAAGTAGAACGACCACTTGAACGGGAGCACGTTCGCGACGTCCTCGGCCCAGTCGGGCATCAGCGGCAGCGGCACGAGCCGGCCGGAGAGGAGCAGCTCGAGCCCGACCGCGAGCTCGAAGAGCGCGCTCACGCGCGTCGTCCAGAACGTCACCATCCCGAGCGAGGTCAGGAACATCGTCCGGATCAGGTACGCGCCCCAGATCGCGACGCTGAACGCGGCGATCTCGGCCGCGCGGATGTCGATCGAGGGATCGAACGCGATCCAGAGCACGGCCGCGATCGGGCAGCCAGAGGATGATCGTGACCACCTTCCAGCCGGCGAAGCCCGCGATGTCGTCGTGGATCGGGTGGAGGGGGCGGAGCAGCGCCGCCGAGAGCTCGCCCTCGCGGATCCGCCACTCCCAGCCGTACGGCGTGAAGACGATGTTCATGTTCCGGACGAGCGTCCAGACGATGTAGTACGCCGCGAACTCGCCGGTCGTGATCCCCTGCACCGAGCCGCCCTGCTGCTCGGCGATCGTCGTCCAGACGACGAGGTAGACGATCGGCTCCGCCAGCATCCCGATCAGCCACATGTAGGTGGCGACCCGGTACTGGAAGTTCGACTGGATCTGGGTGCGGGCGCGGGTGAGGTAGTAGTCGAGGTAGGAGCGGAAGCGCCCCTCCTCGACGGTGCTCACCTCGGTGCTCACTCCGGCCGCTCCTGCGCGAAGACGAGCTCGATCACGTCCTCGATCGGCGGGTCCTCGACGGTGAGGTCGGCGATGTCGCGCTCGGCCAGCAGCCGGGCGGTGATGCGCGCCGTCTCCGCCTTCGGGACGCGCAGCTTGACGCGGCCGTCCTCGCGCTCGAGCACGTCGCCGTACCCGGAGAGGTCGGCGGAGAGATCCTCCAGCTCGACCGTGAGCGTCTTGTAGGCGTCGAACTGGTCGCCGAGCCGGGCGAGCGGGCCGTCGAAGAGGATCTTGCCGTGGTGGATGACGACGACGCGCTTGCAGAGCGCCTCGACGTCGGCCATGTAGTGGCTCGTCAGCAGGACGGTCGCCTCGTAGCGGCGGTTGTACTCGGCGATGAAGGTGCGGATCCGCTTCTGCATCGTCACGTCGAGCCCGATCGTCGGCTCGTCGAGGAAGAGCACCTGCGGCCGGTGCAGCAGCGAGCCGACGACCTCGACCTTCATCCGCTCGCCGAGCGAGAGGTTCCGCACCGGCTTGCGGACGAGGTCGTCGACGTCGAGCAGCTCGATCAGCTCGTCGCGCAGGGTCGTGAACTCGGCACGCGGGATCCGGTAGATCGCCCGGTTCAGCTCGTACGAGTCCAGCGCGGGCAGGTCCCACTGGAGCTGGTTGCGGTTGCCCATCACGAGCGTGATCCGGCGGAGGAACTCGCGCTCGCGCTTCGAGGGGACGTGGCCGAGCACGCGCGCCTCGCCGGAGGTCGGGTAGAGGAGCCCGGAGAGCATCTTCAGCGTCGTCGTCTTGCCGGCGCCGTTCGGGCCGAGAAAGCCGACGACCTCGCCCTGGCCGACCTCGAAGACGATGTCGTCGACCGCGCGGACCTCACGATGCTTGCGGCGGACGAGGCTCTTGACGGACGCGCGGAGGCCCGCCTCCCGCTCGGGGACGAAGAACGTCTTGTTCAGCTGGGCGACTCTGACTGCGGGTTCGGCCACGGCCAGAACCTAGATGATGCGCCGGTGCGCATCCTCCTCGTCTCCCAGATGTACCCCTCGCCGGCGGCGCCCGACTTCGGCGTCTTCGTCCAGGGCCTGGAGCGCGAGCTGACCGCGCGAGGGCACGTCTTCGAGCGGGTCGTGCTCGACCGGCGCGGCGGCGGCAAGCTGCGCCACGCGAGGCTCGCGGGCCGGGCCGTGCGGGCCGCGCGGAGCTTCCGGCCCGACGTCGTCTACGCGCACTTCCTCTTCCCGTCCGGCTTCTCGGGGCTGCTCGCGGCACGGGCCGCGCGGGCGCCGCTCGTCGTCACCGCGCACGGGCAGGACGTCGCCAACCTGACCGAGTACCCGTTCGTGCGCCCGCCGGCCCGGCGCGTCGTCAAGGGCGCCGCGGAGGTGATCGCGGTCTCCGACTGGCTGCGCCGGCGGCTCGTCGCGTCGATCCCGGCGGCCGCGGCGAAGACCGAGGTCGTCGACTGCGGCGTCGACCTGGAGCGGTTCCGGGTGCTCGAGCGCGCGCCGGGGCCGAGCCCCGCGTTCGTCTGCGTCGGCTCGCTGATCGAGCGGAAGAACGTCGTCCGGCTCGCGAGCGCCTTCGGCCGGCTGGGCGAAGGGACGCTGACGTTCGTCGGCGACGGGCCGCTGCGGCCGCAGCTCGAGGGGCGTCCCGGCGTCAGCGTCACCGGCTACCTACCGCACGACGCCGTCCCGCTCCACCTCGCCGCGGCCGACGTGCTCTGCCAGCCGAGCCTCGTCGAGCCGTTCGGCCAGGCCGCGCTCGAGGCGCTCGCGAGCGGCCGCCCGGTCGTCGCGACGCGCATCGGCGGGCCGCCCGAGTTCGTCCCGCCCGGCGCCGGCGTGCTCGTCGACCCGCTCGACGAGGACGCGCTCGAGGCGGCCCTGCGCGAGGCCGCCGCGCTGCCCGTTCCGAACCCGGCCGCCCGGGAGGCGGCCGAGCAGCACGACCTCAGGCGGCAGGCGGCCCGGGTGGAGGAGATTCTCGAGCGAGCCGTTCGAGATCGGCGAGCCTGATCTCGACGAGCGGCCGCACGGCCTCCTCGATCCCCGCCTCGCGCGCCAGCTCGAGCGCCTGCTCGTAGCTCTCGCGCGCCTTCTCCGGCGCGACGCCCTGCTTCAGCCGGTTGTCGCCGGTGACGAGCAGGCGCTGGATCTTCGCCCTCGTCTCGTCGCCTGCCGGGGTCATGGCGCGTAGCCTAACGGGGCACCAGTCCGTTGGTTCCTTGATGCCGCCCCCTGTTCGAGTCCTGATCGCAGACGACCATCGCCTCTTCGCCGAGGCGCTGGAAGCCGTGCTCGCGACCGAGGAGCGGATCGAGGTCGTCGGCCGGGCGGCCGACGGGGAGGAGGCGGTCGCGCTCGCGCGGCGGCTGCAGCCGGACGTGGTCGCGCTCGACATCAGCATGCCCGTGATGGACGGCTTCGAGGCGGCGGAGGCGCTCGAGCGGTTCGACGATCCGCCCGCCGTGCTGATCCTGACCGGCTCGAATGCCCCAGCCGACGTCGACCGCGCCCGCCGTGTCGGCGCCAAGGGCTACATCACCAAGGACACGATCGCGGCCAGCCTCGTCGACGCGATCCTCGCCGCCGCGCGGTAGCGCGCTTCCGTTCGCTACCCTTTCGCGCGTGCTTCCCGTCTCCGCCGTCTTCCAGGTGCTCGTCTCCGTGGCGCTCCTCGCGCTGATCCTGATGCACTCCGGCCGCGACGCCGGCCTCGGCGGCATGGGCTTCACGCCCGCCTCGCAGGGCGGAACGCACATCGTCGAGCGGAACCTGACGCGGCTGACGGTGGTCGTCGCGACGGTCTTCTTCCTCAACAGCGTGCTCCTGTACCGGCTCCTCGCCTAGCGCGGACCGCGGCTACACTGCACGTCCCCGCGCTGGTGGCGGAATTGGTAGACGCGCAAGGTTGAGGGCCTTGTGGCCTTAGGGCCGTGGAGGTTCAAGTCCTCTCCAGCGCACTGGGTTGGCTGCGCAAGATGGGGATCCGCAGGAGCGGATCCCCATCGCGCCAAGACCCCTGAAGGGGGCCGCTTCGCGGCCCGGCCATAGCAGTAGTCAGCGGTAGAGAGCCGCCAGCTGCGCCGGGCTGATGTTGCCGCCGCTCGCGACCAGGGCGATCCGCCTGCCCCGGAACCGGTCGGCGAGCTTCAGCGCCGCCGCCAGCGGCGCCGCCCCGGCCGGCTCGACGAGGTTGCGCGTGTGCTCGATCATCAGCCGGGTCGCGTCCCGGATCTCGTCCTCGCCGACGAGGACGAAGTCGTCCAGATGCTCCCAGAGGATCTGCTGCGGCAGCTCGAAGGGAACGCGGGTGGCGAGCCCTTCCGCGTGCGTGGAGGTCTCGCCGCCGAGCAGCGCGCGCGCCTGCCAGGAGCGAAAGGCCGCCGGCGCCGCGTCCGACTGGACGCCGATCACCTCGATCCCCGGCCGGACAGCCTTCGCGACGATGCACGCCGCGGCCGCGCCGCTGCCGCCGCCGATCGGGACGACGATCGCGTCGACGTCGGGCCGGTCCTCGAGGATCTCGAGCGTCTCGGTGCCGACGCCTGCGATCAGGTGCGGCTCGTTGCCCGAGTGGACGTAGCGGTAGCCGTGCTCACCCGCGAGACGCTCGCAGTGCTCGCGCGCCGCGTCGAAGTCCTCGCCGTGCTCGATCAGCTCGGCGCCCTGCGCCCGCATCGCGGCGAGCTTCACCGGGTTCGCGTCCTCCGGCACGCAGATGCGAGCCGTGACGCCGAACAGGCGCGCCGCGTAGGCGACCGACTGGCCGTGGTTGCCGGTCGAGGCGGCGATCAGGCCGCGCCGCCGCTCCTCCTCGTCGAGCTGCGAGACGAGGTTGATGCCGCCGCGGACCTTGAAGGCGCCGACGGGCTGGTGGTTCTCGTGCTTGACCCAGACCTCGGCCCCGACCAGCTCGTCGAGCCCGCGTAGGGATAGAGCGGCGTCGGCCGCAGGTACGGCGCGATCCGCCGCTTCGCCTCCAGCACGTCGGCGAGCGTGATCGGCGGCCAGTCCACGCTGGCCAGTGTCTCAGCTTCCTTGACGCCGTCCGGAAGGATCTCTACGCTGAAGAGCGAACACACGTTCGACAACCATCCTCGGAGGCGCAATGTCTGCTGCACCCCAGCTCACCGCACGGCAACAGGAGATCTGGCAGTTCCTCGTCGACTACGTCGACCGGCACGGCTATCCCCCGACCGTGCGCGAGATCGGGGAGGCGGTCGGGCTCGCCTCGCCGTCGACCGTGCACGCGCATCTTGCGAACCTCGAGCGCGCCGGCCTGCTCCGACGCGACCCGACGAAGCCGCGGGCGCTCGACCTGATCGGCCACCGGCGCGAGTCGCGCGCCGAGGAGCCCGTCGCACCGGAGCTCGACGAAGCTGCCGCTGCTCGGCCAGATCGCCGCCGGCGGGCCGCTGCTCGCGGAGGAGAACATCGAGGACGAGCTCGCCGTCCCGGAGCCGCTCGGCCGCCGCGCCGACTTCCTCCTCCGGGTCAAGGGCGAGTCGATGATCGACGCCGGCATCCTCGACGGCGACATCCTCGTCGTCCAGCGCGCCCAGGACGCGCGGAACGGCGAGATCGTGGTCGCGCTCGCGGGTGACGACGAGTCGGCCGACGAGGCGACGGTGAAGACGTTCTACCGCGAGGACGGCCGCGTCCGCCTGCAGCCCGAGAACGAGCTCTTCGAGCCGATCTACGCCGACCACGTCCAGATCCTCGGCAAGGTGACGGGAGTCTTCCGGAGCCTCTGATGTCCGTCGCCTCGTTCAACCGCACCCTCGACCAGGAGCTCGCCGCGATCGCCCGCGGCGCCAGCCTCGAGTGCCTCGTCTGCGGCGAGTTCCTGCTCCGGCGGCCGGTCGCGCACGCCTGTCTGGAGTGCGGGACGCTCCTCTGCGACGGCCTGCAGATCCCGGAATCCGAGCTAGAATTCGTCTCGCAGGCCGGGTGACCGCGTCGCCTTCTTCGGAAGGCGCCGAGGAAAGTCCGGACACCGCAGGGCAGGGCGCTGGGGAAATCCCAGGCGGCGAAAGCCGACGGAAAGTGGAACAGAAAGGAAACCGCCGCCGAGGCGTTCTCCGGAGGTCTCGGCGGTAAGGGTGAAACGGTGGGGTAAGAGCCCACCAGCGTCGTGGTGACACGGCGGCTGCCAAACCCCGTCTGGTGCAAGGTGAAGCAGATCCCGTTGACGCGGCCCGCCGAGGGATCGGGTACACCGCTCGAGCCGTGAGGCAACTCCCGGCCTAGAGGGATGGTCACCCTCGACAGAATCCGGCTTACAGGCCTGCTAAGGAAAAGCCCTGCATTGCAGGGCTTTTCTATTCCCGCCATGACCGGCGGTGCATCACCCGTGCATCACGACATCGAGGATCGAGCACCGCCCAGCGCCGCTTCTGAACGGGCCTGGTCAGCAAAGCGTTTGGTCGAGCGAAACTCTCGGCTGCGTCGGCCTTGGGGTTTGCTCCCTCAGAAAGGCGGTTGCTTACAGGGCACGCGGGCGCGAGCCCCCGTCGTCAACGTCCCGCGCGTGGGTGTTCGCCCGAAGCTCTGGTCATGAAGCGGGACGGTCACTCTGTCACGATCTTGCACGGAGATGTCAGGCACGATCATCGGCAGAGATACCGAGCTCGACTCCGTCCATGCATTCGTCGACCGAGGCCTCGAGAGATCGACGACATTCGTGCTCGAGGGCGCCGCGGGGATCGGAAAATCGACGATCTGGCTGGCGGGCGTCGAGGCCGCGCGGGTGCGTGGATTTCGTGTCCTCGTGTCGCGGCCGGCCGAGGCGGAGCGAGGGCTTGCTTACGCCGGTCTCGGTGACCTCTTCGAGGACGTGCTCGAGAGCGTGCTGCCGGCGCTGGCGGCACCGAGGCGGCGCGCGCTCGAGGTCGCGCTCCTCGTCGAGGATCCCGATACCCGCTCGGATCCGCGCACGCTTGGCGTTGCAGTCCGTAGCGCACTGGAGACTCTCGCTGCCGAGACGCCGGTCGTGCTTGCCATCGACGACATCCAGTGGCTCGACCCGTCGTCGGCGAGCGTGCTGACGTTTGCGCTGAGGCGGATGGGCGACCAGCCCGTCCACGTTCTGCTGGCCCGCCGCACGGACGAAGGAGCAGCGCCCTCGGAGCTCGAGTCGGCGTTCGAGCCCGACCGCGTCGAGCGGCTGCCTGTCGGCCCGCTCAGTCTCGGTGCCGTCCACATCCTTCTCCGGGCACGCCTCGGCCGCACGTTCTCACGACCTTCGCTCTTGCGCGTCCATGAGGCGTCGGCCGGAAATCCGTTCTATGCACTCGAGCTCGCGCGCGTTCTGGGCGCGGAGACCGACCCGACGCAGCCGCTCCTCGTCCCAGAGACACTCGATGGGCTGATCCGCGTGCGACTCGCCGAACTCCCGCCCACGACGTACGACGCCCTGCTACTCGCATCGGCGCTCGGCCGGCCCACCGCGGAGCAGCTCGCCGATGCGGGAGCCACGCACACTGTGCTCGAGCCGGCGCTCGACGCTCATGTAATCGAAGAGGCTGCCGGGGCGATTCGCTTTACGCACCCGCTCCTCGCGTCCGTGCTTTACCAAAGTGCTCCCGCGGGCGAGCGGCGTCGTGCGCACGGACGTCTTGCAACGATCGCGAGTGACCCGCTCGACCAGGCCCATCATCTCGCGCTCGCGACCAAGAGTCCGGATCCTGAGGTCGCCGCCGACCTCGAGCAGGCTGCGACACTGGCGAGCACGCGCGGTGCCCCAATCGTCGCCGCCGAACTCGGCGAGCACGCGCTTCGGTTGACGCCGCCAGGCGCCCACAGCGACCGGCATCGTCGGGCGCTCGCTGCGGCGCGCGCCGAGCGTAGCGCGGGCGAGTGGACGCGCGCACGCACGATTCTCGCCGATCTCGTTGCAGACAGACGAGCGGGTTCCTGGCGCGCCGAGGCCCTTGTCCTCCTTGCCGAGCTGGAGAGCGTCGGTCGCTCTGCGCCCCTCCTCGAGGAAGCCTTGCGCGAGACTTCCTCACCGGCGCTTCGGTCCGAGATCCACTGCCGACTCGCGTGGGCGACGCGCTTCAAGCCATCGACCGACCATGCAGGGGCAGCCCTCGAGCTTGCCGAGCAACTTGACGACGACGTGCTCCGCCGGCGCGCCCTCGCGGTGCAAGCCGTCCTGAACTGGTTCGCCGGCGAAGCCGAAGCACCTGAGGATCTACCCGCACGCGCCGGCGACTTCCCGAGCGCGGTCGGCGGCGAGCAGCTCGTGCGGGAGGCGACGCTGGCGGTCGTGAACACCCTCGCACCTCTCCCGAAGAGGGAGGAGGCTCGCGCCTTGCTCATGCGCGAGTACGAAGAGTGGCGCGAGCGCGACGAGCCGAGGAGCTCCCGCGCGCTCTGGGGTCTCGCCTGGGTTGAGTTCTGGGCCGGACGCTGGGCACTCGGCGCCGAGTACGCCGCACGTGCCCGCGACATCTCCGTCCAGTATGGGCTCGAAGTGCCGCAGGACCTCCTCCCGATCGCGGTCATCGCCGTCCATCGGGGCCAGCTCGAGCTGGCGCGCGAGCATTCCGAACT
Organism: uncultured Gaiellaceae bacterium; assembly: GCA_963829845.1. Classification (GTDB taxonomy): domain Bacteria; phylum Actinomycetota; class Thermoleophilia; order Gaiellales; family Gaiellaceae; genus Gaiellasilicea. The sequence goes on along the minus strand of CAWHKD010000024.1, from coordinate 147,319 downwards.
GGCGCTCGAGCTCTCTCAAGAGCAGTTCGGCCTGCGGCCACCGCAACACGTGGCGGTCCTCGGGCTCGTCGCACGCTGGAGTGGAGATCCGTCGGGTGCGATCGATTGGCTCGGTGAGGCCGAGCGGCAGGCAGCCGCGTTCCGCTGGGGCGAGCCCAGCGTTCGGTGGTGGAGCGGCGACGAGATCGAGCTTCTACTCGAGCTCGGCCGGATCGAGGACGCGATTCGACTCCTCGACGTCTGGGAGGCGGACGCCGCTCGCGTCGCCCGCGAGTGGGTGTCCGCCCAAGTAACCCGATGCCGTGGTCTTGTCGCCGCCGCCCAGGGGGAGGTCGATCGCGCCGGTTCGTTCCTCGGTCGGGCGGTTGCGCAGCACGAGGAGGTCGGAGACCCCTTTGGCACGGCTCGTGCATTGCTCGGGCTCGGCATCGTCCGGAGGCGGGAACGGAAGAAGCTCGGCGCCCGCGAGGCGATCCAGGCTGCGCTCGACGGTTTCGAACAGCTCGGGGCCGCGACCTGGGTCGAAAAGGCTCGCAGCGAGCTCGGGCGCATCGGCGGGCGCAGACGCGAGGAGGGGTTGACGCCTGCCGAGCGTCGCGTCGCCGCCCTGGTTGCAGAAGGCCGCACGAACCGGGAGGTCGCCGCTGCGCTATTCGTCACGGAGCGGACGGTCGCCGGTCACTTATCGAATGTCTACGCGAAGCTTGGCGTGCGCTCGCGAACGGAGCTTGCCCGTCGGCTGCGATGAGCATCTCGTGGCGCGGCGGGAATTCAGACGTTCTCACGTTTCCGATCTGCGAAACTCCGCCCAGCCCCGACACCCGGCCCGACTTCAGCGGTCCGGAGCGTGACGCCTCTCGCTTCCCCGGGGGACTATCGCTCGAAAAGGAGGAGAGATGAGATCGAAATGGGCCTGGATTCCTCTTGTCGTCGTCCTGGGCGTCGCCATGTACGCCGGAACTGTCCTGGCGACGCCGCCCTCCAGCGTGAAACCAACGGTCTTCGGAGTCGGAGCCTTCGGCCCGATCGAGACCAAGGGCACGATCGGTGCGTGGAGCGCGCAGATGAAGACCACGCGAGCCACCGACATCCATGTCCTTCAGAACAGGATCGGGCCAGGCGGGAGCTTTGGGTGGCACAGCCATCCCGGGCCGAGCTTCGTGATCGTCAAGTCAGGGACGGCGACGGTCTATCTCGGCGCTGATCCCTCGTGCAAGCCACACAGGTTTCGGTCTGGATCGGGATTCGTGGATAGGGGTCTCGACGTCCACGCGGTACGGAACGAGGGCAAAGTGGACCTCGTGACGGTCGTCGTTTCGCTTGTTCCTAAGGACGCACCCAGGCGAATCGACGAACGAGACCCCGGCAACTGCCCGTTCTAGCGACTGTGCAACTAGGCGGAGGGTGGGCGCCACTGCTCCCCCTCCGACCCCAGTCGGTATCGGGCCGCCTCAGCAAAGTCCGGAGGTTCTAACCGTTTCTAACGATCCGACGCCGTCGTAGCGTCGAGGATGTGCCGAGCTACCTCGTCGAAGCGTTTCTTCCCCGCGGCGCCACGGGCGAGCGCAGGACGAGGGAGAACCGAGCGCGCTCGGTCGCGGAGGAGCTGACGCGGGCAGGGACCCGCATCCGCTTCGACCGCTCGATCCATGTACCCGAAGACGAGATCTGCTTCTTCGTCTTCGACGCCCCATCGAGCCGCGAGGCCGCGTTCGTCGCAGACCAGGCCGCACTCGACCCGATTCGCGTCGTCGAAGCGATCTCGTCAGAAGAGGAGCAACAGTGAAGACTCGATTCGCATTAGCCCTTGCAATCATCGGCCTCGCCGCCTACGCCGCGGCGGCCGTGCTGGCGACGCCGGTCATGGGCGTTCAGGGCACAAACCTCGGGGTAGGAGCATTCGACAGCCTCGAGGCCAAGACGCTGACGCCCAACTGGCAGGCCCGCATCGACACGAAGGGCGCCACCGACGTCTACGTCATCGAAAACAAGATCGCACCCGGCGGGACGTTCGGCTGGCACTCCCATCCCGGGCCTAGCATCGTTGTCGTTAGGACCGGCGAGCTGACGCTCTACCACGGTGACGATCCCACCTGCACGCCGACCCGCGTCCCGGCGGGCTCAGGGTTCGTCGACGACGGCGGCGATATCCATCTCGTTCGGAACGAAGGCAGCGTGGAGACGGTCGTGTACGTGACGTCGCTCGTGCCGAAGGGCGCCGCCCGGCGGATTGACGAGCCGAGCCCCGGCAACTGTCCCTTCTAGACGGAGACGCCAGTGAAAGGAGCAGCAGGGCGAGCAAGTCCCGTCCTGCTGCTCGACCTCTTGAGAGCAGCGCCGCGCGCCGGAGAGCCCGCTTAAAAGCGGAGCTCGTCGAGCCCGTCGGCAGATACACACGGCGGCTCAGTTGTCCGTTGCGGGCAACGACAACAGCAGCCGTGCATCACCGGTGCATCACGAGGGCAGCATTGCACGGCCTTCCAGGGCATCACCGGCGAGGCGGACCCACATGGTTGAGCCAAATGGGGCAGCGACCGAGAAGAATCCCGGCTTGCAGGCCTGCTAAAGGAAAACCCCACGATTTGCAGGGTTTTCCCACTTCTGAGTTCCGGATGCATTTCGGGTCTGTGCAGACCGGTGCATCACAGTCTTCTGTACCGGCGCGCCTGAGAGCTCGTTAGCCGGGCCCAGCGTTCGTCGGGAACGACTTGGTTGAGCCGAACTCCGGCGATTGCCCTCGTTGGGAGCGCCAACTGAGGATCGAGACTCCTCTATGACCGGTACCGCAAGCCGAGGTCAGTTGGAAGGAGCGAGAACGACACGTAATCGACGCGCCGCCCATCGATCTCGGCATAGGAGCGGAGCACGCCCGCTCGCTGGAAGCCGCTGTGTTCGGCGACTTGTTGCGAGCGCTCGTTCGACGCTTCTGCCAGGAGCCCGAGGCGCGCCAGACCGAGCTCCCGAAGCGCCCAACGGGCGACGAGCAGCACGGCGCGGATCGCCAGTCCCCTCCCCCTCGCCTCAGGAAGAAGCCATTAACCGACGTTGCCTCGTCCCGCCCGTGCAGGTTCACAAAGACGTGACCGAGGCAGCGATCGCCGGGATCGCAGATAGCGAACGTGGCTGCCTCGTCCTGGTTCCAGCCGTTGTGGTTCAACTCGAGCAGCTGCTTGGCAGTGAGCGTCGGCCGGCCAAAGGCACGGATCACATCGGGATCGTTGATGCCGCGCTCGATCGCAGGTAGATCCCGCTCCTCGCGCGGCCGCAGGCTCACGACGCCGTCGCACAATGCTGGATCGGGGACCGGGAGCACGATCGATGACCTATTTCCTCAGTCCCCGACGGTCCGCTGGAAGAGCAGGTGGTCGCGCCACACTCCGGCGATCTGCAGATAGCGAGGTGCGAGGCCGATGCGGTGGAACCGGTTTTTCTCGAGCACTCGTTGCGATGCGACGTTGTCGACGAGTGTCGCAGCCTCGAGGCGATGGAGAGCGAGCTCTCCGAAGCAGAGCGCAACGATTGCCGCGACTGCGCGCGTGGCGAGTCCGCGGCCGCGACGTGTGTGGTCGACCCAGAAGCCGATACTCGCGCTCTGGAATGGTCCGCGCGCGAGGTTGGAGAGCTCGATCATCCCGACAAGCGCGTCGGCGTCGAGGATCCCGTACAGGTGCTCGGTCGCGGCGAAGCGGTCGCGCTGGGCCGCGACGGTGAAGAACGCCTCCGAGCGGAGGGGTTGGAACGGCCGGTGTGGCTCGCGGTTGGCGACGAGGAGCCGCGTCAGCTCTTCGGCGTCGTCGACTGTCAGGCTCCTGATCACGGCGGCCCCCTCGCGGGACGGTATCTGCCCGATCATGCGGTGCGAGATTCGCTCACTATCCGGCACCGCGCGAGGCTGGCGCGAGCTGGATCGCCCGGAACGGATTCCCGAGCGGCCCCACGTGGTTGAGGTTCGCCGGGTAGAGGGCGAAGGGCGGCGTCGGATCCGCAAGGAGCCCGCGTCGCCGGATCGAGCTCGCCGCGCAGCAGGTGGCCGAGGAAGTCGTCGTCGGCCGCGAGCAGCGGGAGGAGCTGGATCCGCTCGAGGTTCAGCGACCCGTCCGGCAGCACGCCGACGTTCTGCGGCGAGGAGCATGCGGAAGACGGAATCGGGAAGGCCCGCCGCCTGCCCGCCGGCGACGTTCGCCTTCAGGTAGCTGTAGGTGTTGGTTGGCGGGCCGGGGCCGCCTCCGAGAGGCGGGCTGTCGCCGCCGAGCGCCGTCAAGCCGAGCTCGAGCTCGGCCGTGAGGTCGGCGAGCGGCTCGTCGCCCTCGGGCACGGGCGCCGTCGTCGTGACGTCGACCGCCTTGCGGAACCCGCCCGCGGGGCTCGCGATCGACCTCGTAGTCACCCGGCTTCAGCGCCGACATCAGCTGCACGTCGCCGGCGAGCGGGTCGCCGCCGACGAGCACGAGCTCGACCTCGCGCTCGGTCGCGTCGATCAGGTCGCGGTAGACGGTTGGCGGCAGCCCCCGCGCAGGCGTCTGCGGAGGGCGCCGGAGGAGCAGGAGGTCGGCGATCTTCCCCGCCTCCACCGAGCCGAGCCGGTCGTACCAGCGCAGGGTGAGGGCGGGATTGCGCGTCACCATGTCGACGAGCGCGCGATCGAGCGCCGCCTCGGCGAGCTGGCGCTCGAGCCCCTGCTTGCCCTCGAGTGAGTAGGCGGGGACGAGCTCGCGACTGCTCCCGAGGACGCGTTCGTCCCGCAGCGCGACGTCGGCGATCTTCAGCTCCTGCAGGAGCGTGCGCGAACCGCTCGGCGCCCAATCGGTTCCCAGCGAGGTGAGCACGCCCTCGGCGAGTGCCTCGTACACGTTCGCCGTCTCGCCGTAGAGGAGCATGTTCGAGAGCGGAGACCACACGAGCTTGGCGCCGCGACCGTCCCCGACGCCGTCAGTGCGAATCGTCGGCGCCGCCCGCATCTCGGCGAAGTCGGATCGCTCGAGCGCAGTGCCGTGGATGATCACGGTCATGTCCGTGAGCAGGCCCTTTGCCTTCAGGGTCTGAAACTCGGCCCGCGAGGACACGGTGTCTCCCGGGCGTCGGTCTCCGTCCCGCACGCCTTCGGCGAGGTGCACGATCCAGGCGTCGACCTCGCCGCTCTCCATCGTCTCGAGCAGACTCGCGAGCGCAGTACCGCTCGAACGAGCCGATCGGCCTGACCCGCGGCTCCGCGATCCGCTCGTCGAAGACATCGTTGTCGACGTTGCGGATGAGGACGCCGTCGCTCTCGGGATTCGGCAGCCGCACCCTGGATCGCCGTCTCGCCGCCGAGGAGCGCCGCCACCTCCGCATACTTGACGATCTCGCCGCGGAGGCCGAGCCCGAGATCCTCGGCCAGCACGTCCGCCGGGTTCGACACGAGACGGGCAAGCTCGGGTGGCGCAGTCGAGGCTCCGGCGGCTCCCCACTGGTAGCGGTTCGCGTACGGATCCGTGCCCGCCTTCCCCTGCGCGGGAAGCGCGTGGGAGGAGGGTGCCGGCCATGCGTGCAGGTGGTTCTCGCGCGGATGGCTGTGCAGGTTGATCAGGCCGGGGAAGAGGAGATCCTGCGGGCCGGCGCGGACGACGCTCGCACTCGCCGACCGCGACACCCTCCGGCGGAATCGGGCCTTGCCAGACGGCGACGATCCGCTCGTTGCGCACGAGGACGCGACCGTGTGGGATCACGGTGTGCTCGTCGTCCATCGTGACGACGGTGGCGCCCTCGATCAGGATCCCGCGCGCCGGATCCCACGGTGCCGGCTCGCTCGACTCGCGTCCCGGACGCAGCGGGCGACAGGCAGCCGAGCAGCAGGACGACGACGAGCGAGATCCAAGCCCGTCTTCTCGGTGCGACTCTCACTGCGCCCCACAGACGTGCCCCAGCCCGGGCGTCATGGCGCGAGCTCTTCGGCAAACGCACGAGCGATGACGGCGTACCCCTCGCTGTTCGCGTGGATATCGCCGATCGAGCACATCCACGTCCACTCGCAGGCGCGTTGCACGTTCAAGGGAAGCCCGCTCGGCTGAATCGTGACGTCGGTGAGCGAGAACGCGCCCTCGACGTCGGCCACCTCGATGCCGAACATGCCGTAGATGCCCTCGAGGAAGTCGTTGAAGGCGACGATGCTCGCGGCCTCCGACGCGAGGGCAGCGAGGCTCTGCGTTCCGAACCAGACGGGCGCGACGAATGGGTCGTAGTAGTTCATCGCGACGATCCGCACGTTCGGCGCGGCCGCATCCCGCAGCGTGTCGACGATTACCGGGAGGTTTGCGGCGATCTCCGGGACGCCCGCCGCCACTCAGCAGGTCGTTCCCGCCGATGTCGATCGTGACGAAGGCGACCTCCTCTCCGTGCTCTTCGAGAAATGCCGCCGCAGCGTCGAGCTGCGAGCCCTGCTCGTAGCTGCAGAAGCCGCCGCCGAAGCGGAGCGTCGTGGTCGTCTCGCCCCCGCAGCCGAGCTTGACCTCCTGGAGTTGCTCGTACCTATCGCGAGTCAGCTTGAAGAGCTCGTCCGCGTAGCCGTGGTTGTAACCGGGCGGCGCGTTCCCGGACTTCAGACGGCCCACCGATGGGCTGATACCCCTGGGCGAGCGAGTCTCCGAGCGAGAGATAGAAGTTCGCCTTGCTACTCGCCGGCGCTCCCGGCGTGGCGACCAGCGCCGCGAAAAACATCGCGAGAATCGATAGTCGAAGCTTCATTGCGCCACCTCCATTGTCCGACAGCAGATGCGGCGACGAGAACGTCGTAAGCGACGCTAGTCGGGCAGGCCGGGTGCCCGCATCCGTGCTTCCCCTAAGGTCCGCGTCGATCGCTCAGTGCTCGCCCTGATCTCGCCGCGGGTAGATGGCGTCTTCAGGGAGGGCACCGATGTGAGCGCGGCCGGCGTCTGCCACAGTTCGCTCCATGGGTCGGACGGTGCTGATTGTCGACGACCATGCCGGCTTCCGGGCTGCGGCGCGGGGGCTTCTCGAGGCGGGCGGCTTCGACGTGCTGGGCGAAGCGGCAGACGGCGCATCGGCGCTCGCGGCGGTGGCCAAGCTGCAACCCGAGATCGTGTTGCTCGACGTCCAGCTGCCGGACCTCGACGGCTTCGCGGTGGCGGAGCGGCTCGCAAGCGACGGCGTGCCCGCCGCGATCGTGCTCATCTCGAGCCGCGACGTGTCCTCGTTCAGACGCCGGCTGGCCGCGAATCCCGCTTGGAGCTTCATCCCCAAGAGCGAGCTCTCCGGAGAAGCGCTCTCCGCCGTCGCCGGCTGACGTTCATGCGGCCGCTCCGACTCGCACTCCTGACGCTCGGGATCGCTGCCGGCCTCGTAGCCGAGTGGGCGTCGTACGACGCCGGGGAACTCGGACTCACGACCGCCGATCTGGCCGTTGGCTGGATCCTGATCGGGTGCGGTTTCGTCGCCTGGGAACGACGCCCGGAGAGCCACGTCGGCGCGATCATGTCCCTGGCCGGCTTCACGTGGTTCCTCGGCACCGCCTTCGAGCAAGCTCTCTATCTCCACCGCGGCCCGTTTGTCCATCTCCTCCTCTCCTACCCGACCGGGCGCGTGCCGACGCGGCTCGCACGCGCGGTCGTGGTCGCCGCGTACGTCGACGGTGCGATCGAGCCGCTTGCGCGGAACGACGTCCTCACGCTTGCGCTGAGCGGCGCGGTCGCAGGCGCTGCTCTGTGGGGTTTTCTCCAGGCAACGGGTCCCGCACGCAGAGCCGCCAGCCTCCCGCTCGCAGCTGCCTGTCGCGTTTGCGGCCGTGCTCGCGCTCGGTGCCGCGGGACGGCTGACAGGCTCGGATCCGGACCTCCTCTGGGCGTACTCCTTCGTGATCGCCTTCGCGACGATCGCTCTCGTGATCGACCTGCTCCGTGCCCGTTGGGCGGAGGCGGTGGTCACGGGACTCGTCGTCGACCTCGGCGCCCGTCAGGAGACCGCGACCCTTCGCGGCAAGCTCGCTCGCGCACTCGGCGATCCGTCGCTCGTGGTCGGCTACCGCTTGCCGGCGACAGGCGCCCTCGTGGACGAAGCCGGCCGAACCGTCCAGTTGCCGTCCCCCGGCTCGGGCAGGGAAGTCACTTCGATCGCGGGTGGCGGCCACCAGATCGCGGTGCTTGTCCACGACGAAGCGCTCCTGGCCGACCGGAAGCTCCTCGAGTCGGTGGCGGCAGCGGCGCAATTCGCGGTGGCGAATGCCGCGCTCCAGGCGGAGGCCCGATCGCGCGCCGACGAGCTCGAGGCGTCGCGCCGGCGCATCGTCGAGGCGGGTGACTCGCAGCGCCGGCGGCTCGAGCAGGAGCTTCGACTCGGCGCGGAGCGACGACTCGACCGAGTCGCGATGCTCATGGCAGACGCCCGGAACGCGGTTGAGCCAGCCGACGGCGCTTCCATCGGAACACTCGAGGCCGAGCTCGACGAGGCCAGGCGCGAGCTTCGCGAGTTCGCACAAGGCGTGCACCCCGCTGCGCTGACCGAGAGAGGGCTTGTGCCCGCACTCACTGTTCTCGCCGCGCGCTCGACGATTCCCGTCGCTGTCGAGGGGACGATCGAGCGGCTTCCGGAGCCGATCGAAGCGGCGCTCTTCTTCGTCTGCTCGGAGGCGCTGGCCAACGTCGCCAAGCACGCCGCGGCCTCACGCGCCTCGATCGAGCTTCGCGAGGAGCGTGGGCGCGTCGTGGCCACCGATCATGGACGACGGCGTCGGAGGTGCGAACCTCGGTGATGGCTCCGGGTTGCGTGGGCTTGCCGACCGCGTCGAGGCTCTGGGCGGCCGGCTCATGATCGAAAGTCCACGTGGAGCCGGCACGCGCATCGTCGCCGAGCTGCCGCTCGCTAGCGGACACGCGTCAGCGGATTGACGAGCAGGACCAGGTCCGCGTCGCTGTCGGGGAAGCGCGAGAACGTGAGCGTGTCGCGGTAGATGCTCCAGCGATGCCGGTGGACGTGCCCTGCGATGTAGCCGGGCGGCGCAGGCGCGTCGTAGACCAGGCTCAGGACATCTCCCTCGACCGAGTAGGTCCCTCGCCCTAAAGCGGTCCCGTTGGGGATGATCGTCCTGAAGCGGCCGGCCCTGAACTCGTACACGACCCAGCCCTTCTGAGGAAGATCCTTCAGGAGGATCTTCTCCGGAATGCCGACAGCGATCAGCTCCTTGCGCGTCCAGTTCAGCTTCCAGCGGCCTTCGAGCGCGGCGGCCACCGCCTTCGCCTTCCCGTTGGCTCGACGGCAGCGCGGGAGCGCCGGAGCCATGGCGGGCTCGGCTGCGCGCATCTCTGTGATGTCGCCGATCAGCTCCCTGGTATCCGGGTCGCTCTCGAGCTCTTCGTAGACGGGCTGTACCGCTTCGCGCAGCGCTGCGAGGTCGGCAGCCGAAGCGGAAACGAGCGTGATCGCTCCGCGTATGCACGCCTCGGCAAGCGCTTCCGACGAGTCGCGGGCAACGTCGGCGAGCTCCGGTGCGAGCGTCTCGCGCCCGGCTTCGCGCAGGATCTCCTGCTGCTCGGACGTGAGCGCGTCGAAGGCGTCGCGATTCATGAAGATCGTGTACGGCTTCGGCCAGAGCACGACGTTGATCGTGAGCGCGCCTTCCCAAGAGTTGTAGTCGATGGCCTTCGGGTTGCTCTCGGCGCCGTCGAGGCCGGACAGTACGCCGGGCACGTACACCTTCGCCCCAGCACCCAATGCCTGGAGCGCCGTTCGCATGAGGCCGGCCGGCCGAATCCCGATCGTCGCGCCTCGGTAGTCGGTAGGCCCGATCAAGGGATGCGAGATACCGAACGGGCTCCGAAGCGGCCCGGCTAGGAGCGCGATCCCGACGACATCGGCCTGCTCGACGCCCTCGAGCATCCGAGTCGCGAGCGGGCTCTCGAGCACTTGCCGCTCGAGCTCCAGGCTGTCCACGAGGAACGGGGCGAGGAGCGCCTGGAAGCTCGTCACGCCGATCGTGTCCCAGACCCGTGCATCGACGATCCCGAGCTGAGCCTTCCCGCCGCGAATGTCCTCGACGACCCCCCTCTCCCACTCGGCCTCCGTGCCGCGCCCGGCATAGACGAACTGGATCCGCATCGAGCCCTCGGACACCCGCTCGACCGCTTCGGCGAACTCCGGCGCTCCCGTAAGGGAGAGGTCGTCTTCGCTCTCCAGCGTCAGAACCAGCGGCTGTGCCTGCTGTTTGCCGCCGGCCTTGTCTCCCTCGCCTCCCGCGCACGCTGCCGCAACGAGAACGAGCGCTACCCCAAACGCCGCGAGCGCGGCTCGCATCCTCACGCGGTGGCCGGCGCTCCGACCTGAGATCACCCCGGCTGCATGAGACGATTGTCTCATGCAGCCGGGGTGCTGAGATCGGCGGGCATTGCGAGATTGGCTAGCTCGGCTTGCCGAGGCACTCCACCGAGAGGATGTCGACCTCGCCCTTGAGCTCACCGACCGGGCCGGCGGGAATCGTCACGTGCGAGACGCCGTGAACGAGGAGCAGCGCGCCGCTTCCGTCTGCGAGGGTGAAGGTCGCGTTGGTGAGATCGAGAAACCCCCGGAACTCCCCCACGATGACGGGGCCGCGGACGTTCTGCCCGAACGTGAGGGTGAACCGGCCCGCGAAGCCGTCTGCTGTCGCGATGTCGCCCGTGACCGTGCCGCTCAGGTGCTGCCGGCCCGTCGGATCGACGTCGTCGTGGATGACGAGGATCCGGTTGCTGAACGTTATGGTCGTCAGGTTGCCCGTGCAGCCGTTCGGGGCCGCCAAGCTCAGGTCGGGAAGCGGGACCCGTTGCGCAGGGGCCGCCAGGGATTGAGTAGCAGCTGCGACCGCGAACACCACTGCGAACACGGGTACGAGAAGCTTGCTCATGGTCTATGCCTCCCTCGATCGACTGTTTGCCGTCGACGGTATGGCGGCTCGACCCGGATTGCGTCAGGGCTACCCCTGGGCTCGGGACAGCCCGAATCAGGGCAGAACCTGATGAGCGGTGCTAGCGAACGCGCGAGAGAGGCTTGGCGATCGCGGCCACATTGAACGGACGACCCGGAATCGGCGCGAGCTCCAGCGTGTCTCGGTAAACACTCCAGGTGTACTCGTGGACGCTGCCCGGTACGCAGATGTCCGTCGGGCTGCACGACCGAGTGGTCTCGCGCAGGACGTCGCCGTTCACGGTGTAGGTCCCTCGGTAGAGGTTCCCGCTGTCGAGGTTGCGACCAACCCATCGACCGTCGTGGAGCTCGAGCGTCCACGATCCCTGTGCGCGTTCGAGCTGTTCCAGCTGCGCGCCGGCCGCGAGCAAGTCCTTGCGGGTCACGGTGACGCGCCACAGCCCCTGCAGCGCTTCCTCGTCGCCTCCTGGAAGGGCCTTGGGACAGCGCAGCGGCTCGTCAGCGGCCCCGACCTCGTTGCCGCTCAGGTCCTCGATCTCGGAGATGAGATCCTGAGTCAGCGGGTCGCGCTCGATCTGGTCGTAGACCGGCTGCACGGCACGGCGCAGGGCCGTGCGATCCGCCGGGGAGGCGCTCAGGAGGGGGAGACGGCTTCCCTTGCAGATCGCCTCGAGCGCGGACTGCTCGGCGCTCTGGAGCGTCGCCAACAACGGCTCGACCGTCTCGACACCGGCCCGCCTCAGCGCGTCCTGCTGATCGTCCGTGAGGGCGTCGAACACCTTCTGGTTCATGACGATCGTCGTCGCTCGCGGCCAGAGCACGACATTCGCGGTGAGTCCTCGGGCGCCTTGGTCGTAGCCGTTGCCTTGGATCGTGTCCACGCCCGACTCCGCTCCATCGAATCCGGCCAGCCCGCCTTGATGCGATGGGAAACCCTTGGCTCTTCCGCCGAGGGCCTCGAACGTCGCTCTCGAGAGGGAGGACGGGCGGATTCCGATGAGGGCGCCCTCGTAGTCCTTCGGGCGGAGGAGGGCCCGGGACGTGCCGAGCGGTCGCCGCATCTCTCCAGGGACGATCGCCAGCCCGACGAGGCCGAGCGGCTCGACGCCCTCGAGCATCCGGTCGACGAGCTCGCTCTCGAGCACGCGCCGCTCGAGGGCGTAGCTGTCGACGAGGAACGGTGCGACGAGCGCTTGGAAGCTCGTCACGCCGACCGTGTCCCAGGCACGGGCGCCGACGACCGCCGCATCGACGGCGCCGCTGCGGACATCCGCGATCGTCCCCGCTCTCGTCGATGTCGTAGTACCGGAACCCGTACCGGACCTTGATGTCGATCGATCCGCCTGAGAGGCGCTCGACGGCTGCCGCGAATTCGTCGGGCACGCTGTCGCCTTGGTAATTGTGGTTCGCGAGCGTCAGCACGACCGGTGTCCCCTCGGGCCGGCCGCCCGACTTGTCCGCTTGCTCAACCGTCGGTGACGAGGCCTCGGTCCGAGGGCCGCCCAGCCCTAGTGAGTAGTTGAAGGTGCCCGTACCCGGCGCGCGCTCGGTGATGCCGTTTGGAACGCCGTAGATCGCGTAGAAGTTGAGCTCGTCCGTGTCTTCGAGATCGCTGCGGTTGATCGAGAGCACGTAGCCGTTCGGCCTGCGGGAAACACGTCCCGTCCGCGCCGTTGCGGCAACCCACGTGCCCGGGCCGAACCTCGCAAGGCAGCCGTTCCCGCTCGGGAGTGTCGCCGCCGCCGCAGTCACGGGGAGGGAACGCGCTGAACAGGAACTCCGCTCCGCCGGCATCGTCGAAGGTGGTATTGCCGGTCTCCGGATCCGCGTCTGTGTCGAGCCAGAGGTCGACGCCGGTCTTCGACCGTGAGGTGAACTGCGCGAGCGTGACGCGAAAGGAGATCCGGCCGTCCGGCGTGCTCGTGACCTCGATCGTTCGAATGTCCGGCTGCGTTCCGGCGTCGCCGACCGCATCGCGATAGCGCGCCGGTGTCGCATCAGCCTCTTTCCTCCCCCCGGCCTTGTCGCTGCCCGAGCTGCCGCAACCCACGAGCAGCGCCACGAGCGCCGCGGTCAGCGCGGCCGGCACGAGTCGAGCGTTCCCTCGAGCAGCCACTCGCAACGATTGTCTCATGGTCGAGGAACCGTCTAACCGCGAGGGCCCCAGTCGACCGAGCTCTCCCAGAGCGCCGTCTTCGTGATCGGGCGGATCCTCGAGCCGTCCGACCTCATGACGACGAGGTCGGCGTGGCCGTTCGGACCCGCCCCGGGCGTGCGGGCCGACACGATGAACCTTCCGTCCGGGGAGAAGCTCGACGACAGGTAGTGGTGTCCACCGGCCTTCTGCTTCGTGAGGTTCGTGCGCCCGGTGCCGTCCGGGCGCACCTTGTTGACGTTCTCGGACCCGTCGCTCGGATGCGCGATGAAGACGATCCACCTCCCGTCCGGCGACCACTCGGGGTCGCCGGACGCGTTCAGCGCCCACGGCGTCAGCTGAAGGACGTCGCCGCTCTCGACGTCGACGGTGAAGACGGCATCGCGCTTCCTCCGCAGGTCGACGCGCGTGAACACGAGCTTCGTACCGTCCGGTGACCACTGGGGCTCGTCGTCCCAGAAGCTGTTGGGAGTCAGCGAGGTCACCTGACGCCGGTCGGTTCCGTCCGCGTTCGCGATCCAGATCGCCCGGTTCAGGTCAAGAGCGTCGTCGTACTCCTCCCGCACGAGGCTGTAGGAGAACGCAACCTTCGAGCCGTCCCGAGCCCAGGCGGGCGTATGCACTCCGACGCACGAGCCCGGGAAGGGCTTGCTTGCGTCGAACGCGCACGGAACCAGTGGCTTGAGCCCTCTCCCGTCGCGTCCCACCGTGTAGACGCGGTCGCAGGTGCCGTCCATTCCGTCCTTGCTGCCGCCGGCAGGGCACGGGACCATGCGATGGAAGACGATCGTCTTTCCGTCGGGGGAGAGGTCGGGGTACTGGTCGATGACGCCTCGGCTCGGGCGGGTGACCTGCTTCACACCGGAGCCGTCCGGGTTCGCGGTGAAGATCGCTCCGGTCGTCCGGCCGACGTCCAGGTAACGCCGAAACACGATCTGGCCGTTCTCCACGGGCAGCGTCGCCCGGGCGGACGTAGCGGCAGCGGCCAGCGTCGCGAGCAGCACGAGCAGCCCGAGGACCGAGGTGCCGGTGAAGACGTGCGAGCTGCGCATGACCGTTCTCCTCACATCGGTGCTCACGACGCAGCCAGGTAGTCGCACAAACCGGCCACGTCGCCGGAGAGCTGCTGATGCGGGCCCGAGAACCGAATCGTCGGCGGATTCGTCGAGAGATCGATGACGACCTTGCCGGCATCGAGCAGCAGGTTGCCGCGGCCCGGAACCTGGATGTTGTAGACGGTTCCCACGACCTTCACCTGCTGTGCGCTCGCGTCCTCGAAGATCATGGCGCTGAAGTTGCTCGTCAGCGTCTTCCCGTTTGCGGTCAGGGTCGCGACGCCGTGCCGCTGAATCCAGAGGCGGGTCGGAGAGAACTCGATGATCGTGTCCCGCTCCTCGTTCGATTGAACGATCGTGATGCCGGGACACGTCCACGTGTCCTCGAAGCTGAAGCTGTCGTAGAACACGTCCTTGGTCGGCGGCGCGGCGGATGCCGCGGATGCGATCAAGGCCAGCGTGGCTGCTGTCACGGTGGCCAGGGCGAGAAACCTGCGCATGTCAGTCCCTCCTGTCGGTCGAGTACGCCATCACCTGCGACGCTAGGTCGGCGTTGCTCGAGGCGCGTCGGGGCCGAGCCTGCACTTCGCCGCTCTCGGGTCAGGGCGCGCCCTGATTGGAGACAGACCGACCGGGTGGGACGATGCCGGTATGGGTCGACAGGCGACGGCCGTCGCGATCTCGGCTCTCGGCGCTGCCGCCGGGGTCTTCTCGCTCGACGTTGCACGGGACGACCCCAGCCGCTGGTTCGCGGGCACGTCGACGGTCGCAGGCTTGTCGTTTCTCGCCGCAGGGTGGGCGCTCATCGGCGTCGGGCTTGCGTTCTGGTTGCGTCGGCCCGGCAATCGATTCGGTCCGCTGCTCGCGACTGCCGGCTTCGCCTGGTTCCTCCTCGAGTGGAACAACCCCGGAGTCGGCTCGGCGCTCGCCTTCACGGTCGGCCTGTGCCTGTACGCCGCGTGCCCGCCGCTCGCCGGACACGCCGTGCTCGCCTACCCCGGCGGCCGCCTCGGCTCGGGTCTCGAGCGCCTCGCGGTTGCGATCGCCTACGCCGGGGGCCTGCTCGTCCTCGGCCTCCTGCCCGCGCTGTTCTTCGACCCGCAGGCTCAGGGCTGCAACGAGTGCCCTCGCAACCTGCTCGCGGTGTCGGACGACGCCGGCCTGTGGACCGACCTCAACCGCGTCGGCCTCTACGGCGGGATCGCCTGGGCGCTCGCCCTCACTGTTCTCGCGGCCTGGAGACTCATACGAGCGTCGAGCTGGGCACGTCCCGTCTTCGCAGCCGGGACCGTCTACCTGGGGCTGGTCGCGACCTGGTTTGCGGCCTCGCTCGACCAGGGCCTGCTCTGGAACGGCACGCTGGAGACGCGGCTGTGGTTCGCGCAGGCGGCTGCTCTCGTCGTCCTTGCCACGGGAGTCGCCTGGAACTGGGTTCGGAATCGCAGGGCTCGTTCGACGGTCGCGCAGCTCATCGTCGACCTCGCCAAAGTCGCCTCCACCAGGCGGCCTCAGAGACGTCCTCGCCGGGACGGTCGGCGATCCACACCTCGTCCTCGCCTATCCGCTGGGCACGACTGACCGACTCGTCGATGCGCAGGGACGCCCGGTCGAGCTGGACATTCGCCAGGAACAGACGAGGCTCATACAAGACGGGCAAGCTGTGGCGGTGCTCTCCCACGCGCCCGGACTCCTCGACGACGAGCAGCTCGTGGAAGACGTCGCGACGGCCGCCCGGCTCGCGCTCGAGAACGAGCGCCTCCAGGCTGAGGTACAGGCTCGGCTCGTAGAGCTGCGCGCATCCCGCACGCGCATCGTCGAGGCAGGCGATGCGGAGCGAAAGCGGCTCGAGCGTGATCTTCACGACGGCGCGCAGCAGCGGCTCGTGGGACTCTCGCTGTCGCTGCGCCTCGCGCGCTTGCAGCTGGCGACGGGTGCGGCTCCGGACGCGGTTGCTCGCCTCGACAGAGCCGAAGTCGGAATTGCGCGAAGCGATCGTAGAGCTGCGCGAGCTCGCCCACGGGATCTTCCCAGCGGTGCTCGCCGACGAGGGACTGGCAGCGGCCGTCGAAGCGCTCGCCGAAGATGGACGAGTTCCCATCCGAATCCGCAGCCTGCCCGAGGGACGCTTTGCGCTCGGCGTCGAGACGGCGGCCTACACGCGTCGTCGCCGAGGCTGTTCGCGCGACCACGAGCGGTGTCGTGGTGGAGGCGACGCGGTCGGGCGACGCACTCCTCGTGGAAGTCGAAACGCATCGACGAAAGCGGACTCGACGTCATCGCCCTCCAGGATCGCCTGGGTGCGCTCGACGGCCGGCTCGCTGTCGAGCGCCGCGAGGACGGCTACGTCACACTCCGCGCGGAGTTGCCGTGCGAATCGTGATCGCTGACGACGAGACGCTTCTTCGCGAGGGACTCGCTCGGCTGCTCGACGAGGCCGGAGTCGAGGTCGTCGGCAAGGCCGCGAGCGCCGACGAGCTCAGGAGGCGGGTCGAGCTGACGCGGCCGGACGTCGCGATCGTCGACATCAGGATGCCGCCGACGCACACCGATGAAGGCCTCGTGGCCGCGCAGGAGATCCGCGCCGCTCATCCCGAGGTCGGCGTGCTCGTGCTCTCCCACTACGTCGAGTCCCAGTACGCCATGCGCTTGCTCGAGGAGCACCCCGAGCGCTCCGGCTATCTCCTCAAGGAACGCGTCTCGGACGTCGCCGTGCTCGTCGACGCGTTGCAACGCATCGACGAGGGCGAGTGCGTGCTCGATCCGACGATCGTCTCGAGACTGGTCGGGAAGCCGCGGGACGAGAGCCCGCTCGCGGAGCTCACCGAGCGGGAGCTCGAGGTCCTCTCTCTGATGGCCGAGGGCCACTCCAACGACGGCATCTCGAGAAAGCTGTTCCTCAGCCCGAAGACGGTCGAAACGCACGTGCGCCACATCCTGGGCAAGCTCGGGATCGGCGAGACGTCCGACTACCACCGGAGGGTGCTGGCCGTCCTCGCCTTTCTGCGGCGCTGACGAGCTGAGGAGGGGCGCCTCGGCGCGGCTCCGGCACCGGACTTCAACCCGCGACGTCGTGCACTGCGAGGTCGGGTCGGCCTTCGCCGAGGTTGACGCCGTCCACCGTGTGGTGCGGGGACACCGACCACTCTCAAGCGCGATTGTTCGACTGCCGGCAACGGCAAAAGAGGCGGTGCATCACCGGTGCATCACGAGGGCTTCGGTTGGCAGCGTTCAACGGCACGACCGACGAAGCAAGAGAACCCGTCGTGGAGCCGAATACCGCGATCTTGGCGACGAATCCGGCTTACAGCCCTGCTAAAGGAAAGCCCTGCAAATGCAGGGCTTTCCTATTCTGTGCGCTGGAGCAGGCTCGGGGAGACGGCCGCTAGGCGGGCACGCCGGCCGCGAGTGCCTTGACATCGTCGGTGCTCACCGGCTTGCCGCCCATGCCCCAGTCGCCGCTTGCGACCTCCTCGACGACGACCCAGGTCAGTGAGCGCATGTTCTCGCCTTCGATCGAGACCATTGCGTCGGTGAGGCGCTCGACGATCTCGCGCTTCTGGTCGGAGGTGAAGACGTCCTCGATGAGCTTGACGTTGATGAGTGGCATTGTTCCTCCTGGTGGTTGGGAGTCGCCGCGCGCTCAGGCCTGTGAGGCGATGAGTCCTTGTGCCGGGTCGTCGAGTTGGAGTCGTCGGCCGTCCTCGGCGGCCATCGGGTTTCGCGTCACGAACTCCGCCATCGCCTGAGCGACCGGGTTGGGACGCTGGATCTGCAGGAGATGGCCGACCCTGTCAATCGTGCGTTCCTCGACGTGCGGGAGCGAGGAACGGAGGAACTCGGCGATCTCGGCCCATAGAGGCTGGGTCTCGGCCCCCAGCACGGATAGGACTGGCCGGTGGATGGCCGCCGCCTGCTCGGCGCCGAAAGTCCACTCGGTCATGGCGGGCAGCTCGATGCCGAAGAAGGTGTCGGCATCCTTGATCGACTGGGCAACCACGCCAGGGATCCGCTTCTCGAGCAGCGCTCGACACTCTTCCCAGTCGAGGCCGCTGGCGGCGGACACGAACATCGCAAACGCGCCCGCGTGGTCGCCGTTTCCGTATGCCTCGAACACCGGGACGGCCGAGCTCAGGAACGCGTGACCGAGAGGCAGCGACACCAGCGTCGGCTCCAGCAGGGTTAGCGTGTGCACCTTCTCGGAGTGGTCGAGAGCCAGTTGGGCTCCGATCGACGCGCCGGTGGAGTGCCCGGCGATGTGAGCGCGTCGTACTCCTAAACGGTCGAGCAACGCTGCAGCGTCGGCGGCGTGATCGGCGATGCTCACCGGCGGCCGGGTGTGGGTGCTGCCGACCCAGCCCCGCTTGTGGTAGCGGATCAGCTGGTAGCGGCCGGCCAGTGACGGCTCTGCGAGGAGCGGCACGAAACAGTCGGCAATGAGCATGTCGATCAGAAGCACGGGCTCACCCGATCCGCGCACCTCGTATTCCAGTTCTACGCCGTTGACCTTTACGCTGTCCATGCGTCCTCCTCTGCTGGCTGGGATCGGGGTCCTCAAACCAGATGCGTGAGCAACACCGTTACGGCGGTAACGCTCCCGGTTACGGGTGGCGGGCGGATCAGTGCCGCGATGGATCAGCAGCCGTCGGCGTGGGATGAACGAGGGCGTGCACGCAGTCGTTGTGCGCGGGCGTGACGCGGCATCGCGCGGCGATTGGCAGGACGCGTTCGACCTCCTCATGCAGGCAGACGCGGAGGGCCTCGCGGGTCCGTCCGATCTCCGCGTTCTCGGCGAAGTCGCCTATGCGGCCGGCCACCTCGATGTGGCCATTGAGGCGTGGGAACGCGCGCATGCGATGTGCGTGCGAGCCGGCGATCGGGCCGGGGCCGCGGAGGCGGCGGTTCGCGTCGCGATGCACCTGCTTCTCGATACCGCCCTGATGGCACCGGTGCGCGGCTGGTTGGGCAGAGCCGAGCGACTACTGGAGGGTCAAGGTGAGACGTCCGCGCACGCGTGGTTTGCGGCGGTCCGGACGTACGAGCGAATGCTGACGGGCGACCTGGACGGCGCACGAATCTGGGCTCGGCACGCGATCGAGGTCGGTTCGAGGTGCGACCCGGCGGCATGCGCCCTCGGACGGGTCGCAGAGGCTCGGCTGCTCATTCTGGGCGGCGACGTGCAGGAAGGTCTCGCCTTGCTCGACGAGGTTGGGGTAGCGATGGTCTCGGATGAGCTCGACGCGCTCTCGACAGGCCTCGTCTACTGCGAGCTCGTGTGCGCCCTACAGGGCCTCGCACAGTACGACCTGGCCGAGGAATGGACCGAGACGATGGAGCGGTGGTGCAAGACGAATGCCATCGGGAGCCTCCACGGACGGTGCAGGGTGCATCGCGCTGAGATCCTCCGGCTTCGCGGGTCGTGCGACGAGGCAGAAAGAGAAGCGCTCGCAGCGTGCGAGGAATTGCGCCCATACCTGCGACGCGAATTGGGATGGCCCCTCGCCGAGCTTGGACGGATCCGGCTTCAAAAGGGAGACATCGAAGGCGCTGAGCAAGCATTGCTGGCCGCTCAGGGGGCAGGGTGGGACCCGCAGCCGGGTCTCGCGCGGGTTCAACTGTCCCAAGGAGACATCGACACGGCGGCCACGTCGATACGAAACGCGCTCGATCGTCCTCTCCGGGTGCCGTCCAAGGAGCTGCCACCGGACGCCAAGTTGCAGCGGGCGCCCCTGCTCGAGGCGCAGGTCGAGATCGAGATTGCGGCCGGCAACCTCGATCGAGCCCGCTCGGCCGCGGAAGAACTCCAGCTCGTTGCCGCCCAGTTCCACAGCAAGGCGCTGGTCGCGGGCGCCACCCTTGCTCGCGGAAGGGTGCGGCTCGCGGAGGGCGACGTCGTGTACGCGGAACGGCTCTTTTCCGAAGCGGCGCGACTCTGGAACGAGGTCGGCGCGCCTTATGAAGCGGCGCTCGCACGCATGGGCCTCGCTGAAGCCCTCCGGGCCGGCGGCAGCGAGCGGCGGGCCGACTTCGAGCGTCAAGCGGCGCTTACGGTCATCGAGCGGATCGAAGCCGCGCCGATGACGGACCCGACGACGCACGTCGCCGGACGGGAGGGATCAGACGCGCCCCCTGTCGCAGACCCCAGTGTCTTTTGTTGCGAAGGCGACTACTGGTCGTTGGCGTTCGAGGGGCGCACCGTGAGAGTGAGAGACCTCAAGGGGATGCATTACCTGGCACGGCTCCTCGCCCACCCCGGCCGGGAGTTCCACGCGCTCGACCTTGTCGCCGCCGAGAGCGGCGGGGTGGCGCGGTCGGATGAGCGCATGGCACTGGGCGATGCAGGCGAGCTGCTCGACACACGCGCCAAGAGTGCGTACCGCCGACGCCTCGCCGAGATCGAGGAAGACGTCGCGCAGGCGCGCGCCCTCGGCGACGCCGAGCGGGAGTCGCAGGCCGACGCCGAACGCGACTTCCTCGTTCGAGAGCTGTCGCGGGCGATCGGCTTGGGCGGTCGCGATCGACGAGCCGCCTCGGCGTCCGAGCGTGCCCGGGTCGGCGTGACCCGCGCGATCCGCTACGCGATCGCCCGGATCGACGAGCACCATCCCCTGCTCGGCGAGCATCTCAACCTTGCGATCCGTACTGGCACGTATTGCGGCTACCTGCCCGATCCTCGCGGCGTAACCGCGTGGAAGGTCTGACGCCGGTGTGGCTGCGATCAGGGTGGCCGACGTTGATCGCATGTGGACTGCTAACGCCTGTCCCTCGCTCCGATAAACGAGAACCTGGCGGCTAGCTGGTCGGCGTTGCTCGAAACGGCAACGGCTTGCATCACCGGTGCATCATGATTGAGCCGAATCACGCAGTTCAGAACGGCGTGTGGTGAAGGATCCGGCTGCTGGCCGTTCTCGCCTTTCTCCGGCGCTGACGATCGCTACAGACTCGCCGCGAGGCGCGCGTGCGGGCGCAATGCTTGGCGCAGCGCAGCCACCAAGTCCCGCAGGATCACGTCGAGGAAGACGCGCGAGACAGCGTCATCCCCGTTGAAGAGCTGTTCGAACGGGTGGCGCGGCAGGACCAGCAGGAGCGCGCGCTCTCGGGTGACCGCGGTGACGGGAGACGGCAGACCGTCGATGAGGCTTTCGTAGCCGAACGCCTTCCCCGGCCCCGCCAGTCCGACGCGGATGCGCCGGTCGCCCCGCGCCAGCACCTTCTCGACTGCGCCGTTGATCGTCAGGTAGCAGGCACTCGACGGCGTCCCTTCCGCGACCAGCGTTCGCCCGGGCGGGCAGCGAGCGTAGCGTCCTGACGTCAGGAAACCCCAGAGCGCCAGCGAGTCGAAGTCGTGGAAGGTCGCCATACGACGGAGGTACGTGCTGTCAGGCGGGCCGCAGTACTCGAGCTCGGAGAGCGCCCCGGCTACATCCTCGGCGGGCGGGGCGGCGTCGACGTCGCCGCCGAGCGAGCGAGCAAGGTGCCGGAGCTGGCTGCGGTGACGCGAGCTCAGGAGTGAGGCCAGACGGCGCCTCAGCGTGAACGCCGGCGGATCCAGGGGTGCGAGCAGCGCCGCGAAATCCATCCGGCCGAGCGCGAGCACGGTCGCGGTCTCGGTCGCGCGGATGCTCATCGTCGTGCCTCCGCCGTCGAGCAGCGCGATCTCGCCGACCGCCTCCCCGGGACCGGCGCTCCCGATCTCGACCGAGCGATTCCCAGGCAGCTGCAGCGATGCGGAGAGGACGCCGTCGACGACGAACACCATCTCCCGCGCGTCGTCCCCTTGGCGCCAGAGGAGCTCGCCCTCCTGAACAGTCCGCCGGCGCATCACCCGTGCCAGCTCCACGAGGTCGGCCTCCTCGCGACCCTCGAGCAGCGGAACGCCGGCGAGAAAGTCGACGGTCTTGCGGTCAGACATCCAGGTCGCGGGTGTCGAACTCGATTCCCGCCGGCGTGAGCTCGGCGGTCAGCATCGAGTATTCGGGCACCTCGAGCCAGGTCGAGAAATCCGTCGTCAGCGGCTCCGAGGCGATGATCACCGAACGTGGGGGCTCGCCGGCCGTCATCTGCCAGAGGCCGTCTCGTTCGGTGTATTCGCCCCCGATCGCGTACCACAGGCTCACGAACGGGAGGTCGGTCTCGAGCATGTCGTCGTCGGGCGGGTACCAGCCGTAGTCGAACGAGACGCGGGTTGCGACGACGGCGTGGCCGGTGCTGGCGCAGAGGTTGACGGGCGACGAGGTTTCGATCCCGTGCGCGGCGCGGACCTTGCGCAGGATGCGGAGCGCATTGGCAGTCGCATCGGCGAGCTCGCGGGCACCCGGGAGCCCGTAGGGATCGTCGAGCTGCGACAGGACCATTGCGTAGATCCACTCGGAGTCGGTCGTGCCCTCGATGCGCTGCGCAAGCTCCGGCCGCACGTGGTCGAGGAGCGAGTAGCGCATGCGCGCGAACTCCCGCAGGTGCCCGTTGTGCGCGAGGACGACGCGCGTGCCGGCGAAATGGAAGGGGTGCAGGTTCGTGTCAGCGACGACGGCCTCACCCGAGTAGGTCGACCCACGCACGTGGGCGATCAGACACGTCGATGCGAGCTTGGACGAGATGAAGCGGAGGTTGCGGTCGAACGACGGCAGGGTGGTTGCGCGGTACGTGAATGGATCGTCGGGCCGCAGCGACGTCGGATCCCACGCCTTCAAGCCGAAGCCTGCGAGGTTGAGGAACGTGTTCATCATCCGCGGGCTGTGCGACTGGTGGACGAGGCTGTTGTCGGTGTCGAAGAGCAGGTGCTCGACGGAGATCGGCTCACCGAGGTAGGCCAGGATCCGGCACATGCGTCGATCGTACTGCGCACCTGCGCGGCTTTCGTCAGCGCCCTGCTCGGAGCGGATTAGTATCGGCGGCGACCGACGGCCAGGAGCGTGCAATGAAGCAATTCAGGTGCGGCGACGTCGTGCCGGGCTGTCAATGGGTGACGCGGAACGAGGACGAGCAGGCGTTGTTCGACGAGATCCACTCGCACGCGCGTGACGCTCATGGGATGGACGAGGTTCCGCCAGAGGTCGTGGCTGCGATCCACGCTGTGATCACGGACGTCTAGGTCGGCGCTGCCGCCGCGGGAAACGCGCCGGACTCGAGGAACGTCTCGAGCGCCTCTGTGTACGGCGCGAGTTCGAGGCCCTGATCGCGGACCCACGCGTCGCTGTAGTACGTGCCGGCGTAGCGGTCTCCGCCATCGCAGATCAGGGTGACGACGCTGCCTCGGTCGCCACGCGAGAGCATCTCGGCGACGAGCACGAATGCGCCCCAGACGTTGGTCCCGGTCGAGCCGCCGACGCTGCGTCCCGTGCGGAGACGAACAAGACGCATCGTCGCGATCGATGCGGCATCCGGGACGCGGATCATTCGGTCGACGACGTCGGGCAGGAACGACGGTTCGAGGCGCTGCCGTCCGATCCCTTCGATCCGCGACGGCCGGCCGGTGAACGCCGAGGGGTCGCCGGCCCAGGCCGAGTAGAAGATGGAGTCCTCCGGGTCGACGACGCACATTGCCGTCGGGTACCGGCCGAAGCGGGCGTAGCGTCCGATCGTCGCACTCGTCCCGCCGGTTCCGGCCCCGACCACGATCCACAAGGGAACGGGGTGCCGCTCCAGCTCCATCTGGCTGAAGATCGACTCAGCGATGTTGTTGTTGCCGCGCCAGTCGGTCGCGCGCTCGGCGTAGGTGAATTGGTCGAGGAAGTAGCCGCTGCGCTCGGCAGCGAGTCGCTGCGCCACCTCGTACACGGTCTTCGCGTCGTCGACCAGGTGACACGACCCTCTCTCCGCCTCGATAAGAGCGATCTTCTCGGGACTGGTGGAGGAGGGCATGACGGCCACGAACGGCAGGCCGAGAAACCGTGCGAAGTACGCCTCGGAGACGGCGGTCGAGCCGCTGGAGGCTTCGACGACCGTCGTTCCCTCTTCGATCCAGCCGTTGCACAGGCCGTAGAGGAACAGGGAGCGTGCGAGTCGATGCTTCAGCGATCCCGTCGGGTGGACCGACTCGTCCTTCAGGTAGAGGTCGATGCCCCAGTTCTCGGGCAGCGGGAACGCGTGCAGATGAGTGTCGGCCGAGCGATTGGCGTCGGCTTCGAGCCGACGGACGGCCTCGTCCGCCCACGCTCTCGAACGGAGCCCGCCGCGACGGTCGGTAGTCGTCACGTTCGCAGTTTCGCCAATTCCGGTTGCGCTCAGTGCGCGTCGAGCGGCAGCGTCGCGGTGATCGCTGTGCCGCGGCCGGGCGGGCTGATCACGACGAGCGTGCCGCCGTCGGCCTCCGCGCGGTCGCGGAGGCCGAGCAGTCCGGTTCCCTTGGACGTGTCGACCCCGCCCGTGCCGTCGTCGGTGATCTCGATCCGGAGCACGTCGTCGCTCTTCTCGACGGTCACGCTCGCCCGGGAGGCGCGCGCGTGTTTGACGACGTTGTTCAGACCCTCGGAGACGATGAAGTACGCGGTCGCCTCGACGTGCTGGTCGAGCCGCTCGTCGGTGACCGTGACCTCGACCGGGAGCGGCAGGCGCTCCTCGAGCGAGACGAGCGCCCCGCGGAGGCCGTGCTCGGTGAGCGCACCCGGATGGAGCCCACGTGCGAGCTCGCGCAGCTCCTCGAGCCCGGCGTCGAGCTCGCCGGCAGCGTCCCGCAGCAGCTTCGCCGCGGTCTCCGAGTCCGCCTCGAGCTTCGCCTGCGCGACGCGCAGAAGCAGCGTCGCTGCGACGAGCCGTTGCTGGGCCCCGTCGTGCAGGTTGCGCTCGAGCCGGCGGCGCTGCTCGTCGCCGGCGCGGACGATGCGGGAGCGCGACGTCTGCAAGTCCTCGCGGGCCTGCGCGCTCGCCACCGCGAGCGAGACGAGGTCGCAGAAGGCCGCGAGCCTCACCTCGGCGTTCGCCGGCAGCGTCTCTGCGCCGCTGATCGTGACCGCTCCCCAGAGCGTGCCGGCGACGATGATCGGCGCCGCGACCGTCGAGCGGTAGCCAATGCGCAGCATCAACTCCTTGTACTCACCCTCGACAGTGCCCCAGTCGTCGACGCGCGAGGGCAGCCCGGTCTCGCGGGTGTGCCCGATCAGCGTGGTCTGGTCGACGTACAGGCGAGTCCCGAGCGGGAACGGGTCGATCCCGTCTCGGTTGAAGCCCGCGACGACGGTGGCGGTGTCGTCGCCCTCGTAGCGCCAGACGGACGATGCGTTCACCTCGAGCACGCGCGCGCACTCCGTCGAAACCGCCATGAACACGCGCTCCGGGCTCGCCTCCGAGGCAACGAGGGTCGCGACGCGGCGGAGCGCCCGTTGCTCCGCTGCGAGCCGTCCGACCTCGACGAGCTTCGATCCGGGTCCGTCGGCAGCCTCGCCGGCGGACAGCTCGCGCTCGGTCAGGTCGGTGCCGCTCGTGATCAGGTAGCCCGGCGTCGCCTCAGTCGCTTGCACCGGCTCGTTCGACCACGCGATCAGCCGTCGGTCGCCGTCCTTCGTCCGCCAGTGGCCGACCTGCGGGCTCGCGTGACCCGTGCTCCAGATGACCGCAAGCAGTTCACGGAACGCCTCGCTCTCCTCGGGCGGGATCAACGTCTCGGCCAGAGGACGGCCGATCACCTCGTCGCGCGAGAAGCCGGTCGCCCGTTCGCAGGCGTCGTTGAAGAGGAGCACGCGGCCCTCCTCGTCGAGGACACAGACGAGCGACTGCGTCATCTCCGCGAGCACGCGCGCGAATTCTTCGCCGAGCTCGAAGTCCATTGTCCGCCGCGTGCCCATGTTCCGAGCGTGAGCGTAGCGGTAGGTTTTTGCAAGTTGTTGACAATGCGTCTGTAGCGTTTGTCGCGTGCGCAGGCTCCTGATCGCGCTCTCTCTCGCTGTCGCCGCTCCCGCCCTGGCCGCCGACGACCCCGCTGCGTACGGAGTGGCGCAGCGCGGCAGCCTCAAGGTGGTCAGCGGCGTCCTCCTTGACCCCACCGGCGGCGAGATGAAGGGCGTCTGGCTCGACGGCAAGCAGGGCTGTCTCGACAGGCGCACCCTCCGGGTCTCGATCCAAATCGACCTCGTCGCGGCCAGCGGGAGGACGACGCGGATCAGACGCTCCCGGCAAGGTCTCGTGGACAACTGCGCCGAGGGCGGGCCGAACTTCGGCTTCGACCTGACGCCGAGGAACTACAAGATGGCCTGTCCGAATGGACGCTGGAAGCCCGGGCGCTACTCCTTGACGACGAAGACGACCCACGTCCGCTCCGGCCTCGTCGCCCAAGCCAGCCTGTACCACCAGGTCACGCGGCGCTGCTAGTGGCGCTACGCCCTCAGCACGACCTCGAGCGCAGTTCCGCGCCCGGGTCGTGAGCGGAGGTCGAAGCCGCCGTCGATCGTCTTCGCGCGCAGCCGCATGTTCTTCAGCCCCTGCCCCGCGGCCGCCTCGGCGCCGTCGAAGCCGACGCCGTCGTCACTGACCTTGACGATCCGGCGGCCGAGTCGCTGGCCGATCCAGACCTCGGCGCGCTGAGCGCCTGCATGCTTGCGTACGTTTGCGAGCCCCTCCTGCACGATCCGGAAGACCTCGATTTGTTCGTCGGGAGCGAGCAGGATCTGCGGATCGATCTCGACGTCGACCGCGAGGACGCCGTCGGCCGTGAGGAACTCGACGTAACGTCGCAGGGCGGCATCGAAAGGTGCAGTGCCGCTCGCCGAGGACAGCGCCAGCACGGCGAAGCGCGCCTCCTGCTGAGCGGCCGCGGCAGCCTCCTTCAGCTTCGGCAGCGTCTGTTCCAGCGGCGCGCCCGCCTCGAGCATGCTCGCGTGCGTCGAGACCGCGAAGAGGTACTGCGCGAGCCCGTCGTGGATCTCGCGCGCCACCCGGGCGCGCTCCTCAGCGACCGCGCGGCCGAACTCGGCGAACCTGATCGCCCGCCACACGCCGACGAGCAGCAGGCCGTACGCGAGCAGCCGCAGGAAGTCGCCCTGGGAAATGAAGTCGCTCGAGACCCGGGGCGTCAGCACGTAGTGCAGCTCGGCGAACAGCGTCAACGTCGCGCCGAGCGCCAGCCAGCTGTCCAGGTCTTCGCCGCGCGCGCGGTAGCGGATCGCGAACCCGAGCACGGTCAGCAGCGCGAGTAGCGCAAGGAAGGAGGTGGCGACGGTCAGCTCGACGGCGCGCGTGCCGTCGCCGGAGGCGTCGAGCAGACTCAAGCGCGCGCCGAAGCCACGTAGCGGCAGCCACACGGCGACGAGCGCTCCGATCAGGACGACGAGCCCGAGCAGGAGCACTCGCTTCCGCGCGATGATCCGCGGCGCTGGAACGAGCGGGGCGAGCGCGATCAGCGTCGCCGCAAGTACCCGCGCCGCGATCGCGGCCCAGGCTTCGGGCGCATCCTGTGGCGAGCCTCCGAGCACGGGCACAACCGAGAACGCGAGTGTGCCGGCGCCCGCGACGAAGAAGCCGGCCGCGAGCAGCAGGTCGAGCACCCTGCCCTCGACCGAGAAGCGGACGCCGGCGAGGATCGCGACGATCGTCGCCGCCAGCACCACGGCCGTGTCGAGCACGAGCTTGCCCTCCGGCAGCTCGTAGGTGTTGCGGAGCGCCGGGTTGGTGAGGAAGAGCGCGGTCGCAGAGCCCAAGAGGGCGACGAGCAGGAGCTCGCCGACGAGCCAGCCCTCGAATGTGTCCTTGGCGTTTCGCTGCACGTCCCCCTAATCGGCAGCGGGCGACCTGCCGATGAGTGGCACATGGCGGAGCGAATCCTCGTCGTCGACGATCACCCCCTCACGCGCGATGCGCTCGCGTCGCTCTTGGCACAGGGCGGCTTCGACGTGGTGGGCGAGGCGCCCGACGGCATCGATGCGCTCCGGCTCGCGGCGGAGCTCCAGCCCGACCTCGTCCTGCTCGATCTCTCCATGCCCGGCCTCGACGGGCTGGCGGCGCTGCCACGGCTGCGCGCGGCTGCTCCCGGCTGCGAGGTGGTCGTGCTGACTGCCTCCGGCACCGAGGAGAACCTGCTCGCCGCGATCCGCGCGGGCGCGGCGGGCTATCTGCTGAAGAGCGAGCCGCCGGAGCGCATCGTCTCGTTCCTGCGCGGCGTCGCGAACGGCGAGGCCGCGCTCTCGGGCGAGATCGCGAGGCGCCTCCTCGACCAGCTCCGCAGCGGCGGCCGCATCGGTGGCGGCGTCCCCGACGACATCGCCGGTGCGCTCTCGGCGCGGGAGGTCGAGGTGCTGCTCCTGCTCGACGAGCATCTGTCGACCGATGACATCGCCAAGCGGCTCTACATCTCCGAGCACACCGTCCGCTCGCACGTCAAGAGCATGCTCCGCAAGCTGGGCGTCTCGTCGCGCCGGGATGCGCTCGAACAGCTCGCGCTCGCCCGACGCTGACTCCAGGAAGCTCCCTCGCAACAGGGGAGTCGATTCCCGAACCGCGGGCGATGAGGGTCCGCGCCGTCCTCGTCGATACTTCGTGTACGCGTTTTCCTTCCAGAACGCTGCGGCGGCACGTGGCAGAGCGGTCGGCGAGAGCCGGCCGCTCGCGTTCTTCAGGAGCCGCTGAAGCCGCGGTGCGCCGCCGCGACGAGAGCAGGCAGCGTCTCGAGGTTGTAGCCGCCCTCGAGCGCGGCGGCGACGCGCGGGCCGAGTGCGGCGCAGCGGGCGGCGAGCTCGCGAAAACACTCCTCCGACACCTCCATCTGGGCCAGCGGGTCCTCCCGGTGAGCGTCGAAACCGGCGGAGACGAGGACGAGGTCGGGATCGAAGGCCCGCACGGCCGGCTCGACGGAGCGCTCGAAGGCCGCCCGGTACTCGTCGTCGCCCGAGTGGGCAGCGAGCGGGAGGTTCAGCGTCGAATCGTCGCTCGTGTCGGGACCGCCCGTTCCCGGCCAGAACGGCCACTGGTGGAGCGAGACGAAGAAGACCGTCTCGTCGCCGCGGAAGAGCGCCTCAGTGCCGTTGCCGTGGTGGACGTCGAAATCGACGATCGCGACCCGCTCGAGTCCGAGCTCGGCCTGCGCGTACCGAGCCGCGACGGCGACGTTGTTCAGGAGGCAGAAGCCCATCGCGCGGGCCGCGAGTGCGTGGTGCCCCGGCGGGCGGACCAGCGCGAAGCCGCCACGGTCGACCGCCTCGAGCGTGATCCCGGCCGCGAGCGTCGCCGCCTGCCAGGACGTCTTCGAGCACACCGTGTCGGCGTCGAGCTGGACCGGGCGGTCGACTGCCCGGAGGACGTCCAGGTAGGCGGGCGCGTGCACGCGGGCGAGCTGCTCGTGCGACGCCTCGCGCTCGACGGTCTCTCCCGTGAGCAGGAGCAGACGGTCAGGCCGCTCGGGGTGGTCGCCCGTCGGGTGCAGGTGCGCGAGCACCGGGTTCGTCAGGAGCTCGACAGCGCCCCCAACCGGCCGGCGAGCCGCCCCAGGCCCCACTTCTCGGCGAGAGCGGCCGCCCGCTCCCATGTCGGCTGCTGGTCTTCGAGCTGCGGCAGCGGCGCGTCGCGGTCCATCGTGGCGACGTGTCGGTAGAGCCGCAGTGCGTCCGCCTCGGCGGCGAAGCGGCCCTGCTCGAGGGCCGCCTCGAGGGTGCCGTACTGGCCGAGCAGCGACGCCGCCGTCTTGGCGCCGACTCCGCGTGCGCCCGGGATCCGATCGGAAGGGTCGCCGCGGAGTGCGATGAAGTCGGGCACCTGAGCCGGCTCGACGCCGTAGCGCTCGCGCACCTCGGCCGGTCCGATCCGCGCCAGAGGCCCGCCGCCTTTCTGCGGCTGCAGGACGATCGTCTGCTCGCCCACGAGCTGGAACGTGTCGCGGTCCCCGCTCGCCACGATCGCAGTTCCGCCGCGAGCCTCCTCGAATGCCACCCCGGCGGCGAGGAAGTCGTCGGCCTCGTAGCCATCCGCCTTCGCAGGGGCGAACCCCATCGCCTCGACGAGTTGGGGCGCCAGGTCGAGCTGGTCGAGCAGCTCTTGGTCGAACACGCGCCCGGACTGGTACTCCGGCAGGGCCGTGTGCCGGTAGGTCGGGACGGTGAGTGTGTCCCAGGCAACCAGAACGGCGCGAGGCGACTCCTCCTCCCAGAGCCGGATCAGCAGCCCGCCGACGCCGTCGAGCAGGTTGCCGCCGCCGCCGTCGGCGCGCCGGATCGACTTCGGCAGCGCGTGGTAGTACCGATGGGCGAACGAGTCGCCGTCGACGATCAGGAGCGGCCGCGTTTGCCCGCTCAATGGACCGCGATCTTGAGTCCGACGAGGATCAGCCCGAGGAACCCGTTCACGGCTCCGACGGCGAGTGCTGCCGGCCAGCGGTCGTAGCTCCGCCAGCCGACGAGGATGCCCCAGCCGAGAAGCTGGAGGACGGCGAGCGCGAGCGCGATGCCTGCGCCGACATTCGCCGACCAGACGCCGGCCCACGCGAGCGCAAGGGCTGCACCTGGGACGAAGCCCGCCTCCACGAGTGGCCACTCGCGGCGGACCAGCTCGACCAGCCGAGCCAGAACGAACCCGTGGCCGAAGGCAATCCGCTCGCCTACCGCTTCCGACCACGCGTGTGCGACCGCGAAGACGATCGTGGTCGAAAGCAGCGTCAACGTCATCTCCTGCGCGGTTGCCTCCGTCACGTCGAGCGCGGCGACGAGCGACGTGGCGAGGATCGAGCCGTAGATGGCCGCGCTGAACTTCCTCTCGTCGGCATCGGGCAGAGCCTTGCCCGAGACTGCGCGGGCCGTCGTGCGATGTGGGATCACGCGGAGCGCTCGAGCTCGCCGATCGCCGCCATCAGCCGTTCGGTCGCGACCCGCGGCGCATCCTCGCGCCCCTCGAGATCGTCGAGCGGGATCGGCGGCCCATAGGCGACGCGCAGTCGCGGCAGCCGGCCGAGCCGGTCGGTGCCGACGATCCCCGCCGGCACGAGCGGGACGCCGGCCTCGAGTGCGATCCGCGCTGCGCCGGTGTGTGCCCGCGCCTCGTACTTCTTCCGCATCCCCTTCTTCCGGCGCGTGCCCTCGGGGAACATGACGACGATGTGCCCCTCGCGGCAGAGCTGCGTCGCCGTCTCGAGCGCCGCGGTGTCGTGTTCTCCGCGGCGCACCGGAAACGCGCCCGCGGCGAACGCGAACTGCTTGAACGGAGTCCAGAAGAGCTCCGACTTGGCCATGAAGCGCAAATAGCGCTGCGGGAAGAGAGGCAGTCCGAGCGGCCAGGGGTCGAAGTTCGAGTTGTGGTTTGCGGCGAGCACGTACGCCCCGTCCGGGAGGTGCTCGCGCCCGCGCGCCCGCAGTCGGTAGAGCCCGTAGAGCAGGGGCCAGCTGAGCGCTGCCACGAGGATGTAGACCGGGCTCGGTCGGGGCGCCATACAAGGAGTATCCCAACGCGCAGCTAACGTGTCCCGCGCCATGGCCAAGAAGCTTGTGATCGTCGAGAGCCCCGCGAAGGCGAAGACCATCGCGGGTTATCTCGGCGCCGGATACGACGTCGAGTCGAGTATCGGCCACATCCGCGACCTCCCGAACCGCGCCAGCGACGTCCCGAAGGAGAAGCGGGAGAAGTACGGGACGATGGGCGTTGCGATCGACGTCCGACTTCGAGCCGCTCTACATCGTCGACGCCGACAAGAAGGCGAAGGTCAGCGAGCTGAAGAAGAAGCTCAAAGACGCCGACGAGCTCCTGCTCGCGACGGACGAGGACCGCGAGGGCGAGGCGATCGCCTGGCACCTGCTGCAGGAGCTGAAGCCAAAGGTGCCGGTGCGCCGGATGGTCTTCCACGAGATCACGCGGGACGCGATCCAGCGCGCCCTGGCCGAGACACGCGACGTCGACCAGCGTCTCGTCGACGCTCAGGAGACCCGCCGCATCCTCGACCGGCTCTACGGCTACGAGGTCTCGCCGGTGCTCTGGAAGAAGGTCATGCAGGGCCTCTCCGCCGGCCGCGTCCAGTCGGTCGCAGTGCGACTCGTCGTCGAGCGGGAGCGCGAGCGGCGCGCCTTTGTCAGCGCCGGCTACTGGGACATCAACGGCAGCTTCGATCCCGGCTCCTTCGAGGCACGCCTCGCCGCCCTCGACGGCAGGCGCGTCGCCCAGGGCCGCGACTTCACCCAACAGGGCGAGCTCAGGTCGAACGACCTGGCACGGCTCGACGAGGCTGCGGCGCGCGAGCTCGCTGCGGAGCTGGAGGGCCTCACGTTCGCGGTCCGTTCTGCGGACGAGAAGCCGTACACGCGCCGGCCGGCCGCGCCGTTCATGACCTCGACCCTCCAGCAGGAGGCGAGCCGCAAGCTCCGGTACAGCTCGCAGACGACGATGCGCGTCGCCCAGAGGCTGTACGAGAACGGCTACATCACCTACATGCGCACCGACTCGACGACGCTGTCGGAGGCGGCGCTGACCGCCGCACGGCGCCAGGCCGTCGAGCTCTACGGCGCCGATTCGATCCCGGAGCAGCCGCGCCGGTACACGCGCAAGGTCAAGAACGCGCAGGAGGCGCACGAGGCGATCCGCCCGGCGGGCGACTCCTTCCGCACCCCGAAGGAGCTCCAGCGCGAGTTGAACCGGGACGAGCTCGCCCTCTACGACCTGATCTGGAAGCGGACGCTCGCCTCGCAGATGGCGGACGCGCGTGGCCTGACGGTCTCGCTCCGGCTCGGCGCGACGACGCCGACCGGGCGCGACGCCGAGTTCTCCGCCTCCGGGACCGTGATCACGTTCCGCGGCTTCCTCGCGGCCTACGAGGAGAGCCGTGACGACGACGCGGAGAAGGAGGAGGAGCGCCCGCTCCCGCATTTGAAGCCGGGCGACGAGCTGAAGGCGCTCCAGCTCGAGCCGGAGGGCCACGCGACCACGCCGCCCTCGCGCTACACCGAGGCGAGCCTCGTCCAGGCGCTCGAGGAGCGCGGGATCGGCCGCCCTTCCACCTACGCGTCGATCATCGGCACGATTCTCGACCGCGGCTACGTGTTCAAGCGCGGGACCGCGCTCGTGCCGTCGTTCCTCGCCTTCGCCGTCACCGGCCTGCTCGAACAGCACTTCGGACGGCTCGTCGACTACTCGTTCACCGCGCAGATGGAGGACGACCTCGACCGGATCGCAGCCGGCGAGCAGGAGCGAGTCGACTGGCTCCGCCACTTCTACTTCGGCGGCGACGACGGGGACGCGGGCCTGCACGCGCTCGTCTCCGATCTCTCCGAGATCGACGCGCGCGCGGTCAACTCGCTGCCGCTCGGGGACAGCGGGATCGTGCTCCGCGTCGGCCGCTACGGGCCCTACGTCGAGCGCGGCGAGGAGCGGGCGAGCGTGCCCGAGGATATGGCGCCCGACGAGCTGACGATTGAGAAGGCGGAGGAGCTGCTCTCGGCTCCGTCGGGCGACCGGACGCTCGGCACGCACCCGGAGTGGGGCACCGAGATCGCGGCCAAGGCCGGCCGCTACGGCCCCTACGTGACCGAGGTGCTGCCCGAGGGAGCGACCGAGAAGCCGCGCACCGCGTCGCTTTTCCAATCGATGTCTCCCGAGACGGTGACGCTGGAGGAGGCGGTGCGGCTGCTGTCATTGCCACGCGTGCTCGGCGTCGACCCTGCGGACAGCATCGAGGTAACCGCCCAGAACGGCCGCTACGGCCCCTATGTCAAGAAGGACGCCGAGTCGCGGTCGCTCGAGAGCGAGGAGCAGCTCTTTGCGATCACACTCGAGCAGGCGCTGGCGCTGCTCGCGAAACCGAAGGAGCGCCGAGGCCGCGGGCAGGCGAAGCCGCCGCTTCGAGAGCTCGGCGCCGACCCTGCCAGCGGCAGGCCCGTGGTGCTCAAGGAGGGCCGTTTCGGCCCGTACGTGACCGACGGCGAGACGAATGCGAGCCTTCGCCGGGGCGACGACACGGAGACCGTGACGATCGAGCGGGCGGCCGAGCTGCTCGCCGACAGGCGCTCGAAGGGCCCGGCGCCGAAGCGCAAGCGCGGCGGCGGCAAGCGCTCGGCTGCGTAGTCCGAGCCAACCTGCAAACTTTCCGTGCCAACCGGCGTCTGTCTCTGCGAGGGCGCGATCAGACGCGCTAGCGTGCTACGCGCGAAAACCGATTTCCGTCCCTCGACGGAATAGACAGGAACGGCTCGCCGTTTTGAGCTTGTAACAAGGTCCGCGGGTCCCGTACCCCTGGCAAAAGCAGGATTGACAGCGTATGGTGCGTAAGTTTGTAGCCGCTATCGAAGCTTCGCCGGAAAGGGTTGACTTTCGACTTTGACGCAGAACCAGCTGATCGAACTGATTGAGTCGGACCAGGTCAAGGCGCTCGTCGAGCGCTCGGAGGAGCGCGGGGTGATCGAGCCCGCCGAATTCGAGGCATTCGTGCTCGAGCACGACCTGACCGAAGACGAGACGGAGCAACTCACCCGCGAGCTGGAGACTCTCGGCCTCGAGGTCGCGCAGTCGCGCGCGGCCAAGGACAAGGCCGAAAAGGAAGCCGAGAAGGAGAAGGAGGAGGTCGAGCCGGCCCCCGTCACCGTCGCCACCGGCGCTGCCGACAGCCTGCAGCTCTTCCTCGCCGACGTCGGGCGGCACAAGCTGCTCAACGCCGCCCAGGAAGTGCAGCTCGCGAAGCTGATCGAGCGCGGCGACCCCGTTGCAAAGCGGACGATGATCGAGTCGAACCTCCGGCTCGTCGTCTCGATCGCCAAGGGCTACCGCGGCCTCGGCGTCCCGTTCCTCGATCTGATCCAGGAGGGCACGCTGGGCCTCAACCGCGCTGTCGAGAAATTCGACTGGCGGCGTGGCTTCAAGTTCTCGACCTACGCCACCTGGTGGATCCGCCAGTCGGTCCAGCGCGCCGTCGCCAATCACGCGCGGACGATCCGCGTCCCTGTCCACGTCGTCGAGCGGCAGCAGAAGCTGTCGCGCGCCGCACGCCGGCTCGAGGTCGAGCTCGGCCGCGAGGCGACGAAGGAGGAGCTGGCGGAGGCAACCGGCCTGCCGATCCAGCACGTCGACGAGGCGCTCGGCGCCGCACACGCGTCGGTCTCGCTGAACCAGACTGTCGGTGCCGACGACGAGGGCGAGCTCGGCGATCTCTTCGCCGACCGCGAGGCCGCCGACCCGTTCGACGAGGCGGAGGAATCGCTGCGCAAGCAGGGCGTCCGCCGCGCGCTCGACGCGCTCCCGGAGCGCGAGCGGCGCATCCTCGAGCTCCGGTTCGGCTTCGAGGGCGAGCCCTGGACGCTGGAGGCGATCGGGCACGAGCTCGATCTCACCCGCGAGCGCGTCCGCCAGCTCGAGGGCCAGGCGCTCTCGCGGCTCGCGGCACTGCGCGACCTCGCCTCGCTCGCCGCCTAACCGAGCCGTAGTCGAGTGACCTGGTAGGGCGGCTTCGGCCGCCCTACTTCGTTAAGGCGCCACGTTCGATTTGCGTCCGGCGGCGTGACTCCTGGATACTCCCGCTGAACCCGGGGGTGCCGGATTGAAAGGAGACACTTTGAGACTCAAGTGGCACAGGCTTGTGATGCTGCTCGTGGTGGGGATGCTCGCCTTCGCGGCGGGCTGCGGTGGTGACGACGACGAAGCGAGCGACGGTGGTACGACCGAGGCGTCGGCCGGCGCGGAGGGCGGGACGCTCGTCTTCGCAGGCGCCGCCGATCCGGTCATGCTCGACGGCGCGCTCGTCTCGGACGGCGAGTCGCTGCGCGTGATCACGCAGATCTTCGAGACGCTCGTGGCGCTGAAGCCCGGCACGACGGAGCCCAAGCCCGGCCTGGCTGAGAGCTGGGAGCCGAATGAGGATGGCACCGTCTGGACGTTCAAGATCCGAGAGGGCGTCAAGTTCCACGACGGCGACCGCTCGACGCCGAGGCGGTCTGTTACAACTTCGACCGCTGGTACAACTTCAAGGGAGCGCCCGCGAACCCGGCCGCCAGCTACTACTGGCAGGTCGTGTTCGGCGGCTTCGCCGAGTACGACCCGGACAGCGGCGCCCCTGAGGAGAGCCTCTACAAGAGTTGTGAGGCGACGGACGAGTCGACGGCCGTGCTGACGCTGACGAAGCCGTCCGCGACGTTCATCCCGGCGCTCTCGCAGCAGTCGTTCTCGATCGCGAGCCCGAAGGC
The DNA here is from genome assembly GCA_963829845.1 of uncultured Gaiellaceae bacterium. Lineage (GTDB taxonomy): Bacteria > Actinomycetota > Thermoleophilia > Gaiellales > Gaiellaceae > Gaiellasilicea. The sequence goes on along the minus strand of CAWHKD010000024.1, from coordinate 111,164 downwards.
GCTGAAGGACTACAACGCCGACGCGGGCACCATCGACGCCGAAGGCGTCTTCACCTCCACGGGCACGTTCGCGACCGAGCATCCGATCGGAACCGGCCCGTTCAAGTTCGATTCGTGGACGCGGAACGAGAAGCTGACCCTCTCGAAGTACGACGACTACTGGGGCGACAAGGCGCACCTCGACACGCTGATCTTTCGCCCGATCGCCGACAACGCCGCCCGCCTGCAGGCACTCCAGACGGGCGAGATCCAGGGCTACGACCTGGTCGAGCCGCAGGACATCGCCACGATCGAAGGCGACCAGAACCTGCAGATCCTCGACCGGCCCGCCTTCAACGTTGCGTACGTCGGCTTCAACATCGCGAAGAAGCCGACCGATGACCCGAAGGTACGCGAGGCGATCGCGTACGGCCTCGACCGCGAGGCGGTCGTGACCAACTTCTACTCCGGCCGCGGCGCCGTCGCGACGCAGTTCATGCCGCCGGAGGTCGTCGGCTATGCCGACGATGTGCCGACGTACTCGTACGACCCGGAGAAGGCGAAGCAGATCCTGACGGATGCCGGCTACACCCTCCCGGTCGCGCTCGAGTTCTGGTATCCGACGGACGTCTCGCGTCCGTACATGCCCGATCCGAAGCGGAACTTCGAGGCGTTCGCCGCCAGCCTGAACAAGTCGGGCTTCAAGGTGACGCCGAAGAGCGCTCCGTGGAACCCCGACTACCTCGGCCGTGTCGACGCCGGGAACGCGGGGAACGCCCGCCTGCTCGGCTGGACCGGTGACTACGGCGACGCCGACAACTTCATCGGCACGTTCTTCCAGACCCCGCAGAAGTCCTGGGGGACGACGACGACGCCGTTGACGAAGATTCATGGATCTCCTGAATCAGGGTGAGGACGAGATCGGACGAGGCGAAGCGCGAGACGATCTACCAGGATGCGAACCGGGAGATCATGACCGAGCTTCCGGGCGTCCCGTACGCACACTCCGAGCCGGCGCTGGCCTTCAGCGCCAAGGTCCGGGGATACGAGACGAGCCCGACGACGAACGAGTCGTTCGCGCCGGTGACGCTCGACAAGTAGGAGGAGGGACTAGAGTCCGGCGGACGACATGTTGCGCTTCGTCGTCCGCCGGCTCATCCTTCTCGTCCCGATCCTGCTCGGGCTCTCGATCCTGGTCTTCCTCTGGATCAGAGCCCTGCCGGGCAGCCCGGCGACGACACTGCTCGGTGAGCGGGCGACCGCCGAGCAGATCGCCGCGATCAACGAGCAGTACGGGCTGAACGAGCCGATCTGGGGGCAGTACTGGTCGTACCTGCAGCAGCTCGCGTCACTCGACTTCGGCGACTCGCTCACGACGCGGCGGCCGGTGTTCGACGAGTTCCTCGAGCGCTTTCCGGCCACGATCGAACTTGCGATCGGCGCCATGCTCTTCTCGGTCTTCGTCGGGATCCCGCTCGGCTTCCTGGCGGCGAAACGCTACGGCAGCTCCCTCGACCACTTCAGCCTGTTCGCGTCGCTGCTCGGGATCTCGATCCCGATCTTCGTGCTCGCGATCATCCTCAAATACATCTTCGCGGTCAGGCTCGGCTGGCTCCCGACCGTCGGCCGCATCAGCGTCCTGATCGAGCTCGAGCACCCGACCAACTTCTACATCCTCGACGCGATCCTTACCCGCAACTGGGAGGCGCTCTGGGACGCGATCCAGCACCTGATTCTGCCCGCGATCGCGCTCGGCACGATCCCGCTCGCGATCATCGCTCGGATTACGCGTGCCGCTGTTCTCGACGTCCAGAACGAGGACTACGTCCGCACGGCCCGGGCAAAGGGCGTCGCGCCCCGAACCGTCGACGGGCGGCACATCCTCCGGAACGCGATGCTGCCGATCGTGACGATCATCGGCCTCCAGACCGGCCTCCTGCTCTCCGGCGCGGTGCTCACCGAGACCGTCTTCGCCTGGCCCGGGATCGGTAGCTGGCTCGTCGCGGCGATCGAGGCGCGCGACTATGCCGTCCTGCAGGGCGGGATCCTCTTCATCGCGTTCGTCTTCGTCCTCGTCAACCTGCTCGTCGACGTGTCCTACGGGCTGCTGAACCCGCGGATCCGGCTGTCATGAGCGTCGCCGAGATCGAGGCTGTCCAGGTCGGGCGGGACACCGGCGGAGGCGGTCTCTGGAGGGATGCGTGGTCACGGCTGCGCCGCGACAAAGCCGCACTTGTCGGCTTCGGGCTCGTCGGGACGTTCGTCTTCATCGCGATCTTCGCGCCTTTCATCGCACCGGAGGATCCGCGCTTCCAGGATCTCTCGCGGCTCGGCGGCAGCTGCTGCCCGGGACCGTCGCTCGACCACTGGTTCGGCATCGACGCGCTCGGCCGGGACGAGCTCTCGCGGATCTTCTACGGCGCCCGCTACTCGCTGCTGATCGGCGTCGTCTCGGTCGCGGTCGGCCTCTCGTTCGGCCTGGTTTTCGGCTCGATCGCCGGCTACGTGGGCGGCGCCATCGACAGCGTGATCATGCGGCTGACGGACGTCATGCTCGCCATCCCGGGCTTCCTGCTCGCGATCGGGATCGTCGCCATGCTCGGCCCCGGCCTCTTCCAGATCATGATCGCGGTCGGCGTCACGCAGATCCCGATCTTCACGCGGCTGATGCGCGGCTCGATCCTGGCGCAGCGCGACAACGACTTCGTCCTCGCCGCGCGCTCGATCGGCGTGCCGCGTCGGGCGATCCTGGCCTCGCACATCCTCCCGAACGCGATCTCGCCCGTGATCGTGCAGGCGACGCTCGCGCTCGCGACGGCGATCATCGAAGTCGCCGGGCTCGGCTTCCTCGGCCTCGGCCCGCAGGATCCCTCCACACCCGAGTGGGGGACGATGCTGACCGACACGACGCGCTACCTGCAGACGGCGCCGCACCTGGCGATCATCCCCGGCGTCGCGATCATCATCACGGTGCTCGGGTTCAACCTGATCGGTGACGGCCTCCGCGAAGCCCTCGACCCGAAGATGCGGGGCCGTGGCTGACGCCCCTGACCGGCGCCGCCTGCGGGCGGCTGAGCCGCCCTCCGGCGCCGCCTCGCGCGTCTCGCAGCGCTCCGCCCGGCGGCCCGTACCTCCGCACTGGTCCACCGGTCTACGCACCGCGAGAGGCGCGTCATGAGCGTCAGCTCCGCCAGGGAGCCCCTCCTTACCGTCGACGACCTCCACGTTCGCTTCGGCACCGAGCGGGGGCTCGTCTACGCCGTCAACGGGATCTCGTTCGACATCGCGCCCGGCGAGACGCTCGGGATCGTCGGCGAGTCCGGCTGCGGCAAGAGCGTCACCTCGCTCGCCCTGCTCGGCATCCTCGCCCGCAACGGGCGGGTGACGCAGGGGACGGCGATGTTCGGCGGTCGCGACCTTCTCTCGCTGACCGACGAGCAGCTGCGCTCGGTCCGCGGCCGCGAGATCGCGATGATCTTCCAGGACCCGATGACCTCGCTCAACCCGGTGCTGACGATCGGCCGGCAGATCCGCGAGGCGCTAGAGACGCACTTCGGCATGGACCGCAAGCAGGCCGACCGGCGGGCGACGGAGCTGCTCGATCAGGTCGGGATCCCGAGCGCGAAGCTGCGCCTGAAGGACTACCCGCACCAGTTCTCGGGCGGCATGCGGCAGCGGGCGATGATCGCGATCGCCCTCGCGTGCGAGCCGAAGCTGCTAATCGCCGACGAGCCGACGACGGCGCTCGACGTCACGATCCAGGCGCAGATCCTCGAGGTGCTGAAGACGCTCGTCTCCGAGCGCGACACGGCACTGATCATGATCACGCACGACCTCGGCGTCGTCGCCGGCATGTGCGAGCGGGTGAACGTGATGTACGCCGGCATGTTCGTGGAGACAGGCACCGCCGACCGCCTCTTTGCGCAGCCGCGGCACCCCTACACGCTCGGCCTGCTCCAGAGCGTGCCGCGGATCGATGCCGGCAGGCGGCAGAAGCTGCAACCGATCCCGGGCGCGCCACGCAACATGCTCAGCCCGCCCGCGGCCTGCCCATTCGCGCCGCGGTGCCGCTACGAGGTCGAGCAGTCGCGGCAGGAGGTGCCGCCGCTCGAGCCGCTCGAGCCCGGCCACGACGTCCGCTGCTTCAACCCGGTTCCGGCCGACGAGTGGCAGCGGACGCGGCTCGGCGGCGCAGCGTGAACGCGAACGGCAAGCCGCTCGTCGAGATGGATGACCTCAAGGTCTGGTTCCCGATCCGGAGCGGGATCGTGATGGACCGCCACGTCGGCGACGTCAAGGCTGTCGACGGCGTCTCGCTCCAGATCCGGCGCGGCGAGACACTCGGGCTGGTCGGCGAGTCGGGCTGCGGCAAGTCGACCGTCGGCCGCGCGCTCCTCCGCCTCTACGAGCCGACCGCGGGAACGATCACGTTCGACGGCACCGACATCACCCATCTCGGCGAGGCGCAGATGCGCCCGTTGCGACGTCGGATGCAGATGATCTTCCAGGATCCGTATGCGTCGCTGAACCCACGCCACTCGGTTGCGCGCATGGTCGGCGAGCCGCTGCGGGTGCACGGCCGCGGCGGCAAGGATCTCGGCACGAAGGTGAGCGAGCTCCTGCAGACGGTCGGCCTGCCGGCCGACGCCGGGACGCGCTATCCGCACGAGTTCTCCGGCGGCCAGCGGCAGCGGATCGGTCTCGCGCGCGCGCTCGCGCTCAATCCGGACTTCCTCGTCTGCGACGAGCCGGTCTCGGCGCTCGACGTCTCGATCCAGGCGCAGATCGTCAACCTGATGGAGGAGCTCCAGCACGACCTCGGCCTGACGTACCTGTTCATCGCGCACGATCTCGCCGTCGTCCGGCACATCTCCGATCGGATCGCGGTCATGTACCTGGGTCAGATCATGGAGCTCTCGCCGGCGGATGATCTCTACGACAACCCGCTGCACCCGTACACGATCTCGCTGCTCTCGGCGATCCCGATCCCGGATCCGGAAATCGAGCGAAAGCGGACGTCGATCCTGCTCCAGGGCGACCTCCCCAGTCCCGCGAACCCGCCCCACGCGTGCCGGTTCCACACACGGTGCCCGTACGTTCAGCCGACCCGATGCGAGGAGGAGGAGCCCGAGCTGCGTCCGCTCGAGGGCCACCTCGTCAAGTGCCACTACGCAGAAGAGATCAAGGCCGGACAGCTGCAGCCGAAGCAGCGCGAGGTCGTCTTCGAGGTCGGGACCGTCCCGAAGGCCTGGGAGCCACCGCCCGTCTGATGCTGCTGCGCGTCAGGGCAGGCGAGCTCGAGCAGGGGCCGCAGTGGGTGTACGCGTGGCTCGCGCACGACGGCGTCGTCTACGTCGGCGCAACCACCCTGCACCCCGAGGCCCGGACGTGGCTGCACCTGCACCACGACGATCCCGAGATCGGCCGCATGCGGGCGCGCTTCGACGAGCTTGCCGCGGAGGAGCTGGACGTCGTTGCGGTCGAGCTCGCGGACGACGTCGAACGCCAGCAGGTGCGCCACGGCGCCGTGGCGCTGCTCGAGGCGCGGGGGCTGCTCTCCGACCGCCAGGTCTGCGATCCGCCGCTTCCGGCGGAGCCGACGCCGAAGGCAGAGGAGCTCGTCGCCGCCGTCCAGGAGCGGCTTGGGCGCTAGGCCGCGAGCGCGCGGCGCTCGACGAGCTTGTCGATCAGCCCGTACCGGAGCGCCTCGTCAGGCGTCATGAAGCGGTCGCGGTCGATGTCCGCCATCACCTGCTCGAACGGCTGACCGGTGTGCCTCGCGAGGATCTCCGCCATCCGGCGCGTCATCGCGAGCACCTCCTGGGCATGGATCTCGATGTCCGCCGGCGTGCCGCGGAAGCCGGCCGAGCCCTGGTGGATCATCATCTTCGCGTTCGGCAGCGCCATCCGCTTGCCGTGGGCTCCGCCCGCGAGGACCATCGCGGCCGCCGACATCCCCATGCCGACACAGATCGTCGCGACGTCGGGCTTGACGTACTGCATCGTGTCGTAGATCGCCATGCCCGCATACGCCGAGCCGCCGGGCGAGTTGACGTAGAGCGAGATGTCCTTGTCCGGATTCTCCGCCTCGAGGAAGAGCAGCTGTGCCGCGATCACGTTTGCGATCTCATCGTCGACCTCCCGCCCGAGGAAGACGATCCGCTCGCGCAGCAGCCGTGAGTAGATGTCGAACGAGCGCTCGTAGCGGCCGTCGGCCTCGACGACCATCGGGATCAGTGGGCTCATGCCGCTCCTTTCGATAATGTGCAACTAGCTGGTTGCACAGTATATGCAACCCTAGGGTTGCAGGACAAGGAGGCGATCATGGAGGTGACGCGGGAGGTCGTGTTGGAGGCGCCGCTCGACGAGGTCTGGGATGCCCTCACCGACCCGGACCAGCTCGAGGAATGGTTCTCGGAGGACGGCGAGGAGCGGGACCTCGTCGTCGAGGAGGTCGAGACAGGCAGACGCCTCGCCTACACGTGGGATGACGGCACCGTCGCGATCGAGCTCGAGGAGGTCGGCGACGGAACACGCGTGGTCGTGACCGAGACCGGCGAGCCCGGCTGGAACGCCGTCTTCTCTCTCCGCGCGATCGCGTACGCCTACGCGTGAGCGACGTCTTCGACGCGCTCGGCGACCCGACGCGGCGACACATCGTCGAATCCCTCTTTCGCCGGGAGGCGTCAGCGACGCAGCTCGCGTCGGAGCTGCCGGTGACGCGGCAGGCGGTGGCGAAGCATCTGACCGCATTACGCGAGGCCGGAATCGTCGACTCGCGCAAGCAGGGGCGGGAGACGCTGTATCGCGTCAACACGGAGCCGCTCGACGATGCCGCCGCCTGGATCGTCCGCGTCGGCGGCGAGTGGGATGCGCGGCTGGCGCGGTTGCGCGAGCTCGTCGCATCGCGCCGTGGCTGAGACCCGGTTCTGCGCTGTCGAGGTCGCATCGCTGCACGCGGAGCCGGACGCGTCGAGCGAGCAGGTGACGCAGGCGCTTTGCGGCGAGCCGTTGGCCGTGACCGAGCAGCGCGACGGCTGGGCGAAGGTGACGACGGCGTACGACTACCCCGGCTGGATCTCGGCCGACGCCCTTGCGGCCGAGCCGATCGGGCAGTGGCTGCCGGCGGCCCGCGCCGGCGATCCCGTCGACGAGGCTCGGGCGTATCTCGGGGCGCCGTACCTCTGGGGCGGCATCAGCGAGCGACGGGATCGACTGCTCCGGGCTCGTCCACATGGCCTGGCGCCGGCTCGGCCGGCTGGTGCCGCGAGACGCGGCTCAGCAGGACTTGGCGGGCGTTCCCGTTGCCGCGCCGGCATACGGCGACCTCGCCGTCTACGGCGTCGACGCGGTGACGCACATCGCCTTCTGGCTCGGGGGCGGGCGGATCCTCCACGCCGCGGGCGGCCGGGGCGTGGTCGAAGAGGACGAACCCGCGTCGTTGCAGGAGATTCGGCGCGGATTCGTGCGTCTCGGTCCCTGATCCGGTTACCTCTTTCGAGCTAAAGCGAGCACCCCTTCGAGCCGATGAACGGCACGTGGACGCTGCTGAGCGAGAAGAGATCATGAGCCGGTACCTGGACCACAGCCGCCGTTTCGAGGCGGCTGCGGCCCGGCGCTCGAACGGCAACGCCGAGGTGATCCCGTTCGCGACCCCGCTGCGGGAGCTCGAGCAGGAGCCGACGATGCGCGAGATCGAGGTGCTCCAGCTCGTCGCCGACGGTCTCGTCAACCGCGAGATCGGCCAGCGCCTCTTCCTCTCGGAGGAGACGGTCAAGTCGCACGTCCGCCACCTGCTCGCGAAGCTGCAGGCCCGCAGCCGGGCCCACGCCGTCGCCGTCGGCTACCGCCGCGGTCTGATCGGCTAGAGCAGCACTTACACACAGCCTTCGGACCAACGACGAGCCGCGCCTTTCGGCGCGGCTCGTCAATTCTGATGGGCGAGTGGTTCTTTTCCTCAGTTCCCACACCCTGTGGAGAACCACCCAAACGAGGGATGTCTCCTAGGGCAGAGAAGGAGAGGATTCGTCGGCTTTTACCAAGCCTTGCCACTACCAGCGAGAATCGCGAGCAGTGACATGGCGCTGGTGACGCCAACCAAACGGATCTTTAGGCGAGTCACGGGGGACCTCCCATCGAGGAACTAACGGCAGCGGCATCGTATAACCCTTTTGGGGGAGCGCGCAAGCGATTCACCTCCGTCTCGCGCGTTGACTTGCGCGTGGGATCCTGGGCTGCAGCGCTCGGAGCCGCGACGGCCGGTGTTGCTGCGTGGCTTGTGGCCAGCGGCTACGGCCTCCCGAGCATCTGGTATCTCCTCGTACTGGCACTCGTGGCCGGCGTCGCGGAACGTCAGAGCGTTCATCTGATTGGAGACCGCGAGCGTGGCATTGAGCTTGCCGTTTCAGTTGTTCCGCTTGTCTTCACCGCCGTTGCTTTCGGGCCGCTCGCCGCTCTCGTAGTCGGTGTTCTCGCGAACTTGGCGGACTTAAGGCGCCCGTATTTGAAATGGGCGGTGTACACGCCGGCTCGGGGTCTCACGGGGGCAGCTGCCGGTCTAGCGGCTGCGGCGGTTCTGGCGCAGACTCACACAGAACCGACGTTTCTCACAATGCTTGCTGCTGCGCTAGCAGCATCGGTGGGACATCTGATCGTTGATGTAGCGATCGCGATGGGAACGTTGGCAATTCGCGGTTCCGGTTCGCCGCTGTCTTACCCGAGGACGATTCTGCCGCTGTTCATTCTGTCGACGGCGCTCTACGTTCCCGTGGTTGCCTTCCTCGCGTACGGCTACTCCCGCTACTCGTTCGCGGTGGTGGCCACGTTCTTGCTCCCCGTCCTTGCTCTACAACGAGTGGCCCAGCTGTATCAGCAGCAGCGCCAAGCAACCGGTGAACTTCAAGAGGCGAACACCCGCCTTGAACACGCGAACATGTCCTTTGCGGCGGCACTCGTGGCGACTCTCGACGCCCGAGACCGCTACACGGCTGGCCACTCGACAGCGGTCGCAATCTATTCGCGCGACATCGCGATCAGGATGGGCCTCTCATCAGAGGATCAGCAGAGTGCGCATCTATCGGGCCTCGTGCATGACATCGGAAAGGTTGGTCTGCCTCCGGGTCTCCTCGAGAAAGCGGGGCCGCTGAATCTTGAGGAGCGCCGGATCATGCAGACCCACTCTGAGATCGGCGAGCGAATCCTCGCGAACGTGGACGACTATGCCGCGATCGCCCACATCGTTCGGCACCACCACGAACGGATCGACGGAAACGGATATCCAGACGGCGTGCTTGGTGAGGACATCCCGTTGATCGCGCGAATTATCGGCGTCGCGGATGCTTACAACGCGATGACGTCAGATCGCCCGTACCGCGAGGCGATGCCGAGCCCAGTGGCACGGCTCCGGCTTGCGCAGGCCGTTGGTTCGCAGTTCGACGTTTCTGTCGTCGCGGCATTCGAGGCGATCCTGGCAACCGCGGACGAGGACTATCGAACGGGGCGTCGCGTGGAGTTCGGGCTACAGACTCTGCCAGTCGAGCCATCGCGCGTAGCCGCAGTCGGTTAGTCGCGTCCAATCTGAGCCGCTCGCAGCGCAGCTTCTACGCGCGACTTCACTCCCAACTTCTCGAAGATGTGACGCACGTGGACCTTCACGGTCGCGGGGCTGATGAACAGGCGCTGGCCGATTTCGGCGTTCGACAATCCGTGCCCGATGAGTCCAAGGACCTCCTTCTCGCGCCTTGAGAGCTTCATCACGGAGTGGGAGCCGTAGCTCGTGCTGGGTGGTGCGATCGACGCATCGCCCGCCGCGGCAAGAATTCGCTCCAGGTCCTCGTGAGTGCCAACGTCGGCTAGGAGGCTGACCACTAGCTCGGGACACCCGCGATAAGCGGAGACGAACGACTCGATCAATCCCGACTTTGTCGTTGCGTCCAACGCCAGCCGCGCATTCCTTTGCGCCGCTGATGTGTCTCGGGTCTTACTAGCCGCAACCGCAAGCGCGCACGGGGCGGTGATGACAATCTCAGCGGCGATGGAACTCGACAAGGCCCGCTCCGCGTGGCTAACGGCGCGATCCAGTTCCCCGCTCCCGGCGTATGCGAGTGCGTAACAGGCCGTGAGTTCACCTTCGAGGGAGTTGGTCACGCCTGAGTCTCGCGGCACCGGATGCGTTGTTGCAATGTCGAAGGCTCCCTGTGCGTTGAGCAATCGTGTCTTAACGGCCCAACTTATGAATCGGCCGGTTTGATCGCCGGCTACCCGTGCGCGCGCCTCCGCCTCCTCAAGGAGAGCCTCAGCATCCAGATAGTCCCGTCGCAGAGTGGCCACGATCGCACGATTCGTCAGTGCGTACGGAATGACGAAGTCAAGTCTGCAACGTTCCGCGTCTTCCATCTGCTCCATCGTGATCCGGATTGCTTCGTCGCATAGACCAGCTGCCGCCAGCGCATAGCCGAAGAGGTTTCGGAAGGAGGATCGCGCGACTGGATCTGGCACGTGGTCAAGGAGTTGCCACATTGCGCGGCCCTCATCAAGACTGACGGGTAGGCCGAAGCGCGTTTCCAGGTTGATCCTTCGGTTCACGAGGGTTACGCGATCAGCAGGCGGCAGCGAGTCGGTTGAGCCGAGCGATTCAAGAATTGCAGGCGCGTCGGGACGTTCCAGCTCGATCGCGGCGGAGAGTTCTCCCAGTTTCGCAGCACGCGTCGATTCAGGTGTGCTTGCCTGATCCAACGCGTGACCGTAGAGCTCAGCCGCTCGCCATGCCCGCGACGCCGCGTGAGCCGCTCGCCCAGCCGTAAGGTACGCACGAGACCGTGTTCCAGGTGCCGTCCTCTGGTCTTCGGCGGCGAGAACGGCCAGCGACTCCGACTCGTGGAACCGTCCCTCTCGGAAGGCAAGCTCAGCTTCGACCATGCGGACGTCGGGGTTGTCGTGTTCTGCGGCCGCGATCCACGCGCGCAAGGAGGCGACCCTGCCCGACGAGAGGAGATCGTCCGAGCACGCCACCACGAGTTCCGACGTCAGACGCTCGTCTCCGATGCGGCTGATCAGGCGCTGCGCCTCATCCCATTCTTGATTTCGGATGAGCAGCCGTGCCGATCGAGCCACAATTCGTGCAAACCGTGACGGCCTCTCCTCCGAGAGCTTTCGGATCAAGAACTCCTGCAGCAGCGGATGGATCTCAATGCGTGGGTGGTCAACGCTTGTGAGGAACCCGCTATCGATCCCGATTTGGACGACCCGTTTGGCGCGGGCTGATGGCCAGTCTTGGACGACCAAACGGCGGCCGCCGGCCTCGTGCAACGCGAGCTCGCAGAGCGCTCTTTGGACATCGCGGTTGATGCGTCGGTAGATCTCATCGGCAAAGAATTGGTACAGATGCGCCCCCACCGATACGTCCGGAAGCGGTGAACTCGACACTGACGCGAGAGCTAGAACCGCCGGCCAGCCTCGTGCCATATCCATTAGCGCTGTTGCGTCGACATGTTCGGGGAGGAGTTCGAGGGCCTCCAGGTCGTTCATGGCGAGATCGTGGCGTGAGAGCTCGGCGATCTCGCCGTAGAGGATTCGTCGCGAAGATGCCCAAGCGGGCCGACGGCGAGCCTGGAGGAAGACACGTAAGCGCGTCTCGAGGACGAGGGTCTCGATGAGCGCCTCGGCTTGCGGTCCGTTGACATGGTGGTAGTCCTCGAGCACGAGCCAGGCGGTCGGTGGCCAGTTCGCGAGGTCGCTGACAAGCATCCGAGCAAGGAGGAGAGGGTCTCCAGGGCCAACGCTTGTTGCTAAGCGGGAAACAAGCGCATCGCCGGCTCCCGGAACCACACGCGACACCGCGTCCGATAGCCCGGCAGCCAGCGCGGCGACGTCAGCCGACGCTGGCGTTGCCGTGTACCAGACCGCCTGCTTGTCGGCGAGCCACTGCCGGGCGAGGGTCGTCTTCCCGTAGCCAGCGGGAGCGACGAGCATCTTGATCCGGCCCTGGCTCTCGTCGAGCAGCCGCGTGAGCCGAGGCCGCTCGATGATCCTGCGGGGCTTGATCTTGGAAGCCCTTGCGGTGCCCTCGCCCATCCATGTATGGGTTGCCACAAGAGACCCAAACTAAGCGTTACGGACTTCTCGCCGTGATTTGGCGCGCCCGCGACCCCACGGGAGTCGCAGGCGCGCTGCCGTCAGTCCCCCGACCCGCAGGGGTCGAGGCCCTGTGCGAGAGGGTCGTCGCCGGTGAGGCTTCGATATGCGATCGGCAGCTGACGCCGGCGGCGGACGCCAAGCTTCTGCCGAAGGACGTCGCAGTGGGCCTTCACCGTCCTGGGGGAGATGCCGAGCCGCTCCGAGACCTCGTCGTTGGAACAGCCGGCAGCGATGAGGACGATCACGTCTCGTTGCCTGGGCGTGATCGACGGCACCCTCTCGACCGTTGAATTCGCCATGGCAACGAGGCTACGGCCGACTGCTTCGACCGCGCCATCGCCCGCCAGGTGTAACCCGAGGCGTACTTGCGTCAGAGTGCTGTGCGCGGCGGATCGCGTAGGCGACGAAGCCGCGCAACGCCGGGATGACCTGCGGGTCGATCGTGTGGCCGACAGGCGATTCGTTGTAGGTGACGTCCGCCCCGGCGGCCGCCAGAGCGTCACGGGCGGCGCGGCTGAAGTCGACCGGGATCACCGGGTCGAGCGTGCCGTGGGCGATCGCCACCGGGAAGCCCGTCAAGGCCGGTGAGATCGAGCTCGAGCCCGTCCGACGGACGGCATGAACCCGGACAGCGGCATCAGCGCCGACGGCCGCTTCCCGGGCGACCGCGCCCAGGCCGAGGGCGTAGCTCATCACCGCTCCTTGCGAGAACCCGCCGAGCACGAGCGGCTTCTGGAGGCCGTCGAGCAACTCGGTGAGCCCGTGAAGCTCGGCCAGAACGTCTCCGCCTCGGGCGTGGGGATCCCGCCGAGCCGGTACCAGTGCCGGCCTCCCGGCGGCAGCGCCAGCGGGCCGCGCGGCGTGAGGCCCCGCAGGCGGCGCTCCGGGTCGAGCGCGTCGAGCAGGGGATAAAGGTCGTGCTCGTCGGCGCCGCGCCCGTGGAGGAGGACGAGCGTTCCGGCAGGCTCGCCCTCGGCCGGCCGCTCGAGGGCGTCGATGCGTCATCCGCGCGGGCTCGGCAGCGGCGTCAGCCGCGGCTCGATCTGCTCGCGCAGATGCTCGAAATCGGGCGGCAGGGAGAGCCGCTCGCCAAGGTGCTCGGCGTCCTCGTCGGTCGTGAAGCCCGGCCCGAGCGTCGCCAGCTCGAACAGGATCCCGTTCGGCTCCCGAAAGTAGATCGACTTGAAGTAGAAGCGGTCGATCACGGGCGTCGGGCGGTGGCCCGCCTCGGCGACGCGCTGCTGCCACGCGTCGTGCTCCTCGATCGTCGTCGCCCAGGCGACGTGGTGGACGTGCCGGCACCGGGGATGCCGCGGCCCTCGGGCGCGGTGTCGTAGGCGTACCAGCCGCCTCGCCGCTCGCCCCGCGCCTCCCACGTGTAGTCGCCGAGCGAGCGGAAGCCGAGCGTATCCTCGAGCAGCGCCGTGCTGCGGTCGGGGTCGATCGCGTAGGCGCGCACGCCGTCGAAGCCCTGCAGGGCGTACTCCTCCGGGATCTCCGGGCTTTTCGCCACCAGCGGCTCGTCCGTCGTCTCGACGACGCGGAGCTCGTGCCGGACGCCCTCGGGGTCCTCGAAGCCGAGGCTGTCGCCGGAGCGCATCACGTTCACCGCCTCGCCCGCAAGCCGCTGCTCCCAGAAGTCGAGCGCGTCGGCGGAACCCACCCGCCAGACGATCGTGTGCACCATTCCCGGGCCCGGCCCTGCCGCGGGCGGCGCCCGGGTACTCGAAGAAGGTGATGTCCGCGCCGGCGCTGCCCTTCTCGTCGGCATAGAAGAGGTGGTAGACGGTGGGATCGTCCTGGTTGACCGTCTTCTTGACGAGCCGGAGCCCCAGTACGCGCGTGTAGAAGTCGACGTTGCGCGGCGCGTCACCGGTGATCAGCGTCACGTGGTGGACACCTTCGAGCAGCATCGGTGCATTGTGCAGCCGCGCGTAGACTCGTGCGGAGATGAAAGTGGGCATCGTCGTCCCGTTCTCGTGGTCCTTCTGGGGCGCGGTCGTGGAGCATGCGGAGCTGCAGGCCGCAGCGCTTGCGCGAGCTCGGCCACGACGTGCGCCTGGTGATGGGCAACGACCCGCCCGGGCCAGTTCACGCGCGCGCTGCATCCGCGCGTCGGCCGCCACGGCGAGCCGCCGCCCGAGGTGATCGCGATCGGCCGGTCGGTGATCGTGCCGGCGAACGGGTCGCTCCCGAACATCATCCTCAGCCCGCGCTCGATCTTCCGGATCAGGCGCGTGCTCGCGAGCGAGGGCTTCGACGTGCTCCATCTGCACGAGCCGATGACGCCGACGCCGTGCATCGCCGCGCTCGCGCTCTTCGACGGGCCGATGGTCGGGACGCACCACGCGAGTGGCGATCTCGGCTGGATGCGGCTCGCGACCCCGGTCTGGGGCTTCCTCGAGGAGCGCCTCGACCGGCGGATCGCCGTCTCCGAGCAGGCGCGGGCATCGGCCCAGCGCTGGCTCCCGGGCGACTACGAGATCGTCCCGAACGGCGTGCTCATCCCCGAGGGCGTCGAGCCCGGCGGGCGGGAGCACCGGGTCGTCTTCGCGGGGCGCCAGGAGCCGCGGAAGGGTCTCCAGATCCTGCTCCGCGCCTGGCCGGAGATCCGGCGACGAACGGGCGCGCGCTTGCGGATCGCCGGTGCCGACCCTCTCGCGGTGCGGCTGCTGCTGACTCGGCTGCGCGTCTCGGACGACGGCATCGACGTGCTCGGCTTCCTCACCCAGGAGTCGCTGACGGCCGAGCTGGCCTCGGCCAAGGCGCTGATCGCCCCGTCGCTCGGAGGCGAGAGCTTCGGCATGGTGCTGACCCGCGCGTTCGCATGCGCGACACCGGTCGTCGCATCGGACATCCCCGGTTACCGGGACGTGATGACGCCGGAGAGCTCGGTCGCGGTCGCGCCGGGCGATCCCGCCGCGCTGGCGGACGCCGTCGACGCGCTGCTCGCAGACGAGGCCGGGAGGGCCGCTCTCGGCGCGGCGGCGCGGCAGCTCGCGATCGACCGCTACTCCTGGCAGGACATCGCCCGCCGGCTCGAGCGGATCTACGACTCCGCGCGCGGCGTCGCGCCCGAGACGGTGGCCGCATGAATGTGCTGCCGCGCAGCCTCTGGCTGCGCGCGGCGCTCGGCTTGCCGATCCTCGCGATCGTCGCCGGCCTGCTCTGGTGGCGCGGTCCGGACTGGAACGTCGTCTATCACGCGTTCGACCTCGTCAACTGGGCGTGGGTCGCGTTCGCGCTCGGTCTCAACCTCGTCTCGGTGCTCCTGCGCTCGCTCGCCTGGAAGCTGACGATCGACCAGGCGCTCGAGCCGCCGGAGCCCCGCTTCAGCCAGGTCTTCTCCGCGTTCTCGGTCGGGCTGCTCGGGAACGCCGTCCTTCCGGGACGGATCGGGGAGCTCGCACGCGTGGCCGTGCTGCGGCGACACCTTCCTCGCGGTAGGGGCTCGAGCGGGGCGCTCGTCGGCACGGTCTTCGCACACCGGCTCTTCGATCTCCCCGCGGCGCTGCTGCTGATCCTGTACGTGGCCCTGACGGCGAAGGTCCCGCACTGGGCCGTCACCAGCCTCGTGATCGTCTCGATCATGGGTGCCGTGCTCTTCACCGTCGCCTTCGTGACCGCGCGCCGGCACCACCGACCGATGGACGGGGCGCGGTCGTTGCGCCAGCTGCTCTCGATGGCTCGGCAGGGTCTCGCGGTGCTGCGCTCGCCGTGGCCGGCCTTCGGCGCGATCGTGCTCCAGTGCGCCGGCTGGCTCATGCAGCTGTTCGCGGTCTACGTCTCGATGCGCGCGTTCGACATCCACGCGTCGATGGCTGCGGCGGGCCTCGTGCTGCTGCTGATGAACGTCGCGACGATCTTCCCACTCTGGCCGGGCAACATCGGGCTGCTCCAGGCCGCGGTCGCGCTGCCGCTCGTCCAGTACGGCGTCCCTTACTCCGTCGGGTTCGCGTACGCGCTCGTGCTGCAGGTGATCGAGATGTCGGTCGGCGTCGGCGTCGGCCTGATCTTCCTCGCCCGCGAGGGCCTGTCGTTCGCGAACCTGCGGGACATGCCCGAGGAGGGCGAGGCGCCGACGGACGAGGAGGGAGAGACCCATCCCCCCGAGAGACGCCGTGCGCGCGCTCGCGTGCCCGGCTAGCCTCAAAGGCGTCCTGACGGCTGTCGCGGCGGCGGCGGCGCTGGCAGAGGGATTACGCGCCGCAGGAGCCGACGCGGTCGAGCTCCCGGTTGCCGACGGCGGCGAGGGCACGGCCGAGGCGCTCTGGCTCGCCCGCGGCGGCGAGTGGCGCGAGGCCGTGGTCGACGACGCGTTCGGGACGCCACGGCGGGCGCGGTGGCTCGCACTCCCCGACGGCACCGCGGTCGTCGAGTCGGCGGCGGCGGTCCCGCTCGACCCTGAGAGGCTCGACCCGCTGACCGCGTCGAGCCGCGGCTTCGGCGAGCTGGTCGAAGCGGCGCTGGCCTCGGGGGCGAAGGGGCTCGTGCTCGGGCTCGGCGGCACGGCGACGATGGACGCCGGCGCCGGGTTCCTCGAGGTACTCGCCGAGCTGCCGGTGCCCGCCCTCGCCGTCTGTGACGTAACGGCGACGCTGGCCGAGGCACCGTCGCTCTTCGGGCCGCAGAAGGGAGCCGACGCGGCGGCGATCGCCGAGCTCGAGCACCGCTTCGCCGAGATGGACGCGCTCGACGGGCTGCTGCACGTGCCACGCACAGGCGCAGCGGGCGGGCTGGGAGCGGCGGTCGCATCGCTCGGTGCGGAGCTCGTGCCCGGCGCGGCCTACGTCCTCGACGCCGTCGGCTTCGATGCCACCGCTTTCGACCTCGTCGTCACCGGCGAAGGCCGCATTGACGCGACGACGGAGCTCGGAAAGGCGCCGGGGGAGGTCGTGCGTCGCGCCGGTGCCACGCGCTGCGTCGTCTTCGGCGGCGTCGTCGAGCAGAACGTGCCGGGTGCCGAGACCGTGGCGTTGTCGGGCGACCCGTCCCGCGCGCGGGAGGATCTCGTCGCGCTCGGGAGAGAGCTCGTCGTAGCTCAGCGTGCGTCGGCTTCGCGCAGCCGGTGCGCGAGAGCCTGGACGAGCTTCCACGCGATTCTGGCGTCGGTCTCGACGATGGGGCGAAACTCCCAGAACGTCATCGCATAGGTCGTCATGTCCGTCACCGCGGTGACCGTCGCGGTGCGGGCGCCCTCGTCGAGCAGGGCGATCTCGCCGAAGTACTGGCCCGGGCCGAGCGTCGCCCGGTCCTCGCCGTGCACGGTTACTTTGGCGGTGCCTTCGCCGATCACGAAGAAGCCGGCGCCGCCGGCCCCCTCGCTCGCGATCGTGTCGCCGGCCGAGTAGTTGCGCTGCTTGAAGGAGTCGGCAATCCGGTCGAGGTCGCGCGGCTCGAGGCCTGCAAAGAGCGGTACCTGCGAGAGCGTCTCGTTCGAGGGGCGGGCCACGGGGCGATCCTAACGAGGCTCCGAATCGGGAGGAAGCGGCGCCGTGCTCGCCGCGCGCTGTGCCAGCTCCTCGATCCGTCCCTCGGCGGTCTCGAGCCGTGTGAGGCAGAAGCGGAGCAACTCCTCGCCACGTTCCCAGAGCGCGATCGCCTCGTCGAGCTCCGCCTCGCCGCGTTCGAGCCGCTCGACGATCTGCTCCAGCTCCTTCTGAGCGGTCTCGAAGGTCAGCTCACTCATGGACGTCCTCCACCCGGGCGCCGAACGAGCCTTCGGCGAGCTCGACCTCGACCGCCGCTCCGGCCGAGAGGCCGGCCGTGGTCCGCAGCACCGCGTCGGCCGAGCGGACGATCGCGTAGCCGCGGCCGAGCGTCGCCCGCGGCGAGAGCGCGGTCAGGCGGCCTTCCGCCCGCTCGATCGCGCTGCGCCGCCGCTCGAGCAGCAGCGCGGGGCCGCGGCGAAGGCGCTCTCCGAGAGTCGTCACGCGCCGGTGGTCGCGGGCGAGCGTCGTGCGCGCGCCGCGCTCGAGCGCCGAGCGGGTCCGGGCGAGCCGTTCGCGCTCACGCTCGGTCGTTCGGCGGACACAGCGCTCGAGCGAGCTCCGCGCCCGTGTCAGCTCGACCCGAAGCGCCTCGAAGTCGGGCACGACGAGCTTCCCGGCGGCCGTCGGCGTGGACGCGCGCACGTCCGCCGCGAGGTCGCAGAGCGGCGTGTCTTGCTCATGCCCGACCGCAGACACGACCGGCACGGGGCAGGACGCGACGGCCCGCACGACCCGCTCGTCGCTGAAGGGGAGCAGGTCGTCGAAGCTGCCGCCGCCGCGGGTGAGGACGATCACGTCGATCCCAGGCTCGCGCGAGAGCGTCTCGAGCGCCTCGACGATCCCGGCCGCGGCGCGCGGCCCCTGCACGAGTGTCTCCGCGACGAGCACGCGCGCAGGCGGGAAGCGGATCTGGATCGTCGAGATCACGTCCCGGCGGGCGGCGGCATCGCTCCCGGTGACGAGCCCGATCCGGCGCGGAAAGCGGGGGAGCGACCGCTTGCGGGAGGCGTCGAAGAGACCCTCTGCCGCCAGGGTCTGCTTCAGCCGCTCGATCGCGGCGAGGTGCTCGCCGATGCCGAAGCGCTCGAGCGAGAGGGCGCGGAGGCGGAACTCGCCCTTCGCCGCGAAGAGCTCGGGGCGGCCGAGCACGTGGATCCGCTCGCCCTCGGAGAGGTCGAGCTTGAGCGCGTCGAAGGTCCGCCGCGGGATCGAGGCCGGCAGGCAGGCGCCGTCGTCAGGATCCTTGAGCGTGAAGAAGACGCTGCCCCAGTTCGGGCTCCGGCGCAGCTCTGTCACCTCGCCCTCGATCCAGAGCGTCGGCAGCCGTGCGAGCCAGTCCGCGACCCCGCGGTTGAAGCCCGCGACAGTGAAGACCTTCTTGTCGCCGTAGAGCAGAGGCTCGACCTTCATCACGGTCGAGCGTAGATGATCGAATTCGTGACGGAAGCCGTCCCGCCGCTCGGCCTCGCGCGCTACGGCGCCCTCTTCCGCGTCCCCCACGTGCGCCGGCTCGTGCTCAGCGGGATGCTGGCGCGCCTGCCTGCGGGGATGATCGGGCTGGCGCTGCTGCTTCTCGTCCGCGAGAACGGTGGGAGCTACGCGGCCGCAGGCGCCGTCTCCGGCGGCTTCTTCGTCGCCAGCGCGATCGGCGCTCCGATCGCCGGACGCCGCGTCGACCGTCGTGGGCAGGCCCGGATCCTCCTCACGCGAGCAGTGATCTTTCCGGCGCTGGTGGTGGGCGTGTGCGCGCTGGCGCTGGCCGACGCGCCGCTGGCGCTCGTTGGGCTGGCCGCAGCTGCCGCGGGAGCGCTGATGCCTCCTGTCGGTGCCTCGCTGCGCTCGCTGTGGCCGCGGATGTTCGCCGACGCCGAACTGCGCGCCGCCGCGTACGCACTCGAGGCATCGCTGCAGGAGATCACCTTCATCGTCGGGCCGCTGCTGGTCGCCCTGCTGACCGCGGCCGCCTCGCCGGCGCTCGCGCTCGGTGTGGCGGCGGCGACAGGAGGCGTCGGCACGCTGCTGATCGCGCTCGCAGAGCCCGTGCGCGCCTGGCGGCCCGAGGCCGAGAGGCACGCATCGATCCTGGGACCGCTCGCGTCACGCGGTGTGGTGACGCTGATCGGCCTCTCCGCGTGCCTCGGCATCGGCTTCGGCGGCACGGAGGTCGGCTTCCCCGCCTTCGCGGAGGGCCACGGCGGCGCCGAGCTCGGCAGCATCCCCCTCTCGCTCTTCGCCGGCGGCAGCCTCGTCGGCGGGCTCGTCGCGGGCGCGCGCGTGACGCTGCCGCCCCTACCGATGCTGCGGATTTCCGCGGTGCTGCTCGCGTTTGGCCTCGCGCTGCCGCTGCTCGGCTGGTCGCTGCCGAGCATGGCCGTGCTCGCCTTCGTCGCCGGGCTGGCGATCGCCCCGGTCGTGATGTCCGCGTACGGGCTGGTCGACGGGGTCACCGCCCGCGGAACGGCGGCCGAGGCGTTCTCGTGGATCACGACGGCGGTCTTCGCGGGCTTCTCGGGTGGGATGGCGCTCGGCGGGGTCCTGATCGACGCCTACGGCACCAAGGCGTCGTTCGTCCTCGCGGTCGCGGCTGCCTCCGCCGGTGCCGTGCTCGTCGCGGTCGGCCCTGGCCTGGACGACGACTCTGTGGGCCGCGCCGGCCGCGAAGCGGCCCTTTAGGGATTTTGTGCGGACACCGGCTTTGCCGGTGTCCTTGCGCGGCTAAAGCAGGATTTCGGCTGCGGTGCGGGGGTCGCAGCCCTGGTGCACCAGCTCGACCGCCTCGTGCAGGTCAGCGTCGAGCGCGGCCGCGATCTTCTCCGCGAGCGGGAGCGGATAGCCGGCCTCGATCAGGACGTGCAGGCGCCAGGACTCGACCTTTGCCCGCTCGCTTCCCCTGTCGATCAGCTCGGTGGTGTCAGCCATGGTGCGCGTGTTCGTGCTGCAAGAGACGTTCCCTGCGTGCGGTTGTTAGCGAGGAAATGTCTAGGCCCGGCGCAGTGCCGAGGCCTCATCGACGCGGCGATGGAGCTCGGCGAGACGCTCGGCGATCGCGGTCCGCTCGGCCTCGGCCTCGGCGGCGAACGCACCGAGCCTCCGCCTCAGGTCGGCGTCGGCGGCCGCCACGCGCTCCTGGAAGGAGGCGACGAGCTCATCCCGCTGGCGCTCGAACGCAGCCTGGGCCTGGCGCTGGCGCTGCTCGAGCCGCTGCTGGCCGGCGTCGCCCGTCTGCGCGAGCCGCTCGGCGAAGACGGCGTCGGCCTGGCGGACGAACGTCTCGACGGCGCGGTCGAGCTCGCGCGAGAGCCGCCCTGCGGCCTCCTCCCGTGCCGAGCGCATCGTCGCGTCGAACTGGACTCCCGCCGCCTCGGCGTGGCGTTCCGCCTCGCGCGAGACCGCGCGCTGCAGCTGCTCGATCTGGCGGCGCTCGATGTCGGCGAACGCCGCCTCGATCCGACGCGCCGCCTCCGTCTCGGCGCGCTCGACCTGCTCGGTGAGCGCCTGCTCGCGCCGGCGCAGCCGCTCGGCGATCTCCTCGATCACGCGCCGCCGCTCGCTCGTATGCGCCTCGAGCTCCTCGAGCGCCTCCGCCACCGCCTGCTGCGCTGCGCGTTCGAGCTCCTCGCGCAGCCTGATCACGGACGCGCGCTGCTCCTCCGACGTGGCCACGAGCTCGGAAGCCTCGGCCTCGATTCGTGCCTCGGCCTCGGCGATCAGCTGCTTCTGGCGCTGCTCGAGGCGCCGCTGCTCGGTCTCGAGCGCCTGCTGGGTGCGGTCGAGGTCGTCGCGCCAGCCTCGGAGCCGTTCGTCGACGCGGCGCGTGGTCGCGGCCAGCGCATCGGCGAGCTCGACGCCGACGGCTCGCTCGCGCTCGATCAGCTCCTGGCGCCGCTCGTCGGCAAGCCGCCGCTCGTCCTCGGCGAGGGTCGAGAGCGAGTCCGCGCGCATGCGCGCCAGCCGCGCCTTCAACTCGTCGGCGCTCGCCGAAGTCTGCTCGGCGACCAGCGCTTCGAGCTCGCTCCGCGCACCGGCGGTCGGGTCCGCCGGCCGCCTGCGAGCGAGCGCCAGCGCGGCGATCGAGAGCGCGAGGGCCAGGATCGCAAGCGTGAGTGCCGCCTCCTCGAGCACGATTCCATCGTATGTTGCGGCGATGACGCTGGCCGGGGAGCTCGAGCGGATCGCCGCCCAGGCGCGGGCCGATGCGGTGCTCGCCGCCGAGCCGCACCCCGGCGATCGGATCTACATCTGCGCGTTCGAGGAGGGAGACGGCGGACGGACGTGGCTCGCGTTCGACGGCGACGGAGACCCGATCGCTGAGCGCCAGCGCGTTCGCGACGCAGTCTCGATCGTCGCGCTCTGCGAGCTCGCGGAGGAGACGGCGGCGGGCGGCGACCTCGACGAGCTTCGCTCTCAGCTCGCCGCGCTGCGCGTAACCGAGAATCCGAGCGGGGATCGAGGAAGCCGAGGAAGCGGTGCTCGCGCTGCAGCGCATCATCGGCGCGCCGCCGATGCTCGCCACTCCGACCCGCCTCGACGAGATCGGCGCCGCGACCCGCGCGCTCGAGGTGGCGCTCGGCAGCGCGGCGCAAAGCTCCCCGTTCGTCGCGGCGATGAAAGGCGCGGGTGAGGTCGTCGAGGCGCTCTTCGCCGACGTCGCGGGCTCCTACCGCATCCCGCTCCGCTAACCTCGGAGCATGGAAGGCGGCGGTTTCGGAGGCTTCCCGTTCGGCGGCGATCCCGAGGATCTTCTCCGCGGCCTGCGCGAGTTCGCCGAGCAGCAAGCCGAGTCGGTCCAGGAGGCGCAGCGCGAGCAGTTCGCGACGCTGACGCTGAACACCGCGGTCGAGTTGACGGCCGCCGCGCTGAAGCAGGTCCAGCCGAGCGGTGCGATCGACGAGCAGGCGGTCGCGCTTCGCGACGCGATGCGCGTGCTCTTCCCCGAGGCGGTCGCACTCGTCTCGGCAGCCCGCCAGGGCTTCATGCAAGAGCGCTGACGCCCCTACCTGGCCGGTCGACTCCCGGCGGGCAGAGCCCGCCTCCGTCGACCTCCCGCCTGGACGCACACGGCTCTCCGGGTCTGGCCATCCGGCCTATCCCCTCCGGCCGTGCACGCCCAGGCGCGCGCCAGGTGCGTCAGCGGCGTCGCCTGGCTAGAGTCTCGCGCCGTGTCCCTGCTCGACCGCGCCGTCGTCACGCTGCTCCCAGCCGTCCCGAAAGGGTCGTGCGGAAGCTCTCGTCCCGTTACATCGCCGGCCCGGAGCTCGCCGACGCGCGGCAGACCGTCGCCGACCTGAACGCGCAGGGAAAGCTCGCGACCGTCGACGTGCTCGGGGAGGAGGTCGAACGCGAGGACGAGGCGGCGGCGATCGCGGCCGAGTACGTCGCCGCGCTCGACGCTTTCGAGCAGGACGGTCTTGACGCGAACGTCAGCGTCAAGCCGACCGGGCTGGGGCTGAAGCTCGACTACGACCTCTGCAAGCGGAACGTCGAGACCGTGATCGCCGCCGCCGAGCCGACGAACCGCTTCGTCCGGATCGACATGGAGGACTCGACGACGACCGACGACACGCTCCGCCTCTTCCGGGAGCTTCGCGCCGAGGGCCACGGTCGCGTCGGCCCCGTGCTCCAGGCCTCGCTGAAGCGGACCGTGGACGATGCGGCCGCGCTCGCCGGCGCGAGCGTCCGGCTCTGCAAGGGGATCTACGTCGAGCCGGAGGCGATCCAGTTCCGCGACGACCGCGCCGTGCGCGAGAGCTTCGTGCGCTCGCTCGAGACGCTGCTCGACGGCGGCTGCTACGCGGCGATCGCGACCCATGACGAATGGCTCGTCGACGAGTCGCTCCGGCTGCTGCGGGAGCGGGCGCTCGACGCCGGACCGGTACGAGTTCCAGATGCTGCTGGGCGTCCGCCCCGAGCTCGGCGACCGGATCGTCGCCGACGGGCACCGGCTGCGGATCTACGTCCCCTTCGGGCAGCAGTGGTACGAGTACTCGCTGCGGCGGCTGCAGGAGAACCCGAAGATCGCCGGCTACGTGGCCGGCGACCTCCGGCGATCCCTGTTCCGCAGGCGCTAGCTCCTACGGAGGTGGTGGGCCCGGTGCGACGTCGGTCTTCCTCGACCACCGTCGTCCGGCGGGGCGCGGCGGCTGTCGTGGTGCGGACCGGGCCGCCCTCGACGTATGCGGCGCGGCGCCGGAAGCCACCCCAGCTCGACCAGAAGAGCATCGAGATGACGAGGCCGAGGATGCCGACGATCATCAGGATGACGCCGATGGCGTTGATGTCGAGGCCTTCCGCTTCAGTCGTCACGCCCCAGGTGAGGATGGCGCCGACCGCGATCAACAGAATGCTGACTGAGATTCCCATGTCGCCGGTTCTCCCCGGACAAGCCGGTTCCTAAGCGCCGGGCTTCTCCGCCGCCAGCACGAGGTGGCCGGGGACGTGCACGTCCTTGCCGGGCCACTCCTCGAGGCCGCGTAGCTGCAGGCCCGCTCCCGCCACCGCGGTGACGAGCTCGCCGACGCCGACCGACGCGAAGTAGTCGCCGCGCCAGCGGCCGAACGCGTCCAGCGCGGCCGCCGCCGGATGCTCGTCGTGGAGGAGCATGACGCCGCCTGGGCGGAGCGCTGCCGCGACGCCGCCGGCGAACGGCTCGGCCGCGCGCAGCCGCCGCAGCGAGCCGTGGCCGAGGTAGACGAGATCCCAGCGGCCAAGCAGCAGCTCTGGCGGTAGCGCGTGCACGTCCGCATGCACCCACGGCAGCTCAGGCGCCCGGCGGCGGGCCGACTCGATCGCCGCCTCGTCGTCATCGACGCCGGTCACGAGCGCGCCGAGGTCGGCCAGGTCGACGGACTCGCGGCCGGTGCCGCTGAAGAGATGGAGGACGCGGTGCCCGCTCGCCCCCTGCAGCCGCTCGCGGATCCGATCCGGCATCCCCGGCACCTGGAGCACGTTCTCTGACGTGCGGTGCGCGTCGTCGAAGGCGCGGCGGTTGTGGTCGGTCGGCTCCATCAGGCTCTGAGCGAGAAGCCGCCGTCGACGATCAGCGTCTGGCCCCGGATCATCTCGGCCGCCGGCGAGCAGAGGAACGCCACCGCGTCGGCGAGGTCCTCCGGCTGCACGAGCCGCCCGACCGGGTTGTCACGCGCCGAAGCGGAGCATCTCATCCTTGTTCGGGAAGTGCTCGAGGGCGCCGGTGTCGACGACGCCGCCGGAGACGCCGTTCGCCCGGATCCCAAGCGGGGCCAGCTCGACAGCGAGATAGCGGATCAGTGCCTCGAGCGCCGCCTTCGAGGTGCCGACGAGCGAATAGTTCTCGAGCACCCGCTGGGAGCCGAGGCTGGAGATCCCGATGATCGAGGCGCCGGGCAGCATCTGCGGCGCGACCACGCGCGTCAGCGCCAGCAAGGCGCGGGCGTTGGCGGTCATCGTCCAGTCCCAGTGCTTGTCCTCGGTCTCGAGGGCCGGCCGGATCACGCCGGTGGCGGCGTTGTGGACGAGCACGTCGAGCGCACCCAGCAAGGCGACCTCCTCGAGCACGCGGTCGGAGGAGATGTTGCCGCGGATCAGGATCGGCTGCGCGCCGAGCGCCGTCAGCTCCTCGGCCGTCTCCTGGGCGGCGCTGTCCGAGCGGAGGTAGCCGATCGCGACGCGCGCGGCGCCGAGGGCGGCGAAATTGAGCGCGATCGCCTTGCCGATCCCCCGTGAGCCGCCGGTCACGAAGACCGAGGCGCCGCTGAACGTGGTCACCGTTTCGGCAGCGGCTCGTATGCAGGCGCGGAGCTCGGCAGCTGCTCCCAGCCGATCCGCGTGCGCGGCTCCTTGCCGCCCTGCTCGGCCTTCGAGGAGGCGTGACCGAGGTTATCGAGCAGCCGGATCTTCTCCTCGCCGTAGCGGCGCACCGGATGGTCGCCGGGAGGTCCCGGATCAGCTCGCGGACGCGGGCTCGGATCTGGAAGGCGAAGTGCGGCGTCGCCGGTCCGACGAGGGCGTCGATGTCGCGGATCGAGGGCTCGGCCATCGCCTGGCAGCGTAACGGTACGGGTCGGAGCGAAGCGACCCTTCAGGGGTCTTCGCGCGGACGCGGGCTTTGCCCGTGTCCTTGCGCGGCGAGCAATACGCTCCAGGCGAATGCGGCGACCGCTGAGCACGGAGCTGATGCTGCTGACGACGGTCGTGCTCTGGGCGCTCAACCTCACCGTCACGCGCTACATCCTCACGCACGGGTTCGCGCCGCTCGCGTACGCGACCGTCCGCTACGGCGCGGCGGCGGTGATCTTCCTCGGGATCGCGATCGTGGCCGAGAGGTCGCTGCGGATCCGCCGCTCCGATCTGCTGCTCGTCGTCGTTGCGGCGCTCTGCCTCTGGCTCAACCAGATCTCGTTCGTCTACGCCCTCGAGAAGACGAGCGCCTCGACGATCGCCCTGATCCTCGGCGCGACTCCGATCTTCGCGGCGCTGATCGGGCTCGCGTTCGGCCTCGAGCGGCTCTCGCGGCGGTTCTGGCTCGCCGCCGCGGTCTCGTTCGCCGGCGTCGGGCTCGTCGCGCTCGGCTCCTCCGGCAGCCTCTCCGGCGACCTGCGCGGCGACCTGCTCGGGATCGCGACCGCGGCCACCTGGGCCGCCTACTCGGTCGCGATCGCCCCCTTGATGGAGCGCTACTCGGCCTCGCGGATCAGCGCCGTCGTGCTCTCGCTCGGCTGGGTCCTGATCGCGATCGTCGGCGCGCCGCAGACGCTCGAGCAGGACTACGCGCTCGGCTGGGAGGTGTGGCTGCTCCTCGCGTTCGCGACGCTCGGGCCGCTCGTGACCACGAACGTGCTCTGGTTCCGCTCCCTGCACCGGATCGGCCCCTCGCGCGCGACGCTCGTCGCCAACCTGCAGCCCTTCGTCGCCGCCGTCTTCGCAGTCGTGCTCCTCTCCGAGCAGATGACCCTGGTGCAGGTGCTGGGCGCGATCCTGATCGCAGCAGGGATCCTGCTTGCCCGGCGGCGGCCACCGGCGCCCGCCTCCGAGTAGGCGGATTACCGCGGCGCCCCTGCGGGCACATCTCCTCCCGAACGGGCGCCTTGCCCGAAAAGGAGGAAGCAAGAATGGATACGTGGGTCTGGATCGTGCTTGCCGTGATCGTGCTCGCTGGACTCGGGCTCGTCGCGGCAGCCGCGATGCGCAAGCGCCGGTCGGAGCAGCTGCGTGAGGGCTTCGGGCCGGAGTACGACCGTGTCGTCGAGGACACCGGTGACCGCCGCGCCGCCGAGCGTGAGCTGTCGGAGCGCCGGAAGCGGCACGATGAGCTCGAGATCGTCTCGCTCTCGGACGGGGTCCGCGCGCGGTACGCCGAGGAGTGGAAGCAGGTGCAGACGCGCTTCGTCGACGAGCCGGAGGCGGCCGTCCGGGAGGCCGACCAGCTCGTCCAGCGGGTCATGTCCGACCGCGGCTACCCGGTCGCCGACGATTTCGAGCGTCGCGCCGCCGACGTCTCGGTCGACTACCCCGACGTGGTCGAGAACTTCCGTGAGGGACATCGCCTCGCCGGCGAGAACGACACGGAGTCGCTCCGTCAGGCGATGGTCCACTTCAGGTCGCTCTTCGCCGAGCTGCTCGAGGGTGACCGCGACCGTGAGGAGGTCAGGTCATGAGCGAGCGCACCGAGACAGAGCGCGAGGCCGTCGAGGAGGACACGCGCCCGGGCACGGCCGACCTCGTCCGCGAGGCGGAGGATGTCGAAGCCGACGCGGATGAGACGCAGACGGACGCGGAGCGCGAGCCGCTCTTCGAGGCGGCCGACCGCGACCGTTTCGGCGAGAGCTGGACCAGCATTCAGGCCGCCTTCGTCGACGACCCCCGCGATGCGGTCAAGGAGGCCGACACGCTCGTCGCCGAGCTGATGCAGCGGCTGGCCGAGACGTTCTCGGCCGAGCGGTCGCGGCTCGAATCGCAGTGGGACAACGACCAGGACGTCTCGACCGAGGATCTGCGGATCGCGCTCCAACGCTACCGCTCCTTCTTCGACCGGCTCCTCTCCGCCTGAGCTGTCCTCCGGGGGTGCGCCGAGACGGCGCACCCCCGGCGGTTACCTATTCGCCGAGTAGAATCCGCCCGTGGCCGACAAGGACTTCATGCCGCTCGACGGGTGGGACCACATCGAGCTCTGGGTCGGCAACGCAAAGCAGGCCGCCTTCTGGTACGAGCACGCGCTCGGCTTCGACCGCGTCGCCTACGCGGGCCCGGAGACCGGGGTTCGCGACCGCGCCTCCTACGTGCTCGAGCAGGGCGAGATCAGGCTCGTGCTCACAAGCGGCCTCCGCAGCGACAGCGCGATCATCCGGTTCGCCGCGAAGCACGGCGACGCCGCGAAAGACGTGGCGCTGCAGGTGCCGGACGTGACGGCCGCCTATCGCACCGCCGTCGAGCGCGGCGCGACGAGCATCGCCGAGCCGCGCTGGGTGGAGGACGAGCACGGACGCGTCGAACTGGCCACGATCGCGACCTACGGGGAGAACGTCCACACCTTCGTCGATCGGGCCGGTTACGCGGGCCCGTACCTGCCCGGCTACGTCTCGCTCTCGCCGAACGGGCGCGCCGGCAGCGGCGTTGGTCTGATCGCGATCGACCACGTCGTCGGCAACGTCGAGCTCGGGAAGATGAACGAGTGGGTCGAGTTCTACGAGCGGGTCTTCGGGATGACGAACATCGTCCACTTCGGCGACGACCAGATCCAGACCGAGTACTCGGCGCTGATGAGCAAGGTGATGGCGGACGGCGCCGGCAAGATCAAGTTCCCGATCAACGAGCCCGCCGAGGGCAAGCGCAAGAGCCAGATCGACGAGTACCTCGAGTTCAGCGAAGGCCCGGGCGTCCAGCACATCGCGCTCCAGACCTCGAGCATCGTCGGGACGATCGAAACGCTGAAGGACCGCGGCGTCATCTTCCTCGACACACCCGAGACGTACTACGACGACGTGGAGGACCGTGTCGGCGAGATCGCCGAGGACTACGGCGACCTGAAGCGGTTGCGGATCCTCGCCGACCGCGACGAGGACGGGTATCTCCTCCAGATCTTCACGAAGACGGCACAGGACCGGCCGACCCTCTTCTTCGAGGTGATCGAGCGCCACGGCGCGACGACGTTCGGCGAGGGGAACTTCAAGGCCCTCTTCGAGTCGATCGAGCGCGAGCAGGCCCTGCGCGGCAACCTCTGAGCTAGAGCGATACCGAGACTGTGAGGGCGAACGCGCGCGCGGCCCTGGAGTGTTCGTCACCGACACGGTGCAGTTCTCGGCGGGGCCTAGGTTCGGGCGGTCGATGCTGACGACCTTCATCCCCTCGGCGAGCGTGCGCGTCGAGATCCGCCTGCCGTCGCAGCGGAGCTCGAGCCGTGCACGGACGCCAGGTGCGGAGGCGCCTGCGACCTCGATCGTCGCTCGGACCCGCCTGCCCGGCCCGAGCAGCCCAAACGGGCGGACGGCGACCGAACGGCTCGCGGCGAGCCTGCCGCGGCGCGCGAACGAGAGCGGCTTCAGCCCCGGCGGCGTCGTGATCTCCGGCTCAGGCCCGAGGCCGAGATCGTGGAGGATCGCTGCGAGCACGCCGTCGTTCGGCCCCTCCAGCCACGGAATCCGGTGCGGGTCCGCCGGCCGCGCGACCGCCGCGTAGTCCTCGGCGAAGATCTCGGCGATGTTGCGGTCCCACCCGCGGACGTAGCCGTGGAAGGCGCTGCGGGTCGCCACGAGGCGCGCCATCCCGCGGGCGCGCCACCACGTGCTCGAGCCGTTCGGCTCCCGTGCTCCGGCGACGCCGCGCGTGGCGTCGACGTGGTGGCCGTACTCATGGACGAGCGTGTGCGCGTTCGCCTCTGTCTCGGCGGCGGCGACGGTGATCACGCTGCGGCCGTAGCAGCCTGCAGCCTGCTGTCCGCACCTCTCGGCCAGTTCTGCAGGTGTGACGAGATCGATCCGAACCGTCGAGATCTCGTCTGCGTGGGGCGCGGCGCGAAGCAGCGCGGCGTACCACTCCACGTCGACGGTCTCGTCGCGAACCTCGAACCGGATCGAGCGGCCCTGGTCGTCGGGGACGACGACCTCCGCAGCCGCCTCGCCGGCGTAGGCGAGCGAAAGAAACGCGGTGACGAGCACAAGCGCGCGGCGCATCGATGTCACGGTAGCCGTCCGCGGTCAAGGTTCCGTAAAGCAGCCGGCAGTTTGCCGACCGGTGCACCGTGAGATAGTCCCGCGCATGGGAATCGGAGCGATCCTCGTCATCATCGGCATCGTCCTCCTGTTCGTGAAGAGCTTGATCCTGGGCCTGATCGTGATCCTGATCGGGCTTGCGTTCGGCGGCTTCCGCCGCGGCAGCTGGTACTGATCTAGCCTTCGCGACATGACGCCGCAGCGCCGCACCGCGCTCGTCTCGATCGGCGCGGCGGCGGCTCTCGTGGCGCTCAAGCTGGGTACCGGCCTCGCCAGCGGCAGCCTCGGCCTGATCTCCGAAGCCCTGCACTCGGGCACCGACCTCGTCGCGGCGCTGCTCACGTTCTTCGCGATCGGCGTCGCGGGACGCCCCGCGGATCGCGGCCACCAGTACGGGCACGGCAAGGCCGAGCATCTGGCGGCGCTCGCCGAGGCGTCCGTGCTTGGCCTCGTGAGCCTCGTCGTGGCCGCGCTCGCGGTCACTCGACTGACGGGGAGGGTCGAGAGCGAGGTCGACCCGACGTGGTGGGTCTTCCTGGTCGTCGGCGTCGTGCTTGCGATCGATCTCGGCCGCACCGTCGTCTCGCTGCGGACAGCGCGGCGCTACCGCAGCGAGGCGCTCCGCTCGAACGCGCTCCACTTCGGCAGTGACTTCGCGGGCACGCTCGCCGTGCTCGCCGGGCTGATCGCCGCCGTGGCCGGCTATCCCGGCGGCGACTCGATCGCCGCGCTCTTCGTCGCCGCGCTCGTACTCGTGGCGGCCGCGCGGCTGATCCGACGCAACGTCGACGTACTCATGGACCAGGCACCCGTCGACGAGGAGGCTGCGGCGCGCACCGCGATCGCCCGGATCGAGCCGCCGGTCCAGCTCGAGCGCCTGCGCCTGCGCCAAGCCGCGGGCCGGACGTTCGCCGACGCCGTCATCTCGGTGTCGCCGGCCGCCGCCGTCGGGCAGGGGCACGCGACGGCCGACCGGGTCGAGGAGGCGCTCGAACGCGCCTTGCCGGGGATCGACGTCGTCGTCCACGTCGAGCCGGGGCAGAGTGACGCGGCGCTGCGCGAGCGCGCGCATGCCGCGGCGCTCTCTGTCCCGCGCGTGCGCGAGATCCACAACTTGAGTGTCGTGTCGCTCGACGGCAGGACGGAGCTCTCGCTCCACCTGAAGCTGCCGGGCGACCTCGCGCTCGAGGACGCGCACGAGATCGCGGAGCAGGTCGAGCGCGAGATCGTCCGCGCCGTGCCCGAGATCGGCTCGGTGCAGACGCACCTGGAGCCGCTCGCCGAGGTCGACTCCGGCGAGGAGGTGTATGCGGCCGAGATCGAGGACGCCGTCGTGCGGGCGGCGGGAGGCGCGCCGCGCGAGTTGCGGCTGCTGCGGACGGAGAAGGGTGTCGTCGCCTTCGTCACGCTCGTGCTCGACCCGAGTTCGACCCTCGCAGAGGCGCACGCACGGGCGAGCGAGGTCGAGGAGCGCCTTCGCCGTGCACGTCCCGACGTCGCCGACGTCATCGTCCACACCGAGCCCTCATGAGACTGTGCATGTTCACTCCTGCCGACTCGGACCTCCAGCGCGGCTGGCCCGGCCGGATCGACGGCGACATCGTCGTCCAGCTTGCGGCCCAGACGCTGCAGTCGTTCTTCGCCAGCGGCTCCTCCGCCAGGGAGCACGCCGCCTATCCGCTCACCGACGTGAAGCTGCGTGCGCCGGTGCTCGAGCCGCCTTCGATCCGGATCTTCGATGAGCCCGGCGCGTTCACGTTCGCGAATCCGACCGCGGTCCGCTCGCCTGGCAGCGAGATCCCGCGTCCGGACGGACGGCTCGACGCAGCACAGCGCCTCGCCGCGGTGATCGGCGCGGACGGCGCGATCGCAGGCTGGACAGGTCTCGTCGAGTGGCGCGCTCCTGACCTGGCGGCACCGAAGGACCGCGACTTCGCGCTGCTGCTCGGTCCGGTGGTGGAAACCGCGCACGAGGACGGTTTCAACTGGGCGGCGGCCCGCGCGCTGGCGGTCGCGAACACCCGCCTGAGGCCGGGCGACCTCCTCGCCGGACCAGTCGTCGAACTGCACGAGAGGATCGAGAGCGGCGGGTTCGTCGTCCCGTTCGACGGCTTCGGCGAGCTCGCCGCGTTCGTCGCTTGACGCGTCCACTCGGGGAGGCGCCCGGGGTATCCTCGGCGTATGCCCTTCTACCAGCGACTTGGCGACGTTCCGCGCAAGCGGCACATCCAGTTCCGCGACAACGGAACCCTCCTGACCGAGGAAGTGATGGGCCTCGAGGGATTCTCCGGCAACGAGTCGATCCTCTACCACCTCCAGTCGCCTTGCCGCGTGCAGGAGGTCGGCCCCTTCGAGCCGATCGTGCGCGATGAGTGGGTGCCCGAGACGCACCAGCACCGGATGATGCACACGAAGGAGATCGAGCCGGGTGGCGACGAGGTGACGGGGCGGCGGCTTCTGATGTGGAACGCGGACGTCGAGATCTCGCTCTGCCGCCCGACGGAGCAGATGGACTACTTCTTCCGCAATGGCGAGGGCGACGAGGTGATCTTCGTCCACGAGGGCTCGGGTGTGCTCGAGACGATCTTCGGCGAGCTGCCCTACAAGGACGGTGACTACGTCGTCGTCCCGCGCGGCACCACCTACCGCTTCCGGCCCGAGGTTTCAGAAGACGCTGCGGAGCAGCGCTATCTGATCTTCGAGACGCCGGGGCTGATCGAGATCCCGCGCCGCTACCGGAACCAATACGGCCAGATCATCGAGGGCGCGCCGTACTACCACCGCGACATCCACCCGCCGACGGAGCTGAACACGCACCGTGAGCGGGGCGAGTTCCCGGTCAAGGTGCGCGTGCGCGACGGCTACCAGACCTACGTGCTCGACTACCACCCGTTCGACGTGGTCGGCTGGGACGGCTACCTCTACCCGTGGACGTTCTCGATCCACGACTTCGAGCCGATCACGGGCCGGATCCACCAGCCGCCGCCTTCGCATCAGACGTTCGCGGGACGGAATTTCGTCATCTGCTCGTTCTGCCCGCGCAAGCTCGACTTCGACCCGCTTGCGATCCCGATCCCGTACCACCACTCGAATCTGCAAAGCGAGGAGATGATCTATTACGTCTCCGGCAACTTCGGCTCGCGCAAGGGCGTCGACGTCGGCTCAGTGACGCTGCACCCGTCCGGACTGCCGCACGGACCCCAGCCCGGGCTCGCCGAGAAGTCGATCGGCCTGCACGAAACCGGTGAGCTGGCCGTCATGTGCGACACGTTCAACCCGCTCCGGCTGACGACGCTCGCACGTGACTTCGACGACGGCAAGTACGCGCTCTCCTGGTACGCGGCCGACGAGGAAGCCGGTCTTGACGCCGGCCTCACCTCGCACCTGTAGTAAATGGTCATCTAGCGCTTGCGGCTCTTCGTGGACTGGGACGGGACGGTCACCGTCGAGGACTCGCTCGTGCAGGTGATCCACGCCTTCGGCGATCCCGCGATCCTGGCCGAGCTGGAGCCGCGGGTCGGCGTCGACCTGACATTGCACGAGGAGATCGCGGCCGAGTTCGCCGCGGTCGACGCTCCGCTCGCGGACGTGGTCGACTGGGTGCTGGCCAACGTCGAGGTGCGGCCGGGGCTCGCCGAGCTCGCTGCGCTCCGGCCCGTGATCGTTTCGGCCGGCTTCCACGAGCTGATCGAGCCGGTGCTGCGGCGCGAGGGGATCGAGCTGGACGTGCTCGCGAACCGGGTCGAGGCGCGCCGCGACGGCTGGCGCGTCCACTTTCGCGACGCGGCCGCCTGTAGCAGCTGCGGCGAGCCGTGCAAGCGCGCCGGCGTCGCCGGAGCGCCGTACACCTACGTCGGGGACGGCTACTCGGACCGTTGCGCGGCACTCGCCGCCGACCGCGTCTTCGCGCGGGACTCGCTCGCCGCCTACCTCGACGGCCGGGGATTCCCGTACGAGCCGTTTCGGGATCTCGGCGATCTTTGCCGTCTACTCTAGGCGGACCGGGCGGCGCCATTTATCCTCGTTGTGTGAGCCGCATTCTGCTCGAAGGCGTCACGAAGGTCTTCTCCGGGGGCGTCATCGCAGTCGACGACGTCGACCTCACGATCGAGAGCGGCGAGTTCATGGTGCTCGTCGGCCCGTCCGGCTGCGGCAAGTCGACGCTGCTGCGGATGATCGCCGGCCTCGAGGAGGTCACGGAGGGCACGATCCTGATCGGCGATCGCGACGTCACCGACCTCGCGCCGCGCGCACGCGACATCGCGATGGTCTTCCAGAACTACGCTCTGTACCCGCACATGACCGTCGCCAAGAACCTCGGCTACGGCCTCAAGGTGCGAAAAACGCCCGCCGTGGAGATCGAGCGCCGCGTCGCCGACGCGGCGCGCCTGCTCGGGCTCGAGGACCTGCTCGACCGCCGGCCCGCGGCGCTCTCGGGTGGTCAGCGCCAGCGCGTCGCAATGGGCCGCGCGATCGTCCGGGAGCCGGCTGCGTTCCTGATGGACGAGCCGCTCTCAAACCTGGACGCGAAGCTGCGCGTCGGCATGCGCGCGGAGTTGACGCGCCTGCACAAGCGGCTCGGCGTCACGACCGTCTACGTCACGCACGACCAGATCGAGGCGATGACGCTTGGGCAGCGTGTCGCGGTCATGCGTGACGGCGTGATCCAGCAGGTCGACAAACCGCAGGTGCTGTACAACCGGCCGCTCAACCTCTTCGTGGCCGCGTTCATCGGCTCGCCCTCGATGAACCTGCTCGAAGGCCGGGTCGCGAACGGCGTCGTCGAGATCGCCGGCTGGCGGATCCCGCTCGACGAGAAGCGGCGGCCTACGAAGGAGGGCCGCGCGATCATCGGCATCCGGCCGGAGGACTTCGAGGACGCAGAGTTCGCAGAGAGCGGCCGCCCCGAGATCGAGGTCGAGGTGTCCGTCGTCGAGGAGCTCGGCGCGGAAGCGCACGTGATCTTCCCGGTCGAGGCCGCGCCGGTCGATACCGACGATCTGCGGGCGGTTCACGACGAGCCCGATGCAGGCGCGAAGCTGATCGCCGACGACGTGCGGGAGCACTTCACGGCCCGCGTCGACGCCCGCACGAGCTCCCGCCCCGGCAGCACGCTGCGGCTGGCTGTCAACCCGGCCGGGTTCCACTTCTTCGATGCCGAAACGGGGGTGAGCCTCGCGGCGGCGACGGAGGAGCACGAGCTCCAGACCGCATAGGGACGCTACGGTGGCGGCGCGCTCGTCCCGCCGACACGGAGACGGGGGCGGAAGACGAAGCTCGGCAGCTCGACGTCCGGCTGCTCGATCAGGCCGCGGAGGGCGTCGAGCGCGGTATCCGCGATCTGCTCGATCGGCTGCTCGACCGTCGTCAGGTGCGGCTGCGTCCACGCGGCCGCGATGCCGTCGAACCCGACGATCGAGAGCTCCTCGGGGACGCGCAGGCCGAGCGCGACCGCCTCCTGGAGGACGCCGATCGCGACGAGGTCGTTGGAGCAGATCACGCCCGTCGGGCGCGTACGGCCGGTGAGCAGGCCGTGCGCCGCCTCGCGCCCGCCGGCCACGGTGCACGCGGCATGGGCGACGAGCTGCTCCTCCGGTTCCAGCCCGGCCTCGAGCAGCGCCGCCTCGTAGCCCGCCCGCTTCTCCCGCGTCGCCAGCGTGAACTCCGGCCCGGCTACGAAGCCGACGAGCGCGTGGCCGAGCGCGAGCAGGTGCTCCGCGGCCAGGCGCCCGGCCGCGCGCTCGTCCACGCCGACCGACGTGACGTGCAGCGCGGGCGAGCTGCCATTGACGAACACGAGCTTCGCGCCCTCCGCGAGCAGGCGCTCGTAGTGGCCGTGATCGGAGCGGAGATCCGTGATCTCGGAGGAGATGAAGATCATCCCGTCGACGCGCCGGTCGAGGAGCATGTGGACGTAGTCGGCCTCACGGTTGGGCGAGCCCGCCGTGTTGCAGAGGATGGTGGCGAGGCCGTAGCGCGTCGCGTTCACCTCCATCGCCTGGGCGAGGGCGGGGAAGACGGGGTTCTGCAGCTCGGGCACGAGCAGCCCGATCGCCCCGGTCGCCGGGCCGCGTCCGGGGGCGATGTAGAGCAGATCGCGCATCGCCCGCTCGACCAGCTCGCGCGTGTGCGGCCGCACGGGGGCCGACCCGCTCGCGACACGCGATGCCGTCGCCACGCTCACGCCTGCTCGCTCGGCGACGTCTCTGAGGCTCGCCATTCGTGAAACACTATTTCACGTCGCAGAGCCGGGTTTCCACGGTTCTCGGCTCCGTCGTCTTCTCCCTTGACGCCTTTTCGCTCCCGCGTTAGGTTCGCCTTTCGTTACATGTTTCTGAAACGGCATTTCAAGCGCGGCTCGATATCGGCCGCACAGTCTCAGAGGGAGGAGACCTCGATGCGCTCCATTCCATCGCGGGCGTTGCTGTCCGCGCTTGCGGCGACAGCGTTCGCCGCCGTACTCATCGTCCCGTCGGCCGCTGCACGCACGGATGCCGGTGCGACGCCGCAGGCGACGACGACGATCACGTTCTGGCAGACGATGAACGACGAGGAGACGAAGACACTCAAGTCGCTCATCGCGTCGTTCCAGAAGGCCAACAAGACGATCAAGGTCAACATGGTCTACGTGCCCTTCGACCAGGCCCAGGCCAAGTACGCCACGGCCGCGCAGGGTGGCAAGGCGCCCGACGTGATGCGGGCCGAGATCGCCTGGATTGCCGACTACGCAGCCCGCGGGTTCCTCGCAGACCTGACGAAGAACATCTCGTCGGCCGACCGGAACGACTTCATCGGGTCGGCCTTCGCGTACGGGGTCTGGCAGAACAAGTCGTACGCCGTCCCGCAGGTGACCGATGCGCCGGCACTGCTGTACAACAAGGCGCTCTTCAAGTCCAAGGGCGTCGGTGTGCCGAACTCGATGGCCAGCCTCGAGGCCGCCTGCAAGAAGTTCGGCGACGGCAAGGGCATCTTCCTCCGCGGTGACGCGTACTTCGTACAGCCGTGGATCTGGGCCTACGGCGGCGGACTCGTCAACCCGCTCAAGAAAGAGATCCTGATCGCGTCGAAGAACTCGATCAACGGGATGACCGCCTACAAGCGCCTCTTCGACTCGAGCTGCGCGTTCAAGAACGAGGACTTCGCCAACGACTACAACAACGCCCAGACCGCGTTCAAGAACGGCGACGTGGCGATGATCGAGAACGGTCCGTGGGCCACGGCCGATGTTCTCTCGGGCAAGGCGTTCGCGAACAAGTCGAACCTCGGCGTCGCACCGCTCCCGAAGGGGCCCGGCGGCCAGGGCTCGCCGGTCGGCGGCCACAGCTTCGTCATCGCGAAGAAGTCGAAGAATGTGGCGGCGGCGTACAAGCTGATCCAGTTCCTGACGAAGGCGTCCAGTCAGGCGACCTTCGCCTCGAAGAACAACCTGCTGCCCACGCGGAGGTCGGCGTACCAGAACTCCGCAGTGAAGAGCAATCCGATCATCTCGGCCTTCCTGCAGCAGATGCTCGTCGCGCGCGCCCGTCCGGTGCTCCCGGAGGGTGGCGCGATCTACACCGACTTCACGCCGAACGTGCAGAAGGTGCTGCTCGGCCAGTCGACCCCGGCGCAGGGCATGAACGCCGTAGCGGCAGCCTGGAAGACGAAGCTCTTCCGCACCTACACGATCAAGAAGAACTAGGACGGTAGGGGCCGAAACAGATGGCCTCGACCGAGCAGGTCCCCGCGGCGTCAATCAGGAGGGCGCCGCGGGGGCCGTCGCTGCTCCGGCGGCTCCGCCGCGGCTTCGACCGCTGGTGGTTCGCCTACGCGATGCTGCTGCCGGTCGTCGTCGTGATGGGGGTGCTCGTCTTCTACCCCCTCGCGCGCGGGATCGCCTTCTCCTTCACGAACGCCGACCGCTACACGATCGGCGGCCAGGACATCCCGTCGACGTACCAGTACATCGGGGCTGGAGAACTACAAGCTGCTCGACGACGACCCGAACTTCTGGAACGTGATGAAGTTCACGGCGGTCTGGACGTTCGCCAACGTCTTCTTCCACTTCACGGTCGGGCTCGGGCTCGCGCTGCTGCTGAACCGCACGCTGCGGTTCCGCGGCGTCTACCGGATGCTCCTGCTCATCCCGTGGGCGGTGCCGACGTTCATCAGCGCACTGGTGTGGCGCTACCTCTACAACGTCCCCAACGGCTTCTTCGACCAGGTGCTGCGCGCGATCGGGATCGACGGCCCGGCCTGGCTCGGCGATCCGACCTGGGCGAAGGTTTCCGTGATCGGGGTGAACGTCTGGGCTGGGGATCCCCTTCATGATGGTCGCGATCCTCGGTGGGCTGCAGTCGATCGACAAGGACCTGCTCGATGCCGCCGCCGTCGACGGCGCATCGAACCTGCGACGCTTCTGGGACGTGACGCTCCCCGGCCTCCGGCCCGTTGCGGCGACCGTGGTCCTGCTCGGGATCATCTGGACGTTCAACATGTTCAACCCGATCTTCCTGATCACCCAGGGAGGCCCGGCCGACGCGACGCAGATCCTCGTCACGTACGCATACCGCTACTTCCTCGACTACCAGCTCTACGGGACGGCGGCCGCCTACGGCGTGCTGATCCTCTCGATCCTGCTCGTTTTCGCGTCGTTCTACCGCCGCACGGTCCGGCGGATGGGCGAGGAGACCTATGGGCGTAGCCGAGAGCCGCCGCCGCCGGCGGCGCCCGACCCCGCCGTCGGCACAAGAAGGGCCGCCAGCCCCTCACCTCGCTCGCCCTCCACCTGACCGCTGCTCGCGGCTTCGGCGATCGCGATCTTCCCGGTGCTCTGGATTCTGCTCTCCTCGTTCAAGCCGAACGAGGAGATCAAGACGCAGTCGGATCTGCACGTCCTGCCGGACCCGTGGACGCTCGAGAACTACCGGGCCGTGCTCAGCCAGAACGACTACGAGTTCGTCCACTGGCTCTTCGAACTCGGTCGCGGTCGCGCTCGGTCACGACCGTCGATCGGCGTCTTCCTGGCCGCCACTGCAGGCTACGCCTTCTCGCGCTATCGCTTTCCCGGCTACCGCGCCGGCGCTGACGGCGTTCCTGGTCGCGCAGATGTTCCCGGGCGTGATCCTGCTCGTCCCCATCTACAAGATCGTCGTCGACCTCGGCCTGCTGAATACGAAGGCCGCGCTGATCCTGGCCTACGCGACGGTCGCCGTCCCCTTCTGCGTCTGGATGTTGAAGGGCTACTTCGACACGATCCCGATCTCGCTCGAGGAGGCGGGGCTGATCGACGGCCTGACGCCGTTCGGAACGTTCTGGCGGATCGTCATGCCGCTGAGCCTGCCCGGCATCGCGGTGACGTCGTTCTACGCGTTCATCACCGCCTGGAACGAGGTCCTGTTCGCAAACGTCTTCCTGACCGAGACCGACGACTACACGCTGCCGATCGGCCTGCGTACCTACGTCTTCCAGTTCGAGCAGCAGTACGGCTGGCTGACAGCGGGCGCCGTCCTCGTTACGATCCCGGCCCTCATCATGTTCCTGCTCGCCCAGCGCTACCTGGTGAGTGGGCTGACGCGCGGCGGGGTGAAAGGTTGATCACGGAGACGCGTCCCCTCGTCGAGGTACCCGGCCACAGACTGATCGCGAAGAGCTGACCGGATCCATACCGGGACGTCGTCCGGCGCTAACTTGACGGTTAGGCGAGGCCGGCTTCGCGCAGAGGCCGCCGCGCCCAGGCGAATCGGTCGCGATACCACCCTTCTAGGGGGTGGAGGGTGGTGCCGTTTCCGGACGCGTGGATGAACCAGCCGCCACCCAGGTAGATGCCGGCGTGGTCGACCTGGGCGGGCTTCGACTCCGGCCCATTCGGGCCCTGGAAGATCACGTCGCCGGGCTGCAGGTTCTCGAGTTTCTTGATCCGCTGGGCCGGCGGCACCTCGCCCGACATCGCGAAGGTGGTGCGTCCACGGAGCACCGACGCGAGCGCGGAGGCGCCGGCGAACGGCTGCTGCTTGAACACCCGCCACACGAGGCCGGAGCAATCGAAGCCGCCGGGACGCTGTCTCCCGTCCCAGAGCTTCTGTTGCGCTTCGGACGTGCCGCCCCAGACATAGGGCGAGCCGACGAGAGAAACGGCGCGTCGTAGCAGTCGCTTCTGCGTTTCTGTCAGCGCGGGGAGGACGAGCTGGACAGCCGCTGCCCTGATCTGCTCCTGCTCCCTGCCCGACAGGGCGAGCAGGCGCGCAAGCGAGTAGGCCGCCTCTGCCCGCGTCGCGACGTCGTTCAGGCCGAGCTCGAGCGCCTCCTCCGCGGCGGGGTGGTTGACGCGGAGCCCGAGCAGACGAGCGACCGTCTCGGTGCCGACGCCTGCCTTCGGCGCGAGGCCCACGTCGCGAAGTGCGCCGGTGACGAGGCGCGCGGAGTCGCCGAGGCCGAGGAAGCCGACAAGCGCGGCGTCGAGCTCGCGGATCGTGACGGCGCGTCCCGGCACGGCGATCGGGTAGCGGTAGACGACGGGCTCCGACGAGGCGAGTGAGAGGGACTCGAGCGCTGCGCCGAGCGCGCGTTGGGTCAGGGGCTTCTGCGGCTTGAAGGATTCGAGGGAGTCGGCCAGGAAGCCTGCCTCGACGACGGTCTCGATCTGCGGCTCCGCCCAGGAGCGGTCGCCCGCCGTCGCGGTCGAGGGCGGGACGAGCAGGCACAGCGCGATCACGGCCAGGCGGCGCATCGTCGACTCATCGGCAGTGCCTGCGGCCGACTTGAAAGCATGGCCGCGTGCTCGTGCCGCTCCCCCAGCCGTACGACTTCGAGGTCTCGACCGCGCGCTTCGACGTCTACGGGCTCGACCGGGCGACCGTCTGGCGGGACGGCGGGATCCACCGCGTCTTCGAGGGACGCGAGCTGCGGATCGAGGCAACGGCCGGCGGAGTCGAGATCACGCCCGGCGACGCATCCATCGTGTCGCAGGTGCAGCACTTCCTCGGTCTCCCGTTCGACCTCGACGGCTTCGCCGCGTGGGCGGCCGCGGAGCCGACGATCGCCCGCCTCGCACGCGCGCTCGCCGGCTTCCGGCCGCCGCTGCAAGTGAACCCGTTCGAGGCGCTCGTCACGTCGATCACGGCGCAGCAGGTTTCACTCCAGTCGGCGGCTGCGATCAGGAGCCGCTTCATCGAGCTTTTCGGCGTCGCTCACGAGCACGCGTACTCCTTCCCGCTGCGCGAGCGCATCGCTCGGGCGACCGAGGATGAGCTCTTCGCGGTCGGCTTCTCGAGCCGGAAGGCGGAGTACGTGATTGGGCTGGCACGGAGCGAGCTGGATCTCGACGTACTCGCCTCGCTGCCGGACGAGGAGGTGACCGCGCGACTCGTGTCGCTCCGCGGCCTCGGCGAATGGACGGCCGACTGGTTCCTCGCGCGGCATCTCGCACGGCCGCACGCGTGGCCGGCAGGCGACCTGGGACTGCGGAAGGCGGTCGCTGCGTTCTATGGTGACGTGCCCGATGTCCGATCCTTCGCGCAGCGCTTCCATCCGTACGAAAACCTCAGCGCCCACTATCTCTTGACCGGACTCCGCCTCTTCCCGCCCGCATGACCGTCGCTCGCCTTCGGCTCGCCTCCGTGGGGGAAACCATGTTTCCCCCACGAGCCCCCTTCTCATCCTGCGTGGGGGAACCTCCCGGTTCCCCCACGCCCCCTTCCCGGCTCCTGGGTCGAGGCATCGCCCCATGAGCGTCCGCCACGCAACGGCCGAGGATTTCGACGCGCTGCGCTCGCTCTGGGAGCAGTGGCAGGCCGAGAGCCCGCAGCCGCCGCCCTGGGCGGACGTGAGCTGGGAGGCGAACCGCCCCGAGTTCGAGCGGTCGCTCGACGCGAACGCGCTCTTCCTCGCGGAGGAGGACGGTCGCCCGATCGGCTTCGTCACCGCGTGGCTCGACGATCACTTCGCCAAGATCGGCGACCTCTTTGTCGCGGAGGCCGGGCGCCGTCACGGCACCGGCCGCTTGCTCATCGACACGGTGGTCGAAAACCTTCGTGCGCGCGGCGCGACGCACCTCTTCCTGAACGCGAACCCGGATGCGC
Organism: uncultured Gaiellaceae bacterium; assembly: GCA_963829845.1. Taxonomy (GTDB): domain Bacteria; phylum Actinomycetota; class Thermoleophilia; order Gaiellales; family Gaiellaceae; genus Gaiellasilicea. The sequence goes on along the minus strand of CAWHKD010000024.1, from coordinate 69,317 downwards.
TCGACTTCTACGAGCGCCTCGGCTTTCGCGAGGAATCGCGCAACCTCGTGCTGCCGCTCGAGGTGCGTGAGGTCGACGCCGGCCGCTCGTACGGCTCGATCCACGTCCAGACCGACGACCTCACCGCCGTCGAGCGGGCGGTTCGACAGTTCGTCCCGAGGCTGCCCGGGGGCTCGCGCGGCAGCGAGGTGACGTCGCCGCACAACGGCTGGATCACCGTCTACGACGACGCCTCCGACCGCGACCCCGCCTCGCTGCGACGGCTGGCGAAGGAGCTCTCGGAGCGGATGGGCGCGGTTGTGATCGCGATCGGCGTCGAGCACGACCAGGTCGTCCGCTTCGTCCTCCACGAGGCGGGCCGGATTGTCGACGAGTACCTCTCGGTACCCGAGTATTACGGCGCGCTGCCGCCGGGCGACGCGATCGCGCTCGCGGCAAACCCACGAGTCGTCGCCAGGCTGACGGGCGCTGAGCCGGCGGCCGTTCGCGCGGTCGCGCGCACGGCCGCTTCGCCGGCGGAGCTGCCGCCCGCGCAGGAGTTACTCGAGTCGATCGCCGCCGCGATCGGGCTCGAGGGGGCTGAGCGGGGGTGGGAGGCCTGATCACGCTCTACGACGCCGCGCGCTGCCCCTACTGCGCCCGGGACCCGAATCGTTCTGGCCGAGAAGGGGGTCGCGTACGAGACCGTCGAGATCGACCTCGCCGACCGTCCGGCGTGGCTCTACGAGATGAACCCGGCCGGCAAGGTGCCGGTGCTCGACGAGGACGGCTGGATCCTGCCGGAGTCGGCGGTGATCGCGGAATACCTGAACGAGCGCTACCCCGAGCCACCGCTGTGGCCCGACGATCCCGGCGAGCGCGCGGCGGGCCGGCTGCTCGTCTTCCGCTTCGACGACTTCTCGAAGCCGTACTACGCGCTCCGCCGCGGCGACGAAGGCGCGCGCGGCAGCTTCGAGGAAGAGCTCGGCTTCCTGGACGCGATGCTCGGCGGTGTCCCCTGGCTCAGCGGGCGCTCATTCGGGCTCGCCGACATCGCCTTCCTGCCCTGGCTCCTGCGGGCACGTGAGCTGCTCGGCATCCCGTTCGAGTCCTGGCCGGCGCTCGCCGACTGGGTCGAGCGCTCCTGCACGCGGCCGTCCGTCGCGGCCGAGCAGGAGCTGATCGCGGCGTTGTGACCGTCGTCTTCCTGCACGCCTTCCCGCTCGACGAACGGATGTGGCACGAAGGAGTGGACGCGCCGCGGCTGTACGGCCTCGGCCGCACGATGGACGACTGGGCCGACGCCGTGCTGGAGGCGCATCCGGGCCGCCTCGTGCTCGTCGGCGCGTCGATGGGCGGCTACGCGGCGATGGCGGCCGCACGTCGCGCACCCGAGCGCCTGGCCGGGCTGCTGCTCGCGGGCTCGCGGCCGGAGGCCGACACGCCCGAGCGCTACGCCAAGCGCGCGGAGACGATCGCGATCGCGCGCGAACGCGGGGCGGAGGGCGTGTGGGACGCGATGCATGAGACCCTCTTCCGCGACGAGAGCGATCCGGACGTGGTCGCCCGTGCCCGCATGCTCGCGCTCGACCGCACCGAGGAGGAGCTCGTGACCGCTCTCGCGGCGATCCGCGACCGGCCCGACTCCACGGACGCGTACAGGGCGCTCGGCGACCGTGCGCTCACGGTCGTCGGCGACCGCGACCCGTTCGTGCCGGTCGAGGATGCGCGGCGGTTCGAGCCGGATGCGGTCGTGCTCCCCGCGTGCGGCCATCTCCCCAACCTCGAGCGTCCCGCGGAGTTCGGCCTCGTCCTCGACGAGGCGGTGGCGCGTTGGACGTAGAGCGCGACGAGGTCGCACGCCGGCTCGGCGAGGAGGGCTTCGTCGTCCTCGATGTGCGCAGCGCGGGCGAGTATCGGGGTGAGACGACGGCGCCGTGCGACCCGCGAGCCGGCCGGATCGCCGGTGCGCACCATCTCGATCTCCAGCAGCTCCTCGCGCTCGCGCCGGAGGAGGTCTACGAGCGACTCGGGCGCCCTGAGGACGTCGAGCTCGTCTCCTACTGCCACTCGGGCTCGCGTTCCGAGCTGGCGACGCAGATCCTCGCCTCGCTCGGCTACCGGGCCGCGAACTACCGCGGCTCGTGGCACGAGTGGTCGCGCGACGACTCGCTGCCTGCCGAGACCGGCTAGACCGCCTGCAGGAACGCCGAGCAGAGCCGCCGCCCGAGCTCGTTCCAGGCTGCGATTCGTTCGCGCGTCGCGGCCCGCAGCGCCGCCGGGTCGGCAACATCGTCGGGATCCTCCGCGAGCCACGACTCGACCTGCTCGCCGCGCACCTCCGGGTGGAACTGGACGCCCCACGCGTGCCCGAGCCTGAACGCCTGCGTGCAGATCGGGCTGCGGGCCAGTTCGACGGCGCCGTCCGGGAGGTCGTGGGTGTAGTGGTGCCACTGAAAGGCGTCGAACCGCGCCGGAAGGGCCACCGCGACCGGATCGGCGGCCCCCTCGGCCGTCACCTCGACCGGGAGCCAGCCGACTTCGGGCTCGGCGGCCCGGAAGACCTGGGCACCCGCTGCCCGCGCGATCAGCTGGGACCCAAGGCAGATGCCGAGCATGGGTGTGCCGCGCTCGAGCTCCCGCTCGAGCAGGCGAAGCTCCGGCTTGAGCCAGGGGTGGCGGTCATCCTGGTCGGGATGCATGGCCCCGCCGAGGACGATCACAGCGTCGGCGCCCTCCTCGGGAACGCCGTTGCGGGCGACGTTGCGCTCGACGAGCTCGTGGCCGGCCGCCCGCGCGGCGTCCTCGAAGACACCGGGGCCGACGTTGTCGCCGTGGGTGAGCGCGAGGATCCTCATGGGAGCCCGGAGCACGCAGGGACCGTAGCCGACCAGATGGCCGACCATCGTGCCGCCTCCCTACAATCCGGCAGATGGACGAGCGGCCGATCGGCGTGTTCGACTCGGGCGTCGGCGGCCTGACGGTGCTGCACGAGTGCCTGGTGACGCTCCCGCACGAAGATTTCCTCTACCTCGGCGACGGCGCGCGCCTGCCCTACGGCCCACGGCCGCTTGACGAGCTGCGCCGCTTCGCGCACGAGATCGGCTCGTTCCTGGAGGCCCGCGGCGTCAAGCTCGTCGTCGTCGCCTGCAACTCGGCGACCGCGGCGGCACTTCCGGAGCTCCAGACGGGGCTGCGCGTCCCCGTCGTCGGCGTCATCGCCCCCGAGGCGCACGCGGCCGTGCAGGCGACGCGGAATCGGCGGATCGGACTGCTCGCGACGCAGGCGACCGTCTCGAGCGGCCGCTACGAGCAGCTCGTGCGCGCGCTCGACGCCGGTGCGAGCGTCCTCTCCGTGGCCTGCCCGCGGCTCGTGCCGCTGATCGAGGGCGACGACCCGTTCGCCGAGGAGACAGCCGCCGCTGTGCGCGAGTACGCGGCGCCGCTGAAGGAGGCGGGCGTCGACACGGTCATTCTCGGCTGCACTCACTACCCGCTGATTCGGCCGATCCTGCAGCGTGTCTTCGGCCGCGACGTCACGCTCGTCTTCTCAGCCGACGAAACGGCCCGCGAGGTCGCCGAGACGCTCGCGCGCAAGCGGATCGAGAACGACGCGGCCCGCGAGGGCGCCTACGGCTTTCTGACGACCGGGGACACGGCGTCGTTCCGGGCGATGGGCCGGCGCTTCCTCCAGCTCCCGATCGAGGATGTCGAGCACGTGGAGATCGCGGCGCTGGAAGCGGCGGCGGCATGACGCAGTCATGCAGCCAGGAGGGGGTTCGGGGGAACCGTCAGGTTCCCCCGCAGGGACGCGCCGATGCGCAGCATCGGCGACGGCGCGCACGGGGTTCGCGGGGGAAACCGGGTTTCCCCCGCGCGACCGACCCGAAGGCGAGGGAGGCGGCATGAGGGCCGACGGCAGGCAGCGCGACGACGAGCTGCGGGCGCTCGAGCTCGTCCCCGACTGGCTCGAGCAGGCCCACGGATCGGTCCTCTATTCGCAGGGGAAGACGAAGGTGCTCTGCACCGCAATGGTCGAGGACGGCGTGCCGCGCTGGCTCTACCGCTCCGGCCGAGGCTGGATGACCGCGGAGTACTCGCTCCTTCCGGCGTCGACAGGCGAGCGCGTCGCCCGCGAAGCCGCCAAGGGAAAGCAGGGCGGACGCACGGTCGAGATCCAGCGGCTGATCGGCCGCGCGCTCCGGTCGGTCTGCGACTTCCAGGCGCTCGGCGAGCGCACCCTCTGGCTCGACTGCGACGTGCTCCAGGCCGACGGCGGCACGCGCTGCGCCGCGATCTCGGGCGCGTATGTCGCCGCTTGGCGCGCGCTCGACCGTTTCGGGCTCTCGAAGGCGCTCACCGGCCAGATCGCCGCCGTCTCGGTCGGCGTCGTCGATGGGCGGCCGCTGCTCGACCTCGACTACGCCGAGGACTCGAGCGCGGAGACGGACATGAACGTCGTCATGACCGCCGACGGCCGCCTCGTCGAGGTGCAGGCGACAGCGGAGCGCGACCCGTTCTCGCGCGAGTTGCTCGACGAGCTGCTCGACCTCGCCGCGGCCGGCTGCGAGGAGATCGTCGCGGCGCAGGACGCCGCCGTCGCGGCCGAGCGTGCCTGAGCTTACGACCGCCGAGGCGCTGCTGCGGCTGCTCGTGGCGGCGGGGCTCGGCGGCGCGATCGGGCTCGAACGCGAGCTGCGCGACCACGAGGCCGGTTTCCGCACGCACCTCCTCGTCTCGCTGGGCGCGTGTGTCTTCACCCTCGTCTCGGCGTATGCCTGGACGGACTGGACGTTCTCGCAGCGCTCGGGCATCGTCTTCGACCCGACCCGGATCGCGGCGCAGATCGTGACCGGGGTCGGTTTCCTCGGCGCCGGCGCGATCATCGTCCGCGGCATCTCCGTGCGCGGCCTGACGACCGCGGCGACGCTCTGGGCCGTGGCCGCGATCGGGATGGCGGCAGGCACGGGCTACTACGCGGTCGGCGTCGGCGCGGCGGTGCTCGTGCTGATCTCGCTGGGGCCGCTGAAGCTGATCTCGACGCGGCTGGTCTCCCGCGTCCGTCCCGAGGAAGCCGAGCTCGCGATCAAGCTCGTCCCGGAGGGCGATGCGACCCGCGTGCTGAGCGCGATCGAGGAGCACGGCGGCGAGATCAGCCAGGTCGAGTTCGGCGACGAGCGCACGATCGACGTGACACTGCGCGCCTCGCGCCGGGCGGAGTCGGCGCGTGTGGCCGAGGAGGTCAACAAGCTCGACGACGTCGAGCGCGTGCAATGGCGGCCGTGAAGGCCCGGCTCGCTTCGGGGAACCCGCACAAGTTGGACGAGTTGCGGGCCGCGTTGCCGGGTTGGGAGCTCGCGCTGCTCGAGACCGGCCTCGAGTACCCGCCCGAGGACGGGGCGACCTACCACGAGAACGCCCGCGCGAAAGCCGCGTTCGGGCGCGAGTCGGCCTCGCCGGAGGAGTGGGTGCTCGGCGAAGACTCCGGAATCGAGGTTGCCGCGCTCGGGGGCGGGCCCGGCGTCGCCTCCGCCCGCTGGGCAGCCGACGGTGTCGGGCAGCTTCTGGTGGAGCTCGACGGCGTCGACGATCGCCGCGCGCGCTACGTCTGCGAGCTCGTCGCGCTTGGCCCGGCCGGGGAGGAGCGGCGCGGCACGGGGATCCTGGAGGGGACGGTCGCGACGGAGCGCCGCGGCGAAGAGGGCTTCGGCTACGACCCGATCTTCGTGCCCACCGGTCAGGAGCAGACGGTCGCCGAGCTCGGCGACGACTGGAAGCGCGCTAACTCGCACCGCGCCCGCGCGGCCGCCGGCATCGCTCCCTGCGTCCTTGCTTCGGAACGACCATCGCAGCCCGGCCACGAGCGCGATTCCGCCAAACCCTCCTAGGCCAGGCCCGCGACCTCGTCCTCGTCGCGGCGGCCGTACCACCAGTTCACCTCGGCCCCGAAGACGATGACGTTCGCCATCACGTAGATCCAGACGAGCAGGAGTGCCGAGGCGCCAAGCGCCTGCACTGCGATCACCTCGTGCGAGACGCGGACGAAGATTGGCAGCACCTGGAAGGTCGCCTGCAGCAGCAGGGCGGCGAGCGCAGCTCCCGGCCACACCTCGCGCAGCGTCAGCCGCACGTTCGTCAGCCGCTCGTACGCGGCGACGAGGAAGGTGAAGACGGCCATCGTCGAGATCAGCATCGAGAGGCTGTAGGCGACCAAGGCGTTGTCGATGAAGTTCGGCGTGAAGCGCTGCATCAGGTCGTAGCCGAACGAGCCGAGGATGAGCGCCGCCGTGAGGATGATCAGTGAGCCGGCCATGAACAGCGTCGCGAGGAACTTGCCGCGCAGGAAGGGGCGGTTCGGCCGCGCATAGACGATGTTGAAGGCCGACTCGAGCACGCTGAAGAGCGAGAGCGACGTCCAGAGCAGGAAGGCACCGCCGATCAGGCCGAGCGTCGTCGCGTTCGAGGTGATCGCGTCGACGACCTTGACGATGTCCGTGATCGACTGCGAAGGAAAGAGCTTCTGCAGCTCCCGGACGAGGTAGCTCGACTCTTCGGCCCGCCCGGTGTAGCCGAGAAGCGCCAGCGCAAGGAAGATCAACGAGACGGAGGAGAGGAGGCCGAAGTAGGCGATCATCGCAGCGAGGTGCGTGCCTCGGTCGGCGAAGAACTTGGCGATGGGTTGGGCCAACGGGCGGCGCACGCCGTGAGTATCGTCTGGCCCGTGGATGTCGCGTCCGCTCTCGCCGACCTGACCGAGATCTCCTCGCAGGTCGAGGCCGCCGCCGTTGTCGACGGCGACGGCGCGGTGCTTGGCTCGACGCTCGCCGCCGAGCCGGAGACCGAGCGTCTCGTCCGGGCCGGTGTCGGCCTGCTGGAGGCGGCGACGTCGCGCTTCGGCTCGAGCGGCCGCTCGGTGACGCAGCTCGAAGCAGCGCTGCGCGAGGGCAGCCTTTTCGTCGTCGGCGAGGACGCTCTCGTCATCGTCGCGCGGACGAGCGTAGGGCCGACCTCCGGGCTCGTCCTCTACGACCTGCGCACCTGCCTGCGCGCCGTCGCCGCGACGAAGAAGAAGAAACCGAAGTCCAAGCCCAGGAGCCGCGCGGCGAAGAAGACGGGGCCGGCTGATGCGTAAGCTGCTCTGGTTGGCGCTGCTGACCGGCGCCCTGCTCTATCTGAAGCGCCGCCGCGAGGCGGGCCGCGAGCGCATCCATCTCCACTTCGACGATGGCTCGACGGTCACCCTCGCCGACGACGCCCCCGACGCGCAGCCGTTGCTCGCACTGGCGCGTCCGGCGCTCTAGTGGACGAGCTCGGCCTCAAGCTGCGCGAGCACGCGCTGCTCGAGGGCGACTTCCTGCTCCGATCCGGGCGCCGCTCGAGCTACTACCTCGACAAGTACCGCTTCGAGACACGTCCGGAGCTGCTCGGCCCGCTCGGAGAGCGCCTCGCCGCGGCAGCGCGCGACCACGAGCCCGACGCCGTCCGCCTTGCCGGCCCCGCTCTCGGCGCCGTCGCACTCGCCGCCTCTGCCTCGCTCGCATCGGGGCTGCCGTTCGTGATCGTCCGCGATTCGGCGAAGGATTACGGCACGGCCAACCGGCTCGAGGGGCCGTTCGAGCCGGGAGAGGTCGTCTGTCTGATCGAGGACGTGGTCACCTCCGGCGGTGCGCTCGCCGAGGCGGTGGCGGCACTCCGCGAGGCTGGGCTCGTCGTTCGCAACGCCGTCTGCGTCGTCGATCGGGAAGAGGGTGGAGCGGACGCGCTCGCCCGTCTCGGCGTCCGCCTGCGCTCGCTCTACCGGGCCAGCGACCTCGTCCCGGCGGCTACGACCGCCCAAAATCCGCATGGTTGAGCCACGTAAACGTTGAGGCAGTCCGATGCTGCTGTTAGGGTGGCCGCGGGTTTCCGTACGTCCCACGAACAAAAGGAGTCGCAAGTGACAAAGCAGGAGTTCGTTGACGCGGTCGCGTCCAAGGCTTCTCTCTCCCGCCGCGACGCCAGCGCCGCGGTGGACGCGGTCCTCGACACCGTGACCGACGCGCTCAAGAAGCGCGACACGATCACGTTCACCGGCTTCGGCAAGTTCTCGACGAGCGAGCGCGCTGCGCGCGAGGGCGTCAATCCCCGCAATCCGAGCCAGAAGGTGCACATCCCGGCGGCGACCGTGCCGAAGTTCTCCGCGGGCAGCCAGCTGAAGGCCGCGGTCAAGGGCGGCTAGGGCAGCACCTCTCTTCGAGGTCGAGAGGGCCGCGCAGGCGTCGCGGCCTTCTCTTTGCCATTGCATGCGAACATATGTTCGCTTAGGCTTGTCGGCATGCAACTCTCGTTCGATGCGGCCGACCGGCTCGTGGAGCTCGTCGAGGCCCGGCATGGGCCGGTGGCGGCCGAGGACGCGGCGCGGGAGCTCTACGCGCTGCGGCACGTCCCGGCCGGGCTCGCCCGCTCGCTGCTCGTGGACGTCGTCGACGGCGATGCCCGGCTCTCCTGGCGCGGCGGCAGTGTCGGGCTCGCCGCCCCGCCCGGCGCGGCGCTCGCGCTCGAGGACGCGACGTACGTCGTCTTCGACCTCGAGACGACCGGCCTCTCGCCCGGCTCGTCCGCGATCTGCGAGATCGGCGCCGTCCGCGTTCGTGGGCTCGAGCTGGAGGAGCGGTTCGAGACGCTCGTGAACCCGCGCCGCCCGCTGCCGCCGCCGATCGCCGCGCTGACGGGAATCGACCCGGGCGCGCTCCCGGGAGCGCCTCCGGTCGAGCTCGCGGTGCGCCGCTTCCTCGAGTTCGCCGGCGACGCCGTCCTCGTCGCCCACAACGCCCGCTTCGACATGGGCTTCCTCGACCGCGAGGTCGAGCGGCTCACGGGTCGACGGGTTGCCTCGCCTGTCGTCGACACGGTCTGGCTCGCGCGGCGGCTCCTCGAGGGCCGTCAGAAGCGCGTCGGCCTCGCCTCGCTCGCGTACTTCTTCGGCACGGCGACGAGCCCCTGCCACCGCGCGCTCGCCGACTCGGAGGCGACGGCGGAGATCCTGCTGGCGCTGATCGGGCTCGCCCAGGAGCGCGGCGCCGCAACAGTTGCGCAGCTCGTCGATCTCTCCGCGCCACGCGCGCGCCGGCTCGTGGGCAAGCGCTCGCTCGTCGCGGGCGCGCCGCCGCGTCCCGGCGTCTACCTCTTCCGCGATCGCAACGAGCAGGTGCTCTACGTCGGTCGCGCCCGCGACCTGCGCGCGCGCCTGCGGTCGTACTTCCGCACCGAGCGCCAGCGGCCCGCGGTCGAGGCGGCACTCGGCGCGCTCGAACGGGTCGAGTGGCGGATACTCGGCTCGGAGCTCGAGGCGGGACTCGAGGAGCTTCGGCTCCTGCGCGAGTTGCGCCCGCCTGCGAACGCGCGCAGCGCACGTCCCGACCGCTACGTCTACCTCCGCCGCCGCGGTGCCGGCTGGTGCGTCACCGACGTGCCCGGGCCGTACGGCCCGCTCAAGAGCAGGCGGCGGGCCCAGGTCGCGGCCCGCGCACTCGGCGACTGGGACGGTGAGCCGCCGACTGCGCTGCCTGCCCTGCGCAGGAAGCTGAAGCGCCTGGCGGCAGACCTTCGCTTCGAGGACGCGGCGCGGCTGCGCGACCGGATCTCGGCGCTCGAGGAGGTCGTCGCGTCGCTCGCGGAGCTCGACCGGCTCCGCGCGCTCGAGCTCTGCCTGCTCGTGCCGGCCGCCGAGGACGGCTTTCAGCGGATGTATCTCGTTTCCGGCGGCCGCGTCGCCGCCGTTCGGACGCTGCTGCCGGGTGATGCCGGCCGGACCGAGGCCGAGGCTGGCCTCGCCGCCGCCTCTCGCGCCGAGCCGTCGCTCGGTCCGGCCGACGCCGACGAGCTGCTCCTGATCGGCTCGTTCCTGCGCCGCCCGCCGCCGGAGCTGCGCGTGCTCCCTCTGGCGGAGGTCCGCCTGGCTGCGTAGGCGGTCGATCGGCAACCGCCGCACCCACGGCTGACGAACCGGACGCTGTGCCGGCTCGGTCGGGATCGCCCTCGAGAGGCATGTCGGCTGCCGATCGACCATCTAACCTCTGCGCATGGCCTCCGTCGCCACCGCGACCTTCGCCGACCGGCTTGCGGAGGCGGTTGAGCGCAAGCGCAGCCAGCTCGTCGTCGGGCTCGACCCGCGGCTCGACCTGCTGCCGGTCGAGCTGCGTGGCGAGGCCGTGCTCGGACGCGCAGAGGCCGCAAACGCTTACGCCCGCTTCTGCTGCGGGATCATCGACGCCGTCGCGCCGTACGTCGTTGCCGTGAAGCCTCAGGTCGCGTTCTTCGAGGCGCTCGGCGGCGACGGTGTCTCGGTGCTCGAGCGGGTCTGCGACTACGGGCGCTCCGCCGGTCTGCTGGTGATCGCCGACGGCAAGCGAGGTGACATCGGCTCGACCGCCCGCGCCTACGCGGGCGCGTACCTCGAGCCACGCGAGGAGGAGCGGGGGCCGCTCGCGGACGCTCTCACGGTGAACACCTACCTCGGCGGCGACTCGGTCGAGCCGTTCCTGCAGGCGTGCCGCCTGCACGGAGCGGGCATCTTCTGCCTCGTGCGCACCTCCAACGCGGGCGCGCGTGACGTCCAAGAGCTGACGCTCTCCGACGGACGGCGCGTCTGGCAGCACGTCGCCGCGCTCGTCGGCGAGTGGGGAGCGGAGCTGACCGGTGAGCGCGGGCTGTCGAGCGTCGGCGCGGTCGTCGGCGCCACCGTCCCGCGCGCTGTCGCCGAGGCGCGCAAGCTGCTGCCGCGCGCGGTCCTGCTGCTGCCGGGCGTCGGCGCCCAGGGCGCCACAGCCGCCGATGTCGCCCGCGCGTTCACGAGCGGCCCCGCAAGCGCGCTCGTCACCGTCTCCCGGTCGGTGATCTTCGCGTACCGCGGCAGCACGGAGGACTGGCGCGGTGCGGCCGGTGCCGAGGCCGCTCGACTGCGGGCCGACGTCTGGTCGGTCTCCGGCTGGTGATGCGGCGAAAGGCCAGGCTCGCGCGGTACGCAGCGCCACTCGCCTTCCTCGCAGCGGCGACGGTCGCGATCCTGCTCGTCCGCTCCGGCCTCGAGAACGGCGACACGACCACGCCGCCCGGGACCACGTCCGGGACGACCACCGCGTCGGCGACCACGGAGCCGGGCACCACCGGCGGGACGACGACGAATCAGGCGGGCGCGGAGTTCTACGTGATTCAGGCGGGCGACACGCTCGCCGTCATCGCCGACGAGCACGACACGACCGTGGAGCAACTGCTCGTACTCAATCCCGACGTCGATCCCGTCGCGCTGACGGTCGGTCAGCGAATCCGCGTCAAGTAAAGTCCGCGCCCCGTGAAGCGGCTCGCCCTCCTCTCCGCGATCGCCGCGACGCTCTTCCTCGCGGTCGTCGCCGCTGCGGCCCCGCCGCCCGTCGATGCGGACGCCTACGTGGTCCAGAACTCCGGCACGGGCGAAGTCCTGGCGTCCCAGGACGAGCGCGAGCATCTGCCGATGGCGTCGATCACGAAGCTGATGACTGCGATCGTCGCGCTCGAGCACGCGTCGCTCGACGACGTCGCCACGGTCTCCAAGCGCACCGCCGCGGTCGGCGAGTCGACGATCAACCTCGCTCCCGGCGAACGCGTCACCCTGCGCGACCTGATCCGCGCCGCGCTGATCCAAAGCGCGAACGACGCCGCCAACGCGATCGCCGCCTTCGTCGGTCGCGGCTCTGTCGGCCGATTCGTTGAGCTGATGAACGCACGCGCGGGTCAGCTCGGGCTCACCGATACGCACTTCGCGAATCCGGACGGCCTCGACGCGCCCGACCACTACTCCAGCGCGGCCGACGTGACGAAGCTCGCGCGCGTCGCGATGAACAAGCCCTTCATCCGCGAGACCGTCCGCCTCGTCGACGCGACCGCGGCGGGGCGGCAGCTGCACAACTGGAACGATCTGCTGGCGTCCTCTCCGAACGTGATCGGCGTCAAGACGGGGCACACCGACGGCGCAGGCTGGTCGCAGGTCGCAGCCGCGCGCGGCGGCGGCGTCACGATCTACGCGACGATCCTCGGCGGCGAGAGTCGCGAGGGGCGCAACTCCGATCTCTCTCAGCTCCTCGTCTGGGGCCTCTCCCGCTACCGGACCGTCTGGGCGATCGACGGCAAGCGCGTCTACGGCACGGTGCGCACTGCCTACGGGAAGGATCCCGTTCGCCTCGTCGCGGCAAAGCCTGCGCTGCGCGTGATCCACGTCGAGCGGCCGCTGCTGGAGCGCGTGGTCAAGCCCGTCGAGGTCGCGCTGCCGGTCCGGAAAGGGCAGCGGCTCGGCGAGGTGCAGGTCCTCGCCGGCGGCACCGTGATCGCCCGCTCGCCGCTGATCGCCGCGAACGCGGTCGAGAAGCCGGGCGCCGTCGGACGCGTAGGGTTCTATGCGGGCCGCACGCTCGACCACCTAGGGGGACTGCTCGGATGATCGTCACCGTCACGCTGAACGCCGCGCTCGACCGGACGCTGACCGTCCCGAACTTCCAACGTGGACAGCGCCACCGCGCGAGCCAGGTGCTCACGCTCGCCGGCGGCAAGGGGATCAACATCGCCCGCGCGCTGAAACGGCTCGACGTCCCCGTCGTCGCGACCGGCCTCGCCGGCGGCCGCACCGGCACTCGCATCGTCGAGGAGTTGACGGCCGAGGCGATCCTCAACGACTTCGTCCGCATCGGGGAGGAGTCGCGCACGTCGACGGCGGTCGTCGATCCGACCGAGGGCTCATATTCGGAGATCAACGAATGGGGGCCGAAGGTCACGAGCGATGAGCTGGAGACCCTGCTCGAGAAGCTCCACTACCTCTCCCGCGGCGCCGACTTCGTGGTCTTCGCAGGGTCGCTGCCGCGCGGTGTCGAGGAGAACTTCTACGCGGAGGCCGTTCGCGACCTCAACCGGCGCGGCGTGCAGGTCATTCTCGACGCGGAGGGCCAGCCCCTGCGGTTCGGCACCGAGGCCGAGCCCTGGCTCGTCTCCCCGAACCAGCGCGAGGCCGAGCACGTCGTCGGGCAGGAGCTCGAGGACGAGGAGGACTTCCTGATGGCGCTCGACACGATCGCCGAGCTCGGCGCGCGAAACGTGCACGTCACCCTCGAGTCCGGCTGCTACGCGCTCTTCCGGGAGGACAGGCAGGTTCGCCGCTACCACGCGACGGCGCCTGCGAACGTCGATGCCGTGTCGGTCGTCGGTGCGGGCGACGTCCTGCTCGCCCAGTTCATCGCCGCCCATCTCGCGGGCAAGACGGCCGAGGAGGCGCTGAAGCTCGCCGTCGCGGCGGGCACCGCCTCGACGCTCGAGGTCGGCGCCGGCCTGTTCGACCCGCGCGACGCCGGCCGGATGGTCTCCGGGGTCGAGGTCGTCGAGCTGTCCCTCAGCGCAAGCTGAGCGCACGCAGAGCGCGAGGACCCTGGAAGGGCCGCTCCGCGGCTCAGGAACGTCCAATGACACTGGTACGCTGAGGCCTTGGAGGGGCAGGAGCTTTCGTACGAGGAGAAGTTCGGCCGCGAAGGCCTCACCTTCGACGACGTCCTGCTCGTTCCGGCGGAGTCGTCCGTGCTGCCGAACGACGTGCGCACGGCGACGAGGCTGACGCGGACGATCGCGCTCGAGCTCCCGATCGTCTCCGCTGCGATGGACACCGTCACCGAGGCGCGGCTCGCGATCGCGCTGGCGCGCGAGGGCGGGATCGGGATCCTCCACCGCAACCTCTCGATCGCCGACCAGGTCGCCGAGGTCGACAAGGTGAAGCGCTCCGAGTCGGGAATGATCGTCGAGCCGGTCACCCTGCGGCCCGAGGACTCGGTCGCCGACGCGCTCGAACTGATGGCGCGCTACCGCATCTCCGGCGTGCCGATCACCGACGACGGCGGCGTGCTCGTCGGGATCCTGACCAACCGCGATCTCCGCTTCGAGTCGAATGTGCGCCAGCCTGTGTCGGCGCTGATGACCTCCCGCAACCTCGTCACTGCCCCCGTCGGCACGACCCTCGACGAGGCGAACGAGATCCTCCACCGCCACAAGATCGAGAAGCTGCCGGTCCTCGACGCCGAGGGCCACCTCAAGGGTCTGATCACGGTCAAGGACATCCAGAAGCGGATCCAGTTCCCGTTCTCGACCAAGGACGAGCAGGGCCGGCTCCGTGTCGGCGCCGCGGTCGGGGTCGGCCCCGACGCGTTCGAGCGCGCCGGCGCGCTGATCGAGGCGGAGGTCGACGTCGTCGTCGTCGACACGGCACACGGACATTCGGCGTCGGTGGTCGAGATGGTGCGGCGGATCAAGGCCGAGTGGGACGTGCAGGTGATCGCCGGCAACATCGCGACCTCCGAGGCCGCCGAGGCGCTGATCGACGCCGGCGCCGATGCGATCAAGGTCGGGATCGGACCTGGCTCGATCTGCACCACGCGCGTCGTCGCAGGTGTCGGGGTGCCGCAGATCACGGCCGTGTTCGAGTGCGCGGAGTACGCGATCCGTCAGGGCGTCCCCGTCGTCGCGGACGGCGGGATGACCTCGTCGGGCGACATCGCGAAGGCGCTCGCAGCCGGCGCGGACACGGTCATGCTCGGCTCGATGCTCGCCGGCACCGACGAGAGCCCCGGCGACGTGATCCTCGTCCAGGGCGAGCGGTTCAAGGAGTACCGCGGGATGGGCTCGCTCGGCGCGATGAAGGCGCGCTCGTTCTCGAAGGACCGCTACTTCCAGGGTGACGTCGAGGACGTCGACAAGCTCGTGCCGGAGGGGATCGAGGGGCGCGTTCCCTACAAGGGCCCCGTGCAGCAGATCCTCTACCAGCTCGTCGGCGGGCTGCGGCAGGCGATGGGCTACACCGGCGCCGCGACGGTCGAGGCGCTCAAGCTCGACGCGCGCTTCGTCCGGATCACGGGCGCCGGCCTGCGCGAGAGCCATCCGCACGACGTCACGATCACCAAGGAATCGCCGAACTACCGGCGTCCCTGATGGCGTCCGTGCACCCGCTGCCCGTACCCGAGCCGACGGCGGAGGAGCGGCCGGTGCTCGTGCTCGATCTCGGCGGCCAGTACGCGCAGCTGATCGCGCGCCGCGTCCGCGACGCGCGCGTCTACTCGGAGCTCGTCCCTCATACGCTCAGCGTCGACGAGGTGCGGCAGCGGAACCCGGCCGCGCTCATCCTCTCCGGCGGCCCGGCCTCGGTCTACGCCGAAGGCGCTCCGCGGATCGACGAGGCGCTCTTCGAGCTCGGGATCCCGACACTCGGCATCTGCTACGGCGCGCAGCTGCTTGCACTCGAGCTCGGCGGCGAGGTCGCGCGCACCGGCGCGTCCGAGTTCGGCAAGACCGAGCTCGACGGTGGCAGCGGCGCGCTCTTCGCCGGCCTGCCCGAGCAGCAGGTCGTCTGGATGAGCCATCGCGACACCGTCGTCTCGCCGCCGGAGGGAGCCGTCGTCACCGGGACGTCCGCCTCCACCCCCGTCGCCGCGTTCGAGGACGCGCGCCGCCGGCTGTACGGCGTGCAGTTCCATCCCGAGGTCGTGCACACGCCGCACGGCCAGGACCTGCTGAAGAACTTCCTCTACGACGTCGCCGGCGCGCCACCCGCGTGGACGCCGGCAGCCGTGATCGAGGAGCAGGTCGAGCGGATCCGCGCCCAGGTCGGGAGCAACCGCGTCATCTGTGGGCTCTCCGGCGGCGTCGACTCGGCGGTCGCCGCGCTGCTCGTCTACAAGGCCGTCGGCGATCAGCTCACCTGTGTGTTCGTCGACCACGGCTTCATGCGCTCGAACGAGGCCGAGCAGGTCGCCGAGACGTTCGGCGGCCATTTCAACGTCCCGCTCGTCCACGTCCGGGCGGAGGACCGGTTCCTGGCGCGGCTCGAGGGCGTCGACGAGCCCGAGGAGAAGCGACGGCGGATCGGCGAGGAGTTCATCCGCGTCTTCGAGGAGGAGGCCGGAAGGCTCGGCGACATCAGGTTCCTCGTCCAGGGGACGCTCTACTCGGACGTGATCGAGTCGGGCGGCACCGAGGGCGTGGCCGCGAAGATCAAGTCCCACCACAACGTCGGCGGGCTGCCGGAGGACATGCAGATGGAGCTCGTCGAGCCGCTGCGGTTGCTCTTCAAGGACGAGGTGCGCCGCGTCGGCGAGGAGCTCGGCATGCCGGAGCGGATGGTCTGGCGGCAGCCGTTCCCGGGTCCGGGTCTCGCGATCCGGATCATCGGAGAGGTCACGCGCGAGCGGCTCGAGATCCTGCGCGGCGCCGACGCGATCCTGCAGGAGGAGGTGCGGCGCGCCGGCCTCTACCGCGACCTCTGGCAGAGCTTCGCCGTGCTGCCCGCGATCAAGTCCGTCGGCGTCCAGGGCGACGAGCGCACCTACGCATATCCAATCGTGATCCGGGCCGTCACGTCGGACGACGCGATGACGGCGGACTGGGCGCGCCTGCCTTATGACCTGCTCGAGACGATCTCGAGCCGGATCATCAACGAGATCCCCGGCGTCAACCGCGTCGCGCTCGACATCAGCTCGAAGCCGCCGGCGACGATCGAATGGGAGTGAACTAGGACGAGCGGACGTCGAAGCCGGAGAGCCCTTCCGGCTCCTCCGTCACGACGTCGACCCAGTCCACGCGGGCGCCACGCGGGCCGTCGCGCATGAAGCCGACGAGTCGGTCGACCGCCTCCCGCTCGCCTTCGAACACCGCCTCGACGCTGCCGTCCGGGAGGTTCCGCACCCAGCCGGCGATGCCGTCGGCGAGCGCGCGGCGTCTGGTCGTCTCGCGGAAGAAGACGCCCTGGACGTGACCCTGGACGGCGACGCGGCGGCGCTGCACGCCCTCTAGGCTAGAGCGCGATGACGACGGGCTTCGTCGAGCGTCTCGCCGCCGCACGGATCGGCGACACGTTCAACCAGTACGCGGAGTCCGGGCTCCGGCGGGAGCGGCTCGCCCGCTACCTGCACGAACGGCGGCGGACACCGATCCTGCTCGTCGGCGAGGCTCCCGGTTATCGCGGCGCACGCGTCTCCGGCATTCCGTTCACTTCCGAGCGCCAGCTGTCGGGGGCCGGCCCGGCCGAGGCGACCGCCACGATCGTCCATCGGGTGCTGGCCGAGCTCGGGCTCCAGGACGCCCTCCTGTGGAACCTCGTGCCCACCCATCCGGGCACTGCGGCGTCGAACCGGCCTCCTAGCCCGAGCGAGATCGAGCAGTCGGCTCCATTTCTTTCCGAGCTCGCGGCGGGGCGGCGCGTCATCGCGATCGGCCGGCTCGCGCATGCCCGCCTCGGCGGCCCGTACATTCGCCACCCGTCGCACGGAGGCGCTGCCGCCTTTCGCTCCGGGCTTGTCGAGGCGCGGCTGGGATAGGGTCGGGCGGTGCAGGGCTTCCCGATCCGTCGCAACACGATTCTGCTCGCCGCGACGCTGACATCGCTCTCCGGGATGGTCCAGCTGGCCGTCGCCGTCGGCACGGTCACGCTCGTGCTCGTGACGAACATCGAGGGGATCCTCGGGCTTGGTCCCGCGATCTTCCTGACCGCCGGCGCTCTGGCGGCTCTCCCCGCCGGGCGCCTGATGGACCAGTACGGCCGTGTTCCCGTGCTCGCCGGCGGATGCGTGGCGGGGATCGGCGGCTGCCTGACGACGGCGCTCGGCTGCCAGCTCGACTCGGCGGCGCTCGTGATCGCCGGGTTCGCGCTCGTCGGGATCGCGCAGGGCACGATCCTGCTCGCCCGCGCCGCGGCGGCGGACATGTATCCGCCCGAGCGTCGCGCCCGCGGGATCTCCTACGTCCTCTTCGGCGCGCTCTTCGGCGCCGCGCTCGGCCCGCTCGTCTTCCGGCCGCTCTTCGCCGGGAAGGAGCTCGACCTGGAGGCGCTCGTCGTGCCCTGGATCGCGGCCGCGGGGATCATGATGATCGGCCTCGTGCTCGTCCTCTGCGTCCGGCCCGACCCCCGCACGATCGCACAGCAGATGCACTTCGACGCGGGCGGCTCCGACTTCGACGAGGCCGCGCCGCTGAGCGAAATCCTGCGGCGGCCGGGCGTGCTCACGGCTCTCGTCGCCGCCGTGGCCAGCTTCGCCGGGATGGTCTCGGTGATGAACCTGACCGGCTACCTGGTGATCGACCACGGCCACCACCAGTCGGACGTCTTCACCGTGATCAGCCTCCACATCGTCGGGATGTACGCACTCGTGCTCGTGATCGGCCAGCTCGTGGACACGGTCGGGCGCCATCCCTGCCAGGTCACGGGCCTGCTGATGATGGGCGTTTCCACGCTCGGGCTCGCCTGGTTCGAGAGCGTGCTCTGGATGTCCGCCTCGCTCTTCCTGCTCGGACTGGGCTGGAACGTCTCCTACGTCGCCGCCGTCGCGGAGCTCGCCGACCGGGCTCTGCCGGCCGAGCGGGGCAAGCTGATCGGGCTCACGGATCAGGTCTCCAGCTTCACCGGCGCGGCGCTCGTACTGGTCGGCGGGGTCGCCTACAGCGAGTTCGGCGTCGAGGCGCTTGCCCTCGCAGCGACAGCCTTCGTGACCCTGCCGGCGGTCTGGATTCTGCTACGATCCGCCGCCGGCGCACCGGATGTGCGCCCTCTTTCTGTGAAATGAAGACCTGCTGATTTGAAGACCTACAGCGCAAAGCCGGGCGAGATTTCTCGCGACTGGTACGTCGTCGACGCCGAGGGCAAGACTCTCGGCCGTCTGGCGACCCAGATCGCCGACACGCTGCGCGGCAAGAACAAGCCGGCCTACACGCCCCATATCGACACGGGCGACTTCGTCGTCGTCGTCAACGCCGAGAAGATCGCGGTGACCGGCCAGAAGCTCGACCAGAAGATGTACTACCGCCACTCCGGCTACCCCGGCGGACTCCGCTCGCGGACGCTCCGCGAGCAGCTCGAGCGGCGGCCGACCGAAGTGCTGCGCAAGGCGGTCAAGGGGATGCTCCCGCGCAACCGGCTCGCGCGCCAGCAGATCACGAAGCTGAAGATCTACGCCGGCCCCGTGCATCCGCACGAGGCGCAGGCGCCGAAGACGTTGGAGGTCTCGTAGTGGCAGAGCAGGCGCAGTATCTCGGCACCGGGAAGCGCAAGACCTCGGTCGCGCGTGTGATCCTTCGTCCTGGCGACGGGAAGACCTGGTTCAACGGGCGAACGCTCGAGGACTATTTCCCGCGGGCCACGCACCGCACGCTGGCGCTCGCGCCGCTGAAGACGGCCGGCGTCGAGGGGACGTTCGACATCCGCGTCCGCGTCCATGGCGGCGGCCCTTCCGGCCAGGCCGGGGCGGTGCGGCACGGAATCGCCCGTGCACTCGTCGAGGCCGACCCCGAGCTGCGGGTGCCGCTCAAGCGCGAGGGGTTCCTCACGCGCGACGCACGCGTCGTCGAGCGCAAGAAGGCCGGGCTCCACAAGGCCCGCAAGGCGCCGCAGTTCAGCAAGCGGTAGTTCCCGGCTTGCGCCGGTACTTCGGTACCGACGGCGTGCGCGGCGTCGTCGGACAGGATCTGACCCCGGAGCTCGTCGAGCAGCTCGGCAAGGCGTCGACGCTCTGGTCCGGCCGCGGCCGTGTCTTCGTCGGCCGCGACACGCGCGGCTCGGGGCCGGCGCTCGAAGAGGCTTTCGCTCGTGGCGTGGTCGCGGCTGGGGGCAACGCGGTGCTTGCCGGCGTTCTGCCGACGCCGGCCGTCGCGCTGCTCGCACTCGATCTCGGCGTGGTCATCTCCGCGTCGCACAACCCGCCCGAGTACAACGGCGTCAAGTTCTTCGACGAGCACGGCAGCAAGCTGTCGGACGCCTCGGAGGAGGCGATCGAAGCGTTGCTCGATGCGCCCGCCTCTCAGCAAATTGAGGGCGGCGGCGGAGCACGATCGACCGCGTCGACATCTATCCGAACAGCTATCTCGATCACGTCCTCGAGCGCTTCGGCACGGACCTCACCGGCCTGCGGATCGCGGTCGACTGCGCCAACGGTGCCTACGCCGGCATCGCACCGGAGGCCTTCGAGCGGCTTGGGGCCGAGGTGACCGCCATCGGCGACGAGCCGGATGGGGAGAACATCAACAAGGGCTGCGGAGCGACGGACCTGGCGCTGCTGCAGGAGACCGTCCGCGCCGGGGACCACGACCTCGGCGTCGCGTTCGACGGTGACGGCGACCGGATGCTCGCAGTCGACGGTGACGGCAACGCGATCGACGGCGATCAGATCCTCGCCGTCCTCGCGCTCCACCTGGATGTCGACCTCGTCGCCGTCACGGTGATGACCAACCTCGGTTTCCACCGGCTGATGGATGAGCGAGGGATCCGGGTCGTCACGACCCCGGTCGGCGACCGCTACGTGCTCGAGGCCCTACGGCGCGAGAACGGGATCCTCGGCGGAGAGCAGTCGGGTCACGTGATCTGCCTGCGCGACCATGTCACCGGCGATGGGCTCGCGGCGGCGCTCCTTCTCTGCGACGCCGTGCGCGGGCGCACGCTGCGTGAGGCCGCAGCCGTGATGCCGCGGTACGCCCAGGCGAAGGAGAACGTCCGCGTCTCCCGGCGCGAGGTGCCGCAGGTGGCGTTGGCGGAGGCCGAGCGGCTCAACGCCGAGCTGAACGGCAGCGGCCGCGTGCTCGTCCGCGCGTCCGGTACGGAGCCCCTCATCCGCGTCCTCGGGGAGGCCGAGTCGGACGAGAAAGCCCTGCAATACTGTGCTAGGATCGCAGCCCTCGTGAAGAGGGAGCTCGGCTAGCCCGCGACGACGCGGGAGGTGTGCCGGGCTCTTACGCGTTCTCGGACGCGTTCAGCTCGGAGACGGACGAAGTGGGGGGCGTGCATGTGCGGAATCATCGGATACGTCGGGCCTAGGGAGTGCAAGCAGCTGCTGCTGCAGGGCCTGGAACGGCTCGAATATCGCGGCTACGACTCCGCCGGGATCGCGCTTCGGGAAGCCGGCGGGCTCGAGTACGTCCGCGCCGTCGGCAATCTCCAGAACCTGAAGGAGGCGGCTGGCCCGAACGGCTCGCAGGCGACCCACGGGCTCGGCCATACCCGCTGGGCGACCCACGGCGGCGTCACGGAGGCGAACGCGCATCCGCTGACCGGCTGCGACGGCTCGAAGCTGTCGATCGTCCTGAACGGGATCGTCGAGAACTACCGGGAGCTGCGCGAGGGCTTGCTCGCCGATGGGCACACGTTCGGCTCCGAAACCGACGCGGAGACCGTTTCGCACCTGGTCGAGCGCCACTACGACGGCGATCTCACGGAGGCCGTCCAACGCACGTTCGCCGAGCTCGAAGGGCACTTCACTTTCGTCGTCATCCACCACGATCACCCCGACGTCCTCGTCGCGGCGCGGCACCAGACGCCGCTCGTGGTCGGCATCGGCAAGGGTGAGATGTTCCTCGCCTCGAACGCGGCAGCCTTCCTGAAGGAGACCCGCAACGTGCAGTTCCCCGACGACGGCGACATCGTCACGATCACACCCGCGGGCTCGGTCTTCACCCGCGTCGATGGCTCGCGGGTCGAGCACGATCCGGTCGAGCTCGACTGGGACGACGAGGGTGCCGAGAAGGGCGGCTACGAGACGTTCATGCTCAAGGAGATCTACGAGCAGGCCGAGGCCGTCGCGGAGACGATCGGCGACCGCGTCCGCCACGGCACGCTCGTGCTCGAGGGCCTCGGGATGACCGAGCAGGAGCTGCGCGACCTGCGCCGGATCGTGATCCTGGCCTGCGGCACGGCGTACCACGCCGGCGTCGTCGGCCGCTATGTGATCGAGGAGTGGGCCCGGGTCCCGGTCGAGCCGGACATCGCCTCCGAGTGGATCTACCGCAACCCGGTGATCGACGAGAACACGCTCGTGATCGGGATCTCGCAGTCGGGCGAGACGCGCGACACGATCGAGGCGATGAAGCTGGCCCGCGAGAAGGGCGCCCGCACCGTCGCGATCACGAACATGATGGGCTCGCAGATCACGCGCGAGGTCGACTCCGTCCTCTACACGCGCTGCGGGCTCGAGGTCGGCGTCGCCGCTTCGAAGACCTTCACCGCGCAGGTCTCATTGCTCTACCTCGTCGCGCTGAAGCTGGCGCAGATCCGCGAGACGATGCCGGTGGGCGAGATCTCGTTCATCCTCGACAAGGTCTACGACCTGCCGAAGAAGATCAACCAGTTTCTCGACGGCGACCACCCGATCGAGGAGATCGCACAGCGCTTCGTGCACCAGCCGTTCTTCCTTTACCTCGGCCGCCACATCGGCCTGCCGGTCGCACTCGAGGGCGCGCTGAAGCTGAAGGAGATCAGCTACATCCCGACCGAGGCGTACTCCGCCGGCGAGATGAAGCACGGGCCGATCGCGCTGCTCGACGACGACACGCCGGTCGTCGTCGTTGCCACTGACATCCACGTCTACGACAAGCTCGTCTCCAACATCCAGGAAGTGCGCGCGCGCGGCGCACATGTGATCGCGATCGCGACGGACGGGAACGAGGACATCCAGCACCACGCCGACGACGTCATCTACGTGCCGAAGACGCCGAACTTCCTCCAGGCGGTGCTGGCGATCATCCCGCTGCAGCTGCTCGCCTACCGGATCGCGCGCCTGCGCGGACTCAACGTCGACCAGCCGCGCAATCTCGCGAAGACGGTCACGGTCGAATAGGAGCCAGGCTGCTGCTGTCGCTGGTCGCTCTCATCCTCGGCGGCTGCGCGGGAGAAGGCGATCGACCGGCGCCGGGCGAGCTCGCGCGCGCGGCCGGGCGAGGCGACCTGCACGAGGTGCTTCGGCTGCTCGACGACGGAGCGGCGCCCGACGATCGCGGCGAAGGCAACCGGACTGCGGTCACCGCAGCGGCGTACGCCGGCGCGCCCGCGGTCGTCCGCGCGCTCGTGGACGCGGGAGCCGACGTCGACCTCCAGGACGAGACACGCTCGAACGCATTCCTCGCCGTCGGCGAGACCGGCGATGTGCAGGTGCTGCGCGAGGTCCTCCGCGCCGAGCCAGATGTCACCCGTACCAACCGCTTCGGCGGCACCGCGCTGATCCCAGCCGCCGACCGCGGCCACGTCGAGATGGTGCGGGCACTCCTCCAGACCGACGTCGACATCGACCACGTCAACGACCTCGGCTGGACGGCCCTACTCGAAGCGGTGATCCTCGGCGACGGCGGCTCCGCTCATCAGGAGATCGTGCGACTGCTCCTTGACGCGGACGCCCGCGTCGATCTTGCCGACCGTGACGGGATCACACCGCTCGAGCATGCTCGCCGGGCGGGCCACGACGAGCTCGCGGCGATGCTCGCCGCCAAATCCTCCTAGTAGAAGTCGGGGTCGTCCACGGGGTCGTGCCGGTCGACCATCCCGTATTCCATCGCCTTCCAGATCGCGAACACCAGCATCGGCTGGGACGATCAGCAGGAGCGGGTTGAGCAGCGCGAGGGCGAGCCAGACGAACGGCGTCGCCACGTAGACGCTCCAACGCTTGAGGCGGTCGCCCTTGATCTGTTCGATGCGCTCGACCATCAGGCCAGACTCCGCCGCCGTCGCAGGCGTGCAAGCTCGTCGTCGCTGGGCGACATCCCGCCGCCGAGCACCTCGTCGTACAGTGCCTGTGCTGCCGCCAGCAGTGCGCCGGCGCGGCCCGCGAGGCTGGCCTCGCGTACGGCGAGGGCTCGCTCGCGCTCGACCAGCTCCGTCTCGAGGGCTTCGAGCGCTTCCAGCCCGGCCCCCTCGGCGGCAGCGGTGGCGGCCTCGACGTCGTCGATCTCGTCCATGGCCAGCTCCTCGGGCGGAGCTGCCGGCGCTGCGACGAGCGCGAGCTCCTCCTGCTCGAGGCCGAGGTGGGCGCGAAGCCCGGT
Organism: uncultured Gaiellaceae bacterium; assembly: GCA_963829845.1. Lineage (GTDB taxonomy): Bacteria > Actinomycetota > Thermoleophilia > Gaiellales > Gaiellaceae > Gaiellasilicea. Next base: position 45,512 of record CAWHKD010000024.1, on the reverse strand, counting down.
TCCGAAGTCTGCGGCTGACTCCATCATTTCCTAACAATTGAGATGCCAGTTGTCGAGAAAACCTGCGCTGTACTGTTTTGCGGGTGAAAGCGCCTGCGCAGAGCACGTCTCGCGTGCAGGTGACGCGGGTTCCGGGCGGAGAGGCCGGAGACGTCGTCGCGGTCGAGGAGCCGCTCGAGATCCGGCTCGGCGGCACGCCCGTAGCCGTGACGATGCGGACGCCGGGGCACGACGAGGAGCTCGCGCTCGGCTTTTGTCTCTCGGAGGGGCTGCGTGCGCTCGCAGCCCGGGTGCCCGACACCCTGCCGGCCAACACCGTCGACGTCGACGCGCCCGGTGCCGACCTCGGCTCGCTTCAGCGCAGCTTCTACACCTCGTCGTCGTGCGGAGTGTGCGGCAAAGGTGCGCTCGAGGCCGTGGCCGTCGAGGCGCCGCACGTCGACAGTGACCTCCGCGTCAAGGCCGCGCTGGTCGTCCAGCTCCCAGAACGGCTCCGCGAAGCGCAGGTTGCATTCGAGGCGACCGGCGGTCTGCACGCCACCGGGCTCTTCGCGGCCGACGGGGAGCTGCTCTGCGTGCGGGAGGACGTCGGCCGCCACAACGCGCTTGACAAGGTCGTCGGCCGCGCGTTCCTGGATGGGTTGCTGCCGCTCTCGCGCTCGCTCCTCTGCGTCAGCGGCCGCCTCTCGTTCGAGCTCGTCCAGAAGGCCGCGGTCGCCGGCTGCCCGCTGCTCGTCGCCGTCGGTGCACCGTCGTCGCTCGCGGTCGAACTCGCGGCCGACCGCGGGATCACGCTCTGCGGCTTCGTCCGCAACGGCTCGCTGAACGTCTACACCGAGCCGTGGCGGATCGATGGCTGAGGACCACTTCGGCGAGAGCGTGGCGGCGCGGTTCGACGAGCGGTACGCACATCAGGCGGACCCGGCCGTCGTCGGCCCGATCGTCGACCTCGTCGTAGAGCTGGCCGACGGTGGAGCCGCGCTCGAGCTCGGCATCGGCACGGGGCGAGTCGCGCTCCCGCTCGCGGCCCGCGGCGTGCCGGTGCATGGGATCGAGCTGTCGGAGGCGATGCTCGCCCGGATGCGCGCGAAGCCGGGCGCGGAGCGAATTGGCGTGACCGTCGGCGACTTCGCGACGGCAACCGTCGAGGGGACGTTCACGGTCGCGTACGTCGTCGCGAACACGATCATGAACCTGACGACCCAGGACGAGCAGGTCGCGTGCTTCGAGAACGTCTCTGCGCACCTCGAGCCCGGCGGCTGCTTCGTGATCGAGGTGCTCGTGCCGCGGCTGAGACGGCTGCCGCCCGGCGAGCGGTTTCAGCCGTTCGCCGTCAGCCCGACACACCTCGGATTCGACGAGTACGACGTGGCGCGGCAGGGACTGATCTCGCACCACTACTGGATCGAGGAGGGCGGGATCGAGGTCCTCTCGCCGCCGTTTCGCTACGTCTGGCCCGCCGAGCTCGACCTGATGGCGCGGCTCGCGGGGATGTCGCTCCGCGAGCGCTGGGCCGGCTGGGCGCAGGAGCCCTTCACGAGCGAAAGTGAAAAGCACGTCTCGGTCTGGGAGAAGTGGGCGTGACCCCGGCGACGGGCGTGCTGCTCGTCGGCGGCGCCTCGTCCCGCTTCGGTTCGCCCAAGCCGCTCGCGCCGTTCCGCGGCGAGACGCTCGCGGAGCGAGCCTGGCGGATCCTCGGCGAGGCGTTCGAGGCACGGCTTGCGGTCGGGAAGGGCGATCTCGAGCTTCCGTTTCCCGTGGTGGTCGAGCCGGCCGCGCCGCAGGCCCCTCTCGTCGGGGTGATCGCAGGGCTCCGTGCGGCCGCGACCGAGACCGTGGTCTTCCTCCCCGTCGACTGCCCGCTCGTCACGCCGGCGCTGCTGCGGGAGCTGGGCGAGAAGATCGCCGTTACGCAGACCGGGCCGCTGCCTGGCGCCTACTCGAAGCGAGATCTCCCGGAGCTCGAGCGGCGGCTCGCCTCGGACGACTGGTCGCTCCACGGCGTCAATTCGCGCGTCCTCGAGGCAGACGCGAACCTGCTCGCGAACGTGAACACGCCCGCGGATCTCTCAGCGCTCGAACGAGACCTCGCCGCTCTCGACCTCGACCAAGCCTGATTCCGTCGTCACCGCGAGCCGTCCGTCGCGCGTGATCATCTGCGCCGTCCCTGCGACCCCGTCGAAGGAGACGCGGCGGCCGCGAAGGAAGTCGCGGGCGCCGAGGTCCTCGTACAGCGAGGCGAGACCGTCCTCGCGCCACGCGTCGTAGCGGCGCTCGAGCTCGAGCAGGAGATCGGCGAGGATCCGACGGCGCTCGTACTCTCGCCCCGTCACCGAGTACAGCGAGCCTGCAGGCACTTTGGTCTCGGCCGGCAGCTCAGCGGGCCGCTGGTTGACGTTGATCCCGATCCCGAGTACGACCGCGCCGTCCTTCAGCTCGGCGAGCACTCCGGCCACCTTGCGCCGGTTGAGCATGACGTCGTTCGGCCACTTGATCTGGGCCGCCAGCCCCGTCGCGCGCTCGACCACGACCGCGACGCAGACGCCGGCGACGAGCGTCAGCCCGGAGGCGCGCCGCTCGGGAGGCGGTCGCAGCAGCGTCGAGACGAGCAGCGACGATCCGGCAGGCGCATCCCAGCGGCGACCCATCCGCCCGCGGCCGGCGGTCTGCTCCTCGGTGACCGCGACGGCGCCCTCCGGCTGCGCGGCGTCGAGCATCCGCTGCGTCGACTCGGTTCGGGTGAGGTAGAGATACGGCCGGCCGAAGCGGCCGCGCAGCAGTGGCTCGGCGTCGGCGGGTGCAAGCGAGGTCATACCCGCTCCAGGCGTATCGCTGAGACCTTGTACTCAGGCGTCCCGATCAGCGAGTCGCCGACGTCGTGCGTGAGCCAGTTGACGCGCGCCTCGGCGAAGTGCAGGGCCATCCAGACGAGACCGGGGTAGACGCGGTCGGAGAGCTGCGCGCGGGCGGTGAGGTCACCGCGGCGCGAGACCAGCCGCACCCACTCCCCCTCGGCGACGCCGAGCGCCGACATGTCCTCGGCCGCGATCTCGAAGAACGGATCCACCTGCTTGTCGGTGATTCCGGCCTCCCGCATCGTCATCCCGGCCGAGTTGTAGTGGTAGAGCGTCCGTCCGGTGGAGAGGACGAACGGGTACTCGGAGTCCGGCTCCTCGATCGGCGGCTGGTACTCGACCGGGTGGAACTTGCCCTTCCCGGAGGGCAGCGAGGGATGACCCTCGTGCAGGAACATCGTTCCCGGGTGGTCTTCGGTCGGACACGGCCACTGCAGCCCGTGCTCCTCGAGCCGGGGGTACCGGATCCCGTACCAGTTGGGGCAGAGATCGGCGAGCTCGTCCCAGACCGACGCTGCGTCGGGGTACTCGGGCCAGTCGCAGCCGAGAGCGCGCGCCAGAGCGATCACGATCTCACGGTCACCGCGCGCGTTGCCGGGCAGCGGCACCGCCGCGCGGACGCGGTTGATGCGCCGCTCCGTGTTCGTGAACGTGCCGTCCTTCTCCGCGAAGCTGGACGCCGGGAGGACGACGTCGGCGTGCCGGCGCGAAGTCTCGTTCAGGAAGATGTCCTGCGAGACGAGGAACTCGAGCCGCCGCAGCCCCTCCTCGACGTGGTGGGCGTTCGGCTCCGTCTGGGCCGGGTTCTCGCCGACGAGGTAGAGCGCCTTGATCCGATCGTCGTGGAGCCCGGACATCATCTGGTCGAGCCGGTAGCCGGCCCGCTCCGGCAAATTGACGCCCCACGCTGCGGCGAACTTCGCCTGCACGTCCGGGTCGTCCCACGGCTGGTAGCCGGGGAAGTAATGGGGATTTGCGCCCGAGTCGTTCAGGCCCTGGACGTTGTTCTGGCCGCGGAGCGCGTTCAGCCCGGTCGACTCGTAGCCGAGGTGGCCCGTCATCAGGACGAGGTTCGCGAGCGACCAGATGTTGTCGACGCCGCAGGCGTGCTCGGTGATCCCGAGCGTGTAGAAGATCGCCGCGTGCCGCTCGGTCGCATACTCGCGGGCGGTCGCGCGGATCGCCTCGGCGCCGACGCCCGTGACGCGCTCGGCCTCCTCGGGCGTGTAGCGGCCGACGACCTCGCGGACGGCCTCGAAGTCCTCACAGTGGGCGGCGATGTAGGCGTCGTCCTGGAGACCCTCCTCGAGGATCACATGCATCAGCGCGTTCAGCAGCCAGACGTCCGAGCCGGGGCGGAGCTGCAGATGGCGCTTGGCGAGCTTCGTCAGCCAGATCGCGCGCGGATCGGCGACGACGAGCGTGGCGCCGTTCCGCACCGCCTTCTTGATCCGCAGCGCCAGGACCGGATGCGCCTCGGTCGTGTTCGAGCCGATCACGAGCAGGAAGCGGGCGTTCTCGATCTCCGGGATCGAGTTGGTGGAGGCGCCTCTGCCGAACGACCTGACCAGGCCGTAGAGGGTCGGAGCGTGTCAGGTGGCCTCGCACGAGTGGACCGAGTGGGTCTTGAGCCCGGTCCGGGCGAGCTTCTGGATCAGGTAGTTCTCCTCGTTTGTCAGCCGGGCCGAGCTGAGCACGCCGACGTGCTGCGGCGAATGGCGCTCCATCACCCCCTTGAGCCCGTCGGCGGCAGCCTGCAGTGCCTCGTCCCAGGAGGCGGGATGGAGCTCGCCGTCCTCGCCGCGGATCAGCGGCTCGGTCAGGCGGTCCGGATGGTGGACGAAGTTGAACGCGAAGCGGCCCTTGACGCAGAGGTTGCCCTCGTTCGAGACGTACTCTGGCTTCGAGGTCACCTTGACGATCCGCCTCGTTTCCGGGTCGACGTTGAGGTCGAGCTGGCAGCCGACGCCGCAGAACGTGCAGGTCGTCTTCGTCTGCTCCAGCGCGCGCTCCTCGACGCCCGTCCCCTCGAGGAACTTCTCGTAGATCGCGCCGGTCGGGCAGGTCGAGAGGCAGCCACCGCAGAGCTCGCACTCGGTGTCGAGCCAGCTCTTGCCCCAGGTCGGCACGATCCGCGCCTCCGGGCCGCGGCCCTCGAGCGAGAGCGCCGAGCACTGCATCACCTCCTGCGTGTAGCGCACGCAGCGGTTGCAGAGGATGCACGTGTCCGGCTCGTAGCCCATCAGCCGGTTCCGGTCGGCGTACGGCTCCCGCTTCGCATCGGGGAGCAGGAAGGGCGCCTCCGCGTCCAGCTCGGCGGCGAGGTCGGTGAGCTCGTTCGGGCGCCCGCCGGGGTCGGCGTTCAGGTGCTCCGCGAGGAGCATCTCGGTCAGCGTCTTCCGCAGCTGTGGCACGTTCGAGTTGGTGGAGACCACCATCCCCTCGCCGACGCGGGTCGCGCAGGCCGGCAGCGGCCGCGGCGAGCCCTCCACCCCGACGACGCACATGCGGCAGCCGCCGTACGGCGCCAGCTTGTCGTCGTGGCAGAGCGTCGGGATGAAGACGCCGTTGCGGGCCGCGGCGTGGACGAGAAGCTCGCCCTCGGATGCCATGGCGGTGCGGCCGTCGAGCGTGAACTCGATCATGCCGTCATCTTCTCGAACAGCTCCGGCCAGTGCAGGAAGGCGCTTCGGACCGGGATCGGCGCCGCCTGTCCGAGGCCGCAGATGGAGGTGAGCGTCATCGCCTCCAACCACTCGTCCACCTGGTGCGGCGCCATCGTCCGCTCCCCCTCGAAGACCGCGTGCAGAGCGCGGTTGCCGATCCGGCAGGGAGTGCACTTCTGGCACGACTCCTCAGCGAAGAAGCGCATCGTCTCGGCGAGCAGGCGGACGGGCGAGTAGCCGCGCGGGAAGACCTGCACGGCGGCGGAGCCGACACTGCAGCCCCACTCGGCCAGCCCTTCGCGCGTGAGCGGCGCGTCGAGAGCGGCCGGCGGCAGGATCCCGCTCGCAGCGCCGCCGGGGACGATCGCGCCAGGCTCGGCCGTGACGCCGCCGGCGTACTCGTCGACGAGTACGCGAAGCGTGATGTCGAGCGGCGCCTCGTAGCAGCCGGGCCTCGCGACGGCCCCCGAGACCGACCAGAGTCGCGCCGGCTGCCAGCCTCCGCGCAGGATCAGGGCGACGTGGGCGAGCGTTTCGACGTTGTTGATCAGGGTCGGGCGGCCGAGGTAGCCCACCTGCGCCGGGAACGGCGGCCGCAGCCGCGGCATCCCTCGCCGGCCCTCCATCGACTCCAGCATCGCCGTCTCCTCGCCGCAGATGTAGGCACCGGCTCCGATCACGAGCCGGACCGGAAGTCCGCGGGCCGAGATCGCCTTCTCCAGCACCGCCCGCGAGGTCGCATACTCCTCGCGCAGGTAGATGTAGGCCTCGTCGGTCTCGCAGAAGCGCATCGCGGCCGCGAGCCCTTCGAGGAGGAGCTGCGGCCGGAGCTCCATCACGTAGCGGTCCTTGATCGTGCCCGGCTCGCCCTCGTCCGCGTTGACGATCACCACGCGCGGCCTCGGTTCGCGGCGGACGGCGTCCCACTTCCGCCAGGTCGGAAAGCCGGCGCCGCCCATTCCGGTGAGGCCGGCCGTCTCGAGCCGCTCGAGTACCTCTTCCGGTGAAAGCTTCGCCGGCTCGCGCAACGAGTCCGGCTCGAGGAGGAAGCCGTTCGTCGAGTGGGTGACGCCGCCGCGGACGTCGTCCCCGTCGAGCACGACCGGGGCCAGGTCACAGTGTCCGAGGCACGGCACCTCGATTGCGCCGTCCGTCAGCAGCTCGCGTGAGCCGGCGCAGTCGCAGACCGGGCCGGTGCAGACGCGCACCGCGTCGGTCGGGACTTGCAGGAACGAGTAGAAGGACACGACCTCGTGCACGTCGCCGTGGCGCAGGTTCATCCGATCGGCGACGGCGTCCGAGAGCTCGTGGGTGATCGGCCCGACCTCGCGGCGAACGCGGCCGAGGTTGTCGAGCAGCCGCGTCCGCTCCGTCGGCAGCTCCTCGAGCAGGCTCGCGAGCCGGAGCACGTCCACACAGCGAGTCTAGACCGAGAAGAGGTTGAGCTAGTCCGGCGGCCGGCGGAGCCGCTTCGTCGTCGAGCGCCGCTTCTTCGACTCGAGCCGCTTCTCGCGCGACGCCTTGGTCGGCTTTGTGGCGACGCGGCGCCGCGGCACCTTCAACGCCTCCCGCAGCTGGTCGACGAGACGCTCGACCGCAATCGCGCGGTTGCGCAGCTGGCTGCGCTCGTCCTGGGCGACGGCCCGCAGCGTCGGCCCAGTCTTCGCGACCACGCGCCGCTTCTGCGTCTCGGTCAGCGCGGATGACGCCTCGACGTCGAGGATCGCCTCGACGCGTGTCTCGGCGGTGTTCGCGTGCTGGCCGCCCGGTCCGCTCGAGCGGGAGAAGCGCAGCTCGATCTCGGCGAGAGGCAGTAGGACTGAGCGTGTCACCCGGATAGCATCCCGCTCCATGGCCGCCATTCTGCTGGACGTCGACGGCGTCCTTCACGTTTCGGGCGAGCCGATCCCGGGTGCGGTGGAGGCGGTCACACGCCTGCGCGCCGACGGGCACCGGCTCCGCTTCGTCACCAACAACTCGACCCGCGCCCGAGCCGAGCTCGCGAACGAGCTCCGGGGGCTGGGGCTCGAACTCGACGATCAGGAGCTGCAGACGACGCCGATTGCGGCGGCGGAACAGCTCGGCGGACGCCGTGTCTACGGGCTGATGATGTCGGCGATTCTCCCCGACCTGGCTGGCGTCGAGCTCGTCGGCGAGGGTGCGGACGCCGTGCTCGTCGGTGGCTGTGACGAGACGACCGAGCCGAACCAGGTGTTCAGCCATATGAACCTCGCCCGGGCGTTCTCGGAGATCCAGGCGGGCGCGGATCTCTTCTGCCTGCACAAGAACGCGTGGTGGCAGACCGCGCGCGGGCCGATGCTCGACGGCGGCGCTTTCGTTGCCGCGCTCGAGTACGCGACCGGCGTCGAGGCGACCGTGATCGGCAAGCCGAGCGCGTCGTTCTTCGCCGCCGCGCTGGCGGCGCTCGACGCCGAACCCGAGCTGACCTGGATGGTCACCGACGACCTCGAGCAGGACGTGCGCGGCGCGCAGCTCTTCGGAATGAAGACGCTGCTGCTGCGGACGGGCAAGTTCCGTCCGGAGGCGCTCGAACGCTCTCCCGTCGTTCCCGATGCGGTGCTCAGCTCGATCGCGAACGTTCCGGACTGGATCGACCGCTCGCTGTGACGCGCGTCGGCGTCGACCTGATCGAGATCGCGCGCGTCCGCCGCTCGCTCGAGCGCTACGAGGGCTTCAAGGACCGCTGCTTCACTCCGGCCGAGCAGGCCTACTGCGACTCGCGCAAGAACCCGGCCGAGAGCTACGCCGGCAGGTTCGCCGGCAAGGAGGCGGTTGGGAAGGCGCTCGGCTTCGGGGTCGCGCGCGCGTTCGCGTGGAAGGACATCGAGATCGCCGGCCGCCCGAAGCCGTCGGTGCGGCTCTCGGGGCGGGTTGCCGCGTGGGCCGAGCGGGTCGACGCTGGCGCGATCGATCTCTCGATGACGCACTCACGCGAGCTCGCCTCCGCGGTTTGCGTCGTCGCCGATGTTTGAACCTCTCTACACGGCCGAGGAGGCGCGCGCCGCGGAGGCGGGTCACGACATCGGCGAGCTGATGGAGCGCGCCGGCGCCGCCGTCGCGCGCGAGGTGCTGCAACGCTTCCCGGAAGCGCGCCGGATCGCTGTCGTCTGCGGCGGCGGCTCGAACGGCGGCGACGGCAGGATCGCGGCGCGGATCCTGCGCGAGGCGGGTCGCGACGCCGTCGAGACGACGGCGGTCGAGCAGGCGGACGTGATCGTCGATGGGCTGTTCGGAACCGGCTTCCATGGCGAGCCCCGCGACGAGGCGGCCTCCATGATCGAGCGGATCAACGCCGCGGCCTCGCCCGTCGTCTCCGTCGACGTTCCGTCCGGAGTCGACGCATCCACCGGCGAGGTGGCCGGCGCCGGAGTACGGGCGGCGCTGACGGTGACGTTCCACGGCCGCAAGCTCGGGCTCGCGGTCGCACCCGGCCTCTTCCACGCCGGCGAGGTCGTCGTCGCGGACATCGGGCTGGAGGCGACAGAAACGCAGAACCGGCTCACGACGGCCGAAATCGTTGCACTCGTCCCGCGCAAGCGACCGGAGGACAGCAAGTACACCGCGGGCGCCGTGCTCATCGTCGGCGGTGCACCCGGAATGACCGGCGCCGTGTGTCTCGCGGCCGAGGCTGCGTTGCGCGCAGATGCGGGCTACGTCACAGTCGCGGTGCCGGAGCCATCGCTGCCCGTCGTCGAGGCGAACCTGCTCGAGCCCGTGAAGCTGACCTGGGCCGACGCGCGCGACGCGATGACGAAGGCCCGCGCACTCGCGATCGGCCCCGGCCTCGGCCGCGACGCCGCCGCGAAGGCGCTCCGCGACGAGCTGATCGACGCCGGGGACCAGTCGCTCGTGCTCGACGCCGACGCCCTCCACGAGCTCGCGCCCGGCGGCTGGGGTGCTCGGGCGGTCCTGACGCCGCATGCGGGCGAGCTAGGGCGGCTGCTCGGCGAGAGCTCCGGCTGGGTGGACGCACACCGGCTCGAAGCGGCGCGGCGCGGCGCGGAGCGATTCGGCTGCATTTGCCTGCTCAAGGGCGCGGACACGATCGTCGCCGGCCCCAGCGAAGGCGTGCTCATCGCGATCGCGAAGGCATCCGGGCTGGCGACCGCGGGCACGGGTGACGTCCTCACCGGCATCCTCGCTGCGTTCCTCGCGAAGGGGCTCGAGCCTCGCCTCGCCGCGGCCGCCGCGGCGACGGCCCACGGCCTCGCTGCGCGGAGCCTGCCGCAGCGCGGCATGATCGCGAGCGACGTCATTTCGGCGCTTCCCGGCGTGCTGCCGTAACCCTCCGACACGTTCCACGCCACCTGCGAGACCCAGATCCAATACGCCATAACATCGCGGCGTGGCCCGTTCCGACCTGATCGTCGACCTGGGCGCGATCCGGCGGAACGCTCGGACGCTGCTGACCGCTCTGGAGGGCGCCGAGCTCTGGGCGGTCGTCAAAGCGGACGGCTATGGGCACGGCGCGCTCGACGTCGGCGGTGTGGCACTCGGAGCCGGGGCGACTGCGCTCTGCGTCGCGACGGTGCCGGAGGGCCTGGCGCTACGTCGGGAGCTGGGGCCGGTGCGAATCCTCGTCATGGGCCCGGCCACGAGCCGCGAGATCGCCGACGCGCGCGATGCCGGGCTCGAGCTGGTGATCGCCGACGGTGAGGTGCCTGAGGCTGTGCGCGTCCACCTCAAGCTCGACACCGGCATGGGCCGTTGGGGGGTCGCCGAGTTGCCGGCGCCGGGCCGGGAGGTCGTCGGCCTGATGAGCCACTTCGCCTCGGCCGATAGCGATGCCGCGTTCACGGAGCTCCAGATCGAGCGGTTCGCCGCTGCGACCGCCGAGCACGCGTCGCTGACGCGCCACATCGCCAACAGCGCAGGGGCGCTCCGCTATCCGACGGCACGCTTCGACGCCGCACGCTGCGGGATCGGTCTCTACGGGATCTCGCCTTTCGGCACGGATCCGGGCGAGGACGGGCTCGAGCCGGCGCTTCGCTGGGAGTCACAGCTGGCGCAGGTCCGGCAGGCGCAGCCGGGCGAGTCGACCGGCTACGGCCGCCGCTGGATCGCCGAGCGGCCGACGTGGATCGGGATCGTCCCGGTCGGCTACGCCGACGGCTTCCGGCGCGACCTGACCGGGACGGAGGTGCGTGTCGCAGGCGAGCTGCGCCGCGTCATCGGGACCGTGTCGATGGACGCGTTCGCGGTCGAGCTCGACCGCGAGCTGCCCGTTGGGACGCCCGTGACGCTGCTGGGACACGGTGTCCAGGCGGAGGCACACGCCCGCACGGCGGGGACGATCGGCTACGAGATCGTGACGGGGATCCGCAGTTCGCCTGACCGGACGCGCCGGTTCGTGGTTGACGCTTAATACCCTACGGGGGTATTCTGGGCGGATGGAGCTCACCTACACCGTCAGCGGCATGAGCTGCGGCCACTGCAAGGCGGCCGTCGAGGAAGAGGTATCGCGCGTTCCGGGTGTCGAGTTCGTGAACGCCGATCTCGACAGCAAGCTCGTCGTCGTGCGCGGCGACGGTCTCGAGGACGGGGCCCTACGCGCGGCGATCGACGAAGCCGGCTACGAAGCGGCGTGACAAGAGTCGCGCTTTTCGTCGCCGGTCTCGCCGGCATCTTCTTCGTCGCGCTGGCGGTCGGTCGCGCGATCGACCTCGAGGACCGCACAATCGGGGAGGAGGCGCATGCCGCCCCAGCAGAGGCGCACGGTGGATCCGCCCCCGCGGGGGTTGGGCTCGAGCAGGACGGCTACCGGCTCGCTGCGGAGCGCGAGGCGCTCACCGCCGGCCGTCGTGAGGCATACGTGTTCCGCATCTTCGGGCCGGACGGGTTGGTGCTCCGCGACTACGACCTCGAGCACGAGCGCCGGCTCCACCTCGTCGTCGTCGCCCGCTCGCCGAACGCCCAGTTCCTCCACCTGCATCCGCAGCAACGCAGCGACGGCGCGTGGACCGTGCCGATGACGCTCCCCGTGAACGGGTCGTACCGCGTCTTCGCCGACTTCACCACCGGCGGCGAAAGGCGCACGCTCGGGATCGACCTCGCAGGCCACAGCGGGTCCGACCTCGCCGCCGAGCGGAGCAGCGAGTTCGAGGTCGTGCTCAGAGAGGCGGGCGACCGCTTGGAGTTCGCCGTCAGGCGCGCGGGCAACCCGGTCAAGATCGGGCGCTATTTGGGCGCGCGTGGCCACCTCGTCGTGCTGCGCGAGGGCGACCTCGCGTACATCCACGCCCACGCCGACGAGGACGAGCTGGCCTTCGACGTGCCGTTCCCGGGCGCCGGCCGGTACCGCCTCTACCTCCAGTTCGAGGTCGGCGGCAGGGTCGAGACCGTCTCGAAGCTGGTGGCGAGGTGAGCGTGCAGCGCCTCGAGCTGCCGATCGAGGGGATGACGTGCGCCTCCTGCGCTGTGCGCGTCGAGAAGAAGCTGAACAAGCTCGAAGGCGTGTCCGCCGCGGTCAACTACGCCACCGAGCGCGCGTCGGTGGAGTACGACGCAGAGGCCGTCGAGCCCGAGCAGCTCGTTGCGGCTGTCGAGTCGGCGGGCTACAGGGCCGCGCTCCCGACCGAGGCGCCGGTCGAGGCTGCTCAGGCCGATCCGGTGGAATCGCTTCGCTTCCGACTGCTCGTCTCAGGAGCCCTGACGCTGCCCGTGCTCGCGCTCGCGATGATCCCGCCGCTTCAGTTCGACGGCTGGCAGTGGCTCTCTTTGCAACTGGCGACGCCGGTGGTGCTGTGGGGCGGCTGGCCGTTCCACCGGGCAGCACTCGTGAACGCGCGCCACGGCGCGGCGACGATGGACACGCTGATCTCGATCGGCACGCTCGCCGCCTGGGGCTGGTCGGTGGTCGCGCTCTTCCTCCGCGGCGCGGGCGAGCTGTCGATGCGAATGGACTTCGAGCTCGCGCTCGGCGCCGGCTCGGGCGGCGGCGAGATCTACTTCGAGGTCGCCTCGGTTGTCGTCGTCTTGATCCTGATGGGGCGCTACTTCGAGGCGCGCGCCAAGCGCCGCGCGGGAACCGCGCTGAAGGCGCTGCTCGAGCTCGGCGCAAAGGACGTGGCGGTCGTCGGGCCCGACGGCGAGGAGCGCCGCGTGCCGATCGAGGAGCTGCGAGCCGGCGATCTATTCGTCGTCAGACCGGGCGAGAAAATCGCCACCGACGGCGTCATCGAGTCAGGTCGGTCCTCGGTCGACACGTCGCTCCTGACCGGCGAAAGCGTTCCTGTCGAGGTCGGTCCGGGCGATGAGGCGATCGGCGCGACCGTGAACGCCTCCGGCCGTCTCGTCGTCCGCGCGACGCATGTCGGCGCAGACACAGCGGTCGCCCAGATCGGCCGGCTCGTGACCGAGGCGCAGGCCGGCAAGGCGCCGGTGCAGCGGCTCGCAGACCGGGTCTCCGCGGTCTTCGTCCCGATCGTGATCGCGATCTCCGTCGCGACGCTCGGCTTCTGGCTCGGCAGCGGCGCCGACCCCGCCTTCGCGTTCGCTGCCGCCGTCGCCGTGCTGATCATCGCGTGTCCTTGTGCGCTCGGGCTCGCGACCCCGACGGCTCTCCTGGTCGGCTCGGGACGTGGCGCGCAACTCGGCGTCCTGATCAAAGGCCCCGAGGTGCTGGAGCAGACGCGCCGGGCGACGACGATCGTGCTGGACAAGACGGGCACGGTCACCGAGGGACGGATGACGCTCGTCGGCGTGGAAACGCTGAACGGCGCCTCGCGGGCCGAGGTGCTCCGCCTGGCCGGCGCCGTCGAGGACGCGAGCGAGCATCCGGTCGCCCGGGCTGTCGCCGACGCGGCGCGGGTCGAGCTGGGCGGCCTCCCGGCAGTGACGCAGTTCCGCAATCTCCCGGGAGAGGGCGTGGTCGGTGTCGTCGACGGCGTCGAGGTGACCGTTGATCGGGCAGGTGTCCACTGGGGCGGCGAGCTCCGCGCGCGGCTGGTCGTCGAGGACTCGGTCAAGCCGACGAGCGCCGAGGCGATCCGGGAGTTGCGGGCGCTCGGCCTGACGCCCGTCCTGCTCACCGGCGACTCCGAGGCGACGGCCCGCCGCGTCGCGGCCGAGGTCGGGATCGAGCGCGTGCTCGCGGAGGTCTACCCCGGCGACAAGGCGGCGGAGGTGCGACGGCTCCAGCAGGAAGGCGAGACGGTGGCGATGGTCGGCGACGGCGTCAACGACGCGCCCGCGCTCGCGCAGGCCGATCTCGGGATCGCGATCGGCACGGGCACCGACGTCGCGATCGAGGCGTCCGACCTGACGCTCGTCTCCGGCGACCTGCGTGCGGCGGTCGACGCGATCAGGCTCTCACGCCGTGTCCTGGCCACGATCAAGGGCAATCTCTTCTGGGCGTTCGCGTACAACGTGGCCGCGATCCCGCTCGCAGTCGCCGGCTACTTGAACCCGATCGTGGCCGCGGCGGCGATGGCGTTTTCGAGCGTCTTCGTCGTCTCGAACTCGCTGCGGCTGCGGGCCTTCCGGAGCGTGCGTGCATGAGCGATCACGACCACGGCTACGACAAGGACGCGATCGGCAAGCGGCTGAGGCGGATCGAAGGGCAGGTGCGCGGGATCGAGAAGATGGTCGACGAGGAGCGCTACTGCATCGACATCCTGACGCAGATCGGGGCGGCGATGACCGCGCTCGAGAGCGTCGGCCTGAAGGTGCTCGACGACCACGTCAACCACTGCGTCGCGGATGCGATCGCGTCCGGGGACGAGGCCGAGGCCCGCGCGAAGACGGACGAGCTGCTCGCGGCCGTGCAGCGCTTCGCGAAAACGCGCTAGCTCGCGGCGGGGCGTCTGTAGCCCGAACGGGCGACCAGCCGGGCGGAGAGGCCCGGCAAAAGTGTCTGGACGAGCGAGAAGAGCCGGTACCAGCGCGGCACGAAGACCTCACGTTTGCCCGACTCGACGGCGCCTGCGATTCGTTCGGCAACGAGCGCTGGTGTGATCACCATCCGCCGGAAGAAGGCGCTCCGGAGCACCGCCTTCTGCGGGAATCCCTCGGTTTCGACGAAGCCCGGCAGCACGGTGTGCACCTTGACGCCGCGAGCGGCCAGGAGGCCGGCGAGAGAGCGCGAGAATGCGAGCTGGGCATGCTTCGAAGCGGCGTACGGCCCGGCCGGCGCGAACGCGACCGTTCCGGCCACCGAGACGACGTTGACGACGTGCGAGCCGGGTTGCAGGCCCGTGTCCAGCGCGCGCACCATCCAGACGCAGCCGAGGTAATTCGTCCGCAGCACCGCCTCGATCCGCTCGGGGTCGACCGAGAGGAAGTCGCCACGCCCGGGGATGCCCGCGTTGTTGACGAGCAGGTCGATGCGGCCATGCCGCGCCAGGATCGCTGAGGCGACGCGGTCGACGTCCGCCCGTTCGGAGACGTCGCACAGTTCGTACTCGCCGCCGAGCTCGGCGGCGAGCGGCTCGAGGCGCTCTTGCCGGCGTGCGACGAGGACGGGCCGCCACCCACGCCGCGCCAGTTCCCGCGCCGTCGCCTCGCCGATCCCGCTCGAGGCGCCGGTGATGACCGCGATCTTCACGCGGAGGAGCCTACGAGCAGCCGCGCGTGACGCGCTGGGCTTCGGCCGTCCGGCCCTTCGCGTCGGTGACGATCGCGCGGAGCGTGTGCCTGCCCTTCGCACCGCCTCGACGCCAGTTCGCCGCGTAGATCCCGGCCGTGCCGCGGCGGACGGTCGCGATCTGCTTCTTACCGTCGAAAAACCGGATCGACCGGATCGCGGCGGTCGAACCTGCGAGCACCGCCATCGGCGTCGTTGCCGGCACGCAGGCGCGAATCTCGGGCGTCAACCAGGTGATCGTCGGCCCGTTGACGACGCTCACCGGGCCGCTCGCGAACGCCGTGTTCGGCAGCAGCTCGTCACCGACGGAGTCGACGTTCTTGGCTTCCTGGAAGTCCGCCGCGGAGGCCTGCATCTGCCGCTTGCCGGCGCGGAGCACGGGCGCCTCGCTCGGGATCGGGAAGAGCGCGATCCCGCTCGCCGGGTCGTAGGCGGCCGCGCCGATCAGGGTCTGGCCGTAGCCGATCACGAGCGAATACGGGTCGACGCCCGCACCGAGGTCGAGGACGCGCAGGGCGATCGTCGGCCGACCAGCGGAAACACGTTGGGTCAGCAAGCCGAGCAGCGGCGGCTGCACGTCGTCGACCCAGGCCTGTAGGACGTAGGCACCGCCGAGCGAACGGCCGGTGAAGAGATCGCGGCCCGAGTCGACGGCAACGTAGTACGCCTTTGTGCGCGGGAAGACGGTCCCCGCCGCGCCGATGTCGAGTGGATAGTCGATCGTCAAGTTGTTGACGTTGACGGGCAGGCCGGCGTAACCCTGGACGTCGTTCTCGTCCGGCGAGCCGAGAAACCACGGATGGATGAGCGAGCCGGGAGTGGAGACGATCACCGCGGCGCCGACGTTCACCGCCGGCTCGTCGAGCCGGATCCGGTACAGCGTCTCGCCGCCGTCCTCGTTCACGGGCGCACCCGTGTAGTTCGGCGCAGGCCCGAAGGCGGCGGCCGGGTACTTGTAGACCGAGGCGCGCGAGACGCCGCGGCGCGTGTCGCCCTGCTGGATCTGGCGGAGAGGAACGACCGGTGCTGACTCGAGCCCGGGGCGCGTCACGAGTAGCGCGTACGCGACCCTGCGCGTCACCGAGCCGCGGCGCAGCAGCAGGAAGCCGTAGGCCTCGCCGGCGGCTGCACCCGCCGCGGCGTTGGCGGTAACGGGAATCTGCGCGCCGCCGCCGGGAGCGATCGTGACCGCGCCGGGGACGACGATCTGGACGCCCCTCGGCTGCCCTTGCGGCTTGACCTCGATCGTCCAGGTGCCGGCGCCGTCGCCGGCGTCCGAGAGCCCGAGCAGCAGCGACTTCGAGACCGCTCCGCGATTGACATTCATGTCGGAGTACGAGAGCGAGACTGGATCCGTGAACAGCTTCGGGTCGTTTGCGGCCGGCAGGTCGACCTCGCCGGAGCCGGAGGTCAGGACCGGTGCCTCGACCGTCCGGGCCGTGTCGGCCCACGCCGGCGCCGCCGTCGAGACAAGGGCGGACTTGACCTGCTGCGGTGACCAATTCGGATGGCGCTGCAGGAGCAGCGCGGCGGCTCCGGCGACGTGCGGCGCGGCCATGCTCGTGCCGTCGAAGACGGCGAACGGCCCGCCCGCGCTGGGAAGCGTCGCGGAGAGGATCTGGCCGCCCGGCGCGCCGACGTCGGGCTTGAGGAGATGCCCGAATGCGGTCAGGCCGGCGGAGGAGAAGCTGGTGACGACGCCACCGCGGCCGGTGGTGAGATCACGCGGGCCGCCGCCGATCCGTGCCGTTGTGCGGCCGCCGCGGCCGGCGAGGTACGCGCGGAGCTGCTGGCCGTCGAGGTCGGCGATCATCCCGCCCCGCACGTCGAGCTGAATCGGGATCGGATTTGCCTCGCCGGGCCGGTTGTCGACGACGACGATGCCGACGCCGCCGGCCGCCTTCACGCGAGCGCTCTTGAGTGCGAACGTGCAGATGCCCCGCGACACGAGCGCGATCGAGCCGTTCAGCGAGCCGGTGGGAAGCGGACTGGGGCCGCCGTCCAGGTTCCCGGGCGGGCCGCAGAGGTCGCGCGGCACGGGCTGGCCGTTTGTGCCCACGATCGAGCCGACATCGACGAGCTGCTGATCCGAGTTCGCCCACGCGGCAGGCGTGGCCGGGCCGGCTGTCCTTACGAAGGGGATCTGCGTCAGCGGTTCGGGAGTGCCCGGCGCGGTCACCGACAGCGCGGGCGCGTAGACGTGCGAGTTCGAGAGTGCCGCGACCGAGATTGCGTCCGGGGCGCTGCCTGGAGACCCGGCGGAGCCGACGCCGTAGTCGTCGCGATCGTTCCCTGCCGAGATCACGGGCACGACGCCTGCTGCGGCCACGTTCCGCACGGCTTCGATCAGCGCATCGCTGAGCGGATCGGTCTGCGGGCCGCCGCCCGAGAAGTTGATCACGTCCATCCCGTCGCTGACGGCCGCCTCGAAGGCGGCGACGATCTCGGGCGTGTTGCCGACGTGGCCGACAGGCGTCGGCACGTTGAAGACCCGGTAGTTGCCGACGTACGCGCGTGGTGCGACCCCCGAGAGCCCTGTCGTCTGCGGGTGATCGGAGCCGGCGGGAGCGGTCGTGCCCGCGTTGCCCGCCGCGATCCCGGCGACGTGCGTCCCGTGGAAGGACGCTTGCGGATCGACCGCGAGCCGAGTCCGGTCGTCCGCGCCCGCCCCGACGAAGGAGCGGGCGACGATCACCTTCGGCGTCGTCCACTTCGTGCCGCCTTTCGGGAATCCGGCGGGGTAGGCGTAGCCCTGCGGGTTGAAGAAGGCGTTCGTCGGGTCGATGCCGTCGTCGACGACCGCGATCTTCATCCCCTCGCCGCTGCCGCCCCCGGCGGCCGCGAGTGCGCCTGCGCCGATCAAGCCCGGGCTGCGGTTGAGCGCGAGCGTGTAGCGGTAGCTCGGATAGAGCTTGCGCGCGAAGGACAGCTTTGCCGCTTTCGCCAGCTGCGTGGCGGGCAACTCGACCGCCATCCCGTTCAGGAGCAGGGTGTAGTTGCGCTCGACCGTGGCGCTCGGGATCGCACGCTTCAGCGAGGCGGTTGCGGCGCGCTGCGCCTGCTGCAGCTTGGCGACGTAGGCCTTCGCGCCGCGGCTCTGCACGTTCAGCCTGCGCGTGACGCTGGTGCCGGCGAGGGTGCGGGAGTGGGCGGCGAGCGGCGGGTCGGACAGCGTCAGGATGACGGTGATGCGGCCCTCGCGGTGTGCGGCAGGGACGGTGATCGTGCCGGCGCGGACGCGGGGGATCTGGATCTCACCACCGCGCCGCTCGATCGGCTGGAATGCAGCGGCAGCAGCCGACGTGGCGATGAGCGCAACGCCGAGTGCGAGGGATCCGACGAGGCGGCGCACGGACGGCAGAGTAGCCGTAGGATCGCCGGGTGTCACGATTCGCGGGGAAACGCGCGCTGATCATGGGGGTCGCGAACAAGCGCTCGATCGCCTGGGCGATCGCGCGGCGCTTAGCGGACGAGGGGGCGGAGCTCGCCTTCACCTTCCAGGGCGAGCGGATCGAGGGGAACGTACGCGAGTTGGCCGCATCGGTCGAGTCGAAGCTCGTGACGCCGTGCGACGTCCGCGCGGACGAGGACATCGACCGGGTCTTCGGCGAGGTGGCCGAGACGTGGGACGGTCAGCTCGACGTGCTCGTGCACTCGGTCGCGTTCGCCGCCGCGGAGGACCTCGAGGGGCGCTTCACGGATACGCCGCGCGACCGGTTCTGGCTCGCCGTCGACATCAGCGCCTACTCGCTGGTCGCGGCTGCGCGGGCTGCGGAGCCGCTCATGGCCGCCGCGGGCGGGGGCTCGATCGTGACGATGACCTATCTCGGTGGCGAGCGAGCCGTGCCGCACTACAACGTGATGGGCGTAGCGAAGGCGACGCTCGACGCCTCGGTGAAGTACCTCGCCTGGGACCTCGGCGCGAAGGAGATCCGCGTCAACGCGGTCTCGGCGGGACCGGTGCGAACCCTCGCCGCGCGTTCGATCGCAGGCTTCACCGACATGGAGACGATGTTCGTCGAGCGCGCGCCGCTGCGGCGCCACATCGACGCCGACGACGTCGCCGCAGCGTCCGCCTACCTGCTCTCCAACGACGCGAAGAACGTGACCGGCACGACGCTGTACGTCGACGCCGGGTACCACTCGATGGGGATGTAGGCCGGGGCCGCCTCCGGTCAGCCCTCCGCCTCGACCGGCTTCGCCGACGGATGCGGCGCATCGCCGTCGTGCGGCGCCTCGATCGTGATGTTCGGCAGCGCGCGGTCGAGCCAGCGTGGGATGTACCAGGACTTCTCGCCCAGCAGGGTGAGGAAGGCCGGCACGAGCGTCATCCGTACGACGAGCGCGTCCGTGAGGATCGCGACCGCGAGCAGGATCCCGAACTCCTTCGAGATCCGGTCGGACGTCAGGATGAACGCCGCGAAGACGGTGCCCATGATCACCGCCGCGGCGACGACCACACGGCCGATCGCGGCAATCCCGTGCTCCACCGCCTCGCGCGTGGGCAGCCCGTGCACGTGCTCCTCGCGGATCCGGCTCATCAGGAAGACCATGTAGTCCATCGAGAGGCCGAAGAGGATCGCGAACGCGATCGGCGGCACGAACGTCTCGATCGGCCCCGTCCGGTCGAGGCCGGTCAGCCCGAGCAGGTAGCCCTCCTGCACCACCAGGGTCAGGACGCCGAAGCCGATGAAGGCGGAGAGGATCGTCGTGATCGCGGCCGTGAGCGAGATCACGATCGACCGGAAGGCCATCGCGAGCAGGATGAACGTCACCCCGATCACGTAGAGCAGGAAGATCGGCAGCCGCTCCATGATCCGGTCGGCGATGTCCGCGAAGGCGGCCGTAAGGCCGGAGACGTACGCGACCGCGTCCCCGCCCTGGGTTGCCGCCGGGACGACGTCGTCGCGGAGGCGGTGGACGAGCTGCTCGGTCTCCTCGTCCTGCGGAGCCGAGTCGGGCGTGACGAAGACGATCGCGACCGTCTCCTCGTCGTTCAGCTGCGGCTCGCTGGCCGAGGCGACGCCCTCGAGGCCGCGGACGCCCTCGTAGACGCGATCCGGCGCCTCCGGGTCCCCGTTGATGTCGATCACGATCGGGATCGGGCCGTTGAAGCCCGCGCCGAAGCCCTCCGCGAGCAGGTCGTAGGCGCGCCGTGCGGTCTGCTCCTCCGGCTGGGTTCCCTGGTCGGAGGCGCCGAGCCGCACGAGCCCGGACGTGGCGGCGAGCGCGAGGCCCGCGATGAGGAGGACGATGAAGACCGGCTTGGCGTTGCGGGTGACGAAGCGTCCCCACCGTGCGACCAGCGTCTTCTCGCGCGCCGCCTCGGAGTCGTCCAGCGGCGGCAGGAAGGGGACCTTCAGCCGGTCGACCTTGTGGCCGAGCAGCTTGAGCACAGCGATCAGGAGCGAGTTCGCGATCAGCACCGTCGTCAGCACGCCCAGCGCTGAGCCGATGCCGAGCTTCGTCACGAAGTCGAGCCCGAAGAAGGCGAGGCCGGTCACCGAGATCGCGACCGTCAGCCCGGCGAAGAGCACCGCCCGGCCCGCCGACGCGCCCGCCTCAGCGGCGGCGTCCACCGGTGCCATTCCCTCGTGCAGCGCCTGCCGGAAGCGGGTGACGATGAAGAGCGAGTAGTCGATTCCGACGCCGAGCCCGATCATCGAGACGAGCAGGGGCGTGATCGTGTTGATGTCGGTCAGCCCGGCGAGGATGAACAGGAGCAGGAACGCCGTCATCAGTGCGACGAGGGCGAGCGCGATGGGGATCAGCGTTGCGACGAACGTGCGGAAGACGACGAGCAGCACGAGCAGCGCCGCGAGCAGGCCGAGCAGCTCCTGCGTCCCCTGCTCGATCGGCGGGAACTCGGCGTCGCCGTTGTACTCGACGGTCACGCCGACGGGCGTGACGGCCTCGCGCACCGAGTCCTGCACCGCGAGGACCGCCTCACGATCCGTGTCGAAGATGACCCGGTCGAACTGCGCCTCCGCGTAGGCGATCCGGCCATCGTCCGAGAAGCTGTTCTCGTCGAAGGGGTCGCCGACCTCGGTGATGCCGGCCGTGTCCTCGGTCGGCTTGAACTCGTCCGTCTTCAGCTCGGCGACCGCATCCTCGATCGCCGCCTTGCGCTCGGGCGTGTCGAGCCGCTCCCCAGGCGGAGCCGCGAAGACGAGGTTGAGCACGCCGCCCTGCTCCTCGGCGAACTCGGACTCGATCAGGTCGGTCGCCTTCTGCGTGTCCGACCCGGGGATGTCGAATTCGTCCTTGAGGCTGCCGCCGACCGTCGCGACGAGGACGATCAGCGCGGCGATGATCCCGACCCAGCTGAAGACGACGCGCCAGGGGTGCGTCGCGCAGGACCGGGCCCAGCGGGCAAGGCTCCCGGTGGCGAGACGTTCGTGGGCTGCCCGACGTTCGGGTGTCGTTCTCTCCCCCATTGCGGTGGCTCCTTTTCGGTCGCGTCGTTATACGTTAGACGTGCGGCGACCCCGGAACTCATCGTTCACCGCTTCGTAACGGTTCGCGGGACGCCGTCGCGGTAGCGGACGACGACGCTGACGCCGAGCTCTTGCGCCCGCTCGGGCAGCTGGCGGGCGACTCGGAACGCCGCCGGCGGCGCCGAGGTCGCGTAGCCGAGCGGCCGCTCGCGCGGCGCCTGCATTGCGTAGTAGAGGTAGACGCTGCCGCGGTAGGCGTCGGGTGGCAGCACAGGAAGCTCGAGCAGCCGCCCGGCAGGCGAGTCGGCGACGTGGGCGTAGACAGGGTTGTCCTCGTCGGCGATGAGCGGGTCGTAGAGCGGCACCCAGAGGTCGATCGCAACGACGACGCATGCGACCCCGGCGATGAGGCGCGAGCGAGTTCGAGCTTGTGTTTCTGAAACACAAGCGACCGCGACCGCCGCCAGCGCCGCGAGGCAGAGGCAGGCGATCGGCAGCAGCCGCTCCGGCACGCGGGTCGAGTGCAGGGGCGTATTCCGCCAGAGCAAGCCGTATCCGGGCAGGTTTGCGCCGAGCGCGAGCAGGCAGGGGACGAGTGCGCCGAGCCCGAGGACGAGGGCCAGCCGCCGGCCCGAGGAGATTGTGTTTCTGAAACACAAGCACGCCAAACCGGCGACCGCGGCGACCGGAAGGAGCCAGCCGAGGTAGGCGAACCGCTCGAACTCGCCGGGGTCGCGGGAAACGAAATCGCCGAGCGTGGCCG
Source organism: uncultured Gaiellaceae bacterium (assembly GCA_963829845.1). Taxonomy (GTDB): domain Bacteria; phylum Actinomycetota; class Thermoleophilia; order Gaiellales; family Gaiellaceae; genus Gaiellasilicea. Next base: position 23,187 of record CAWHKD010000024.1, on the reverse strand, counting down.
AGTAGCGCTCGACCTCCGAGAAGGGGCGCTCGACCGTGTCGCGGAGGTTCAACGCCCAGACCAGGACGCCGGCGGTTACCGCCGCCCCTGCCGCAACCGCTCCGAGCCGAAGCCGGCGCCGGGCGAGCGCGTAGGCGAGCACGAACGGGATCGCGCCGAGGGCGAGGTGCACCTGGCCGGAGAGCGGAATCGAGGCGAGTGCAGCCGCTGCAAGCCACGTCTGCCGCCGCTCGACACCGTAGAGCGCGAGTGGGAGCAGCATCGAGATCGGCCCGAGCAGATGACCGGTGGACTGCGCGACCCGATAGGGCGCAAGCGCGAACGCGAGCCCGCCGACGAGCGAGGCCGCCAGGCCGAGCCCGAGCGTCCTCAGCCATAGCGCAGCGAACCCGCCGGCGCCGACGTAGGTCAGGAGCACGAAGACGTTCCAGCCGGCCACCGTCCCGAGGAGCGCCTGCAGCGGGCCGAACAAGGCGGCGAAGGGCCAGCCGGCGAAGTTCACCCGTGGGTCTACCTCGGGCTGGAAGCTGTAGGGGTCGAGCCACGGCTCAGCGGCGCGCGCGAGCTGGTGGCCGGGCAGCCAGAGCGCATAGGCCGTCTGCAGGTGGTCGCCCGGCGTCACTCGCCCCTCACGCGCTTCCCCGTAGCCGAGAAAGCGGTCGGTCTCGAACACCGCGGGCGCCGTCGCGAGGAGGCCGGCGCCGAGGTAGAGGGCGGCAGCTAGTCCCGCAACGCCCGCGCGGCTGCGAGCGGCTCGTCGAAGTCGGGCACGTCCGAGTCGTCGTACCGCCACGATTCGAGCACCGTACCGTCCTCGCCGACGAGGAACGTGCTCCGTCGCGGCACGCCCTCCATCCAGCGCCAGACGCGCGCCGCGCCGAACTGCTTCGCCAGGGCGCCATTCCAGTCCGAGATCAGCGACACGTCCGCGTCGAGCACGTCCTTCCAGGCCCTGTGCGACCAATGCGAGTCGCGCGAGACACCGAAGACACGCACGCCGGCGCTCTCGAACTCCGGCCTCCTGTCACGCAGGAGTCGCAGCTCCTGCGTTCAGGTCGGCGACCAGTCGAAGAGGTAGAACACGAACAGGACCGGCCCCTCCTCGAGCAGCTCCTCGAGCTCCATCTCCGCGCCGGTGTCGAGCCAGAACACGGCGCGAATCTACTGCGAGAGCGCGAGGACGGCGCTAGCGTGACGGCGCGCCGCCGGAACCGTGAGCTCGCCGGGCGGCAGCTCGACGACGAACGAGCGCTGGCCGATCCCGTTCTGCCAACGCGAGGCGCTGCCCGGCGGCCAGGCCAGCGACCGGTACGGCTCCCCGGAGAGCCGCGCGTAACGCCGCGCGATCGAACGGCTCGGCCCCCAGGCGCGGACGACCGACTGCGGCTGGTGGAACCAGATCGTCACGTCGGGCCGCAGGCGGAGGATCAGCTTCCGCGCGATCCGCGTCTCCCGCTGTGTCGCCGCCACGAAGTCGCGGTTGAGATCGACGCCGTGAGCGTTCGTGCGTCGGCGCGCGGCGAAGCCGTCCGGATTGAGCTGATGGACGAGCCAGAGATCGGCACGCGGCCGCGAGCGCGCGAGCAGCCGCGTGACCTCGATCCCCTCGCACTCGTCGCCGTGGATGCAGCCGACGACGAGGATGCGCGGCCCGTCGCCACGGACGTGCACTGCCTGGATCGGCCTCCCCTCGTACGAGCGCCCGAGCTGCTGCGCCGGCGCGGCGAGCAGCGCAGCGGCGATCAGCGCGCGCAGCACCACAAGGCGATCGTAGGCGAGTCGCTAGGCGGCTTCCGCCGGGACGGCCTCGGTCGCTTTTGCGATCTCCTCGACGACCTCGGCGATGTCGCGGTTGGCGTTGAAGACCCGCAGCTGGCGGTCGGCACCGTTCCCGCGCGCCAGGATCTCGCCGATGCCCTCGAGCTCGCGGTCGGAGCCGAGTTCACGCGCGTGCGGCTGCAGCTCCTTCAGCGTCCGCCGGATCAGCTGCGCGACCGGGACCCGGTTCCGCGCGCCGGTGGCGAGGTCCATCACCGGCGCCTCGAGGCCGTAGCGCGCCGCCAGCCACTTGTTCTCGGTGGTCAGGATGCGGTGGTAGGAGGGGATCTGCTCGCCGCGGTCGTGCTGCTCCGAGAGCTGTTTCACCAGCGCCTGACAGTACGCGGCGAGGGCGACGGCGTCCTCCACGCGTGTGATCGCGTCGCAGATCCGGATCTCGACCGTGCCGAGCCGCGGGTGCAGGCGGATGTCCCACCAGATGTGCGTGTAGTCGGCGATGCAGCCGGTGCGCTCGAGCTGTCCGACGACCTCCGCGTAGTCGGAGTAGTCGCGGAAGCGCGGGGGCGGCCCCGAGCGGGGAAACGCCGCGAACACCATCTGGCGACTCGAGGAGAGCCCGGTCGGCTCGCCGCGCCAGAACGGCGAGGAGGCCGAGAGCGCCAACAGCGGCCCGAGCTGGGGAAGGAGCCCGTTCACGACCTGGATCGCCTTCTCGGGATCGTCGACGGCGACGTGGACGTGCATGCCGAAGATCAGCTCGCGTCGCGCGATGTACTGGAGCTGGTCGACGAGGTTGCGGTAGCGATCGCGGGCCGTGATCCGCTGTCGCTCGAAAAGGCTGAACGGGTGCGTGCCGGCCGACCCTACGCGCATGCCCTTCTCGCGCCCGACCTGGCTGACGTACGCTCGCAGCTTCAGGAGCTCGCGCTGGACGTCCCCGGCGGTCCTGCACACGGGCGTCGCGATCTCGAGCACCGACTGCATCAGCTCGGCGTTGATTCGGGGCTCGAGCTCGTGGCCCGAGATCGCCTGCAGCACCGTGTCGATGTGCTGGACGAGGTCGAACGTCTCGCCGTCGAGGAGCATGTACTCCTCCTCGACGCCGAGCGTGTACGGGTCGGACTGGCCGAACGTGTGGTCGAGCACGCTCCCGCCCTGGACAACGCCCTTGCCGGTGATCGAGTTGGGATAGATCTGCTTCACGGCAGCACTGCGTCGGCCTCGATCTCGACCCGCCAGCGCGGGTCGAGCAGGCCCTTGACGACGACCGCGGTCGACGCGGGCCGGATCGTCGAAAACACCTCGCCGTGCGCACGCGCGACCTCCTCGTAGTCGTCGGCGTCGGTCAAATAGATCCGAGTTCGCACGACGTCCGGGTAGCCTGCCCCGGCCTCGCCCAGCGCACCGCCGACGATCTCGAGGCACAGGCGAGCCTGTTCGTAGGCGCCTGTCGGGGGGTCGCCGTCGAGCGGGATCGGCGCAGTGCCGGAGACGTGCACGTGCGCTCCGCTGACGACAGCACGCGAGTACCCGACCACCGGCTCGTACGGCGAGTGGCCAGGGATGAGGCGGCGCTCCACGCGGCTAGTATCGCCGCCCGTGGAAGCGCTCCGCCAGATCGAGGCATGGCCGGCGGAGCATGCGGCTGCCGGCGTCGCGACCCCGGCCGCAGTCGTGGCGCTGCACGGCGACACGGAGTACCGTCTCGGCTGGGGCTCGGTCACGAAGCTCATCGCCGCGTACGCGACGCTCGTCGCCGCCGAGGAGGGCGCACTCGACCTCGACGAGCCCGCCGGTCCTGCGGGTTCGACCGTGCGCCACCTGCTCGCGCACGCGTCCGGCCTCTCGTGGGATGGGCCGAAGCCGATCGGGAAGCCGGGCGAGCGGCGCATCTACTCGAACACCGGCTACCTCGCGCTCGCGGAGCATCTCGAGCGCAGGGCGGAGATGCCGTTCCGCGACTACCTCGCCGCCGCGGTGCTCGAGCCTCTCGCCCTCGAGGCGACGCTCGACGGCGATGCCGCCGGCGGGATCGTCGGCACGCTCGGCGACATGCTCGAGTTCGGGCGGGAAGCGCTCGCGCCGACGCTGCTCGCGCCGGAGACTCTCGCCGAGGCGACGAGTGTCCAGTTCCCCGGCCTCGACGGCGTCCTGCCCGGGTTCGGCCGTCAGACCCCGAACGACTGGGGTCTCGGCTTCGAGTTGCGCGACGGTAAGTCGCCGCACTGGACCGGCTCACGCAACTCGGCGCGGACGTACGGGCACTTCGGTTCCAAGCCCGGGACAGCCAGTTTCCTCTGGATCGACCCGGACCGGGGGCTCATCGCCGCGGCGGTCGCCGATACGTCCTTCGGTGAGTGGGCTGCGGCCGCGTGGCCCGCCCTCTCGGATGCTCTACTGCAGGAATTCGAGCAGTAGCCGGTTCAGCTCGTCCGGCCGCTCGAGGCTCGGCAGATGGCCGGCGCCCGCGATCGTCTCGAGCCGGGAGTCGGGCAGCTCGTTCACGAGCCGTTTCGCCAGCGACACCATCTCCGGCCGGTCGGCAGCGCCGACCACGACCAGCGCCGGCACGTCGAGCTCGCCCAGGCGGGTCTCCGCCGACGGCTCCGGCCAGACGGCCCGCACCTCGCCGTCGACGGGCAGCTGCTGGTCGTACGAGCGCACGGTCATCGCCTCTGTCAGCTCCCGCACCGCGTCGGACGCGTCCGGTGCAAGCCACATCCGCGCCTGCTGCGCCGCGGCTCCCGCGACGTCTCCCTGCTCGAGAAGTGCTTCCTCCTCCGCGAATTCGGCCTGCGAGTCCTCCGACCACGCGGTCGAGCCGAGACCCGGCGCGACGAGCACGAGCCTACGGACGAGATCCGGCCTCGCGCCGGCGACCTCGAGCGCGACACGTCCGCCGAAGGAGCAGCCGACGATCGCTGCAGGCCCGTCGAGCAAGTCGACGGCGAAGGCAACGTAGTCGACCGTGGGCGGTTCGAGCGCGGCGTCGCCGAACCCGGGCATGTCAGGCGCGACGACGCGATGGCCGCCAGCCTCGAGCGCGTCGACCTGCGGCGCCCACATCCTCCGGTCGGCGATGCCCGCGTGGAGGAGCAGGACGGTCACTCGTCGGCGAAGAGCGGCCGCAGCAGCTCGTCGAAGACCGCCTGGTCGCAGCTGGCGACAACCGCGGGAGTGACCGCACGCACCGAGGCCGTGCGCGGGATCCCCATCGCGAGCGCGACCTCCCCGAACGCGTCGCCCGGCCGCAGGATCCGGCGCTCGCCGAGGCCCTCCTGACTGACACTCAGCATCCCCGAGAGGACGACGTAGAAACGATCGCCGGGGTCGCCCTCGCGGACGACGGTCGCTCCGGGCTCGATCTCCTCTCGTTCGAGCCGAGCGGCGAGCTTCGACAGGTGCTCGCCGGGCAGGCCGGAGAGCAGGCCGACCCGAGTCAGCTCGTGGACCGTGGCGGGCACGTGGCGCGGGCTCACCGGGATACCGTAGCCCGATGGGGTTCCTGGACGGCTGGCGTGCGTGCCCCCGCTGTGCGGCGGCGGGGGAGCACCGCGGCGACCATTTCGCCTGCCCGGCGTGCGGCCATGTCGTCTGGGCGAACCCGGCCCCGGCCGCGCAGGCGCTCGTCGAGCGCGACGGCCGGCTGCTCCTCGGCCGCCGGGCGTTCGATCCGAGCGTCGGGCTCTGGGACCTTCCCGGCGGCTTCGTCGAGGAGGACGAGCATCCGCTCGACGCGCTCGTCCGCGAGCTGCGCGAGGAGACCGGGCTCGAGATCGAGCCACAGGCCTTCGTCGGGGTCTGGATGGAGCCCGGCTACCAGGGGCGCACCATCCTCTGCCTGACCTGGGACGCGCGGGTGATCGGCGGCACCGAGCGGCCGGCCGACGACGTCGCCGAACTGGCCTGGTTCGCACCGCACGAGCTACCCGGGGACAACGAGCTCGCGTTCAGCCACTTCCCGGAGCTACTCGGGCTCTGGCGCGCGCGGCAAGAGCACGCGTAGGGCGAGCGGCTCGATCCGGAAGCGGACCGGCGCGTCGAGCTCGACGGGCTCGCCGTCGATCGCCGCCCGCAGGCGGGGCAGCGGAGCGCCGACCTCGAGCTCGGTGCACGAACGCTCCTCCCAGGTGATCCTCCGGAAGCCGTGCGGGATGTAGAGGTGGAGCTTCCCCTCGTCGAGGCGCTCTCGCTCTCCGAGCGAGAGCAGGTCGAGCGTGTAGTCGTTGTTCGAGACGAGCACGAGGCGCGCCCGCACGGTGTGGCCGTCGATCGTGAAGCGCTGGCGCCGTCGCCGGTCCTGCAGCGTCAGCGCCAGCGCCCGCAGGCGCGCCAGCGCGTCGCGGCGGCGGCGGTGGTGCTCGCGCCGGTGCACGAGGCGGGCGTAGATCCCAAGCGAGACGTTGTTGAGGAAGAGGCGGTCGCCCGCGCGCGCCACGTCCACCCTCCGCTCGACACCGGCGCCGAAAGCGGCCAGGGCGGCGACCGGGTCGTCGCGGTCGAGCCCGAGGTCGCGGGCGAAGTGGTTCCGCGTCCCATACGGGATGCAGACGAACGGTACGTCCTGCTCGATTGCGATCTCCGCGACGGCGGCGAGCGAGCCGTCGCCGCCGGCCATGCCGAGCGTGTCGGCTCCGGCGCTCCGCGCGAGCTCCTGCAGATCGTCCCCGTCCTCGAGCAGGCGCACCTCGACGCCGCGGGCCGTCGCCGCGTCGCGGAGCTCCGCGACGGTCGGTGAGTCCGTGCCGGAGCTGGGGTTGACGATCAGGAAGTGCCTCATCGGGTGGGGTCTCGCCGGCCCGAAAGATAGGCCGTTCGGCCCATGCAGCCCGGGGAGCCGGTGTCGATCATCAGGCCAAGATGAGCGAGCGCGGCTTCCATATCATCGCAGACGACCTCTCCGAGACGTGGGTCGAGGACTGGGCGGCGGTCGGCCTGAGCGAGATCGAAGCGCTCCTGGCCAAGCACGCGGCCTTTCTCGGCTACCTCGAAGAGGCAGTCGACGAGTCGTAAGTCCCGGCGTTTGCCGCGGCGTCGAGGCGGAAACGCTCGGCGCAGATGGCGCTCGACTTTCTGTATCGCGGTACGCCCGGCCACCCGCTTCATCCCCCGCTGACCGACGCCACGATCGGCACCTACGCCTTCGCGACCGTCGCGGCCGTGCTCAGCAAGGTCGGCGTCGCGGAGAGCGAGGCCGCGCAGGGCTGGACGCTCGCTCTGATCGTCGGTCTCATCTTCAGCGCCGCGACCGCGCTCACGGGCTTCGCCGACTGGCTCCAGATCGCGCGCGGCACGCCGCTCTGGCGCACGGCGACTGCCCACATGATTGCGATGCTGATCGCAACCGCCTTCTTCCTCGTCTCGATCGGCGCCGGCTACGGCGACGGCATCGACGGCGCGGTCGCCGACGGCGCGTTCATCCTGACGCTCGTCGGCTTCTTCATGCTCACCGTCGGCGGCTGGCTCGGCGGCGCCGTTGTCTTCACGTACGGGATGCGCGTGCTCAATCTGGTCGAGGAACCGGCGAGTCGTGCCACCTCGCCGATCCCTCAACCGGAAGCTGAAGCCAGGGAGGACTAGCTGCTCGGCTGCGAGCGCTAGTCGGCCGATAGCCCGAGGCTGCGCTCGAGCGCGCCCTTGGGCTGTGCGCCGACCGCGACCTGCGACGGCTCGCCGTCCCTGAAGAGGATCATCGTCGGGATCGAGGCGATCCCGTAGCGCTCGGCCAGACCGCGCTCTTCGTCGATGTTGACCTTGACGAGCTTCACGTCGCCGTCGCGCTCCTCGACGATCCTGTCGAGCACGGGCGCGACCGCGTGGCACGGCCCGCACCATTCGGCCCAGAAGTCGACGATCACCGGCTTGTCGCTCTGGAGCACCTCCTGGGTGAAGGTGTCTTCTTTCACTGCTGTTGCCATTCGGGCGTTCCTTTCACTGGTTAAGGAGGCCGGTTCCCCGGCCTCACCTAATGAAAACGACGGAGGCGGACAGACTGTTCCCTAGAATCGAAGCGCATGTTCAAGCCGCTTCCGGACAAGCCCGACCACCCCGCTCTCGAGCTCGAGATCCTCGATCTCTGGGAGCGCGAGCGGACCTTCGACCGCCTCCGCGACCAGAACCGGAGAGGTCCCCGCTTCAGCTTCGTCGACGGCCCGGTGACCGCGAACAAGAAGCTCGCTGTGCACACGGCCTGGGGCCGGACGCTGAAGGACGTCTTCCAGCGCTACAAGGCGCTGCGCGGCCACCACCAGCGCTACCAGAACGGCTTCGACTGCCAGGGCCTCTGGATCGAGGTCGGCGTCGAGCGATCGCTCGGTCTCAACTCGAAGCGCGAGATCGAGGAGTTCGGGCTCGCGGAGTTCGCGCGCCGCTGCCGCGAGGTGGTCGTCCAGTCGTCCGCGGACATCACGCGCGGCTCGATCCGGCTCGGGCAATGGATGGACTGGGGCCGCGACTACTTCACGTTCAGCGACACGAACATCGAGTACGTCTGGCGAATGCTGAAGCGCGTGCACGAGAACGACTGGCTCTACATGGGCCATCGCTCCACTGAGTGGTGTCCTCGCTGCGGCACTTCGCTCTCGCAGCACGAGCTCTCGCAGTCCGGCGTATACCAGGATCGCGCCGACCCCTCGTTGTACGTCCGCTTCCCGCTGCTCGAGCGTCCGCACGAGTCGCTCGTGATCTGGACGACGACGCCGTGGACGCTGCCGGCGAACGTCGCCGCGGCGGTGAAGCCCGACGCCGAGTACGGGCGCCGGGAGAACGGCGAGTGGGTCGCCGTCGCGCGCTACCCCGACGAGGCGTTCGCCGAGCGGAAGCGCGGCGAGGAGCTCGTCGGCTGGCGCTACTCGGGGCCGTTCGACGAGCTCCCCCCGGGAGGAGCGGTGGAGCACCGCGTGATCCCGTGGGACGAGGTCACGCTCGATCAGGGGACGGGCGTCGTCCACATCGCTCCCGGCTGCGGCGGCGAGGACTTCGAGCTCTCGAGGGTGCACGGCCTCGACGTGCTGACGCCCGTTGACGAGGCCGGCCGCTTCTACGACGACTACGGCTGGCTCCACGGGCTCTCCACGATCGAGGCTGCGGATCAGCTGATCGGCAACCTCGGCGAGCGCGGCCTCCTGGTCGAGGCGGGTCTCTACGAGCATGCCTACCCGCACTGCTGGCGCTGCGACACCCCGCTGATCTTCCGCCTCTCGGACGACTGGTTCATCTCGGTCGAGGAGCTGCGGCCGCAACTGCTCGCCGCGAACCAGGACGTCGAGTGGACGCCCGCATACATGGGCAAGCGCATGGACGACTGGCTGAACAACATGGGCGACTGGAACATCTCGCGGCGCCGCTACTACGGGCTCCCGCTGCCCTTCTACCCCTGCTCGTGCGGTCACCTGAACGTGATCGGCTCGAAGGCCGAGCTCGAGGCGCGCGCGACAGAAGGGCTCGAGCAGCTCGAGGAGCTGCGGCGCCCCTGGATCGATGAGGTCCCGATCGGATGCGAGTCGTGCGGCGAGCCCGTGCGTCGCGTCGTCGAGGTGGGCGACGTTTGGCTCGACGCCGGCATCGTCCCGTTCTCGACGCTCGGCTGGCAGAACCCGACGTTCGTCCCGCAGGGGTACGCGACCGGCGCCGCCGAGGGTCTGACGACGGCCGACCTCCACGATCACGCCTACTGGGAGGAGTGGTTCCCGGCGGACTGGGTCTCTGAGATGCGCGAGCAGATCCGCCTCTGGTTCTACTCGCAGCACTTCATGTCCGTCGTCCTGACGGGCCGGGCGCCGTACCGGAAGGTGCTGGGCTACGAGAAGATGCTCGACGAGACCGGCCGCGAGATGCACGGCTCGTGGGGGAACATGATCGAGGCCGAGGACGCCTTCGAGCGGATGGGCGCCGACGTCATGCGCTGGCAGTTCTGCGCCCAGCCGCCCGACCGGAACCTGCTCTTCGGCTTCGGCCCCGCCCATGAGATCAAGCGCAAGCTGCTGACGCTCTGGAACTCGGCGCGCTTCCTCGTCGACTACGCGACGATCGAGGGCTTCCGGCCCGACTACGCGGCGGCGCCACCGGCTGAGCGTCCGCTCGACCGCTGGCTCGCCGCGCGCACGGCGCAGCTCGTGGACGACGCGACGGCCGGCTACGAGGCGTTCATGACCGTGAACGTGACACGCGCGTTCGAGGAGTTCGTCGAGGACGTCTCCAACTGGTACATCCGCCGCTCACGCCGTCGCTTCTGGGACGGCGAGGCGGAGGCGCTGCAGGCGCTCTGGCACGCGCTCGTGCAGGGAGTCCGCGTCATCGCACCGGTGATGCCGTTCCTCGCCGAGCATCTCTGGCAGAGCCTCGTCCGCGGCGCCGGCGGCGACCCGCCGACATCGGTGCACCTCGCCGGCTGGCCGGCGGCGGGTCGGCCCGACAAGGCCCTGCTCGAGGAGGTCGCCGAGCTGCGCCGCGTCGTCGGGCTCGGCCATCAGGCTCGCGCCGGCGCCCGGCTCAAACTCCGCCAGCCGCTCCGTCGCCTCGTCGTCGAGGGTGCGCCGCTCGCCGAGGGTCACGCGGACGAGCTGCGCGAGGAGCTGCGGGTGAAGGAGGTCGAGTTCGGCCACGTCGACGCCACCGAGCTGCATGTGAAGCCGCACCTGCCGGTGCTCGGCCCGAAGCTCGGCAAGGAGCTCGGAGCGGTCCGGGCTGCGCTCGCGGCGGGCGAGTTCGAGCAGCTCGACGGGGGCGGCTTCCGCGTCCTCGGCCACGACCTCGGCGCCGACGAGGTGCTCGTCGAGCGCTCGGGCAAGTCGGGTTGGGCCGTCGCATCGGACGACGGCGTGACCGTCGCGCTCGACACCACGGTCGATCCCGAGCTCGAGCTCGAGGGCCGCGTCTACGACCTGATCCACACGCTCAACTCGATGCGAAAGGAGCAGGGGCTCGAACTGACCGACCGGATCGCCGTGACCCTCCCCGCCGCCGACGCCGACCTCGTCGAGCAGCACTCCGAGTGGATCAAGGCGGAGGTTCTCGCTGTCTCGCTTCAAGCCGACGGCGTCGAGCAGCCGCAGATCGCGAAGGCCTAGCGGCGCCCTACTGCTGCGCCTCCGCGAGGGCGAGCTCCCGACGCAGCTCGACGGGCAGGCGGAAGGTGACGTCCTCGTCGATCATTCGGAACGGCTCGATCCGCTCGACGCCGCGCGCGCGGAACCACTCGCAGACACGGTTGACGAGCTTCTCCGGCGCCGAGGCGCCGGACGTGACGCCGACCGTGCGGACACCGTCGAGCCACGCCGCCTCGATCTCCGTCTCGTCGTCGATCAAATACGACGCGACGCCGCCGGCGCGGGCGACGTCGACGAGCCGGTTCGAGTTCGAGGAGTTGCGCGAGCCGATCACGAGCAGCAGGTCGACCTCGGTCAGCATCTCCTTTACCGCCCACTGCCGGTTGGAGGTCGCGTAACAGATGTCCTCCTTCTTCGGCGCGTGGATCGCAGGAAAGCGGCGCCGCAGCACGCCGATGATCTCCGAGGTCTCGTCGACCGAGAGCGTCGTCTGCGTGATGTACGCGAGTCGCGCGTCCGCGGGCAGGTCGAGGGCTTCCGCCTCGGCGACGTCCTGGACGAGCACTGTCGCCTCAGGCGCTTCGCCCATCGTCCCGACGACCTCCTCGTGCCCGGCGTGTCCGATCAGGATGACCGTGTAGCCGTCCGCGGCGTATCGGCGCGCCTGCACGTGCACCTTGGTCACGAGCGGACAGGTCGCGTCGATCACGTTGTGGCCGAGCTCTGCGGAGGCGGCGTTGACCGCCGGGGCGACGCCGTGGGCCGAGTAGACGATCGTCGAGCCCTGCGGCGCCTCGGTCTCGGAGTCGACGAAGATCGCGCCGCGGGCCTCGAGGTCACGGACGACGTGGATGTTGTGGACGATCTGCTTGCGCACGTAGACCGGCGGGCCGTAGTGGTCGAGCGCCAACTCGACCGTCTCCACGGCGCGCTCGACCCCGGCGCAGTAGCCACGGGGCGAGGCCAGGAGCACGCGTTCGACCATCGCCGCGATCGTAGCTCCCACACGCTGGGACCAGGGAAAACAGCCCTGCCGCGTCGGGGGGGTCGTCGCGACAGGGCCGCTTCCAATGCTCCCCGCGCGCACGCGGGTCGCATCGCCCAGTGCAGCCACGGTAGTCCCCGGCCGGTTGGGTGCCAATAGGCCAGACGGCCCATCTTTCAAAGCGGCATGCGCGTCTCTATCATCGTAGGCTCCAGTGGACGTTGAGACTCAGGCGGTGCTGTTCGACGCGGTGCCGTTGCTCATCGTCGCTGCACTGGCTCTGGCCGTCGGCGCGACCAGCGCGCTTCTGCTGCGGCGAGATCGTGCACGGCCCGGCGCTCACGACCCCAAGCAGGACGACGAACGAGGGCCGACGACGACGGGGCTCTCACAGCAGCTCCTCGACGCCTCCGAGCCGTCCGACGTTGCGAAGGTGCTCCTCGACGAGCTCGCCGCGGCCTTCGAGCTCGACCTCGCCAACATGGCCCTGATCGAGGACGACGGCCTGGCGGCGGTGATCGTCGCTGCCCGCGAAGGCGGTGAGGACAACCTCGGGCTGGTCGGCAAGCGAGTCGCGCTCGACCGCGAGCCGTCCGGGATCAACGCGGCCGTCCGTGAGGGAAGGGCGTTCACGGTCTACGATGCCGAACACTCCGCGGTCGTCAACCAGCGTCTGAACGCGATCGCGAAGGTCAAGAGCTGCGTCTATGTCCCGGTTCGTGCCGCGGACGAGGTGATCGGGGTCGTCTTCGGCGCGGTTCGCCACCCGCGTGTGTTCGACGACGAGGAGCTTGGCCAGATGCAAGCCCTCGTCAGCGAAGGCGGGCTGGCGCTCGAGCGTTCGCGCGCGACGATCGCGTTGGCCGACGCCCTCGAGCGCGAGCGGCTGATCTCGCACGTCTCGTTCGAGCTCCGGTCGCACCGCGACGTCGACGACGTGCTGCCGGCGGTGCTCGCTGAGATCGGCGTCGCGCTCGACGCTGCCCGTTGCTTCGTCAGGCTCGGCGAGCAGGGCGATACGACCGGCGTGGCAGCCGAGTGGCACGCCGAAGGCGTGCCGCCGCTTGCCGATGCTTCCCGCCTACCCGTCGTCAACCTCTGTGGGCGGCTCGGGCGCACCGTCGCGGTGGCGGACGTCCTGGGCTCACCGGTGCTTGAGGACAGCAGCCTCGGGGACGTTCGCGGGCTCTCCGATCACGGCGTGCAGGCCGTCCTCGCGACGCCGATCGTGGCGCAGGAGCGGTTCCTCGGCGTGCTGGCCTTCCACCGGGCGATCGTCGGCGACTGGAGCCCGGCCGAGATCGCGCTTGCCGAAGCCGTCGCCCGGGAAGCTGCGGTGGCGTTCAACTCGTCCCGCCTGCTCCGCGAGAGCGACCGCCGTCTGGCCGAGCAGGAGGCGCTGCTGAAGGCGGGTGAGGCGCTCACCAGTGACCTCCGCTTCGACGTCGTGATCGAGCGTCTCGTCTCGGAGCTCCGCTCTCTCGTGAACGCCGACGCAGCCGATTGCTGGACGCTCGTGCGCGACGGCTCGAAGCTCCTGTGCCGGGCGGTGCTGGGGATGCCGGAGGAAGAGGTCGGGCGGGCGATCCCGGTCGCCGGCACCATCGGCGAGGCGATCACGACGGGCAAGCCGGTGCTGCAGCGCGAAGTCGCCGAGACCGAGCAGCCAGGCGTCGCACGCAGCGACGGTGCCTTCGCCGAGGTGATGTGCGCGCCGATCTCGTCGTTCGGCGAGGTTCGCGGGGCGCTCCGCGTCTACTCCCAGGAGGCCGGTCGCTTCGAGGAGTCGGATCTGCGCTTGATCGAGGCGTTCGCGAGCCTCGCCTCGATCGCCCTCCGAAATGCCGAGGCGTACGAGGAGAGCACGCGGCGTGCGCAGACCGAGCGCGGTTTCTACCGGATCGCGGCCGTGCTGAGCGAGCCGTTGTCGGAACAGGAGACACTCGACGCCGTCGCGCAAGCGGCTGCCGACGCGCTCGGCGGCGAGTCGGCGGCCGTGCTTCAGGGTGTCGGTTCGTCGCTCGAACTGGCCGGCGGGTACGAGCTCGCCGAGGGGCTTTCGCGCCACCTGCGCGAGAGCGCGTCATCGTTGACGGCGTGTGCCCGCGCCGGCAGGGTGCTCGCCTCCAGGCGGCTCCTGGAGGACGACCGCTTCGGCGACGGCCTCGGGACCGCGGCGGCGGCGGCAGGACGGGACTCGCTGCTGGCGGTGCCGCTGCAGCAGCCCGGGGGCGCGGGAGCCGGACTCGTGCTTGTCTTCTTCCAGGGCGAGCGCGCCTTCGACGACGACCAGCTCGAGCTCGCAGCGCAGGTCGCGGCAGCCGCGAGGGCCGCGCTCGAGCGCAGCGACCTCTACGAGCGCGAGCGCCGGTCGCGCCACCTGGCGCAGCGTCTCGCCCAGTCCGGCCGCGAGCTCGCGGGCGAGCTCGATCCGGACAACGTCCTTGATGCATCGGCGCGATTCGCCGTGCAGCTGCTCGGGGGCGACGGCGCCTCGGTGCGGATGCTCGAGGGCGACGAGGTCGTCGTGCGGGCGGCAGCGGGAGCGGGCGGGATCGACGCGCTCGGCACGCGCGCTCCGTCGACGGCCTGGCTCGTGGGTGACATCGTGCAGACGCGCGCGAGCAGGTCGATCCCGGACGTCGCGGTGGATCCGCGGGTCGGCGAGGCCGATGCGATGCTCGGCGCCGGCTATGCGGGCTATCTCGGCGTGCCGATGATCGGGCCGGAGGAGTCCGCGCAGGGGATCCTCGCCGTCTACTCGACGCGTCCGCGCGAGTGGCGGGAGGAGGAGGCCGAAGCGCTGCTCGCGCTCGCGGCAACCGCCGCGGCAGCACGCGTCAACGCCGAGCTCTACCAGGGCGTCAGCCACGAGCAGCAGCGCGGTGAGGCGATCCTCGCCAATGTCGCCGACGGAATCGTGGCAGTCGACCGCGGCGGCAACGTTGTGCTCTGGAACCCGGCCGCCGAGCGCGTCACCGGCGTCTCACAGGCGGAGGCTCTTGGCAAGACGCCGATGGAGGCGCTCGGCCGTCCGTTCGACGCCGTCGGAGCAGCGCCGGTCGCAAGCCGGCTGCTGCCGATCAGGCGCGGGTCCGAGGAGGTCTGGCTCTCCCTCAGCGAAGCCGTGATGACCGACCCCGCCGGAGCCGTCGCCGGCCGCATCTACGCATTCCGCGATATCTCGGCCGAGCGAAGCGTCGAGCGGATGAAGTCCGACTTCGTCTCGACGGTCTCGCACGAGCTGCGGACGCCGCTCACCTCCATCTACGGCTTCGCAGAGACGCTCCTCCGACAGGACGTGCTCTTCGGGGACGAGGAGCGGGCGACCTTCCTCCGCTATATCGCCTCCGAGTCGGAGCGGCTGACATCGATCGTCGACCGGCTGCTCTCGGTCGCGCAGCTCGACACCGGCGCGATGGCGGTCCAGCTCGCGGAAACGGACATCGGCGCCGT
The DNA here is from genome assembly GCA_963829845.1 of uncultured Gaiellaceae bacterium. Classification (GTDB taxonomy): domain Bacteria; phylum Actinomycetota; class Thermoleophilia; order Gaiellales; family Gaiellaceae; genus Gaiellasilicea. The sequence goes on along the minus strand of CAWHKD010000024.1, from coordinate 7,920 downwards.
CGTCAGCGAGGCGGTTCGATCGGCCGAGGGAGCCGACGGGGGCGGCCAGAACGGCCACCGCTTCGTCGTCGATCTCGCCGACGAGCCGCTCTCGGCCGAGGCCGACCGTGAGAAGCTGGGCCAGGTGCTAGCGCATTTGCTCGACAACGCGGTCCGCTATTCGCCCGCCGGCGGCATCGTTACGGTCGCTGCCCGCCGCGGCGAGGACGCGGTCGAGGTCAGCGTCGAGGACGAAGGCGTCGGCATCCCGGTCGCGGAGCAGGAGCGGATCTTCCGCAAGTTCTACCGCGGTGATGCCGTGGCCGGCGCCGTCGGCGCCGGCGCAGCGGGGCTCGGCCTCTTCCTGGCCGAGGGCCTTGTGACTGCGATGGGTGGCACGATCCGCGTCGACTCTGACGAAGGTCGTGGGTCGACGTTCGTGCTCGAGCTGCGTCCCGTGGAGAGTGAGAGATGACACCGCTGGGTAACAGGCGAGGCACATGACCACGGTGCTCGTGATCGACGACGAGGCTCCGATCAGGCTGCTCTGTCGCGTCAATCTGGAGGCGGAAGGGATGCCCGTGCTCGAGGCGGGCGACGGTCCCTCGGGACTCGACGCGGCGCGGAGCGAGAGCCCCGACGTGATCCTCCTCGATGTGATGATGCCCGGCCTGGACGGCTGGGGTGTCGCCGAGGCTCTGCTCGAGGACGAGCGCACTGCCGACATCCCGATCATCTTCCTGACCGCGCGCGCAGAGTTCCGCGACCGGGCGAGGGGGCTCGACATCGGCGGCGTCGAATACATCACGAAGCCGTTCAACCCCGTCGAGCTGGCGCCTCTCGTGCGCGCTCTGCTGGACAGACTCGAGCGCGGCGAGCGCGACGAGCTCCGCCGCGAGAAGCTGACCGAGCTCCGCGGCCTGATGGCGGAGACCTAGCGGCCGGCGAAGTCCGCGGTGAACACGGTCGCGCCGCGATACCCGGCGAAGGTGCCCGTGAGCGCGCCGAGGCCGATCCGGGTCCAGCCAGGGCGGAGCAGGTTGGCGCGGTGGCCGGGACTGCCCATCCAGCTGCGGACGATCTGGCGGGCGGTCGCGTACGGGCCGGTCCCCCAGGCGAGGTTCTCGCCGTACGTCGGGCCGGCCGCACCGGAGCGGCTGAGCCGTCCGAACATGTCGCCGTGCGCGAAGACACCGGTGCGAAGCATGGTCGCGGTATAGGAGCGCGCGACACGGGCGAGGGCAGGGTCGACCTTCAGCGGTCGGAGGCCGTGGTTGCCGCGAACCTCGTTGACGACGCTGAGGAGCGAGCGCTCAGTCTGGTTCAGCGAGGTCGCCTCGTTCCCGGCACCGGCCACGGGGGCGACGGCGGCAAAGGCGAACAGAACGCACGCCGCTGTGCGGATGGGGCTCCAAACCTGCGGCAAGGCGGGAGAGTGACGAACGAGCCGGACGGCGGCCTCACCCTTTTGGGGGATAGAACGTAAGGAAAGTGTGTGCGGCTCAACGGGCCGTCTGGGCGAGGAGAATCGCGGCCAGCACGACGGTGCCGCCCAGGAGCTGCGCCGCTCCGAACGACTCGCCGAGCCAGACGAAGGCGACGGCGCTCGCCGCCACGGGCTCGAGCATTGCCACGATCCCGACGCGCGTCGCCGAGATGTGGCGGAGCGCCGCGGCGACGAGGAGAAAGGTGATCATCGTCCCCGCGAAGACGATGTAGAGCAGCAGCAGCCAGACCGGCAGCGAGAAGCGCTCGAGGTTGCCGAGCAGCGAGACGTCGTCGTCGAGCCGTCCGGCCGGAAAGCGCCAGACCGGCTGCACAGCTGCCCAGAAGAGCGCCGCGAACAAGAAGCCGTACGCCGTCAGCGAAGCGGGGTCGCGCCACCTGACCGCGCGCTCGGCCATCAGCACGTACACCATGTACGCAACGGCGGCCGACAGCGCCGCCGTTACCCCGAGCCCGTCCAGCGTCAGCCCGCTCCAGACCTCGACCACGACCGCGAGGCCGACGACGGCGAGCACGAGCGCAACCCAGATTCGACGCCGAATCGGCTCCTTGAACACCGACCAGGCCCACAGCGCGATCAGGATCGGTGCGATGTACTCGATCAGGAGCGCGATCCCGATCGGCAGCCGCCCGATCGAGACGAAGTAGAGCCACTGCACGAGCGCGACGCCCGCGATCCCGAAGACGATCAGATACGGCACCTCGCGGCGGGTCAGCCGGAGGCTCTCGCGGCGGGTCAGTACGAGCACGAGCGCGAAGCCGAGGAACGCACCGGTGGCACGCACCTGTGTCAGCTCGAGCGAAGAGATCCCGGACTGCAGGACGACCTTCGAGACCGTCCCGTTCAGGGCGAAGAGGAGGGCCGCCGAGATGATCATCGCGTAGCCGATCGCGGGTCGCCGCTCGCGGCCGGCCTCGCCGGGGATGTAGGCGACGTCGGCCACTCCCGGCGAAGCTACCAGCGTCTAGGCTTCGATCGGTGAGGGCTCCGCGTCAAGCGGTCGAGATCGTCTTCGATCACGCGACCAAGCGGTACCCCGGCCGCGCCGCACCGGCGGTCGACGACCTCTCGATGACGATTCCGGCCGGCGAGGTCTGCTGCCTGGTCGGCCCTTCCGGCGGCGGCAAGACGACGGCGATGAAGCTCGTCAACCGGCTCGTCGAGCTCACCTCAGGCGATATCCGCGTCGACGGCACGAGCGTTCAGGCGCTCGACGAGACGACCCTGCGCCGGGGGATCGGCTATGTGATCCAGCAGGTCGGCCTCTTCCCCCACATGACCGTCGCCGAGAACGTGGCCACCGTACCGAAGCTGCTCGGCTGGTCGAAGCGCGACACGGACGAGCGCACAGACGAGTTGCTCGACCTCGTCGACCTGCCCGCGCGCGATTACCGCTCCCGGTACGCCTCTCAGCTCTCCGGCGGCGAGCGCCAGCGGGTCGGGCTGGCGCGCGCCCTCGCCGCCGACCCGCCGCTGATGCTGATGGACGAGCCTTTCGGCGCTCTGGACCCGATCACGCGGACGAGGCTCCAGAACGAGCTGCTCCGGATCCACCAGGAGCTGCGCAAGACGATCATCTTCGTCACCCACGACATCGACGAGGCGATCCTCGTCGGCGACCGGATCGCGATTCTGCGCGAGGGCGGCGTCCTCGCCCAGTACGACACGCCCGAGCAGCTGCTCGCCCACCCGGCGGACGACTTCGTCGCCCGCTTCGTCGGCGCCGACCGCGGCCTGAAGCGGCTCTCGCTCACCAAGCTCGACGAGGTCGAGCTCGAGCCCGCGAACGGCGCGGTCGGGCCGCTGCTCGACGGCAATACGACCCTCCGCGACGCGCTCTCCGCGATGCTGACCGACGGCGCCCGCGCGGTCGTCGTCGAGTCCGGCGACGGGACGCGGAAGCAGCTGACGCTCGACCGGCTGACGGAACTGTTGCGGTAGTGGCCGAGCCCGTCATCCCCGACTTCGGCGAGGCGAGCGACTGTGTCGCCGAGAACCGGCTCTTCTGCACCGACTGGGTGCGCGAGAACTGGGACCCGGTGCTCCAGCCGGCGCTCGTCGAGCACATCAAGCTGACCGTGATCGCGGTCGGCGTCGGCTTCGCGCTCTCGCTGGTCGCGGCGCTCCTGGCCCACCGCTTCCGCCACGTCGAGCGGCCGGTCGCGTTCCTGTCGGCCGTGATCTACACGATTCCGAGCCTCGCGCTCTTCCAGCTGCTCGTGCCGGTCACGGGGCTGACCGTGACGACGGTCGAGATCGCGCTCGTGGGCTACACGCTCCTGATCCTCTTCCGCAACAACCTCGCCGGGCTCCGCTCGGCGCCGCCGGAGGTGCTCGAGGCCGCGCGCGGGATGGGGCTGACGCGGAACCAGATGCTCTGGCGCGTCGAGTTGCCCCTGGCGCTGCCGGCGATCGTGGCCGGGTTGCGCATCGCCGTCGTTTCGACCATCGCCCTCGCGACCGTGGCCGCGTTCGTCGTCTCCGAGGGGCTCGGCGGTCCGATTCTCGGCGCACTCCGGCTCGACTTCCGGACGGAGATCATCGCTGCCGGTGCCCTGGCGGTCGGCCTCGCGATCCTCGCCGACGTTCTGCTCGTACTCGCACAGCGGGCGGTGACGCCGTGGGCCTCGGCCAGGAGGGTGACGTGATCGTTGCAGCGCTCAACGTCTTCGTCGACAGCGTCCGGTTCATGGTCGACGAGCGTGACCTGTTGCTCGAGAAGACGTTGGAGCACATCGTCCTCTCGGCGGCGGCGCTGCTCGTTGCGATCGCGATCGCCGTCCCGCTCGGCATCGCTCTCGGCCACCTCCATCGCGGCTCGCTGGTGGCGGTCAACGTCGCGAACATCGGCCGGGCACTGCCGACCCTCGTCGTGATCGCGGTCGGCTTCATCTTCCTCGGCATCGGCTTCACGACCGTCATGCTCGCGCTCGTGGTGCTCGCCGTGCCACCGATCCTGACCAACGCGTACGTCGCCGTCGACGAGGTCGACCGGGACGCGGTCGAGGCCGCGAAGGGGATGGGGATGACGCCCTCCCAGGTGCTGTGGCGCGTCGAGCTGCCGCTCGCTCTGCCGCTGCTCTTCGTCGGGATCCGCACCGCAGCTGTCTTCGTCGTCGCGACCGCCACGATCGCCGCGATCGCAGGCGGCAGCGGCCTCGGCGAGATCCTCGTGAACCAGGCTGCGTACGACGTCGAAGGACTCGTGGCCGCCGCCATTTGCGTCTCGCTGCTCGCGCTTGCCGCCGACGCGGGGCTCGGCGTCCTGCAACGGTGGCTGACGCCCGCAGGATTGAAAGAAGAAGTTCCGACGTTCGAACCGGATGTGCGCCCGGTCGTCTAACCGGGTGAACCGCGACAGGAGGTAGGTGCAGTGATCAGGAAACACAATCGTCGGGCCGCCAAGGCGGCCTTCGCGATCGCCCTCGGAGTCGCCATCGTGCTCGGGGGAGCCGCCGCGGCAACGGCCGCGCTCGACAAGGGGCAGGCGACACCGATCATCATCGGGACGAAGGACTTCCCCGAGCAATACGTGCTGGGGCAGCTCTACAAGCAGGCCCTGGAGGCGAAGGGGTTCAGGGTGCAGTACAAGGAGAACATCGGCTCGACGGAGCTGATCGACGCGTCGTTGCGCAGCAACCGCGTCACCTTCTATCCCGAGTACACCGGGATCATGCTCTCGGTCACGTTCAAGCGGAAGTCGCTACCGAAGACGGCACTCGCCACTTACAACGTCGCCAAGCAGCTGTATGGGCGCCGTGGCCAGACGCTGCTGCGACAGACGCCGTTCCAGGATCGCGACGCGATCGCGGTGCTGCGGACGACCGCCACCCAGTACGGGCTGAAGACGGTCGGAGACCTGAAGAAGGTTCCCAATCTGACGCTCGCCGGCTTCCCTCAGTTCGAGACGCGCTGGGCGCCGAGCCTCTCGAGGCTTTACGGAGTGAAGTTCGACTTCACGCCTTTGGCGGGGATCAGCGCCTACACGCTGCTCACCCAGAAGAAGGTGCTCGCTGCTGCGATCTTCAGCACTGATCCTCAGCTGATCTCGACGAAGTATGTGGTGCTCAGCGAGCCGCGGAACATGTTCGGATTCCAGCACGTCGCGCCCGTTCTGAGCAAGACGCTTGTGTCCGAGAACGGCTCCAGCTTCACCTCGACGGTCAACAAGGTCAGCGCGCTGCTGACGCTCCGCGCGATGATCGCGATGAACAAGGCGGTCGCGCTCGACAAGAAGTCGGCCGCTTCGGTGGCCAGGGCCTTCCTCAAGGCCAACAAGCTCAGCTAGGTGCTCTCGTGGTCGGGGCGGGTGTGGTATGCCCGCCCCGACAACTTCTAGGGGAGGGAAGAGGATGCGCAGGTTCGTGCTCACGGTGCTCGCGGCGCTGTCGCTCGCACCGGCGGCCGCGGCGACGCCGCCGAACGCCGACGTTCGCTTCGCGACGTTCAACGCGTCGCTCAACCGCAACTTTGCCGGCCAGTTCGTCTCGGACATCTCGACGCCCAACAACGTGCAGGCGAAGAACGCGGCCGAGACGATCCAGCGGGTCCGGCCGGACGTGCTGCTGATCAACGAGTTCGACTTCGACGCGGCGGGCAACGCCCTTCGCCTGTTCCAGGACAACTATCTCTCGATCGCTCAGAACGGCGCCGCGCCGATCTTCTACCCGTATCGCTTCGCGGCCGAGTCGAACACCGGCATCCCGTCCGGTTTCGACCTGAACAACAACGGCGTTGTCGGCGGGCCCGACGACGCCTTCGGCTTCGGCTTCTTCCCGGGTCAGTTCGGGATGGCGGTCTACTCGATGTATCCGATCGACCCGACCGGCATCCGAACGTTCCAGAAGTTCCTCTGGAAGGACATGCCCGGCGGACTCCTCCCGGACGATCCCGCGACGCCGGCGCCGGCCGACTGGTACTCGCCCGCAGAGCTGAACGTGTTCCGGCTCTCCTCGAAGAGCCACTGGGATCTGCCCGTCCTCGTCGGCGGCAAGGTCGTCCACTTCCTCACCAGCCATCCGACGCCGCCCGTGTTCGACGGGCCTGAGGACCGGAACGGAACCCGGAACTTCGACGAGATCCGCCTCTGGGCCGACTACATCTCTCCCGGGAAGTCCGGCTACATCTACGACGACGCCGGCGGAACGGGCGGCCTCCCGCCGGGTTCGCTCTTCGTGATCGCCGGCGACCAGAACTCGGATCCACTCGACGGCGACAGCATCCCGGGCTCGATCCAGCTGCTGCTCGAGCATCCGCTCGTGAACACGCAGTTCACCCCGGAGAGTCCGGGTGCCGTGCAGCAGAGCGCCCTCCAGGGCGGGGCCAACCTGACCCACCGCTCCGACCCGCGCTTCGACACGGCCGACTTCGCCGACACGGCGCCGGGCAACCTGCGGGCCGACTACGTGCTGCCGCGGAAGACGATGCAGATCGTCGACGGCGCGGTCTTCTGGCCGCTCAACACCGACCCGCTCTTCCGCATCGTCGGGACGTTCCCCTTCCCGACCTCGGACCACCGGCTTGTCTGGATCGACGCGACGGTGCCGTCGAGCTAGCGGCGCTTAGGCCGCGACTGTCGCGAGGCCATCGCCGGCCTCGTGGCAGTCGCGGCAGCGCGCCTCGTACTGCTCGTTCGCGCCGACGACGATCGTCGCGCCCGAGTAGGGCGCGGGGCGCCCGTCCACGAGCCGCTGCGTGGTGGTCGCGCCGCCGCCGCAGCGGTGGCAGACCGCCTGGAGCTTGTCGACGAACTCGGCGTGCGCGAGCAGCTCCGGCATCGGCCCGAACGGCAGGCGGCGGAAGTCCTGGTCGAGCCCGGCCGCGATCACCCGGGCGCCGGCGTCGGCGAGCGAGAGCGCGGCGCCGACGAGCTCGTGCTCGAAGAACTGCGCCTCGTCGACCCCGACCACCTCGAAGCCGCGCGCGCGCTCCGCCAGCTCGGCGACGCCGTCGACCGGGACGGCGCGCATGCGGATGCCGGCGTGGCTGACGACGTCGGCCGCGTCGTAGCGGTCGTCGATGCGCGGCTTGAAGATGACGACGCGCTGCCCCGCGATCTCCGCGCGGCGCAGCCTGCGGATCATCTCCTCGCTCTTGCCGCTGAACATTGGCCCGCAGACGACCTCGAGCCAGCCGCCGCTCTTCGGGTTGATCCGGATCATCGACGCGCCCGGCCGCGAAGCGGCCGCTTCAGGGGTTTGTGCGCGCTCGGTATCCGCTTCTGCGGATGCCGAGCCTGCGCGGCAAGCATCGGATTGATCCGGATCATTGGGGCGACCGGCCGCGGAGCGGCCGCTTTAGGGGTTTGTGCGCGATCGGCATCCGCTCCTGCGGATGGCGATCCTGCGCGGCAGGCGTTGGATTGATCCGGATCATCGGGGCGACCGGCCGCGGAGCGGCCGCTTCAGGGGTTTGTGCGCGTCGATCTGGATCAC
>CAWHKD010000023.1:0-24025 GCA_963829845.1 uncultured Gaiellaceae bacterium | reverse complement strand
TTGCCACTCGAAGTCCGTCTCGGGCGCGGCGAGCAGGATCGAGAGCCCGATCAGCGGCAGGGCGAGGAGGACGACGAGGAACTCAGCGGTGAAAGGGCCATCGACCCGCCGTCTCCAGGGCGAGGTAGGCGTGCACGTCGCTTATGGCGAGCGCACCCGAGCCTACCGCTGATGCCACGCGCTTGACCGCACGGGCGCGACGTCGCCGGCCGCGAAGACGCCGGGGGCTCGTCCGAGCGGCAGCGGCGCGGGTCGAGCGGCCAGCCCGCCGCGTCGGGGCCGGTTGCGAGGTAACCCCACTCGTCGCGCGCGATCTCGTCGGGGAGCCACTCGGTGTGCGGATGAGCGCCGATCAGGACGACCAGCGCCGCCGCCGAACGGTCGTGATCCCCTCGGGCGTACGAAGCTGCAGTTGCTCGAGGCGCCCGTCGCCAGCTCTGCCGCCACCTCGGTGTGCGTCAGGACCTGCACGTTCGGGTCCTTGTCGATCGTGTCGATCAGGTACTGCGACATCGTCGCCGCCAGCCCGTCGCCGCGAACGAGGATCCGGACCTTGCAGGCGTAGCGGGCGAGATGCAGCGCCGCCTGCCCCGCCGAGTTGCCGCCGCCGACGATGTAGACGCTCTCGCCGGCGAACGCCTGCGCCTCCGACATCGAAGCGCCGTAGAAGACGCCCGCACCCTCGAGCTCGGTCAGCCCAGGGCGTCGAGCCGGCGGTACTCGACCCCGAGCGCGAGCACGACCGCGCGCGCGGCGACCTCGGCACCGCTGTCGGTGCGGACGACGTGCCTGCCGTTCCGCTCCTCGAGCGCCGATGCACGATGCGTGAGCCGAAACTGGGCGCCGAAGAGCCATGCCTGCTGGTAGGCACGTTGGGCGAGCTCGCCGCCGCCGAGGCCTCGCGGGAAACCGAGGTAGTTGCGGATCAGCGAGCTCGAGCCGGCCTGACCGCCGACCGCCCCCGCGTCGAGCACGGTCGTCCGCAGGCCCTCCGACGCGCCGTAGACCGCGGCACTGAGGCCGGCGGGGCCGGCGCCGACGACGACGAGATCGGCCTCGTGCGAGTCGAGCTCGATCGGGAACCCGAGCGCCCGCGTCAGCGCGGCCGGCTCGGGGTCGGTGAGCACCTGGCCGTCGGCGAGCGTCACCGCCGGCGCCTCCGTCCTCCGCGGCGACCGTCCGATGCGGAATCCCGAGCCCGGCCAGGCTGGCGCGAAGCTCGTGCGCGCGGGCGGAGCGGCTGTCCGCGACGACGACCGCGCCGGCGGGTCCTTCTCCGCGCAGCCGCTCCGACTCCTGCAGCAGCTCGCTGATCGTCCGGTGGAAGACCTCGTCGCGACGTCGCGTCGGCTTGATCACGTAGAGATCGATCCAGCCGCGGGCCATGCTGCGCAGGACGAGCTCGCCGACGCCGCGGCGGCTCCAGCCGAGCCAGGGGATCAAGAGACCGCGCCGTGCTGTAGGGAAGCGACCGCGCATGCGCGCGAGCAGGTCGGCTCCCTCCTTCCCCGTCGCCAGGGCGAGGGCGACGTCGTCGCCGTCCGCCTCGGCCTGGTCGAGCACGCCCTCCAGCTCGGCGGTCGTGCAGATCCGGACCGCGTAGTCGGAGCCGTAGCGACGCTCGAGCTCCTCCTTGATCAGGCCGCGCTCGTCCGGGTCGTCGTCGGCGACCACGAGCAGCGGCGTACGGGTCGGGGCGGTCACAGGCTGCCGCTCAATCCTACGGCGAGGCCGCTAGAACATCGAGCCGATGATCTGCGAGAAGCGGATCACCGTCACGGTCTCGTCCTCGCTCACGGGACGGTTGTAGAGCTGGCCGAGGAAACGCGTCATCTCGTCCGGCCGCCGGATCTCCGGGTTGTCGTGCTCGATCTCGCGCGGTGAGAGCTCGTTGATCTGCTTTACCTCGACCTTGTCGATCACGGCGTCGAAGATCTTCTCGCGCTGCCCGTAGCGGACGCCGACCAGCACGGTCACGATCATCCCTTTCTTGTACTTGCCCGACTTGTCGCCGAGCCGAATCGTCGCCGTCTTGCGGTGCGTGCGCAGCTGGTCGGCGACGAGCGGGGAGTAGAAGTTCAGCGCGAACATCGACGGCATCCTCTCAGGCGGGGCCGGTCGATGATAGAGAGGTGAGCGCCTTCACAGCCATCTCGCGCTCGCCGCCGTAGGCGAGCAGCCGAGGCGCCTCCTCCAGCGGCAACCAGCGCACCTCCGCCACCTCGAGCTCCATCCCGGCCGGCAGCTCGCCGATCCGGCCGCTCGAGTAGCGGAACAGGAAGAAACTGACCACCTTGAAGATCCGCTCGCCGCCGCGCGTGTAGACGTAGCGCACGTCGCCGAGCTTCCCCTCGAGCCGCCCGGAGAGCCCCGTCTCCTCGGCCACCTCGCGCACGGCGGTCTCGGCGCCGCTCTCGCCCGGGTCGATCAGGCCCTTCGGAAGCGCCCAGGTGCCCTCCCGCTTCCCGTTCGGCCGGATCGCCGCGAGCCACCAGCGGCCGTGGAAGCGGCGTACCAGCACCCCGCCGGCGGAGAACTCACGCATCATTGCGACTTTGTGACAATTCACCTCTCGTGTGGACGGTTCTCGCTTGCGCAGCGTTCACGGGACTGTAGAATGACGTCGGCACTCTCACAGTCAGAGTGCCAGATCGTGTCACAAAGTCTGAAGGACGAGGAGGCATCACATGAATTTGCAGCCGCTTGGTGACCGCCTGATCGTAGAGATCCTCGAGGAAGAGGAGATCACGGTCAGCGGCATCGTGCTGCCCGACACGGCGAAGGAGAAGCCGCAGCGCGGCAAGGTCCTCGCAGTCGGCCCCGGCCCGCGCGACGAGGACGGGGAGTACATCAAGATGGACGTCGAGGAGGGTGACGAGATCATCTTCTCCAAGTACGGCGGGACCGAGATCAAGCTCGGTTCGGACGATGTCCTGATTCTGCGCGAGTCGGACGTCCTCGCGAAGGTCGTCGGCGACCGCGCCGCGGTCTAGTCAGCACAGCCTAGGTAGGAGGAATACGGAATGGCTCACAAGGAGCTCAAGTTCAACGAGGACGCACGCCGCGCGCTCGAGCGCGGCGTCAACGTTCTCGCCGACGCGGTCAAGGTGACGCTCGGCCCGAAGGGCCGCTACGTCGTGCTGGACAAGAAGTTCGGCGCGCCGACGATCACCAACGACGGCGTCACCATCGCCCGCGAGATCGAGGTCGAGGACCCGTTCGAGAACCAGGGCGCACAGCTCGTACGCGAGGTCGCCACGGCGACCAACGACGTCGCCGGCGACGGCACGACGACCGCGACAGTGCTCGCCCAGGCGATCGTGCGCGAGGGCCTGAAGAACGTGGCCGCCGGCGCGAACCCGATGGGGATCAAGCGCGGCATCGAGGCGGCCGTCGAGGCTGTCGTCGAGGACCTGAAGAAGCAGTCCAAGGAGGTCGCGGGCAAGGAGGACATCGCCCGGGTCGCCACGATCTCGGCGCGCGAGCGCGAGATCGGCGACGTGATCGCGGACGCGATCGAGAAGGTCGGCAAGGACGGCGTCGTGAACGTCGAGGAGGGCCAGACGTTCGGCCTCGAGCTCGAGTTCACCGAGGGCATGCAGTTCGACAAGGGCTACCTCTCGCCGTACATGATCACCGACGCCGAGCGCATGGAGGCCGTGCTCGACGACCCGTACATCCTGGTCGCGAACCAGAAGATCGGGTCGGTCAAGGACCTCCTGCCCGTGCTCGAGCAGGTGATCCAGGCGGGTCGCCCGCTGCTGATCGTGTCCGAGGACGTCGAGGGCGAGGCGCTCGCGACGATCGTCGTCAACAAGCTCCGCGGCACCTTCACGGCTGTCGCGGTCAAGGCTCCCGGCTTCGGCGACCGCCGCAAGCGCATGCTCGAGGACATCGCGATCCTCTCGGGCGCCGAGGTGATCACCGAGGAGATGGGCCTCAAGCTCGAGAACACGAAGATCTCGCAGCTCGGCCATGCCCGCCGCGTCGTCGTCACGAAGGACACGACGACGATCATCGACGGTGCCGGTGACGCCGAGGGGATCAAGTCCCGGATCAAGCAGCTGAAGTCGGAGATCGAGAACACCGACTCCGATTTCGACCGCGAGAAGCTCCAGGAGCGGCTCGCGAAGCTGGCCGGCGGCGTCGCCGTCGTCAAGGTCGGCGCTGCGACCGAGACGGAGATGAAGGAGAAGAAGCACCGCGTCGAGGACGCGCTGCAGGCCACCCGCGCAGCCCTCGAGGAGGGCATCGTGCCGGGCGGCGGTGTCGCGCTCCTGCAGGCGGTCGCCGCGATCAAGCTCGACACGTTCGAGGGCGACGAGAAGACGGGCGCGCAGATCATCGCCCGCTCCCTCGAGGAGCCGCTCCGGCAGCTCGCCTACAACGCCGGGCTCGAGGGCTCGGTCGTCGTCAACTAGGTCCGCTCGGCCGCGAAGGGCCAGGGCCTGAATGTCGACACGGGCGAGGTCGAGGACCTGGTCAAGGCCGGGATCATCGACCCGACGATGGTGACCCGCTCGGCGCTGCAGAACGCCGCGTCGATCGGCAAGAACATCCTCACGACCGAGGCGATCGTCGCCGAGGCCCCCGAGAAGGCGGGCGCCGGCGCCGGCATGCCCGACATGGGCGGCATGGGCGGCATGATGTAAAGAGCCGCGGGCTCTGCTTCAGACGAAGGGCCGGCTCGCACCGGCCCTTCGTCGTTTTTCGGCTCGAGGATTCCGCCGGTTGGTGGCCGGAGCCGGGCTTTGCCCGGCGGGAGGCCAGACCACGTCGGGTTTGCGCCGCGCAGAAGGAGGGGGCCTGTGGGGGAACCATGGGTTCCCCCAAAGTTGAAGACCCGGTAGGGGCCGGGTCTTCGAGGGGTGAAACTATGGGGAGGTGGGTAGCCCAGGTATCGGGCTCGCGCTGCATCCGCCGTAGTCACTCGAACGAGTGATCTGCCAGAAGGCACCGGCCCAGGGCGGCTCATCCATTGCGGTGCGGCTGGTGGCCGGAGCCGGGCTTTGCCCGGCGGGAGGCCCGACAAGCGTCCTTCCGTGCACGACGGAGAAGGAGGGGGTTCGTGGGGGAACCATGGGTTCCCCCACGTTTTAGAACTGGTAGCGCTGCTCGGCGAACGGATCGGCGTCGTTGTGGTAGCCGTAGCGCTCCCAGAAGCCGGGCTTGTCGCTCGCCGAGAGCTCGATCCCGCGCAGCCACTTGGCGCTCTTCCAGAAGTACTTGCCCGGGATCACGAGCCGGAGCGGGTAGCCGTGCTCGGCGGCGAGCGGCTCGCCGTTCGCATGCGTGGTCAGCAGCGCGTGCTCGTCGCGCAGGAACGAGATCGGCACGTTCGCGGTGTAGCCCTGCTCGGACTGCGCGATCGCGAAGCGCGCGCTCGGCTTCGGCCGGGCGAGCTCCTCGAGCTCGCGCCAGTGAATCCCCGAGAACGTCATGTCGAACTTCGACCAGCGCGTGACGCAGTGGATGTCCTGGGTGTGCTCGGTCCGCGGCAGCGCGTTCAGCTCGTCCCACGAGAGCGTGACCGGATTCTCGACCTCGCCGGAGACCTCGAACGTCCAGGTGGTGAGGTCGGTCGACGGGATCGAGCCGGCGTGCAGCACAGGCCACTTCTCCGTCAGATACTGGCCGGGCGGCAGCCGGGCAGGGTCGTAGCCCGCTTCCAGGACCTTCTTCTCCGCCTTCGACCTGAACACCGTCTCTACAGTAACCAGGGATGCGCGTCGCGTTCCGTCCCCGCTCCTTCGTTCGCGTCTCGGGCCCTGCCGCCGAGGAGTATCTCGATCGGATGGTCTCGAACGACATCGCCGCGCTCGGCCCCGGCGAGGCGTGCGAGGCGTTGCTGCTGACGCCGAAGGCGCGCGTGATCGCACCGCTGGTGGTGCTCCGCCGCGGCCACGAGGACTTCCTGCTCCTGACGGAGCCCGAGCTGGGCGAGCGCGTCCGCGCCGAGCTCGTCCGCTCCCGGTTTGCGGCGAAGGCGGAGATCGAGCCGGAGGAGCACACCTCCCACGTCGTGTTCGGTGGCGAGGGCATCCCGACCGGCGACTACGGGGAGTCCGCGGCCGAGCTGCTCGACGCGGCGCTCGAGCCGACGATCACTGCCGAGGAACTGGAGCTGCTCCGTATCCGTGCCGGCACACCGGCCTGGGGCAAGGAGATCGACGATCGCGTTCTGCCCGCCGAGGCGGGGCTGACCGAACGGGCCGTCAGCTTCACCAAGGGCTGCTACCCCGGCCAGGAGCCGATCGCGCGGCTGCACTACCGCGGCCACGCGAACCGCGGCCTGCGCGTCCTCGAGCTGACCGAGCTGCCCGCGCCCGACGCCGAGCTCGTCTACGAGGGCAAGGCCGTCGGGCGGGTCACGAGCGCCGCCCGCGACGGCGACCGCGTGGTTGCGCTCGCCTACGTCCGGCGGGAGGTTCCCCAGGGCGCGGAGCTCGACCTCGTGTCGTAGCGCGTCGCTGCCGATACATGGCGGGATGGCCCCGCCGCCCGACTCGCCTCACGCCGTCAGCGCCGCACGCACCGGTGTTGTCGGTACGGCCGTCGTGGGGTTCGCATTCTTCGACAGCATCCTGATCGGATTGCCTATCGCCCTGCTCGCGGCCTCTTTCCGGCCCTCGCTCGTCTACGCGGCCGCCACGATCGCCGTCGCCCTCCTCGTGATCGGCTGCTGCCGCTGGATCGATCGACACTGGGATGACTGGTTCTCCGGCAACGGCGCCCGGATCGAGCGGCGGCTCGAAACGATGCGGGCGAGCCGCCTGCTTGCGCGCCCGGTGGCGTGGCTCCAGCGTGGCTCGGACCGCTCGTACGCCTTCGCCGCGGCAGTGGCCAACCCGATCCTCGTCGCCGCCCTTGCCCGCGTCATCGGCGGCGCGCCCGTCGCAGAGCGCAGAGTGGTGCTCGGCGCGGTCGCCTACGCGATCCCGTACGTCGCGATGTGGGCGATCGTGGGTCGGGCGCTCGCCGACACCCTCGGCGCCTAGAGCTTCGCCACGGCGGGGCGACGCGCCCGTCGACATGCGCCCGGCACGATTCGAACGTGCGACCTCTGCCTCCGCAGGGCAGCGCTCTATCCCCTGAGCTACGGGCGCTCGGAGACGGCGTAGTGTAGCGGCCTCCCCCGGTAGGAGAGCTCCCGCTCCGGGCGAACTGCTCCGCGTGGCCTCCGTGCCTGACCAGCTGACCCTGAAGCGGCACCGCGACCTCGTCGGCCGCGAGCGGCGGCCGTTCATCCGCTGGGCGGTGCTCGCGGCGCTCGGCCTGCTCTGCCTCCTCGGCCTCTCGAACGCATTCGGCCAGCGCCCGCAGACCGACACCGCCTCAGCCGACGGCGTCGAGCTCGAGGTCTACTCGCCCCAGCGAGTCCGAAGCGGCCTCTTCTTCATGTCCCGATTCACGATTCGCACGGACCGGGAGATCGAGGCGGCGACGCTCGTGCTCGACCCGGGCTGGGTCGAGGGGATCACATTGAACACGGTCGTCCCGTCCCCCGTCGGCGAGGCGAGCCGGGACGGGAAGATCGCCTTCGACCTCGGTCATGTCCGGGCCGGCACCGAATACGTCCTCTTCCTCCACTTCCAGGTCAACCCGACCGAGGTCGGACGCCGGCCGCAGGACGTCCAGCTGCTCGACGGCGAGAGGCCGCTGCTCGACCTCGACCGCACGGTGACCATCTACCCCTGATGGATTTGGTCGTCCGCGCAGCCGTCGCGTTCCTGTTCGTCTATCTGCTGACGCGGGTGATCGGGCGGCGCGAGCTCTCGTCGCTGCAGCCCTTCGACCTGATCATGCTCGTGATGATCGGCGACCTCGTCCAGCAGGGCGTGACGCAGAACGACTTCTCCGTCACCGGGGCGCTGCTCGTCGGCTCGACGATCGCGCTGATGACGGTCGCGGTCTCCTACGCGAGC
Organism: uncultured Gaiellaceae bacterium; assembly: GCA_963829845.1. Classification (GTDB taxonomy): domain Bacteria; phylum Actinomycetota; class Thermoleophilia; order Gaiellales; family Gaiellaceae; genus Gaiellasilicea. The sequence continues at coordinate 16,100 of CAWHKD010000023.1, read as the reverse complement.
TTCAGGTTTCCCCGCCTGCGGCCCGCCCTCGATGGCGAGCCCGTGATCGTGGTCGAGGACGGCGAGCCGATCGACCGGAACCTACGCCGCAACCGGATCACGCTCGAGGAGCTCGCCGCCGCTGCGCGGGCGGACGGAATCGGGTCGATCGACTCGGTCCGGTGGGCGGTGCTGGAGACGAACGGGCAAATCAGCTTCCTGCGGAAGGGCGACCCGTAGGCTTTCGGGCTTGCCGCTCTACCTGACCGAGGCTGACGTCGCCGGCCTGATCACGGCCGGAGAGGCGGTGCCCGTGGTGGAGGCGTGCTTTCGCCGGATGGCGGCGGGTGCGGTCGAGAACGTGCCGCGGAGGCGGCTCTCGCTCCCGGACGGCAACTTCGCGGTCATGTACGCGGTCGACCGTGAGCTCGGCTACGGGGGCGTCAAGGCCTATACCGTCGTCGCGGGCCACGCCGTCTTCGCCGTCTCGTTGTTCGACCTCGACACCGGTGAGCTCGCCGCCGTGCTCGAGGCGGACACGGCCGGCCAGCGGCGGACGGGTGCGGCAAGCGGCGTCGCCGCCAAGTACCTCGCCCGGCAGGGCGCAGTCACGCTCGGCGTGATCGGCTGCGGCTGGCAGGCCGAGTCGCAGGTCGAGGCGGTTCGAGCAGCGCTGCCGGCGATCGAGCGGGTGGTCGCCTACTGCCGGACTCCCGAACGTCTGCAGGACTTCTGCGCCAAGGTCCGCGCCGAGCCGGCCGAGTCGCACGCGGAGGCCGCCGCCCAGGACGTCGTCGTCACAATCACGACCTCGCGCGACCCGGTCGTGCGCGGCGAATGGCTGCGCGAGGGCGCACTCGTCTGCGCCGCCGGTGCGAACGATCCGCGCAAGCGCGAGCTCGACAACGTCGTCATCGAGCGTGCGGGCTTCGTCTGCTGCGACTCGAAGGAGAACGCGAGGCTCGAGTCGGGCGACCTGATCGAGCCGGTCGAGGGCGGGCTGCTCGACTGGCTCGAGGTGCACGAGCTGCACGAGGTCGTCGCGGGGGACGTGCCGGGCCGTGAGTCGAACGCGGACATCGTCGTCTTCAAGTCGAACGGTCTCGCAGCGTGGGACGTCGCGATCGCTGCCGAGCTCGTCGGGCGTGCGCGGGAGCGCGGCGTCGGGACGACCGTCTAGCTGGTGCCGATCGCCTCGCGGGCGTCGGCGATCGTGTCCTTCCCGATCGCCTTCACGATCTCCGGCCGGTCGAGCAGCCTCGCTCGCTGGTCGGGGTTGAGCCGGTTCTGCACGTAGCGGTCCTCGAGGATCTCGGCGAGGTCGCGTCCGCGGTCGTGCTCGCGGATCACGTAGGCGGCGACGCGCTCCTCGGCCGATGACCGCTGGAAGAGGAACGAGAAGAGGTTCCGGAAGGCCATCGCGCGCGATTGTATCCTCCTTTCAATGCGCAAGATCAGCTCCGACGGCAGGTGCGCCGAGCGGACTCTGAAGGGGTTCGACGACGCAGGGCGCGAGGAGCGGGTCGTGATCTGGCTCGAGCGCAAGGAAGGAGCGCTCTGGGCCGTCGGTCGCGCGGTCAATCCGCAGCACCGTCCCAGCGGCGAGCCGCGGGGCGACGACTACCTCTTCGAGGGGCACGAGCTCGGCGACGCGCTCGACGCCGCCAACGGCGCGCTCGAGGACGATGCGCGGGTGCTCGAGGACGATGGGTCGACCGAGCGGATCAAGCCGTTCACGAGGAAAGAGGTCCTCCCCGTGCTCGAGCGCTTCTTCTTCGGCAGACGCTGAGGACGTGACCGGGCCGCGAAGCGGCCCCCTTAGGGATCTTCGCGCGATGAGGATCCGCTGCTGCGGATGCTCATCCTGCGCCGGAAATCAGCCCTCCTTCGGCCACTCCAGGTTGGCGTCCGGAATCGGGTCGCCGTGCGGATCGTGCGTGGGGAAGCCGAGTGCCCTGTCGATCCGCGCTTCGAGCTCCTCCGAGAGAGCGTGCTCGAGTCGGTCGGCCTCGTCGTGGACGTCGTCGACGCCGATTCCGAGCGTCTCCGCCAGGTACAGCTCGAGCAGGCGGTGGTGGCGGATCACCTCGAGCGCGACCTGCTCGCCGGCGTGGGTCAGCGTGACGCCGCGATAGGGCGCGTGCTCGGCGAGCCCCAGCGCCGCGAGCTTCTTCACCATCGCGCTCGCCGAGGCGGCTGAGACCTGCTGACGCTCGGCGAGCGCCGACGTCGAGACCCGCTCCGTCTCGGTGCCGAGCTTGTAGATCTCCTTCAAGTAGTCCTGGATCGCGTCGCTCAGGTCGGCGTTCGCCACGGGGCCAGTGTAGGCCGGTGGTAGCCTCGATCGGTGCTGATTCGGCTCGGACACAGCCCTGATCCCGACGATGCGTTCATGTTCTGGGCGATCGCCGCAGGCGCGATCGACACGCGCGGCTTCCAGTTCGAGCAGGTGCTGCAGGACATCCAGACGCTGAACGAGTGGGCGCTCGAAGGGCGGCTGGAAGTGACGGCGACCTCACTGCACGCATATCCGTTCGTCCAGGACCGGTATGCGCTGCTGCCGCACGGCGCCAGCATCGGGTCTGGGTACGGGCCGGTCCTCGTCGCGCGCGAGCCGCTCACGTTCGACCAGCTGCGCTTCGCCGAGATCGTCGTCCCGGGGCGGATGACGACCGCCTTCCTGACGCTGCGTTTCGCGCTCGGCGAGTTCGCGCACCGCGAGCTGCCGTTCGACCGCGTCCTGGACGAGGTCTCGTCCGGGCGCGCCGACGCCGGGCTCGTGATCCACGAGGGTCAGCTCACCTACGAGGCGGCCGGGCTGCACAAGGTGCTCGACCTGGGCGAGTGGTGGCTGCTCGAGACAGGGCTGCCGCTGCCGCTCGGCGTCAACCTCGTGCGCCGCGACGTCGGCGAGCGGATGGGTGATCTCTCGGCCGTCCTGCTCGATTCGATCCGGGCCGGCCTCGCCAACCGCCGCGAGGCGATGCGCTATGCAATGCGGTTCGGCCGCGGGATCGACGCGGCGACGAACGAGCGCTTCGTCGACATGTACGTGAACGAGCTGACCTGCGACTACGGGGACGAGGGGCGGCGGGCTGTCGAGGAGCTGCTGCGCCGCGGCGAGGCGATCGGTGCCTTTCCCGAGCCGGTTCGGCTCGACTACGTCTAGCGGGTTCCTGGCCGGGCGGCTCCCGGCGGTCGGAGCCGGCCTCCGCCGCCTCGCGTGACTGAGCGCCCGCGGCTCTGCGGGTCTGGCCATCCGGACCTATCCCCTCCGGCCGCGCACGCTCAGTCATGCACCAGAAACCCGCTAGCGTGCGAGCGTGCCGACGGCGGTAATTCTCTCGGCGGTGCGTACGCCCGTGGGCCGCTACGGAGGCGCGCTCGCAGGTGTGCGGCCGGACGACCTCGCAGCGATCGCGGTCACGGCGGCGGTCGAGCGCGCCGGCATCGAGCCGGGCGAGATCGAGGACCTCTACCTCGGCTGCGCGAACCAAGCGGGCGAGGACAACCGGAACGTTGCCCGGATGGCGGCGCTGCTGGCCGGGCTGCCGGAGTCGGTGGCCGGCGTGACTGTGAACCGCCTCTGCGCCTCCGGCCTCTCCGCGGTCGTCGGTGCCTGCCATGCGATCGCGGCCGGCGACGGCGATCTCTTCGTCGCGGGCGGGGTCGAGTCGATGAGCCGCGCGCCGCTCGTGACCGCAAAACCGGACGCCGCTTTCCCTCGAGGCGACCGGACCATGTACGACACGACGTTGGGCTGGCGCTTCCCGAATCCGGCGCTCGCCGCCCGCTTCCCGCTCGAAACGATGGGCGAGACCGGCGAGAACGTGGCCGACCGCTGGCAGGTGTCCCGCGAGGATCAAGACGCGTTTGCGCTGCGCTCGCAACAGCGCTGGGCCGAGGCCGAGTTCTCCGAGGAGCTCGTGCCGGTGGGTGAGCTCGCAGGCGACGAGCATCCGCGCCCGGATACGACCGGTGAGAAGCTCGCGGCGCTGAAGCCGGCCTTCCGGGAGGGCGGCACGGTCACGGCCGGCAACTCGAGCGGCCTCAACGACGGCGCCGCCGCGCTCGTGATCGCATCCGAGGAGAAGGCGCGCCAGCTCGGCACCGAGCCGCTCGGCTCCTTCGTCGCCAGCGCGGTCGCCGGGGTCGACCCGCGTGTGATGGGCATCGGTCCCGTGCCGGCGGTGCGCAAGCTGCTCGACCGCGCCGGAATCGGAGTCGACGACCTCGACCTGGTCGAACTGAACGAGGCCTTTGCATCCCAGAGCCTCGCGGTCGTCCGCGAGCTCGGGCTCGACGAGGAGAAGGTAAACGTGAACGGCGGCGCGATCGCGATCGGCCACCCGCTCGGGATGAGCGGCGCGCGTCTCGTCGTCACGCTCCTGCACGAGCTCCGGCGCCGCGGCGGCCGCTACGGCGTCGCGACGATGTGCGTCGGCGTCGGCCAGGGCCAGGCCGCGTTGTTCGAGCGGTGAACACCCGCACGAAGATCTTGGCCGCGGTCGGCGTGCTGGCCGTCCTCGTGATCGCGCTCTCCCGGGGCGGAGGGGAATCGAGCGCCCAGCTGCATGCGCTCGAGGACGACCCGATGGCGGTGTACGTGCCGTCCGGCGGCACGCTCGTCGACACGGAGTCGGAGAACGAGGGCACGTCGCTGGGCAAGCCCGTCGCCGCTCAGTACACGCGGATGTTCGAGCTGACCGCCGCCGCTGCCGCACGAGCGCTCGAGCATGCCCGTGAGGCGGCGGCGGCTGCAGGGTGGACACCGACGGAGACGTCCAGTGGGCGCGGCTTCGTCGCCGAGAGGCGGTCGGCGTCGGGCCGTCTGGAGCTCGCGGTCGTCCAGTTCCGCGATGCGCTCTTGCTTCCCGCCGGCGTGAACCCGCCGGCGCTCCAGATCAGTCTGCGCCACCTCGGCTGACGCCCAACCGGGCTGCCGTCCGGAGCGGTGCCCTCATGACGCGAACTGTGAGCCGCTATCGTCCTGCCGTGGCCGTCGCGACGAACGAATACGGGCTCTTCATCAACGGCGAGACCGTCGAGGGCTCCTCCTCCCGTGACCTGACCGAGCCGGCCTCGGGCGAGGCGCTCGGCACGGCCCAGCTGGCGGGCGAGGCGGAGATCGACCGCGCGGTCGAGGCTGCGCGCGGCGCGCTCGACGGCGACTGGGGCAAGACGCCCGCCAACGAGCGCTCGCGGCTCCTGCACGCGCTCGCAGACGCACTCAAGGCGAACAGGAACGAGCTCTCGGAGCTCGAGGCTCGAAACGTCGGCAAGGCGATCTCCTCGACCAAGGCCGAGCTCTTCGGCGCCGTCGAGAACTTCCGCTACTTCGCCTCGGCAATCGGCTCGATCGGCGGCCGCTCGAATCCGATCGGCGGATCGCTCCTCTCCTACACGCTCAAGGAGCCGGTCGGGGTTGCCGGCCAGATCGTCCCCTGGAACTACCCGCTGCTGATGACGGTGTGGAAGCTCGCGCCGGCGCTCGCAGCCGGCTGCGCGGTCGTGCTCAAGCCCGACCCGCAGACGCCGGTGTCCGCCTTGCGCCTCGCCGAGCTCGCGGCCGAGGTCGGCTTTCCGGCCGGTGCGATCAACATCGTTCCCGGCGACGGGCCGACGACCGGTGCCTATCTCGTCAAGCACCCGGGGGTCGACAAGGTGGCCTTCACCGGCTCGACGAAGACGGGCGGCGAGATCATGCGGCTCTGCTCGGAGCCGATCAAGCGCCTCACGCTCGAGCTCGGCGGCAAGAGCCCCAACCTCGTCTTCGCGGACGCCGATCTCGCGTCGGCGATCCCAAGCGCGGTCTGGTCGATCTACTACGCGGCGGGCCAGAGCTGCGAGGCGCGTTCGCGCGTGCTCGTCGAGCAGCCGATCTACGACGATTTCGTCAACGCGTTCACCGACAAGGCCGGGCAGCTGAAGGTCGGCGACCCGCTCGACGCCGAGACGCAGATGGGGTCGCTGATCTCGCAGGCGCACCAGGAGCGGGTGCACTCCTTCGTCGAGGGTGCGCGCGAGGAGGGGGGCGAGGTCGTTCTCGGCGGCGAGCCGGGCGAGCACGCCTTCTATCCCGCGACCGTCGTCGCCGGCGTCGAGAGCTCGTCGACGATCGCCCAGGAGGAGGTCTTCGGCCCGGTCGTCACGATCATCCCGTTCGCCGACGAGAAGGACGCGATCCGGATCGCGAACGACGTCAAGTACGGGCTGATGGCCTCGGTCTGGACAGGCGACCCCGCACGCGGGCACCGGCTGGCGGCACGGATCAAGGCTGGCACGGTCGGGATCAACATGCCTTACACGGCGTTTCCCGGGCTTCCGTTCGGCGGCTACAAGCAGTCCGGATTCGGCCGCGAGCTCGGCATCGAGGCGCTCGACCTCTACCTCGAGACGAAGAGCGTGACCGTCAACACCGGCTCGCGCCCGATCAACCCCTTCGGCCTCTAACCCCGGCACGATCCCGATTCCCCCCACCAGCGGGTGGTCACCGCAAACCGGGACCGTGCCGCGGTGAGCTACCGCTGGGCGGTGCTGGCGGCGGGCACCGCCGCGCAGGCATCCTTCTCGTCGATCTCGTTCGCGATCGCAGTCCTCGCGCCGGCGCTGCGGGAGGAGTACGAGCTCACCCTCACCCAGATCGGCGTCGTGCTCGCCGCCGAGTGGGTCGGGTTGACGATCGCGTTGCTGCCGTGGGGCTTCGCCGTCGACCGCTGGGGCGAGCGCTGGACGCTCACGAGTGGCCTCGTGCTCTGTGCCGTCTTCCTGGCTGCGGCCGCGTACGCTCCCAGCTTCGCTTGGCTCGTCGTCCTGCTCGGCCTTGCGGGGGCTGCCGGCGGCAGTGTCCAGTCGGGGAGCGGCCGCGCCGTGATGCGGTGGTTCTCGGCCCGGGAGCGGGGCCTGGCGCTCGGCGTCCGCCAGACGGCAGTCCCGATCGGAGGCGCGGTCGCGGCGCTCGTCCTGCCGGTGCTCGAGACGCCGCGCGCCGGGCTGCTCTTCGTCGCCGGCTTCGTCCTCGCAGGGGCGCTCGCGGGAGCGCTCGTGCTTCGCGCCGGCACGGAGGAGCACCTCGAGAAGACGGACGTCGAGATCACGCTGCGCGACCGCCGGCTCTGGCTCGCGTGCTGGGGCAGCGGCCTCTACCTCGTCGCCCAGGTGGCGATGATGGGTTTCGTCGTCCTCTTCCTGCACGATGAGCACGGATTCTCGACCGGCGCGGCGGCGGCGGTCTTCGCGGTCGGCCAGGGACTCGCGGCCGCGCTGCGGATCGGCGTCGGCCACTGGTCTGACGTGCTCGGCACACGGGTCAGTCCCCTCCGCCGGATCGGTGTCGTGATCGCGGTCGCGCTCGCCGCCGTGGCCGTGCTCTCGGGTTCGCCGACCTGGCTGCTCGTGCCTGCGCTCGTGTTCGCGACCGGCACGTCGATGGCCTGGAACGGACTCTCGTACACGATCGCCGCCGAGCTCGGCGGCCGCCGCAGCGGCGCTGCGATCGGCTTTCAGCAGACGGTGCTCTCGGCTATCGGGATTGCCGCGCCGGTCGCCTTCGCGGCAATGGTCTCCGGCACGTCCTGGCCGGTCGCGTTCGCGCTCGCCGCCGTCTTTCCACTCGCGGGCGCATGGCTGCTCCGCCCGCTTGCGGCGCACTGAACCGGAAAGCTGCGGCCGCGATAGGTTCCGCTCGTGCGGATCCTCGAGCGACTCGACCAGCTGGCCGCGCTCGGCGACCGGATCGGCTACTCGCCGGAGGAGGACGCCGCCCACGAGCTCGCGACCGGCTGGTTCCGTGAGGCGGGGCTGGAGCTCGAGGTGGACGCGGCGGGAAATCTGATCGGGCGGATTCCCGGTGGGGCGCGGCAGGTCTGGACGGGCTCGCATCTCGACACGGTTCCCGGCGCAGGCCGGTTCGACGGGACGCTCGGCGTCGTCGCCGGCCTCGAGGCGGTCGAGCGGCTCGGGACTCCGGGCCTCGGCGTCGTCGTCTTCCGCGACGAGGAGCGAGGCTGCGCCGGCAGCCGCGGCTTCACGGCACGCCCGGACGCCTACGTCGAGCTGCACATCGAGCAGGGGCCGAGGCTCCTCCGCGCGGATGCGCCGCTCGGCGTCGTCACCGCGATCGTCGGCTACGTGCGCGGGCGGCGGACGTTCGAAGGCACTCCTGGTCATGCGGGCACGACGCCGATGGACGCGCGCGAGGACGCCCTCGTTGAGGCCGCCGAATTCGTGCTGCACGCACGCGAGGTCGCGCAGGGGATCGAGGGTGCAGTCGCCACCGTCGGTCAGGTCACCGTCGAGCCGGGCGGGACGAACGTGATCCCCGGCCGGGTCACCGTCTCGGTGGATGCGCGCGCACCCGATGCCGAGCGGCTCGACCGCCTCGCGGCGTCCCTGGAGATCGAGGAGCCGATCCGGACCGAGCCGTCGCCGATGTCGGAGGAGATCCGGGCGGCGCTCCGGGCCGAGATCGAGGCGCTCGGCCTGCCCGTGCTCGAGCTGCCCTCCGGCGCCGGCCACGACGCGGGCATCCTCGCGAGCGCCGGGATCGCCTCCGGGATGCTGTTCGTCCGCAGCCTCAACGGCGGCGTCAGTCACAATCCGGACGAGTTGAGCTCTCCTGAGGACATCGCGCTTGCGCTCGACGCGCTCACCGGCACGCTGAGGCGGCTGGCGGCATGAAGGCCGTCGTCGTCAGGCCGGGCGAGGGTCACCGTGTCGGAAACGTCGAGTTCCTCGCGCGCAGCGCCGACACGCCGCGGTTCAACCTCGCCGTGATCGAGATCCAGGCGCACCGCGGCGGCCCGCCGATCCACGCGCACGCCGCCGAGGACGACTCGTTCTACATCCTCGAGGGCGAGCTGACATTCACCGTCGAGGACGAGGTCGTCGTCGCCGGCCCGGGCACGTTCGTGCTCGTCCCGCCGGGCCTCCAGCACACGTTCCGGAACGACGGCGACACCGTCGTGCGGATGGTCAACATCCACGCGCCCGCGGGCTTCGACCTCAGGCTGGAAGCGGACTAGGAGCGACCCCGGGGCGGTGGGCGCCTCCGGGGCCGCTCTCCGGCGCCTCTGCTTGGGCTAAGGCGCCGGCGCCTCCACCATCGCGCTACCGCCGCCGCGACGCGTCGGTTCGGCGGCAGCGACGACGCCGCCGGCCGGCAGGAACTCGATCCCGGTCGCGGCGCCGATCTCGGGATTCGTCACGAACCGGTGCCCGCGCGCCTCGAGCATGGCCGCGAGCGGCGAGGACAGGAAGGCCGGCTCCGCCTGCGTCGTCGCGCCGTTCCGCTGCGTCGCGCGCGGGTCCGCGATCGCCTGCGGCAAGGTCATTCCCGTGTCGAATCGATCCAGCAGGAGCTGCAGGACGGTCGTGATGATCGTCGATCCGCCGGGGGATCCGACCGTCAGCAGCGTGCGGCCGCCATGGGTCACGATCGTGGGCGCCATCGAGCTGCGCGGACGCTTGCCGCCGGCGACGCTGTTCGGGTGGTCGAGCAGCGCGTAGTCGAAGTCGGTCAGCTCGTTGTTGAGTAGGAACCCCCAGCCGGGGACGACGAGCCCTGCCCCGCCGGTCGACTCGATCGTGAACGTGTACGAGACGACGTTGCCCCAGCGGTCGGAGATGCTCAGGTGCGTCGTCGAGAGGCCCTCCTGATCGACGGACACTCCGGCGAGCAGGAGCCCGACGGCATCCTCGAACGGCCAGGGGTCGCCGGCCGCGACGGCGCCTGGGGCGGCGGTCTCCTTGATCAGGACACGACGCGTGGCGGCGAATCCGTCGGAGAGCAGCCCGCGCAGAGGCACGCGGACGAAGTCTGCGTCGCCGAGGTACGCGCCGCGGTCGGCGAACGCGTAGCGCGACGCCTCCAGGAACAGGTGCAGCTGCCGCTCGCGGGTCTGCGTCGCGAGCGGATACCCCGCCAGGATGTTGAGCGCCTCGCCGACAGTTGAGCCGCCGCTCGAGGGCGGACCCATCCCGTAGACGTCGAGCCCGCGGTACGACACCCTTGTGGGCGCTCGTTCGGGCGCCGCATATGTGTGCAGGTCCCGCATCGTCATCAGGCCCGAACGCCACACGTGGTTCGCGGTCGGCGCCACCGGTGGGCTCTGCACCGTCTCGACGAGCGCGTCGGCGATCGCGCCGCGGTAGAAGCCCTTCGCGCCGAGGTGCGCAATCCGCTCGTACGCGCGCGCGAGGTCCGCGTTGCGGAAGACGGTGCCGACGTCTTTCGGCGTCCCGTCCGGGTCGAGGAAGAGCGCGGCCGAGGCGGGGACGTCGTCGAAGAAGTCGACGTTCGCCTGGGTCTGGTCGAAGAACGTGCTGTCGATGACGAACCCTTCGCGGGCGATCCGGATGGCGGGCGCGAGCGCGTCCGCGAGCGAGATCGTGCCGTAGCGGTGGAGGGCGTCGGCCCAACCCGCGACGGTTCCCGGGACGCCGACGGAGAGCCCGCTGTAGCGCGCCGGTGTGAAGGGCAGCGGCGCGCCGTTCTCCCAGAACGAGTCGACCCGCATGTGGGCCGGTGCCGTCTCGCGGTGGTCGATCGAGGTGACCGTGCCGCCGGCGGTCCGGAGCAGCAGGAAGCCGCCACCGCCGATTCCGCACGAGAACGGCTCGGTGACGCCGAGCACCGCGGCGGAGGTGACCGCCGCGTCGACGGCGTTGCCGCCGCGGCGAAGCGTGTCGATGGCCGCCTGGGTCGCGAGCGTCTCCACGGTGGCGGCGGCACCGCCCGTGCCGGTCGCGGTCGGCGGACCCGATGGCGCGGTCGCCGCCGTCGCCGTGCCGGCGAGCGCCGCGAAGATCGTCAGGGAGGCCGCAGAGATGAGCGAGCAGAGCTTGATGCGCATATCGCCTCCTCGGAGCTTGATGGCACCGGCACCCTACGACCCGGCGGTGGCCGCGTCTACAGCTCGCGAAACGAGATCGGCTGCGCGCCCTCCCAGAGCGTCAGCCGGCCGAGCTCCTTCAGCTGCTCCTGGCCCTCGACGAGGGTCGCGAAGTGGTTCGCCCAGAGGTGCCCTGCCTTGCTGGCGAACGAGCAGTAGCCGTACGGGAAGAGCAGCTCCGTCTCGCTCTCGCCGCCCGGGTAGAGCGCGAGCTCGCCGGGGTGGGGGTAGCTGGTCGCGTTCTCGGGGCCGATCCCGAGGTCGCGGTCGCCCCAGGGGATCCAGTTCGACTCGCCGCTCCAGCGGCAGTGAATGATCCGGTCGTCGAGGGGCAGAATCCCCTTGAAGGCCGCGACCGTCTTCGGCGCCAGCTCGTCCTCCCAGCGGGCGACGAAGCGCATCCCGGCTGCGGTGATCTCGAGCACGGCCGTGACCTTATCCGTGCGCGGCGGCCCAGGCGATCAGCTGCGCGCGCTCGGCATCGGTCAGACCGGTCGCGTTCCCCGGCGGCATCGCTCTCGACTCGAGCATCGCCTGGATCTGGTCGGCGTGCTGCTGCAGCTGCTCGGTGTTTCCGAGCTGGACGCCGAGCGGCGCTGCGGCGCCTGAGTGACAGCCCGCGCAGCGCTGCGTCGCGATCGCGACCGCCTCGTCGTCGCTCGGCACCACTGCCGAATCGGGCTCGTCGGGCGCGAGCACGATTGCGAGCGCTGCGGCCGCGACGCCTGCGGCGGCCAGGATCCACCAATCGCGCTTGCCCGAGTGCCAGCGGTTGAAGAAGTGTCGGATCGCCGCCACGATCGCGAAGATCACGAGCAGGACGAGCCAGGCGCGGTCGCTTCCGAAGGCGAGCGGAAAGTGGCCGGCGAGCATCGTGAACACGACCGGCAGCGTCAGATAGTTGTTGTGCACCGAGCGCTGCTTCGCGCGCAAGCCCAGCAGCGGGTTCGGCTTGCGGCCCTCCTGCTTCGCCCGGATGAGCTCGCGGTGCGCGGGGATGATCACGAAGAAGACGTTCGCGGCCATGATCGTCCCGAGCATCGCGCCGACCTGGAGATACGACGCTCGCGCAGCGAAGAGCTCGCCTGCCGCGAACGCGGAGACCGCCACGAGCGCGATTACGGCGATCGCGACCAGCCGGTCCTCGATCAGGACGCGGCAGGCGAGGTCGTAGACCACCCAGGAAAGCGCGAGTCCAGCCGCCGACAGCGCCGCCGCCTCCCAGCCGCTGAGGTCGGCGACCGTCGGGTCGACGAGTCTCGTGTCGGCGTCGAGCCAGTAGAGGACGACCAGGAGCGCGAAGCCCGACAGCCAGGTCGTGTACGCCTCCCACTTGAACCAATGGAGCTGGTCCGGCAGCCGCGGCGGTGCGAGGGTGTACTTCTGCGAGTGGTAGAAGCCGCCGCCGTGGACGCCCCAGTACTCGCCGGCGACGCCCTCCTTCGGCTCCTTCGGCGGCGCCAGGCCAAGGTCGAGCCGGATGAAGTAGAACGACGCGCCGATCCAGGCGATCCCGGCGACGACGTGCAGCATGCGCAGACACAGGTCCGCGAGGTCTCTCAGGTAGTCCGTGTCCATCGATCCCTCGCAATCGCACACAGCGCCCGCAGCCCGGTCGCGAGCTCCTCGTCGCGCGTTCGCGCCAGGCGCTCGCGCAGCACCGGCAGCAGCTCCGCACGGGTGCGGTCGTCGACGAAGACCACGAACTCGAAGCCGAAGCGACGCTCGTACTCCTCGTTCAGTCGCGCGAGCTCCGCGAGCACCTCGGGCTCGGCTCCTCGCTGCTCCTCCGAGGGCTCCCCGATGCGCGGATGCGTCGCGAGTGCCGCGACCTGGTCGGCCTCAGGAAGCGCGAGCGCCACGTCCTCGGCGACGGCCAAGGGATCGGGCCGCGTCGCCAGCTCGTCCACGAGCCGCGTCCGGCCCGAGAACAGCGGCGTCAGCTCGGCGACGCTCAGCTGCCGCGGTAGCTCGCGCACGAGTACGGGGAAACGATCAGCGGGACGTGGTAGTGGCCGTCGTCCAGATCGACCTCGAGCTCGACTCGTTTGAAGAACGGGGAGGGAGGATGGAAGACGAGCCGGTACGTGCCGGGATCGAGGTCGTCCGAGAGCTGCGCGCGGCCGTCCGCGTCGGTTCGCGTCTCGGCCATGAACATGTCGCCGCGGTAGAGGACGACCAGCACGCCGTCCGCAGGCTTGCCTGCGCCGGTGTCGAGCACGTGCGTCGACAGGGAGATCGCCGCAGTCGTCATTGGGCGAATCTACTCGCCTGCGCCCGGTGCGCGCGAGCGATCTCCGCTTCGTCGGCGCGAACGAGCGCTCCCCCCTGGACGACCAGCTCGCCGCCGACGTAGAGCCGGTCGACGCGATGTGCGCCGGCGAAGACGAGCCCGGCGACCGGATCGGCGGCTCCGGCGAGCTCGAGCCCGTCGGTGGCCCAGACGGCGAGGTCGGCGCACTTGCCGGGCGCGATCGTGCCGATGTCGTCGCGGCCGAGCACCGCTGCGCCACCTCGCGTGCCGAGCCGCACCGCCTCGCGAACCGTCATCGCCGTCGGGCCGCGACGGCCGCGGGCAACGAGCAGCGCCTGCTTGACCTCGTTGAAGAGGTGGCTGCGCTCGTTCGAGGCCGAGCCGTCGACGCCGAGGCCGACCCGCACGCCGGCGTCGGTCAGCTCCCGCACCGGCGCGACGCCTGCGCCGAGGCGGAGGTTCGAGGTCGGGCAGTGAGCGACACCGGTCCCGGTCTCGGCGAAGCGCGCGATCTCGGGTGCGGAGAGGTGGACGCAGTGCGCGCACCAGACGTCGCCGTCCAGCCACCCGAGCGAGTCGAGGTACTCGACCGGCGTGCAGCCGTACAGCTCCTTGCAATACGCCTCCTCCTCGACGGTCTCGGCGAGATGCGTGTGCAGGTTGAGGCTCAGGCGGCGGGCGAGCTCGCCCGACTCGGTCATCAGTCGTCCCGTGACGGAGAACGGCGAGCACGGCGCGACCGCGATCTGGATCAGCGCGCCCGGCCCGGTCTCGTGTAGCTCGCCGACGAGCCGCTCCGTGTCCGCGAGCACGGCATCGATGTCCTCGACGAGCTCGTCGGGCGGTAGGCCGCCGTCGGAGGCGCCGAGATCCATCGACCCGCGCGAGGCCACGAGCCGGCAGCCGAGCTCGCGCGCCGCCTGAACCTCTGCCTCGACGAGCCCCATGCGGCCGCGTGGGAAGACGTAGTGGTGGTCGAAGACGGTCGTGCAGCCGGAGAGCATCAGCTCTGCGATGCCGGTGCGTGCCGCGGCGTACTCGGCTTCCGCGTCAATCTGGGCCCACGTCGGGTAGAGCTCGACGAGCCACTCGAACAGGGTCGCCTGCTGCGCCCGGGCGCGCGTGAGCGTCTGGTAGAGGTGATGGTGGGTATTGACGAGGCCGGGTGTGACGACCGCGCCGCCGAGGCCGGAGCGCTCGTCCGCCTCCGGCTCCGCTCCCGTCCCGACCGCTGTGATGAAACCGTCCTCGACGAGGATCCAGCCGTCCTCGTGCTCCGTCTCCGCGTCGTCCATCGTCAGCACGTGTGCATCTACGAGCAGGGACTTCATCGCGGCGTACCGTATCTTTGACCGCGTGGAGGTGATCACTCCCCGCACCCTCGACGAGGCCCTGCGCGTGAAGTCGGAGCGGCCCGACGCGCGACCGATCGCGGGCGGCACCGACCTGCTCGTCGAGCTCAATTTCGACCGCACGCGACCGGAGACAATCCTGAACCTCGCCGAGGTGCCGGAGCTGAAGGGCTGGGCGCGCGAGAACGGCTCCGTCCGCCTTGCGGCCGGCTTGACGTACACGGAGGCGATGCAGCCGGAGCTCGCCGAGCTGCTTCCCGCTCTCGCCGAGGCGTCGCGCACCGTCGGGTCGCCGCAGATCCGCAACCGCGGCACGATCGGCGGCAACCTCGGCACCGCCTCTCCCGCGGGCGACGCGCACCCGCCCCTCCTGGTCGAGGACGCGACGGTGGAGATCGGGAGCACGCGCGGCGTCCGCACGCTGCCGCTGGCCGAGTTCTTCCTCGGCCCGAAGCGGAACGCGCTCGCCGAGGACGAGCTGGTGCTCGCGGTTCGGCTCGACCCGAGCCGGCAGCCGCAGACGTTCATGAAGGTCGGTCCGCGCAACGCGATGGTGATCGCTGTCTGCTCGCTCGCCGTCGGGGTCGACCGCGAGCGCGACGAGCTGCGCGCCGCCTACGGCTCCGCCGGACCGGTGCCTGCCCTCGTGACCGCGCCGCTCGACGCGCGCGCCGACTTCCCGCAGCTCGTCGCCGAGGCCTCCAGCCCGATCGACGACGTTCGCGGCACCGCCGCCTATCGCCGCCACGCTCTGGCAGTGCTGACCAAGCGGGCGTTGGATCGGGTGCTCGCGTGAAGATCAGGCTGGTCGTCAACGGCGAGGCGCGCGAGGCAGACGTCTGGGGCGGTGAGAGCCTGCTGACGGCGCTGCGCGATACGCTCGAGCTGCCGGGGTCGAAGAACGCGTGCGAGCAGGGCGAGTGCGGCTCCTGCTCAGTCCTCCTCGATGGCGACCTCGTCTGCGCCTGCCTCGTGCTCGCGGCGCAGGCGGACGGGCACGAGGTGACGACGGTCGAGGGGCTTCGCTCCGAGGACGGGCTCCATCGCGTCCAGCAGGCGTTTGTCGAGGCCGGCGCCGTCCAGTGCGGCTTCTGCACGCCGGGTCTCGTCGTCGCGACGGCGGCGCTGCTCGAGCGGGTGCCGAGCCCGAGCGACGACGTCATCCGCGAGGAGCTCTCGGGCAACCTCTGCCGCTGCACCGGCTACGCAAAGATCTTCGACGCCGTCCGGCTCGCGGCTTCCCGCACATGAGCACGACGCAGCCGACCAAGCTCCAACTCGGACGCATCGGCGACGCGGTCGCACGCCATGACGCGACGCCGAAGGTGACGGGCGAGTTCGCCTACTCGAGCGACCTGAACGCGGCCGGGATGCTCTGGGGCGTCACCGTCCGCAGCCCGCACGCGCACGCGAAGATCGTCGAGCTCGACATCTCACAGGCGGTGCGGATGCCGGGCGTGCACGCCGTGCTGACGCACGCAGACGTCCCTGGCCAGAAGACATACGGGCTCGAGTTCGCCGATCAGCCCGTGCTCGCCGCCGAGCGCGTCCGATACTACGGCGAGCCGGTCGCGCTCGTCGCGGCCGAGGAGCCTGAGCAGGCGCGCCGCGCAGCCGCCGCAG
>CAWHKD010000022.1:0-74487 GCA_963829845.1 uncultured Gaiellaceae bacterium | reverse complement strand
GGCTCGTCGCGGAGGGTCAGGAGCTCGCCGAGGACGATCCCCTCGTCGAGATCGCGACCGACAAGACGACCGTCGAGATTCCGTCGCCCGCAGCGGGCACCGTGACGAGGATCCTCGTTGCCGAAGGCGAGGTCGTCCCGGTCGGCACCGTCCTCGTCGTGATCGGCGGCGACGGAGCGACTGAGCGCCTGCCGGCCGAGCGCGAGCCCGGGCAGGAACTCCCGCAGCCCCCACCCGCCGCGACGGCAAGTGTCTATCAGTCACAAGCTCGCGTTCAGGCCACCCCGGTCGTCCGTCGCGTCGCCCAGGAGCTTGGCGTCGATCTGGCGTCGTTGAGCGGTACAGGGCCGAACGCGCGCATAACCGAGGAGGACGTCCGCAGCGCGGCCGGAGAGGAGCTTGTGTCTGATAGACACAAGCCCTCCGAGGGACGGCGCGAGCCCGTGCGGGGTGTGCGCCGCCGGATCGTCGAGCACCTGACGCGGGCGCACCGTGAGATTCCCGCAGTCACGTTCGTCGAGGAGGGGGACTTCACCGACGTCGATGTGAAGCTCCTGCTGCCGTTCACGCTGAAGGCGATCGCCGCTTCCCTGGAGGAGTTCCCGGAGCTGAACTCACAGCTCGACGGCGACGAGATCGTCTACCTGGAGCGGCGCGATATCGGCATCGCCGTTCAGACCGACCAGGGGCTCGTCGTCCCGGTCGTCCGCGCCTGCGACACCGAGCCACTGGAGGCGCTGGCGGTGGAGGTCGCCCGCCTCGCCGAGTCGGCCCGCGCCGGCTCGCTGAAGCCGGAGGAGCTTCGCGGCGGCACGTTCACCGTCACGAGCGCGGGCAAGCTGAGCGGCTTGCTCGTGACGCCGCTCGTCAACCACCCTCAGGTCGCGATCCTCGGCCTACACCGGATCGGCCCGCGCCCCGTCGTTCGCGACGGGGAGATCGTCGTCCGCCAGATCGGCAACGTCTCGGTCACGTTCGACCATCGCGTCGTCGACGGGGCGCGGGCGGCGGCGTTCACACTTGACGTGATCGCGCGCCTCGAGTCCGGCCTCCCCTCCTAGTCCCGGCTCTCCCCCTTGTCGTTGATCTGGGCACGGATCTCGCCGCCGGGCCACTTGCTCGAGTGCACGTTGGCGTAGGCGTGACCCGCCCGCATCGCGGCGACGATCTCCGCGAGGTTCCCGACCTCGATCCCCTGCGCCAAGGGACCGAGCACGTCGGCCGAATCGATGTCGCCCTCGACCGTCCCGGATTGCGGACAGTCGTCGTCGGTCGGCACGTTGAGGTTCGTGCACAGGAAGAACGAGATCCCCCCGTTGATGGCGGTCTTCCCGAAATGCACGTGCGCCTGGAGCACGTTCCCTTCGAGCCCGGAGTAGCTGAGCACGTAATGCAGCGAGTCCCCGTGGTCCGACAGCTTCGCGTCGAACGAGCCGGAGGCAGCGGTCGAAACGTCCAGATTCTCGGCATACCCGAGCATCGGGTCGCCCTTGAAGTTGTTGGTGTTGCTTCCGGCGATCGCGTACGAGCCCACGCCGAGTAGCGCGATCACTCCCGCTACTGCGATGACCCTGAGTGCGAGCCTCGACATACGAACCTCCCCGGTTGCGTAGGACGGGCCGAACGCCCGTCAGGACCACTTACGCGGGCCGGACGAGGTCGGTTTTAGGCAGTGACGAGACGGCACAGTGCGGTGCGAGCATCGGCTCGATCCTCGGCGCAACCGGCGCGCCCAGGTCCGAGCCGCAGGAAGGCGCTCATCGTCGCCGTCGCGCCTCTTCTTGCCCTTGCGTGAACGGTCCGGGCTCGATCTGCGTCGCAGTTGTCGGACGGACCCGTGAGCGGACCGTCACAGTGACCTCTCTCCGGCACCCACCGGCCGGACTTCGGAGTCAGGCCGCGGCGAGCTCGGCGAGGTGCGGCGCGAGCATCGCCTCGATCTTGGGCGCGCTGGTGCGCCCGTCGAGCCGTGCGACGGCGCGCTTGTCCTTGACGATGACCAGGGTCGGAACGACGTCCACCTGGAAGCGCTGGGCGAGGTCCGGACTGGCGTCGATGTCGACCCTCCGGACGCGGAGTCGATCCCGCTCTTTCCGCTCCAGGTGTGCGAGCAGGCTCTCCATCCGCCGGGCGGGGCCCGAGCGCTCGGACCAGAAGAACACGAGCAGCGGCCGGTCGTCGTTCACGGATTCTCCTCCTCGGACAGCGGACGTACGGGTCGGGTGTTGTATCTCCAGAAAACGCCCGGCCGAAACGCGAGGCGCCTCTACACTGACCGGCGATGGGGGACTGGTACACGATCGGCCTCGCACTCGGGCTCGGCACGGCGTTCGGCGTGCTGTTCGCGGGCTTGCTCTCGTCGACGCCGCTCGGCCGGATCGCGGCCGTCGCGCTCGCCGGCGCCGCAGGGGCGGTGGTCGGCTTCGTGATCGACGACTGGACCGAGGTCGTCGCCGGCGCGATCGGAGGACTCGTCGGGTGCGCCGCCGCCGTGATCGTCGTCTCGGGAGCGCTTCGGCGCGGTGGGACACGGGGCGGGCTCGCGTTGATCGTCGCCGCGGTCGCCGCTGGCCTTGCCGGGCTCGCGTTCGTCCCCGGCGCGGGTTATCTCGTCGCCGTCGCGCTGCCGATCCTGGCCGTGCGCCTCCGCCGCACCCAGGCCGATCGATACGCCGGCCTGCGCAGCCTTGCCCGCGACTAGGTGGCTCGTCCGGTCATGAGCGGCGGAGCCACAAAAAAACTGATCCTGATCGTGATCGACGGCCTGACGCCGTCGATGCTGGAGGACACGCTTGAACGCGGCGTCGCTCCCTCACTGGGTCTGCTCGCCGAGCACGGACGCTATCGCCGTGCGATCTCGACCTTCCCCTCGCTGACGCCCGTCTGCCTCTCGTCGCTCGCAACCGGTGCGCACCCGGACATCCACGAGATTCCTCATCTCGTCTGGTATCACCGCGGCGAGCGGCGACTGGTCGAGTACGGCTCCTCGTTCGGAGCGGTCCGGGCGGCGGGAACGAAGCAGTCGCTGGTCGACACGATCTACGGCCTGAACGCAAGCCACCTCGGCGGCGGCGCCGTCAGCGTGTACGAGGCGCTCGAGGATGCGGGCCTGACGGCCGCCGCGGTCAACATCACCTGCTACCGCGGGCGCCATCCACACCGGCCGACCGTACCCTTCCTGACCCGCCCGGCGTATGGCCCGAGCCGGTTCTTTTTCTACAACCTCTTCGAGTCGGACGTGACCGGGGCGCCGCTCTCCGTCCGCAACCGGCCGCGCGGGACGATAGACGCGTACGCGGCCGCGGTCGGCCGCTGGCTCGTCACCCGCGACGGTTTCGACTTCCTCGTCTTCTATCTCTCCGACTACGACTACGCCTCGCACGTCCAGGGCCCGGACGCGGCGCACGCGGCACTCGCGCGCTGCGACGACGCCGTCGGGGCGTTGATCGAGGCGGCGGGTGGCGCCGACGAGTTTCTCGAGCGGTACGCGGTCATCCTCTGCTCCGACCACGGGCAGACGCCGGTGACCGAGGTGGCACGGCTCCAGGATGCGTTCCCCGACGCGCTCGTGACGGCGTCGAACCGCGCCGGGATGATCTACACCGACGACGAGCCGGCGATCCTCGCGCGCAGGCTCGACGGCAACCCCGCCGTCGACGTCGTCCTCCGGCGCGACGGCGACAGGCTCGTTGCGAGGCACGACGGGGCGGACGGAGACGTCTCGGAGCTCGACCATCCCGACGGTCCCGCGCGCGCGGCGGCGGCGCTCGCGAACCCGAACGCGGGGGAGCTGATCGTGTCGGCAGCAGCCGGCTGGGAGTTCGCCGACCTCGCCGGCCGGCATCACTCCGGCGGCGGCTCGCACGGGTCGCTTACGACCGGCGACTCCGAGGTGCCGATGCTCGCCGTCGGGCTCGACGTCCTGCCGGCCTCGATCGTCGAAGTGATGCCTGCCGTACTCGATCACTTCACCGTCCCCGCCCCGCCCTACGCACACACGCTGACGAAGGCGTGAACGGCGGGCATGAGCTGGCGAGGCTCATGGCCGCGCGGGGTATTCGCGACGGGAAGGTGCTGGCGGCGCTCGCCGCCGTCCCGCGGGAGCTGTTCGTCCCGGAGCAGCTCCGCCGCCATGCCTACGCGGACCGCGCGCTTCCGATCGGGTCCGGCCAGACGATCTCGCAGCCGTTCATGGTCGCCACGATGCTCGAGGCGCTTCGGCTCGACGGGGGGCGCGTGCTCGAGGTCGGCACAGGCTCCGGCTACCAGGCGGCGCTGCTCGCCGAGCTCGCCGACGAGGTGGTCTCGATCGAGCGCATCCCGGAACTCGCGGAGGAGGCCCGGCGGACGCTCGAGCGCGCGGGATACGGACGCGTCGACGTCCGCGTCGGCGACGGCACTCTCGGCGTGCCCGAGCGCGCGCCGTTCGACGGGATCGTCGTCGCCGCCGCGGCGCCGGCCGTGCCGGATTCACTCTACGACCAGCTCTCACCCGGCGGCCGCCTCGTCATCCCGGTTGGAACGCGGCGCGACCAGTGGCTCGAGATCGCAGAGCGCAGCCCTGCTGGGCCCGTCCGCGTGCGGACCGTGCCCTGCCGGTTCGTGCCCCTGCTCGGCGCCGCAGGGTTCGACGATCCCGGCGGCGGGTAGAGCGTCACCGGTGCGAGGGCAGACGGCATCGACACTGTTGCGCGTCCCGGTGCTCACGCGGGGGATCCGGCTTGGCGAAGTGGAGAGCGTGCTCCTCGACGCGGAGGAGCCGAGGATCCTCGGGCTCGAGATCCGCTGCGGCGACGGCGCGAGCCGTTTCCTGCCCTTCTCGACCGCCCGTCGCGGCCAGCAAGGGATCGAGATCGACAGCACGTTCATGCTGCTCGACTCGCGCGAGCTGGAGTTCTACCGCGCCCACGGCCGTCCGCTCGGGAGCGTGCCCGAGCTTGCAGATGCACGAATTGAGCCCGACGGCGCTCTCCTCGTTCCGCTCTCGCCGCAGCGTTAGCTAGGCTCGCCCACGCGATGCGCACCACCGCCCCCGGTCCCTCGGCTGCGCTCGCGCGCACACGCGGAGCGCTCGGCCAGCGCGAGAACTGGCTGCAGCTGATTCGTTTCTGCCTCGTCGGCGCGAGCGGGTACGTCGTCAACCTCGCCGTCTACACGCTGCTGCTGAAGGTCGGCGACGTCCACTACCTGCTCGCGGCGACGGCCTCGTTCCTCGTCGCCGTTACGAGCAACTACACGTGGAATCGGCTCTGGACCTTCCGCGGCCAGCGCGGCCACGTCGCCTACCAGGGTTTGCGCTTCCTGGTGGTCTCGACGATCGCGCTTGTGGCGAACCTCGTGATCCTGCACGTGCTCGTCGACTCCGCCGACGTCGGCAAGGTGCTCGCACAGGCGATCGCGATCGTGTTGGTGACCCCGTGGAACTTCGTGGGGAACAAGCTCTGGTCTTTCGGACGCGGCTCCCGGCCCTAGCGGCTGCGCTCGCGGCGCTCGCGTTCGCTGCTCAGGCCGGGGCGGCAACGGCGCCGACCGAGCCCGTCTTCGATCAGGACGGACGTCTCGTCGACACGCCGTTCGCCCCGACCGAGGGCAACGCACGCCTCACCGACGAACGGGCAATCGCGATCCTCTTTCGCAACGACAAGGTCGCTGACTGGCTCGACCGCTACCCACCGAAGCCGCAAACGGACGCCGAGTACCGGCCGGTCACCGACGAGTGGGTCGTCAAGGCCTGGTCGGGCAAGGCAGGCCAGATCGTGCTCGGCAAGGTCGACGATCGCACCGGCGAGGTGACCGAGGCCTGGACGGGGCCTCAGGTCGCCTGGACGATGGCCCGAGGTGGAGCCGGGGCGTTCGGCGGCAAGACGATCAACGGTGTCTGGCTCTGGCTGACGTTCTGCGCGCTGTTCGTGGTCGGCCTCGCCGATCTGCGGCGGCCGATCTCGCTCCGCAACCTCGATCTGCTCGCGCTGCTCTCGTTCACGATCTCGCTCCGCTTCTTCAACGAGGGCGAGATCTTCTGGAGCGCACCGCTGGCCTATCCGCCGATGGTCTACCTACTCGGCCGCTGCGTCTGGATCGCGCGGCGCGACCGGCCGCCGCGCGCGTCGGCCCCTGTCTGGCCGGTCTGGCTGCTCGCGGCCGCCTGTGTCTTCCTCGCCGGCTTCCGCGTCGGGCTCAACGTCGAGGCGCAGCGGAGCGTGATCGACGTTGGCTTCGCCGGCGTCGTCGGCGCGGAGCGGATCGCGAACGGCCAGATGCCCTACGGGCACATGCCGGAGCAGGGGAACCTGAAGCCGTGCGGGACCGCCGACGCCGAAGGAGAGATCCGCGAACGGATCCAGACCAACGGGCGCTGCGAGGCGTCGAACCCGCGCGGCGACACCTACGGCCCTGTCTCCTATCTGGCCTACCTGCCCGGGTACGCCGTCTTCGGCTGGAGCGGGAAGTGGGACGAGCTCTGGGCGGCGCACGCGACCTCGCTCCTGTTCGACGCGATCTGCATCCTCGGGCTGGCGCTCGTGGGCAGGCGGTTCGGAGGTCCGAGACTGGCCGCGACGCTCGCATTCGCGTGGGCCGCCTATCCGTTCACGCTTTACGCGTCGAACTCGAACACGAACGACGCGATCATGCCGGCCTTCCTGATCTGGGGATTCTGGCTTGCAAGCTCGGCGTGGGCCCGCGGCGCCGCGGTCGCGCTGGCGGGCTGGACAAAATTCGCGGCACTCCTGCTGGCGCCGCTCTGGCTCTCCTATCCGAACGGGCTGCGGCCGCCGGTGCGCCGCTTCGCGCTCGGCTTCGCGGGAGCCACGGCCGCAGCCTTCCTCGTCCTCCTGCTCGAGCCGGAGCCGCTGCATGCGGCCCGCGTCTTCGCCGAGCGCACGTTCGGCTTCCAGCTCGACCGCGACTCCCCGTTCTCGATCTGGGGCTGGGGCCAGTATCACGCTGCCGGCGTCCCCGACCTGCACGTCGTCCAGCAGGTCCTGCAGGTTCTCGTCGTCGCAGGGGCCGTCCTGACCGCCTTCGTACCTCGGCAAAAGTCGATCCTGCAGCTCGCCGCGCTCACCGCCGCGATCCTGATCGGCTTCGAGCTCGCGCTGACGCACTGGTTCTACCTCTACATCCCCTGGTTCTTCCCGTTCTTCGCCTTCGCACTGCTCTACCGACGTGATCGCGCCACGCAGGTTCACTGAGCTCGCCGCGGCCGCCGCGGCTGGGCTTTTCCTCCTCTCCTGGGTCCTGCTGCACACGGCCTGGTACGACGATGCCGAGATCGTCGACATCCCGGTCTACGCGTCCTACGGCACCGCGATCGAGGACGGGGCCGTGCCGTATCGGGACATCAGGCCGGAGTACCCGCCGGGCGCGCTCCCCGCGTTCACGGTCCCTGCGCTTCTGAGCCAGGACGAGCAGGGATTCCGGGACGTCTTCGAGGGGCTGATGGCGGTCTTCGGCGTCGCGACCGTCCTGCTCGCCGCGGTGACGCTGCGTGGGCTCCGGGCGTCGAAGGCGCGAACGGTTGGCGCGCTGGCGCTCGTCGCCACGTTTCCGCTCCTGCTCGGGTCGGTCGTGCTGACGCGGTTCGACCTCTACCCGGCTGCGTTCGTCGCGGCTGCGCTGGCCGCGCTCGTGCACCGGCGCGACCGGCTCGGATTCGCGCTGCTCGGCGCAGCCGTCGCGGTGAAGCTCTATCCGGCGGTGCTCGTGCCGATCGCACTCTCGTACGTCTGGCACCGCCGTGGCCGTAGCGAGGCGCTCGTGTGCCTGGCACTCTGCGCCGGGGTTGTGGCGCTCGCCTTCCTGCCGTTCCTTCTCGTCGCGCCGGACGGCGTCGCACACAGCCTCGCGCGGCAGCTGTCGCGGCCGCTCCAGATCGAGAGCCTCGGCTCGGCCGTCTACCTCGCCGCCCATCACGTCGTCGGGCTCGACGTCGAGATGCGCTCGGGTCACGGCTCGCAGAACCTGTACGCGCCGGGGACCGCCGTGACTGCAGTCCTGCTCAGCGTCGCGCAAATCATCGTCCTGGTCTGGATCTGGCTGAGGAGGCCGGTGACGAGCGAGGAGCTCATCCGCTGGAGCGCCGCTGCGCTCGTCGCGTTCGTCGCGCTCGGGAAGGTGCTCTCGCCGCAGTTCCTGATCTGGCTCGGGCCCGTCGTGCCGCTGGTCGGCGGCCTGCGGGGCCTCCGCGCGTCCGTGCTGCTCGCGGCCGCACTCGTCCTGACGCAGCTCTGGTTTCCCTCGCGCTACTGGGAGCTGGCGCGCGAGCTCGACCCGCTGCCCTCGACGCTCGTCCTGCTCCGCGACCTCGTCCTGGTCGCGGTGCTCGTAACGCTGGTCAAAGGACCGCCGGGAGCGAAGCGACTGCTTTAGCGGCTTGCGCGGAGGCTCAGGGATACGAGAGGCGAATCGCCTCGATCGCCGTAGCGCGACCCGACTCGTCGCAGTCGATTACCGCCCCCTCGATCCTGACGCCGCCTTCGGCCACCTCGAAACGGACCGGCATCCCAGTCCGCATCCGGTGGATCGCGAGGTCGGCCTTGACGCCGATCACGGAGTCGTGCGGCCCGGTCATGCCGACGTCGGTCAGGGCCGCTGTGCCGCCGCGCTGGATGCGGGCGTCCGACGTCTGCACGTGGGTGTGGGTGCCGAGTACGGCGCTGACCTTGCCGTCGAGCCAGTGCGCCAGCGCAACCTTCTCGCTGGTCGCCTCGGCGTGGACGTCGACGACGATCACCTGAGTCTGTTCGCGGGCCTCCGCGACGAGACCGTCGACGAGCTCGAACATCGAAACGGCGGGCGAGAGGAAGAGCGATCCGAGTACGTTGATCACGGCGACCGGCGTCCCGTCAGCTGCCTGCCGGACGACGAGTCCGCGGCCCGGGGTGAGCGGCGAGAAGTTGGCGGGCCGGATCACCTGCTCGGAGGTCTGCAGGTACGGGCCGATCTCGGACCGCCGCCACGTGTGGTTGCCGAGTGTGATCACGTCGGCGCCGGCGGCGAGGATCCGCGCCGCGAGCTTGGGCGTGATCCCGACGCCGTCAGCTGCGTTCTCCCCGTTGACGATGCAGAACGAGGCGCCGACGTCCTGCTTCAGCTGCGGCAAGCGCTCTTCGACAGCCCGCCTCCCCGGCGCGCCGACGACGTCTCCGACGAAGAGGACCTTCATCACGCGCCAGGAACGCCGGCTAGCGAACCGACAGCAGCGCGGCCGGCTTCACCGACAGCGAGACGTTGTTGCCCGCGTCCTGCGTGTACCGAGCGAGCGCCTGGCGCTCGACGGCGGTGAGGTCGACGATCATGCCCACCTTCGTCACGGCCTTGCCGACGGTCGAGCCGACGGTCAAGGCGGGATCGGCGCGGAGGTGCGTCATCGAGACGACGACCGAGGGTGCATCGAGCGGCCGGATGTCGATGCGCGCGCCGTAGGTCCGGTTCGAGAGCACGAAGTCCGTGATCCCGACCACGGTGCCGTCGACGGGCGAATACACGTCGGTCCCGGGCGCGGCGCCGACCGAGAGCACCGAGGTGCCCGGGCCGCGGGCGCCGCGCAGCTGGTACCAGACGAGGCTCGTCTCGCTTGTGCCCGGCGAGCTTGTGCCAGAGCCGTGCGAAGAGCCCCGCATTTCCCTGCCGGCCGATCGGGTCGAGCATGAGCGAGCCATCGCCGGCGTGGTGATAGCCGATCGCGGTGACGGCGCTCTGCGAGACCGGCAGCTGCAGATGCAGCCCGCCGGCCGTGGCGACGATCTGGCGCAGCGGCTGGCCGCCGGGAAGCACGGCGGGAGTCGCGAGCGGCTTCGTCGCCACCGGCTCCGCGCTCCACGTCCCGAATGCCGTCAGCAGCAGGGTCAGCAGCAGGACCGCCGAAAGCAAGGCGGCAAGCAGGAAACGCGCGGCATGCCGCGCGGGCCGTCTGCGGCGTGCGCGGAGCCGCTCGATCTCCCTGCGGTCTCGCGGTCTGGAAGCGCGCAGCGGCACCGCATGGCGGGTGGGGGCCGAAGCCATGGGCGGCACCATAGCCGACCCTGCCAAAAGCTTCCAATTCACAGCGCTACGATCAGCACGATGTCCCAGCGGCCGACGATTCGGATTCCGCGCTGGATCCAGCTGGTCGGGTTGCCGGTGCTGCTGCTGTTGGGGTGGGCGCTGGCGGGGACGCTCGGTCACGCGATCTTCCTCTTCCTGACCGCGTCCGTGATCGCGTTTCTGCTCAACCCGCTCGTGGGTTCGCTCCAGGGGCTCCGAATTCGCCGCGGCGTCGGTGTTGCCGTGGTCTTCCTCACGTTCGCGGCTGCGATGATCGTGGTCATCGTCGCGCTGGTCACGGTGGTCGTCGAGCAGACGCGCTCGGCGGCCGACCGGGTCGACGCCTACCTTACGGACGAGCCCGGACGCAGCGGCGACAGCGCCTTCGATCGTGACGTCGCGGATCTCGAGTCCTGGCTGCACGACCGCGGCATCGACGTCCAACTCCGCGACCAGGTGGACGAATGGATCGCGGACGTCAATGTCTCCGACCTGACCCAGGAGGCGATCTCGTTCGCCGGCGGCGCAGCGTTCGGCGTCGTCCAGCTGCTCTTCTCGATCGTCCTGATCGTCGTCATCTCGATTTACATGCTGCTCGACATGCCGAAGCTGGAAGGAGCGATCGACCGCCGCTTTCCGCCCCACGGCGGTGACCCGCTGACGCTCCGGATCGAGCGGGCGCTCTTCAGCTACGTGCGTGGGCAGATCCTGCTCTCGACGATCATCGGCGCGAGCGCGGGGATCGGCATGTGGCTGCTCGGGGTGCTCGACCTCGTCCCCGGCGCAGAGGAGTACGCCCTCCTCTTCGGGCTCTGGACGGCAGCGGTCGAGGTGATCCCGTACATCGGCCCCTGGCTCTCGGCGGTGCCGCCCGCGATCTACGCGCTGATCGTCGACCCGATTTCGTTTCTCTGGGTGGCGGCGCTCTTCGTCTTCATCTACCAGGTGGAGGGGCACGTCGTCGTCCCGAACGTGATGGCGAACGCGCTCCGGCTGCATCCACTCCTCGTCATCTTCGGGCTGCTCGCGGGCGCCGAGCTCTACGGGATCGCCGGAGTCCTCGTCGCGCTCCCCGTGCTCGCGGCCGGCAGAGCGATCTGGGAGTTCTTTGCCGAGCGGCTGACGCTGGAGCCCTGGGACGAGGGCGGCACGGTTCCGGTCGAGGTGGAGGTCGAGCGGCCCAAGGCGGTGAATGCCCCCTAAGGCGGAGCGGGAATGACCGTGGCGGGGCCAGGGCGGAACGCAGGAACCCCGTTGCGCTGCTGCCTGCGTACAGTGTCGGCGTGAGCGCATTCCCTGCGACACGCCTCCGGCGCCTGCGGCGTACCGACGCCCTCCGGCGCCTCGTGCGCGAGACGCGGCTCGACCTCGACGACTTCGTGATGCCGCTCTTCGCCGGGCCTTCGACGGTCCGGAACGAGGAGCTGCCCGGGATGAGCCGCTACTCGGTCGAGGATCTCGTCGCCGAGGCGGCCGAGCTGTCCAGGCTCGGCGTCAAGGCGCTACTCCTCTTCGGGGTTCCCGACGAGAAGGACGACGAGGGCTCCGGCGCCTGGGATGAGGACGGGATCGTGCAGCGGTCGCTGCGCGCGCTCCGCGCCGACCACTCGGAACTGGTGCTCGTCACCGACGTCTGTCTCTGCGAGTACACGGCGCACGGCCATTGCGGGGTCATCCGCAACGGAGAGGTCGCCAACGACGAGACCCTCGATCTGCTCGCGCGGACCGCAGTCAGCCATGTCGACGCGGGCGCGGACGCCGTCGCGCCGAGCGACATGATGGACGGGCGCGTCGGCGCGATCCGCGAGGTGTTGCCGGAGACGCCGATCGTCGCCTATGCCGCCAAGTACGCGTCCGCGTTCTATGGTCCCTTCCGCGACGTGGCCGAGTCGGCGCCGTCTTTCGGCGACAGGCGGGGCTACCAGATGGATCCCGCCAACGTTCGCGAGGCGCTACGCGAGTGCGAGCTCGATCTCGCTGAGGGCGCCGACGTCGTCATGGTCAAGCCTGCGCTGCCGTATCTGGACGTGCTCAGAGCCGTGCGCGAGCGCTTCGACTGCCCTGTCGCCGCGTACAACGTCTCGGGCGAGTACGCGATGGTCAAGGCGGCTGCCGCGGCCGGCCATCTCGACGAACGCCAGGCCGCGCTCGAGTCGCTGATCGCGATCAAGCGGGCCGGCGCCGATCTCGTCTTCTCCTACTGGACGAAGGATCTGGCGCGCTGGTTGTCATGAATCAGCCTCTGAGGCAGAAGTCGGATCTGGCGAGGCGGGCCGAGAAGTTGATCCCCGGCGGCGTCAACTCACCGGTCCGGGCGATGCGCAGCGTCGGTCTCGACGAGCCGATTTTCGTCCGCAGCGGCACCGGTTCGACGATCGAGGACGTCGACGGCAAGCGCTACATCGACTGGGTGCTGAGCTGGGGGCCGCTGATCTTCGGGCACGCCGACGCGGAGACGCTGGCCGCGATCGCGGCGGCGGCGCAACGCGGCACGACCTTCGGCGCGCCGACCGAGGGCGAGGTCGAGCTCGCCGCCGAGATCGTCGACGCCGTCCCATCGGTCGAGATGGTCCGGCTCGTCTCCTCCGGGACCGAGGCGGCGATGAGCGCGATCCGGCTGGCGCGGGGGTTCACCCGCCGCGACCGGATCATCACGTTCGCCGGCTGCTACCACGGTCATTCGGACGGGCTGCTTGCGAGTGCGGGCTCCGGCCTCGCGACGCTCGGAATCCCGTCGAGTCCAGGCGTCCCCACCGCGACGACCGCCGACACCGTCGTCACGACCTACAACGACCTCGACGCGACAGCGGCTGCGGTCGAGCGTTACGGCGAGGGGCTTGCGGCGATCGTCGTCGAGCCGGTGGCCGGGAACATGGGCGTCGTGCCGCCGGCCCCGGGGTTCCTCGAGGCCCTGCGTGCTCTCTGCGACGCATCGGGTGCACTGCTGATCTTCGACGAGGTGATCACCGGCTTCCGCGTCGCCCGCGGCGGCGCTCAGGAGCGTTTCGGCCTGCTGCCCGACCTGACGATCCTCGGCAAGATCGTCGGCGGCGGCCTGCCCGCTGCCGCGTTCGGCGGCCGCGCAGACGTGATGGAGCGGCTCGCGCCGGCCGGCGAGGTCTACCAGGCCGGCACGCTCTCGGGCAATCCCCTGGCGACCGCGGCGGGAACGTCCGTCCTGCGGCGGCTTCGTGACCCGGATGTCTACGAGGCGCTCGAGGCAAAGGGCGCTCGGCTCGAAGCGGGGCTCGCTCCGTTCGGCCTCGTCCAGCGTGTCGGTGCGATGGCGACGCTCTTCCTCCGCGACGGCGCCGTGCACAGGTTCGAGGATGCGAAGGAGAGCGACACCGAGCGGTACGGCGCCCTCTTCCGTCATCTGCTCGAACGCGGCATCTACGTTGCGCCCTCGCAGTTCGAGTGCCTCTTCGTCTCGCTCGCCCACTCGGACGAGGACATCGACCGCACCGTCGAGGCCGTTGGCGACTTCTTCCGCGACTGACCTCTTCGAGACGATCGCGGCGGAGGCTGCGGCGGAGAGCCCCCTCTGGGGCGAGGCGGTCCGCGCGGACCCCGAGCGCTCGGCCGTCTTCGGGCCGCTCGTGCCGGAGCGGTTCGCGCTCGGCGTCGAGACGATCTACGAGGGCTACCTGCTCCACTACGGCCGGCCGCGCCTGTTCGCGCCGCCGGACGAGGACGTCGCGCTCCTGCTCGGCGACTACCTCTACGCGCACGGCCTCGTTCGGATCGCAGCTACGGGCGACCTCGACGCGGTCGCGGCTCTCGCCGAGCTGATCTCGACATGCGCCGCCCTCCGCGCCGAAGGCGAGCCCGGCGACGGCGATTCCTGGGTCGCCTGCGCCCGCCGGCTGGGGGGCGATCACGGAAGCGACGCCGTCTCGAGATCCCTTGCTGCGCACGCCGACCGCGTTGGATAAGCTCGCGCGATGACCGCCTGGATCGTCGCCAACGCCGCCGAAGAGGGCAAGAACGTGATCACCGGCATGCTCGTCGTCGGGCTCATCTTCGTCGGCGTGATCGCGCTCGGCGAGCTCTCGCGCGCCGTGCGCCGCCGCCGCGGCAGCAGCCACTAGGAGCTACCCCCGGTACCAATCCGGGGACATGTCGTAGGCGCCGCGGGTCAGCTGCCGCGCCGCACCGCCGTTCGCCGCCACCGAGAAGAGGCGTCGCTGGCCCTTCGCGATCCGCTCGCTGACGAAGACGATCCGCGAGCCGTCCTGCGACCAGGCTGGGATCGCGTCGATCGCCGGGTGGTCGGTGAGGCGGCGCACGTTCGTCCCGTCGGCGTTCATGACGTAGACCTCGAGGTTGCCGTCGCGCATCGAGTCGAATGCGATCACGCGGCCGTTCGGCGACCAGGACGGGTTCTCGTCGACGCCGGCGCTCGTCGTCAGTCGCACTTGGTCGGTCCCGTCGGCGTTCATCACATACACCTCGCGGTCACCGCCGTCGCGCTCGCTCGTGAAGGCGATCCGCTTGCCGTTCGGCGACCAGGCCGGGTCGCCGTCGAACGCCGGCGAGGTAGTGAGGCGGCGTTCGACGCTGCCCTCGGCGCGGATCGAGTAGACGTCGGCGACGCCGTTGCGCTCGCTCTCGAACGCGATCGCGTTCTGCCGCGACCAGGCGGGGTCGCCGTCGAAGCGGTTCGAGAACGTCAGCTCGCGGACGCCCGTGCTGTTGGCGTTCATCACGAACACGTCCGAGTCCTGGTAGCCGCGTCTGTCGCCGTGGCGGTTGGACTCGAAGGCGAGGCGCTTTCCGTCCGGTGACCAGGTCGGGTTCGAGTCGCTCGAGGTGCTCCTGGAGAGCTGGGTCAGCCCGGTGCCGTTCGCGTTGACCGAGAAGATCTCGTTGTTGCCGCCCTTTAGCCGCGAGTGGAAGACGATCCTGCTGCCGGCAGCGGCGTCGGCTGCGGAGCGGGCCGGGCCGGTGAACGCGATGACCGTGATCGCGGCTGCAAGGCCGAGCACCGCGAGGCGCAGAGCAGTAGTAGCTGACATTGGGGGCGGCCTCCTTGCGTCGATTGGGACGAACCGACGCTACGACCGCTCTGTGTGCGATTCGTGACCCGCGTTGCAAGGTTCCGTGAGCCTGGCGTGAAGGTTTCGGTCCGGCGTCCGTAGACTCCGAACAATGGCCCCGCCCAGCGATCTGCGCGACTGGATCCGGCTCCTCGAGGACGAGGGAGAGCTCGTCCGTGTTGCAGCCGAGGTCGACCCGGACCTCGAGATCACGGAGATCGTCGACCGGACGGTGAAGAGCGGTGGCCCGGCACTGCTGTTCGAGAACCCGCGCGGCGCGAGGCATCCGCTGCTGATCAACCAGTTCGGGACCGAGCGACGGATGTGTATGGCGTTCGGCGTCGAGCGACTCGACGACGTCGCAGGGAAGCTCGAGGACGTGCTCGAGATGCAGCCGCCGCAGGGCCTCGCGGACAAGGTGCGCGGCCTGAAGAAGCTGAAGTCGATCGCCGACTCGATGCCGAAGTCGGCCTCGCGCGGCGCGAGCCAGGAGGTCGTGCTCACGGGCGACGACATCGACCTCGGGCTGCTCCCGATCCAGCGTTGCTGGCCCGGCGACCCGGCCCCGTTCATCACGCTCCCCGCAGTGATCACGAAGGACCCTCACACCGGTGTCCGCAACGTCGGCATGTACCGGATGCAGAAGATCGACGCCCGCTCGACCTACATGCACTGGCAGATCCACAAGGACGGCCGGGCCGATTACCTGGCCACCGACGGGAAGATCCCCGTCGCGGTCGCGCTCGGGCTCGACCCGGTCACGGCTTACTCCGCGAGCGCGCCGCTCCCGAAACACATCGACGAGTTCATGCTCGCCGGCTTCCTGCGGGGCGAGCCCGTCGAGCTCGTCAAGGCAAAGACCGTCGACCTCGAAGTGCCGGCGAACGCCGAGATCGTCCTCGAAGGGACGATCGAGAAGGGCGAAATCGGGCTCGAGGGGCCTTTCGGCGACCACACCGGCTACTACACCGCCGCCGAGCCGTTCCCCATCTTCCGCCTCTCGGCGATCACGATGCGGCGCGACGCGATCTATCCCTCGATCGTCGTCGGCAAGCCTGTGCAGGAGGATGCGTGGCTCGGGAAGGCGACCGAGCGGATCTTCCTGCCCGCGATCAAGATGACCGTCCCGGAGATCGTCGACTACGACCTCCCGGTCTCCGGCGCGTTCCACAACTGCGTGATCGTCTCGATCAGGAAGGCGTTCCCCGGCCACGCGCACAAGGTGATGCACGCGATCTGGGGGCTCGGGATGCTCAGCCTCTCGAAGTCGGTCGTCGTCGTCGACGCGCACGTGAACGTGCACGACTACGAGGAGGTCTTCTTCTATGTCGGCGCCAACGTCGACCCGAAGCGGGACGTCGTCATCGCCGAGGGGCCGCTCGACCACCTCGACCACGCGCCGGCGCAGCAGTTCGTCGGCGGCAAGCTCGGGATCGACGCGACCGCGAAGCTGCCCGAGGAAGGGGCGCGGGAGTGGCCGGAGGAGATCGCCATGAGCGAGGAAATCAGAGAGCTCGTCGATCGCCGCTGGGAGGAGTACGGGATCCCGGCCACGATGCTGACGCATGCCGACGGGGTTTCCGTACAGAATGGTTCCCGCCGCGGGTTGCGGCAGCTGATACGTCGTTGACAGCGCGCACGGCGCCGGGATTGAATCCAGAGACTTGAGCGAAAACGACCAGCCGCACCTGCCGCCACCGAGCCTCTGGCCGATCGGGTTCGCCGTCGGGATCGCGTGCATCCTCACCGGGATCGTCGTCAGCTGGATCGTCGCCGTCGTCGGGGCCGTGATCGCGCTCGTCTTCGGCTTCCTCTGGATCCGCGACGTGACGCGCCCCGTTCGCACCCCTGCGGGGGAGGTCGAGCCGGAGACCCGGGAGGAGTACGTTGCGATCACGCCGGCCGAGGACGGGGGCCCGGCGGAATATCCGCGCAGCACGTTCCTCTCGGTCGCCACGCTCGGTCTCGGCGGCCTCATCGGCGGATTGGTCACGCTGCCGGTGCTCGGCTTCGCGGTCATCCCCTCGTTCCAGGACCAGGGCGAGGACGAGATCGTGCTCGGGCCGATCGACGCCTTCCCGGAGGGCGAGTTCGTCGTCGCGACCTACCTCGAGGACCCGGACATCGGCGAGGTGACGCGGCGGACGATGTACATCCGCAACAACGGCCCGAACGACGAAGGGGTTCCGTCCTTCACGATGCTCTTCTCGCGCTGCGTGCATCTCGGCTGCCCCGTGCAGGCGAACGGGCTGCTCGATGAGG
The DNA here is from genome assembly GCA_963829845.1 of uncultured Gaiellaceae bacterium. Taxonomy (GTDB): domain Bacteria; phylum Actinomycetota; class Thermoleophilia; order Gaiellales; family Gaiellaceae; genus Gaiellasilicea. Next base: position 57,160 of record CAWHKD010000022.1, on the reverse strand, counting down.
AAGGGGCGAAGACGGTCGGGCCGCAGAACACCAGGCTGATCCCAGTGCTCGTCACCGGCTTCGGCTGCCCGTGCCACGGTGGCCAGTACGACACGGAGGGGAACCGGACGGCCGGCCCGCCGGTGCGCGCGCTCGACCGGGCCTCGTTCTCGATCCGTGACGGCAACCTCGTCCTCGGCGAGTTCTTCTCGGTCGCCGAGGTCGTGGGCGCCGGCGCGAACGCGCGGATCTACAAGTACGGGCGCATGACGCCGGGCGTCCACGTCGACGGTCCGTCGGCGTGGCTCTACCCGATCGAGGTGCCGCAATAGCCACGGCGCCCACGCGCGGCGAGCAGCTCAAGCACGTCGCCCTCTACCCGCTCGACTGGCTCGAGGAGCGCTCCGGCCTCGTCGGCGCGACCAAGTACTTCCTCTTCCGCAAGGTGCCGCGCGACTCGAACTGGTTCCACACGCTCGGCTCGGCGACGCTGACCGCGTTCATCGTCCAGGCGGTCACCGGCGTCGTGCTCGCGATGTACTACAGACCGGATCCCGACTCGGCCTACGAGTCGATCCAGTTCATCACCAACGACCTCACGCTCGGCTGGCTCGTCCGCGGCATGCACAAGTGGGGCGCGAGCGTCTTCATCATCCTGATGTTCCTCCACATGGCGCGGGTCTTCCTCTTCGGCGCCTACAAGTACCCGCGCGAGCTGAACTGGATCATCGGAGTGCTGCTGCTTGCGACGGGGATGCTGGAGGGCTTCACCGGCTACCTGCTGCCCTGGGATCAGACCGCCTACTGGGCAACGGTGGTCGGGATCAACCTGAACGGGACGGCGCCGGTGATCGGGCCGTTCCTGGCGCAGTTCCTCTCCGGCGGCTCCGAGATCAGCGCGGATGCGCTGAGCAAGTTCTACTCGCTGCACATGCTCGTGATCCCCGGTGCGCTCATCGGGCTGATTCTGCTGCACCTCTACCTCGTGATCCGGCTCGGCGTCAGCTCGCCGCCGTGGTCGGCGGAGGCTGCGGGACGCGACCGTGACGAGCCGCCGCCGCCGAAGGGCGGGCGCCGCGGGCTGACGCAGCCGAAGCCGAGGGGTGCGAATGGCGAGTAGGCGGATCGAGGAGCGCCGCGCGCAGCACAAGCGCTACAAGGAGGACGTCGAGCGCGAGGGGAAGCCGTTCTTCCCGTTCGCGATGTTCCACGACACGGTGATGAGCCTCGTCGTCGTCAGCGTGATCATCGGCCTCGCCTGCGTCTGGTACTTCACCGCGGAAGGGACCGAGGATCCCGGCTGGCTCGGCCCCCACTTCACCGAGGAGGCCGACCCGGGGACGACCGACTTCGTGCCACGCCCGGACTGGTTCTTCTACTTCCTCTTCTACCTGCTCCGGATCTTCAAGTGGCCAGACACGGTCGTACTCGGCACCGTCGGCGTGCCAAACATCCTGCTCGCGATCCTGATCGCACTCCCGTTCATCGACCTCCGCCGTGAGCGGCGCCTGTCGCGTCGTCCCGTGGCCATCGTCACGGCGATCATCGTCGTCCTCGCGATGGGCACGCTCACCTACAGGGGGGCGACGGCGAAGGAGGCGCTCGGCTCGGAGCTGAGGGAGAACGTCCCGGAGTGGGCTGAGGTGCAGGGCTTCGAGGACGATCCGGTCGCGATCGAAGGAGCGGAGATCTTCGCCCAGGTCGGCTGCGGCCAGTGCCATACGTATCTCGGCTCGGGCTCCTCGAACCTTGGCGCGCCCGACCTCTCGGACGTCGGCGCAAGCGACCGCGGGCCTGAGTTCTTCGCCGACTACGTCGCCAACCCGGCGCAGTTCGGGAACACGGTGATGCCGCCCTTCGCGGGACTGGGTGAGGAGAACCTGCTGAAGCTCGGTACGTTCCTCGACGCCTCCAAGGGCCCGAAGGACTAGCACCATGAACGTCTTTCTCGGCGTCACCGGCGCGTCGGGCGCGCCGTACGCCGTCAGGCTGCTGGGCGCGCTCTCCGACGCCGGCTGCGAGGTCGGCATCGTCGCGTCCGCGGCCGGCGTCGAGGTGATCGCGACCGAGCTCTACGGCGACGCGACGCTGCCGCGTGAGGAGGTGCTCGAGCGCTTCACGGGCGGCGCTGCGAACGCAACCGTCTACGGGATCAACGATTACAAGAGCCCGTACGCGTCGGGCTCGGCGAAGGTGGACGCGTACGTCGTCTGCCCCTGCTCGATGTCGACGGTCGGTACGTTGGCAACCGGCGCGATGGCGAACCTGATCCACCGCGCCGCGTCGGTCGCGCTCAAGGAGGGGCGCAAGCTCGTGCTCGTGCCGCGCGAGACGCCGCTCTCCTTCATCCACCTACAGGGCCTCGCGACGCTGCAGCAGGCGGGCGCTGTGATCCTCTTCGCCGCGCCGGGCTTCTATCACGGAGCCAAGACGATCGACGACCTCGTCGACTTCATCGTCGCGCGGATCCTCGACCAGCTCGGTCTCGACAACACGCTCGTCGCGAGGTGGGGGCAGTGAGCCACGAGTCCGGCACGCTCCCGGCGGAGGGCGTTCGCACCATGTTCGACCGGATCGCGCCGGTCTACGATCTGATGAACCGCGTCATGACGGTCGGGCTCGACCAGCGCTGGCGCCGTCTGACCGTGCGCGAGGTCGTCACGGCCGGCGACCGCGTGCTCGACGGCTGCTGCGGCACGGGCGACCTCGCCGTCGCGGCGCGCAAAGCGGGCGCGGGCGAGGTGATCGGGCTCGACTTCTCGGCCCGGATGCTCGAACGGGCGAGGCGAAAGGAGCCGGCGATCGAGTGGATCCAGGGCGACCTCCTGGAGTTGCCCTTCGAGGACGGATCGTTCGACACCGCCACCGTCGGGTTCGGCGTTCGCAACGTCGCCGAACTCGAGCGCGGGCTGGACGAGCTGCGTCGGATCCTGAAGCCGGGCGGGCGCATCGGCATCCTCGAGATCACGAGGCCGAGCGGCCCGCTCAAGCTCTTCTACCGGCTCTGGTTCGACGTGCTGATCCCGCTTGCGGGCAAGATCCTTCCAGGTGGCAAGGCCTACACCTACCTCCCGGCGAGCGTGCGCCGCTTTCCCGGCCCGGATGAGCTGGCCGAGCTGATGCGCGATCACGGCTTCGGCGGCGTCGGCTATCGCCGCCTCGGCGGTGGGATCGTCGCACTCCACATCGGGACCGCGGCGTGACGACGCTCGAAGCGGTCGTCGCGCTCCCCGGCGTCGACGAGTACATGGCACAGGTCGAGGAGCGGCTGACCTCGGTTGTCGGGTCGCACGGAGGTCGCGTCGCGGAGGTGGGCGGGGACGCGCTCGCGGCGGGCGGCAAGCGGCTGCGGCCGTTGCTCGCGTTCCTCTCCGCAGCGCCCGGCACTGAGGCTCCGGTCGCGGCCGGTGCTGCGGTCGAGCTCGTCCACCTGGCGTCGCTCGTCCACGACGACCTGATCGACGGTGCGAAGATCCGGCGCGGTAAAGCGGCCGCCTGGGCCGCGCACGGGCCCGATGCCGCACGCGCGACCGGCGACTATCTCTTCGCGCGCGCCTTCGCCGAGCTCGCCGGCGAAGGTGACCGTGGCGCGGTCGGAGTGCTCGCCGAAGCGTGTCTCTGCCTCTCCCGCGGCGAGGCGATGCAGCGGCGGCAGCTCCACGACCCGGACACGACGGTGGAGGCGTACCTCGAACGCTGCTCGCTGAAGACCGCCAAGCTCTTCGAGGCAGCGTGCTCGCTGGGCTCGGGCGGGTCGCTCGGCCGCTTCGGCTTCAACCTCGGGATCGCGTTCCAGATCGCGGACGACATCCTCGACTGCTCGGGCGACACGATCGAGACCGGCAAGGTCGCCGGCACCGACCTGCGCGAGGGGACGCCGACGTTGCCCCTGCTGCTCGCGTCGCAGGAGGACGACGTCGTCCGGGCGGCCCTGGCGGGCGGGCCGGTCGAGGGCGTGCTCCTCCGCGTCGCGGCCACCGGAGCCCTCGAGCGCTCGCGGGACGTCGCGCTCGACTACGCTGGTCGGGCGCGGGCAAGCCTCGACGGCAGCCTCCACCGGGAGGAGCTCGAGACCCTCGCCGACGCTGTCGTCAACAGAAGGCGCTGACCGTGAAGCTCACGCAGACTATTCCTGCCATGCCCGTCCGGGACATGACCGCGGCCGTCGCCTTCTACGAGAGCAAGCTCGGCTTCGAGGCGCTCCACCGCGACGGCGGCTTCGCGGTTCTGTGCCGCGATGACGCGGTCGTCCATCTCTGGGAGTCGAGCGACGAGGCGTGGCGTCAGAGCATGGATCCGGACAAGCCCGTCTGCTCGGGCGCGGAGTCGTTCATCGCCGGAACCGCGAGTTTCCGGGTCAACGTCGACAGTCGGGACAGCGTCGACGAGCTCTACGACGAGCTCGGCAAAGCTGACGTGCTGCACCCGGTCTCGAAGGACGGCGTCGAGGACACGGACTTCGGGACGCACGAGTTCTCGGCCCTGGACCTCGACCGCAATCTGATCGGGTTCTTCACCTGGGTGAAGCCGTGATCAGGCTCGGCCGTATCTCGTATGTGAACATGGCACCCGTTTTCCACCGGCTGAACGCCGAGGTGGAGGAGGTGCAGGGTGTCCCCACCGAGCTGAACGGGATGCTCCTCGACGGCCGCCTCGACCTGGCGCCGATCTCGTCGATCGAGTACGCGCGCCACGCGGGCAGCCTGCGCATCCTGCCGCGGATGTGCGTCTCGTCGGAGGGAGCGGTCGATTCGATCCAGCTCGTCTCGCGGACGCCGTTCCCGCAGATCCGCTCGATCGCCGTCACGCCTGAGAGCGCGACGTCCGTCGTGCTCGCGAGGGTGCTCCTCCCGAACGCGACTCACGTGCCGCTCGAGGAGGAGGCGGACGCGAAGCTGCTGATCGGCGATGCGGCGCTCCGGAGCGCGTTCGAGGACCCGACGCCGCACTACGACCTGGGCAAGCTCTGGCTCGACAAGACGGGGCTGCCGATGGTGTTCGCGGTCTGGGCGGCACCGGAGCCGGTTGCGGACGGCGTTGCGGAGCTCGAGCACGCGCTCGTCTCCTCCGTGCGGCTTGCGCGGACCGAGCCGCAGGTGCTGGCCTACGAGGCGAGCGAGCGCTACGGCTACCCCGCCGGCTACCTCGCCCGCTATTTCGAGAAGCTGCGCTACTCGTTCGGGCCGCGTGAGCGCGCCGGGTTCTACACCTTCCTCGAGATGGCCCGCGACGTCGGTGAGCTCGAGCACGTGCCCGAGCTTCGGTTCGTGTCGCCGAGCGCGACGAGGGTTTAAGGCCGCGTCGGGCGAGAGCACGCTGGCCCAGGCGTGCGCGCTTAGCTCCGGCAATCGGCTCGTTTAGGAGCGCTGCCCGATCGAGGAGCTCCCGCAACGGCTGCCAGCTTCGGTCACCGCGGCAGCGGGTTCGGGCCCGTGGCGGTGACCAGCCGCTGCGGCACCCAGTCGTCGACGTGGCTGAAGCCGTCGAAGCGCGCTCCCTCGAGGATGACGCCGTCGTACAAGGAGCGCCGGTAGAACTTCACGTGGGTGAAGTCCTCGAAGAGGACGTAGACCGGCTCGACGCTGTCACTCTGGAACTGCTGGCCGGTCAGCGCGGCTCGATGCACTCGCGAGAAGTCGTCGATGTCCTCACCGACGACGACGCCGAGGTGCTCGAGGCCCATCCGGTAGACACGCTGGTGAACGGGCGGGATGAGCTCGATGAGCGAGACCGGAGTCCCGTCGAGGACATCGAGCGGCTCGGCGAGCACGATCAGGGAGATCGGACGCCCGTTCCAGAGATTCTCGGTGTTCGCCCGCGCATGGCGCTCGAGAAGCGTCCGCTGGTGGACGTACAGATCCCAATCGGCGACGCGGACGGCGAGGTGGCTGAGTGCGTAAGGTGCGATGTCGATGCCGCGGGCAGAAAGACGGTCGCGCTGCATCGCCGCGAAGGCTCGATAGTCCCCGATGATCTCGGCGATCGGATCAGACGTCGCCACGTGGCATCTCCACCGTCATCGTACGAAAAGCGCGGCCCGCTGACCTAGCAGCGCGCGAGGCTCGGGCCGGCTACGCCGCTCAGGGGACACTCCCGAACGCTGGCCCAGGCGCGCGTCACGCGGCTGGCAGCGAGCGGTCCCCGTGGAAGACTGCTTCGACGTTGTTCCCGTCCGGGTCAATGACGAACGCTGCGTAATACGCGGCGTGGTAATGCGGGCGAAGACCCGGCGCGCCGTTGTCGCGGCCGCCGGCTTCGACAGCGGCGCGGTGGAACCTGTCAACGGTAGCTCGGTCGGCTGCGGCGAAGGCCAGATGAACGGGAGCGGCCGGGGGCTCCCCTTCCCCGATCCAGAAATCTCCACCGCCCTCGATGGCGAACCCAGGCCCCTGCGAGCTCTCCACTACCTTCACTCCGAACGGCTCGAGGGCACGCTCGTAGAAGGTGCGGCTGCGCCTCACGTCACGTACTCGCAGGGCCAAGTGGTCGATGAGGGGAAGCGTCACGGGCAGCGACACGCCTTCATCTTAGAGCGCGATCTTCGGGGAATGGTCAACGTGACGATCGACTCGTGGCCCGGGGGCCGGCGTGATGCCTTAGACGCTGCGGGGTCGCCACGGCTCGCGCTCGTGCGCGAGCCAGACCAGCTCGGGGTCGAGGGCAAGGACACGCTGCCGGCCTTCGGTGGGCGGCTCGTCGAACTCGCCGAACCACACCGCCACGTCGCCGCCGACGATGACCGGGCGCCCGCCGGTCTCGACGACGACCATCTGCATGCCGGGTGTGTGGCCCGGCGCCGGGACGAGTCGGAGCCCGGGCAGCAGCTCGTGCTCGCCGTCGACCGGCACGTACTGTACGCCGGGCGCCTCGACCCACTCGCGAATGGTGTAGTCGTCCTCGCTGCGCGCGTCGTCGAGCTCCCGACGCTGGACATAGATCGGCTTGCCGGCGAAGAGGTGGTTGCCGCCGCAGTGGTCGGCGTGCAGGTGTGTGTTGACGACGATGTCAATGCCGGCGAGATCGAAGTCCTGCTCGCTCAGCGGCTGGAGGCGGGGATCCATGTCGGCCATCGCCGGGTGCAGCTCCGTCATGCCGGTGTCGACCAGCACGCGCGCATCGGGATGGTCGATGACGTGCACGTAGACCGGCATCCGCTCGCCCTCGACGGAGAGGTCGGCAACGAAGACCGGCGTGATGGTGATCGAGGCGGGGACGTTCATTGTGTACCGACCGACACGAACGCCTTTACTTGCTTCTCCACAGCATCCATTCCGGTCATCTCATGACTCCTTGTCCGACTGCCGCTCCGGCCTTATCGCCGTAGAGACTGACAAACCACCGAGAACTCATCGCCACGGCAAGATCCAGCCTCACTTCTTCAGGGGACATTTTTGAGGGCGCGTTTGGGTGGACGGTCCCCCAGCGAGGAGTTGTTCCGGTTCCACATCTCGCAGGTACGCGAGCTCGGCGGCTATCTGTTGGGCCGCAGGCTGTACGAGACCATGCTTCCGTGGGAGACGGATCCTTCGATGCGCGACAACGAGCTCTGGGACGTGTTCGCCGACGTCTGGTGCGCTATCCCGAAGGTCGTCTTCAGCCGCACGCTTGACAGCGTCCAAGGTAATGCCCGGCTTGCCGAAGGGTCGGTGGCCGAGGAGGTCGCTGAGGCGCTTGCCGCGACGGACAAGGACGTCTCGATCGGCGGAGCCGGCCTGGCTGCGGCAGCGATCGAGCTCGGCCTCATCGGCGAGCTGCGCATGTTCCGCGTTCCGATCGTCGTCGGTGGAGGCACGCCGTTCCTACCGCCGGTTACCGAGGTGGTCCCGCTCGACCTGGTCGAAACCAGAACGTTCGGCTCGCGCGTGATCTTCGAGCGCTACAGGCAGACCCGCGACGAGCCGGACTGAGACGCCGTCCGAGCCATCAGTGTCTCGACGGGACTCAGGCGTCATTCGTGAACGCTGGCGCAGGCGAGGGACGGTCGGGTAAAGCCCTCGCGGCTGTGCTACGGGGTTGCGTCCGGTTGTTGTATTTCGAGGTGTGCCCGCCCTGCGCTGATGGCCTTGCGAAGCTCCGTCACCGGTTCCGGTCGCGCGGAGCTATTCCTCGCCTTCCCAATACTCGACGTCGGGTCCGGGCCTCGCGAACATGATGTCTTCGTCCTCGACGCCCTTGGCGAGAACCTTGCCTGTGTCGAGGTACTCGATGATCTCGCCGCGGATCATCGAGGAGAGCATGAGTACGCGAATAGGCGAGTCTGTTCGGTTGATGATCTGATGCGCACCGTCCTTGCCTCGCGGAAAGCAGGCGACGTCGCCCTCCTTCAACACCTGCTCACCTTCGGGCGTGCGCAGCGTCGGCTCGCCGCGGAGCACGATCACCCATTCCTCGTTCAGGTAGTGCGTGTGGTAGGGCCAGAGCCTGTCGCCGGGCTCGACCTCGGACATGGTCGCGCCTATTAGCTCACCGCCGATGCGTTGGCCGACAAGCGCGCCCCTGACGCGCCAGCCCTCGCGATCCCTCGTCCCGTCCCACTCGTCGCTGTTGAGGTTGAAAATCTTCATTTCGGTAAACCCGTCCATTCTGCGTCCGCGAAGTCTAGGACATGTCGGCTCGCTCGTGGCACGACGCAACCGAGCGAAATGGGCTCGACCCGATCGCTCGCATCTGCGTCGGCGAACGGTACGATCCCGCCGTGGATCCGGCGACGAGATAGCGGTCCGACGCGGCGACCGCCGCGCGTGATTGGCGCAGGCGCCGAGGCTGCTTTCGAGGCGGCCTCGGACGCTGCGTGCCACCGCTACGACTTGGAGGTACACGGAATGATTCGCCAGAACCTGTTCTCCGACGCATGGGACGGAGGCGACGAAGAAGCCGGGACTCGGCATCGAATCTTCTGGCGGCCGGACGACGCCAGGATGGGAGCAACGCTGTACCAACTGGCCCCCAACGCGCCTGACGCTGCGGATGCATATGCACTTCGGAGCCGAAGAGATGTTCTTCGTCCTGAGCGGTCGTCCCGTCTTCCGGAACCAACACGGCAAAGAGGAGATGGCTCCGGGCGACTTCGTCTTCTGCCCCGAGGGCCGTGCCGGACTCCACGCGTTCAGCAATCCGACCGAAGAACCAGCTCAGATCCTCGCGATCAGCGCCGGGAGCTTCCCGGACGTCGTCGCCTACCCAGAAGACGGATATGCATGGGTGGCGACTCGCGATCCCGATCCCGAGCTACTCGCGAGAGGCGGTGACCCCGGCATCATCGCTCGCTTCGAGATCCCGATCGAGCCGGCGTGACAGCCTGACTGCTGCGGACTACCGGCGCCGGTGACCCACTGGCGACGGCGCCGCTTTCACGGCTCGCACGCCGCATTGATACGCGTCGCGAAGTCTCGCTCCGAGAAACTCCAACGCCTCTCGCAGAGGCCGTAGCTCCTGGACGAGCTCGTCGATCTTCGCGGCGTCGAGCCGAGCCTCGAACACCTGTGCCCGCACCGAGCGCACTGCGGCTTCGACCTTCAGGGCCTGCAGTTCGAACTCTTCGCGCGTCTCAGCCAACGCGCCGAGCGCGGTGATCTCCAACGCAACCGAGTCCGCTGCCTGTAGGTGCTGCCCATGCTCGCGATACTCCTTCAGCCGCCGTTGCAGACTGCTTCTGTTCTCCCGGCGGAGCAAGCCGTCGGCATGCCTTGCGTCTCGCGCCGAGAGTACCAACGCGCGCCCCAGACCGCGGAGCTCTGCTTGGAGATCCTCCCCTGGCGCGATACGGGCGGTGCTGTGGATGCTCATGCCGAGTCCTGCGAGGCGGTTGGCGAGGCGGCCGTGTCCTACCGGTACAAAACGCCTCCAGTCCAATGCCGTTGCCCTAGCGACGGCACCGAATCGAGTACGTGACGCAACTCGCTCCCGTCGCACGTCTGCGACAGCTGACGGGGCAGCCTCGGCCAGCCGTTCCTCCTGACCTGCGAACGGCGTCGCTTCCGCAGGTTGAACGTCGATCCGCTTCAAGGGCGTCAGCACCGGCGGTACGCCCTCGACGACGACCTGGACGATGCTTTCGAAACGATCGAGGTCCTTGAGGCGATGCCGCCCGAGATCGACCAGAGCTACCCCAGGTGGCAGGTGGCCTTGTACGATCTCGCGCGTCGTCGACGAGAGAAGTATCTGCCCTCCGTGGGCTGCAGCGCAGATACGCGCCCCGCGGTGAACATCCAATCCGACGAGACCCTCGTCGACACGAGTCGGCTCTCCCGTGTGTACTCCCATCCGCACTAGCAGCTTGCTCGGCGCCGGCCAGTCGTGCGCGTGGAGCGCACGCTGCGCCTCCACGGCGGCGACGACCGCATCGCGTGCACGGGCGAACGCAACGAAGAAGGCATCTCCCTGCGTGTCCACCACAACGCCGCCGCTCTCCTCGACGGATCTACGCATCAGCCGGCCGTGGTCGGCAAGGACCTGCTCGTAGCCCTCCCCGAGCTCTTGGAGCAAACGCGTGGAGCCTTCGATGTCGGTGAAGAGCAACGTGACCGTGCCTTCCGGCAGCGTCGCCATGCCGCCAAGACTACGCGGCACGTGCCGGCCGCTACAAGCAGACGATCGGCTCGCTAGTGGCGCACGAGCGTGCCCCCTGGGAGAACGGCAAACGCCGGACGAGCGCAGGCGCCTGGCGTCGTCCACCTGCGAGATGTGGAGCGAGGCGGGGCGGCTCACCAGCACGTCGTCGACGAGCCATATGTGCAAGGGACGATTGCCCTCGACTTGGACTAAGAGGGCCGCCTCGTCGGGATCGAAGTCATTAATGCGCTCCAAGCCCGAGCGAGGAAGCCGGTGTCGAGCGCTCCGATGACTTCGGTGTCTACGGCGCCGTCGCCGCCCCTGGACGCCCGCGGGTCGGCGACACCGTGCGCCGCCGCAAAAACGCCTGGAGCGCCGTGATCGGCCGTCACCGTCTGCGCAGCGCGGACTCCGCGATTGCCGGCGGCACCCAGCCGCTGTCGGCGTAGCTGAAATTCGTGCCCGGCGGGACGATCTCGTCGATCCGGTCGAACACCGCCGGATCGAGCTGGACGTCGGCCGCACCGAGCTGACTCTCGAGCTGTTCCATCGTGCGCGGTCCGATGATCGCGGCGGTCACGGCGGGATGGCCGATCACGAAGGCGAGCGCCATCTCTATCAGCGTCAGACCAGACTCGTCGGCGAGCTGCGCGAGCGCGTCTGCGGCTTCCAGTTTCCGTTGGTTCGCGGGTAGCGAGAGGTCATACCTGCCTGGCAGCCGTTCCGCGCGCGTGCTTTGCGGCGCCTCCTGGCCCTTGCGCCACTTGCCGGTGAGCCAGCCACCCGCAAGCGGGCTCCACGGGATCACACCCATCCCGTACTCCTGGCAGACGGGGAGCACTTCGGCCTCGACGCCGCGCACGAGCATCGAGTAGGGCGGTTGCTCACAGACGAACCGCTGGCGGCCGCGCCGCTCGGCGGTCCACTGCGCAGCGACGATCGCGCTCGGCGGATACGTCGACGACCCGATGTAGCGCACCTTGCCAGCGCGGACGAGATCCGTGAGCGCCCCGAGCGTCTCGTCATGATCGGTGTCGGGATCCCAGCGATGGACCTGGTACAGGTCAATCCAGTCCGTGCCAAGCCGGCGTAGGCTCGCCTCGCACTCGCGCACGAGCCAACGACGCGAGTTGCCACGCTCGTTGACGTCGTCTCCCATCGACCCGTGCACCTTCGTCGCCAGCACGACTCGATCACGCCGATCCTTGAGCGCCTTGCCGACGATCTCCTCGGACTCGCCCCGCGAGTAGACATCGGCGGTGTCGACGAAGTTGATCCCCGCATCGACGGCGCGGTGAATGATCCTGATCGAGTCCTCGTGGTCGGGATTGCCCCAGGTGCCGAACATCATCGCGCCGAGGCAAAGCGGGCTCACCTTGACTCCAGTGCCGCCGAGCGTCCGGTACTCCACTCCACAACCCTATGCGGCCTAGGATTTGCTCGTGAATGACCCTTTCACCGGCGACGACCCCGACAGCGTCGGCTTCGACGCAGTGCCGTTCGCGCTCGAGTGGCTGCGCCCGCCCGCCGAGTGGGATGCCGAGCCGGCCCGGCTCCGCGTCAGCGCGCCTGCGCAGACGGACTGGTTCATCGACCCGATCAGCGCTCGCCCCGTGCGCACGGAGCCGGTGCTCGCGGGACCGCCGCCGACGGGCGACTTCACGTGGCAGGCACAGGTCGTCCTCGACGGCGACGCGATGTTCGACGCCGCCGGCCTCTTCGTCTACGACGACGACGACCACTGGGCCAAGCTCGCTGTCGAGGTGACCGCGGCCGGCCCAACGATCGTCTCGGTCGTCACCGACACCTTCTCCGACGACTGCAACTCGACCGTGCTCGCGCAGCGAAGCGCCTGGCTGCGACTGGCGCGTGTCGGCGAGGCGATCGCCTTTCACGCATCCGACAGCGGTGGGCGTTTGGAGCTCGTCCGGGTCTTCCGACCGGCGAGCGCGGCGCCACGCGTCGGCTTCGTCTGCCAGGCCCCAACGGGCGCCGGGTGCACCGGAACTTCGATGCCCGCTCTCTCAGCGCTATTCGCGACGGTAGCTGAGCAAGTCAGCCGCTCGGACTGCCGGTGACTTACAGCCGAGCCTGGACGAGCGCGGCCGGCCGCTCTGCGCGCCGGTACTCGACGCGGTAGCCGAGCCGGCGTGGGATCTCGAGCAGGCCATCGAGGTCGAGCTCGATCGTGGCGCCCGCCTTCTGCGTCACCTCGTCCTCGATCGGTAGGTCGAAATCGTCGGCACCGTAGTCGAGCGCGCGGAATGCCTCCTCGTTCTGGGTGAGCACCGAGGTGCGGATGTGCTTCACGTTGTCGAGGAAGATCCGCGAGAGCGCGATGTGGCGCCAGTACTCCTGCGGCGAGATCTCGCGTCCGCCGAAGGCCGTCCCGTACGGCTTGTACGTCCAGCAGAGGAACGAGAAGAGGCCGCCCGTCTCGTCCTGAAAGTCGCGCGTCCGCTGTAGATGCTCGAGCCGCTCCTCGAGCGTCTCGTCGAAGCCGATCACCATCGTTGCGGTCGTCCGCATCCCGGCCTCGACGATCGCGCGCTGCGCCTCGAAGTACTCGCGCACCGTGTACTTGAACTTCGCATGGCGCTTGCGGAAGTCCTCCGTCAGGATCTCGCTGCCACCGCCCGTGACCCAGTGGACGCCGGCATCGCGGAGCCTCGTCGCTGCATCCGCGTGCGAGAGTCCGGCTCGGTCTGCGAGGTAGACGAACTCGGCGATCGTCAGCGCGTAGAACTCGACTCGGTCGCCGTAGCGCTCTCGCACCGCCGCGAAGAGGTCGCAGTAGTAGTCGAGGGGCAGCTTCGGATTGAAGCCGCCGTTGAAGGCGACGAGGTCGCCGCCGACGTCGAGGAGCCCGTCGATCTTCGCGAACACGTCGTCGCGCGAGAGGACGTAGCCGCCCTCCTGGTTCGGGAGGACGTAGAACGCGCAGTAGTCGCACTGGGCGACGCAGACGTTCGTGTAGTTGATGATCCGCATCACCATGTAGGTGGCCCGATCGGGCTCGTGGAAGCGTCCGCGCGCCACCTGCGCGAGTGCCTTCAGCTCCTCGTCGTCCGCACGCAGCCAGAGCTCCCGTGCATCGGCGACCGAGATGCGGCTCACGCCGGGACCGCCTCCTCCGTCGTGACCACCTCGGGTGCGAGTGTGTCCATGAACGAGCTGACCGAGAAGACGGCGTTGCCGGCGCCCGCGACGCCGTAGCCGGGCGGCGGCTTGAGGCCGTGCTTCTCGAGCGTCTCGCGATAGGCCTCGAGCAGGCGGATGTGGTACTCCAGTGGCGCGCCGTCGGGGTTGTCGCGTCCGAGCGGCGTCGTCGGCTCGGGGCACCAGGTGGTGAAGCGCGGGGTGACCCCGCGGCTCATGAAGTAGTCGAGGCCCTCGGTCGTCGAGGCGATCGCAGCGTCGACCGTCTCGAAGCCGAACGGCTTCGCCATCTCGACGCCCGCGACGAAGTTCGGGATCACGAAGCGCGACCCGAACACCTCGGCGGCGTCGAAGATCCTGCGGTGCCACTCGTCCCGGCCGACGTAGCGCTCCTTGCCCGGCGAGATGAGCTTGAAGAGCCGCTCGTCCCAGACCTCGTAGTTGGGGTGGTAGATCGTGATCCCGTAGTCCTTGTAGCGCTGGACATCGGCCTTCGGCAGCGCCTGCGCGACGACCTTGCCGATCCACCTGCCGGGGAACCGCTCCTCGATCGCCTGCGCATAGCGGCCGTAGAAGTCGGCCTCGGCGAGCCCGTCGACGGTGCTCGTGACGGAGCCGCCCGTGAGGGTGTACGCCTTGCTGGCGCGGTCGACGTCGTAGCGATCGATCAGCGCCAGCGCTTCGAGCACGTCCTCGACCGGCTTCACGCCCGTATAGGGGCGGCCTTCGCGCTTGTGCTGGCGCCAGTTGTGGTTGATGTCGCAGAAGCCGCACTCCTCCTTGGCGCCGAAGTACTGGCAGAGCCGGAGCACGGTCAGGTAGATCAGGTAGCCCCACTGGATCGTCGGCGCGGTCTCCATCACGGTCTTCCCGTTCGCGAGCGTGTGCCGGTAGTACTCGGGTAGCGGCGGCAGCGTCACGTCGGCGACCGTCCGGCCGTCCAGCGTCAGCTCGCGTCCGACCATGCGGTAGGGGGAGTCGGGGTTGATGCGCACGGAGACGATCGTCCGCCGCAGCCCGTAGGGGCCGCCGGTGAGCGCGATCTCCTCGGGAGGGCGGCGCTTCGCGGCTTCGCCGAGCTCGGCGAGCGGCTTCTGGTCGAAGGAGAAGATGAAGTAGGACTTCGGCTTCACGTCGCCGTCGAGGTTGTCCGTCAGCGCCGAGTCGTCGAACGCGATCCCGGTGCGGAGCAGGTCCTCCTTGAGTACGGCCTCGCGCGGAATGTGCGGGAACCGCGCCATCAGTTCCTCGACCACGCCGGTGCGCGACTCCGCTGCAGCGGTGCTCATACCTGCAACGTAGCTGGACGGGGCGGGATGCGACTCCCGACCCGTTCGGATTCCGTTAATCCCTGCAAAGGAGCGCCGGGGCTTCGGCTAGCCTCCGTCGGGGCCGTGACTCGCAAGCCGCTCATCCTCGGGCTCCTCGCCCTTTCCTTCGCCGCGCCCGCTGCGGCGCAGACGACGACGCTGATGCCTGGCGTCACCTACGAGCGCGGCGTCCAGTTCACGCCCCACGGCCCGGTCGCGATCCACATCGTCCGCGGCCCGCGCCCGACCGGCCTCTACGCTCTCCGACCGACGCTCTCGAACGAGACGATCCAGGGCGTCGAGCGCGTCACCTCGATGCAGAAGCGACTCTCGCCGAGCGCGACGATGGTCGGTATCAACGGCGACTTCTATGCCGACTCCGGCCGCCCGAGCGGCGTGTTGATGCGCGACAACGTCGTCGAGAGTCCGCCGTACGGCGACCGCTCAAGCACCGGCGTCACCCCGGAGGGCGGCCTCGACGTCCGCCGGATCGAGTTCTTCGGCACCTGGCGTGGTCTCGGCCAGCGTCGGACGCTGAACGACCTCAACCAGTCGCCGGGAGCGAATGGCATCTCGCTGTTCACGCGAGCGTACGGCTCCGCCACGCCCGCTCAGTCGGGCGTGACCGAGGCCGTGATCTCCCCCTTCCCGCCGACGACGCCGAACACCGACCTCGCGGGCCCCGTCGTCCAGGTTGCGGGCGCGGGCGGCACGGCGATCCCGCAGGGCGGCGCCGTCCTCGTCGCCCGGGGCACGGCGGCCGCGCGCCTGGCCGAGGAGGCGGTCGTGGGCACGACTGTGACGCTGCGGCTGATCTTCCGGCCCGAGTGGGCCGGAGTCACGAACGCCGTCGGCGGCGGCCCGGTGCTCGTCCGCAGCGGCGGTCCGGTCTTCCGCGCTCAAGAGGCGTTCACCTCCAGCCAGCTCGCGCCGCGCAACCCGCGCACCGGCGTCGGCCAGCTCGCCGACGGGCGGGTGTTGATGGTCGTCACCGACGGCCGCCGCCCCGGCTACAGCGTCGGCATGACGAACTTCGAGCTCGCGCAGACGATGGTGAGGCTCGGCGCCGTCACCGGCTCCGCCTTCGACGGCGGCGGCTCGTCCTCGCTCGCCTTCGACGGGAAGCTGCTCAACCGCCCCTCCGACCGCGGTGGCGAGCGACCGGTCTCGAACGCGCTCCAGCTCATGTACTACGGCGTCTACTCGCCCGTGCCGGAGGCCGTCATCTCGCCGAACGGCGACGGCTATGCCGAGAAGCAGCGCGAGCTCTCGTACAAGGTCGTCCGGCCCTCGAACGTGACCGCAACCCTCGTCGCGCCCGGCGGAGCCGTCGCCTTCACCGAGACGCTCTTGCAGCAGCCGGGCACGTATCCGGTCGCCTTCCCGCCCGCATCCGCCGACCCGACCGTGGTCGAGCCACCGCCGCCGGCCGAAGGGCGCTGGCGGCTCGAGGTGACCGCCACGGACGATTCCGCGCGCACGTCAACGACGACGCAGATGTTCACAGTCAACAACACGCTCGGGTTCGCCAGGCTCTCGCGCCGCTCGCTCGTCGTCCGGGTGCGGGGCAAGCAGACGATCTCGGCCGGGGTGACGCTGACGCGCGCCGCCCGCGTGACGGCGACCGTCGAGACGGCGTCCGGCGTCCAGGTGGCGACAATCGCCGTCCGCAGGCTTCCGGCCGGCCGCTTCGCCGCCAGCTGGCGTGGCACCACGCGCGGCGGCAAGTTCCTCGTCTACGGCGGCATGTACGTCGTCCGCTTCCGCGCCACGAACGAGCTCGGCGCCGTCGAGGTCGTCACGCCCGCGTTCCGCGTCATCCGAGCCGCTCCCCTGCCGCAGAACAAGCCGAAGAAGCCCTCGGGCTAACCTCTGCGGGTGCCGGTCGCCTCGATCCTGTCGGAGATCACCGATCTCCTCACGACGGTCGTCGGCGACTACGGCCTCTACGCCGTCTTCATTTTGATGATGATCGACGCCGTCTTCCCGGCGGCGAGCGAGCCCGTGATGGTCTACGGCGGGGCGGTCGCGGCGGGTGCCTTCGCCGGACAGGACGTCATGCTCTTCGGCTGGACGATCGAGTCCGGCTTCCCAGCATTTCTCGCGGTCGCGCTCGCGGGCACGATCGGCTATACCCTCGGCGCGATCGGCGGCTGGTGGCTCGGCCTACACGGTGGGCGTCCCTTCCTCGAGCGGCACGGACGCTGGCTCCATCTCAACGAGGAGAAGCTCGAACGGGCCGAGCGCTGGTTCGAGCGCTGGGAGGACTGGGCCGTGTTCCTCGGCCGGCTGACGCCGCTCGTCCGCTCGTTCGTCTCGATCCCGGCCGGGGTCTTCGAGGCCCCATTCCGCCGCTACGTGATCCTGACGTTTCTCGGCTCCGCGATCTGGTGTTTCGCCCTCGCCGGCGCCGGCTGGGCGCTCGGCAGCCAGTGGGAGGACTTCCACCACGCGTTCCACTACTTCGACTACGCCGTGCTCGCGCTGCTCGTGGGAGGGGCCGTGTGGTTGGGCTGGAAGTACGTGCGTAGGCGCGGCAAGCCCGCCGCAGAGCCCCGCTAGACTCACCCGGCCATGAAGATCGATCTCGTCGACGTCAAGGCGCAGTACGAGCCGCTGATCCCGGAGTTCCGGGAGGCGTTCGAGCGCGTCGTCGAGTCCGGCCGGTTCATCTTCGGCCCCGAGGTGCAGGCCTTCGAGGAGGAGGCGGCCGCGTACCTTGGTGTGCCGCACGCGATCGGCGTCGCGAACGGGACGGATGCCCTCGTGCTCGCGCTCGAGGCGATGGGCGTCGGAGCGGGTGATGAGGTCATCTGCCCCTCCTTCACCTTCTACGCGACGGCCGAGGCAATCGCCCGTGCCGGCGCGACTCCCGTGTTCGCCGACATCGATCCGGTGACGCTGAACCTCGATCCCGAGGACGTCGAGCGCCGGATCGGGCCGCACACGAAGGCGATCGTGCCGGTGCACCTCTTCGGCCGGCCGGCACCGCTCGCCGAGCTCGCGGGGCTCGGCCTGCCGCTGCTCGAGGACGCTGCCCAGGCCTTCGGAGCGGAGGGTGTCGCGACCACGGGCGTCGCTTCCACCTTCAGCTTCTTCCCGACCAAGAACCTCTTCGCGCTCGGTGACGGCGGCCTCGTCGCGGCGACCGACGACGGTGTCGCGGAGCGGGTTCGGATGCTGCGCTTCCACGGGTCCCGGGACAAGAAGACGTTCGAGCTGATCGGGACGAACTCCCGGCTGGACGCACTCCAGGCCGCGTTCCTCCGCATCTCGCTGCCGCACCTCGCTGGGTGGAACGCCTCCCGGCGCGAGGGCGCGGCGCGCTACGCAGAGCTCGGCCTCGGCGACGCGGTCGAGCTGCCCGCGGACGCTCCGGGTCACGTCTACCACATGTACGTCGTCCGCACGCCCGAGCGCGACCGCATCGCAGCCGCTCTCGCCGAGCGCGAGATCGCGTCCGCCTCGTACTACGCGACGCCGCTGCATCTCCAGCCGGCTCTCCGCCACCTCGGCTTGGAGCCAGGCTCGCTGCCGGAGACCGAGAAGGCGGCGGACGAGAACCTGGCGCTCCCGCTCTGGGGCGGAATCGACGCCGAGGTGCAGGAGCGCGTCGTCGCGACGGTCCTGGACGCGGTCGGCGTGGCGTCCGTGCGGGCGTGAGGACGCCGATCAACCGCCACCGGCTGCCGCAGCTCGCGGCGGACTTCGCGATCGTCGTCGCCGCGTGGTTCTTCGCCTTCCGGCTCCGGTTCGACACCGATCTGCCCGTCTACTACGAGTACTACGTCTCCTGGTCGATCCTCGCGCTCGTCGCGGCGATCAAGCTCAGCGTCTTCGCTCTCTTCGGCTTCTACAACCGCTGGTGGCGCTACGTCTCGACGCGGGACATGTGGGGAGCAGCGCGCGGCGTGCTCGCGGCGAGCCTCGTCACCTTCCTCATCTTCAGCTTCTTCGACGTCCACGCCGCGGAGGTGCCGCGCACAGTGTGGGTGATCGACGCGCTGTTGACGCTGGCACTCGTCGCCGGCTCGCGCATGCTCGCGCGGACGATCATCGAGCGCCCGCAGAGCCGCTCGATCGTGGCGCGCGGCAAGGAGGTGATCGTCGTCGGCGCGGGTGACGCAGCCCAGTTGATGCTGAAGGAGATGCTGCGCTCGCCCGACCTCGGCTACACGCCGATCGGTCTGATCGACGACGACCCGAGCAAGAAGAACCTCCGCCTGCACGGGATCCGCGTGCTCGGCACGAGCGACGAGCTGCCGCACCTGCTGCGCGACCGCCGGCCCGACGAGCTGCTGATTGCGATCCCCTCGGCCTCGGGCGAGCAGCGCGCGCGGATTGCCGAGATGGCCCGCGCCGAGAACGTGCCGGTGAAGACGCTGCCGGGGCTGAACGAGCTGATCGCCGGCGACCTCGACCTCGCCAAGCAGGTCCGCCCGGTCGAGGTCGAAGACCTGCTCGGCCGCGAGCCCGTCGAGGTCGACGTCGAAGCGATCGCCTCCTACGTCAAAGACAAGGCCGTGCTCGTCACCGGCGCGGGCGGCTCGATCGGCTCCGAGCTCTGTCGCCAGCTCGCGCGCGCCGAGCCGACGCGGATCGTGATGGTCGACCAGGCCGAGAGCTCGCTGTTCGACATCGAGCGCGAGCTCGTCGACGAGCGCCGCTTCAGCGCCTGCGTCCCCGTGCTCGCCGACGTGCGCGATCGCCGCCGGCTGGGCGAGGTCTTGGAGCGCTACCGCCCCGACGTCGTCTTCCACGCAGCCGCCTACAAGCACGTGCCGCTGATGGAGGCGAACCCGCTCGTGTCGGTGGCGAACAACGTCCTCGGGACGAGGAACGTCGCCGACGCAGCGATCGCGCACGGTGTCGAGCGGTTCGTCCTCATCTCCACCGACAAGGCGCTCAACCCCTACAGCGTCTACGGGCAGACGAAGACGCTCTGCGAGTGGATCGTCGGCTCGCACGGCGAGCGCGACGACGTGCCGACGAAGTTCGTCGCAGTCCGCTTCGGCAACGTCCTCAACTCGGCGGGCAGTGTCATCCCCCTCTTCCGCCGCCAGATCGAGCGGGGAGGGCCGGTCACGGTCACCGACGCAGAGATGACCCGCTTTTTCATGACCATTCCAGAGGCGGTCGCGCTCGTGATCCAGGCCGGCGCGATCGGGGGACGAGGCCGCATCCTCGTCCTCGACATGGGCGAGCCGATCCGGATCCTCGAGCTCGCCCGGAACATGATCCGCCTCTCCGGCAAGGAGCCGGAGCGTGACATCGCGATCACCTTCATCGGCGCGCGGCCGGGCGAGAAGATCCATGAGGAGCTGTTCGCCGAGGGCGAGACCTGGAAGCCGACGACGCACCCGAAGATCGTCGCCCTCGACGTCTCGCCTGTCGAGCGGGCCTGGCTCGAGGGCAAGCTCGACGAGCTCGAGCGGCTCGTCGAGGCGGGCGATACGCTCGAGCTCGTCGGCCGCCTCGCCGCGATCGTCCGTGAGCCGCAGCGTGAGGAAGCGGGCGCCGCGACCTCCGCGACGCCCGCTCCCGAGTCGGTCTAGCTCCTACGCGCCGGGGATCCGCAGCAGGCCGAGCTGGCCGCCGTCGCGCTGGTACGTCAGCGTGTCGGGACCTTCCTGGCGCACCTCCTCGTTGATCACGAGGGTTCCCGCCTGGACGTCGACCAGGAACGCGCCGTGGCCGAAGATGCTCGAGGCGTCGATGATGCCGCTCGACTCCCACGCCCCGAGGTTGCCGCGGTTCGGGTTGGCGTCCTTGTCGATCGGTGTCTCGTCCGCGGACTGGTTCACCTTTGCCACGACCCGCGTCGCGCCGGTGGCAAGGTCGTACTGCCAGATCCGGGCCGTGGTCGCCCTCGGGTCGAAGTTCGCCGCGCCGGGCACGTCCGACCCAGGCGGGAACTGCTGGCTCGAACCTGGATCCTCGGTGATGAGGAGGCTCGTCGCCGTCGACTCGATGTTGTCCGGCTGGTGGATCTCGTTCGGCGCCTTCACCGGCGCGTCGTCGCCCTCGATCAGGATCGAGAAGCTCGTCACCTTCGTCGGATCGTTCTTGTCGAGCACGAGCTTCCAGACTCGACCGTTCGTCGAGCGGTTGGGCTGCGGGGAGGGCAGGCCCGGAGGTGCCGGCTCCGCCGTGCCGCGGCCGCTGTCGACGACGTAGACGACGTTCTGCATGCCCGGCCGTCTGTCGTAGGCGATGTCCTCGACGCGCACGAACTCGAACACCCGCTGAGGCTGCGTGTCGCCCCAGTGCTCCAGGATCCACTGCGGCCCGTCGATCGGGGCTCCGGTCCTGGCGTCGGTCTGCCAGCCGGTAGCCGGCGGGCCCGGATACGACACGTCAGCCGCCATCAGGTCGGTGCCGTCGGCCTTGCGTCCGGTCGCAATCTGCTTCGGCACCTTCACGAACTTGCCCGACACGCTCGTGTTCGAGCCGAACGGGAAGTCGAAATAGCTGTCGACGCCGTCGGCGACGAACGCCCAGAGGTCACCCTCGTCGTTCCATACCGCATGGGAGTCGTGGGCGATGTACGAGTAGAGCTGTGACTGCTCCGGCGTCGTCACGAACGAGTCGTCGCCCGAGAGCACGACCGGCTGGTCGTAGCCCGGTATCGCGACGCTGTTCTCGTGGTTGTGCCGGCCCATGCCCCAGATCGGCCTCGTTTTGCCGGTCTGCTCGTCGACCGCGACGACCGCGCCGATCTGCCGCGCCGCCGGCGAGCCGATCGTCGTCGGCCACGCCTTGCCGGCCCGGTTCACCCAGTCGATCCCCTCCTCGTTCGTGAGCAGCATCGGCCGGTCGAAGCCGTGCTCGTCCGTGGCGAGGAAGCTTGAGCAGAAGCGCTGGAAGTTCTGGTCCGACGTGATCGCGTACGAGCCGCTGAGGACGCCGCCCGACTTCTGGTGCAGCCGCAGCTTGCTCACGAGCGCGTTCGTGAAGTCGTTGAAGCCGGACCCCGTTCCCGTGGTCCGGTTGAAGGTGTACGGGAACGGGACCGTCGACGTTTCGTGGTTGACGAAGAGGTCGACGGTGCCGTGGCCGTTGTTCGAGAAGGCGATCCCATCCGGGATCGACTCGAACATGTAGCCGCTCGAGAGCGTGTCACCGACCGAGATGATCCCCTCGTAGGACGCGCCCGCGGCAACCGGGTCGAGCATCGGGCCCTGGGCGGTCTTGAAGCCCGGGCTGCTCTGACTGCTCGCCACCGTTGCGGCGGCGAACATGGCTACCCCGGCCGCGACGATCGCGAGCAGGGCCTTGCGTGAAGCCTTCATCCGCAGTTCCCCCTTTTCTCCCCCGAAGTGAACGTTCAGTGGAGTCCTACCACGTGACGCGAAACTGAACCAGTCGTCCGCGGACGGGCGGTTTTCTTCGGTGTTCGACCGGGGTATGGTCCTCCCGCGCGGGTGCTGCCCGTCGCGACAGGGGAGTTCAGCCATCCTGAACCACCGAGCTCAAGTACCCGGGGAGGTACGGAGTGACTACACCCGTTCGATTCCGCTCAATCGCGCTCTTGGGCGCGCTCGCCGTGCTGCTCGTCCTCGTCGGGCCGGCGGCAGGCAAGCCGACGGCCGCGTCGACGGCCGCAGACAAGCCCGAGACCGAGACTGCCGTCTTCTTCGCAGCGGACGGCCTCCGGCAGGACATCGTGGCGCGATACGCCGCCCACGGCCTGCTGCCGACGATGTCGTCCTTTCTCAAGAAGGGCGCCGTCGCGACGGGCAACGGGCTCCTGACCCAGGCGCCGCCGAACACGGGGGCCGGCTGGTACAGCCTTGCCACTGGCGCCTGGCCCGGCGTCCACGGCTCGACGAACAACACCTTTCACATCAATGGCCAGCCCTTCTCCAACCGCACCGGGTCGTTCGACGCCAATGTGCTGCAGGCGGAGTCAATCGCCCAGGCGGCGGAACGGGGCGGTCTCAAGGTCGCCCAGGTTGAGTGGGCCGGCGGCCGCAACGCCTCGATCCAGGGCCCGACGATCGACTTCCGCTCGTTCCTCTCGGGCCGCGGCGTCGCGACCAACTTCATCGGCACGTCCGGCGACGTGCTCTTCGACGACGTCCCCTTCATCACTGCGTTCGGGCTCCAGTTCGACCATCCGGCTGGGTACGCCGGGCAGGCGCCGTTCCCGGGCGCTGCTCCGACCCCGGCGACGGGCTGGACCGGCGCGCTGCCGGCGACCTTCAGCCCCGCCAGGGAGATGCGCCTGCGTGTGCTCGACTTCGGCGTCGACAAGTACGGGCTGAACGCCTGGATCTTCGACAGCACGAACGACGGCAGGACCAACTACGACAAGGTCCTGTTCTCGCGGACAAAGAGCGCTGCCGACGCCGTCGGCATCCTCCGCAAAGGTGAGTGGGCCGACGTCAAGGTCGTGATCCAGGGCGGCGCGTTGAACGGGCTCACCGCCGGCATGCTGATCAGGGTCGAGGAGCTGACGCCCGATCTATCCCGCGTCCGCCTCTTCCACACCTCGGTCAGCCGCGCGATCGCGAGCTGGCCCTCGTGGCCCGGCGAGCCGGGGTTCACCGGCGACTTCGCCGAGTTCCTCGCCCAGAAGTTCCCAACGTCCACGGCGGCGGACTTCGCGGTTCTCGAGGCCGGCATCGTCTCGGAGGAGACGTACGTCGAGCAGGGGCTGTACTGGAAGACCGGTCACCTGCCGATGCTCGAGTACGTCGTGAAGACGTATGACCCGGACCTGCTCCTCGCCGGAATGCCGACCACGGACGAGTTCCAGCATCAGTTCCTCGGGCTCGTCTCACCGAAGCTGCCGAACGGGGCGCCGAATCCGGCCTACGACGACGTCGACCTCAACCGCGTCAAGGACGGCCGGGTTGCGGCACGCGAGAAGTTCATCCAGACGGCGTACCAGGAGGCCGATGAGGTCCTCACCCGCGCGCGCCACCTGATGGGCAGGGACCCGACGACCTTCGTCGCGTCCGACCATGGGTTCGCACCGCAGTTCCTCGCGATCGACGCGAGCCAGCCGCTGGTCGACATGGGCCTGCTCTCGCGACCGCAGACGTCCAACTGCCGCCCCGCCACCGGCGAGACGATCGGCAAGGCCAAGGCCTGCTGGGCGGGCGGCGCGCTGCAGATCTATCTCAATGTGGCTGGACGTGATCCGGCGGGTGGCGGCCTCCAGCAGGTGGCCGCGGCCGACGTGGCGAGCACGGTCGCCGCGATCAAGACGACCTACCTCGCGCTGACCGACCCGAACGACTGGACCGGCGATGGCAAGCCGGAGGGCTGGAAGATGATCGACCGCGCCTTCACGAAGGCGGAGGCCCGCTACATCCCGAACGGCCCGGGCACCACCACGGACATGGCCCATCCGACGCGCACGGGCGACCTCGTCGTGTTCTCGTATCCGCCGTACCAGTACGACGCGGAGACGCCGGGCACGCTGGTCGCGCCGTCGCACTTCTTCGGCCAGCACGGGTACGTACCGGACATCCAGAACCTGGCCGCCAACATCAACATGCGGGCGACGTTCATCGCGGGGGGCGAGGGGATCGCGAAAGGCCAGGTGACGGCGAAGACCATCGACCTCGCGCCGACGCTCGCGTTCCTGCTCGGGATCCCCGAACCGCAGCACAGCCAGGGGCGCGTCCTCCTCGACGCGGTCCATGGCGGCCACAGCTACAAGGCGGTGTCGATCGTCGGCCTGAACGACTTCCACGGCCAACTCGATCCGACCACGCTCACCTTCGACGGGATCGCACAGCCGGTCGGCGGCGCCTCCTTCCTCGCGACGATGTTCGACGAGGAGATCGGGGCGGGTCCGCACGGCACCGGCGGCCTGCTGCCAGGCCCCGGCCTCATCCTGGCGGCGGGCGACAACGTGGGCGCCTCCCCGCCGAACTCGGCTTTGCTGCAGGACATGCCGGCGATCGACGTCGAGAACGCGTGGGGCCTGGACGCCACGTCCTACGGCAACCAC
Organism: uncultured Gaiellaceae bacterium; assembly: GCA_963829845.1. Classification (GTDB taxonomy): domain Bacteria; phylum Actinomycetota; class Thermoleophilia; order Gaiellales; family Gaiellaceae; genus Gaiellasilicea. Next base: position 32,194 of record CAWHKD010000022.1, on the reverse strand, counting down.
GAGTTCGACTTCGGCGTCGCCCGGCTGCTGCAGCATCAGGCACGGGCGAACTTTCCGTTCCTGGCGACGAACATCGTCGACGCGGTGACGGGGCAGCTTCCACCCTGGGTCACGCCCTCGGTCGTGTTCACCGTGAACGGCGTCAAGGTCGGCGTCATCGGTGCTGCGCTCGAGAGCACGCCCGAGCTCGTGTCGGCCGGTGCGACGGCCGGGCTGAAGTTCCTCGACGAGGGGCCGAGGATCGAGGCGGAGTCGGAACGGCTCCGCGCCCACGGCGTCCGCGTCCAGGTCGTCGTCATCCACGAGGGCACATCCCGCGGCCAGAACCCGATCGGGAATACGCCCGGCGCGGCGTGGGAGGGACCGATCATGGGCATCGCGGACGAGCTCCAGGACACGACCGTCGACGCCATGATCGTCGGTCACACGCACCGCGTCTCGAACCTGATGCGCGGGAACATCCTGATCACCGAGGGCATCAACGCCGGCGCGACGTACTCGGCTCTGCAGCTGCTGGTGAAGGGCGGTGACGTCGCCTGGGCGGGCGGGGCGACCCGCGTCGCCAAGACCCTCGGCGTTGCCCCGCGGGCGGACGTCCAGGCGATCGTCGACGATGCCAACGCCAAGACGGCCGTGCTCCGCAACCAGGTGATCGGGCGGCAGGCGATCGACATTCGCCGCTCGCCCACGCGCCTGGAGGAGTCGGCGATGGGGAACATGGTCGCTGACGCGATGCGCGAGAAGTACCCGGGCATCGACGCGGCGCTGACCAACTCCGGCGGGCTCCGGCAGGACCTCCTGATGACGCCTCCGAGCGCGAACGAGCAGCCCGGAGAGATCACCTGGGGCGAGGTCTTCGCCGTCCTGCCGTTCGGCAACCGGACGACGATCCTGACCCTGACGGGAGCGCAGCTGCAGCAGGCGTTCTTGAACGGGTTCTCGCCGGTCTGCAACCCGAACATCGCCACGGGCCGGTTCCCGCAGGTGTCCGGACTGAAGGCGACGTTCACGTGCAACGGCACCAGCCCGGTCGTGACAGGCATGTGGAAGACGCCCAGCGGGCCGAGCGGCCCGCAGACGCCGATCGGGCCGACTGACACCGTCAGGCTGGTGACGAACGACTTCATGTACGGCGGCGGCGACGGTTACACCGTCCTCGCCGGCGGCACGAACGTCCTCCAGCCTGGCGACGACCTGATGCAAATCGTGATCGATTACATCGGCGCGCGTTCGCCGGTGGCGCCCGTCGTCGACGGGCGGCTCGTCAAGCAGTAGGAGTGCTCGGGACGAGGGCCGGCCTCCCGGGCCGGCCCTCAGCCCGAGAGCAGGAGGTCGAGCAGGAGGCGCGGGTCGCGGCGGACACGCTCGTGCCCGCGCGGCTGGCGCTTGCGCAGCTCGAGCTCGTTGGGCGTCGCCAATGGCCGCAGCCGCCCCTCGCGCATCAGCTGCTCGTCGACACCGCCGAGCCGGCCGGCGAACGTCGTGTAGACGGGCGTTCCCAGCGCGGCCGCCTCCCGGTTCATCGTCCCCCCGGCCGAGACGACGAGGTCGGCGAGCGCGACGAGGCTCTGCGCGTCGACGGCGTGCTCCGGGATGTGCAGCGAGGGGAGCCCGAGCCCGCGAATCGCCGCTCGTTGCTCGGCGGTGCGCGGTAGCACGACCGCGTGCACAGACTCGTCGCGGCCGAGCCGCTCGAGCACGTCCGCGAAGACCGGGTTGCCGTGCCGGTGGTACAGCGCGAGCTCGGGAGGCGTCCGGACGACCGCGAGCACGCGCTCCGGGTCGATCCCCTCCAGGACACTCCGGTCGGGCTCGAAGTCGGCGAGGTAGTACTCCTCCTCCAGGCCCGGGTACCGGACGAGCTTCGGCGGCCGCACCCCGAATCGGACTAGCCGCTCGGCTGGGATCGTTTCCGGGAAGACGACGCGCCTCGCGGCCCGCAGCCCGAGTTGGTGCTGCAGCGTCGCGAACTCGTAGTCGTGCGAGGTAGCGCCGGGGATCCCGAGGCTACGGGCGGTGAGCATCGCCTCGTGCGAACCGTGCGCGAGCACGAGGTCGAAGCGGCCTCGTTTCGCGAACCTGCGCAGGCGCGGCAGCCTCCCGGCCATTGCGCGCGCCTTGCCGAGCTTGCCGCCGCCGCCGTGGCCAGGCCCGACGACGCGGTGCGCGATCCCGTGCAGCTCGAGCAGGTCCAGCGTCTGGGCGAAGTCGCGCGCCGTCACCTCGACCTCGTGCCCGTCCTGCTCGAGCAAGCGGATCAAGGGTTGGAAGAAGAGGACGTGGGGCGAATTCGTGATGTCGATCCAGACCCGCATCGCAGCGACACTATAAGATCTTCTTATGGACACGCGTCAGCTCGCCGCGTTCTGCGCCGTCGTCGAGCGGCGCAGCTTCTCGCAGGCGGCCGAGCGTCTCGGTGTCACCCAGCCGGCCGTTTCCCTTCAGGTGCGGGCGCTCGAGAAGCGGCTCGGGACGCAGTTGCTCGACCGCTCCGGCCGCCGCGTCGAGCCGACCGAGGCCGGGCTGCGGCTCTACCGAGGCGCGCAGCGGCTGCTCACGCTCGAGGGTCAGATCCTCGACGAGATCGCCGGCGAGGGCGAGGGCGAGCTCTCGGGCGAGCTGCAGATCGGCGCCTCCACCGGCCCTGCCGCGATCGTGGTGCCGCTGCTCCTGTGCGAGTTCCAGCGTGAGCATCCGGGCGTGCGGATCGTGCTCACCGTCGCCGACACGCAGGCGGTGGTGGAGCGCGTTGCCGCGCGCGAGCTCGAGCTCGGGATCGTCGGTGCCGCCCGCCGCCACCGCGCGGTCGCCTTCGAGCCGTTCTTCGACGACGAGGTCATCCTCGCGTGTCCGCCCGGGCATGCCTTCGCCGGCAGGACGATCTCGCTCGAGGAGCTGCGCGGCGAGAACCTGATCGTGATGCAGGAAGGCGCCGGTGTGCGTCAGATCGTCGAGGACGAGCTGCGCTCGGCCGGGACGCGCTTGCGCGACCTCGACGTGAGGCTCGAGCTCGGGTTGCAGGAGTCGGTTCGCAGTGCAGTGCAGGCGGGCTACGGCGTCACGTTCATCTCGCGGTCGGCCGTCGAGCCGGAGCTGGCGGCAGGATCGCTCACCGCCGCCAGGGTCGAAGGGCTCGATGCGAGACGGGAGATCTCGCTCGCGCGCGCGTCCGGCCGCACGGCGACGCGAGCTGCGGACGCGTTCGTCGAATTCGCGCGCACCAAGCTCGCGGGGTGATCGTTCGCTGGGGGATCGGAGAGCTGCCCGCATTGGCCGGCGAGCGGCCGCTCGTCGTGGCGAGCCCGCGCTGGCGCGACGTCCTCGACGCCGCCGACCGCTGGGAGGAGGTGCCGTCGCACCGAATCGACGTCTCGGCGGGCGTCGACACGATCGTCGCGATCGGCGGCGGCAGCGCGATCGACACGGGCAAAGCAGCCTCGGCGGCGAGCGGGCTGCCGCTCGTCTCGGTGCCGACGACCTACTCCGGCGCCGAGTGGACGTCGTTCTTCGGCGTCCGCGACCCTGACCGTCGGATGCGGGGCGGGGGCGCGGGCGCGAACCTGCACGCGATCGTCTACGAGCCGGACCTGACCATGGAGCTGCCGATCCCGGAGACGGTCGGCACGGCCTTGAACGCGCTCGCACACTGCGCCGAGGCGCTCTACGTCCGAGAGCGGACGCCCGAGAGCGACCGCCACGCCCTCGCCGGCGCCGAGCTGATTGGCACCTGGCTCCCTCAGGTCGTGGAGCGGACCGCCGACCCGGAGGCGCGCGAGCAGCTCCTGCGCGGCGCCTGCCATGCCGGAGCCGCGCTCGGCGGCTCGATGCTCGCGCTCGGGCACGCGCTCGCGCAGGCCCTCGGCGGCCGCTATGGCGCTCCCCACGGCGCCCTCAACGCGCTGACGCTGCCGCCGGCGCTGCGCTTCAACGAGTCCGTGGCCGGCGAGGCGATCGCCCGGTTCGGTACCACGCTGCGGACGGCCGATCCTGCCGGTCGCGTCGAAGACCTGGCGCGGCTCGGCGGCTTCGAGCGCCTCCGCGACCTCGGCATCCCCGAGAACGCGGCGACGGAGGTGGCGGAGGCGGTCGCCGACCGCCCGGGCGCGAAGGCGAACCCGCGCGAGGTGACGCCGGCGGACGCGGAGGCCTTGATCCGCTCGATTTGGTGAGCCTGTGGTGGCGACTAATAACAATGACTAATGCAAGGCATTAGCAGTTCGGGTATCCTAACGCCGTGACGCAGCGCACATCTTTCGACGTGCTCGTGGTCGGGAGCGGCGCCTCCGGGCTCGCTGCGGCCGTCTCGGCCGAGCGCGCCGGCGCCCGCGTCGGGCTGGCGACGAAGGGCTCGATCCAGGCCTGCAACTCGGCCAAGGCGCAGGGCGGCATCCAGGCGTCGTTCGGAGACGACGACTCGCCCGAGCAGCACGCCGCAGACATCTTCAAGAGCTCGCACGAGAGCGCCGACATGCGCCTGGTCGAGATCCTCACCGGCGACGCCCGGAGTGCGATCCACTGGCTCGAGGAGTTAGGCGTCGAGTTCACGCGGGACTCTGTCAATGGTCGCCCTTCGGGCGATCGTGGCGGTTACCGGCTCGCCCGCTGCGGCGGCGCGTCCGCGAAGCGGCTGCTTCAGGTGGGAGACCGGACCGGGCATGCGATCACGAAGTCGCTTCGTGACGCGTTCGAATCGGGTAGCGGAACCCTGTTCGCGAACAGCCCCCTGTCGGCGATCGAACCAGGCGATAACGGCTGGCGCGCGACCTGCGGCGAGCACGAGCTCGACGCGGCCACGGTCGTGCTCGCCGCCGGGGGCCGCTGCTTCAAGATCGCGCAGGAGCGGGGCGAGCTCTCGACGAACCACCCGAACGCGACGGGCGAGGTGACGCGGATGGCGCTCGCGCTGGGCGCGAAGGCTCGCGACCTCGACGAGCTCCAGTACCACCCGAACGGGGGCGCGTGGCCCGAGACGATGCAGGGCTACTCGATCCCCGAGACGACGCGAGCCTACGGCGCGGTGCTCCTGAACGCGGACGGCGAGGAGTTCACCGACTCGCTCGGCCCGCGCGATGTCGTCAGCCAGGCGATCTTCGACGAGGTCGAGAAGGGCAAGGGCGTCGAGACCGAGGACGGCCGCCCGGCCGTCTACCTCGACACGACACGGATCGCGCAGGACGACGCCGAGATTTCCCTCCCGTACATGCTCCGCCGGTACCGCGGCGCGGGGATCGACCCGCTGGAGCAGCCGATCCTCACGTACCCCGTGCTCCACTACCAGAATGGCGGCCTGACGATCGACACGGACGCCCAGAGCACGCTCGAAGGTCTCTTCGCCTGCGGCGAGATCGCCGGCGGAACCCACGGGCGGAACCGCATGATGGGTAATTCTCTCCTGGAATGTGTCGTATTCGGACGGCGGGCAGGCCGGGCCGCCGCAGAGAAAGCGAGCGCATGAGCACCGTCACAGGAACCGACATCCAGCACGCGGTCGAAGACGCCGCGGCGCACCTGTACGTCTGGGCGCTGAAGGACATCCCGCAGGATCTGCGCGACGCACTCGCGGCCGCGAAGGACCGGGAGACCTCGGTCACGGGGCAGCGCGTCCTGCAGACGATCCACCGGAACGTGAACATCGCCGACGAGGAGAAGAACCTCGTCTGCCAGGACACCGGCATCGCCGTCTACACCTGCCACGTCGGCGAGCACTTCCCGCTCCATCCGGCCCGGATCTACGAGGCGCTCCGCGACGGCACGGCGCGCGCGACGGTCGAGCACCCGCTGCGTTCGAACGCCGTGCACACGATCACGCGCGAGAACACGGGCCCGAACATCGGCCACCGGCTCCCGATCGTCCACTGGGAGTTCATCGCCGACTGGGACGGCCTCGACGTCAAGTGCGTGCCGAAGGGCTCCGGCTCCGAGAACATGAGCTTCCTGAAGATGTGCGTCCCCGCCGACGGGGTGAAGGGGATCAAGCAGTTCGTGCTCGAGTCGATCGTCGGGGCCGGCGGCAAGCCGTGCCCGCCCGGGATCGTCGGCGTCGGGATCGGCGGCTCGGCCGACTACGCGATGTACCTCGCGAAGGAGGCGATCGCGCGGCCGATCGGCACCCGCAACGCCGACCCGATCGTCGCGCAGCTCGAAGACGAGCTCTACGGGCTGTTGAACGAGACCGGAATCGGGCCGATGGGTCTCGGTGGTGACGTGACCGTGCTCCAGTGCCACATCGAGCACGCGGACACGCACATGACGCTGAACCCGGTCGCGGTCAATTACCAGTGTTGGGCAGCGCGGCGTGCGTCCGTGCACGTCGACGCGCAGGGCAACCTCGAGTTCGACCGGGAGTTCTGAGCGATGGCCGAGCACGAAGTCACGTTCCCGGTCACCGACCCGCAGGAGATCCTCAAGCTGCGGGCGGGTGACGAGGTCACCGTCCAGGGCCACATCATCGGCATCCGCGACCGCACCCAGATCCGGATCTTCGACCAGGGCGTCGAGCCGCCGATGGACCTCTCCGGTGCCTTTCTGCTCCACACGGCGCCGAACGTCCGCAAGATCTCCGAGGACGCCGAAGGCAGAGGCACGTACGAGAAGATCTGCATCGGCACGACGACGAGCGCACGGATGGTCCGCTTCACCGAGCCGCTGGGCGAGCAGTACGGCGTCCGCGCGATCTGCGGGAAGGGCGGCTTCCCGGACGAGGCGATCGAGCCGATGCAGCGACTCGGCATGGTCTACTTCGCGATCGTCGGCGGTGCGGCGGCGCTCGAGACGACGCAGATCGAGGAGATCGAGGAGGTGATGTGGGAGGAGCTGATGCCGGAATGCCTGTGGAAGTTCCGCGTCAAGGACTTCGGGCCACTCACGGTCGGCATCGACGCCCACGGCAACTCGCTCTACCACGACGTCCAGGAGAAGGCGCAGGAGAAGTTGAAGGAGCTCTTTGCTCGACTTTGATCCCCATCACGGCCTGACGCACGTAATCGACAAGGGCCTCGGCCCGCGCGCGTGGGAGGACGTGCTCGAAGTCGCCGGCGACCACATCTCGATCGTCAAGCTCGGCTGGGGCACCGCGGCCGTGACCAGAACCTGGAGCGAAAGCTCGACGTGCTGAAGTCCAAGCCCGTCGTGATCGGGGGCACGTTCTTCGAGGTCGTATACGTCAAGGGCCGGCTCGACGAGTACAAGTCGTGGCTGAATGGCCTCGGGATCTCGCACGTCGAGATCTCGGACGGCACGGTCGACATCCCACGCGAGCGTAAGCTCGAGCTGATCGCCGACTTTGCGCGCGACTTCACCGTCCTCTCCGAGGTGGGCTCGAAGGACTCGTCCGTCGAGTACACGGCCGACAAGTGGGTGCAGTGGCTGAACGAGGAGCTCGCCGCCGGCGCCTGGAAGGTGATCACCGAGGCGCGCGAGGGCGGCACCGCCGGCATCTTCGACTCGTCCGGCGGCATGCGCACCGAGCTGATCGGCGAGATCGCGATGCAGGTTGGTCCGGCGAACGTCATCTTCGAGGCGCCGTCGAAGGCGGCTCAAGCCTGGTTCATCAGCGAGTTCGGCCCATCGGTCAACCTCGGCAACATCGCGCCGGACGAGGTGATCCCGCTCGAGACGCTCCGGCTCGGCCTCCGCGGCGACACGCTCAAGCAGATCCTGCTCGCCGAAAAGCCGACGACGACGCCGTAGCGGTGAGCCGGCTCGTCCGGAGCCACCTCGTCGAGCGGGCGCCGGCCGCCCGGCTGGTCGACGTCGTTCGTGACGTCTGCGGCGTCCACGCTCAGGTGATGGGCTCGGCGGAGCTCCAGCTTGCCGCCCGCGTTGAAGACGTGACGCAGCCGCAGGTGCGCGACGCCCTCTGGGAGCGGCGCGCGCTCGTGAAGACGTGGACGCTGCGCGGGACGCTGCACATACATCCTGCCGACGAGCTCGGGCTCTGGACGGCCGCACGTCGGGCCGTGATCGGCGAGGCCGACCACGCGAACGACAACCTCGAAAACATCGACGAGATCGTGGGCGGGATCGGCGATGCGCTCCGCGGCCGGCAACTGACGCGCGAGGAGCTTGCGGATGCCGTCGTCGGGCGCGTCGAGACGGCGCCTCGAGAACGGCTTGCCTCTGGCTGGGGCTACTACCTCGGCGATGCCGCGATCGCCGGGCAGCTGTGCTTCGGCCCGCCGCAGGGGCGGAAGGTGACGTTCGTGCATCCGGACGACTGGCTCGGCTCCGCGGCTGCGTGGGAGCCGGAAGAGGCGTTGCGCGAGGTGGCGCGCCGGTACGCGGCGACTTACGGCCCCGTCACGCATCGCGACTTTCGGAAGTGGTTCGGTTCCCGGGAGCGGTCGTTCGCTGACTTCGACTTCCCGCATCCCGAGGAGGCCGCCGCAACCTCGGAGTCGGTCCGCTTGCTGCCGGAGTACGACGTCTACGTGATGGGGTATCGCGACCGCGACGCGTTCGTGCCGCCGACGGTGCGCGAGCAGATCAAGGCGCACGGCAAGGGCCGCTACGAGGGTCCCGCAGGAACGCCGTTCCTGCTCGTCGACGGCATCTGCGCCGGGGTCTGGAGCCGAAAGAAGAGCGCGAAGCGGATCGAGCTGACCGTGCAGCCGGCACGCAAGCTGACACGGGTCGAGCGGGCGGGAGTCGAGGCGGAGGCGGAGCGGATCGGCACCTTCCTCGGGCTCGAGCCGCGGCTCAGCGTCGACCGCTGAAGCGCGCCGTCGCCTGCAGCGTGAGCTCGCGCATCGTGTCGCTGCCGGTGTGGCCGGAGTCGTCGACGACGACGAGCTCGGATCCGGGCCACGCCTGTGCGAGCTCCCAGGCGTTGCCGACCGGGGAGCCGAGGTCGTGGCGGCCGTGGAGGAGCACCGCCGGGATGCCGGCCAGGCGCCCCGCGTTCGCCAGCAGCTCGCCCTCCTCCAGCCACGCGCCGTGCGAGAAGTAGTGCGTGCAGATGCGGACGAACGCGTGCGCGGCGTCGGGCGGCCGGTCGCCGTAGGCTCCCGGTGACCCGCTCGACTCGAGCGAGATCACGGCGTCCTCCCACGCGATCCAGTCGGACGTCGCCTGCGCGCGGACGTCAGCGTCCGGGCTCTCGAGCAGCCGCGCGTACGCGGCGACGAGATCGCTGTCCCGGTCCACCTCCGGTACGCCGCGCCGGAACCGGTCCCAGTCGGCCGGGAAGAAGCGGCCCACTCCGCGGTAGAGCCAGTCGGTGTCCGACCGCCGGGTCATCGTGACGCCGAGGATGACGACCTCGGACACGCGCTCGGGGTACCGCTCGGCGTAGGCGAGGATCAGCGTCGAGCCCCACGAGCCGCCGTAGAGGAGCCACCGCTCGATGCCGAGATGTTCGCGAAGCCGCTCCATGTCGGCGATCAGGTGGTGGGTCGTGTTCGCCGACATTTCGACCGCGTGGTCGCTCGCGTGCGGGAGGCTGCGGCCGCAGCCACGCTGGTCGGACAGGACGATCCGGTATCGCTCCGGGTCGAAGTAGCGGCGGCTTCCCGTGCTGCAGCCCGAGCCGGGCCCGCCGTGCACGACGAGGGCCGGCTTCCCGGACGGGTTGCCACACGTCTCCCAGTAGACAAGGTTGTCGTCGCCCACGTCGAGCAGCCCGTGGTCGTACGGCTCGAGCGGCGGGAACGGCGCGACGGGCGGCATCGGGGCCTCATCGTCACCGAACCGGCCTGCGCTGACAAGCTGGCGCGACCCTATCAGTGTGATCTAGTTGCGCTGTGCATCCCAGGGTGTTGGGTCCCGACGAGGGCAAGGCTGGCTTCCTTGGCAGCATCGGCGTGCGGTTCCTCGTCGCCGCGCTCGAGTCCGGCGGAGGGTTCTCGCTCGTCGAGCACCCGATGTCTGCCCGCGCGCTGGCCGCACCGCTGCACCGGCACAGCCGCGAGGACGAGTACAGCTACGTCGTCGAGGGCCGGGTTGGTGCCCTCCTCGGCGAGGACGTTGTCACCGGAGAACGCGGCGACCTGATCTTCAAGCCGCGCGGACAGTGGCACACGTTCTGGAATGCCGGCGACGAACCGGCGCGGCTGCTCGAAATCATCTCGCCCGCGGGTTTCGAGCAGTACTTCGCGGAGCTCGTCGAGCGCGGCGGGTCGAACGCGCTCGAGCCCGAGCAGCGGGCCGCGCTCGCAGCGCAGTACGGGCTCGAGGTCGACGCGCAGAGCGTGCCGGGGCTGGTCAGCCGCTTCGGCCTAGCGTTCCCGGGCGAACCCGTCTAGCCGGGCGCAGCTTCGAGCACCGTTGGTCCGTGCTTGTCGTCGAAGCGGTCGAGCACGCCCGACCGCACGAGCCGGCTGCGGGCTTCGTCGGCGTCCTCGGTCGAGGCGAACTCGAGGTAGATGAACACCTCGTTCGGGTCGTCAACGTTTCTCAGGACGCGCTGCGCGGTCGCCTTCTCGCGCGCTTGCGGCCGGTCCTGGTCGAACAGTGGTCGCCAGGCGCCGTAATCGCCCGTCTGAATCCGGGTGATGATGAACGCGGACATCGGTCGGTCCTCCCCTTCGTGGTGGTCTAGCCGGTGGCGAGCTCGTCTCTGAGATATCGGGCGATCGGCCAGGCACCGTCGGACGTGTTCGAGTGGACCGTGTGGGTGAGCCCGGTGCCCGGGGCGTGCACGGTGTGGAACGACACGCCCGTGTCCGACCCGACGAGCATGACGCTGTCGGTCGACTCGTGCAGCCAGAAGCCGAGCCCGTAACGCCTTCCCCCGGCGTCGTCGCTGTGGGGGCGCACCATCTCGTGCACCCAGCTCGCCGAGACGATCCGGCCGGCGAAGAACGCCCTCCAGAGCGCGCTGATGTCGGCGACCGTCGTGTAGATCCCGCCGTCGCCGCTGCCCCGCACGGGCAGGTGGTGCACGTTCGTACGCCAGATGCCATCGATCTCGAAGTAGCCGAGGGCAGTACGGCCGGGTAGCTCGTCCGAGCGCAGGAACTCGGTGTCGACCATTCCCGCCGGCTCGCAGACGCGCTCTCGCACGAGGTCGTAGAACGGGATCCCGCCGGCACGCTCGGCGATCAGCGCGAGCACGACGTAGCCGCCGTTGCAGTACGAGAAGCGCTCGCCGGGCGCGAACTTGGTCGGATAGCCGTCGAGAACAGCGAGGTACTGCTCGGTCGTCGCGAGCGCGTGCACCGGGACCGGCAGCAGATAGTCCGTCAGATCGAGCTCGACGTCCTCGTCGAGGTAGTCGCCGATCCCCGACCGGTGCGCCAACAGATGCTCGACCGTGACCGCGTCGTCGATCAGCGGCAGGTCCGTGCCGAGGATGGAACGCGCCGTGGTCGAGGGCTCGAGCCGGCCCTCCTCGATCAGGCTCACGACCGCCAGCGCCGTCATGCCCTTGGCGCCACTCGCGATCGCGAAGCACGTGTCGACCTCGTTCGGGATCTCGTAGCCGCGATGCGCCAGGCCGTACGCCTTCGCCAGCTCGATCTCACTCCCGCGGTCGATGCGGACCACGCCCGCGAACGCGGTCTCGGTCGCGATCTCATCGAGCTCGGTCTCGAGCGAGGACACCGCGAGAGGCTATCGGCTCGGCGTAGGGTTGCCTGATGACGTTCGCCGTCGCCGCCGATTCGTACGACCGGTTCATGGGCCGCTACTCGGTGCTGCTTGCGCCACAACTCGCCGCGCTCGCCGACGTCGCCGCGGGGCGGAGAGTGCTCGACGTCGGCTCCGGCCCCGGCGCCTTGACGACGGAGCTCGTGCGGCGCGTCGGGGCCGAAAACGTGACCGCAGTCGACCCGTCCGAGTCGTTCGTCGTCGCCGCGAGAGAACGACATCCTGGCGTCGTGGTCGAGCGCGCTGCAGCGGAGGCCTTGCCGTTTCCCGACGACTCGTTCGATGCCGCGCTGGCGCAGCTCGTCGTCCATTTCATGACCGACCCCGTCGGCGGGCTGCGGGAGATGGCACGGGTGACGCGCGGGGGCGGCGTCGTTGCCGCCTGCGTCTGGGATCACGGCGGCGGACAGGGGCCGCTGAGCCCGTTCTGGGAGGCGGTGCACGAGCTCGACCCCGCCGCCCCGGACGAGTCCGACCTACCCGGCACGCACTCGGGGCAGCTGACGGAGTTCTTCCAGGCAGCCGGTCTGCGCGAGGTCGCGGAGAGCTTGCTCTCTGTGAGCGTCGAGCATCCGACGTTCGAGGACTGGTGGGAGCCCTTCACGCTCGGCGTCGGCCCAGCGGGCGCGTTCGTCGGGCGGCTCGACGCGGAGCGGCAGGCGGAGCTGCGAGAGCGCTGCCGCTCGCGGATGCCGGAGCCTCCCTTCGTGCTGACGGCGGCCGCCTGGTCGGCGCGCGGGCTCGTGTGAGCTCGCCCGAAGCGGCCACGCCCATGTCGAGTGAGCGGGCGCTGCGCCTCGTCGGTCTCGGCGCCCTCATCGGGATTCCGGCGGCGCTGGTCGCCGCGCTCTTCCTCGTCGCTGTCCACGAGCTCGAGCACTGGCTGTGGGTGGACCTCCCCGAGCGCCTCGGTGCGTCGGGACCGCCCTGGTACCTCGTCGTCGGCCTGCCGCTCGCCGGCGCGCTCATCGTCCTCGCGGCCCGCGCGCTGCTTCCCGGGGACGGCGGCCACGAGCCGCTCGGTGGGATCGCGGTCGCGCCGACGCCGCTCGCGCACGCTCCGGGTGTCACGCTGGCGGCGATCGGCTCGCTGGCATTCGGAGCCGTCCTCGGCCCCGAGGCTCCGCTCTTCGCTCTCGGCTCGGTCGTCGGCCTGGCGGCGGCGCGCCTCGCACGTCTGGGAGAGGCGGATGGAAGGGTGCTCTCGACGGCCGGGACGTTCTCTGCGATCGCGGCCCTGTTCGGAGGGCCGGTCGCCGCCGCCATGCTGCTGCTGGAAGCAGGCGTCGGCCTCGGCGCTTCGCTGATCCCGATCCTGATCCCGGGCCTCGTCGCGGCCTCGGTCGGCTACCTGATCTTCCTCGGGATCGGCGACTGGGGTGGTCTGGAGACGACCACGCTCTCGGTGCCTGGATTACCTGCCTACGACGGCGTCCATCTCCGCGACCTCGTCGTCGCCATCGCGGTCGGTGTTCTGCTGGCCGTGCTCACCGAGGTCGTCCGGCGGCTGGCAGCGCGGATTGCAGGCCCTGGGCGTGCGCGGTTCGGCATGCCGGTGACGTTGCTGCTGGGAGCGCTGGTGATCGGAGTGGTGGCGTTGCTCGCAGACGGGCTCGGGGCGAGCTCACAGGACGTCCTCTTCTCGGGCCAGGCGTCGATCCCCAGTCTCGTCAACGAGGACTCTGCGCGGATCGTGTTCGTCCTGCTGGCGGCAAAGGCGCTCGCGTACGCGGTCTGCCTCGGCTGCGGCTTCCGGGGCGGCCCGGTGTTCCCGGCGATCTTCCTCGGCGTCGCGGTCGCGATGCTCGCAGCGATTGCGTTCGACATGTCGCCGACGCTCGCGGTCGCGGTCGGGACGGCGGCCGGGATGACGGCGATGACCCGGCTGATCCTGGCCTCGCTGATCATCGCTGCGCTACTCGTCGGGACGGCAGGCGCCGAGGCGATCCCTGTGGCCGCACTGGCGGCCGTCGCCGCCTGGTTGACGATGGCCGCGATCGACCAGCGCTTTCCCGTCCGGCCCGCCGCCTAGTCCCTACGCTTCGGCCCGTGGTCACGATCGATCAGGTTCGCTCGGTGGCGCTGACGCTGCCGCGGTCGTACGAGGCGTTCGTCCAGGGCCGCGTCAAGTTCCGCGTCGGGCGAATCGTCTATCTCGCGCTCTCACGGGACGAGACCCTGCTCGGGTTCGCCTTCCCCAAGGAGTGGCGGGACGCGCTCGTCGAAAACGAGCCGGAGAAGTTCATGCTGCCGCGAGCGTCCGACCTCCGCTACAACTGGGCCGTCGTCCGGTTGGCCGCGATCGACGAGGCCGAGCTGCGTGAGCTGGTCGTCGATGCGTGGGCGATGGTCGTGCCGAAGAGCATCGCTGCGGCGTACGCCAAGCTCGAGTGATTAGGTTTCGCCCGATGGTCGAGCGATTCGAGGATATGCCGGCCGACACGCTCGGCTTTCGCCTCTCCGGCAAGATCAGCCGCGACGAGTACTTCCAGATCCTCGACCCCATCCGCGAGCGGCTCGAGCGCGGTGAGAAGGTCAGCTTCCTCGTCGCGACGGCAGAGGACTTCCATGGCCTTGACCTGGGCGCGCTCTGGGAGGACATGAAGGTCGCGGGGTCGGTCGGGCTGAAGCACCGCTCCGCATGGGAACGGCTCGCGGTCGTCACGGACAAGGATTGGATGCGCCACGGCGTCGCCGCCTTCGGCTGGGTGATCCCGGGCGAGGTGCGCGTCTTCGAGCCGGGGGAACTCCAGGAAGCGAAAGCATGGACGGGCGGCGCAGCCGCCTGAGTCTCGCTTCGGGACCGGCCGCCCAACCCGAGGTCAGTCGGGGATCTTGCCCGCGACCTCCCAGATGTGGCCGTCGGGATCGGCGAAGGTCGCGGTGCGCACGCCCCAGTCGCGGTTGATCGGGCCGTTCAAAAGCTCGACACCGCGCGACCCCAGGTCCGTGCAGACCGCGTCCGTGTCGTCGACCCAGATCGTCAGCTGGAAGCGCGAGCCGCTCTCTGCGGGGGCGACGTGCGCCGGCTCGATCAGCTCGGGCGCCGCTCGAGTCTCGAGCAGGTTGACGACCATGTTCTCGAACTTGAACGCCACAGACACGTCGTCCTCGTTGACGATCGAGACGTCGAAGATCTTCTCGTAGAACGCCTTGGCTCGGGCCCGATCCTCGACGAACATCGTGATCGCGCCGACGCTGTTGAGCGATTCGTCCACTTCGTGAACCACCTTTTTCGGATGTGTCGATGCGGATACGACCGCATGCGCGTCAGAAACTCATCGCTCCCGCCGGGAGCACGCTAATCGGGAAGCCAACCCTCGCGGTACCGGGTCGGCTCGCGCCCAGGGACGGTCGCGTACGCGGCCCCGCCGTCCGTCGTCTCCTCGTCGACGCCCGCACCGTGCCGCCTCGCGGCCTCGTCGACGGGGAAGCCGAGCTCGTCGCGCTTTCGCGCGCCGACGGCGATCACGACGCACGGTCCGGTCCCGGTACCGACGATCACGTGCCTCGTGTGCGGAGGGCAGTGCACGAAATCCCACGTACGCAGGTGTCGTTCCTCCCCCTCGACGATGAGGACGGCTTCGCCGGAGACGACGAGGAAGGCCTCCTGGTCGGCCTCCCAGTGGTACATCGACATCGGCTCGCCCGGCTGGAGCACGAACGGATTGACGCCGAGCTGGACGGCGCGCCGCTCACCCTCGAAGTCGTCGAGTGCGACGCAGACGGCGCCGCGGCCGTCGACGTGACGCCAGACGGCGTTGCGCAGGTTGAGGGTGAACCAGCCGTTTCCTGTCGGTGCGAGGCCGTGCTCGGTCTGCTCCAGCTTCGCCTCGGGCACCATGGACGTCATCCTGCCGCATCGCGCCGGCGCTCGCGATGAGTCCCGAGCGCCTCGCCCGTCTACATCCCGTACGCGCGAGCCAAGAAGAGGAGGAGTCCGATGCGCATCGTGATCACTGAGTTCATCAGCCTGGATGGCGTCGTGCAGGCGCCGGGCGGTCCCGAGGAGGACACCGACGGCGGCTTCGCCCACGGCGGCTGGTCGCACCCGTTCTTCGACGAGGCCGTCGGCGGCGGCTTCGACGATGCGCTGGCCAACGCCGACGCGCTGCTCTTCGGCCGGCGCACGTGGCAGTCGATGGCCGCGGCATGGCCGGAGCGGGCCGGCGACCCATTTGCCGACCGGATGAACGCCATCCCCAAGCACGTCGTCTCCGCAACACTTGGCGACGACGAGCTCACGTGGCACAACACCACTCGCATCCCCGGCGATCGGGCAGCCGCCCGCATCCGCGAGCTGCGCGAGACCGAGGGCGGAGACCTCGTGGTGATGGGGAGCGCCACGCTCGTCCGCACGCTCCTCAGCGAGGGGCTGGTCGACGAGCTCCGGCTCATGATCGAGCCGGTGATCCTCGGTGGCGGCAAGTCGATCTTCCCCGACGACGGCTCGCTGCGGACGCTCGAGCTGGTCTCGACGATCACGAGCGGGACGGGCGTGCACGTGGCGACGTACCGACCGGTCGCCGCGGTGTAGAGACGGGCTAGGGTTGATCCGTGCGGGAAGGCGGCTGCAGCTGCGGGGAGATTCGGTATCGGCTCACGTCGGATCCGCTCTTCACCCACTGCTGTCACTGCCTGAACTGCCAGCGCCAGACGGGCAGCGCGTTCGTCATCAACGTGCTGATCGAGACGGACCGCGTCCTGCTGCTCGCCGGCGAGCCGCAGCCGTTCGACGTGCCCCGCGGTGGCGCCAAGAAGCAGCGGATCTTCCGGTGCCCGACCTGCCAGGTCGCCGTCTTCAGCCGCTACACCCGGGCGGGCATTCGCTTTGTTCGCGCCGGCACGCTCGACGACCCGTCGAGTGTCGCGCCCGATGTCCACATCTACACACGGTCGAAGCTGGGCTGGGTCGTGCTGCCGGACTCGGTCCCCGCGTTCGCGACCTACTACGACACGCAGAAGCTGTGGCCCGAGGCCAGTCTCGAGCGCCTGCAGGCGCTCACGGCGTCGAAGTCCTGACGCGACCGCCACTCAAAGAGGAGGTGCGCATCCCGGTGATCGACGTACAGCGAGTCGACTACATCCGCGTCCCGGTGACGGACATGGAGCAAGCGAAGCATTTCTACGAAGAGATCCTCGGTCTCGAGCGGAACCCGAACTCGCCGCACGAGGACTGGGTCGAGTACGAGACCGGCAACGTCACGCTCGCGGTGATGACGCCGCACACCCACGACTACGAGTTCGCGCCCTTGCCGCCCGGGACGATTGCCTTCCGGGTCCCCGACGTCGCCGACGCGCGGGCAAAGCTCGAGGCGGCCGGAGTCCAGGTCAACGACATGTGGGACTCGGGGGTGTGCCACGGGGCCGGGTTCCGCGACCCCGCCGGCAATGCCATCCTCCTACACCGCCGCTACAAGCCGTACGGGCAGAGCTGACACGCATTGCTGGCCGGGCACGCTGTACGTCCTCTCGTTCGGCCACTTCGTCCGCCGGGATGCGGACGGCGCGGTCCTGGCGGACACGCGCGAAGGCGGCATCCTGCCGGAGCGAGGGACCGCCGTCTGGAGACTCGCTCGCTCCTAACACGCTCGAGAACGTCGGTACTGCCGACATCCACGTGGTCGGGTTCGAGCTCAAGAAGTGACCTCCGGCCGGCAGGCCCCGCCGGCGGACCGACGGGAGCGCGTCAGTCGGCGCCCGCGCCGAGCAACGCGCGTGCGGCCTCGAGATCGGACTGGTGCACGAGGATCTCGCGCGGGCCGGCAGCCGTGAAATCCTCGAGCGAGGACTCGATCGCCTCGGTGTCGCGGTAGCCGCACTCGATCCCGGCTGAGCGCAAGAGACCGCAGACGACCTGAGCCTCCGGCTCGTCGGGAACGACCTTCACAACCACGGGCTCCTCCACGGCCGCAGCGTACACCCACGTGGGTGCGGCTCCTCGTCGTTCCTCGATCAGCTGGGCGTGGCTGACCGGGCGGCGGCGACGGCTTCGAGTCGGGAGTTGACGCCGAGAGCCCGGAAGAGACGGCGGACGTGGTTCCGGACTGTTTCGGTGCTCAGGTGGAGCTCGGCGGCGATCTGCTTCGTCGAACGGCCCTGCTCGAGCAGCCGCAGCACCTCGACCTGGCGGGGGGTGAGGTGCGCGGGCGGCGCTTTGGGCGTGTCGTCGGCACGTTCCTCCAAGAGCCCGAAGACGCCGACCACCCGCTCACCGTTCTTGAGCGACACCGAGCTGATCTCGACGGGCACCCGTGTGCCGGTGGTCGAAAGCAAGACGCCGGGCGCGTCAGTGGCCGCCGCGGTGCCGATCACCTTCTGGGTGAACAGCTCGCGGGCGCGCCGGCTGTCCTCCGGTGCGACGACGGACGTGATGTGGCGACCGCGAACGTCGCCGAGAAGGCGCTCGGCTGCCGGATTGATCCAGCGGACGATTCCCGTTGTGTCGAGGACGTAGCTCGGGACCCCGACACCCTCCAGAGCCTGCTCGACGTCCCCCCCGACGTTCAGGCCGGTGGCCATCACGGAAGTATGGCTCAGTGGGCGGCTGACTCCGTGCGAACCGGCTGGCCGATGAGAACTGCCGCCCTGCCGGGTGACGTGCGTGACGGAGCCGATGAGGCGAGTTGCTACGCTCGTCGGGTACGGCCGGGTTCTCCGCAAATGCGCGACGAGGGCATTTGGCAACGCCACTAAAGGAGAGAACCATGAAGAGTCTGCGATTGCTCGTGCTCCTCTCGGCGATGGTGGTCACAGCCGGCGCCGCACAGACGACGAGCGCTGCGGATGGGCACGACTCGTGCCTCAGCGTGCATGCGCGCGCCATCGGACAGAACCTCGGGCACGGTCAGACCGAGGCCACGATCGTCCACGCCGGCATCCTGAACGGAACGACCGTCGGGCAGCTCCAGATCACCGGTGGAACTCCGCCGGTCGTCACCGTCGTGGGGACGGGCGTGTTGACGACGCACCACGGAACCTTGACGGTGAGTGTCGTCGGCACGTTCAACGGAGCGACGGGGGTGTTTCGGGCGACCGGTCAGGTCGTTCACGGGACCGGCATGTTCGCCGGCGCGACCGGAGTGCTCACGTTTGAGGGACTCGAGGATCTGACAAGCGGCAGCTTCACGCAAACCATCACCGGAACGGTCTGCCTCGCGCACGGCTGATCGGGGTACGACGGGCGGACTGCTCCGCGCGGCGACACCCGTTGACGACTGGATAGCGTCTCTACGTGAGCGTCACCGCCGGAGGCCGCACGTCGCTTTCTCGTCGCACGCCACGCTCTCGCTCCTGCGCGTTCGCTCGAGGGAGGGTCGGACGCCGTGCTCGAGGTCTTCCGTCGCTTGGGCTCGATCCAGTTCGATCCGCTTGCGGTCGCCGGTCGCACCCACGACCTCGTCCTACACGCGCGCGTGGCCGACTACGACCCCGCCTGGTGCGACCTGCTCTACGAGCGGCGCGAGATCTTCGAGGCGTACAACAAGGGACTCTCCTTCGTCCTGACGCGCGACTTCCCGTGGTTCCGCGCGACGGTGAGCCGGAACGCCCCGCACCTCCTTGCCGAGAACGCCGAGGTGGCCGGCCGCGTGCTCGAGCGGATCCGCGCCGACGGGCCGTTGTCCTCAATCGACTTCGAGCGCGCGCAGGGGGCGACGACCGACTGGTTCGGCGTGCCGACGAACATCGTTCGTGCGGTCCTCGAGGCGTACACCGTCACCGGCGTGCTCGGCCTCGCGCGACGCGACGGGAACCGACGCTACTACGACCTCATCGAGCGGCTGCTTCCGGCCGACGTGCTCGCACGGAGCGTCCCGCTCAGAGAGCAGCTCCGTCACAAGCTCCTCTCGCGCTACCGTGCACACGGCCTTCTCGGCGTCGGGGGAGGCGGCGATATCTTCGGCGGCATCGGCCCCGCCAAGCCGTACCCGGAGCGGCCCGAACTGCCCGGCAGAACAGCACTTCGTGAGGAGCTCGTCGACGACGGCGAGCTGGTTCCCGTCGAGATCGAGGGTGTGCGCGGGAAGCGCTTCGTGATCAAGGAAGAGGTCGGACTGCTGGAGAGTCCCCCGGAGCCGCCGCCCTCGGTCGCATTCCTGCCCCCGTTCGATCCAGTGGTCTGGGATCGGGGCCTCCTTGGATCCTTGTTCGAGTTCGACTATGTGTGGGAGCTCTTCGTCCCGCCGGCAAAACGGCGTTGGGGCTGGTACGTGCTGCCGATGCTCTTCCGCGACCGCCTCGTCGGCCGCTTCGAGCCGCGCATCGACCGCGCCGCCGCAAAGGTGCAGGTGCTCGACCTCTGGTGGGAGGGCGGCTTCACGCCCCGTCGCACCGAGGGCTTCGTCGACGCGATGCGGGATGCACTCCGCGCCTACCTGCACTTCGCAGGCGCGACCCACCTCGAATGGGCACCGCACCTCTCGGCGGAGCGACGACTGTTTCTCGTGCGACCCTAGGGCGGCAACGGGCGCCTGACGTTCAACCGATGGTGCACGCCAGATCCGACTAGCTCTCTTCGGGACTGTGGCAAACCGCCTCGAGCTTGATTCCGTGAGGATCGAGCCAGTAGGTCGCAAAGCAGTCCGGCCCGTACTGAGGGAACGCAGCGGGTTCATCCAGGACGACAGCGTCTCGTGAACGAGCCCACTCGTGTGCCTCTCGCACGACTGCGCGGCTCGCGACCAGGAAGGCGAGGTGGTGAAGCCCGGTCTGGTCGCGCGAGTAGGCGCCGGGCTCCACCGCGTAGAAGAAGAGCTGCGAGCCGCGATCACCATCGGGCCCGTAGTTGAGTGGCCCTTCGGGGCCTGTCTCGAACCACTGCCGCAGCCCGAGGACCGACATGAGGTCGTCGTAGTACTCCTTGGCGGCGGCGAGATCTGGAACGCCGATGCCGATGTGGTCGATAAATCCGGTCCGAGGCAAGGTCATCTCCCTCAGCTTCCCAATGGGTCACCAAACCTTCACACGGAAGGGTGTTGATACCCCTCGTCGACAACGGGAAACGGGTGACGGTGATCCAGGCATCTGCCGACGCGGAGCGAGCGTGCGGAAGTGTCCTCGACGTCTAGGAAGAGGACAACGCGCGCTCGAGATCGGAGCGCTCGTAAGGCCCGCCGTGCGTCGCAAGCACGTGCTCGACCGGCAGTTGCAGCAGAGCGCGCAACCCTGCTGCGACGTCCTCGCGTGTCACGCCGGGCCGCAGCCACCTCTCGTTGATCTCGAGGCTGCGGCCGAAGTCGACGAGCGTGTCGCCGGAGATCACCGCGCCGTGACTCTCGACCCAGAGCACGGTGTCGTTCGGCTTGTGGCCCTGGAAGACGTCTGCGCCGAACGGCAGCCGGTCGCCCGGCGAGTACGGGCGTGCCTCCCCTTTGCCCTCGCGGAGCAGCCAGACGACGTCGGGACTGCCGTCGCCGGCCTGCTCGGCGGTGACGCCGTACGTGTCCATGAGGTACTGCGCGGTGTCGGGCAGCGGCGTGTAGACCGGCACGCCGAGCCGCTCGACGAGACTCTCCGCGTCGCGCTCGTGCCACGGCGCGGTGAGCACGATCGCCGTCTCGCGCTCGGCCGCGAGCGCCTCGAGCTCGCTCGGCACGCCCAGCGGGTCGAACAGCAGCAGGCGTTCGCCGTCGGCGATCGCATACGACGAGACGTTCTTGTCCCACGGCTCACTCGCCTCCCACCCCGGATGGGGTGCCTGCCAGTGCCACAGTCCGGGACGCAACTCGCGCACGGCGCGATGCTACTGAGCCACTGCGCTCGAACGCGACGTCGTTGATCAGTCGAAGCTGAACAGCGGTGGGAGGACGACGACGACCGCGGCGGCCCACAGGGCGAAGACGGGCAGGTAGGTGGTCTGCCAGCGCTCGAGCCGGTGGAGCCTGCTGCGGCCGGAGAGGAAGCGGGCGGAGAGCCAGGCGGCTCCGGCCAGGTTGACGAGCAGGACGAGGTTGAGGCCGACCGCGGCCGTTCGGTTCGGGCTGAACCCGAGGTCGCCGATCCGGGCGACCATCGCGCCGAGGACCATCAGGTCGAGCAGGAGGGCGCTGGCGACGGCCACCAGCTGGATGCGGTCCATCCAGTTCGGCGACGTGGACGGGTCGCGCGCGGACATCCCGTAGAGGACGAGCGCGAGGACGACGAGCAGCAGGGCGTCGAAGACGCTGACGAGGTCGCGATCGAATGCGTCGCCGAGCCCGGTCACGGCGTAGACGACCGCGGTGGCGGCCAGCATCACCGCGAACAGCGGCGTGAACAGCATCGTCAGCACCGGCGCCATGTTCTCCACGACCCGCTGCTTCGACTCGACGAGCCACGCGGCCACGATCACGGCACCGGCCGCTCCCGAAGGCAGCACCCACTCGGCGACCCGATCGACGTCGACCCCCGTGGGCTCCAGGATCGCAGCGGTCAACCCCATGAGCACGCCGCCCCCGAGCGCGATCAGCACGTAGTAGATGAACCATTCGCCCGTGAAGCGGACGAAGTCCATGCGCCGCTCGTGCGAGCGGAGCGTGCCGCCCATGTACGGGTAGGCGACCGCGAACCAGAGGACGACGGGGAGATGGGCTGCGACGAGGACCTCGGTGTCGGAGTCCGCGCCCCACGGATAGAGGTTGACGACCAGCGCAGCGAGGACGAACGGCACTGCCATGAGGACCCATTGCCGGGGTTCGAGCTGCCGCCGGCGGGCGAAGTACGCGGCCAGGAACGGCAACACGAACAGACTGAGGTTCCGCACGAGCCAGGTCGGCTCCTCACCGGGGGCGCCGTCGGCAGCCACGCGTGCAATCTGGACGACGACGGCCGCAGCCACGGCGAAGGCGAGCGTCTCGACCAGGCCGGTGGACGGCAGCGCCGGCTCGTCGTCGCCGGTCAGGAGAAGCTGTTTCCAGAGTCGGCCGCTGTGCTCGCGCGCGAACTCTCGGGACAGGCCGTCGACGTCGCCAAGCCGTTTCACGGCGATCAGGAACCCCTCGTCGGCTGTGAGCCCGGCCGCGTTCAGCTCGGCGATTTGGTGACGAAGATGATCCTCCAGCTCATCGACGTCGCGGCCGTTGACGCCCGGGGCGTTCGCGACGTACGCCCGCCACTCCGCGATCTGTGACTCCACGCTCTCCATCGCTCACGCCTCGCCGAGAGCCGTCAGCATCACACCGGAGCCCGGCCAGACGTCGTTCAGCGCACGGGTGACGGCCATCCACTGCCGGTGCTGCTTCGCGAGTGCCGTTCGTCCGTCGTCGGTGATCATGTAGTACTGGCGGCGACGCCCTTCCGGAGTTCGCCACTCCGTCGTCACGTAGCCGAGCCGGCGGAGGCGATGGAGCAGCGGGTAGAGCATCCCGTCGGTCCACTCGAACTCGCCTCCTGAGAGCCTACGTACCCGCTTCAGGATGGCATAGCCGTAGCTCTCACCCTCCGCCAGGATTGCGAGCACGAGGGGCGTTGCCGAGGCCGCGACCAGATCCTTGTCGATGTGCATAGCCCTCCACGGCTCGAAGTACTATGCATAGAAGCACGATGTGCATCGAAGCGCAAGGTATTGGGCTGGATTGAGCCACGGAACAGTCTCGGCTCTTGTGCACGCGCTCCGGCGCGTGAACCGGCACGCGCGGTGGGGCTAGTGTTCGGCCGTGACAGCCCGGACGGCGGTGCTCTCCGAGGGACAACTCGCGTTGCTCGCCGAGCACGGCGAGGAGCGGCGGGCGGAGGTCGGCGACGTGCTCTTTCGGGTCGGTGACCGACGCTATCCGCTGATCGCGATCATCGAAGGCCAGGCGGCCGTCCTCGACCAGACCGGTGCGGAGCTCAATCGTCACGGCCCGGGCGGCTTCCTCGGCGAGTCGAACCTGCTCACGGGGCAGACCGTGTTCTTGACGGCTGTGGTGACCGAACCGCTGCGCTACATCGCTGTCGAGCGTGAGGAGCTGCGAGCGCTCCTGTTCGAGGACAGCGCGCTCAGCGACCTCTTGCTCTGGACGTTCATGGCTCGCCGGGAGGGCCTTCAGGCAAGGGCCGGTGTCGGGGTCGAGATCGTCGGGCCGCACTCGTCCGTGGCGACGCGACTGCTCGTCGAGTTCGCACGTCGCAATCGCCTGCCCTTCACCTGGCTGGACACCGACCTCCCCGAGCATGCGGAGGGCCTCGCCCAGCTCACCAGCTTTGCGGACAACGAGATCCCGCTCGTGCGCCTGCCAGGAGGGCCCGAGCTTCGGAATCCCTCAGCCGGCGAGGTGTCCCGGACGCTCGGTATCGGGCTCGATCTCGATCACACGGAAACGGTCGACCTGCTCGTCGTCGGCGGCGGTCCGGCCGGGCTCGGCGCCGCCGTCTACGGCGCGTCGGAGGGGCTGGACACGCTCGTGGTCGAGGGCAGCGCTCTCGGCGGCCAGGCGGGAACGTCGCGGAGGATCGAGAACTACCTCGGCTTCCCGGCGGGCGTCAGCGGCTCGGAGCTGACGTTCCGTGCTGTCGGCCAGGCGCGGAAGTTCGGCGCCCGCATGGCCACGCCGTACCGCGCCGTCGCGCTCGAGCCAGGCGCCGCGTATCACCTCGTCCGGCTCGACAGCGGCCAGGAGGTGAGGGCGCGCGCCGTCGTTCTTGCGACCGGCGCCGAGTACCGCCGGCTGCCGATCCCCGAGATCGAGTCATACGAAGGCGTCAGCATCTTCTACGCCGCGGGGCCGCAGGAAGCCCGGAGCTGCGGCGCCAGGCGGGTCGGTGTCGTCGGCGGCGGGAACTCGGCGGCCCAGGCGGCGATCTGGCTCGCCCGCGGTGGCGCACTCGTGACGCTCTTCCACCGCCGGGCCGATCTCACCGAGACGATGTCGGATTACCTGATCCACGACCTGGAGCGCGCCGGCGTCCTCGTCCGAGGAAACAGCGAGATCGCCGAGGTGCACGGCGCCGACGGCCAGCTCGAGGCGGCGACGCTCCGCGACGGCGAGCGGATCCCGCTCACCACCCTCTTCCTCTTTCTCGGAGCCGCACCGAACACCGCCTGGCTCGGTGGCACGGTGGCGCTCGACGACGACGGCTTCGTCCTCGCGGGTCAGAGGGCCGGTGCCGAGGGCATTTTGGAGACGAGCGTGCCCGGGGTCTTCGCAGTCGGCGATGTTCGCTCGGGCTCGGTGAAGCGTTGCGCGACCGCGGTCGGTGAGGGCGCCATGGTCGTGCGCTTCGTCCACGAGCGTTTCTCGGGCGACGTCGTCGAGGCCCCGCCCGGCGTCGGCAGCTGACACCGCTCGACGCTCGGCTTCAGACGCGTCAGTGTCATGCTGTTTGGCAGCGCTGGGTTGTAGGCTTGAGTCGAGATGAAGGGACTGAGGACCCGTCCCCGCGATCGCCTGCTCGAGCTCGACGAGGTCGAGCGGCGACTGAAGCCGTTCGGGCGCCGGTACCTGGGCGTCCGTGCGATCCCGCTCGACGCGCTCGTCGGCACAGACGGCCGCGCCAGCTCGTTCACGCGTGACTTCCGCCCGCTTCGCTCCTTCAGCCGAGACCGGATGCGTTCGCTCGCGAGCGCGTTCGCCGACGGCGCCTTCCCGCCGATCGTCGTGGTCAAGCTCGGCGAGACGTACTTCGTGATCGACGGTCACCACCGCGCTGCTCTCGCGCGGCGCGGAGGCGCAGAGATGATCGACGCCGACGTGACCGAGCTGATCGCGCGCGTCTCTCTCCCGGCCGGGGCAGACATGCTCGAGGTCGTGCTCAGGCAGCTCGAGCGGATCTTCCTGGAGGACAGCGGGCTTACCAAAGCGCGCCCCCGTCTGCGTGTCCCAGTAAGCCGGCCGGCGCTTTACCTCGAGCTGCTGGAGAACATCCAGGTGCACGGCTACCACATGATGCGGGGACGCGGACACGTGCTCGAGAACGCGGAGATCGCGGCGGACTGGCACGACGCGATCTATCAGCCGACGCTCGCCGCGATCGACCACCTCCGCCTCGGCCGCCTCTACCGGGACGCGCCGCGCGGCGACCTGTTCCTCGTCCTCCACCGGCATCGGCGGGATGCGTTCCCCTCGACCGGCTGTCCGCACCTCGCCCAGACCGTCGTTTCAGTGATCGGCGACGGTGGCCGACGCCGCCGGCTGCGACTGCCCGGGCGCGGGCGCCGCTCGCCGGCCCAGCCCTAGGCCTCCCGCCTCGAGGCCGTCGCGCGAGTGGCGGCTTCGAGCGTGATCGACCGCAGCCGGAGTGGTGGCTATTGACACTCGATGCCGCCAGAGGGAGCCGAGCCGAAGCCCGGCCCCCACTCCTGCTCAGCCGCTGAGCTTCGCCATGTTCCGCTCGACGACTTCGAACGTCTCCTGGAGCTCCGTCGACGGGCTGAACTCGACGACCTCGGACCCTGCGTACAGGTACGGCAGGTGCCCGGGAGGAGCGTAGTACGCATCCCCGGCTTCGTAGATCTCCTCGCGTCCGTCGTCGAACCTGAACTTCAGCTTGCCCTTCACGACGTAGCCCATGTGCGGGCATTGACAGTGGTCGTCCGGCAGGCCCGCGAAGAGCGGCGCAAGATCGGCGTCGGCGGTGTACGTCTCGAACCCCACCGTGTACGGGCCGAAGTCCTCGAAGTGCCCTTCGTACCCCTCGAGCTCGACCGACTCGGATGCGGTCGCGCTCGATGCCTTCGGCCATCGGATCTCCTTTCTCGCAGGTTCTATGCCGTCGCGGGCACGGTCTCCTCGGTGAGCTGGCGCATCAGTCCGGCGACGTTCGTCATGCACCAGTAGCCGACGAACTTGCCGTCGGCGATCCGGAACACCTCGGCTGACTCCGCAGCGACATGGCGTCCCGTCGGCGGGATCCCCTTGTACTCGCCGTCGTGCGTCCCAGTCATCGTCGAGCGCAGGAACACGCGGTCCCCCTCGGCGATGAGCTCGTCGAGCGCGACGTGAAGATCGGGGAACGCCTCGAAGTAGCGGAAGCACCCTGCCTTGACGCCCTCGACCATGCGCTCGTCCGCGAAGTACTCGTCGACGGCGTCGAGGTCGCGCCCGTTGAGGACGCGCGCGTAGTAGTCGCGCACGACCTCCTTGTTCTGCTCGGACATCCTGTCCTCCTTTCGTTCGACGTGTCGAGCTTCGCGCGGCGTGCGACTCGTCCGGTAGGGGGATCTCCCCTATTCGTCCCCCAGATTCCGCGCGGCGTACGGCGCCGGCCTCGGCACGCGAGCTCACGCCGAGCTTCGCGTAGATGCGACTGACGTGGTGCTCCGCGGTCTTCGGGCTGATGAACAGCCGCTCGGCGATCTCGCGATTCGAGAGGCCGTCGCCGAGGAGCCGGAGCACCTCCTTCTCGCGCCGGCTGAGTAGCCCCACCGCCCGTCGGCCCGGCGCGGCCCTTCGCGCCCAGCGAGCGCATGAGCGCCGCGGCGGCGTCGGCATCGCGAAGCGCGCCGAGCGCCTCGAGCTCGGTGCGCGCGTGTCGTGCCGTGTCGACGGCGACCTCCGGCGAGGGCACAGCGAGCGCGCGGGCCAGTTCGAGGCGAGTCCGCGCCGCGTCGAGGCGCGAACCGAGCGCCGCGAAGCGGTTCACCGCCTCGAGCAGGAGCTCGGCGGCGTCCGCCCGCCCTTCGGCGAAGGCGATGCGACCGCGAGACGCGGTCGCGAGCGCCTCCACGCGCTCGCGACCTCGCGCGGCCGCGATCTCCTCGAGCGCGGAGGCCGCGGCCGTAGCGCCGTCGAGGTAGCCCTCGAGCAGCCGCGCCTCGACGAGCTGCGCGAGCAGCGGCGCAGCGAGCAGATTCGTCCACCCGAGCTCGTCGAGCCGGCGCGTCAAGAGCGCCGAGGCGGCGGCGGGCTCGCCGCGGCGATGCGGAGAGCGACACGGCCTGCAGGGCCTCGGGCTCCGCCTCGAGGCCGTCGAGCAGCTGCTCCGCCTCGTCGAAGCGGCCCTGGAGCACGCGAATCTCCGCCAGGCGAGCCGAGGGAGGGATGCAGCGTGAGCGCTGGCCCGCCGCGCTGAGCTCCCGCACCGCGAGCTCGAGCTCCGCCTCGGCCGAGTCGATCCGTCCGTTGGCCGCGTAGACGTCGGCACAGCACGTCCGACAGAACGCGAGCAGCGTCACGTGGTCGTGCGCACGGACGAACTCGTCGAGGACGGCGCTCCACTGCTGCGGACGCTCGCTGTCTCCGGCGCGCTCGCAGGCGAGCATCAGCGTGCAGCAGATGTCCGCGAACGTCTCGAGCGTGGCGGGCTCGCCGCTTGTCGCCGCCGCCATCGCCTCGTCGAGCCGAGCGAGGCCGCGGTCCGTCTCTCCAAGCGTGACCTCCGCGAGGCCCAGCTGCGCCAGCGCACGGAGCTCGAGGTCCATGTCGCCGGTGAGCGAGAGCGACGTCGAGAGCCGCGGAGGCGAAGCGAGGCTGCGGTCTCCGCGCGTCGCGCGTCGCCTCGGAGCGCGTGAGGTCGAGCCAGCCCGCTCGGCTCCCGGCGCTACGTCGCGGAGGAGGCGCTCGGCACGCGCGAGCCAGCCGCGCGACGCGGCGTCGTTGTCGAACGCGAGCAAGTACTCGCGCGAGAGCCAGAGCGCGATTCGCGCCGCGCGCGCAAGCTCCCCGTCGCGCCGGAACCCCGCGTAGGCGCGCTCTCGGTGGACGACCGCGCCGCGTTCGTCCCGAAGCCACCACAGCGCGCGCCCGAGTCCGTCGAGCGCCTCGGGGGAGTCGGTCAGGTCGGTGGCTTCCTGAAAACGCGTCGCGTGCGTCGCTCCAGTGGCCGGCCGCGAGCGACTCGTATCCGCGGGCGAGGAACTCCTCCACGGCAGTCGTCGACACGGGCGCATCGTGGCACTTCGGCCTCGAGATTGCGAGGCGCCGAGCTCACGCGGGCCGCCACGGCCTTGTGCAAGCGCCCGCAAACCTGGGCAAGCGTGCGCCGGCCGGGACAGCGTCGCTCGGCCGCCTTGTCGAGCGGATCAGGGCGCCGCGGAACTGATCATCCCGGCGGCGACGGTGTCGTTCGTCGACTCGTCGATCAGGATGAACGCACCCGTGGCCCGGTTGTCCGCGTAGGCGTCGACCGCGAGTGGCTCGCTCAGCCGCAGCCGTACGCGCGCGATGTCGTTCAGCTCCAGCCGCTCAGGGCCGGTCTGATCCTCGAGCGTGTGGATGTCGACGACCGAGACGAGCTCCTCGACGATCGCCCGCACGGTGCGCGTCGTCTGCTTGATCGCGAGCTTCGCGCGCGGCTCCAGCGGCTGCTCCGCCATCCAGCAGACCGTTGCCTCGAGCTCGCGCGCGACCCTCGGCGCCTGCTCGGGGTCGGCGAGCATGTCGCCGCGCGAGACGTCGATGTCGTCGGCGAGCCGGACTGTCACGGACATGCCGGGAACGGCCAGGTCGAGCGGGCCGTCGGCTGTCTCGACCGCCGCCACCGAGGAGCGGCGGCCGGAGGGGAGCACGACGACGTCGTCCCCCGCCTGCCAGACGCCGCCGGCCACCTGGCCCGCGTAGCCGCGGTAGTCGTGATGCTCGTCGGAGATCGGCCGGATCACCCACTGGACGGGGAAGCGGCGGTGGTCGAGGTCGCGGTCGCCGGCGATCTCGACGGTCTCCAGGTGCTCGAGCAGCGTCGGCCCGTCGTACCAGGGCATCCCCTCGCCGCGCTCGACGACGTTGTCGCCGCGCAATGCCGACATCGGGATCACCTGCACGTCGCGCAGCCCGAGCCGCTCGCTCGTCTCGCTCAGCTCCTGCTCGATCTCGCGGAAGCGTTCCTCCGAGAAGTCGGCGAGGTCCATCTTGTTGACGGCGACGACGACGTGGGGCGTGCCGAGGATCGCCGCGATGTACGAGTGTCGGCGAGTCTGCTCGATCACGCCCTTACGAGCGTCGACGAGGATGATCGCGACATCCGCGGTCGAGGCGCCGGTGACCATGTTGCGCGTGTACTGGATGTGACCGGGCGCGTCGGCGAGCTGGAAGCGGCGGCGTGGCGTCACGAACGAGCGGTAGGCGACGTCGATCGTGATCCCCTGCTCGCGCTCGGCGCGGAGGCCGTCGGTGAGCAGGGCGAGGTTGACGTAGCCGTCGCCGCGGCGCTTCGACGTCTCCTCGATGTGCTCGAGCTGGTCGGCGAGGATCTGCTTCGTGTCGTAGAGGAGGCGGCCGATCAGCGTCGACTTGCCGTCGTCAACGGAGCCTGCAGTGACGAGGCGGACGAGCTCGGTGGCCATCAGCTGCCTCAGAAGTAGCCAACACGCTTCCTGTCCTCCATCGCGGCCTCGCTTGCCCGGTCGTCGGCGCGGGTCTCGCCGCGCTCGGTCACGCGCGTCGCCGCGATCTCGGTCACGACCTGCTCGAGCGTCGCGGCGTCGGACGCGACCGCGCCCGTGCAGCTCATGTCGCCGACCGTGCGGAAGCGCACCGACGCCGAGAACGGCTCCTCGCCCTCCATCCGCTCGACCACGTCGCTGACCGCGTAGAGCATCCCGTCCCGCTTGAAGACCTCGCGCTCGTGCGCGAAGTAGATCGACGGCAGCTCGAGCCCCTCGCGGGCGACGTACTGCCAGACGTCGAGCTCGGTCCAGTTCGAGATCGGGAAGACGCGAACGTGCTCGCCGCGGCGGACGCGGGCGTTGTAGAGATTCCAGAGCTCGGGCCGCTGGGCGCGCGGGTTCCACTGGCCGAAGTCGTCGCGGAAGCTGAAGATCCGCTCCTTCGCGCGGGCGCGCTCTTCGTCGCGGCGGGCGCCGCCGATCGCGGCGTCGAAGCGGTGCTCCTCGATCGCATCGAGCAGCGTCGTCGTCTGGAGCTGGTTTCGCGATGCCCGCGGGCCCGTCTCCTCGACGACGCGGCCCTTGTCGATCGACTCCTGGACCGACGCGACGAGCAGCGTCTCGCCGAGCTCCGCAACGCGCCGGTCGCGGTACTCGATCACCTCGGGGAAGTTGTGGCCGGTGTCGACATGCATGACCGGGAACGGGAACTTGCCGGGGCGGAACGCCTTCTCCGCGAGCCGCAGCAGCACGATCGAGTCCTTGCCGCCGGAGAAGAGGAGGACGGGGCGCTCGAGCTCGGCCGCGAGCTCGCGCATGATGTGGACCGCCTCCGCCTCGAGCTCGTCGAGGTGGGAGCGATGGGCGAGGCGTCTGGATCACGGCGTCGATTCGGGATCGTGCAGACCGCACTCGGTCCGGTCGCTGCCGGCCCAGCGGCCTTCGCGGCCCTCGCCGGGAAGGGTCGAGTGGGTGTCGCCGATGGACGAGTAGCCGCGGTCGTGCAACGCGTTGTAGGGGAGCCCGCGCTCGCGGATGTACGTCCAGCAGTCGTCGTCGCTCCAGTCGGCGAGGGGGTTCGCCTTCCACAGCTCGTGCTGCGGCGTCCCAGCCGAGCTTCGGCGCGTTCGCGCGTGTCGGCGACTGGTCGCGGCGGACACCGGTGATCCAGCCGTCGAGCTCTCCGAGCGCGCGGACGAGCGGCTCGACCTTGGCGACGGCGAGGTAGAGGTCGGGCTTGCGCTCCCAGAGCTTCTCGCCGTGGGTCGCCGTCAGCTCCTCGACGCTCGGGCCCTCGAACACCTCGATCGTCGTGTCGTAGCGCCGCTCGACCTCCCGCCAGAGCTCGTACGTCTCCGGGAAGAGGTAGTGGGTGTCGATCGCGAAGACGCGCGCCTTCGGCTCGACGGCGAAAAGCATGTCGAGCAGCACGGCCTCCTCCTTCTGGAAGGAGCAGGCGAGCGAGACGCGGTGGGCGAAGCGCTCGACCATCGCGGCGACCAGCTCCTGCGCCGTCAACTCTTCGGAGCGCGCGGCGAGAGCGGCGACGTCGTCGGGGGAGGTGGTCGTCATCGCGGCTCGGATGGTACCAGCGCGGACGGCTTGTTCATAACTGCTACTAATCCCAGCTATAAAGTCTACGGAGTTAGTGGAGATGACGATGACACCCAAGCTCGTCGGCGCAGCCGTTCTCGCCGTCCTCGCCCTCGCTGGGTGTGGCGGCTCGTCCACGGATGGCTCGGCGCCGACGGGCGCCGAGGGCGGCAACATCCGCCTCGTCGCTTACTCGACCCCGCGCGAGGCGTACGCGAAGCTGATCGAGCTCTACCGCGGCGGTGCGGGCGAGGGCGTCTCCTTCCAGCAGTCCTACGGGGCCTCCGGCGAGCAGAGCCGAGCGGTCGAGGCGGGCCTGCGGGCCGACGTCGTCGCGTTCTCGCTCGAGCCCGACATGACGCGCCTGGTCGAGTCCGGCGTCGTCGCGAAGGATTGGAACGCCGGCGAGCACAAGGGCATGGTCACCGACTCCGTCGTCGTTTTCATGGTCCGCGAGGGCAACCCGAAGGGGATCAAGACGTGGGACGACCTGACGAAGGACGGCGTCGAGGTCCTGACGCCGAATCCGTTCACGTCGGGCGGCGCCCGCTGGAACGTGATGGCCGGCTACGGCGCCCAGCTCGAGCAGGGCAAGACGCCCGAGCAGGCGCGCGATACCTGAAGGCGCTGTTCGCGAACGTGGCTGTCCAGGACAAGAGCGCGCGCGAGTCGCTGACGACGTTCGCCTCCGGCAAGGGCGACGTTCTCCTCGGCTACGAGAACGAGGCGATCTTCGCGCAGCGGCAGGGCCAGCCGCTCGAGTACGTCGTCCCCGAGCAGACGATCCTGATCGAG
>CAWHKD010000021.1:0-192917 GCA_963829845.1 uncultured Gaiellaceae bacterium | reverse complement strand
CGCCTAGCTCGATGCGCCGCGAAAGTAACGGCGTAGGCCCAGGTCGAGCTTGTCATGTTGCTCGGGCCGCTTCTGCGCAGATCGTCGCCCGCGGCCCGAGCACGCCCTTCACGTAGCCGTAGGCGTTCCTGAGAACGACCGATCCGCCCGGCGTCTCCGACGTGACTGGTGAACAGACCAGATAGGCAGGGCTCGACCTCGAGGGCAACCTCGTTCCGGCGGCCGCACACCCGCGGTACGGCGAGCTCGCAGCGCTCGTTTCGAATCCACGAACCTCGTCTCGCACACGCACCGTTCGGGAACGCGTGCCGCGTAGCGCGCTCCGGTAACAGACGAAGCGGCGACTGACCGAGCGCTTCGTCGTCGTCGCGCGGTCGACGCGGGCGGACTCCACGCAGACGAGGTCGCGACTGGATCTCTTCGTCAACGTGAGACTGCCGATCGCGTCGCTGGTGATCCGGACGTCGACACCCAGCCCGGTAGGCTGGGCCGGATAGCAGACGAGGTACCCCTTCGTGGCGCTCGGAGGGCTGCCCGACGTAGCGGGTGTGCACACGGTGGTAGGCGGGTCAATCTGCATCGATCGAGGACGGCGCGCAAACAGATCAGCGAGCGTCAGCGGATCGGGTCGGCGAAAGCCGCTGAACTGGCCGGCGTAGCAGACGTACCCGTCACTGAACGATGCTGCGCCGGCAGCCCGGGCGGGTGACAAAGCACGCTCCGTGGCGAGCCAAGTAACGGCGCATGCGGCCAGTGCGGTCAAGATGATCGGAGTGCAGATTCGCGACATCTCAGTTCCCCGGCGCACCGACCGCGCCGGGCGATCCGCCGCCACCGAACCGATTCAGCACGGCGAGTATCTCGCTGGTGCCCATCTGCAGCAAAAAGCACGTCGCGAACAGCCTCAGTGAGTCGTCTGCTTCAGCGCCCCAGTCGCGATCGTGTGCGTAGAGCGTCACGTATGCGAAGACGCCGCTGATCACCGACAGGATGAGTGTGACCGGGAACATCAGCTCCGACATGTACAGCCAGACCGCACGTCGCCCACGAGTGGCTGTCGTGCGTGCGATGACGGCAGCTTCCGACAGCACTTTTACGACCAGCCCGAGGAAGACACCGAGAACCACGATGAGGATGGCCTTTGCACGCGAAGCACGGAACGTCACCTCGGCATCCACCGGGCTGATTCGCATCACGTCGCTGTATGCGACCCCGACGGTGCCTCTGTACCGACCCGGCGAGACTGCCAGCTGGGCGGGGTCGAGTCGGACGCAGATGCTGAGCTGGTGTTCACTCAGCCGCGCCAGACTCATCTGCACGTCGGTACTGGAAATCTCGCGCGGGCCCGGCCCGTCGAAGACCTGTTGCCCTCCGAGTCGCACGTTGAGCCCAGACGGGTTGTTGAGGCCGCTCGTCGGGGCTTTCTGCCCGGCGACAAGCGACACGGGAATCTCGCGCTTGATCGGGCTACGGGAATCGTCGAACTGGAAATCGAGCGTCTTAGTCGGGTCCGAGAACCGCAAGCGAGCATGATCAAGCGGAGCTTTGCCGACGTACCCTCGGTTCGCGCTGTCAACAACGGCGCCCGGGCAGTCGTCGGGCTTGATGCTCGGTCCTCCGGCAAGGCTCGTTCCGACGAAGGTCGCCGCACCGGCTACTCCGATCCACGCTGTCCAGTAGAAGGCACGGGAACGCTTCACGGCGCCCCGATCGCAGCGAGGCACGCGAAATCGAAGAGTGCGGCGCCGCAGCCTGCGCCATGCCGAAGTCCCGACATCGTTCCCTCGATTCGCTCGTATCAAATGTACGACCGCGGAGGTCAACCTTCAAGAGGATGTTGTCTGGATTGGCGGGCCGAGGCCGACGCCAGACGGAGTATTCGGGAGATCCCATCGCGGCGGCCGGCCGTAAGTAGAGTCGTAGGACGATGATCCGCTTCGCACTGAAGAGCTTGGCCGGACGCAAGCTGCGGACGACGCTGACGGCTCTCGCCATCGTGCTCGGCGTGGCGATGATGAGCGGGGCGTACGTCCTCACGGACACGATCGACAAGGCATTCGACGCGATCTTCGTCGACTCGTACGCCGGCACGGATGCCGTCGTGACCGGGAAGGATCCCGGCTTCAGCTTCGAGGGCGAGTCGGCCGAGGCACCGCCGGTCCCGGAGGAGACGCTCGAGCGCGTCCGCGACGTCGAGGGCGTCGAGGTTGCGACCGGGTCGGTGCAGGACTTCCAGACGAAGCTGCTGCGGCCGGACGGCGAGCCGATCGACACCGGCGGCGCGCCGTCGTTCGCCTTCGGCATCGAGACCGCGCCCGAGTACGACCGCTTCAATCCTCTCAACCTCGTCGAGGGCCGCTGGCCGAGCGGCGGGGCGGAGGTCGCCGTCGACGAGGGCGTCGCCGAGGAGGAGGACCTGCAGCTCGGAGATCGGATCGGCGTTGCGGCGCTAGGGCCGGCGCAAGAGTTCGAGATCGTCGGGATCGCGAAGTACGGCGAGCTGAGCTCGATCGGCGGGGCGACATTCGCGATCTTCGACGTGCCGACGGCGCAGAAGCTGCTCGACAAGGAGGGCGAGCTCGATGCTGTCCAGGCGGCAGCCGCGGACGGCACGACGCCCGAACAGCTGACACAGCTGATCCGGGCGGAGCTCGGTGGCGATTTCGAGGTACGAACGGGCGTCGAGGAGGCCGACGAGCAGTCGAGCGAGATCGCCACATTCACGACGATCATCCGCTACTTCCTGCTCTCGTTCGCCGGGATCGCGCTCTTCGTCGGCGCGTTCGTCATCTTCAACACGCTTTCGATCACGGTCGCACAGCGGACGCGGGAGTTCGCCACCCTGCGCACGCTCGGCGCGTCGCGGCGTCAGGTGCTGCGGTCCGTGATCCTCGAGGCGCTCGTTATCGGGTTCGGGGCCTCACTCGTCGGCCTCTTCGGTGGCCTCGCGCTCGCCGTGGGGCTGAACGAGCTCTTCAAGGCGCTGAACCTCGACCTGCCCCAGACCGACACCGTCTTCGCGACCCGGACGATCGTCGTCTCCCTCCTCGTCGGGACGCTGGTGACGCTGGTCGCCGGCCTCTTCCCGGCGATCCGGGCGACGCGTGTGCCTCCGATCGCCGCGGTGCGGGAAGGCGCGACGCTGCCGCGCGGCCGCTTCGCGCACTTCACTCCGTACATCGCGAGCCTCGTCGTCGCGCTCGCCGTGCTCGCGCTCGGCTACGGAACGCTCGCCGACGACGTCGCCACCGGCGACCGCTTCGCCATGCTCGGGATCGGCGTGCTCGCGCTGTTCGTCGGCGTCGCGATGCTGTCGTCACGGCTCGTCCGGCCGCTGGTCCGAGCGGTCGGGATCCCCGCGCGGCGCATGGGGGGAAGCGCGGGCAAGCTGGCCGAACGGAACGCCCAGCGCAACCCGGGCCGCACCGCCGCGACCGCGGCTGCGCTGATGATCGGGATCGCGCTCGTGACGTTCATCTCAGTCCTCGCAAACGGTCTTCGCGTCTCGAACAGCGACGCGATCGAACGCCAGATCCAGGCCGACCTGATCGTCACGTCGCAGGACGGCTACTCCGAGTTCCCGGCGGCCGTCGGCACAGCAGCCGCCGGCGCGGCGGGCGTCGAGCTGGCGAGCAACGTCCGTCAGGACATCGCGCAGATCGACGGCGACGGCGCGAACCTCACCGGACTCGACGACCGGGTCAACGAGGTGTACGACTTCCGCTGGGAAGAGGGCTCGGACGAGCTGCTCTCGCAGCTCGGCACTGACGGTGCGGTGCTGCCGAACAACGTCGCCGAGGATCACGAACTCGGCGTCGGCGACACGTTCACCGTGCGCTCGACCGGCGGTGAGGCCAAGGACTTCGTCGTTCGCGGCATCTACGAGGGCAGCCCGTTCTACCCCTTGCTCGGCACCGCGAGCATCTCGGAGGCCGCGTTCGACGAGCTCTACGAGCGGCCGCGCAACCGCTTCACGCTCCTCAACGTCTCGAGCGGCGCGGTGGCAGCGAAGCCGGCCGTCGAGAGCGCGCTCGAGGGCTTCCCGGACACGCGCACCCAGACGCGCTCGGAGTGGATCGACAAGGAGGACAAGGAGATCCAGCAGTTCCTGCTCTTGCTCTACGTCCTTCTCGCCCTCTCCGTGATCATCAGCCTCTTCGGGATGGTGAACACGCTCGCGCTGTCGGTCTTCGAACGAACGCGCGAGCTCGGGATGCTGCGCGCGGTGGGGATGACGCGGCGGCAGACACGGCGGATGATCAGGCACGAGAGCGTGATCACGGCGCTGATCGGAGCCGCGCTCGGCCTGCCGCTCGGGATCTTCCTGGCGGCGCTCGTGACGAACGCCCTCGGCCAGTACGACATCCGCTTCGAGCTGCCGCTCGGCCAGCTGATCGTGCTCGTCGTCGTCGCCGTGTTCGCCGGGCTCCTGGCGGCGATCGCGCCGGCCCGGCGGGCGGCGAAGCTCGATCCGCTGAACGCGCTCCAGTACGAGTAAGCCGACCGGCCGAGACGACCGGTCGGCCGGCTCACTTCGAATGGGGTTCGTCAGGCGAGGTAGGCGCAGAGCTCCGGGGTGATGTCGAGGTCCCACTGGCCCGCGACGAACGGCACGGTCTCCGTCCCGTCCGGCGCGACGACGAAGACGATGCGGCCGACCTGGCTCGCGACGGGACCCTCACCGCGAGCGATGAAGAGCCGCTCACGGCCGGCGACGATCTGGGTCTGGGTGCCGTCGGGCGCGAACTCGTTGACGACCGGCCCGCCGAGCACGGACGAGATCGACTTCTCGTTTGCCGGGTTCGACCACGTGACCGTGAACGCGCGCTCGACGTGAAGCCGCTGGCGGACGATATTCCCGCTCTCGTCCAAGTAGTTCCAGGTCGTGAAGACACCCTCCGAGTGGATGACGACCGGGAAGCCGCAGACGGTGATCGTGCGCGTGCTGTCGAAGTCGATGCTCGTGCGCGTGTCCGGCGCGTCGGCGAGGGCCGCCGGTGCGAGGACGGCTGCGGCCGCGATGGCGGCGGCGAGGAATCGCATGGTGCTCCTTTCGTCCGTTCGTCATATATCAAAGGCTATTGACGATATGACGGAGACGAAGTTAGGAACGGGTCGTACGACGGCGGAACGCCTGGTGCGCGGCCCGGTCGGCGCAGAGCCGGCAGCAGTACCGGCGCACGCCGCTGCGGGTCCGGTCGATGAAGACGCAGCGGCACGGCCCGGCGTCGCAGCGGCCGAAGCGCTGCC
Source organism: uncultured Gaiellaceae bacterium (assembly GCA_963829845.1). GTDB lineage: Bacteria > Actinomycetota > Thermoleophilia > Gaiellales > Gaiellaceae > Gaiellasilicea. The sequence goes on along the minus strand of CAWHKD010000021.1, from coordinate 187,667 downwards.
AGCGCCCGTCGGCGATCTCCTCGAGCAGGCCGCGGGCGGCGAGCGCGTCGGCGAACTCCCGGACCGACGCGCCCGGGCGGTCGTAGCGGAACTGCGCAGTGCCCCCGTCCCGCGCGAGCCATGGCTGAGCGCTCGCTCCAGCGAGAATCGTGTTCAGCTCTGCGACCGCCGTCTCCTCGTTCGCGGCATCCCATGCCCGCGACAGCCGCTCCCGCAGGCCGCGTAGCCAGTCGACGTCCTGCTCGCGGGCGACGCGGGCCGCGTCCGTGAAGCCGTGCCGCGTCAAGAGGCGCTGCACGAAGCCGACGTCACGTAGGCATTCGGGATCCGGCTCGAGCTCGTCCCAGGTGTTGAGGAGGCCGACAGCGAAGGCGGAGCCGTCGCTCGGCTCGAACGCAGACTCCGTCATCGTCACAGTCTAGAGACGTCACACGCTCGATCGCCGCGAGCCGATGACGAGGAGATCACGTCCGTGCGACAGGTGCTCCGGGTGAGTAGCGTTGGCGCTGATGGTCACTGCAGACGACATCGCGGCGATCGCCGTCTTCGCGGCTCTCGACGTCGCGGAGCGCGAGCGGCTCGCCCGTGCCTCCGCCGACGTCAGCCTGCTCCCGGGCGAGTATGCGGCCCCGGAGGGCAGTGAGCGCGCGCTCTTCGGCCTGCTCGAGGGCAGGATCGAGGCGGTCAAGCTGACCGACGGGATCGAGCGAGTCGTCGGCGAACGGCAGGTCGGCGAGATCTTCGGGGAGGTGCCGATCACGCTCGGCACGGTCTTCCCGGTCGGATTTCGCGCGGCCGAGAAGTCGCGGGTGATCCGGATCGAGCCGCAGGACTACCACGCCGCCGCGGCCGCGGTGCCGGATCTCGGCCGGGAGGTCGGCAAGCTGGCGGGCAACCGGATCAGCGGTGCGGCGGGGCTGCAGGGACTCGCGGCGGAGACGTCGCCGCCTCGGGCGGTCGTGGTCGGGCACCAGTGGGATGCCTCGTGCACCGAGTTGCGGCGGTTCCTTGATCGCAACCAGATCACGTTCCGGTGGGTGAGGCCGGATGCCTCCGATGCGGCCGAGCAGTGGGAGGGCCCGCTGCCGGCGGACGGAGACCTGCCGGCGGTCCGCGCGATCGGGGGCAAGACCGTCGTTCGGCCGCAGCTGCGGCGTATCGCCGAGCTGCTGGGCCTCGCGACGGAGGCGGAGGCGGCGGAGTACGACACCGTGATCGTCGGTGCAGGCCCGGCCGGGCTCGCCGCCGCCGTCTACGGAGCATCGGAAGGCCTCCACACGATCGTGATCGAGCGAGAGGCGCCGGGGGGCCAGGCCGGTGCCTCCTCGCGGATCGAGAACTATCTCGGCTTCCCGTCGGGCGTATCCGGTGACGAGCTGGCGAGCCGGGCGCTGCTGCAGGCACGGCGACTCGGCGCCGAGATCCTCGTCACCCGGACGATCACGCGGCTGGACGCCGAGACCCGCCAGGTGCACCTGGACGGTGGCGACGTCCTGCGCGCTCGGACGATCATCCTCGCCTGCGGCGTCGCGTGGCGTCGGCTGTCACTCGACGGATTCGAGCGACTTGCCGGCAAGGGGATCGCCTACGGCGCGGCACGGAGCGATGCGGCGGGGACGCACGGCCTGGACATCCACATCGTGGGCGCCGGCAACTCGTCAGGGCAAGCAGCGATGTTCTTCGCAAACCACGCGAAGAGCGTGACGATCCTCTGCCGCGGCGACAATCTCGACAAGAGCATGTCCCGGTACCTGATCGACCAGCTCGCTTCCCGCTCGAACGTCGACGTGCTGTTCGACAGCGAGGTCGTTGCAGCACACGGCGATGCCTCGCTGGAGGCGATCGACATCGCCAACTCGGCGACCGCCGAGACGATGCGGGTCGAGTCGGGCGGGCTCTTCATCTTCATCGGCGCCGACGCTGAGACCGCCTGGCTGCCGCCCGAGATTGCGCTCGACCGGCACGGCTACGTGCTCACAGGCACGGACCTCCGCAACACCGGCCGCTGGGCGCTCGAACGTGACCCCTACCTGCTCGAGACGAGCGTTCCCGGCATCTTCGCGTGCGGCGACGTCCGGTCGGGCCTCGTGAAGCGCGTCGCCGCGGCCGTCGGCGAGGGCAGCATGTCGATTGCGCTCGTCCACCAGTACCTGCGCGAGGCGAGCCCTCAGCAGGTGCTCGCGACGTAAGCAAGGACCTGCTCGAGCGGCCGCGGCACTCGGTCGAGCTCGAGCGCCTCGACGAGCGGCGCTGCGTAGCGGATCTTCCAGTTGTGCAGCCAGCCGTGTAGCTGCGCGTCGAGCGGCTTTGCCCGCTGCGCCGGCTGCTTGCGGTACGTGGTGAACGCACCGAGCTGTCCTCGCTCCTCGACGAGCGCGAGCATCCGCTCCGTCCCGAGCGCGCGGACGAGTTCCCCCTCGAGGTCGGGGTCGCACGCGAAGAAGCCGTCGGCGCGGCGGCCGACGCGCTCGAGCCCGCGCAGGACGTCATGCTCCTCGGCCACGTCGTAGAGCCCTGCGAGGCGGACGCCGCTCAACCCCCGCAGGGTCCGCTCGATCGCCTGTGCGCCGCCGATCGCAACGACGGTGACGCTCTCCGCGGCGAGATCGCGGCCGCGCCGAGCGGCGAGCGTCTCGAGCGCGATCCGGTCGCTGGGGCCTTCGACCAGGACGACCGCGTTCGGCATCGTCGATCGGCCGCCGGCCGCTCAGCGCCCGTCGAGGAAGATCGTCCAGGGCCGGATCCGGCCGATGCCCTGAATGTCGTGGCCGTTGCTGCACCACGGATCCGGCGCCAGGAGCTCTCGTGCGGTGTCCTCGTCGGCCACGCGCATCACGAGCATTGCTCCCGAGCCGTCGAGAAATGGGCCGCCAAGCGCGATCACGCCGCGTTCGAAGAGGTCGTCCATGAACGCAGCATGCTCGGGCCAGAGCGGCTGCTCGCGCGCACCCTTGCCCGGCATCCACTCCGGCCCCGCCGGTCGGTCGACGACGAAGAGCCGCTCCTGCTGCGCGCGCATGCCGGCATTCTGGCCGATGCGCTGACGGTCAGGCTTTGGCGCGGATCGTCAGCGAACGTCGCAGACCGTCGGCGTCGATCACCGTGAGCGTGACGAGGTACGTGCGACCCCGGACCAGCTTGGAGGCGGCGACCCGTGCCCTGAAAACGTAGGCGGCGGCGCGCGAGACCTGTGCTGTCGCCGTCGGTCGCGGCCTTGTCAAGCGCGTTGCCGCGAGCGTCGTTCCGGCGAGCAGCGTCAGCGGGCGGGTCGAGCGGAGCGGCGTCACGCGCGCCTCGAGCCGCGCGGCGCCGCCGACCGAAAAGCGGACATTCAGAGTCGCAGCGCCGCGCGCCCTCGTCACTCGCGCAGGACTCCTTACAGCGCGAAGGGCTGGACGGACCAGCGTGGGCGTTCGGACCGCCCGCGGCGACGCGACGACCGTCACGACACGGGCGGTGTCGTTCGCAGGCTGCATATCGCCCGGCTGGGCCGAGGAGACGGCCGTCAACGTCAGCGTTCCAGCCTCGCGGACGACCACGCTGATCCGTACGGTCGCGACGAGATCGCCGGAGAGGAAGTCGAGCTCGCATGCGAGCGTCGCCGCGCCGCTACAGCCCGGTCCTCGGTCGGTTGCGCTGGCGACGGCCGCGACCTGCGATGGAAGCTGGACGGTCAGGAACGCGCGCGACGCCGGCCCGCCGAGGTTCCGGACGGTGAGGACGTACGTGATCGTGTCGCCGACGGCCGGCCTGGCGGGCGTCGCTCCTGCCTGCACAGCAAGATCGGGAGCAGACCCGCCGCCACCCGACGCAGGCGGCGAAGTCTGTGGCGGCGGCAGCGGCGAGCCAACCGAGACCGTCTGCGTGGCGGCTGTTTTGCCGGCTGCGGTTGCCGTGATCGTGGTGGAGCCGGTGACAGCATCGCGGAAGTAGAAACTCGCGGTGCTCGCGCCCGAGGCGATCGGCGCGGCGAGCGTCGCGGACCACGGTCCACCCGGGCTCGTCGAGAGCTCGGCAGTGGATGAGGACGACGAGAGCGCGACGGTCACCGGGAGCCCAGCTGTGTACGCCGCGCCGGCATTCGTCTGCAGTTCGACTGTCAGCGGCGTCGAAACCGCTCCCGGCGCCACCGTCTGCTCCGGGGAGGTGAACGCGAGCCGGGACGGCTGCCAGGTCCCGAACGTGCGCCAGGCAGTGGTCGCGGTCGCGCCGCCGAGGCTGCCGGTGCACCAGGTCTGACCGCAGGCCGCCTCGGGCACGTCGCCCGAGTCGGCGATCGCAGTCGCGAGCCGGACGAGCACCGCATCCGTCTGGGCATTGAAGTCAGCGGTAGGGATTCCGGCGAGGTTCTTCGGCGACCAGGCGTAGCCGAAGCGGTTGTTGCCGGCGGAGCGCATCGCGTATGTCTGAGCCGAGATGTAGTCCTGCATCAGTTCGACCGGGACGTCCGTCCAGCCGAAGGCAGCGTCGTAGCGCCAGGCCGCGTTCGCGAGCGGGCTGTACGAGGCCGTCAGGAAGCCTCGCGCAGCGTCTGCCGAGATCGGGGCGACTCCCGCGAGCGTGCTCTGGTGCTGGAGGTACTCGTTGAGCAGGGCGCGCCGCGCCTCCGGAGTAGCGCCCCCGATCGCGTAGTAACGGACGTCGCCGTACACCTCCTGCGACCAGTCGCTCGCGAACCGGCTCAGGTCGAGCCAGAAGCCGGCGTCCTCGTACCAGTCCTGCAGCCGTGCCTGGTACAGGGAGAGATCGGCCGTCGCCTGTCCGATTCCGGCGATGAACACGGTGCCTCGCGCCGCCGGAAGCGCACCGTCGCCGTCGTAGAGGCCGTTGAGGAAAGCCCGCATGTTGGCCCGCGCGTTGCCGGTGCCTTGGCGCACCGCAGAGGACAGCTCGTTCAACGCCCAGGTGTCGCCGGCAGTGACGTCGTACCCCGTGGACGCCATCCGCCGCCGCGCCTCGACGCCTGCCTCGTACCAGGAGCTGCCGGTTGCGGCGACCCACGCCGTCCAACCGGTGACGTTGATCTCGGCGAGAGCGTGAAAGGCAGGCCCGAGCGCGCGAATTCGCTGCGCTTCGTTCGCGCGCAGCTGCGACTTGTCGGAGACAAGGGGCGGGACGGAGATGTAGTACTGCGCGCACGGTGAGGCCGTCGCGGCCAGCTTCGTCGTCAGCCTCAGCCAGTCGGTGGCCGCGTAGAAGACGGCCCGGAGCGGCCGGCAGTCGGCAGTTCGCAATGAGCGGACGCGCGGACGGTGCACGAGCTCGTCCCAGAGCCGCTGCGTCGCCGCCGGCGTCAGCGATCGAACCGGCGTCGATGTCGAGTCGGCTGCAACAGCCGAGCCCGCGATCGCCCCCGCAGCGGCCAGGCCGCCGCAGAGCATGAGCAGCCTCCGCAACACGTAAACCCCCTCGAGCCTCGAACAGAGGGCAGAGTATCCGCGGAATGCTCGAACTCGATACTCCGCAGGGGAGGGCGCATGTCCATCTGCATCCGGTCGTCGAGCCGCGAGCGGCGCTCGTGCTCGGGCACGGAGCGGGGGGAGGTGTGACGGCGCCCGACCTCGTCGCCGCCACCGCGGCTGCGCTCGCCGCCGGCGTCACCGTCGCTCTCATCGAACAGCCGTATCGCGTCGCGGGGCGACGTTCGCCGGCACCGGCGGCTCAGCTCGACACGGCCTGGGTCGCGGCCGTCGAACAGCTGGGCGCCGACACGCTGAACGGGCTGCCGTTGATCGTCGGCGGCCGATCCTCGGGCGCGCGCGTCGCCTGCCGCACGGCCGGCACGACCGACGCCGTCGGGGTCGTCTGCCTGGCGTTCCCACTTCGACCGCCCGGACGGCCGACCGCTCCGAGCAGGCTGCCCGAGCTCGACGGGGTCGCCGTACCGATGCTCGTCGTCCAGGGCGAGCGAGATCCCTTCGGAATGCCGCCGCCGTCGATGCTGCGCACGGTTGTCGCCGTACCGGGCAATCACAGCCTCCGCGCCGCTACGCCCGTGCAGCACGCGGTGCAGGAATGGTTGTCGCGCCTGCTCTGACTGTGCGAACATATGTTCGTGTCGAGACAGGCGACGATCCTGCACGCCGACCTGGATGCGTTCTTCGCGTCGGTCGAGCAGCGGGATGAGCGGAGCCTGCGGGGGCGGCCGGTGCTCGTCGGCGGGGGCGTGGTGCTCGCTGCGAGCTACGAGGCAAAGGCGTTCGGCGTCCGCACAGCGATGAGCGAGCGTCAGGCGCGTCGGCTCTGCCCGCATGCCGTCGTCGTCAAGCCGCGCTTCTCCGCCTACGTCGAGGCGAGCAAGGCCGTCTTCGAGGTGTTCGAGGAGACGACGCCGCTCGTCGAAGGCCTCTCGATCGACGAGGCGTTCCTCGACGTGCGAGGGATGGAACGGGGCTTCGGGACGCCGGTCGAGATCGCAGAACGCCTCCGCAGCGACGTGCTGGAGCGGGTCGGCTTGCCGATCACGGTCGGTGTCGCCAGGACGAAGTTCCTGGCCAAGGTGGCGAGCGCGGTCGCGAAACCGGACGGCCTGCTCGTAGTTCCGCCCGACAAGGAGCTTGCGTTCCTGCATCCGCTTCCGGTCGAGCGCCTGTGGGGCGTCGGACCGGTCACCGCAGCAAAGCTGCGCTCGCGCGGGATCGCGAAGGTGCGGCAGGTCGCGCTCCTGCCGGAGTCCGTGCTCGTGTCGATGCTCGGCCGCGCGTCAGGGCGCCACCTCCACGCGCTTGCGCACAACCTCGACCCGCGCCCGGTGCGCACCGGACGCCGGCGCGGGTCGATCGGGTCGCAGCGCGCGCTCGGCCGGGCGCCGACCTCATCGGAGGCGCTCGACGCGGCCGTAATCGGGCTCGTCGACCGCGTCACGCGGCGACTGCGGGGGGCCGGACGGGTCGGCCGGACGGTCGTGCTCCGGCTGCGGTTCGACGACTTCACGCGGGCGACGCGGTCGCACACGCTGCCCCGGCCGACGGCGCAGACGCACACGATCCTCGCCACCGCGCGGGGGTTACTCGCCGCCGCGACGCCCATGATCCAGCAACGCGGAGTCACGCTCGTCGGGATCGCGGTCGCCAACCTCGAGAACGACGGGGCGGTGCAGCTGATGCTGCCGTTCGACCGTCGCAACGACGACGCGCTCGACGCGGCGGTCGACGAGGTTCGCGAGCGCTTCGGCTCGGCGGCGCTCATGCGCGCGGTGCTTGTCGGCCGCGGTGAAGGGATCGAGATGCCCTTGCTGCCGGACTGACGAGGACGTACCGTTCCGGAGACCGGAGGGTCCATGACGCGTCGTACCGCACTGTTGATCGCAGCCGTGGGAGCCGCACTCGTCGTGCCCGGGAACGCAGCTGCGGTCGACCACGTCACGCTCTTCATCTCCCCGACGAAACTGTCGCAGTCCGGGTGGAAGCTCTCGGCCGCCGTCGTCGGTGCCACCTCACCCGGCGCGCGCGAGACCTTCGGCCTCTCGCTTACCCGCACGCTCGGCAATGGACGTGGGGAGGAGCAGCACGGGCTCCGCGCTGCGCCGAGCGGCACGGTCTCGTTCGACGGCCGCACTGGCCGCTGGGCGGCGCGGTTCGGCACAGTCGTCGCGATCGGCATGATCGTGACCGCGACCGGCCAGGCGCGGGAGGTCGGTGAGTCCCTCGGCTGCCGCGGCGCGTTCGCAACTGTGCCGGTGAGGCTTATGCGGCAAATTCGTCCTCCGCACGGGGACGAGCTTCTTCGGGACGATCCGTCGTCTCGAGCTCGCGGGCGCCGTCACGTTCAACCGCGGCGGGGCTGTCGACTGCGCCGCTCCCGCTGTCGGGATCTGTTCGCCGTCGTCGGTCCTGGCGGCGGCTCGCCAGGAATCGGCAGGACCAGCGGCGACTCTACTGCTCTCGCCCGACGCCGGCGGCTGGTTGACCCTGAGCTTCGCCGACCGCGGCGGTGCGCTACCGGCCGGCGTGACGTGGTACCACGTAATGCGGTCCGAGCGACTCGGCTTCGATCCGCTCTCAGGACGGCCACCGAGTATCGCCGTCGACCTCCCGAGCGCGTTGGCCGTGCAGGGCAGCGGCACGTTCACCGCCACCGAGACGTCGACGGACACGCGCGGCGCCTGTCGCCGCGTTGCCGCGAAGGGCACCTTCACCGGCAGCTTCCGAACGCGCTTCGCCGGCTGGGGAGCGCGGACTGCCGCCTTCGGCCGCTCCGGAAGCGCCAGCTTCGCCGAAGAGTCGGCCTGAGTCCCGTCGGTACAGTGGTTCTCGGATGGACGGGATGGACATCAGCCGCCGCCGGCGCGCGATCTACGCGGCGCTGGCGTTGCTGTCCCTCTTCTCCGCGGCGCTGATCGTCACCCGCTACCTGTACTCGAGCGAGACGCTCTTCGGCGGGCTGGTCTGGAACCTGTTCCTCGCCTGGATCCCGTTCGGGCTCGCGATCGTGATCTACGACCGGCACCGCGCGGGGATGCGGCCGCTGCGGCTACTCCCGCTCGCCGCCCTCTGGCTCTTGTTCCTCCCGAACGCGCCGTACATCGTCACCGACTTCAAGCACCTCGTCCCGAGCCCCGTGGTGCCGCTCTGGGTCGACATCGTCGTGATCGCGGCGCCGGCGTGGACCGGCATGCTGCTCGGCTTCCTCTCGCTCTACCTCGTCCAGTCGGTCGTGCGCAGCCTCGCAGGGGCACGCGTCGCGTGGGTCACCGCGGTCGCGGTCCTCGGGCTCGCGAGCTTCGGCATCTACCTCGGCCGCGTCCTGCGCTGGAACAGCTGGGACGTACTCGCGCATCCGCGCCTGCTCTCGGACCTGGACGTGATCCTGGTCGATCCACGCGCGATCGGAATGACCGTGCTCCTCTCGAGCTTCCTCACGCTGAGCTACCTCGTCCTCTATGCGTTCATGCGGCTCGAGGGCACCGAGGAACGCTGACCGTGGCGCTCGCCGAGTGGATCGCGAGCTACGAACGGGCGTGGAGTTCGAACGACGGCGCCGAGATCGGCGCGCTCTTCACCGAGGACGCTCTCTACTTCACCGCTCCGTTCCGCGAGCCGTGGCGCGGGCGGCAAGAGATCGTCGACGGCTGGCTCCATCGCAAGGACGAGCCCGGCACGTGGACCTTTAGCTGGCGGCCGCTGGTGGAGACTCCAGAGCTCTCGGTCATCACGGGAGTGACGGCATACAGCGATCCGCCGCAGGCGTACAGCAACCTCTGGGCGATCCGGCTCGATCCCGACGGCCGCTGCCGCGAGTTCACGGAGTGGTGGATGCTGCACGGCTGACGACGGTGTGATTCGATCCCGGGACCCAGACCTATTCTGACCCGGGGAGGACAGCCGTCATGGGTTTCAGCGGAGCACGCAGAGCGGTGCTCGTCGCCACGGTGGTCGCTCTTGCGATCGCCGGCAGCGCCGCAGCACAGGAGAGCGAGCGGGGCATCGACCCGAACCAGGGTCGCAGCCTCGTCGAGGTGAATCTGCCCGACAAGGCCGCGGCGATCGAGCTGCAGCTCGAGGCAGACGACTACGGAATCGACTTCAACGACCATTATCTGCGCACGAACGCGGACGGGTCGGTCACGGTCACCGTCTTCGGCAACGCAGACGAGCTCGCTGCGCTCGAAGCCGCCGGCTTCGAGCTCGGCACGACGATCGAAGGCCCGGCCACCTGGCGCCAGCGCGCCGAGGACTGGCAGGCCGACGTGAAGGCCGAGAAGACCGCCGAGGCGGCCGCGCTCGCCGTAGCGAGCGCCGAGGTGGCGCCGCGGGGCGACATCGTCGTCCTCCGGGTCGACTACTTCGAGAACTACGCGGGCCGTTTCCTCTCCGTCGAGGCGAAGGACGGCACGCGCGGCTCCTCCACCACCGGAGAGTCGCTCGTCGCTCGCGTGGAACACCGGCGCAGGCACGGCGATCGATCAGGGCCCGCGCACGATGAACGTCAACATCGACACGGACACGACGCCGGACACCTACATCGAGCACCGCATTCTCGTGAAGGTCGGCGAAGCGACACCTCGACCCCGGCGGCGCCGACGCAGATCCGCATCGGCTCGAGCAACGGCACATTCGTCGTGGCCGACGTGAACACGTGGCTCGGGGGCGGCCTGCCGCCGATGAGCTCGAACTTCCTCAGCAACTTCACGACGCGGTATCTCGACCCGACGGAGGTCTACGGCCGCTTCCGCGAGCTGGCGGAGGAGTTCCCGGACCTGACCACGATCATCCCGCTGCCGAACAAGACGAACGGGTACCAGCGGCGGGCACAGGCGCTGATGGCCGGGCTGACGAATCCAGCCGGCATGGGAACCTCAACGCGACGGTCGCGGCGCAGGCCGTCATCCTGACTGCCCGCGCCTGGGGCCACGAGGGCGGCAACGACCTCACCGCCGAGTTCGTCAACCCGCTCGTGCCGAACTCGCCGCTGACGGTGACGTTCACGGGCAACGACCTCCGGGTCAGCCTGGCCACGGACGGGACGGGTCTGCTCACGGGCACGGCCGCCCAGGTCGCGGCGGCGATCAACGCCAACGCGGGCGCGGCCGCCAAGCTCGTTGCGCAGACGTATCGCGGGAACGCCGGAGCGGGCATCGTTCAGGCGCGGCCCAAGGGCAACCTGTCCGACTTCCTCACCACGGCGACGAACGGGAACGTGCAGCGCGGGCCGTTCGAGTACTTCATGATGCGAATCGGGAAGAACCGGCCCGGCAACAGCGCCGACCAGGGCATCAACGGCCGTCGCGTCGGCGTCTTCCTCTACTGCCAGCAGCACGCCCGCGAGTGGGCGACGCCGCTGACGTGTCTCGAGACCGCGGAGCAGCTGCTCCGGAACTACGGGATCGACAAGACGACGCGGCAGCTCGTCGACGAGCTCGACATCTTCATCCTCCCGTCGTCCAACCCCGACGGGGCGCACTACTCGATGCACAACTTCAACAGCCAGCGGAAGACGATGACCAACTGGTGCGTCGTCGGTGGGCTCGAGACCGACGACCCGAACGCGGCGAACTTCTGGACGACCCGGCCGAACGCGCTCCCGGGAGGCGTCGCCCAGCCGATCAACGACTCGGCGGCCCGGAATCTCTGGGGCACCGACATGAACCGCAACAACACGTTCGGCACCCTGATCGACGGCTACATCGGCGCGTCGACTTCCTGCACCAGCGAAGTGTTCGCCGGCCCGTTCGAGGCGTCCGAGCCGGAGATCCAGAACGAGCTCTGGATCGCGGACACGTTCAAGAACATCAGGTTCTCGAACAACATCCACAGCTTCGGCGGCTACTTCATGTGGGCGCCGGGCACCTACCTGCCGGACCGCGGTGAAGGCGCAGCGGTGCACGCGAACATCGGCGTCGAGAAGTACTTCTTCCAGGCCGGCGACCGGATCCTGAACCGGATCAAGGACGTCCGCGAACACGGCGATCCTGCCGGAGCGGACGGGCCCGATCGCGGACGTGCTCTACTCGGCGGCCGGGAACAGCGCCGACGAGCACTGGTACAACCGCGGCGTGATCGCCTACTCGTTCGAGACCGGGGCCGACCGCTTCGGCGCGCTCGAGCAGACGACGTTCTCGCTCGCGGCGCCGGCAGGCGCGACGAGCATCCGGCTGGGCAACCGCAACCTCTTCACCCCGCTGGAGAAGGTGACGATCGATCCGGGCCTGCCGACGGAGGAGACGCGGACGGTGCAGTCCGTCACGCCGAACAACCCGACCAGCCCCGCCCCGAACGTGTTCCTGGCGGAGCCGCTTCAGTTTGCGCACGCGGCCGGGGCGATCGCGCGGGGCAGGACCTCACGCAGCAGGGCGTCGGCTTCCAGCCGGACTACGCCACCGAGGGCAAGTCCGAGGCGCTCGAGTTCGCGGCCGGCAATTACGGCCTGCTCGAGTCGGCCTACGAGTACTCGAAGGACGACAAGGGCCCCGAGGTGATCATGACCGGGGCGCGCTCGTCGAGTACGCCGATCACGACCACGTTCCAGTATGTGAGCGAGCCGGCCGTGATCCGCTACACGACGGACGGGTCGAAGCCCGACAACACGTCGACGCTGTGGGACTCGACGGGTCCGCGTGAGCCGGGCCAGTCGTTCGTGGTCACGACGACGACGGAGTTCCGCTGGCTTGCGACCGACATGGCCGGGAACCAGACGACCGGCAGGGCGACGTTCACGATCCAGTAGGGCAGGACGAGAACGGGAGGGCGGCCCGCGCCGGGCCGCCCTCCTCCTGCTTGCCGGCGCACTCGGTGCGGCGGTGCTGCTCACTGCGGCCGTGCTGCTCACTCGGGACGGCGGCGGCGAGCCGCCCGAGGCGGTGGAGCTCACCGTCTGCCGCGGCCTCCTGCGCCGACGCGTCACGCGACTGCTACATCGCAGGAGTTTCAGCGGCTGGTCGCGGACACCGACGACCCGAGGCGCACGGTCGCCGCGATCGAGCGCGCAGCGAGGCGCGAAGGCGGCTTCGTGCTCATCAATTGTCACGGGGTCATGCACACGGTGGGCAGGACGTTCGCGCTCGACAGGGAGCTGACGCTCGCCAACCTGCAGGACGTGCTGCCACGGAGCAACGATCCTGGCTGTAGTGCCGGGTTCGCGCACGGCCTCGTCACGGGCGTCGCGCCCTCGATCGATCCGCGGCGGCCGCGAGCCGCCGCCGCCATCTGCTCGGACGCAGGCACGCGGTACCGGCGCTACAGCTGCGTGCACGGCCTCGGCCACGCGTTCATGCGGATCTACAACGACCACCTGCCTCCCGCCCTCGCCCTCTGCCGCGCGCTCGGGCAGGGCACGGCTCCCGACTGCGCCCAGGGCGCCTACCACGACTACTGGTTCGCCGTCGCCGGCGCCGATCAGGCGGCGCTCCCCGCCGGTGCGGACACGGATCCGCGCACGCTCTGTGCAGCCCAGCCGACCGAGTTCGTTCGCCCCTGCTGGTACCGGGCGTTCGTCGACGACCGGCCGGAGGGGATCGTCATCGACTCCCCGATCCACCTCGACGTCCTCTGCCGCGACCTCGCAGGCCTCCAGCGCGAAGCCTGCATCACCGGCGCGGCGGTGATCGGGCCGGCCGACCCCGAGCAGCAGCTCGAGCTGTGCGCCGGCCTCGACGACCAGCGCGACGCGGTCGCATGCGTTCGCGGGACGAAAGCGCAGAACCTGCTCGGCGCCTCGACGGCCGCCTACGTTCGCCTCGTTGGCCGCTGCGAGCTCTTCACGGGCGCGACGAGGACAGCCTGCTACCGCTGGCTCGGCAAGGCGATCGCAGTGCTGACCGACGGCGCCTTCGAGCGCGAGGGCTGTCCGCTGCTCGAGCGCCCGGACGCCCGCCGGTCGTGCCTGGCGGGCGCCCATGCGCGCGAGAGTGCGCTCGTGACGTTCAGCTGAGCCTGACGATCTGGTAGGCCTGGTCGGTCGGCGTCGTCGTCCCGAAGCGGGCGTTGACGACGTACAGCCTGTGACCCGACTGGTCAATCGTGGTCGGGACATCTAGATCCGGGTCGGTGATCGTGCGCAGGAACGTCGCCTTCGTCAGGTCGTGCGAGAGCTCGAAGACGGCGACCTTGTTGTCACGGTTCTGGACGACGTAGAGCGTGAACCCTTGCAGGAGCAGCCCGTCGCCGTTCGTGAGGTCGTAGCCGCCGATGTCGATCGTCTTCGCGACGCCCGTCTCGGGGTCGATCGCGAAGAGCTTCTTGGCCACGCTCTGCACGGCGATTAGCGTCTTGCCGTTCGGCGTCGCGACGATGCCGTTCAGATTGAACGCCCCGGCCACATGGTGGTAGTCACCGCCCAGCGGGATCGTCGTCACCTGGCCGACGTGGTGCCCGGTGCGCTCCACCTTGTAGAGCACGGGCCGCTGCGAGTCGGTGAAGTAGACGCCACGCTGCGTGGCGACCGCGTCGTTGATGAAGGTCGGGGCCGTGCCTGTGGCGAGCTGGAGCACCTGTACGAGCACTCCGGTCTTCGCGTCGTAGACAAGGGCGTTCCCGAATCGGGCGCCCGAGACCCAGAGCAAACCGTGATCGTACTCGATCCCAGTCGCCGAGCGCGTGCCCGGGGCTCCCTGGACGATCACGTCACCGGTGCCGGTGCGAAGGTCGCCGGCCCAGATGGCGCCGCTCCCGACCGAGCCGACATAGGCGGTGTGTCCCTTGATCTCGATCCCCTCCGGCGCAAAGCCGTTCGGCAGGGCGATCTTCTCCGGATACGTCGCCTGCGCCAGCGCGACCGGCGCCGCCAGCGCGAGCAGGACGAGTGTCAGCAAGATTCGTCGCATCCATTCCCCCTCGGGTCGTTATTCCTCTCTTACCGCTACCCCGTGCGATCGGATTCGAGACTGCATTGCTCGTCCGGGTCGTAAGGACTCCGTAAAGGCCAACACCCTGGAGCCCCTCTTTGTCGTTTTCAAGTCGTAATCCTGACGAAAGGATCTTCGACTGTGAGCACACGACGATTCATTCCGAGCCTGGGGGCGCTGCTCGCGGCCCTGGGCGTCTGGGCCGGCGCGGCAGTGGCCGCTCCACCCGCCAACACGACAGCGCCGACGATCACCGGCACGCCGAAGGTCGGGGAGACGCTGACGGCGCAGAACGGCACGTGGAGCAACAGCCCGACCGCCTTCCAGTACCAGTGGCAGCGCTGCAACACGAGCGGCGCAGCATGTGCGAACGTCGCCGGCGCCACGCAGAGGATGTATCTGCTCACGAGCGTCGATGCGGAGCGGACGATGCGCGTCCGTGTCACCGGCATCAACGCGGAGGGCGCCGTCAACGCACGGTCCGCTCCGACCGCGGTCGTCGCTCCGAGCGCGGCGCCGCGGAACACCGCCCGGCCCACGATCGCCGGCACCCTGGAGGCCGGGGAGGCGCTGACTGCCGAGGAAGGCTCGTGGACGAACTCCCCGACGTCGTACACGTACCAGTGGCAGCGCTGCGACATCGACGCGATCGCGTGCGGCCCGATCACCGGCGCGACGGGCAAGACCTACGGCGTGCGGAATGCCGACGTCGGCTTCCGGCTCCGCGTCGAGGTGACCGCCAAGAACGCCAACGGCTCCGGCTCGGCCCTCTCGGCGCCGTCCGGCATCGTCGTCCCGTCGGCTCCGATCACGAATGCGCGGCCGACCGTGAAGCTGATCTCGGTCCGCTTCCTCGGCGCCCGCGTCTACGCTCGGTTCCGGATCTGCGACGACTCGCCGCGAAACCTGACCATCCTCGCCACCGAGCGGAAGCCGGGGAAGGCGGCGTACACGCGTCGGTTCACGACGCGGATCGCCCCGAACCCGTGCGGCGTCTACACCCGCAGCTGGGTGCCCGTGCCGCGCCTCCGCGGCAGCGGCCGCTACACGGTCACGATCGCCGTCCGCGACACGTCCGGCCGGACGAGCGCGCCCGTTCGGAGGACGTTCACCCTGCGGTAGCGCGTTCCCGCAACACGTCCAGCGCTTTCGCCTGGACATCGACCCGCTCGTCGCCGCTGAGCTCGATGGCGACGAGCGGGTCGTCGCTTTCCCGCACCACGGCGAAGGTGGCTGCGGCGTAGCCAGGCCCACCGCCGCCGTGGCCGATCAGCAGGCCCCCCGGCCGGCCCGGATCCGTCATCAGCCCGAGCCCGTAGCTCGGCCGCACGAAGCCGGGTGCGTCGAACCCAATCGGCACGCCCTCGCTCAGCCGGCCGAGATCGCAGAGCTCGCCGGCGGCGAGGGCGATCCAGAAGCGCCGCTGGTCGGCGTGCGTGGATGCGAGCGTCCGGTGCCCGACCCAGCGCGGGTGGTAGCGGCCGCGCACGTCCTGCCGGCCGTCGCCGATCTGCGTGCTCCAGCCCGGAACGAGCCCGTCCAGGTCGTCGAGCTCGAGTGCGAGCGTCGTGTCCGCGAGGCCCAGCGGGCCGACAGCTCGCGCTCGAGCGCGCCGGCGAACCCTCCCGGCGCAGCCGCGTCGACGATGCGCCGCACGAGCAGGAAGCCCGTGTTCGAGTAGGCCCAGCCGTGGCCCGGCTCGAAGTCCGTGCCGGCCGCGAGCGACCGGGCGAGCAGCTCCCCGTCGCCCCACGGCTCTGAAGGCGTGTCTCGAACGGCCGCTCCGTACTCGGGGAGACGGCCGTAGTCCGGGATCCCGCTCGTGTGATTGAGCAGCTGCCGCAGCGTCGCGCGCGGCAGGTCGGTCTCGTCGATCCACGTCGCCACCGGCGCTTCGAGGTCGAGCTCGAGGCGAAGGCACAGTACGCCGAGGAACGTCTTCGTGACGCTGTAGACGAGGTGGCGGCCGCGCTCGTCCACGAACCGATCGTATGCGTAGGATCGTGGGCATGAACGAGGCGATGCTCGTTGACATCGGTGCGAACGAGGCGTCCATCGAGGGAGACCTCCCCGTGTAGGGGAGCATGGAGGGGGGAGCAAAGGTGCCCGAGATGCGGCTCTGGCGTCGGCGGAGGCAGCCCCAGCCGTCTCCCCAGGTCGCCCTGCCCTCGCTCGACCGCCTTGCCGGGCTGATCGAGCGCGTCGTCGAGCTGGTCGACGAGGTCGCGGGCGAACGGGCGCCGGGGTCGAACGACGTGCCCGCCGCAGCCCCACCGCAACCGCCTGCGCCGAGCACGACGCCACAGCTCGAGGCACCGGTCTCCGAGCCGGCCGCCGATGCCGGGTGGCTCGCCTTCGTGCCGTCGCCGAGCGGGTACACACTTGTCCCGCAGCCGGACGCTCTCCCCGTCCCCGGCGCCGTGCTCGAGCTGGACGGCGCCGTCTTCCGCGTCCTCAGGTACGCGCCTTCGCCTCTCCCGGGCGACCGCAGACGCTGTGCAGTGGTCG
Source organism: uncultured Gaiellaceae bacterium (assembly GCA_963829845.1). GTDB lineage: Bacteria > Actinomycetota > Thermoleophilia > Gaiellales > Gaiellaceae > Gaiellasilicea. Next base: position 170,878 of record CAWHKD010000021.1, on the reverse strand, counting down.
CGAGGGAGGAACCGCCTGATGCGGATCGAAGCTCCGACGCGTGAAAGAGGAGAGCCAGATCGACGAGATGCGCGCGGCTCTGCGTGGCGACCGCGAGCGAGCCGAGCAGTCTCGACAACGGTCGACCGAGAACATCCTGGGCTTGACCGAGCCGCGGGTCGAGGACGTCGCGCCCGAGCAGCAGGTGGAGCATCGCCGCGGCCTGCTGGGCCGCTTGTTCGGTCGCTAGGTACCGTTCCCGCGTGAGGCGGCGCGAGCGCGAGCGGATCATGCGGCAGGGAGTCGTTCTGCCGGAGACGCCGCGGGACCGGCGTGATCTGGCGGGGCTCGAGGCCGATCTGCGCGACAGCCCGCTTCGCGGGCGCGAGCTGGAGCTTCGGCTGCGCAACTTCCGCCCGGATCCGGGCAGCTACCTGGCCTCGCTCGGCGGACCACTCCCGTACATGGCGCGGCTGCGGGAGATCGACGCACTCACGAGCCAGCACGAGCAGCAGCTCGCGGCCGCCTACGAGACGCTCGGCCGAGACGCGGACGCGTGGGAGGCGCTCGCGCGGCGCTGGGAGTTTGGCGAGGTGAACGGGCTGATCGAGCGGCACAACCGCTGGTATCCCGCCGAGTCGCGGCTGCCGATGGATCCGCGAACGGGGGACTACGCGCTCGTCAACGGGCGGAGCTACCGTCGCCGGCCACTCGACGCGTCGTGGGTGCTCGAGCGGTTCCCGTCGCTGCGAGCGTGAGCAGGCAGAGCAGCGCCGCCAACGCGTAGGGGACGGCGTCGCCGACGGCCTCGGCGATAGCGCCCGCGAGCGCGGGGCCGGTCATGTTCCCGAGCGCCCACGCCGTGTTCATGATCCCGAAGCCGATCGCCTGCGAGAGACCCACCGCCTCCGTCCGGTCGGAGACGAGCGCCATGCCCGGCGTGTAGAAGGCACCGAACGTGATCGCGGCGAGGATCGTCAACAGCGCCATCGGATACGGATCACGTGCAGCGGCGAACGCGAGCGCGACGACGATCGACGCGCCGAGCGCGATCCTGATCGGGAGCAACCGGCCACGGCGGTCGGAGAAGCGGCCGAGGAACGGGTTGACGATCGTCTCGACGAGTCCGGCGGCGAGAAAGACCGCGCCGATCGCGAGCGGTGTGAAGCCGCCGTCGTCGAGCTGGAGCGGGACGAGGACCACTAGCGTCCCAAAAAGCCAGGCCGGTAGCGTGTTCAGCCAGAGACCGCCGATGAAGCGCCGGTCGGCGAAGGCGCGCGACACGGCACCGGCCGCCTGGTGCTCCGGCGCTGCTCGGGGGCGGGTTGCGGCCCAGGCGGCGAGCGCGGCGGCGACGATGCCCACGACGACGAACGAGATGGGAATCCCGGCGGCTTCTGCGACGGCGCCGAACATCGGCCCGAGGATGGCGCCGAAGACCGCGGCACCGAAGGCAGTCCCGATCAGCTCGCCCCTGCGCTCGCGCGGCGTCGCGACCGTCAGCCAGGCGAGCGCGCCCGCCCACGTGGTCGTGCTCGAGAACCCCTGCACGAGGCGAGCAACGCCGAGCGCCCACGGGCCCTCGGCGGCCGCGAACGCGAAGCTCGAGGCGGCGAGGAGGACGAGGCCCGCGACGACCGCGCTCTTAGGCCCCCAACGCGCGGCCGCGAGCCCGCCTGGGATGCCGCCGAGCAGCGCGCCGGCGCCGAAGGAGGCGACGAGCAGGCCGGCACCGGTCTTCGAAAGCCCGAACTCGTCCGCGTACCCGGGCACGAGCGGCGCCAGCGCCCCGAACAGCATCGCGTCCACGAACACGACCACGGAAACGAGAATCAGAAGCCGACGCATCGAACCGACGTTACCGGCGAAGAAGGACTATCAGCCGCGGGCAGCCCCAGAGCAGCTTCAGGGATCTTGGCGCGAAGAGGGGGCCGCTTCCGCGGCCCCCTCTTCAGATTGCGCCCAAATAAATTCAGCGAGCCGGTGGCGCTTTCGTCCGCCCCTCCGACTGACGTTTCGGCTTCCGCCTACTCGTCCTCCGGTGGAGCCTCGACCTACTCGCGCTCCGTGCTCGCTGCAAGGAGGAATCTAGGGCGTCTCCGAGTGGTGGTCAAGAGGTGGAAAAACGGAGATTCCGCAAATTGCGGCTTTTTCGTCATGAGAGGTCGGAATTGCGATCCGCGCCTTTTGGACCACAAAAAATTCAGCGAGCCGGGTGCGCTTTCGTCCCCCGATCCGACGAACTTTCGGCTTCCGCCTACGGCCTCCCGGATCGGACTCGACCTACTCGCGTCCCGTGCTCGCTGCAAGAGGGAAGCTAGGGCCTCAGCCGGCGAGCGTCAAGGCCGCGGCGCGCGTCGTGTCCGCAAATTGCGGCTTTTTCTTTACACAATGGCGTGTTTGCGTATCGCGTCGAACGCTCTAGCAGTGAATTGGGAGGGGTCCCGGGCCCGGGCGACGACGGAAGGTGGGCCGCGGGGAACCGAAAATCTATGCTGCGCCTCCGCGTCCCACAAGAGATGCGGGCGCACGAACTTCACGCAAAGAGCGAAAAAAGGAGTGGGGTGGACGCACTGGCGGGCAAGCACGTGGTCGTGACCGGCGGCGGACGCGGCATCGGCGAGGCGATCGCGGAGCGGCTCGCGGCCGACGGAGCATCGTTGTCGCTGCTGGCACCGAACCTCGACGAGCTCGAGGAGGTGGCGGCACGGGTCGGCGGCGATGCGTACTTCTGCGACATCCGCGACCACGACGGCGTCGATGCGGCGTTTGCCTCAGCCGCCTCGGCGTGCGGGCCGATCCACGCGCTCGTCGCCAACAGCGGCGTTGGCGGGCCGAACGCCGACGGTCCCGACGACCGGTTCGAGGACATCGTGAAGACCAATCTCTTCGGCGGCTACTGGTGCATCCGCGCAGCCGCGCGGCATCTCGCACCCGGGCCGGACCGTCGCGACGTCGTCGTGATCGCATCGATTCTCGCCAGGATCGCCGTGCCCGGCTACACGGCGTACAGCGCCTCGAAGGCGGGGCTGCTCGGGCTCGTGCGCTCGTTCTCCGCCGAGCTCGCGGCGGACGGCGTGCAGGTAAACGCGATCTGCCCGGGCTGGGTCGAGACGGACATGGCCTGGCAGGGCATCGACGCGATCGTCGAGGCAACGGGGATGACCCGCGACGAAGCGGTCGCGGAGGCGATGAAGGCGGTCCCCCTCGGCCGGATGGGGCAGCCCGAGGACATCGCCGGCACCGTCGCCTATCTGCTCTCTCCCGACGCGCGCGGCGTCACGGGCCAGGCGCTCGACCAGAACGGCGGCGCCTGGACGGGCTGACGGGAAGGGGCGCGAAGCGCCCCTTCCCGTGCCGCTGTCCTAGGCCGCAGGCTCCGGACGCATCCCGGTCGACTCCTCGATGCGCTGCTCGAGCGCCTCGAGCTCCTCCTCCGTGCCCATCCGGACGGGGCCTTTGAACCATCTCTTGGCGGAGACGAACCACCAGCCGCCGAAGAGCACGATCGCACCGCCCACGAGCAGCGGTGCGTAGTTCACAGCCTCCCAGGTGAAGCCGTCCTCCCATGGTGCGCTGATCGAGTAAGGCGGCATGAGGAAGACGATGCAGATGAAGAACACCCAGACGATCGCGATCGGGTCGATCCACCGGTAGTGCTTCCCGAGCGTCCAGGCTCCGGGCTCGAACGTGTCCTTCATCCGGTACCTGAGGATCACCGGGAGGATGAATGCGATGTACAGGCCGATGACGGCAATGCCCGTCCCGACGTAGTAGCCGACGAAGAAGTTGTAAAGCGTCGGCAGCATCAACAACGCCGCCGCGACGACGATGGCGATGACGGCCATGTGTGGGATGCGGTTCCTCGAGCACGCGGCGCCAGAGCTGATGCCCCGGCACGGCGCGGTCGCGCGAGAACGCGAACAGCATCCGGGACGCGGACGTCACCGACGCGATCAGGCAGAAGAGCTGCGCCACACAGCAGATGAAGAGGATGAACGTCCCCCAACTCTCCCCCATGGCGGCGACCCAACTCGACGGCACGATGTACAGGTCGAAGACCGGCTCGGCCGGCAGCGCTGCCGTGACGGCAACGAGCAGGATGAAGCCGAAGACCACGGACGCGACGACGGACATGTACATCCCGACGGCCGCAGACCGCGACGCCTGCTGGGTCTCTTCGGCGACGTGTGCCGACGCGTCGAACCCCGTAATCGTGTACTGGGACATGAGCAGGCCGGTGAGGGCGACGTACCAGAACACGGGGCTGCCGAATGTGCTCGGAGCAGATTCGCCACCCCACCCCGTCAGGTTGAGCGTCTCGGAGAAGACGAAGCTGAACGACTGGTGGTTGTCCGGGACCGTGAACAGGATGATCACGATCAGTGCGACCCCGATCATGTGCCAGTAGGCCGAGATCGTGTTCAGCATCGCCGTCACCGTGATCCGGAACAGGTTCAGGAGGAGAGCGACGGCCAGCACGATCGCATACGTGAGGTAGACGTAGCCCTTCGAGTTCGGGTAGTCGAACCAATAGTTCATCAGGGCAGTGCTGAAGATCGCGAGGCCGTAGCCGATCGCAGCCGTGACCGCGATCTGGCCGACCAGGTTGAACCAGCCCGTGAACCACCCCCAGCCGGGGCTGCCGAGCTTCGACGCCCAGTAGTAGAGGCCGCCCGCAGTCGGGAAGGCCGAGGCGATCTCCGCCATCGACAGGGCGACGATCGTGCTCATCAGGCCGACGAGGAGCCAGCCCCAGGTGATCGAGACCGGGCCGCCCTGGCCGTACGCAATCGAGTACGACGTGAGGCATCCCGCCAGAATCGAGATGATCGTGAACGAGATCGCGAAGTTCTGGAAGCCGCCCATCGCGCGGAAGAGCTCCTGCGCGTAGCCGAGCTTGTGGAGGATCTTCTCGTCCTCGTCGGTGTGGTAGCTGCCCGCAGGTGGTGCCGGTTCCATCAGCCCTCCCCAACGTCGGTGTCGTGTCAGCGCTATTACGCGCGTCTGTCACAAGCGTTGTCAACGTGTCGGACGGCACGAGGGGGTAGAGCCTCGAACGCAACGACGCTCTGAGTCGCCGGAAACCGCTGGACGTCGCGATGCGGCGTCCTCGGTCGCGTCGATATGCCCGCATATCGACGCTCCCTGCGTCCTTGCCTCGCAAACGTCCAGCGATTACCGGCGACGAGGCCCCGTCACGTTCGAGGCTCTAAGATCGCCTCCGTGCTTGGCTTCGACGAGTTGAAGGCCGACGTGGAGTCGGGCGCGATCGACACCGTCGTCGTGGCGTTCACCGACATGCAGGGCCGGCTGATCGGCAAGCGCCTGCACGGCGAGTTCTTCGTCGAGGAGACCGGCGCCGGCCACCCGGTCGAGGGCTGCAACTACCTGCTCGCGCTCGAGATGGAGATGGATCCGGTGCCGGGTTACCAGCTAGCTAGCTGGGAACGTGGCTACGGTGACTTCGCGCTCCAGCCCGATCTCGCGACGCTGCGGCGGATTCCCTGGCTCGAGGCGACCGCGCTCGTCCTCTGCGACGTCGGCTGGCACGACGGCTCGCCGGTCGCGCCGTCGCCGCGCCAGGTGCTGCGCGCGCAGGTCGAGCGGGCCGAGGCGCTCGGGTTCACGCCGATGATCGGCTCCGAGCTGGAGTTCTTCCTGCTCAAGGAGACGTATGAGGAGGCGCACACGCAGGGGTACGAGGACCTGACACCGTCCGTCCCCTACATCCTCGACTACCACATCCTCGCCTCCACCTACGACGAAGGGTTCATCCGCCAGATCCGCAACGGCATGCAGGCTGCTGGGATGAAGGTGGAGACCTCGAAGGGCGAGGCCTGGCCCGGCCAGCACGAGATCAACTTCCGCTACGCGGACGCGCTGACGATGGCCGACAACCACGTCGTCTACAAGAACGGCGCGAAGGAGCTCGCGCACCTGAACGGCTGCTCGATCACGTTCATGGCCAAGCCCGACCACAGCTGGATCGGGTCGTCCTGCCACATCCACTCCTCGCTCTGGCGCGGCGACCGCAGCGCGTTCGCGGGGGAGAGCCCGACCTTCAAGCGCTGGCTCGCCGGCCAGATCGCGAACCTGAAGGAGCTCGCGATCTTCCTCGCGCCGAACGTCAACTCGTACAAGCGCTTCGCGGCCGGCTCGTGGGCGCCGACGACGCTCGCCTGGGGCCACGACAACCGCACGTGCGGCTTCCGGATCGTCGGCCACGGCCCGGCGCTGCGGACGGAGACGCGGATCCCGGGCGCCGACGCGAATCCGTACCTCGCCTTCGCCGCGATCATCGCCGCTGGGCTCGACGGGATCGAGAACAAGCTGAGGCTGCCGAAGCCGCTCGAGGGCAACGCCTACGAGTCGGACGCCAATCGCTTCCCACACTCGCTGCGCGAGGCGATCGCGGCGCTCGAGGACGGCACGATGGCCAGAGCCGCCTTCGGCGACGAGGTCGTCGACCACTACCTCAACTACGCGCGCACCGAGCAGGAGCTCTTCGACCGCGTCGTCACCTCGTATGAACGACATCGGTTCTTCGAGCGGGGGTAGCCCCGGGTTCGAGGTTATGCAGGCCCCGATCGGCCCGGCGGCGACCGTCGAGCTCGCCGCGGCCGTCTGCGCCGCCGACGGTCTCGGCTCGCTCGCGTCCTCGTGGACGCGGACAGACGTTCTGCGAGCGCAGGTGCGCGCACTCACCGGACGCCGCTTCTGCGTCAACCTCGTCCTTGCGTTCCCGCAGGAGCACCGCCTGGACGTACTCTGCGAGGAGCACGTGCCCGTGATCTCCTTCTCCTGGGGAATCCGGCCTGACCTGGTCGCCCGCGCCCACGAGGCGGGCGCGGAGGTGCTGATCCAGGTGGGCTCCGCAGCTGCCGCGCGCAGGGCGGTCGACGCCGGCGCCGACCTTGTGATGGTGCAGGGGATCGAGGCCGGCGGGCATGTTGAGGGCGAGCGGCCGCTGATGGAGCTGCTCGACCAGGTCGCAGGACTCGGGGTCCCGGTCGTCGCCGCGGGCGGCATCGCGGATGCGGCCGCGGCGAGCGCTGCCCGGGAGGCCGGCGCCGGCGCCGTCGCCGCAGGCACTGCCTTCCTCGTCGCGGAGGAGGCCGACCGACACCCGGGCTACGTCGAGCGCCTGCTCGCCGCCGAGGACGCCGTCCTCACCGACGTCTTCTCGATCGGCTGGCCGGACGCGAAGCACCGCGTGCTCCCGAACGCGGCGCTCGCAGAGGGTGCTCCCGCGTCGGAGGCGATGCCGACCGGCACGCGCGGCGGCGACCCGGACCGGATGGCGCTCTACGCGGGCGCGGGTGTCCGCGCGCTCCGGCGGGTCGAGCCCGCGGCGGCCATCGTCGACCGGCTTAGACTGGAACCATGCGGCCCCTGATCGGGATCACGGCCTACGCGGAGCCGAGCGTGCGCTGGGGCGCCTGGGACGTGCCGGCGGCGGTGATCCCGCTCGCGTATGTGAGGCAGATCGAGGTCGCCGGCGGCCGCGCGTTGCTGGTCCCGCCGAGCGAGGAGGGCGTCGGCGAGACCCTCGCTGCTCTGGACGGGGTTCTCTTCTCGGGCGGCGCGGACATCGACCCGTCGGAGTACGGGCACGAGGCGCATCCGGAGACGAACGGCACCCGTCCCGAGCGCGACCGCGGTGAGCTGGCGCTCCTGAGCGCCGCGCTCGAGCGAGACATGCCCGTGCTCGCCGTCTGCCGCGGCTCGCAGGTGCTGAACGTCGCCCGCGGCGGCGACCTCGTCCAGCATCTACCGGACGTCGTCGGCGACGAGAAGCACAAGCAGACGCCGGGTGCCTTCGCCGACCACGAGGTCGACGTGAAGAAGGGGACGCGGCTCGGCTCGCTGCTCGGCGAACGCGCCCCGGTCAAGTCGCATCACCACCAGGGTTTCGGGAAGCTCGGCGACAGGTTGGTCGAGTCGGCGTGGGCCGAGGATGGGACGCTCGAGGCGATCGAGGATCCGGACAAGCGCTTCGCGGTCGGCGTGCTCTGGCATCCGGAGGAAGGCGAGGACCTGGCGCTCTTCCGCGCACTCGTCGAGGAGGCGCGCGCGTACCGGGAAACGAAGAGCTAGCCCGAGAGCGGCGGCGACAGCGGCGGCGCCGCAGGCGCGGGCTCGGCCGCCGGGACGGGGTGGAGGCGCAGAGGGGGAACCTCGAACAGGGGCGCCTCGAGCGCCTGGGGCACGGCGTAGGCCTGTGGCGCGGCGACCGGTGCCGGCGGCGGCGCCTGCGTGAGCGCCGCCGGGGCGGCCGACTGCTGCTGGGCGGCCGCTGTCGCCCGTGCCGTCAGTGCGGTCAGCAGCTGCCCCATCCGGGCGTCGTTCTGGGAGATCCGCTGCTCGAGCTGGAGCTGGAGGCGTGCCTGCTCGGCCATCCGCTGGTAGAGCTTTCCGCGCGGGTCGCCGATCACGTACCCGATCAGGACGCCGACGACGAGTCCGCCGAGGAGGGTGGCGAAGCCGTAGCTGGAGGGGATCGGCCAGGCGGCGCGGAGCGGGCTGAGCGGGATCGAGCCGACGAGGACGCCTGCGAACGCGCCGATTGCGACGCCGGTGCGGCTGACCGCGCGAGCCTTCGCTTGGTAGTGCGCGACGAGCTCCTCGACGGCTTGCTGTGAGGCGTTCTTCTCGGCTCCCACGCATTCTTCATCGGCGGTCGCAGCGCCGCGCTTGAGACGAAGATGGTGGAATAGCCCGATGCTGACCGTCCTCAATCCCGCGACCGAGGAGCCGCTTGCCGAGCTCGAGCGAGCGGGGGTGGAGGAGGCGGATGCGGCGGTCGCGCGAGCGAAAGAGGCTTTTCCGGCCTGGCGCGCCGTCGCGCCTGGCGATCGGGCTCGGCTGCTGCGGCGGCTGGCCGAGCTCGTCGAGGAGCACGGGGAGGAGTTGGCGCGGATCGAGTCGCGCAACGTCGGCAAGCCGATCGCCGGCGCGCGCGGCGAGGTCGGCATGGTCGCGCAGGTCTTTCACTTCTACGCCGGCGCCGTCGACAAGCACTACGGCGAGACGATCCCGGTTGCCGGCGGGGAGGCGTTCACCTTCCGGGAACCGCTCGGCGTCGTCGGCCTCATCGTGCCGTGGAACTTTCCGGTCAACATCGCCTCCTGGAAGCTCGGGCCAGCCCTCGCGACCGGCAACACCGTCGTGCTGAAGCCGGCCGAGCTGACGCCGCTCTCCGCGCTGCGGCTCGCCGAGCTTGCGCTCGTGGCGGGCATCCCGGAGGGTGTCGTCAACGTCGTCGTCGGCAAAGGCTCGGTCGTCGGCACGCGGCTCGTCGAGCACCCCGACGTGGCGAAGATCGGGTTCACCGGCTCGACCGAGGTCGGGCGGCAGGTGATGAGCGGCGCCGCAGGCACCATCAAGCGCGTCACTCTCGAGCTCGGCGGCAAGTCCGGGAACGTCGTCTTCGCCGACGCAGACCTGGAGCGGGCTGCGGCCTCCGCTCCCTACGCCGTCTTCGACAACGCCGGCCAGGACTGCTGCGCGCGCTCGCGCATCTTGGTCGAGCGTGGGGCGTACGACCGCTTCGCGGAGCTCCTGATCGACGCGACGGAGAAGCTGAGGGTCGGTGATCCCGGGGACGACTCGACGGAGATGGGGCCGCTGATCTCGGCCGCGCACCGCGAAACGGTGGCCGGCTTCGTCGACGGTGAGCCCCTGTACCGCGGCGAGGTGCCCGGCGGTAAGGGGTTCTGGTATCCGCCGACGATCGTCGAGGCGTCGAACGACGACCGGATCGCGCGCGAGGAGGTCTTCGGGCCGGTCGCCGCGCTGATTCCGTTCGACGACGAGGCTGACGCGGTTCGGCTTGCAAACGACACGCCGTACGGCCTCTCCGGCTCGATCTGGACGCGCGACGGCGCCCGGGCGCTGCGTGTCGCGCGGGCGATCGACACCGGCGTCCTCAGCATCAACTCGAACTCGTCGGTGCGCGTGACGACGCCGTTCGGGGGCTTCAAGCAGTCGGGGTTCGGCCGCGAGCTCGGCATGCAGGCGCTCGACGGCTACTCCGAGGTCAAGTCGGTCTTCTTCTCGACGGAGGGTTGAGGTGGCTGGACGTCTGGACGGCAAGGTGTGCGTGATCACGGGCGCCGGTGGCGGCATGGGCCGCGAGGCGGCCATCCTCTTCACCGAGGAGGGCGCGAAGGTGTGCGCGGTCGACAAGAACCTGGCCGCAGCGGAGGAGACCGCCGGCCGGTGCAGCGGCGAGGCGTTCGCGTTCCAGGCGAACGTGGCGGAGGAGCGGGACGTGGAGGCGATGATGGCGGCGACAGCCGAGCGCTTCGGCGGCATCGACGTCCTCTACAACAACGCCGGCATCTCCCCCGACGACGACGCGTCCGTTCTCGACACGTCGGTCGAGGCTTGGGACCGCGTCCAGGCGGTGAACACGCGCGGTGTCTTCCTCTGCTGCAAGCACGGGATTCCGCACCTGCTGGAGCGAGGCGGCGGCTCGGTGATCAACGTCGCGAGCTTCGTCGCCATCCTCGGCGCCGCGACGTCGCAGATCTCGTACTCGGCCTCGAAAGGCGCCGTCCTCTCGATGTCGCGCGAGCTCGGCGTCCAGTTCGCGCGGCAGGGCGTGCGCGTCAACGCGCTCTGCCCGGGGCCCGTCGAGACGCCGTTGCTGCTCAACATCTTCGGCGACAATCCGGATGCGCTCGAGCGACGCCGCATCCACTGGCCGACGGGGCGGCTCGCGAAGCCACGCGAGATCGTCAACGCGGCGCTGTTCCTCGCCAGCGACGAGTCGTCCTACGTGAACGGAGCGACCTTCCTCGTCGACGGCGGCCTCACCGCCGCGTACGTGACGCCCGAGTAGCCTCGCAACAGACTGTTACAAGGCGGGGCTCACGCGGCGTTGCCTCGTCGTGAGCCAAGTAACAGACTGTTACTTGGCTCAGACGCCGACGACCTGGACGAGCCAGCGGCGGTCGCGTTCGCGGTCGAGCTCGAGGAAGAGCACGCGCTGCCAGGTGCCGAGGCAGAGCTCTCCGTCCGACACGGGAATCGACTCGCCGGCCGGGCCGAGCAGCATCGACATGCAGTGCGAGTGGCCGTTTCCGAAGTCCATGTCCTCGGGGCAGACGTTCTCGGTACGGCGGTCCCAGTCGTCGTGGGCGTAGTAGTTGTCGCTCGGGACGAGCCGCTTCAGCAGCAGCGCGAAGTCCTCGAGGAAGCCGCTTTCGAACTCGTTCACGCGCACGGAGCAGGTCGTGTGCGGCGAGTAGACGGAGCAGATTCCATTGCGGATCCCGCTCGCGGCGACGGCCTCCTGCACTTCTTCGGTGATGTCCTTGATCGAGAGCCCGCCCGCGGTCCGGAGTTCGGTGACGTGCTGGTAGGCCTTCATCGCGGGCATTGTGACAGTCGCAGGTGAAGGCCCGTTGAGGAACCGCCCGCTCCGAGATCGCCATGGCCTTCGTCGCGTCCAGCCTCAGCGTGACCCCTGCTTCGGTTCGTCCCTGCTCCGAGAGTGCGGGGAGCGGGACGCCGGATGGACCCCCCAAGATCTCGCGGCGCCCCGCTTGCAACCCGCTTTGTCGAACAGTGAGTCCCGTACCCAAATGTCATCATCCGGAAACAGCGATTTGATTGTGAGACAATTGGCATCAGGGCTGAGCCGCACCGGGCCGCCGACGTGCGGCTCGCCCATCACCCCGAGTCATGTCTTCCACCGAGCAGCGCGTCCTTCACGCTCCCGGTCGCGGCCCCAAGTGCGCCGCGTCCTTCTGTAAACAGTGTGTGAAGCTTGTAAAACCAAGCCGCTCTTGGGTGCGTAAATGAGGTAAATACACAGCGTGGCGGCAGTCGCCGTCAGCGTCCGCGACTTGGGGAGAGTCCGTTGGACAAGAAGGAACCCGTGGAGTACGAAAGTCCGGTGATCGTGGACTACGGGGACGTGGCCGAGTTGACGCAGCACACTGTGCACGGCGAGCACGACGAGTTCCCCTTCCATGGCCACGACCCGCACATGACGTTCTCGGCCGGCTGAGAACGTCACATCCTCTGTAGGCCCCGCGGGCGGCCGGCGCGCGTGTGTGTCGAGGGCCGCACTGACGCGAAAGTCGTTCGGCAAGATATGCCGTTCAGGCGGGTCAAGCGTGCCGGGTTGGCCGCTCCGGGTTAGGATCCGTCCGTGGCGAAACCGAGCCTTGAGTTGCTCCGCGGAGTCCGGCTCTTTGCGGAGGCGGACGACAGCTTTCTCGAGAGCCTGGCCTCTGAGTTCATGACGCGGACGTTTGCGGCCGGCGATACGCTTGCCGAGGAGGGTGAGTCCGGTCGGACGCTCATCGTCATCGAGACGGGAAGTGTGACCGTGACCGTCCGCGGTGAGGAAGTCGGGCGGCTCGGCCCCGGCGATTGCTTCGGGGAGATGTCGCTGGTCGACAGGTCCGCGCGGAGCGCGACGGTGAAGGCGGACACGGACGTGCATGCCTACCAGCTGCCCGTCTGGAGCTTTCGCCCTGTGATCGAGAGCCACCCCGAGGTGGCCTGGTCGCTCTTGGAAGCACTGGCTCAGCGCGTTCGCGCGGCCGAAGGCCGCGGTATCCAGTCTGAGTCGTAGCCTCCCGTACGGCGTGCCGTCAGCTCATGTCGAGTACCGCGACCTCGTAGAACTCGACCGAGGAGCGCGTGCCCATCCCGACGGGCGTCATCTCGTTGAGCGCAGCGTCGCCGCGCCGCATGCCCTCTTCGTCCTCGAAGAGCGTGGTCGCGAGCCGCTTGCCACTGCCGCCGGAGAGGATCAGAACGCCTTTCGCATCCTCCAGCCCAGGCGGGCGCTTGCCGCTCGCCGCCTCGGAGCGAATCTCCTCAATCTGCTTGTCGTACTCGGGACCTCGAACCTCCTCTTCGAACGTCGCTACCCGCGCGCGCATCACGCCTCCTTCGTCGCCCTCCACCGGAACACTCGTTGAGCATTTCCGTCGTGGCTCGAGTGTGTTGCCGCCGCGGCGCGCGGACTCGGTCGCTCACTTCCTCGAGCCGCCAATACCCCATGACCTGTCTGGGTCATCTCGGGATCCAGACGATTGGCACGAGCAGGCCGTTTTCCGGTCATCTGTCCGCCGATGCCTCCCGCTCTCCGACTCTGTCAGTCGGAGCCTTCTTCTTCCTCTGACCATGGCACTGCGCTTCCGCGTCTGAAGACCAGGTCGTTGTGCCCGTCGCCAGGCCACACCCCGATCTTGTCGCTGTCCGGATAGACGGAGACGGCCGGCGCCCGCGAGCTCGAGAACATCAACGTCCTCGCTGGCGACGCGCTGCGGTTGATCAGCTGGTGCGCGCCGGCAGGACCGGCTGGGAAGCAGACCACGTCTCCTCGCTCCAGGGTGTGTTCCCCGTCAGGCGCACGCAGCACGAGCGTGCCGTCGACGACGAGCAGCCATTCTTCTTCGAACTCGAAGTGATACGGGCACTGACGCTGACCGGGCGCGACGTCGTAGATGAACATGAGCGTCGCCGAAGATCCCACGGCACGAGCCACGTCGACCCTCCCCTCGACGTTCTCGGCGCTGAAGATATTGACGCTTTTCACGCATCCTCCCTCGACGTGCTGGCAGCTACCGGGAGTATGTTCGCGCCTGGGCAATGAGGCCGACGGCTAGCTGATGCGCCGTGGAGGCCGGTCAAGGGCGCCTAGACGCGACAACAGGGATGCTCGCAATCGAGGCCGAGGATTGATTAGCTGCCGGCGATGCGTCTGCTGATCACACTCGCTGTCGTCACGCTGCTCGTGAGCGGTTGCGGCGGTTCAAAAGACGCCGGCTCCGCGAGCGAACCTGCTGTCTCTACGGCGACCACGGAAGAGAGAGAGTCACAGCCAGGCCCCATCGAGACGCTCACCGACACGGTGTCGGGAGAGACGGACGCCGACGACAGTGGCGGCTTCACGGGCGTGTTCGCGGACACGTATGAAGCCGCTCGCCTGATCTGCCGCGGCTCGGGCGTCGCAGCCATCGCCGAGGAGTTCGGCAGCGCACCCGAGCCGGCTGCTGCTGCGCGGGCATACGCGAACAACCTCTCGAACGAGGGGTCGCGGCACCACGACGCCTCGTACTCCGGCTGCCTCAGAGGGTTGCGCGAGCATGAGTAGCACCGGTCGTTGAAGACGAGGAACAGCCAGGCGATCCAAACGGAGCGCCAGAGTCCGAGCTGGAGAGAGCCAGCACGGAGCCCCCGAACACAAGGCGGTCGTGTGCCCCCTCCTCGCGAGCGAGAGGCTGCCTGGACTGCCCCCTCCGCTGAGTGCTCGCCGAGCAGACGTCAACTTCGCGCCCGGAGGCGCGTCAAAGAACGTGTGAGCGCGAGGCGTCGGCGAGGCGTTACCGCTGTCTGAATCACATTGGGGAGGAACGGGCCTCAAGTGGCCTCTGCTCGGGGTTCTCGGTGCCATCACCCTCGCGGCGGGGCTCATTGCACTCTTCGCCTGGAGTCCGTGGAAGGAGGCCTCGGCGGTCGAGTGGCTCGCTACGTACAGGGCGTGGTCCGACGGCGTCGACGTCTCGCTGCATTCGGGCCTGGTCATCTCGCGGGCGGATTGCGAATCGACGTTCGACGACGACGTGGGAGAGCCGCCGCAGGAGCGGCTCCAGCCGGTTGCGGCGGCTGCGCGGCGCGGCTGCGCGGCGTTGACTCCGGTCGGGTGGCGAAACGGCAAGGCGGACGTCGTGGGTGCGCTGATCGACGCACACGACGACCGCCCGCCGCCGCGCCGGCGCCGCGACGTCTCCGACATCGCGGGCTCCAGCGTCGGCGTGCGACCCGACGTCTACTGCTGGCAGCCCGCCGCCTGGGCGCCGTTCTCCGAGCAGTACGCGATCGTCCGCGGCGGTGAGGAGACATCGCTCAAGGGCATCCGCGACCCCGCGAGGAACCGCATCGACCTCGACCCCGGCGTATGCGCTGCGCTCCAGTTCTATCTGCGCCGGATGCGTCCGACATCACTGAGCTACGAGAACTTTGAGATGGCGGAAGCCCTCATGGTCGTGACCCACCAGGCCGAGCACTTGAAGGTGCCGACCGCCTCCGAGGCCGAGGTCGAGTGCTATGCCGTCCAGCACGTCCGGCCGCTCATCCGCGCAGCCGGCTGGGAAGCGGAGTACGCGACCGAGATGGCGCTTCAGGCGTGGGAACTGTCGTACAAGCAGCTGCCGCCGGCGTTCCGCAGTCCCGCGTGTCGTGACGATGGCCCGCTCGACCGCAATCCACGCTCGAGCGCCTGGCCGTAGTGCCGGCCGTCCCGCAGCTGAGAAGGCGTCTCGCCGAACGCAGAAGCCGGCGCGTATCCGCATGCGCCGGTGCCCCGTTCGATCTACTGAGGACGGACTGGAGGAGTCCGTTCGGCAAGGGGTCGAATCCTTCGGGGTTCCGGCTTGAGGTTCGCGCTCGCGCAGGAAGGTGGGGAACGACGGCAGCGGGCGCGAACCTCTGGCCGACTCGAAGAGGCGTACCGGCGCCGTGACCAGCAGCAAACGCAGTCAGAGAATGTCTCTATGAGGCTGATGACGTCCGCCTCGGTTTCCGAGACACGGCGGCATTCCTCGCAGCGGAGCACACACGGAACATCTCAAACCCTAGGGTCGGTTGGTCAGCCATCGCGTTCGTGTCTGTGCTGACACCCGCTCCCTTGCAGCCTTGCAGCGGTCTCAGCGGAGGAGCGTTTGTGCTGCGAGGGCCAGCACTAGGACGCAGACCACAAGCCAGAGCATCCGAGCCGCGGAGATGCCGCGGCGTCTGCGCTTCCGTCCCGGCTCTAGGTACCGCATGAGGGAGAAACGCCGTTGCTTCAATCCCGGGTTCGGTCGAAGGCCGTCGCTTTTGACGAGGGACGAGACAGCAGACCGGCCGGCGTCCTGATCATCGTCGCGATCCGACAATCGGATGGCGACTGTGTGTGAGCGGGCGTTTCCACCTCCGGTTGGCGGGGAAGAGTCCGCACATCTTCGAGCGAATGCTCGTCGCAAGCAATAAGGGGGTCTGACAGATGGGAACGATCCAGAAGCTCTCGTCGCAGGTGATCGACTATGCGGAGCGTGTCTCCGAGATGGCGGACGCCGCCCAGGGCAAGCATCACCAACGGGACGGCTCGACGGCTCGCTGGCTGCTGCTGCCGGCCTCGGGAGCGGCCCTCTACGCGCTCCTGAAGAGCGATGCCTTGTCACGTCCGGCGAGGGAGGTTATGGACGAGGCGAAGGCACGGGCTTCCGAGCTGCCTGAGGACCTTCTGAGCTTGGTGCGCCAGAGCACGAGCAGCACCTCCAGCCGCAACGGGAGCGGGACGAGCTCATCCAATTCGACGCGGCGGAACTCGACGCGCAAGTCGAATTCACGCAAGGGCGCTACGCGCAGGAAGAGTTCCGCAGGGAAGACGACCGCGTCTGCACGGTGAGGTCCGACCGGCTCGGTCGCTTGCACGCGGGAGCCGCGATTTCGTGAAGTGCCGCTTGACCTTTCCGATCCGGACTCAGGTGACCGGCTGACGGAACGGCGGTCCCACAACCAGCGTACGGCGGCGTCCTACCCTCACGGCGCGTGTGTCGTAGGGCGGCGCGGCGCGGCGGCAGCGGAGCCCCTGAGCTGCGCACGGCGCCACGGGACGACGACCTCCCGCACGACAAGGTCGAGGATCGCCGCGGCAGGGACGGCGACGAACGCTCCGATGGCGCCGCCGAGGGAGGCGCCCACGAGGACCGCGACGAACACGAGCAGCGGGTGGATGTCGAGCTGATCGCCTTCGACGACCGGGGAGATCACGTACCCCTGCAGATTCTGGATCAGGATTGACGCCACGAACGTCAGCACGAAGGTCCGCGGGCTGTCGAGCGCCGCGATCGTGAGGAGTGGGATGCGTGCGAGCCAGCTGCCGACGAGCGGGATCAACTCTCCGAAGGCCACGATCACGGAAAGCGGGATCGCGAAGGGCACTCCGAGCACGATCAGCGAGACGTACGTGAGCGCCCCGACGATCGCCATCACGATCACCTTCGCGCGGAGGTAGCCGCCGATCCGCAGCCAGGTCCGGTCGAGGACGAGCCCGGTGCGACGCCGATGATCGGAGTGCGTCAACGACAGGACGAAGTCACGGATCCGTAGCCGATTCGTGAGGAGGAGCAGCGAGAGGAAAAACACCGCAAGCAGGTCGAGGAAGATCGAGAAGATGTCGCCCGGAAGTGCGGCAGCCCGCTCGCCTGCACGGTCGAGGATCGCGGCTCCGAGCCGCGACAGCTGCTCCTCGAACGGCGGCAGCGCAGGAAAGTCGGCCCGAAGCTCGGCGTACGCCTCACGAATTCCCGCGTAGCGGTCGGCGTACTCCGGCGCGCGGTCGGCGAACTCGACCACCTGGCCGAGAAGCGGGGGCACGACGATCCAGCCGATGCCGACGATGACTGCGAAGCATGCGATGTAGACCATCACCGCGGCCAGCCCGAGCGGCAGGCGAAAGCGCCGGTGAAGCCACTCACTCGGCCCCGTCAGCGCGGCGGCGAGGAGCACGCTGACGAACAGGACGAGCAGGACGTGGCGGACCATGAACAGGACGACAACCGCGACGACGGTCAAGATGGCGAATAGCAGCCCGAGATAGACCGGCAGCGCCCGGTGGACGAACGACTCGCTCGAATCGCCCGACGGCGCCATCTCGACCGGATACCCGTGAAGCGGCGGTGCTAGTCGTCTCCGTGAGTCGAAGCCCAGCCGCCCGCTCCGCAGATCGCGCCGTCGAAGTAAGCATGCAGTGGTCGCGGAACTGCGCGAGCGCGTCGGTGCCGGTCGCCCTAACCGTGTCGGCGAGCTCCGCCCGCGTCGGCGGGCGCTGGGACGTCGGCGAGCATCACGTACTGCAACACATCTGTGTATGTGAGACGTGGTGCGGGTGCACAGAGAGTGCGGGTTCCTAACCGCGCCACGTCTCCTCGCTCATGCCCGCACCCGATCGTCCCGGTGCGTCGACCGGCTGAGCAACGCGAGGTAGTCCTCCGCGCGAACCAGCGGCCGCGAGTAGCCCGGCAGCACGACGACGTCGAGCGCGCGAAAGACAGCGTCGACCGCTCGGCGCTCAAGATCGAGCTCACGCAGGTGCGACCGCGACAGCAACGCGCCCGGAGTCTCGAGCAACATCGAAGCCTGCGTGCGATCGCTCACGTAGCCTCCGCGCAACGGGGCGCCGGGAAGTGCGCCGCCGCGGCTAAGCCGAGCAAGCGCAGGCACTGCTAGCGAAAATACAGCTTCGATGGCATCGGCTCGTACACGTCCGGTGCGAAAGAGATGAACGCTGCGGACGGGACACTTGACCGACGGGCCGGAGCTCGCGGTCAGCACAAGGCGGGCAGTACGTCGCGACCCTGGTCCTTCGCCGTCGTCTGGGTCTTCGGCGGTGAAGGCGAATCAGCCCTCGCCCGTTGCGGTGGCGCAAAGCGGCCTTACTGTCGTCACCGCATCGGTCGGACATCCGTACCGAATCACTCCACGCTCGCGAGCGCGTATTCCACCGCTTCCTCGAGCGTTATCGCGGTGCCGGCAGCAAAGTCGGCGGATGCCTCTGATCCGTGCTCGAGCTCGCCGAGGACTCGCGCGTAGCGCTGTCTCTCGGCATCGTGCAGAGGCATGCCGGACGTTTGCTCGAAGGCCACGACACTGCCCCAGAGGCGGGCTGCCTGATCGAGTCTGCCGCGCTGCGCGCTCACCGCCGCGAGACCGGCGAGGCAATACGCGGTCTGCGTGTCGTCCTTGAGCTGCAGTCCGATCTCGATGCTTTCCCGGTAAAGCCGAGCCGCCTCGGTCACATTCCTGCGGTCGAGAGCTTGGTCGCCGAAGCCGTGCAGCCTCGCTGCGAGACCCCACATCGCGAGCCGCAGAGGTTGTTCCGATGTCCGGCCCGAAAGCCACTGCAGCGCAGCGCGAAGATTGTCGTGCTCGGGCTCGAGCCGATCGATCGCTCCAGCCGCCTGTGGACTGCGGATGAGCAGTTCGACGGATCGGGCTTGTTCGAGGTAGTAGTCCGCGTGCCGCTGCCGAAACTCGTCCAGCTCGCCGCTCGCTTCGAGGCGCTCGAGGGCGTACTCGCCGATTGTTTCGAGCATGAGATAGCGGTCGCCCTCACGGCGGAGCAGACTCTTGTCGATGAGTGCGGCAACCGTGTCGAGGTCTATTTGGCATACCTGTTCGGCCGCCTCGAGAGTGCAGCCGCCCGTGAATACAGCGAGGCGGGCGAAGGCACGCTGTTCGTCTTCCGCGAGGAGCTCGTAGCTCCAAGCGATCGTCGCGCGCAGCGTTCTTTGGCGTTCCGGCGCGTCCCGTGAGCCACCGGTGAGAATCGGCAACCGACGATCGAGGCGTTTGAGCAACGCCGACGTCGAGAGCGCTTTAACGCGTGCAGCCGCCAACTCGAGCGCGAGCGGTAGGCAGTCGAGCCGTAGGCAGATCTCTTCGACTGCGCCGTCGTCGATGAAGTCGGGCTTCGCTGCCGACGCCCGCTCGATGAACAGCGCGACCGCCTCCTGCTCACGCAACGGCGCGACCGGGTACTCATACTCCGCTGCGAGGTGGAGTGGTTCGCGGCTCGTTACGAGCAGCTTCAGTTCAGGCAGTTGCGCGGCGAGGTTTCCGACCCTGGACGCCGCGCCGAGCAGCTGCTCGAAATTGTCGAGGACGAGCAGCAGACGTCTGTTGGCGTTCTCGACGAGGGTCTCGCCGGAGCCCACCGCCCGCGCGATCGTCGGCACGACCAACTCAGGGTCGCTTAGCGCCTGAAGCGGTATCCAGACGACGCCGTCAGGGAAGTCCCTGACCGCGTCGGCGGCGAGCTGGAGCGCGAGCCGCGTCTTTCCGGAGCCCCCAGGCCCAGTCAAGGTAACGATCCGGTGCGCACGAAGGAGTTGGCTTGCCTCCTGGAGCTCCTGTTCGCGTCCGATCAACGGCGTCGGTGGAGTCGGCAGATTCGTCCGCTCCGCCGCCCGCTCCGGGAAATCGCCCGGTGCGGCTGACGGAAGCTCGGGGGCTTGAGGCGAGGCTGATGCGAGGAGCGCGCTGTCATGGCGGAGGATTTGCCGTTCGATCTCGCGCAGGCCAGGACTCGGGTCCAGGCCGAGCTCGTCTGCGAGACGGCTGCGGAAGTCCTGGTAGACAGCGAGTGCGTCCGCCTGTCGGCCCGACCGGTACAACGCGACCATCAGTTGGGCGCGCAGGCGTTCTTCGAGCGGATGCAGATCGACGAGCGTCGGCAGTTGGGTCAGTACCGTTGCATGGCAGCCGAGCGCTGTTCGCGCCTCGATTTGTTCCTCGAGTGCGCGCAACCGCAGCTGTTCCAGCCGGGCGATTTCAGCTTGCGCGAACGGTTCGCCGGCGAAGTCGGCGAACGGCGGGCCGTGCCATAGCGTCAGCGCGTGAGCAAACGTTTTCTCTGCTCGGTCGGCCTTGCCGGCACCGAGCGCCTCGCTTCCCGCGGTGATCAAGCGCTCGAACCGGTCGGCGTCCAACTCGCCCGGCGGGACACGGAGACGGTAGCCGGGTGGCTCGGTGACGATCGCGCTTCCGTCGGCCGAGTCACCGTCGCCGAGCAGACGCCGTAGCTTCGAAACGTAGATCTGGATGCTGTTCGCGGCGGACGCGGGCGGACGCTCACCCCACAGCACGTCCACCAACTGGTCACGCGAAACGGGCCGGTTGCGGCCGAGCAGAAGCAGGGCGAGCACCCCACGCTGTTTGAACCCGCCGAGCGGGAGCAGGCGTCCATCCCGTTCCACCTGCAGCGGTCCGAGGACACGGAACTCGAGCACCGGCTCTCCTCTGACGACGACGACACAACCGTAGACCCCGCTCAAGCGGTCATCAAGCGCGCGTCAAGTCACGCTTCAGCGACGGATGCGACAACCACAGGGATGTCGAACCCGACCAGAGGAAGGAGCCGTGACGCATCCATTGATGAACCACGACATCGCCCGTCTGCGACACCAGGAGAAGGTGGCGCTCGCACGCGCGGCGATTCACGCAATCGAGGCTCGCGAGGCGCGCTCGACCAAGCAGAACTCGGCGGCTAGCGCCCAAAGCACCATTCGCATCGGCAGCGCAGGAAGCCCGCCTCGGCGGGCTCTCCTGCGTCGCCGAGTGTGACAGCTAGCTAGGCCGTGGTTCGAATGGCGTGCGGCGGGCTCCTGAGCCGGAACCACTGCATGTCTGCGCTCGTGTTTCAGCGGATGCGCTTGTCCTAGAGTCGTGCGCATGAGGTCCCGCGAGTGGAGAGGCAGGATCGTTCGGCACACGGCTGCGATCGCCTCGCTACCGTCGGACAGCCCGGACGAGCGGCTGCGCAAGTCCACGCTCGTCCTCACGTCGATTCTGATCACCGTTTTCTCCTGCATTTGGGTAGGGACATACGCGGCGCTCGGGCTCTGGCTCGCAGCGCTCGTTCCGCTCGGTTATCAGGTCGCATCGCTGGTGGGGATTGCCTACTTGGCCCGGACGAAGCGCTACAGCGTCTATCGGGCGAGCCAGATTGGGCTCATGCTCCTGCTCCCGTTTCTCCTCCAGTGGAGCCTCGGAGGCTTCGTCGAATCCGGTTCGGTCGCGGTCTGGGCGTTCTTCGCACCCCTCGCCGCGCTCGTGTTCTATGGGCCGCGCGAGGCAATCCCCTGGTTCGGATCGTTCCTCGCGCTGGTCGTCCTCTCCGCGGCCATCGACGGCGTCCTCCCGGAACCAGCGCAGGACATTCCATCGTGGGTCGTTGTGGCGTTCTTCGCGCTGAACATCTTCGGCCCGTCGATCACCACGTTCGCCCTTCTCGAGCACTTTGTCCGCTCTCGCGACCGGGCACACCGGCTTCTTTCCGCGGAGCAGGAGCGGTCAGAAACCCTGCTGCTCTCGATCTTTCCGCGGGCGATCGCCGAGCGGCTGAAAGTCTCTCGGGCTGTCATCGCAGAGCGCAGCGAAGAAGTCTCAGTTCTCTTCGCCGACCTCATAGGCTTCACGCCGATTGCGGAGCGATTACCGGCCGAGGAGGTCGTCGTCCTCCTGGACGAGATCTTCTCGGGCTTCGACGAGCTCGTCGCGCGTCACGGGCTCGAAAAGATCAAGACGATCGGCGACGGCTACTTGGCCGCCGCCGGAATCCCGATGCCACGCGCGGACCACGCCGAGGCCGCCGCCCGCCTGGCGCTCGCGATGCGGCAGGCGCTCGCCGAGCTACCGGCGGTGTCCGGCTTGAGCCTCCGCATCGGAATCGACTCGGGACCGGTCGTGGCTGGCGTCATCGGCCGCACGAAGTTCGGCTACGACATCTGGGGGGACACCGTCAACACGGCGAGCCGGATGGAATCCCACGCCGCACCCGGCACGATCCAGGTCACCGAGCGAACGTACCGCCGGCTCGAGCGCCTCTTCGTCCTCGAGCGGCGCACGGGGGTCGCCGTCAAGGGCAAGGGCGATATGACGACATACGTTCTGCTCGCTGAGCGCCCCCAGCCCTCGGTTCCTGAGCTCCTGCCGCGCTAAAGGTAGGCCGCGCAAAAACCCCAGCCGCTGGCACTGGGGTCCCAGGGCAAACGCTACCGCCCGTTTGGGGCACCCCACCGCTCTTGGAGACTCAACTGAAGCACGCGGTTCGGAGCTCACGGATCGAGCCCGGTGCTTTGTCGCCACTCGTGCTCTTTCAGGGGCACGGCGCGGAGTTCGGCGAGTCCGTCCGGCGGGCGTCGATCAATCGGCGGATGCGGCCCGGGCGGCGGCTACGGCTTCGAGTCGGGAGTTGACGCCGAGGGCCCGGAAGAGACGGCGGACGTGGTTCCTGACTGTCTCGGTGCTCAGGTGGAGCTCCGCGGCGATCTGCTTTGTCGAGCGGCCCTGCTCGAGCAGACGAAGCACGTCGACTTGACGAGGCGTGAGATGCGGGGGTGGCGTTCTGGTTGTGTCGTTGGGGCGTTCTTCGATCAGCCCGAAGACGCCGACCACCGTTTCACCGCTCTTGAGCTGCACCGAGCTGACCTCCACTGGTACCCGCGTCCCGGCGGTGGAGACGAGGTGGCCGCTTGCTTCGCTGGCCGGGGAGGTGCCGAGCATCTTCTGGGCGAATCGGTCGCGGGCGCCGGGCCTGTCCTCGGGTGCGATGACGGAAGTGAACTGACGTCCGCGAACGTCGCCGAGGAGGCGCTCGGCTGCCGGATTGATCCAGCGGACGATGCCGCTGGTGTCGACGACGTAGCTCGGGACGGCGACCTGCTGCAGCGCCTGCTCAACGTCGCCGCCGACTCCCAGTCCCGTTGACATCAAGACAAGTGTGACGGATCGCGTGTCGCTGGTCCGGCGTGCTACGGATCCAGCCCGGTGCTTTGCCGCGCGCGTGTTCGTTCAGGAGCACGGCCCGCAACTCGGCGAGCTCCTGCGGCGGATCCTCGAGCGCGAGGTTCATGCCACGGGGTTAGGCGGTGTTAGCGCCCAAAGCACCATTCGCATCGGCAGCGCAGGAAGCCCGCCCCGGCGGGCTCTCCTGCGTCGCCGAGTGTGACAGCTAGCTGTCGTTCTCCGAGTCGCGCCACCCCTCGAACTTGGCCATGGTCTTGCGTATCTCTTCGAGCGCATGTGGAGACACTCCTAGCCAAGCCCTTCGCGCTGCCGCCACTCGTGCTCGTTCAGGAGCACGGCGCGTAGCTCGGCGAGCCCGTCCGGCGGATCCTCGAGCGCGGCCAGGATGATCGCGCGTTCGTCGATCGTGAGCGCCAGGAGCGCGACGCCGTCGTCGAGCGCAACCTCGAGCCGGTTGGCGAGGTCGTCGGCGCCGGTCGCCCTGACGGTGTCGGCGAGGTCCGCGACGGCGTCGGCGAGCACGGGTCCGAGCACCATCCGGCGAGTCTACGGCCAGGTACTTCTAGCGTCCTGTGCGGCTTCCGGAGCCTGCGCGTCTAAGGGTGAGAGATGACCTAACCGATGCTTGACGGTATGAGTAGCCGAGCACGCGGCCTGATCTGGGCGCTTGTCTGTAGCCCCATCATCGGATGGTTTGCCCTGTGGTACGGAACCCATTTCCGGAGAGGGGAGCTGAGCGTCGTGGGGTCGCTTGTTGTCCTGGCGATCCTCCCGGCTGTACTGGCGAGCGGAGGCAATGCGCTGCTGGGGAGAGACTTCGGAGCTGTCGTACGGGCAGGCATCCTCGCCGCGGCAGTCTCCGGCCTCGGCCTCCTTCTCATGGCCCTGATCTTCTTTCTGATCGTGCCGCCAGAGTTCTTCACGTAGCTCACGTCAGGTGGGTCAACCGAGTCGGCGTTTCAATTTTTCTTCGATCCTCATCGGCGGGCGATGGCAGTAAAGACCCGACGTAGCCCGTTACTCTCCACATCTGATGCAGCACGACCCGATGGATCCGCTCTTCTCGCCACGGCCACCACTTTGGCTCTCGTTGGCAAAGGGCGCTATCGCCGTGCTGATCCTCCTAGGCCTGCTGATTTACGCCCTAGTCAGCTAGTCGCCCGCAGCGGACACGTCGACGCAGACGATTCCCTTGTTGCCGTCCTGGTCGGCGATCACGGTGAGCGAGGGCGCGTTGCTGTCATCGACGACGGTCCCACCCGCGGCGACGGCGGCGGCGATCCGTTGCTCGGCCACTTCGGGCGCCACATAGACCTCGATGTGGAACCGCTGACGCGGGGTCTCGTGCTCGTCGGCGTCCCCGAACCACAGATTCGGTACCCGTGCCGTGGCGTCTCGGATTTCGTCGCTGGGGGTTCCGCGGCCCTGGGCCTCAGCGCTCCCGGTCAGCAGGACGGCCCACACCGGGGCGATGGTCGCAGAGTGCGCCGTGTCGAGGCCGAGCTCGATGTCGCTGACCGAGGCCGGGTCGGCGTCGAACTGGTGGTCGGCGGCGATCTCGGTGATCCGGCGCGCGAGGTCGACGTCCTGCTGGGTCACCCATTCGACGACGTGTTCGGTGCCCTCGTCGTCGCGGTAGATGGCGTCGTCGGTGACCAGCTTGAGGTCGACGTACCCATTGCCGATCGACACGCGCGGGTGGTGGCCGAGCGCGTCGCCCGCCTCGCCCACCGCGGCGACGAACCGTGCGCCGGCGCCGAAGTCGTCGACCACGTATCGGGCGTGCAGTCCCTGGGCGAGCTTGCGCCAGTCGGTCAGGTTGGCCTCGGCGATCTGTTCGCCCTTCAGCATGTCCATACACGGGGACCCTAGCTCTGATAGAGGCTGTCGCGTAGCTCGAAGAGCAGCTCTTCGACGTCGTTCCTTTGCGAGCCGACGCGGACGAACCCGCACTTCTCGAGCACGCGGACGGAGGCGACGTTGCTCGTCGCGACCCACGCGTGCAGCGGTCGCTGGGTCACCTCGCCGGTGAGCTCCTGAAGCGCACGTGTCGCAAGGCCCTTGCCCCAGAACTCCCGTCCGATCCAGTAGCCGACGAGCCGCCGCCCCTCCTGCTCCCAGCACCCGACGTTGCCAGCCACCTCGCCCTCGAAGACGATCGTCTTCTTCGTCAGCGAGTCGTCGGCAAGGAGCCGCCGCCAGTGCGCGTCGAACGCCTCGCGGTCGCGGGCCGGGAAGGCCGCCATCCGGTTCGCCTCGGGCTCGCGCTGGTGCTCGAAGAACGCGTCGAGGTCGCTGTCGACCACTTCCCGCAGAACGCCGTCCACCCCGAGGACACTAGCGCCGAGCTCCGCGACCGCGTCGGCGAGCACTGGGACGCCAGCGAGCATCACGCTGAGTAGCTACGGCTGCGGCCGCATGAAGACGATGGCCCCTTTCTGTTTCCAGACGAGTACCTTCGTCTGGGTGACAGTCGCCCCGTATCCCTTTTCGTCGGAGCGATTGCAAGCGACACGGGAACGCCGGCGGGGCATCACCTCGACGCGCAGCGTTCCTACAGCTTCTTACGCCAGAACGCGCCGAACGACCCGGCCGATGCCCGCTTCTCGCCGCGCGTATTGGTGCTCAGCTTCGCGCCCTTCGGCCCGCCGCTGACGCTGGCTCCTCGCTTGCTCAATGTCAGACGAACGCCGGGCGCGAGCTTCATCGACTTCCGGAACCCGAAGGCCATCGTCAGGCCTTCTCACAGGCCACGAGATCCTTGTCCCGATCGAGGCCCTTGTTGTACGACATCGCGAGGTTGTAGAGCCGGGTGCTGCGCTTGAACGTCCTCACTGGATTCCCGCTCTTCGTCTTGTCCCCGGCGGTCGCTCTGCCGACGCCGTGGGGGTACTTGGCGTTGTAGTTCGTGCAGTTGCGATACAGGAGCGGCATAGCGGCGCCGGCGGTCGGGCTGAAGGCGACAACGCCGGCGGAAGCCCGGGCCGAAGTGGCGGCAGCCTGCGCCGCGAGCACCAAAGTGAATCCCGACGACCAGCAGGGCGACCCCAGACCTCATGCCTCGATCATGCGCCCCCCCGGATCGGGGGCACAAGGGCGATGGGGCACGGGACGCCAGCGAGCATCATCAGGCGAGGCCAGCGCGGGCTCAGCTGCACCCACGCCGACGGCGAAATCTCCGGGGTAGCACGGGGGGTAGCGCGCGGTGAGCGTTCCCGACACCCTCGGCACGCCTGACCCGCTTGCCTAAGCCAGGCGCCACTAGGCAAGCGGGTGGATTTGGGCCCGCCTGGATTCAGACATCCCTGCTACTTGGCCTATTTGCTGCAGCGAGTGAGCACCGAGTGAACACCAGGCGAGCACGGACGGTCATCAACTTCGGCGAGCGGGAAGTCGTCGCGCGAGGGCTGCGTGCTCAGATCGAAGTGTTGGCGGGCGGACTCAATGTCCGCCCGCCTACACGGAGTCTGGTTCAGCTGCCCAGAAGGATTGGTAGCGAGGCTGCGCAGTAGTCGTCGGTTCGCCCGGTCGATTCCCTCACGTCTCCGAGGAACTCGATGAACTCATCGTCGCTGGGGTCGCTCGGGGTGCCGCCGTGGTCGATCAGGACCTCGTATCGGATCTGGCCGGGGTTTCTCGCGATCGCCTTCCCGTCTGGCCCATACAGCACCGCGTTACCGGTGGCGAGCACCAGCACGGTGAGCGTGCCGTCTCCGTTGTCGGTGACCCGCTGATCCTTGTCCCGGATCGTGGCGGACGAGGTCACGAAGTTGTCGTTCGCGAGGTTCGTGACCACCTCGGTCACCTTCAGGTTGAAGCCGAAGTAGACGAGGCCGTCTTCTCCGTGCGGAACGGCATGAACCGCTCCGACGGTATCCCTCGCGAACTCCACCGTTAGACCGTCGACGCCGCAAAAGTCCTCTTCGACGAAGATCTCGTCTCGTCTATCGACTCCCGAAAGAGTTGGCCGCCGCCGCTCGCGGTGGCAACCAGTGTGATCGCCGCTGATGCAACAAGCACCAGAACGGCGCTGAGCCGAAGCTTGCGTGAGTGATTCATTGCCCCTCCCGAGGATGGACTCGCCGCAGTTTGCGCCTTCCCCCGGCCATAAGCCCAGACGCCCGAGCTTGTAACTCTGAGACGATCCCACAGAGTCGTACGTTGAGTCAACGCACGACGCAAGGCGTGTTCGGGCGCCTGGCCGTGCAGTCGTGCCTTCGATCCCCGCCCGTGCCTTCGGCCTCGATCATGCAAAGGTCGGTAAGCCCACAAAGTCACCGCCCGAGCGAGTGTCCGCCAAGAGGAGGGACGCGTATTCGAGTTCCTGGCCGTCGCTCATAACGTGGCTGTACGTGTCCGCGGTGATGCTCAACTTCCGCTGCCCGACGAACCGGGCGATCTCCGCCCGCGAGCGTCCCTGAGAGTTCGGCGAGTCCGTCCGGCGGATCCTCGAGCGCGGCCAGGATGATCGCTGTGCGGACTTGCACGCGGCACGACGGCCGCGGCGGTAGATCAGGGTTCGAGCGGCGGCAAACCGTCCGAGGGTCGGCGAGGCACCTGGCCGATTCGGTCTATTGCCTTCGCGTCGTTATGTCTATCTCGCCGCGCCTTTTCACGGTTGGAGCGCTCCCGCGCCCTGCGCTGCCGTCTCGTGCGTAGGAACTCACGGAGACTCATGTGGCCGATGATACGACGGTCGGACGAGCAAGGCTAGGCACGCGGCGTAAACACCGTCTACGGATCGAGCCCTTCGCGCTGCCGCCACTGGTGTTCGTTCAGGAGCACGGCCCGGAGTTCGGCGAGCCCGTCGGGTGGGTCTTCGAGCGAGCCGAGGATGATCGCGCGTTCGTCGATCGTGAGCGCGAGCAGCGCGACGCCGTCGTCGCGGCAATCTCGAGCCGGTGCGCGAGCGCATCGCCGCCGGTCGCCCTGACCGTGTCGGCGAGGTCCGCTACCGCGCCGGGTGCAACGGGAATTCCCGCGAGCATCACCGATCGGGTTAGCGGAAAGGAGCGGCGCGCCGAGCGAGACGCGCCAGCCTGCCCGACTCGGCTTCGTGACGTAGCCAGACCGCAAGCGCCGGGACGATCAGCAAGCCGCCGAGCGGGTTCCCCGTCTTGAGTAACGCGACGACTACCGCCATCACTGCGGCGGTGTACGCAAGTCGAAGGATCACGCACCGAGTGTACGACCGGCCTCATCCAGACATCAAGCACAATCGTCATCGGGGCCGTCGCTTCACGACTCCGCGACGGGCGTCGGCGAGCACTGGGACGCCGGCGAGCATCATCGCGGCGAGGCTACCGGGCCGCGATTCTGAGTGAGCACACCGAGTGAACACCGTTTGTGCAAACGCGGCATCCCTGGCACACCTGACCCGCTTGCCTAAGCCGGAAAGCCACTAGGCAAGCGGGTCGATTTGGGCCCGCCTGGATTCGAACCAGGGCGCGACGGATTATGAGTCCGCTGCTCTGACCACTGAGCTACGGGCCCGCGAAAACGAGCGTAACGCAGATGCTCGACGGCTCTGGCGCCGCCTCACCGATCAACCTGCGCTGTGAACCACCTCCCGGGTGATTGGTCAACCGGGGTCACCTCGACCATGGTGTCCCCAGACGGCAACGAGCTTCACGGGCCTCCTGCGGTGGGCCCGAGAGGTTTCCCCCCGAGAACGAGCGGGGCCCTGCGGCGGGCCCCGCGTTCTCACTGCCTGTGGCACCTGTGGCATCTGTGGCGCTCGAGGAGGAAACGAGAATGTCGAACGGCACCTTCGTACTGGTCCTCGCCGCCGGCTCCGGTCTGCTGGCGCTGTGGCTTCACGTCAAGTTTCCCTCGCTCGCACCCGAGCGGCTCGGTCGCACGATCCTGCACGCCGCGACCGCCTTCGCGCTCCTGAAGCTGACGTCGATGTTCGGTGAGTCGACGGCCGTCTTCACGGTCGTGTTCGTGTTCGTGCTGCCGGCGCTCGTGTACGCGCTCCTCTGCACGATCTGGGTGCTCCAGCACGCGCAGACCGCCCTCGGCCTCTCGCGGTAAGCGCGTGGAGAACTAGGCGGCGACGAGGCGGTCGCCGACCTGCACGCCCCGGCGCCCACATTCGCCGGCGGCGAGCTCCACGACCGCCTTGGCGCCGCGTCGGCCGGCCGTCTTCCACGGCGACAGCGACGACTCGATCCCGACGACGACCTCGTCGCGGTCGAGGAAGACGACGTCGATCGGGAAGCGCATGAAGAACGTGTGCACGGAGCCCGCCGGGCGAAGCAGGATCCCCTGATCGGACGGCAGCTCCGCGCGCCCGAGCAGGCCGCGCATCCGCAGGAGCGGGCGCGCCGCCACGAGCAGATGCTCGCAGACGACGCGCCCGTCCTCGCGGGTCAAGCTGACGGAGCTAGAAGCCAACGTGGATGTGGTCTCCGTGGTCGCGCAGCGGGAACGACGGGCCGCCCAGGCCGAGCAGGGAGATCACCTGCTGCGGCTGGAGCTCGCCGGGGAGGAGGAGCACCGAGCGGACTGCCGCCTCGGTGAGACCCCCCGGCTGCTGGTGCCCGGCGATCGGCGTGCCGCCGACAGCGGCGATGTCGACGGCGTGGCCGTAGACGTGTGCCGAGACGACGCCGGGCCGGGCGAACGTGCGATGCCCGGAGAAGAGGCTCGAGATCGTGATCGCGCCGTGGCGCTCCGACAGGTAGCCGATCAGGACGAGCACTCTGACGTCGATCCGGCCCATCATGATGTCCGACCGGCCGCCCCCGTAGACCAGGATGCCCGGGGTCGACAGCACCTTGCGGCCGAGCTTGACCTTGGACGCGGCGTAGCCGTTGACGAGTGCCTCGACGCCGACGAAGCGGTAGAGGTCGGCGAACGCGGCGGCGCGGTCGGCGAAGCCGGTCCGGCCGGAGAGCGCGAGCGCGCCCTTCCAGGCGTCGGTTCCCGCCATCCGAGCTGCGAGCGCATCGAGCTCCTGCGCCGACGCAGGGGCGGAGCCTCGCTCGCCCTGCGCCCGCAGGACGCCGAGCACGGCGGCCCAGTCGGCTCCGTGCCGCTTCGAGCTGGCGACGAGCCGCTTCGCGAAGGCACGGTGGAGCCTTGCGGACGCCGGCGTGGGATCCGGTAGTGCGCGGTTGAGCCAGATCGTCGGCTCACCGCCGCGTTCGACCTCGACCTCGGGGGCCTTGGCCGGCGGCGCTGAAGCGCGCTTGACGACCCACTTCTTCGCGGGGCTCGCCTTCGTTGCGGGCGCGCGCTTGGACGTAGACGGCTTGGGGGCGGCGGCGGCCTTCCGGGCCGGTGCAGCCGACGTTGCCGTGCCCGGAGCGGGTGCCGGCGCGGCAGCAACGGTCTCGGGGGTCGGTTCGGCAGCCTGCGCTGCGGCGGTCGACGGGGCAGCCGCGGCCGACGGGTCCGCGGCCTCAGCGGGTGCGGTGTCGGCGTCCGGCGTCTCTGCCGGGGCGGCCTCGGCGGGTGCGGCCTCAGCGGGTGCGGCCTCGGGGGCTGCCGCCTCGGCGGGAGCAGCTTCGGCCGGCGTGGCGTCGGCCGGAGCGGCTTCCGGAGCTACCTCGGGAGCAGCGCTCTCGGCGTCCGGCGCAATGGCGTCCGGCGCGCCGGTCAACGAGGAAGCGGCCTCCAGTGCGGCGGCGTCCTCGTCCATCAGCCTCACCATCTGGTCGCCGGCGCCTGCGGTAAAGGCGGCTCCGGCGAAGAACAGGGCCGAGAACGAGACCGTGAGTGCGTAGCGCTTCGTCTGTCGGCGACGCTGCCGGGGGCGCTGCGGAGGCGAGCGGCTCGACCGCCACCTCCTCCTCGATCCGCTCGTACTCCCACGCGTCCGATTTGCGGCGGAAGATCGCCGCCGCCATGGCCAACAGGCTGAGAGGCAGGAGAACTGCTTTCAGAAAGATTCGCTTCGGTTGCGGCATCGGCCCAGCTCCTCGTCAAGTTCTGGGCGCCGGGGTTGCCCTCGCGGCGCCTGATGATTTCCCGACCGCGCCGCCAGCGGTTCACGTCTGAATCCTTCTTATCGGCAGCACCTTTAGCGCCACTCACTCGTTCGGGTGAACTTGAGATCCGCGCGCAAGAAGTCCCCCAGAAGGGGCTTCTCAGTGTCCGAACGTTGATCGATCTTACGGATCAGCTGAAGGAGCAAAAGACAGGCGATGCGGCTCGCCGATGAGAGAAAGGTTTTTCTCAAGGTGCGAGACCGCAACGCCGATCGAGAGTCCGTCTTCAACAGCCTCCGGGTCGCCGCCTGTGCCCGGGAGTCCGTCCGCTCTCTCCTGCTCGAAGGGAGGTGAATTACATGCTGAAGCTTTTCGTCGCCATTCAGAGCAAGCTCGCCGAGGTTCGGAGCGAGGAGGGTCAGACGATGGCCGAGTACGGCGTCGTTCTCGCCGTCATCACGCTCGTCATCGTCGGCACACTGCTGGCCCTTTCCGGCGCCATCAACGGCGCCCTGAACGAGGTCACCGGAGTCCTCTAGTTCCAAGCAAGTACGAACGAAAGGTACGTGGAGAAGCGATGAACAAGGTGGTGACGATGTCGATGGAACGAATTCAGACCAGGGCCGAGGGCGGCCAGACGATGGCCGAGTACGCGGTTGTTCTTGGTGTGATCACCATCGCCATCGTCGCCACCTTCGCTCTCCTGTCAGGGGCGATCAACGAGTCGTTCGAGAAGGCGATCGAGGTCGTCTCAGCAGCTTTCTGACACGCGAACAGAAGGACCACGCATTCATGAGCCGCCGCCGCAACATGATCAGGAACGACCGAGGCCAGACCATGGTCGAGTTCGCCCTGGTCGTCCCGATCCTCTGCATCGTCCTGTTCGGGATCTTGCAGTTCGGCGCGCTCTACAACGACTACGTCACGCTCACGGACGCCGCGCGAGTCGGGGCCCGGCGGGCTGCGGTCAGCCGCCTTGCAACGAACCCGCCCGCAGCGGCCGAAGACGCCACCCGCGACGCAGCCGCCGGGCTGGAGGACAAGGATCTTGGCGTCGCCGTCAGTTCCACGTGGAAGCAAGGAGATCCGGTCACGGTGAAAGCAACCTATCCGTACTCCGTCGACCTCCTGGGCATCGTTGTCAAGTCAGGCAACCTGGAATCAGAGATCACGGAGCGTGTGGAATGAACCAGCGTCGAAACGAACGTGGCCAGGCAGCTGTTCTGAGCGTCGTCTTCCTCGCCGCGCTCCTCGGTGCGATGGCCATGGTGCTCGACGTCGGCTCGTGGTTCCGGGAGAAGCGGGCAACCCAAGCGGCGGCCGACGCGGCCGCACTCGCCGCAGCTCAGGAACTGCCGGGGAACACCGGTTCCGCCACGGCGATGGGCAACAGCTATCTCGCGAAGAACGGCGGTGGGAACATCACGATGACGTTCTCGTCGCAGAACGTGGACGCCGACACCGTCGCCGTGACGCTGAACCGCGACGCCCCGAGCTACTTCGCGAAGCTCTTCGGCATCGACTCGGTGAAGGTGAACGCACACGCCAAGGCTCGCGCAGTCGGCCTTGACGAGGCAATCGGTGTCGCGCCGATCGTCGTCAACGTCAAGCATCCGATGCTGAACTGCAGCGTCCTCAACGGGAAGCCTGTGCCTTGCTTCGGGACCCCGACCCGGCTCGAACTGGTCAACCTGAAGGACGATTCGAGCAGGGATGCAGCCGGCTCCTTCGGCTTGATCAATCTCAACCGGGCGGACGGCGGCAATGTCGGCGCGTCCGTCCTCGCAGGATGGGTGGCGAAGGGCTACGACCAATACATGCCACTCGGAATGTACGCCGCAGCCCCGTCCGCGAACTTCAACAACTCGCAGTTCCTCGAGGCGCTGATCAAGAAGATGCCCGAGGTCCTGCTCTTTCCGATCTACAGGTCGATTCTCGGCCCGGGCTCGAATGCGGAGTACGACATCGTCGGTTGGGTCGGCTTCAGAGTCTCGAGCTTCGACCCCAACGGCAGCAAGAGCTTCGTGGAGGGATCGTTCGTCTCGGTTGTCTGGGACGGCGTTCGCTCCACAACCGGGTCGAACATGAACTATGGCGTTCGCGCCATCCAACTCGTCGAATAACAACCAGGAAAGAGGAAGAAAAGAGACGCTCATGACGTACAGGGTCAAAAACATAACCATTGCCGTCGCGCTGGCCCTCGTCGCTGCTCTGCTGACGAGCTTCTACGTGACGAACTATCAGCGGAACGTCCGCAAGGACGAGACCAACGTGGCGATCTGGGTCGCGAAGGGCGACATTCCGGCCGGCACGACGGGTGCAGACATCGAGCGGAAGGGCATGTTGGCGAAGGCTGAAATCGTCCGCCGCAGCGTCGTCCCGGGCGCGATCTCGAACCCCGACCAGGTCGCCGAGCTCGTCACCACGCAGCCGATCTATGCGGGCGAGCAGATCTCGACGCGACGGTTCTCGACTCAGTCGCAGCGGGGCATCAAGGCCCAGCTGGCCGGCGTGCAGCGCGCGATCGAGATCGACGGTGGCCAGCACAACCTGCTCGCTGGGACACTCCAGAAGGGCGACAAGGTCGACCTCGTCGCCACATTCGGGGCCGGCGGCCGGCAGAGGGTCGGGCGTCGAGTTCACTCGGATCGTCCTCCGTGACATCGAGGTTCTCCGGGCGCCTGCTGCCGCGACCGATTCGCAGAAGATCACGTCGGCCTCCGATCGGGGTGGCGGCTTCAACGTGATCCTGAAGGTCACCGACACTCAGGTCCAGAAGCTGCACTGGATCTACACGGCCGCGGCCGAGTGGCACCTCGAGCTTCGCCCCGGCATCGACGCCGCGGATAGCCCAGAGAACGTCGAGTCCTGGTACTCGGTGCTCCGCGAGGGCGTCCGCCAGAAGCAGCTCGACGAGGCCGGCGCAGACAACATCCCGGCCGTTGGGAGTGAGCGCAATGAATAACGAGAGCATCCGCATCTACGTCACGGGCTCGTGCGAAGGCCTTGACAACCTCCGCGACCAGCTCGCCAACCACCCGGATCTGGACTTCGTCGGCTGGAGCGAGAACGTCGCTGAGGCGACCACCGCCCTCGCCGGCGGCCACCTGCGGGTGGTCGTCCACGCCACCCGCTCGACGTCCTTCCCTGCGGGCGAGGTCGCTGCGATCCGGGAGCACACGCGCTCGCCGATCGTGATCATCGCTTCGGGCGAGTCGTCGGCTCTGCTCGAGGACGCACTCGACGCCGAGGGCGTCGCGGACGTCCTGCTGCTCCCGCAGCTGGCCGAGAACGTCGTCTTTGCCCTGCGCAAGGCGGCGCATGCCGGCCGCCGGCTCGTCGCCGAAGGTGCGTCGCTCGGCCGTCAGGGGCGAATCGTGACCGTGTTCTCGCCGAAGGGCGGCACGGGCAAGACCGTCACTGCAACGAACCTGGCCGCGTCGTTCGCCAAGTACGAGCAGAAGCGGACGCTCCTCCTCGACCTCGACCTGCAGTTCGGGGACGCCGCGATCATGCTCGGGCTCGAGCCGGACAAGACCATCTACGACCTCGTCGTCGCCCCGGGCGAGCTCGACTCGGAGAAGCTCGCGGGCTACACGACCAAGCACACCTGCGGGCTCGACATCCTGCCGGCGCCGCTGCGCCCGGAGGACGCCGAGTTGGTCACCGAGACGAAGCTGGCCCGCCTGCTCGAGGTGGCGCGGGAGTCGTACGACATCATCGTCGTCGACACCTCGCCGTTCTTCCACGGGCCGATGCTGGCGACCCTCGACCGGACGGACGAGCTGCTGATGCTGTGCGGTCTGGACGTGCCGACGCTGAAGAACGTGCGCCTCTCGATGCAGACGCTCGAGCTGCTCTCGTTCCCCGCGTCGCGGATCCGCTTCGTCCTCAACCGCGCCAACTCCAAGGTTGGAATGAAGAAGAGCGAGGTCGAGGGAGCCCTCGACGTCAAGATCGGCTTCGAAGTGCCATCGGATCGAGCCGTCCCGATCGGCGTCAACCGGGGCGCGCCCCCGGCGATCGCCGACACGGGCTCGGATTTCGCCAAGGCGATCCGCGTCGTGGCCAAGTCGTTGCTCGCCAACGAGCAGCCCAAGAAGAGGCGCAAGTTCTCCGCGCTCGCAAAGGCGTAGGCCATGGGTCTCCACGACAGACTCTCGAAGCAGAACGGAAACGGTGCCGCCGGCGCGACCGCCGAGCGTCCGGTCGCGTCGGTCGGCCCCGTTGCCCATCCCACGCAGCAGCAGGCCGCGCCCGCCCTGGGCGGCGCGAGCGATCCCTACGGCGAGCTCAAGAGCGGCATCCACCATGCCGTGATCGCGAAGCTCGGTCCCGAGCTGTTCAAGCGTGAGACGGGCGAGGATCTCACCGAGCGCGTCCTGCACGCCGTCACCGAGCAGTTGGCGCTCGACCGGACGCCACTGACGCGCGAGGAGCGCCGCCGGATCGTCCGGGAGATCACTGACGACGTGCTCGGCTACGGCCCCCTCGAGGAGCTGCTCCGCGACGACTCGATCACCGAGGTCATGGTCAACCGGCACGACATGGTCTTCATCGAGCGGGAGGGGCGCATCGAGCGGACGGACGTCTCGTTCGTCGACAACGCCCACCTGCTCCGGATCATCGACAAGATCGTCTCGCAGGTGGGGCGCCGGATCGACGAGGCCTCTCCGATGGTCGACGCACGGCTGCCCGACGGCAGTCGTGT
Source organism: uncultured Gaiellaceae bacterium (assembly GCA_963829845.1). GTDB lineage: Bacteria > Actinomycetota > Thermoleophilia > Gaiellales > Gaiellaceae > Gaiellasilicea. Next base: position 134,929 of record CAWHKD010000021.1, on the reverse strand, counting down.
CAACGCGATCATCCCGCCGCTGGCGCTGAAGGGGCCGACCCTGACGATCCGGAAATTCTCGCGCGACCCCTACACGATGGACGATTTGATCAACTTCAACTCGCTGACGCCGCAGGCCGCGCAGTTCCTGGCCGCGTGCGTCAAGGGGAAGCTGAACGTCCTGATCTCGGGCGGCACCGGCTCCGGCAAGACGACGATGCTGAACGCGATGTCGTCGTTCGTCCCGAGCGACGAGCGCATCGTCACGATCGAGGACGCGGCCGAGCTCCAGCTCCAGCAGGAGCATGTGATCACGCTCGAGTCGCGCCCGCCGAACATCGAGGGCCAGGGCGAGATCCGCATCCGCGAGCTCGTCCGCAACTCCCTCCGCATGCGCCCCGATCGCATCATCGTCGGCGAGGTCCGCGGGCCGGAGACCCTGGACATGCTCCAGGCCATGAACACCGGCCACGAGGGCTCGCTGACGACCATCCACGCGAACACGCCGCGCGACTGCCTCGGCCGCCTCGAGACGCTGGTGATGACCGCCGGCATCGAGCTGCCGCACCGCGCGATCCGCGAGCAGATCTCGAGCGCCTTCGACGTGCTCGTCCAGATCTCGCGCCTCGTCGACGGCTCCCGGCGGGTCACGCACATCACCGAGGTGCTCCGGATGGAGTCCGACGTCATCACCCTGCAGGACCTCTTCGTGGCGAAGGCCCCGGATGAGGAGACGATCAACACCTCGCGCGCCGCGCGGCTGCTCCTGCCGCTCGCCTGCACCGGGTTGAAGCCGCACTTCCTCGAGAAGATGGCCCAGAACGGCGTCATCCTGCCGCCGACCTTCTTCCGCCAGGAGGCACCGGGCGGTCGCCCGACCTTCAGCGCGGCGCCGTACGGAGGCGGGCAGTGAGGCGTCTCCTCGCCATCGCTGTCCTCTGCGCGGCGCTGCCGGGCGTCGCGACCGCGGCGGCTCCGAAGTTCGCCAGCCTCGACACGGCCGAATATCCGACGGTTCGCGCGACCGTCGTGACGCCGAAGCCGGTCGGAGCAGCTCCGAAGCTGACCGAGAACGGCCGCCCGGTCGTCGGCTTCCGCGCCGTCAACCTCGGCCGCGAGAAGAGCGTCATGCTCCTCTTCGACCGCTCCCAGTCGATGATCGGCCAGGCGATCAAGGACGCATCCGCGGCCGCCCGCCAGTTCGTCGGCTCCAAGCCCGCCCGCGACCGGATCGCGCTCGTCGCGGTCGGCAAGAAGGCGGTACAGCTGACAGGCTTCGCCACGAACCCAGCCGAGACGGACGCCGCCCTGCGCACGCTCGAAGTCGACAAGGTCCGCGGCACCGCGCTCTACGACGGGATCATCGTCTCGACGCAGGCACTCGCCGCCGACCTCAATCCGACGCGTGTCCTGATCCTGCTCACGGACGGCCAGGAGGTCTCCAGCGACGCGAGCCTTGACCAGGCGATCGCCGCAGCACGCGATGCGCATGTCGCTGTCTACGCGATCGGGATCGAGAGCCCGAGCTTCCGGCCGGCGCCGCTGCAGCGGCTGGCCGAGAAGACCGGCGGCCGCTACGTCGGCGCGAGCGGGACGAAGGATCTGAAGGCGATCTACGCCGCGCTCGCCGAGGAACTGCGCCGCACCTGGCAGCTGAGCTACGTCACCTCGGCACGCCCCGGCGACCGGATCGCGGTCGACGCGGCCGGCGCCCACGCGGAGTCGGTCGTGCCCGGCGCCCAGCTCGTCTCGAAACCCGAAGCATCGAAGCTGCCGGACGCGTTCTACGAGATCGGCCCCGCCGCCGTCGCCACGATCGTCGGCCTCCTCGGCCTGATCTCCGTCCTCTTCCTGATGCGCGCACCGGCCGGCTCCCGCCTCCGACGCCAGATCAACCCGCACCTCGGCGAGCAGAAGCGCAAGGCCGCGCGCGGGCCGGCCGAGGAGCGGTTCGCAACCGCCTCCAGCATCATGAGAGCGACCGAGAAGGCGTTCGGCCACCTGCGTGCCTGGCACGCGCTCCACCGGCTGCTCGAGCGGGCAGACGTCCCGCTGAAGACGGTCGAGCTCGTCTACGCCGCCATCGGTGCCGGCCTGCTCGCGGGGATCCTATTCGCAGCCGCCGGAATGTCGACGCTGATCATCTTCGGCGCCATGATCGGCGGCGGCGGACTGCCGATCTTCATCGTCTGGCACAAGGCGAAGCGGCGGCTCACAGCGATCGACGACCAGCTGCCCGACCTCCTCGTCACGCTCGCCGCGACGCTGAAGGCGGGGCACAGCTTCCGTCAGGGCATCCAGGCCGTCGTCGACGAGGGCCAGCCGCCCGCGAGCAAGGAGTTCAAGCGCGTGCTCACCGAGACGCAGCTCGGCCGGCCGATGGACGACGCACTGGCCGACATGGCCGCCCGGATCGGCTCCAAGAACGTCACTTTCGTCGTCACTGCCGTGACGATCCAGCGCCAGGTCGGCGGCAGTCTTGCCGGCATCTTCGACATGGTCGCCGAAGCCGTCCGCAACCGGCAGCAGTTCGCACGCAAGATCAGGTCGCTGACGGCCATGGGCCGTGCGTCCGCCTACGTTCTCGTCGGCGTCCCCTTCTTCATGCTGGGCACGATCTCCCTGCTCAGCCCGGAGTACATGGCACCGCTCTACCACACGTCCACCGGCAAGCAACTGATGATCCTGGGCTGCGTGATGATCACGATCGGATCGCTGATGCTCAAGAAGATCGTCTCCTTTAAGGGCTGATCACACATGCAACTGTTCTCCGCACTCGCATTCATCTCCCTCGCCGTCTCCGTGTATCTCGTCGGCGACGTCGTGACCCAGCCCGGGCGGGAGCGCGATCGCGCTGTCCGCCGGGCGGCCAATTACGGTCGCAATCGCGTCCAGGCCACTGGGCTCGAGCGCCTGCGCTTCACCGAGCGGGTCCTCGTGCCTGCGACCGGCTCTCTCGCACGGTTCGCGCTGAGGCTCAACCCGCGCGCAAATCACGACGCGATCGCGATCCGCCTGATGGCCGCGGGGATGGGTCGCAGCCTGACGCCGACCACGTTCCTCGCCATGAAGGGCGGCGGGGCGCTGATCGGCGGCTTCCTCGGCTTTACGTTCGGGACCGCCGCCGCCGGCCCGCTCGCAGGCATCCTCTTCGCCTTCGGCCTCGCCTTCGGCGGCTTCATCGTCCCGGGCTTCGTTGTCGGGATGCGCGGCCGCAAGCGCCGCGAGGAGCTGCGCGCGCAGCTGCCTGACGCGCTCGACCTGCTGGCCGTGTCTGTCGAGGCCGGGCTCGGCTTCGACGGCGCCGTCGCCAAGCTGACCGAGCACATGGACGGCGCCCTGGCCGAGGAGTTCTCGCTCACGCTCGGCGAGATGCGGATCGGCGAGTCCCGCCACGACGCGCTCAAGAAGCTCGCCGAGCGCGCCTCGGCCCCGGAGGTCGCCAGCTTCTGCCGCGCGATCATCCAGGCCGACCAGCTCGGCATCTCGCTCGGTCGCCTGCTCCGCGTGCAGGCGACGGACGCCCGCCTCAAGCGGCAGGCCGCCGCCGAGGAGAAGGCGATGAAGTCGCCGATCAAGATGCTCTTCCCGACGGTGATCTTCATCTTCCCGGCGATGTTCATCGTCATCCTCGGTCCCGCGATGCTCAACATCATGAAGCTCTTCTAATGGCACCCGGCGAGCACGAGATCGAGCAGGGATTCGGCACCGGGCTCCGGGCCCAGCTGCAGGCGCGGCGCGACAGCGACGAGCCGGCGGCGGAGCCGGAGGTCCCGGCCGCGCCCACGCCCGCGCAGGCGGCGGCGGCGGCCGAGCCGGCCGTCGCCGCCGATGCACCCGGCTACGACGAGGTCGACGCAATCCGGAAGGAGCTCTACGAGGCGCTCGCGCGCGAGCAGGACTTGCGTGCAGAGCTCGCCGACGTCCAGGCTCGCTTCGACCAGGATCTCGTCGGCGCCCAGAGTCTCTCGCTTCGCTCCAACGAGATCGACACGCGGGCGGCGAAGATGGCCGCTGCGCAGGCGGAGCTCGAGGAGCGGGAGCACGAGCTCGGACACCGGGCCGAGGCGGCCGCCTCGGAGCAGCAGCGCCTGGCCGAGTTGAAAGCCGAGCTGGCCGCGGCCGAGACGCGGACCGCCGAGCGCGAGAAGCAGATCTCGATCAAGTTCCGCGAGCTGACGAACGCCGACCGCGAGCGGATGGAGGCAGCGTCCGAGCTGGCCAAGCAGGAAGCGGCGCTGGCCCAGCGCGAGCGGGCGCTCGAGCGGGCGATCGCCGACAAGGACGGAGCGGTCGCCGAGGCGACGGCACGCGTGGACGCGCGCGAAGCCGTTCTCGTCACGCGTGAGAGCGTTCTCAAGGATCAGGAGGCGGAGCTGTCCGAGCGCGATCGCAGCGTCGCCGAGCGTGAGCGTGAGCTCGTCAAGGCACGCGCAACCGTCACCGCCCGCGAGGAGCATCTCGAGTCGCGCGAGGCGGAGCTGAAGGCGAAGACGGACCGGCTCACCGCGGATCTCGAGCGGCTGGCGGAGGAGCGCTCCGGCAGCGGCGAGGTCGTCGCGGCAATGAGCGCGAAGCGGGCCGAGATCACGGCGAAGGAGAGCGAGCTGGCGGCCCGCGAGGCGGAGCTGAACCGGCGCGAGTCGCAGGTTCGCCGCGAGGAGGCCGACGAGCAGACGTCCACGCACCTCGAGGACGAGGCGGTCCGGCTGGACGACCTCCGCCGCGAGCTCGCCGCCCGCGAGGCCGAAATCACGAGCTCGGAGACGCTGTTCGAGTCGCAGCGCGCCCGCGTCGAGCGGCGCGAGAAGCGGCTCGGCCAGACCGAGGAGTCGATCTCCGACCGCCAGCGCGAGCTGGACGAGCGCGAGGCCGAGATCGAGGCGCGTTGGGCCAGGGCGGAGGCCGATGCGGAGATTCGCGAGGCGAAGCTCGAGAACCGCGAGAAGACGGTCGGCGAGCTGGAGCTGCGGCTGGGCAAGAAGGAGACCGATCTCGCCCAGTACGTCGGCCAGCTGCAGCAGCAGATGGATCAGCGCGAGACCGACTGGTGGTCGAAGCAGCTGGGCAAGCCGGTAGCAGCCGCCGGCGGCGAGTGAGCCACCGACGCTCGCGCCGTAGCCGATGGTCTCATCGACCGCGGCTTGGGCTCAGCAGCTTCAGGGGTTGTAAGCGCGGACACCGGCTATGCCGGTGTCCTTGCGCAGAGCGAGGGGCCTGCTCGCAGAGCAGACCCCTCTTCCGAACGCTCCTTTCTGGGCCAGACGGCGAAGCCGTGGAACGGCCGCTCCGCCTGGAGGGGGAGAGGAGTCGCGTTCGGTACCCATAGTCATCGCACATTCGGACGCGGGATGCGAGCGTGGCTACACTCTTTCCGATGACCGAGACAGGGACGATGCGGGTCAAGAGCGGCCTCGCCGAAATGCTCAAAGGCGGCGTGATCATGGACGTCGTCAACGCCGAGCAGGCGAAGATCGCGGAGGACGCGGGAGCCGTCGCAGTGATGGCGCTGGAGCGTGTTCCGGCCGACATCCGGCGCGACGGCGGCGTCGCCCGCATGTCCGATCCGGCGATGATCACGGAGATCCAAGAGGCCGTGACGATCCCCGTGATGGCCAAGTGCCGTATCGGCCACTTCGTCGAGGCCCAGATTCTGCAGGCGCTCGAGATCGACTACATCGACGAGTCGGAGGTGCTGACGCCGGCCGACGTGGCGCACCACGTCGACAAGTGGGCGTTCGAGATCCCGTTCGTCTGCGGCGCCACGAATCTCGGCGAGGCGCTGCGGCGGATCACGGAGGGAGCGGCGATGATCCGCACGAAGGGCGAAGCCGGCACCGGCGACGTCGTCAACGCGGTCACGCACATGCGCGCCGTCTTCGGCGGAATCCGCCGGCTCGGCGCGCTGCGCGACGAAGAGCTCTACGCCGAGGCGAAAGAGCTGCGCGCGCCGTACGAGATCGTCAAGTGGGTCGCCGAGAACGGCAAGCTCCCGGTCGTGACATTCACCGCCGGCGGGATTGCCACCCCTGCGGATGCCGCTCTCTGCATGCAGCTCGGCGCGGACGGCGTCTTCGTCGGCTCGGGCATCTTCAAGTCGGGCGATCCGGCGTTGCGCGCGAAGGCGATCGTCGAAGCGACGACGCACTTCCGCGACGCCGACATCCTCGCCCGCGTCTCCGCAGGCCTCGGCGAGCCGATGGTCGGCATCTCGACCGCCTCGCTCGAGCCGGGCGAGCTGCTCGAGACGCGCGGCTGGTAGCTATTCCGTCCGGCAGGGCCGTCAGGCTCCCCGGACAATGGGACCTCTCCCAGTCGCACTGCGGCCGGCTTGGTCGGGATCCTCCTTCCTCGTCTACGCGGGCGCCTTCATGGTGCTCGGCTCCCTGGGCGTCCTGCTCGGGACGCTCGGCCGGATGCAGGGCTCGACCGCGCTCGTCGCGTGGTCGGCGGTCGTGCTGGCGATCCTCGTGACGCTGGCTGTCGCGGCGAGCCGCAACGGCCGTCCGCTCGTCGCGGGCCTCTGCGGGTTCGTGGCCGTGGCGGTGGTTGCAGTGGTGGCGGGCTCGCTGCTCGACGCGGTCGGGCTGGCCGGCGACGTGACGCTGTTCGACCAGGACTTCGAGCTCGCGCCGCTCCTCGGCGAGATCGCCGTCATGGTCGCCGCGCTCTACGCTGCCCGCAAGCTGCGCTTCCCGCTGCTGCTGCTCATGGCCATCGTCGCCAGGGCCGTCCTCGTGCTCGACACCGTCGCCGGCATCTTCGGCACGGGCAGCTGGCTCGCCTGGGCGGCGCTCCTGCTCGGGCTGGCAGAGCTCGGGACGACCGTCTCGCTCCGAGGCGACCGTAGTCCGTGGGCGTTCTGGAAGCACGCGGCCGCGGCACTCCTGATCGGCGCGGCCGTCATCCGGCTCCTCGACGGGAGCGGCGTTGGCTGGGTATTGATCGGCGTCGTCTCGCTCGCCTACCTCGGCGTGGCGCGCTCGACGGGCCGCTCGGTCTGGGCCGTCGCCGGAGCCCTCGGGCTGCTCCTCGCGACCTCGCACTTCGTCGACGAGGGCAACGTGCTCGTCGGGACGGTGCCGGTGCTTCCGTTCGAGGCGGACGAAGGCGGGCTCGAGCTCTGGCAGACGGCGCTGATCTACTCGGGACTGGGCGTCGTCTACGTCCTGCTCGGACGGCTGCTCCGACAGTCGACGCTGCACGCCGGCGAGCCGGGCTAGCGCGATCCGGACCCTAGAATGGCACCGATGAGAGTCGGTGTTCTCGCTGTTCAGGGCAACTTCCGCGAGCACGCGGCGATGCTGCGCACGCTCGGCGCGGACGTGGTCGAGGTGCGCCTGCCCGAGCAGCTCGACGGTCTCGACGGCCTTGTCATCCCCGGCGGCGAGTCGACCGCGATCACGCGGCTGATGCGGCTCTACGGGCTCGAGGAGGCGATCCGGCAGTTCGCCGCGCCTGTGTTCGGCACGTGTGCCGGCATGATCCTGCTCGATCGCGCGCACCTCAGGCTGGTCGACGTCGACGTCGAGCGCAACGGCTACGGCCGCCAGCTCGCCAGCTTCGAGGCGGACCTCGACCTCGGCGACGACGGCGGGCCGATGCGGGGCGTCTTCATCCGCGCCCCGCGCGTGACGGAGGCCGGCGCGGACGTCGAGGTGCTCGCGAGCCACGACGGCACGCCGGTGCTGCTGCGGCAGGGGCGCTTCCTCGTCGCATCCTTCCACCCGGAGCTGACCGACGACACGCGCGTGCACGAGAAGTTCCTGGAGCTGGTACGCGAAGCGCGTCCTGTTCCCGACGCCGCGCTGGCAAGCGTCCCGAGGTGGGACAGTGCGCAAGCACGGCCCGCCGAGGAGAGCGCAGTCCAGCGTGGCGAGCGCGGCGGAGCCGGGCTCCGCCCGGCGGGAGCCGCGCGCTCGGAGACATGACGAGAGAGGAGTCCGGTGTCAGGGCATAGCAAGTGGTCGACGATCAAGCACAAGAAGGGCGCTGCCGATGCGAAGCGCGGCAAGCTCTTCACGAAGCTCTCGAAGGCGATCATCGTCGCCGCCAAGGAGGGCGGGCCTGACCCCGCCGGGAACCTCTCGCTCCAGAATGCGATCGAGAAGGCGAAGTCGTACTCGATGCCCAAGGACACGATCGAGCGCGCGATCGCCCGCGGCGCGGGCACCGACGCCGACGCGGCCGCGTACGAGACGATCGTCTACGAGGGCTACGGGCCGGACGGCGTCGCCGTGCTCGTCGAGGCCCTGACCGACAACCGAAACCGCACCGCCTCCGACGTCCGGCACACGTTCTCCAAGCACGGTGGCAACCTGGGGACGACGGGCGCGGTTGCCTGGCTCTTCGAGCGGCGCGGTGTCGTCCTCGTCGGCGCGGAAAGCTCCGACGAGGACGAGTTGACGCTCGCGGCCGCCGAGGGTGGGGCGGACGACGTCGAGCGCGACGGCGACGTCTTCCAGGTGACGTCGGCGCCCGAGGCGCTGACGGCTGTGCGCGAGGCGATCGAGGCGGCCGGGATCGAGGTGCAGTCGGCAGAGCTGACGATGATCCCGAAGACGACCGTCGAGGTTGCGGAGGAGTCGTCCGCGAAGAAGCTGATCCGCCTGATCGAGGCGCTCGAGGACAACGACGACGTGCAGGAGGTGTCCGCGAACTTCGACATCCCCGAGCAGGTCCTGGAGGCCGTCGCGGGCTAGGGAGGGGCTCGTGTTGGGCGCCTTTGGGAGCGAAGCGACCCTTCAGGGGTCTTCGCGCGATGGGATTCGCTTCCGCGGATCCCGATCTTGCGCCGGCGATACAGGAACGTCCGGTGCCCTGCCTAACCTCTCCTCGTGAAGGTTCTCGGCATCGATCCAGGGACGGCTGCTTGCGGGTACGGGATCGTCCAAGAAAGCGGAGGCCGTATCAGGGCACTCGACCACGGGTGGTGGCAAACCCCCGCGTCGGAGCGCCCGGAGCTACGCCTCAAGACGATCTTCGACCGGGTGCAGGCGCTCATTGCGGAGCACGAGCCCTCCGCCGTCGCAGTGGAAGAGTCGTTCGTCGGAGCAGATGCCCGCATCGCACTCTCCGTCGGGCAGGCGCGCGGGGCGGTTCTCGTCGCCGCCGCGGCGGTCGGCGTCGAGTGCGTTGAGTACCCGCCGGCCCGCGTCAAGCAGGCGGTCTGCGGCTACGGCCGCGCCGAGAAGGCGCAGGTGCAGCGCATGGTCCGGGCGATCCTGGCGATGGAGTCGAACCCCACCCCGAGCCACGCGGCCGACGCGCTCGCGGTCGCGATCTGCCACGCGCTCGCGCCACCGCTGATGCGGATCGCAGGATGATCAGCCGGCTGCGGGGACAGCTCGCCGGGCGGACGCCCGACGGCTTCGTGCTCGACGTCAACGGCGTCGGCTACCTGCTCGCAGCGACGCCCGGCGCGGTCCGGGCCGCGGAGGGCGGGGGCGAGGCCGTCGTCGAGACCTACCTGCACGTGCGCGAGGACGCGCTCCAGCTCTACGGCTTCGCCGACGCGTCCGAGCGGCAGCTCTTTCTCCACCTGCTGACCGTGGCAGGGATCGGCCCGAAGGTGGCGCTCGCGATCGTCTCCGGGGCACCTGCGGCGGAGCTGCGCCGCGCGATCGTGCTCCAGGACGCGGCGCGCTTCCAGGCCGTCCCAGGGGTCGGCAAGAAGACCGCCGAGCGGATCGTGCTCGAGCTGAAGGAGAAGCTCGGCGCCGAGGAGCCCGTGCCGATCTCGACGGCGACCGGCACCTCCGTGCACGTGACCGCGCGCGACGCCCTCGTCGAGCTCGGCTACTCCGTGCTCGAGGCCGAGCAGGCGCTCGCCTCGGTCGATCCCGATCTGCCGGCAGAGGAGCGCGTCCGGCTGGCGCTGAGGCACGCGGCATGACCACCGTTGCCGCCGAGGTCCTCGGCCCCGAGGAGGAGGAGCTCGAGCGGTCGCTGCGGCCGCGCAAGCTCGACGAGTTCGTCGGCCAGGAGGGCGTCAAGGAGCAGCTCGCGATCGCGCTCGCGGCAGCGAAGGCGCGCGGCGAGGCGCTCGACCACGTCCTGCTCGTCGGCCCGCCAGGTCTGGGCAAGACGACGCTCGCGCAGATCATCCGCGAGGAGCTCGGCGTCGGCATCCGCACAGTCGCCGGCCCGGCGCTGGAGAGGAAGGGCGACATGGCGGCGATCCTCACCGGCCTCGAGCTCAAAGACGTCCTCTTCGTCGACGAGATCCACCGGATCAACCGCTCGATCGAGGAGATCCTCTACCCGGCACTCGAGGACTTCCGGCTCGACATCATCGTCGGCCAGGGCCCCGCCGCCCGAACGCTCACGCTCGACCTGCCGCAGTTCACGCTCGTCGGCGCGACGACGCGGACGGGTCTCTTGACGACGCCGCTGCGCGACCGCTTCGGGATGACGTTCCGGCTCGGCTACTACGACGCGGATCAGCTGAGCGCGATCGTGCGCCGCTCGGCGGGGATCCTCGGCGTCGAGATCGCGGAGGAAGCGTGTGCTGAGATCGCGAGCCGCTCGCGGGGAACTCCGCGGATCGCGAACCGGATCCTCAGACGCGTCCGCGACGTCGCCGAGGTGCGCCACCAGGGTGCCGTCACGAACCCCGTCGCCCGCGAGGCGCTCGACCTGATGGAGATCGACGATGAGGGCCTCGAAGGCACCGACCGCGAGCTCCTGCACGCGGTTGCGTTCAAGTTCGACGGCGGCCCGGTCGGCCTCTCGACGCTCGCCGTCACGCTCGGCGAGGAGCCCGACACGATCGAGGACGTCTACGAGCCCTACCTGCTCCAGCTCGGCTTCCTCCAGCGCACCCCCCGCGGCCGCGTGATCACGAAGCTCGGCCGCATCCACATCGGTGCGCCCGCGGCCCCCGAGCCGCGCCTGTTCGACTGACGCCGCCGCCGCTAGATTCGGTGGCGTGAGCCACCCGGATCTGCAGGCGGAGCAGGCATACGTCGACCGCGCCTACGAGCACTTGGAGCGGATGCGGGAGATCGTCATGCGCGCGGGCGACGCGGCCGACGGCGAGGTCGCGCAGGCGGCGCTCGACGCGTGGGCGGCCAAGCGGCTCGCGACCTTCGAGGACGCGGAGCGCGGCCTCATGTTCGGGCGCCTCGACTTCGAGGCGGTCGAGCGGGCGCTCTACGTCGGCCGGCGCTGGGTTCACGACGACGAGGGCGAGCAGATCGTCGTCAACTGGCAGGCGCCGGCGGCCCGGCCGTTCTACACGGCCACGCCGCAGGACCCGCAGCGCGTCACCCTCCGCCGCCGCTTCCGCGCGCAGGGCCGCAGGCTCGTCGACATCGCCGACGAGGCGCTCGACGGATCCACGCTCGACGGCGCGAGTGTCGGTGACTTCTTGCTCGAAGAGCTCGAGCGAAGCCGCGACACGTACATGCGCGACATCGTCGCGACGATCCAGGCCGACCAGTACCGGCTGATCACGCGCGAGCCCATCCGGCCGCTCGTGATCCAGGGCGGGCCGGGCACCGGGAAGACCGCGGTCGGCCTCCACCGCGCCTCCTGGCTGATCTACACCGAGCGGGAGAAGAACGCGCGCAGCCGCGTCCTCGTCGTCGGGCCCAACAGGACGTTCATGGAGTACGTCTCGCACGTCCTGCCCGCACTCGGCGAGGGCAGCGTCGAGCAACTCGCGGTCGCCGAGCTCGTGGCCGGCGTCGAACCGACGCTGGACGACGCGCCGGCGGTCGCGCTGCTGAAGGCCGACACACGGCTGGCAGCGGTGATCGCCCGTGCCGCCGAGCTGCGGCTCGCCGCCGAGCCGGAGGAGCTAAGCCTGAAGCTCGAGGGCGTGTACATCCGCGTGCGGGTGCGCGAGCAGCAGCGGCTGCTGGAGGAGGTCCGCGAGCAGCACGGCACAATCGCCGCAGCCCGCGAGCGCTTCCGGATGGGGATCGTCCGCAGCTTCTACTCCGAGTACGGCCGGATCCTCCAGGGCGGCGCGATTCGGGACGGCGAGGAGGTCGAGAAGGCGCTGAAGGCGAACGGCTATCTGAACCGCATCGTCGAACGCGCGTGGCCTGCGGTGACGCCCGAGAAGCTCGTGCGTGGCTTCTTCACGACGCCTGCCTATCTCGCCGAAGCCGCCGACGGCATCCTCGACGAGGATGAGCAGAGGCTGCTGCGCCGCCGCGGTGCGGGCTGGAGCGAGTGGGACGTGGCGCTGCTGGATGAGGCGCATGCGCTCGTCGGGGAGCCTGCCCGCACCTACGACCATGTGATCGTCGACGAGGCCCAGGATCTCTCGCCGATGCAGCTGCGGATGATCGCCCGGCGCGCGCGCGAGGGCGCGCTGACGATCCTCGGCGATGTCGCCCAGGGCACCGGGCCGGTCACGTACGCGAGCTGGGGCGAGGTGCTCCCGCACCTCCCGCGCGGCGACGACGCGGTCGTCGAGGAGCTTCGCCACGCCTACCGCGTCCCCCGCGAGATCATGGAGCTTGCGCTGCCGCTCCTCGACACGATCGCTCCCGGGATCGAGCGGCCGCTCGCGTACCGCGTCGGCGCTGCCGAGCCGTTGCTCCGCCGGGTCGAGGAGGGCGCGCTGCTGCGCGAGGCCTACCACGAGGCGGCGCGGCTGGCGGCCGAGGACGGGCTCGTCGCGCTCATCGTCCCCGACGAGCTCGTCGAGCCGGCGCTCTCGCACGAGAGCGCCTTCGACAGCATCCCACTACTGACTCCGCGCCAGGCGAAGGGGCTCGAGTTCGACCACGTCATCGTCGTCGAGCCGGCACTCGTCGCCGCCCACGACCGGGGCCTGCGCGAGCTCTACGTCGCGCTGACGCGACCGACGACGACACTCGTCGTCGTGCACGCGCGCCCGCTGCCCCCCGAGCTCGGCCTCTAGAGTCCGCGTCGTGCCGGAGCTCTGGACACCCGGGATGGCCGGGCCGCTCGAGGAACTGGTCGCCCGGATCCACCGCCGGATCGAGGCGTTCGCGTCCGAGCACGGGCTCGAGCAGGCGATGGTCGAGGTCGAGCTCGCAGACGGTGCGCTGTTGCGGCTGGAGTCGCTCTCGGCCGAGCCGGGCTACGGCTTCCTGACGCTCGTCCCGCACGGGGACGAGCCGCAGGAGCTGATCGTCCCGATCGGGGCGATCCGTCAGCTCACGCTGAGTCGGGCAGAGGCCGCCAGCCCGATCGGATTCTCCCTCCCCAGCGGATGATGGGCGCCGCCAGCGCGATGGCGACGATGTCGAACCAGACGTAGCCGGCGGCGACCCCGCTCGGCGGGTTCCCCTGCGCGATCGCCGTTCCGGGGATCGTGACGGCCCACTCCCAGGTGCCGATCGCCGTGCCGTAGAGCTCGAGCCAGGCGACGACGAGGAAGACGCCGGCGTAGACTTCGGGCGCGCGGCCGCGGATCAGATAGACGGCGAGGAGCGCCGCCCCGACCGCACCGCCCACATCCGAGCGCGGCAAAAGGACGACTCCCGCGATCCCCCACGCGAGCACCGCGACGAGCGCGACGCGGACGAGCAGATCCTTGCGCCGCGCCGCCCAGACCGCGAGCGATGCGCCGGCGAGGTAGACGAGGCCGTGGCAGGGCGGCACGAACGACGGCAGGTTTTCGAGCCGGTAGGTGTAGACGCCCCAGACGATCGAGCCGACGATCTCGGCGCACGTGGCGACGACGACCACGACGAGGGTCTGGGCCCGGACCAGCGGCGGGACGCCGCGAAGCGCGAGCGCGAGCGCGCCCCAGGCGGCGAGGCCGAGCAGCAGTTGCGCGCGGGCGTCCACCTGCGTGTCGACGGCGAGGACGACGCCGACGAACGCGACGATCGCGAGCGTCCGCCTCGCGTGCCTGGCCGGCTGCGCCTCCCGACCGGCGGAGCCGGTCTCCGGCGCAGCCTCGTGTCGCTCGCCGCGCTCCGTCCGGCGGCCCGTACCTCCGTACTGTTCCACCGGACTGCGCACGGCGAGCGACCCGCCAGGAACGCGAGGAGACGTCAACGGCGGAACTGGAGCTCGTGCCAGGAAGGCACCGGGGCGAGCTCGAGGAGCGCGCGGCCGCCGCGCGGCTCCGCGTAGCCGAAGTCGCCGCTGTCTTCGTCCCAGGCGACTTCCAGCAGCCCTTCCTTGACCCGGTGATCGAGCCAGGCGCCGCGGAAGACAAGCTTGCGCAGCCAGTAGACGAGCGACTCCCCCTCGAGCAGGCCTACGCGCTCCCAGTGGCGGACGAGGTAGCGGCCGAGCTGGCTGCGGGGATCGGCGATCCGGCCGTCGGCGGCGAGCTCGACGAGGTCGGCGGTTTCGTCGTCGTCCAGGTCGTTCGACCCGATCAAGCCGAGGCGGACGGCCGCGGCGGTGATCCGCTCCTCGAAGTCCTCGGCGTTGAAGCCGAAGCGATAGCCGAGGAATTCGACCACGTACTCGTCGCCCGACGCGTAGTTCGTCTCGCCCATGTGTGTCGAAGGGTACCCTCGTGCCGTGGACAGAAGGCTCGTGGTTCCGATGATCTTCGTCGTGCTGGCCGTGTGGCTCGTCGGTACCTGGGTGACGAAGTACTCCCTCTCGGAGATGGCCGTCTTCACGCCGATCGCGATCCTCGCGCTCGGCGCCTTCGCCGGCGTGATCCTGCTCTGGGTGAAGATCGTCCGCGAGTCGCTGCGCCGCCGCGACGCCGCCGACGAGGGCTAGCCGCCGGCACGAATCGAGTCGGACGCCGTCCGATGCTCTCCGTACCGTCGTCAGCCCATGCGCGACGGTTCCTGGACGATCGAGCCCTGCGAGTACGCCGAGGTGAAGACGCTCGCCGAGACGCTCGAGCTGGGGGAGATCACCGCTTCGATTCTCGTCCGGCGCGGGTACGCGGACGTCGAGGAGGCGCGCCGCTTCGTCCGCGGCGAGATCGAGCCACACGACCCGCTCCTCCTCGGCGACATGGCGGTGGCGGTCGAGAAGATCCGCGCCGCGATCGCCGCGGGGCAGCGGATCTGCGTCCACGGCGACTACGACGTCGACGGGATCTGCGCCACCGCGCTCGCCGTGCTGACCTTGCGCGAGCTCGGCGCCGACGTCGACTGGCACCTGCCGAGCCGCTTCGAGGAGGGGTACGGCGTCTCGGGCGACACGATCTCGCGGCTCGCCGACGAGGGTTGCGCGCTCCTGCTCACGGTCGACTGCGGCATCACCGCGGTCGAGGAGGTCGCAGCCGCGAAGGCGCGCGGGCTCGACGTGATCGTCACCGACCACCACCGGCCGGGCGAGGTGCTCCCCGACTGCCCGGTCGTGGCGACGCGGCCCTCCGAGTACCCCTTTCCGGAGCTCTGCGGCACCGGTGTCGTCTGCAAGCTCGCCCAGGGGCTCGGAGTCGACGTCGCGCCGTACCTCGACCTCGTCGCGCTGGCCACGATCGCCGACGTCGTGCCGCTCCTGGACGAGAACCGCTCGCTCGCGATCGCGGGTCTCCGCGCCCTCGCGCGCACGCAGCGGCCCGGCCTGCAGGCGTTGATGCAGAACGCCCGCGTCGATCCGGCTGCCGTCGACGCGGCGGCCGTCGGCTTTCGGCTCGCGCCGCGGATCAACGCGGCCGGCCGTCTCGGCCGGCCGGACGCAGCGCTCGAGCTGCTGCTGACGACCGACGCCGAGGAGTCGAAGCGTCACGCCGACGAGCTCGAGACGCTCAACCGCGACCGACAGGCCGTCGAGGACCGGATCCTGCGGGCTGCGATCGCCGAAGTCGACTCCTGGCCCGAGGCAAAGCGCCGGCGCCGCGGCTACGTGATCTGGGGCGAGGACTGGCACGAGGGCGTGATCGGGATCGTCGCCTCGCGCCTGGTCGAGCGCTTCAACCGGCCCGTTGTCCTGATCGCAGGCAACGAAGGCAACTGGAAGGGCTCGGGCCGGTCGCTGCCCGCCTTCGACCTCCACGGGGCGCTGGCAGCCTGCTCCCAGCACCTGGAGCGCTTCGGCGGCCACCGGGCCGCCGCCGGGCTCGCGATCGACCCGTCGAACCTGGACGCGTTCGGGGTGGCGTTCGCGGCGCACGCGGACGCGTGCCTCGCAGAGGACGACCTCGCGCCCGTGACCCGGATCGACGCGATCGTCCCCGGCTCGGCCCTGACGCTCAGCCTCGCCTCCGAGCTGGAGCGGCTGGCGCCGTTCGGCCTCGGCAACCCCGATGTAACGCTTCTCGTGCCGGCCTGCGAAACGGTGCAGCCCGGCGTCGTCGGTGAGGGCAAGCATCTCCGCTTCCGGATCCGCCAGAGCGGCCGCGACGCAGGCTCGGCGATCGCATTCGGGCTCGGCCCGCAGCTCGACCGCGTCGACGGGCCCGGGCGCCACGACATCGCCTGCCGGCTGAAGGAGAACCGCTGGAACGGCACCGTCTCGCCACAGCTCGTCGTCCGCCGGCTCTTCGACACGCCCCTCGGGTACGAGGAGCTGCGTGAGCAGCTCGGCCTGCTCTGGAAGGCCGGCGAGGATGCATGGACGGGCGACGCGCGCGAGATCTTCGCCGAGCTCGAGCTCGGCGAGGGAGCGAAGCGCCAGCTCTACGAGTCGGAGGCGTTCAGGGCGTTGCTGGCCGCGTGGTCGGTCGAGCTCCCGCGCGCCGCCTAGCCGAGCGGCACGAGCAGCTGGCGAGACAGTGGCAGGCTCCGGCCAGACGGCGAGCTACGCCCGCACGGAGTTCAGCGAGACACGGTTTCTGCGCGGGACGTGAGCCCGGCGCGACCCTGCGGCCTCGTCGAGGGCGACGAGAAGGCGGGCAACGCGGAGGGCTTTGCGCTCGCGGCGGCGGCGTGAGAAGGGCATGGGAAGCATTGGTTCTCTGTCCTAACGGCCACTCCTGCGGGGGAGATTCGCCCGCAGGGGGTCGGAGTACACTGAATTCATGGCTGTCATCGACGCCGATCGTCACCATCAAGACCTCGTCGATGAGCTGATTGCGGCCGTCGAGGAGTACAACCTGGGGGTCGACAAGGAGCTCCTCGCGCGGGCGTTCCACTTCGCTGCGGCCGCGCACGAAGGGCAGACGCGCAGCTCCGGCGAGCCGTTCGTTCACCACCCGTGGGCGGTCGCCAAGATCTGCGCCGAGCTCCACCTCGACGAGCAGTCGCTCGCGGCGGCGCTCCTGCACGACGTCCTGGAGGACACCGAGGCGGAGCTCGACGACCTTCGCGCCGAGTTCGGCGACGAGATCGCCCAACTCGTCGAGGGGGTCACGAAGCTGACCCGGACGAGCTTCCAGACCCGCGAGCAGTCGGACGCGGAGAACTACCGCAAGATGATCGTCGCGATGGCGCAGGACGTTCGCGTCATCCTGATCAAGCTCGCCGACCGCCTCCACAACATGCGCACGATCGAGTACCAAGGCAAGCAGGCCCAGGTTCGCAAGGCGAAGGAGACACTCGAGGTCTACGCGCCGCTCGCGCACCGCCTCGGCATCCACGCGATCAAGTGGGAGCTCGAGGATCGCTCGTTCGAGATCCTGCACCCGCGCAAGTACGCCGAGATCAAGGCGATGGTGGCCGACCGGCGCGCCGACCGCGAGGCTGCGGTCGCCAAGGCGGGCGAGGTCCTCGGCGCCGAGCTGGCCAAGGTCGACATCCCCGCCGAGATCGCCGGCCGCGCGAAGCACTTCTACTCGATCTACGACAAGATGGCCAAGAAGGGCCGGGAGTTCAACGAGATCTACGACCTGACCGCGATGCGCGTGACCGTCGAGCGCGCCGGCGACGAGGGGACGCGGGACTGCTACGGCGCGCTCGGCCTGATCCATTCGCTCTGGAAGCCGATGCCGGGGCGGTTCAAGGACTTCATCGCGATGCCGAAGTTCAACCGCTACCGCTCGCTGCACACGACCGTGATCGGGCCGGAGGGGACGCCGCTCGAGATCCAGGTGCGGACGCGCGAGATGCACGAGGAGGCCGAGTACGGGATCGCCGCGCACTGGCTTTACAAGCGCGGCAAAGGCAAGCAGGACGACGACTGGCTGGCCTGGGTGAAGTCGCTGCTGGACTGGCAGCAGGACGAGGCCGACCCGCGCGAGTTCATGAAGACGTTCCGGACCGACCTCTTCGACGACGAGGTCTACGTGTTCACGCCGAAGGGTGAGGTGAAGACACTGCCCCAGGGGGCGACCCCGATCGACTTCGCATACGCCGTCCACACCGACGTCGGCCACAAGACGGTCGGCGCGAAGATCAACGGCCGCATCGTCCCGCTCCACTACCGGCTCAAGAACGGCGACTTCGTCGAGATCCTCACCTCGAAGTCGGGCCGCGGGCCGTCGCGCGACTGGATGAGCTTGGCCGCGTCCTCGCGCGCCCGCAACAAGATCAGGCAGTGGTTCCAGCGCGAGACGCGCGGCGAGACGGAGGCGAAGGGCCGCGAACTGCTCGACAACGCGCTGAAGGGCCAGAACCTGCCCTACCGGAAGCTCCAGGGATCGGCCGTGCTCGCGCAGGTGATCCGGGAGACCGGCTTCCGCAAGGCCGAGGACTTCTACGTCGCGCTCGGGGCCGGGAAGCTCCAGTCGAGCCTGATCGTCAACAAGGTGCTGAACCGGCTGAAGACAGACGAGGTCGCCGAGGAGGCGGTCGTACCGCTGAAGCCCCCGAAGGCGCGCTCGACGGTCGCCGGCGACAGCCTCGGGATCAAGGTGCAGGGGATCGACGACGTGCTCGTCCGGCTCGCGAAATGCTGCACACCGGTGCCGGGCGACCCGATCCTCGGCTACATCTCGCTCGGCCGCGGGATCACGATCCACCGCGAAGACTGCCCGAACGCGAAGGCGCTGATGCGAAACCCGGAGCGGTTCACGCCGGTCGAATGGGAGGGGACGGCGACGACGTCGAGCTTCCGCGTCCAGATCGCCGTCGACTCGTTCGACCGGGCGCGCCTGCTGGAGGACGTCGCCCGCAGCTTCGCCGAGCACGGCGCCAACATCGTCTCCTACGGCGGCGTCGTCGAGGACGGAATGGCGCGCAACTGGTACACCGCCGAAGTTGGCGACGTCAAGGAGCTCCGGGCGCTCCTGAGCGTCCTCCGCAACCTCGAAGGCGTCTTCGACGCCTACCGCAAGACGACGTCGAGCTAGGCGGCGTCCGGCGCCGGCTCGTGGCCGGGGCGGCGGCCGAAACCGGGCTCGCTGAAACGGGGGCCGAAAGCCGGCCCGCCGAAGCCGGGGCCTCCCCGGCCCCTCAGGGCCGGGAAGTCGCCGTTCACGATCTCGATCGTCCGCTTCTTGAGGCCGGCGACGATCTCGTCGCGCTGCGCCTTCGTGATGCGGCCGGCCGCGACCGCTTCGTCGATCCGCTTCGTCGTCGCGGCGACGATCGCGGACACGAGTGCGTCGACGGACTTGCCCTTCTCCTTCGCGACCTCCGCGAGCGTGTCCCCGTCGCGAAGCCGCTCGCGGAGCGCGGCCTCATCGACGCCGAGGAACGCAGCCGCTGTATCGAGGTCGCGGAAGCCGTGCAGAGCGAAGCCGCGATGGCCGAAACCGGGCCCGGCGAAGAGCGGGAAGTCGCCCGCCTCGATCCGCTCCTTCATCGCCTTGCCCTGCTCCTCGGTCAGGCGGCCCGCCTTGACCGCTTCGTCGATGCGGTTTTCGAGCGCCTTCCGGAGCGCGGCGTTCAGCTTCGCCGGGTCGACGCCGAGCAGCTTCGCCGCGTCGTCGACGACCGCCTTGCTCTCGTCGCTCGGCGTCATCCGGTCGGCGGCGAGGGCGCCGCCGGCGCCGACCACGGCCAGGGCGGCGCCGGCGCTTGCTGCGAGTTTGGTGCGCTTCTTCATCCTGCTCCCTTCGGTCGCTGGGTGAATCAGGCGCTCGGGCGCGTGCCGAGCGTGACGGTGACGGTCTGGGTCTCGCCGTTGCGCGTGATCGTCAGCTCGACCTGGTCGCCGGGCTGCTTCGAGTCGACGAGCCGCCGGAGCTCGTCGGCCGAGCCGACGCTCTGGTCGCCGAACTTGGTGATCACGTCGCCGTTCTTGAGCCCGGCCCGTGCAGCCGGCGTGCCGGCGCGCACCTCGGCGAGGCTCGCGCCCGTGGTGGCCGAGGAGTCGTCGATCGCGACGCCCAGGTAGGCGTGCTCGACCGAGCCGTCGTCGATCAGGCTGCCGACGATCTGCGAGATCGTGTTCGATGGGACGGCGAAGCCGACGCCGTCGTTCCCGCCCGAGTCGCTCTCGATCTGCGAATTGACGCCGATCACGCGACCGTCCATGTCGAGCAGCGGCCCGCCCGAGTTGCCGTGGTTGATCGCCGCGTCGGTCTGGATCGCATCGTCGATCGAGAAGTTGTTCGGCGAGTTGATCTGGCGGTGTAGCGCGCTGACGATGCCGGTCGTGACCGTCTGGTCGAGCCCGAAGGGGCTACCGATCGCGATCACACCGTCGCCGACCTCCACCGCAGAGGAGTCGGCGAGCTTGAGGGGCTTGAGCGCAGAAGCGGGCGCGTCGACGTCGATGACGGCGAGATCGGTGGACGGGTCGGTGCCGACGACCTTGGCCGAGTAGGTCTTGCCGTTCGCGAACTTGACCGAGACCGACTGCGGCGCCGTCGACGACGTGCTGGTTCGTGATCACGTGACCCTGGGTGTCGTAGACGAAGCCGGAGCCCTGCGCCTGCTGCGTGCCGCCGCTGCCGCCCATCGGGGACGCCTGGCCCGCGGAGGTGACGGTGATCTTGACCACCGCGTCGGCGCTGCGCTTGTAGATCTCGCCGACGGTCGACGTGCTGGAGCTCGCCGCGGCGGCGGAGTTGGTGACGGTCACCTGCTGCGGCGAGGCTGCAGGTGCGCCGTCGTCGAGTACGAGAGTGAGTCCCGCGACGCTGGCTGCGCCCAGTAGGGCCGCGCTCGTCATCGCGGTCGCGAGTGCTGTCCGTGAGTTCTTGAAGACCTGCATGGCCGTGAGTTCCTTTCGAGTGCGTCGTCGTGGCAGTCAGGAGATCAGTCGCGTCTAAGCCGAAGCTGAGAGGCGCCTAAGAAATGGCTAAGAATCCCGCGCTGCCCCGGCCGCGAAGAGTCGGCCGGGGCGCGGGTGGGGAGGGGGAGCGAGGCTCAGGCGTCGGGGTCGACGATCCTCCGGAGGCGGACCGCCGTGCCGGCCGCGGAAGCCGAACGCGAACTCGCCGTTGACGACGTCGTCGATGCGCGACTCGAGGTCGGCGAGGATCGACGCCCGCTGGGCCGACAGTCAGTCGGCCGGCCGCGACCTTCTCGTCGAGATCGGCCTTCGCCGCTGCGACGAGGGCGTCCGCGAGCCCTGCCGCGGTCTTGCCGTTCGCCTTCGCGATCTCGGCCAGCGTGTCGCCGTCCTCGAGGCTCGCGCGGAGCTCCGCCTCGGTCACACCGAGATACGTGGCAGCAGCCGCGAAGTCGACGAACCCGTGGTGGCCGCGGTGCATGCCCCCGCCGGGACCGATCCCGATCAGCGGCATCTCGCCCGCCTCGATCCGCTGCTTCAGCTCGGCGGCCTGGGCCGCGGTCAGGGTGCCGGCCTTGACGGCCGCGTCGACGCGGTTCTCGAGCGCCTGCTTCAGCGCCGCGTCGAGCTTGTCGGCGCTGACGCCGAGCTGCTTGGCCGCATCCTGGACGATCGCGTCGCTCTCCTCGGTGGGCGAGAGCTGGTTCGCCGCGACGGCCGCTCCACCGCCGATCACGGCCGCGAGGGCGGCGGTGCCGCCGGCGATCTTGAGCTTGAGTGCCTTCATCTGCCTGCTCCTTTCGGGTGCTTGCGTTGACACAGCAAGCCTCCGTGGGCGGCCTAAGAGCTCTCTGAGGGGAGCCGAAGAAGTTCCTAAGTCTTCGCCGGCTGCCGCACCGGCAGGCAGAGCCGCACCAGCGTGCCGCCGCCGTCGGCGCGGTCGGCGACGACCGTGCCGCCGTTCGCCTCCGCCACCTGGCGCACGATCGCGAGCCCGAGCCCGGAGCCCGGCATGCCGCGCGCCGCCGGCGCCCGGTAGAAGCGGTCGAACACGAAGGGGAGGTCGGCCTCGTCGATGCCGGGGCCGTGGTCGCGGACGGTCAGCTCGCCGTCGCGGACTGTCACCTCGATCTCGCCGCCCGGAGGGCTCCACTTGGCGGCGTTGTCGAGCAGGTTCGAGACCGCCCGCTCGACCGTTGCGGGCACGCCCCGGATCGGCGACGGCTCGAGCTCGGCCTTGAAGCTGACGCCGGGTCGGTTGCGGCGCGTGCGCTCGATCGCGTCGGCCGTGACGAGGTCGAGGCGGACGTCCTCCGGCTCGCTCGGTGTCTGGTCGCCCCGCGCGAGCTCGACCAGCTCGGCGATCAGGGCCGTCATCTCGGTCAGCTGCTCGGTGACGTCGTGCAGCAGCTGCTCGCGGTCGCCGGGCGGCAGCGCCTCGTCGCGCGCGAGCACTTCGATGTTCGTGCGCAGGCTCGTCAGCGGCGTCCTCAGCTCGTGCGACGCGTCGGAGACGAGCTGGCGCTGTGCCCGGGCCGAGTCCTCGAGCGCGCCGAGCATCGTGTTGAACGTCGCCGCCAGGCGTGAGAGCTCGTCGTTGCCCGAGGCGTCGATCCGGCGCGAGAGGTCCCGCGTCTCCGACACCTCCTCGGCCGTCCGGGTCAGCCGCTGGACCGGGGCGAGCACGGCCTTCGCGACGACCAGCCCGAGCCCGGCCGCGATCGCGATCCCCGATCGCGGCGATCAGGAACAGGAGCACTCCTGATCCGGTCGAGCGCGGCGTCGACCTCGTCGAGCGGCCTCGCGATCTGGAGCGCGAGCCCGGGGCTGTCGACGGGGAGCGTGTAGACGCGCAGATGCGTGCCGGCGACGCTTGCATCCGAGAAGAACGGCCCCTCGTCGCCCGCGGCGGTCAGCCGCGCCCGCTCGGTCACGGGCAGTTCGACGGTGGCGCCTTCCGGGAAGGATCGCGTCGCCGTCCGCGGTGATGAGCTGCGTGATGCCGGCGGCGCCGCCGAACCGATCGCGTGGGATGTGGAGCTGCGGCTCGCCGGTGACCGGATTCGTCCCCAAGCCGAGTTCGACGTTCGAGACGCGCTCGCGCAGGGCGTCGTCGACCTGGCCGCGCAGCTCGTTCCGCACGAGCGCGTAGGTGATCGCGGACGCGGCCGCGACCGCGACGGCGACCGCAAGGGCGACGGCGAGCGTGAGCCGTGCGCGGAAGCTCACAGTTCCCGCTCCGATGCCGGCAAAGCCGACATCTCCGCTTCTGGCGGCTCCGTCAAGCCTACGCCGCCTCGCGGAGCGCGTAGCCGACGCCGCGGATCGTCTGGATCAGGCGCGGCT
This sequence comes from uncultured Gaiellaceae bacterium, assembly GCA_963829845.1. Taxonomy (GTDB): domain Bacteria; phylum Actinomycetota; class Thermoleophilia; order Gaiellales; family Gaiellaceae; genus Gaiellasilicea. The sequence goes on along the minus strand of CAWHKD010000021.1, from coordinate 111,691 downwards.
TCCCGCCCTGCTCGGTCTTGCGCCGGAGGTAGCCGATGTAGACGTCGAGCGAGTTCGAGCCGAAGCCGAAGTCGTAACCCCAGACACGCTCGAAGATGATCGAGCGGGTCAGCACCTGGCGCGGGTTGAGCAGGAAGAGCTCGAGCAGCGAGAACTCGGTCCGCGTCAGCTCGATCGGGTCGCCGCCGCGCTGCACCTCACGGGTCGCCGGATCGAGCTCGATGTCGGCGAAGCGGAGGACGTCGCCTTCCTCGGCGGGCGTCGCGCGACGGAGCAGCGCCCGCAGGCGCGCGAGCAGCTCCTCGAGCGCGAACGGCTTCACGACGTAGTCGTCGGCGCCGGCGTCGAGGCCGGCCACGCGGTCGGCGACCTCGTCGCGCGCCGTCAGCATCAGCACGGGCAGGCCGTTGCCGTCGCTGCGGAGCCGGCGGCAGGCCTCGAGGCCGTCGAGCCGCGGCATCGAGACGTCGAGCAGGACGGCGTCGATCCCGTCTTCGCTCAGGCGCTCGAGCGCTTCCTGTCCGTCACCCGCGAGCTCGACCTCGTAGCCCTCGAGCTGCAGCGCGCGGCGGAGCGAGTCCCGCACCGCGGGCTCGTCGTCGACGACCAGAATCCTCATGGCGACATTCTGAGCGCACGGACATGAACGGCAGCTAAGAACGCACGTTCACCCATGCGAGGGATCATCCCTCGATCGAGAGGGGTACCTCGATCCAGGTATGGACGCGGGCGGAAATCCGACTACAACGTGAAGAGGGGAGAGGGGTTAGGGCGACTGCGGCGCCCGTTCGGAGAGGCCACATCTTCGGCGGGCGCGCCGCCCAACTCTTTGCGCAGAACGCGGGATCCGCGGGAGCGGATCCCGCGTTCGCGAAGATCCCTGAAGGGTCGCTTCGCTCCCTGGCTCGATCACGAGGCGAGCTGCGCGATTAGCGTCCAGATCCTCGCCTTCGAACGGAGACCACATCTTCGGCGGGCGCACCGTCCAACGTTTACGTGCGCAGGCGTGGGATCCGCGGGAGCGGATCCCGTTCGCGAAGACCCTGAAGGGTCGCTTCGCTCCCGGGCTCAATCACGAAGCGGCCTGCTGGGTCACGCCTCCAGGTCGTCGCCCTCGAACGCGCGAATCAGCGCCCGGTACTCGTCCGGGATCGGCGCGGGACGACGCTCCTCGAGATCGACCAGAACGACCGTCTGGGTCGCAGTGACCATCAGCTCGTCGTCCTCCATCCGGTAGGCGGCGCACTCGTAGGTGGCACTCGTACGGCCCATCCGCGCCGCCCGGACGAAGATCTCGAGCAGGTCGTCGAATCGGGCGGGCGCGCGGTACTCGACCGTCGAGGCTCGCATGACGAAGTCGCGTCCCGCGATCCACGGCCCGGAACCGCCGAGGTGGCGGTGGTACTCCGTCCTGGCGTGGTCGAAGTAGGGGAGGTAGCGGCCGTAGTAGACGACTCCCTGCGCGTCGGTGTCCGAGAACCAGACCCGGGCGATCGCCGAGTACTTGAACGGCGGCTTGCGGTCGGTGACCCGGCCCAGCTCGATGGCGGTCACGATCGGATCAGCTCGAGCACCTCGTCCCGCTTCCGCTCCATCTCCTCCTGAGAGAACGCCTCCAGGTTGAGACGCAGAAGTGGCTCGGTATTCGAGGGCCGGACGTTGAAATGCCAGTCGTCGTAATCGACCGAGATCCCGTCGAGATGAGTGACGGTGCCGTCCGCGTAGCGCTCCTCCAGCTCCTGCAGCTTCTGTGCGACGTCGGCGACAGGTGTGTTGATCTCCCCGGTGAGGAAGAACCGCTCGCGGTACGGCGCGAGAAGCTCCGACAGCTTGCGGCCGCTCGTCGAGACCAGCTCGACGAGGAGCAGGAACGGGACGACACCGGAGTCGGCTTGGGAGAAGTCGCGGAAGTAGTAGTGCGCCGAGACCTCGCCGCCGAAGACGGCGTCCTCCTTGCGCATGCGGTGCTTGATGTAGGCGTGTCCGACGCGGTTCATCAGTGCGGTGCCGCCGGCGCGCTCGATCGTCTGCGGCACCGCTCGGCTCGCACGCACGTCGTAGATGACGCTGCCGCCTCGCTCCTTTTCCAGGATCGACTCGGCGAGGAGCGCGGTGACGAAGTCGCCGGGGACGAACTCGCCCGTGTCGTCGACGAAGAAGCAGCGGTCGGCGTCCCCGTCGTAGGCGACGCCGAGATCGGCCTGCTCCTCGAGCGTCTTGGCGACGATGAACTCGCGGTTCTCGGGCAGCAGCGGGTTCGGCTCGTGGTTGGGGAAGCTCCCGTCCGGCTCGAAATAGCAGGTGACGGCGTCGACCGGCAGGCGCTCGAGCACCGGCGGCAGCATCGCGCCCGCCATCCCGTTCGCCGCGTCGATCACGACCTTCAGAGGTCCGATCGCGGAGACGTCCACGAACGAGAGCACCTTGTCGACGAACCCGTCCCAGATGTCCTTCGCCTCCGCTCGACCGCGCTTTGCAGGCGGCGCGAATGGCTTCAGAGCCCGGTCGCGCACATCCAGCAACCCCGACTCGCCGCCGACCGGCAGCGCGCCGGCGCGCACGATCTTCATGCCCGTGTACTGCTTCGGGTTGTGCGAGGCGGTGATGCAGACGCCGCCGTCGAGCCCGAGCTCGCCGACGGCGAAATAGACCATCTCCGTCCCCACCATCCCGAGGTCGAGCACGGCGGCGCCTCCATCGACGGCGCCGTCGATGAGCGCTGCGGACATCGAGGGGGACGAGAGGCGCATGTCGCGGCCGACGGCGATCCGATCCGGCTCGAACTGCTCGACATAGGCGCGGCCGATCGCGTACGCGCCCTCCTCGTCGAGCTCGTCCGGGTAGATGCCGCGGACGTCGTACGCCTTGAAGACCTTCGGATCGAGCATTGCGTCGATGCTACTGGGGAACCTCGGTCGAGCCGATGGGTGGACTCAGGACATGAACGCAGGAAGGTGCGTCACCTGCGTCCGGCCGAGGGCTCGGCGGCGGGAGGACGGTGTTCCAGCCCTCCCGCCGTACGAACAGGGTCGGCGCCCGCGATCAGTCGGTGCGCTTCAGGATCCAGAGCCCTGAGTTCATGTCGCTCGCGTAGACGAGACCGGTCGCCTCGTCGACCACGACCCCCCAGACTTGGGTTTGGTTCGTGAGCGTGCCGCGCTGCGACGGCTTCACCGGATTGGTGGTCGCAGGCGGGACGAAGTACGCGACCTCCTTCGGCTTCGAGGGGATCGACAGGTCGATCACTCGGACGCCGTCCGTATACCAGGACGTATACGAGGTCGTCCCCACGAGGAAGTTGTTGTGGATGGCGAAGTCGCCGGCCCCGACGTCCGTCGAGTCGGACGAGTTCGGTGTCCGGTACGAGCCGATCTGCTTCGGCGCGGACGGGTTCGAGTAGTCGTACACGCGCATGTAGCCGAACCCCTTCTCGATCCCGGCGCCCGAGGTCTTGCAGAAGTCCTCGTCGGCCGTGATCAGGAGCTTGCGGCCGTCGTCGTATTGGGACGAATGGGCGTCGCCGTCCGCCTCAGCCGGATAGATCGTCCGGCCCGTGTAGACGGGCGCAGCCGGGCTCGTCAGGTCGAGGCGGATGAAGCCGCTGTCCCAGTAGGACAGGAAGACAGACTTCCCGTCGTCGGACGGCTCGGCACCGTGGCCGTAGTTGGCGTCGGCGTCGCAGCCCTGACCGCCGTAGAACGGGCCGCCGATGTCCTGGATGCCCCAGTCAGATACCTGTGTCGGCGAACCCGGGTTCGTGATGTCGATCAGGCGGAAGTCGCCGTCACCGTTCGCATCGCGATAGCCGCTTGGCGTGTCGCTGTCCGGGTAGCGGGACGTTGGCACGGTGGCATACGCATACGTGCGACCGAGGTCGGACCGGTGCTGCACTTCGAACTCGTGCACGCCCCGGGTGCAGCAGGCCGTCCGGAGATACCCGACCTGGACCGGCGCCGCGGGATTCGTGACGTCCCAGAGCATCAGACCGCGATTCGCGGCAGCGTCGGTGCGCGAGCCGCCGCAGTACTGGATCCCGGCGACGGCGATGTCGCGTCCCGCCCACGCACCGTAACGGGCGGTGTAGACGACGACGTCCTCGGCCGATGTTCCTGCGGGGTTGAGCAGCGTGGCCACACGCTCGGGGCTCGACGGGTCACGCGCATCGATGACCGCAACGCCACGCTTGTCGTCCGTCGCGCAGAAGCGTGAGTTGCCCGTTGCCCAGTCGGCGAAGCCCCACTGGCCGACGTAGGCGTAGCCCTCGTGCTGCCAGACGTCCGCGTTGAAGCCGCGGGCGTCCAGATCGGTGTGGCCGACGGCGACCATGTTCAAGGCCGACCCACCTTTGTTGCCACCCTCATAGTCCTTGAGCGCTTGCGCCCTGAAGTGCCGCTCGTCCTTCAACGCGCCATCGCCGTCGTCGCTGTGCGCCACGGCTCCAGCGACCGCGACCGCGAGTGCCGCCGAGGCGACGACAGGTGTGATCCAGAAGCGTCTCATCACGTCCCCCTTCTTCACCGTCCCGACGGATGATCCGTCGAGTTTCCGCTCGTCGGCAGCGGAGCTCCAATCCTTACACTTGAGACATGGAGCGCAAGCTCGCAACCGTCGTCTTCGTCGATCTCGTGGGCTCCACGGAGCTCGTCGCCGCGCGCGATCCGGAGGTCGTTCGCCGACGTGTCAACTCGTTCTTCGAGCACGTTTCGCACTGCATCACGACGCACGGTGGCATCGTCGAGAAGTTCGCCGGCGACGCCGTCATGGCTGCGTTCGGGATTCCGCAGGCACATGAGGACGACGCGGAGCGCGCTGTGCGCGCCGCGTCCGCGATCCTCGACTCGGTACACGAGCTCGGGCTGGAGGCGCGGATCGGGGTCGAGGCGGGCGAGGTCGTCGCCGACGAGTCCGACTCAACCTTCGCCACCGGCGAGGCCGTCAACGTCGCCGCGCGGCTCCAGCAGGCCGCCGCGCCGGGAGAGGTCTTCATTGGGCCGTTCGCCCGGCGGCTGACAGTCGGCGTCGTCGAGACCGAGGAGATCGGCCCGATCGACCTGAAGGGCTTCGCCGAGCCGCAGCTCGCCTGGCGGCTGCTGGAGATCCTGGAAAGCGACGGCCGCGCGCCGTCGGTCGCAGCGCCGTTCGTCGGCCGCGACTTCGAGCTCGAGTTGCTCGAGAACACGCTCGGCCGCGTGATCCGGCACAAGCGCGCGCACCTGTTCACGATCTTCGGCGAGCCCGGGGTCGGGAAGAGCCGGCTCGCACGCGAGTTCCTCGAGGGCGTCGAAGAGGCGAGCATCCTCGTCGGACGCTCGCTTCCGTACGGCGAGGGCGTCACCTACTGGCCGCTCGCCGAGATGGTCAAGGTTGCGGCCGGGATCGCCGACGACGACCCGGTTCAGGAGGCGATCTCGAAGCTGCGCGCCCAGTGCGGCGACGACGCGGTTGCCGACCTGCTCGCGCTCGCCGTCGGCGTGCTCGAGGGGATCGAGACCGAGCGCAGCCAGCAGGAGATCGCCTGGGCGGCGCGCGAGTGGGCCGCCGAGCTGGCCGACGCGAGGCCGCTGATCCTCGTCTTCGAGGACGTCCACTGGGCCGAGGAGCCGCTGCTCGAGCTGATCGAGCACCTGGCCGAGCGCGTCAAGGACGCGCCGCTGATGATCCTCTGCCTCGCCCGTCCGGAGCTGCTCGACATCCGCCCGAGCTGGGGCGGCGGCCGTCTTCGCGCCGCCGCGACAGAGCTCGAGCCGCTCGCTCCCGAGGAGAGCGAGGAGCTGCTCGACGCGCTACTCGCCGACCGCCACCTCTCGACCTCTGAGCGGAAGACGCTGCTCGAGAAGACCGAGGGCAATCCGCTCTTCGTCGAGGAGACGACCAGGATGCTGCTCGAGGGCGGGACCGCGTCGAAGCGGATTCCCGACACGCTCCAGGCGATGATCGCCGCGCGCATCGACCGCCTGCGGCGAAACGAGAAGCGCCTGCTCCAGCGGGCCGCCGTGATCGGCCGGATCTTCTGGGAAGGCGCGGTCGAGCACCTGCTGCCGGAGGTCGACGATCTCGAGCCGGTCCTCGACGATCTGCTCCTGCGCGACTTCATCACGCGTGAGAGCCGGACGTCGATCACGGGTGAGCGCGCGTACCGCTTCAAGCACGTCCTCATCCGCGACGTCGCCTACGCCGGTCTGGCCAAGGGCGCCCGCGCCGACCTGCATCAGCAGGTCGCCGACTGGCTGCACGGGGTCGCGGGCGAGGAACTCGTCGAGATCCGCGCCTACCACCTCGATCACGCGGCGACGTTGCTCGAGGACCTCGACGGCGAGGCGCCGGAGGAGCTGAAGCTGCGTGCCGCGGGCGCGCTCGAGAAGGCGGGCCGCCGTGCGCTGGCGCAGGAGGCGAACCAGGCTGCACGGCGCTTGCTCGTCCGCTCTGTCGAGCTCGAGCCGACGCTCCAGCGACGCTTCCTCGCGGCCCGGGCCGCACGCCGACTCGCCGACCTGCCGGCGCAGGCGGTCGAGATGGAGCGCGTCTTCGCCGACGCGACCGACGCCGGCGATATCCGCCTGCAGGGGCTGGCGCTCACGGCGCTGGCCGAGAACGCCTTGCTGCGCGACGCCGACCTTCCACGCGGTCGCGAGCTCGTCGAGCAGGCGCTCGTGCTCCTCGACGACGCGAAGCCGGAGGATCGGATCGAGGCTCTGGCCACCCGCGCGCGAATCGGCTGGTGGCTCGGCGATCTCGACGACGACGAGCGCTGGAACACGAAGGCCCTCGAGGTCGCACGCGAGATCGGCCGCAAGGACCTCGAGGCGAGTGCGTGCGACGAGCTCGCAAGCTCGGCGATCGCGCGCCTCGACCTCGACCGCGCGACGCGCCTCAACGCGGAGGCGCGCGAGCTCGCCGACGAGAGCGGCAACATCACGGTCATCGGCTGGACGCTGGTCTCACAGGCGCGGATCGACTCGCTGCGCGGCCGGCTCGACGAGGCCGCAGCGGGGCTCGTGCAGGCGGAGGAGCTCTTCTCCGAGTCGGGTGACCAGTGGGCGCTCGCCCGGGTGAACAACCACTTCGGCTGGGTCGAGCGGCGCCGGGGCGACCTGCCTGCCGCCGAGCGCCGGTTCCGCGACGCGATCCGGATCCTGAAGCCGCTCGAGGACCGCGGAACGCTCTGCGAGAGCCAGCGCGGCCTGGCGCAGGTGCTCGTCTCGCTGAAGAAGATCGACGAGGCGGAGCGCTACGCGCTCGAGGCGCGCGAGACCGTCGGCCCCCACGACACGATCTCCCGGGCCACGACCCGGATGGCGCTCGGGATCGTCCGCGCCGCCCAGGGGCTTGACGAGGAGGCCGAGGCGCTGCTGCGCGAGGCGGTCGCCGTCGTCGACGGGAAGCCGCTGCGGCTGATCCGGCGAGAGCTCGTCACCGCGCTCGCCCGCTTCTTGCGCGAGCGCGACCGGATCGACGAGGCCGAGGAGTACGAGGCCGAGCTCGCCGACTACGAAGCGGCGCTCGCCCCCGCCTGAAGCACGGCCTTGATCGCCTGCGACGAGCTCTCGTCCGGCGACTCCGAGATCACCGTCGCCGGCCGCTCGAAGCGGCCGAGCGCATCGCGCAGTGGCTCGGCGCGGAGCGTCCCCTCGCCGTACGGCAGGTGCTTCGTCTCATTCCGGTTCGCGTAGGCGATGTCGGAGAAGTGGATGTGGAAGGGCTCGCCGGGGCCGAGGACGCCGTCTGCACTCTCGAGGACTGCGGAGAAGCCGTCGACGTCGGTGAAGGCGCCGTCGCTGGTGGCGTGCATGTGGGCGAAGTCGATCACCGGACGCACCCAGTCGAGGCGCGAGGCGATCTCGATGACGTGGTCGATCGAGCCGAGCTCGCTGACGCGGCCCATCACCTCGACGCCGAACGGCACCGCTCGCTCCTTGCTCTCGAGCTTCTCGCGTAGGGTCGCGAGCGAGTCGATCACGTCGTCGATTGTCTGCTCCGGCGTGCGAGCGAGCCAGAAGCCCGGATGGATGACGACGACCTCCGCGCCCGCGGCGGTCGCGATCCCGGCGGTGCGGTCGAGCGCTCCGAGCGCCATCTTCGACTTCTTCACGTCCGGGTGGCCCGGGAATGCGAACAGCGGTGCGTGCACCGAGAGGGCGATGTCCTGCGGCCCGGGCCAGTTCGCCGAGTCGCTCGGCCCAGGGGTAGTCGAGCCAGAAGCCGCTCTCGAGATCGAGCTCGCAAGCGGCGTAGCCGCGCTCGACGAGGAGCTCGACCGCGAGGTCGGGCGACTCCCGCGACGGGCACCGAGCAGGACCGACGCGGATCCCTGTCACGCAGCCGACGGTAGCGAACTCCTCCGAGACGTGGGCCGGCCCAGGGACGCTCGTCTCCGCGCTCGGGTCGTCCTCCTGGCTCGTCGTCGCCGCGGTCGGGGCGTCCCGGCGGCGTTCCGATCGAGGCGTCGTAAAGGCTCCCGACTCCGTACTTGCGACAAGTGTTACATCCGCAGATCGCGGCGTCGACCCTGCCGTCCGACGGGGGTCCTACCCTTTTCGACATGGCCAAGGCACCGACCCGCATCGACCTGCTCGAGCTCGACATCGACCTCCGGCTCGCGGACCTCTGGCGCGAAGCGGGGGAGGTGTCGGAGTGGAACCTCGAGGTCGTGGCGGCGTTCATGCGCGCCGCCTATGGCAAGGGCTACTGCGATGCGCTCACCGAGGACGACACCGGCTCGCTCTGCCACGATCACGGCTACCGGATTCCCGCCCGTCGCGAGACCGCACCGCGCTCTGCCTAGGGAGCGCTTGGCGAAACGGGCGCTGTGCCCGGGGCCACGCTGCTCGTCCCGATGCGGCGTCCTCAGTCGCGTCGATGGCTGTAGCTATCGACGCTCCCTGCGTCCTTGCCTCGGAACGAGCATCGCACCCCGTCGGCGAGGCACGTTCCGCCAAGCACTCCCAGCGGAGCTACGATCCGGTCGTGGCTCGGAAGCGCAATCCGGCGCGGCTCGTCGTCGCGCTCTCGGTGGCGGCGGTGCTCGCGGTCTTCCTGCTCTACACCTCGATCGCGGGCGGGGGCACGCCCTCGGTCTCGCCGAGCGAGCTTGGCGCGCAGAAGGGTGTCGTCTCGCTCGCCGGCCGCGTTCAGCCCGGCTACAAGGGCGACGCCTACGGCGACGGGCTGCGCTTTCGGCTCCGCGACATCAAGGGCGGCTCGACCAAGACGGTGACGGTCGTCTACACGGGCTCGGTCTCCGATCAATTCCGCGCCGGTCGCGAGGTCTCGGTCAAGGGTGAGCTGCGCAACGGCACCTTCGTCGCCGTCAAGGACTCGCTCGTGACGAAGTGCCCGTCGAAGTACACGGCCAAGAAAGACACCTAGTGCGCCGCCCGGCGACGTCCTCCGGGCAACGCCACCGGCTGACGCACGATGCCTGAGCTCGGCCGCGCCGCGCTCGTCGCCACGCTGGGTCTCGCCGTCTACGCGGTCGTCGCGGGGGCGTACGCCGCCTGGAAGGGTCGCCGCCGGCTCGCGCTCTCGGCCCAGAACGCTCTCGTCGCCGCGTTCGGAACGAGCATCGTCGCCGCGCTGGTTCTCGTCGCTGCGCTCGTCCGGCACGACTTCTCGTTCGTGTACGTCGCAGAGCACACGAGCCGTGAGCTGCCGACGGGCTACACGATCTCGGCGTTCTGGGGCGGCCAGGAGGGCTCGCTGCTGCTCTGGCTCCTGATCCTGACCGGCTACTCGACCGCCGCTCTGCTCGTGAACCGGCGCACGGCTCGGGATCTCGTCGCCTGGGTGACGCCCGTGCTCGGGGGCGTGACGCTCTTCTTCTCGTTCCTGCTCGTCGCGGTCGCGACGCCGTTCGCGACCCAGGCTGCTCCGGCCGACGGCAGCGGGCTCAATCCGAGCCTCCAGAACCCGTACATGATGGCCCACCCGCCGTTGCTCTATCTCGGTTTCGTCGGCCTCACCGTCCCGTTCGCGTTCGCAATGGGGGCGCTGCTCGCGCGTCGCACCGACGAGCGCTGGATCGTGGCCACGCGCCGCTGGACGCTCGTCGCCTGGACCGCGCTCGGAGTCGGCCAGCTGCTCGGCTCGCACTGGGCGTACGAAGAGGTCGGGTGGGGCGGCTACTACGCCTGGGACCCGGTCGAGAACGCGGCACTGATGCCGTGGCTCGCCGCGACGGCATTTCTGCACTCGGTGATGATCCAGGAGAAGCGCGGCATGCTCCGCGTCTGGAACCACCTGCTCGTCGTGATGGCGTTCTCGCTCTCGCTGTTCGGCACGTTCCTGACCCGTTCGGGCATCGTCAGCTCGATCCACTCCTTCACGCAGAGCTCGATCGGGCCGTGGTTCCTCGCCTTCATCTGCGTCGTCGTCTTTGGCTCGCTCGCACTCGTGTTCGCCCGGCTGCCGCTCCTGCGCTCGAAGACGCGGCTCGAGTCGCTCGTCTCGCGAGAGGCGACCTTCCTCTACAACAACCTGCTCCTGGTCGCGCTGACGCTGACGATCCTCTGGGGCGTCGTCTACCCGATCCTCCACGAGGCCGTACTCGGCGAGTCGCGGATCGTCGGCCCGGGCTACTACAACTTCTTCCTCCGCGTCTTCGGGCTGCCGCTGTTGCTGCTGATGGGCATCGGACCCCTGGTCGCCTGGCGGCGAGCCTCGCTACGCAGCCTCGGGCGCACGTTCACGTGGCCGGTCGGCTTCGCCCTGCTCGTCGGGCTCGTTCTCCTCGCTCTCGGCGCCGGCTCGTCGATCCCGGGCCTGATCGCGTACACGTTCTCGGCCTTCGTGCTTGCCTCGATCGCGCTCGAGTTCATCCGCGGGACTCGAGCCCGCCGAGCCCTCTCCGGGGGCTCCTGGCCGGGCGCGTTCTCGGCCCTGATCGCCCGCAACCGGCGTCGGTACGGTGGCTATATCGTCCACGCCGCGATTGTCCTGCTCGCGATCGGCGTGGCCGGGTCGAGCGCCTACGACACCGTCAACGAGCGCCGCCTCAGCCCTGGTGACACGCTCGTCGTCGGGGACTACCGCCTTACCTATCGCGGGCTCGAGGAGCGCGAAGCCGCGAACGCGACCGAGATCCGCGCCGTCCTCGGCGTCGATCGGGACGGCGGCTCGCTGGGCACCGTTGAAGCCGGCAAGAACGCTTACACCGCCGAGCGCCAGGTCTCCAACGAGGTCGGCATCCGCAGCGACCTCATCACCGGCGAGGATCTGTTCGTGATCGCCGAGCAGGTGAACGCGGACGGCTCCGTCTACGTCAGGGCGTTCGTCAAGCCGCTCGTGAACCTGATTTGGCTCGCCGGGCTCGTTTTCGTGCTGGGCGCGCTGATCACGCTCTGGCCCGACGCCCGCGAACAGCGGCGTCTCGCGCTCCGGTACGAAGGCGCCGAGGCTCCGGCACGGCCGTGAGCGTTGCACTCCTACTCGGTGCGCTCCTCGCCGCGGCCTGTGTCGTCCTGGTCGCGCTGCCCTACCTCCGAGAGCCGCAAGCCGACCGCGACATCCTGGATGAGCCGAACGAGCTCGATCGCCGCCGGCTGGAGCTCGCGGAGGCGCGCGACCGTGCCCTCGCGGCGCTGAAGGAGCTCGAGCTCGACCACCGCACGGGCAAAGTCTCGGACGAGGACTACCGTGCGCTCGTCGGACCGCTGCGCCGCGAGGCCGCCGAGGCGCTGCGTGCCCTCGAGCCGCGGGCAGGCGCGAGTGAGCGTGTGAGAGTCGAGCGGCCCGGGTAACCCCGGGGCATGGAGCCGACCGAGGTCCCGGAGCCGTATCCGCCGCCCGACGAGGCCGACCCGCCGGAGCCGGCCGTGACCCCGGAGCCGTTTCCGCCGCCGGACGAGGGCGATCCGCCGGAGCCGGCAATCGTGCCCGAAACCCGCCCTGAGCAGTAGTTTTCCGCAGATTGGGGGTACACTGGCGCGGGCCGCTCCGTAAAGGGACGGCCGACCCCCCGACGAAACTACTCCTCGGATGCGTCTACGCCTCAGCATCGGCCTGCTTCTGGCCGGCTTCGTGCTTCTTGCCTCCCCCGTCGCGTCGGGCCAGGAAAGCGCCTCCGACCAGAAACAGATCGTCGACGGCCGCATCAACGCACTCGAGGAAAAGATCGAGGCGGCGCGCGAGCGGGAGGGCGTGCTCAGCTCGGAGATCGAGGTCGTCAGCGACAAGATCGATGCGCTCCAGAACGACGTCAACGCCGCCTCCGCGCGGCTCGGCCAGCTCGAGAACGTGCTGGCACTCCACCAGCGGAGGCTCGACCGCTTGAACCAGCTCTACGAGCTGCAGACCCGCAAGCTCGTCTTCCTCCAGCACCAGCACCGCGAGGCGGTGGCGCGGCTCAGCAAACGGCTCGTCGAGATCTACACCTCCGAGCGCACATCGTCGCTCTCGGTTGTGCTCTCGTCGGGCAACTTCTCCGACATGCTCGACCAGCTCGAGTTCCTCAGCACGATCGGCCGCCAGGACCACAAGATCGCCCTCGAGGTCGAGCGGGCGAAGCTGCAGATGCAGGAGACACGCAACTCGACCCGGAGGACGCGCCGGCAGGTCGCGGAGACGACTCGCGCGGTCGCGGCGCGGACGGCCGAGCAGCGGGCGGTCCGCGACCGGCTGGCCTGGAGCCAGCGCGAGCTCGCGACAGCGCGCCGCGACAAGCGCGCCACCCTGGCCGACGTGACTGGGGACAAGGAAGCCGCGATCGGCCACATGCGCGACCTGCAGGCGCAGAGCGCCGCGCTCGCCGCCAGGATCCGCTCCGCGCAGAGCTCGTTCGTCGTCCCGGCGCCCACGGGCGCAGCCTCGGCTGCAGGCTTCGTCTGGCCGGTCCACGGCGTGCTCACGAGCGGCTTCGGCTGGCGCTGGGGCCGGATGCACGAGGGCGTCGACATCGCCGTCTCGAACGGCACACCCGTCGTGGCCGCGAAGGCCGGCGTCGTCATCGTCGCCGGGTGGATGGGGGGTTACGGCAATCTCGTCGTCGTCGACCACGGCGGCGGTGTCGCGACCGCGTACGGCCACAACACGAGCGTCACGGTTGGCGTCGGCCAGCAGGTCGCGCAGGGCCAGCTGATCGCGTACTCCGGCAACACCGGCCACTCGACCGGCCCGCACGTGCACTTCGAGGTCCGGATCAACGGCGGCGCCGTCGACCCGATGGGCTACGTGTAGCCCTGCTCTGCGCTTGACGTCTTACGCCGCGCGCCGCGACGGGCGCCGGTAGCTGTCGCCCGTAAGGTGGGCGGGTAGTTCCTCGACCGCGACGACGTGCAGGTCGGGCAGCGAGCGCCAGCGCTCGTCGAGGCCGAGTCCGTAGCCGGCAAAGAGCTCGTCGGGGACGGTGAAGCCGACGTAGTCGAGCGGGACGTCGTCGACGAGGCGCCGGTAGGGCCGGTCGAGCAGCGTCACCGCCGAGAGGCTGGCGGGCTCGCGCAACGCGAGCGTGCGCGCGAGGAAGTTCAGCGTCAAGCCGGTATCGACCACGTCCTCGACCACGATCACGTGTCGATCGACAACGGCGGTGTCGAGATCCTTCAGCAGCTTGACGGCGCCGGAGCGGCCGCTGGCGTACGCAGCCAACTCGAGGAAGTCGATCCCGTGTGGCACGGGGAGCGCGCGCGAAAGGTCGGTGAGAAAGACGGCGCTCGACTTGAGCGGCGCAACCAGCAGCGGCTCCCGCGCCGCGTAGACGTCCGCGAGCTCGGCGCCGAGCTCGGCCACGCGCCGCATGATCTCGAAGCGCGAGAGGTAGACCTCCCCGATGGGGTGGCCCTCGGCAGCGAGGCGGCCGGCTAGGAGGCGAGCTTCAGCCGTAATCTCTGGGCCAGGCGCTCGATGTCGCGCCGGTAGAAGAGCTTGATCTTGACCTCCGGGTACTGCCGCTTGAGCTCCCGCAGCTTCCGGTTCTTGCGCGTGACAAGCGACTGCCGCATCACCGTCACCTCGACGTAAAGATTCTGCTCAGGGAGGTAGAAGTCGGGCGTGAAGGCGCTGGTGACGCGGCCGTCGGGATCGCGCTCGAGCACGAACGTGGTCGGCTCGTACTCCCACGGGACGCCGTAGTAGTCGAGCATCTTCGCGCACTCCAGCTCGACCTCGTTGACGAATCTGGGCGGGTCCGAACCGGCGAAGGCGCGAAACGCGGGCTGCTGCGCTGGCACGAACCTCAAGGTAGCTGGAGGCTCGGACGACCTATGCTGACCTATCTGCGCGAGGGTGGAATCCGCACTGGGCGGATCCCACCCGCCAAGACCCCTAAAGGGTCGGCACGCCTCCCAAAACCATTCACTCCTATGCTTTGCGAATGTCCGACGCTGTCGAGACGACGACGTTCACGATCGCGCACCTGTCCGACCTCCACTGCGGCGGCCAGTACTTCGTCCCGGGCCTGCTCGAGCGGGCGATCGCGGAGATCAACGACCTGAAGCCGGACGTCGTCGTCTGCTCGGGCGACCTGACGACGTTCGGCTTCAAGCACGAGTACGAGGAGGCACGCCGCTACCTGGACAAGGTCCAGTGCGAGGCGATGGTCGTGATCCCCGGCAACCACGACTCGCGCAACGTCGGCTACGTCCACTTCGAGGACCTCTTCGGCGACCGCAACTCGGTGCTGCGCGTCGGCTCGGCGACGGTCGTGGCGGTCGACTCGACCGAGCCCGATCTCGACCACGGCCAAATTGGTCGCGGCCGCTACCGCTGGATCGAGGAGCAGTTCGCCCAGGGCGACTCGGCCCTCCGCGTCTTCGTCTGTCACCACCATCTGCTGCCGGTGCCGGGGACGGGCCGGGAGCGGAACGTGATCTACGACGCGGGCGACACGATCGAGTGCCTGCAGCGCGCCGGTGTCCACCTCGTCCTGTCCGGGCACAAGCACGTTCCCTACGCCTGGAAGCTCGAGAACCTCTTCGTCGTCAACACCGGCACCGTCTCGTCGCTGCGCCTGCGCGGCAACACGAGGCCCTGTTACAACGTCGTCGAGGTCTCGGGGAGTCACGTCGCGGTCTGGCGTAAGCATCCGTTTCACGGGCAGGAGCGGATCATCCAGTTCTCGCTCGAGACGTTCGAGTACGAGAAGTACACCGGGCGAATCGAAGACGAGGTCACGACCCGCTCGTGATGCGCGCCCTGGCACTCATCGACGGCGAGCACTACGCGCCGGTCGTCAAGGCTGCGCTCGAGGAGCTCCCGTACGACTTTGTCGCGGCGCACGTCGTTGGCGGCACCGAGAAGCTGCGCGGGGACGCCGACTACGGCGTCGGCGTCGTGCCGGATCTGGATGCGGCCCTCGCCGAGCACAGCCCGGAGCTCGTCGTCGACCTCTCCGACGAGCCAGTGCTCGGGCCGAGGGAGCGGTTCCGGCTCGCCAGCCGCGTGCTTGCGGCAGGTCTCCCGTACGTCGGCGCCGACTTTCGCTTCGACCCGCCCGCGCTCGAGCCGTTCCCGCTTCCCTCGATCGGGATCGTCGGCACCGGCAAGCGCGTCGGCAAGACTGCGATCACCGCGCATGCGGCCCGGCTCTACGCCCGCGACAGGCGCGTCGTCGTCGTCGCGATGGGGCGGGGTGGTCCTCCGGAGCCGGAAGTCGTCACGGTGGCGCCGGACGTCGAGGCGCTGCTCGAGCTCTCGCGCAGCGGCCGACACGCCGCCTCCGACTACCTCGAGACCGCTGCGCTGGCCGGGGTCGAGACGGTCGGCTGCCGGCGCTGCGGCGGCGGTCTCGCAGGTGCGGTCGCCGCCTCGAACGTGCACGAGGGAGCGCGGCTCGCGGTCGAGCTCGAGCCCGAGCTCGTGCTCTTCGACGGCAGCGGCGCCGCGATCCCGCCCGTCGCGACCGCCCGCCGGATCCTCGTCGTCAACGGCGCCACCGATCCGGATGTGGCCGCCGGCTATTTGAACGAGTTCAGGCACCTCATCTCCGAGCTCGTGATCCTGACGATGGCGGAGCCGGGAACTGGCTGGGAGGAGCTTCATCGTCGCGCGCTTGCGCTGGGGCCGAAGGTGATTCCGACGACGCTGCGCCCAAGACCGGAGGCGGACGTCGCCGGACGGAAAGTGGCGTTCTTCTCGACTGCCCCCGAGTCGGCACACTCTCTCTTCGCCGCGCACCTGGCCGAGGAGCACGGCGCCGACGTCGTCCACGTCTCCGGGGCGCTCGCCGACCGGGAGGCGCTGCGGGACGAGCTGGCGCACGTCGAGGCGGACGTCTTCCTCGTCGAGCTGAAGGCGGCGGCAATCGACGTCGTCGCGGAGGCCGCCAGCGAGCGCGGGGTTGACGTCGTGCTCTCGGGCAGTGACGTGCAGGCGGCGGACAGCCAGGATCTGGACGGCGAGCTGCTTCGGCTCGCGGACGAGGCGTCGGCGTGAGCGAGCAGCGGAAGGGCGAGCGCAACCTTCTCGGCAGCGCGGAATCGCCGTACTCGAAGGGCCTGATGGCGCGAGCGCTGACGGCGATCGGCCTGCGGGAGGACGAAGCCTACGAGCTTGCGAGGCGAACCGAGTCCGACCTCGCGCAGCGCGACGACGTGTCGGTCGATCTCGACCGGCTGCAGGACCTCGCGAGCGAATACCTCGGCGCGGAACGCGGCCCGCGCGCGATCCGGCAACTCCGCCGCTACCGCGACCTTCAGGAGCTCGATCTGCCCGTGATCCTGCTCGTCGGCGGCGGCACGGGGACTGGCAAGTCGACCGTCGCCACCGAGGTTGCCTATCGGCTCGGGATCACCCGTGTCACGTCGACCGACTTCGTCCGCCAGACGATGCGTGCCTTCTTCGCGAAGGAGTTCATGCCCTCGATCCACTACTCGAGCTTCGAGGCGGGTCTCGGCCTGACGAAGGCGGAAGAGGAGGAGTCAGGCGACGCCGCGCTGCTCGGCTTCCTCGACCAGACTCGGAACGTGCTCACTGGCGTCGAGGCCGCGCTCCAGCGCGCGCTCGACGAGGGCTGGTCGATGGTGCTCGAGGGCGTGCACCTCGTGCCCGGGATGATCACTACCGAGCTGAGGGGCGCGCTCGTCGTCCAGTGCGTGCTCGCGATTCACGACGAGGAGATCCACAAGACGCACTTCTGGATCCGCGACGCCACGTCCGAGGGCGTGCGACCTGTCGACCGCTACATCGCCGGGATGCCCGAGATCCGGATGATCCAGGAGTACGTGCTCGAGCGTGCGTACCGAAACGACGTGCCCGTGATCGAGAACGAGTCGCAGCGGGAGGCGATCAGCGCCGTGATGAACCTCGTGCTCGAGCGGGCGGAGCGCGCCGCACGCCGGGTTCCGCGATGATCGCGCCATGAGCGACGTCCCGCCCGGCATGTGTCCCTGCGCCCTCTTCGCGCGCGCGACCGAATGGGCCGCCCTGGCGGGGGCGCGCTGGCTCGGACGCGACGATCAGGACGCGGCCGAGGAGGCGGCGGAAGTGTCGATGCTCGCGGGGCTGACCGAGTTGCCGATCAGCGGCACGATCGTGATCGGGCCCGAGGACGGCGACGTGCTGACGATGGACTCCGCCGTGGGCGCCGGCGGTGAGTCGTTCGACCTCGCCGTCGATCCGCTCGAGGGCCGCGGCGTCGTCGCCAGGGGCGGGACCGGCGCGATGTCGATGCTCGCGGTCGGTCCACCCGGCTCGCTGCTGCGGCTGCCGGACATGTACATGCGCCGGATGGCCGTCGGGCCGCGTGCGCGCGACCAGATCGATCTGACCAAGCCGGTGGCGGACAACGTCGCGGCGGTCGCGCAGGCGTTCGGCCGCAACGCGAACGACATCACCGCGCTCGTGCTCGATCGGCCGCGTCATCACGACCTGATCGAGGAGATCCGCGGCGCCGGCGCCCGGATCAAGCTGATCCAGGACGGGGACGTGACGGCGTCGATCTCGGCCGCGATCCGCGGCACCAACGACCATCTCGCGGTTGGGATCGGAGGAACGCGCCAGGCGGTCCTCTCGGCCGCCGCGCTGCGCTGTCTCGGCGGTCAGCTCCAGGCCCAGCTGTGGCCGACGACGCGCGCCGAGATCGAGGCCGCGACCGAGTACGGGATCGACGATGTCAACCGCGTCTTCACGTCCGAGGACCTCGCCCCCGGGGACGTGATCGTCGTCGCCACGGGCGTCTCGAACGGTGATCTCCTCCGCGGCGTCCGCTTCCTCACCGACAGCGCCCGGACGCACTCGCTCGTGATGTGCATGCGCTGCAACTGGGTCCGCTTCGCCGAGAGCATCCACTTCTTCGCTCGCGACCGGAAGGAGGAGGTGCGCCTGCTCGGGTAGCCTGTTCTCGTGGTCGACCGCGAAGAGATCGTCAACGCCCTCCACAACGTCGAGGACCCGGAGCTCGGGATGGATATCGTCGAGCTCGGTCTCTTCTACGACGTCGAGATCGACGGGCCGAACGTGAAGGTGATCCACACGCTCACGTCGATGGGCTGTCCGGCCGGGCCGATGATCCAGGAAGACATCCACAACGCGACCGCAGCGGTCGACGGCGTCGAGGATGTCGAGGTCGAGTTGACATTCGATCCGCCGTGGACGCCGGACAAGATGTCCGACGACGCCAAGTTCATCCTCGGCTTCGGGTAGCCGTTTGAGCCACCTTCCGTAGCCTCTACGGGGCGTCCACGCAGCGCAGGCTCTCGAATGGCGCGCGCGGAATACCGGGTTGCTAGCCTCCCTGCCGAACGTCTCAAGCGACCCGAAGGAGGAGGGTATGCATGGGAGACGACTTGGCGCGGCCCTGACGGCGCTCGCGCTTCTTTTCACGATGGTCGTGGGCATCGCGGGTGCGAGCGACCTGACGCCCGGCCCGCTCGTCCAGGTCTCGGGAACGAGCCCGTTCCTGAGCTGCACCGCCGACGCGATCGGCTCGCAGTCCGGCACCGTCTACTTGAACAGCGAGGTCGAGCCCTGGATCGACGTCAACCGGACCAACACGAGCAACGTGGTCGGCATCTTCCAGCAGGACCGCTGGTCGAACGGCGGCGCGCGCGGGCTCGTGGCCGGCGTGAGCCTGAACGGAGGAGCCAGCTTCACGCTCGTGCCGATACCGAAGGTGACCGTCTGCTCGGGCGGCGCCGCGGCGAACGGCGGCAACTACCAGCGCGCCACAGATCCGTGGGTCAGCTTCGGCCCCAACGGCAACCTCTACCAGCTGAGCCTGTCCTTCAACGACGTGAGTCCGCCGTTCACCGCGGAGGACTTCGACCACGCTCTGCTGGCCAGCAGGTCGACGAACGGCGGGCTCACCTGGAGTGACCCGGTCGTCGTGATCAGGGACACGGCGCCAAGCGTGTTCAATGACAAGCAGACGATCACGGCAGACCCGACGAACGCGGGTCTCGTTTACGCGGTCTGGGATCGACTCGTCTTCCCGCCGGGGAATCGGCCGAGCGTCGTCGCGTCGTTCCGCTCGAGCGCTTTCAGGGGCCCGACCTGGTTCGCCCGGAGCACGAACGGCGGCCTGTCGTGGGAGCCGGCGCGCCAGATCTATGACCCAGGGCAGAACGACCAGACGATCGGCAACCAGATCGTCGTGCAGCCGAACGGCACGCTCGTGGACATTCTCACCGAGTTCAACAACGAGAACACGGACAAGCTCCGCGGGGCGACGGTGCGCGTGCTTCGCTCGACGGACAAAGGAGTGAGCTGGTCCGGCCCGTTCCTCATCGACCAGCTCGGCACGATCTCGATCAGCGATCCCGAGACCGGTGCTCCCGTCCGTACGGGCGAGATCATCCCGGACATCGGTGTCGACCGGGCGAACGGGCGGTTGTACGCCGTCTGGCAGGACGCGCGCTTCAGCGGTGGCCAGAACGACAGCATCGCGTTCTCGCAGTCTCTCGACGGTGGGGTCACGTGGTCGACTCCGATCAAGGTCAACCAGACGCCGACCGGAATCCCGTCAGGGAACCAGCAGGCGTTCACGCCGTCGGTCGAGGTTGCCAACGACGGCACGATCGGCGTCACCTACTACGACTTCCGCAACAACACGGCAGATCCGAGCACCCTGCTCACCGACTACTTCGCCGTCCACTGCCACCCGACGACGGCGACCGCCTGCACGAGCCCCCTCAGCTGGGGGAACGAGGACAGGCTCACCAACGAGCCCTTCGACATGCTCGACGCGCCCTTCGCGGGCGGCTTCTTCACGGGCGACTACGAAGGCCTCGCGGCGACCGGCGACTTCCTGGCGCTCTTCTCGCAGCCGCATGGCAGCGATCCGTCGAGCGCCTTCTTCCGGCGCATCGGGCCGTAGCTCCATGGTGGCGGGGCGCCCAGTCGCCCCGCCACCAAAACCCGCTGCGCCGCTCAAATGAGAAGGCGTCTCTCGGGAAGAGTAAGATGTGCGTCCATAGGCTCTTCGTCAAACGGCGGAGTGAGAGCTGCGGCAAAGGAGTTGAGGACCATGAGACGTCTTCCTTTGTCCACGCTCATCGCTGCACTTGCCGCGACTCTCCTTTCGGCTCCGGCGCTGGCGGAGCAAGGAGCCAGCCACTCGCAGATCGCCGGAGGCGGGTCCGACGTCGTGGTCGACAACGCTGCGACGGGCATGCCGCCCGTCGACGTCTGTCCCAACCTCGACGGAGTCCAGGACAGCGTCCCTGCGCACCTGATCCTCGACCCACACGGGCATTGCATCCACGAGCCCAGCCCCGAGCCTGGGCCTGAGCCCAGCCCTGAGCCGATCCACCACGACGTCTGTCCCAACCTCGACGGAGTCCAGGACAGCGTCCCTGCGCACCTGATCCTCGACCCACACGGGCATTGCATCCACGAGCCCAGCCCCGAGCCTGGGCCTGAGCCCAGCCCTGAGCCGATCCACCACGACGTCTGTCCCAACCTCGACGGAGTCCAGGACAGCGTCCCTGCGCACCTGATCCTCGACCCACACGGGCATTGCATCCACGAGCCCCGAGCTGAGCCCACCCCGAGCCTGGGCCTGAGTCCAGCCCTGAGCCGATCCACCACGACGTCTGTCCCAACCTCGACGGAGTCCAGGACAGCGTCCCTGCGCACCTGATCCTCGACCCACACGGGCACTGCATCCACGAGCCCAGCCCCGAGCCTGGGCCCGAGCCCAGCCCTGAGCCGATCCACCACGACGTCTGTCCCAACCTCGACGGAGTCCAGGACAGCGTCCCTGCGCACCTGATCCTCGACCCACACGGGCATTGCATCCACGAGCCCAGCCCCGAGCCTGGGCCTGAGCCCAGCCCTGAGCCGATCCACCACGACGTCTGTCCCAACCTCGACGGAGTCCAGGACAGCGTCCCTGCGCACCTGATCCTCGACCCACACGGGCACTGCATCCACCAGCCTGTCCACCACCACCAGCCTGTCCACCACCACCAGCCTGTCCACCACCACCCGCCTGTCCACCACCACCAGCCTGTCCACCACCACCAGCCTGTCCACCACCACCAGCCTGTCCACCACCACCAGCCTGTCCACCACCACCAGCCTGTCCACCACCACCAGCCTGTCCACCACCACCAGCCTGTCCACCACCACCAGCCCGTCCACCACCACCGCCACCACGTCCATGGTCACTACGTGGTGTCCACGACCGCGCCGACCGATCGGGACGGGCCGCATGAGACCGTAGGCGCCCACACCACGAAGTAGGCACTCCCCAACCGGGCCTGTCTGAAGCTCAACCTGACCGTTAGGACGAGGTGCGGGAGCCTTGTGCGGTCACCAACGGAGGATGTACGCGCGCAGAGGAGGTTCTCTCACCGTTGGCGCAGCTAGAGGGCGGCGACGTTCGCGTACCGCCTTCGCGAGGAGACGCACGATGTCCGCGGCCGGCGATTGGCTGGTCGTCAAGGACTCGCCGCGGACGGCACCTTTCACGGTGCTCCGAGGTGAACCGAGTTCACGCATGCCGGAGCCGACTAAGGACAGTCGGGCAGATGTGGCTCGCGTCGTCGCAGTTGGGCTCGCAGCTGACCGACGCCACGCCGAGTTCATCCTCGGCGTCGGCTGCGCCCGCGCTCAGCCGAGCTGCATCCAGACGAGCGCCAGCGCCAGCGCGACCATCCCAGCCGAGAGCGAGCGCAGCGCGGCCTCCGGCGCCCGCGTCAGGGCGTCCGCATCGAGCGCGTCCTCTCGCCCGTCGCCATAGCGGATCGTCCCGCTCACATGCGCGACTCGGCGCCGCAGCGTCCGCACCTGGGTCGAGAGCGAGCGCTGCGCCAGGCTCGTCGCCAGCGCGAACCCCGCGGCGAGAAATGCCTCCGGCCGCAGCGTCTCCGCCGCGCCCAGATACGCGACGAGCACCGGGAACGCGCCCCAGGCGAGCCCGAACCAAAGATCCGTGTGGAACACGCCTCCTAGGAGCTCGAGGGCATACGCGGGGACGAGGAAGGCGCCGGCTGCGACGAACGGAAGCAACCAGAGCGTCCACGCGAGAGCGGCGCCGATTCCAATGGCCACGGCTGCGATCAGAGATGCCGCCGCCAGCCAGATGAGCACGAGTCGCGGGATCTCGGTGTGCAGCGGGCGGCCGTGCAATTCGTCGAGGGCGTGCGCGCCCACGCCCAGCGCGAGGGCGAACGCTGCGAGCCCCCAAAGCAGGCGTCCTGCTTCGAGCTCGGGCGCAAGCGACGCTCCGATCGCGACGTACGAGAGATGCCAGAGCGTGTACGGGGGATGAAGCACGGTCACGTAGTCCCGCCAGCCGCCGGGCGCGAGCGCGTAAAACGCCGGACGGCGCTCGACGCTCATTCGCATCTGCCCCATACCACCACGCCGCCACCGAGGCTGAGCCGTCGCGCTTGGAGATTCCCCAGCCCGGCGTCCGACCACAGCTCGAGCTGGCGCACCAGCGGCAGGCGCGCATCGAAGTCGCGAATGCTCACACCGAGGAAGCGTCCTACCTCGTGCCAGCCGGGCGAGAGCAGGCGCCCCGCGATCGGCAGGACGAGCCGAACGTAGAGCTCCCAGAGCGCACGCACTGCGCCAGCCTGCGGGACGCCGAACTCCAGCATCGCCACCGTTCCACCCGGACGCACGACGCGTGCGAGTTCGCGGAGCGTCGCGGCCGGGTCGTCGACGTAACGCAACAGATAGGTGACGGTCAGGGCGTCGAACGATGCCTCGGCGAACGGCAGCGCCTCGGCTCGCCCCTCGTGCAGCTCGATCCTCGAGGTGAGCCCGCGGGCAGCGATGCGAGCGCGCGCGACGGCGAGCATGTCGGCGCTCCGGTCGACGCCGACGACCGAGCAGCCGTGCTGCCGGACGAGCTCGAGCGCGACTGCGCCTGTACCGGTGGCGACGTCCAGCACCCGTGCGTTCGGTGGGAGATCGAGCCGTGCAACCAGGAACCGACGCCAGCGTGGGTCCTGGCCGAGCGAGAGAAGTCGCGAATAGCGGTCGTACGTGGGGCCGAGCGGCGCGAAGAGGGACGGCGCGACGCTGCTGCCCGGCTCTGGCGTCACGGGATCGTCAGCACGATCTTGCCGAGCTGCTCGCCGGCCTCCATCCGCTCGTGTGCGGCGCGGATCTCGGAGAGCGGGAACGTCGAGTCGACGTGCACTCGCGCACGCCCGGTGCGTACGAGCTCGTAGGCGACGAGAAAGTCAGCGCGCGTCCCCATCGTCGAGCCGTAGACGGTCAGCTGCTTCCACCAGAAGCGATGCAGCTGCGCGGGGGGGTTCGGGCCGGTGGTGGCGCCGCAGACGACCACCCTGCCGCCGATCTTGACGGCTGAGAGGGAGTCCTTCCAGGTCGCCTCGCCCACCGTCTCGACGACGAGGTCGACGCCTCCGAGCTCCTTCGCCGCGGCCGCAGCATCGGCATGGGGGAGGGCGAGGTCGGCTCCCCACCCGCGCGCCGTCTCGAGCTTCTCCTCGGATCCGGAGGTGACGAGCGTCTTCGCCCCGATCGCGCGGGCGATCTCGAACGCGGCCGTCGCGACGCCGCCGCCAATCCCCCAGATCAGGACCCACTCGCCCGCGGTCAGTTGCGCCCGCGTCACGAGCATCCTGTATGCGGTCTCGTAGACGAGCGGGAAGGCGGCCGCGATCTCGAACGAGATCGAGTCGGCGAGCGGGAAGACGTTCGTCTCCGGTACTGCGATCAGCTCTGCGTGCGTCCCGTCGGTGTGCTCGCCGATCACCGTGATCACGTTCCCGTGCTCGAGGCCGGGGTTGATGACCACGCGCTCACCGGTGTCGACGCGGATGCCGGCGCCGTCGGCGCCGAGGATGCGCGGCTTCGGGACGGAGGGAAGCCCCTTTCGCACCCAGAGATCGAGATGGTTGAGCGACGCCGCCCTCAGCTCGACGAGCACCTCGCCCGGCGCAGCGACCGGATCGGCTACCTCCTCGTACCGGAGCACCTCAGGACCGCCATCCTCGTGGATCCGCACCGCGTGCACGGGCACAATCCTGTCATGACGGCTGCCGAGCTGACCCGGCTAGGTGAGGAGCTTGGCCTCGATGCGATCGGTGCCGCGCCGGCGGAGCCGTACGCGGACACGGAGCGTCACATCCGTGAACGCAAGGAGCGGGGGCTGTTCGCGACGATGGGCTTCACGACGCGGCGGCCCGAGGTCTCGTGCCATCCAGAGCGGCTGCTCCCAGGGGCACGCTCGGTGATCTCGGCTGCGCTCTGCTATTACGCCGAAGCCGACGAACCCGGCGTCGGCGAAGGCCGCCTCGCCCGCTACACCTGGTCCGACCGCTACGCCGATCTGCGCGAGCGACTCGACGCGCTCGGCCGCCGGCTCGGCGGCGCCTATCGCGTCCTCGTCGACGAGAACGACCACGTCGACCGCGAGGGCGCGGTGCGTGCGGGTGTCGCGTTCTACGGCAAGAACACGCTCGCGATCACCCGTCGCCACGGCTCGTGGGTCGTTCTCGGAACCCTCGTCAGCGACCGCGCTGTCGAGCTGTCTGAGCCGCTCGACGCGGGCTGCGGCTCGTGCCGGCTCTGTATCGACGCCTGTCCGACCGGCGCGCTCGACGAGCCGGGGACGCTCGACTCGACGCGCTGCCTCTCGTACTGGACGCAGGCACCGGCCGCGGTCCCCGTCGACTATCGGGCTGAGCTGGGAGCATCCGTCTACGGCTGCGACATCTGCCAGGACGTGTGCCCGTGGAACCGCGGCGTCGAGAGGCGTCGGGCGGGAGTGCAGCCGCCGCCGGCTGCCGAGCCCGCCGTCTCCCTGCTCGACTGGCTCGAGGCGGACGGCGAAGCGTTGGTCGCCCGCTACGAACGACTGTATGTGCCGCGAAACGATCCTCGTTGGCTGCGCCGGAACGCACTCGTCGCAGCGGGGAATGTCGGCGGCGACCGCGAACGAGACGCCGTGGCCACATACTTGACCGGCGACGACGAGCTCCTGCGCGACCACGCCGCCTGGGCGCTTACGCGGATAGACGAGCGGGGCGGACCGTGACGCTGATCCGGAATCTCTGCTTCGTCCGCTTCGCGCTCGTGCCCGTCGCCTTGATCAAGATCCTGATCGACCGCGACGAGTTCCCGACGCCGGGCTACGAGCAGGCGGCGTGGACAGTTCTTGCCGTCTTCGCCGGGCTCGCGCTCGTCCTTCTCGTGCTGTCGTATCGCTGGCGCGGCCGCTTGCGCTACCTCGCGGCTCTGGGCGTGATCACCGACTTCGCGGTCACTTCCGCGCTGATGTTCGTCTTCGCGTGGGAGCCGGCCCAGCCACTCAGGGCGCTTCCGTACCTCGTGATCCTCGAAGCAGCGCTCTTCTTCCGCCTGACGGGCGGACTGATTGCGGCCACAGCGACGCTCCCGGTCCTGCTCGTGCTCGAGTACTGGCGACACGACGAGTTCGGCTTCCCCGTGCGTTACGACGCGCTCGTGCTTCGGGTTGTCGTCGGTCTCGCACTCGGCCTCGTCGTCGGGCGGCTCGTCGACATGGAGCGTGGTCAGGCGCACGACGCCGAGGAGCGCGCAGCCGAGGCGGAACGCCTGCGCGACGAGCTCAGTCGCCGGGTCGACGTGCTCGAGGCGACCAGCCGTGCCGCCCGCGCGCTGGGCTCGTCGCTCGACCTCGACCGCGCATTCGCCGCCTTCGTGCGCGAGCTGCGCAGCCTGCTCCCATTCGACCGGGCGGCGATCCTGCTCGCCGAGGGAGGAGGGGCGCGGGTGATGGCGACGGCCGGCATCGGCGCCGAGGACTACCTGGAGCCGGGCACGGCGATCACGGTGCCGGGGTCGATCCTCGACGCGGTAATCGCGGAGGGCCACACGATTTACCGCGAGGACATCGCCGAGAAGCGCTATCCGGAGGAAGCCGGGCTGCTCGCGCTCGGCGTGCGCGCGCGCGTGCTCGCGCCACTGCAGCTCGGAACGCGGTCGATCGGCGCCCTCGCGATCTCACGCAGCGAGCCGGCGTCGTTCCGGGAGGAGGAGCTCGGGCTCGTCACGCTCCTCGGGCGCCTCGTCGCGACGGCCGTGCAGAACCTGCGCACCTACGAGGCCGAGCGGGCGACCGTCGACGAGTTGCGGCGCTTGTCAGCTCTCCGCGCCGACTTCGTCTCGCTCGTCTCGCATGAGCTGCGCAGCCCGATGGCGGCGGTTATCGGCTCCGCCCAAACGCTGCAGGCGCGCTGGCGCGAGCTCCGCCCCGAGCAGCGCGAGGCGTTCCTCGCTGTGATCGCGGACGAGACGACGCG
Source organism: uncultured Gaiellaceae bacterium (assembly GCA_963829845.1). Lineage (GTDB taxonomy): Bacteria > Actinomycetota > Thermoleophilia > Gaiellales > Gaiellaceae > Gaiellasilicea. The sequence continues at coordinate 85,055 of CAWHKD010000021.1, read as the reverse complement.
GCTGGCGGCACTTGTAGGCGACGTGCTGGACACCTCCCGGATCGAGGCCGGCACCTTCGGCTACCGCTTCGGCGACGTCGACCTGGCCGAAGTGCTGCGCGACTCGGTCGCCGCGGCCGAGATCGGCCAAGACGAGGTGCACGTCTCGACAGAGCTGCCGCCCGTGCTGCCGAGCGTGCGCGGCGACGCGGAGCGGCTCCGCCAACTGGTCGACAACCTGATCTCGAACGCGATCAAGTACTCGGACTCCGGCGGCGAAGTCAGGATCGAAGCCGGCGCCGACGACGGTCACGTCATCGTCCACGTTCGTGACGCAGGCCCTGGGATCCGCGTCGAGCACCAGGCCCAGATCTTCGAGAAGTTCGGCCGCGTCGCCGGCTCGGCGAAGCCGGGAACAGGCCTCGGTCTGTTCCTCTCCCGCTCGTTCGCGGAGGCCCACGGCGGCTCGCTCGACGTCGAGTCGACGCCCGGTGAGGGCGCCGTGTTCACCCTGCGTCTGCCGGCTGATAGCGCTACGCCGCAGTAGGCGGTCCGAACCAGGCGGTCAGCGCGTCGACGAGCCCCAGCTGGGTGTGCTCCCCCACCCAGGCCACGTATCCGTCGGGCCGAACCACCACGGAAGTCGGAGCGCGTACCGCCCCGAGTGCCGGAAGCTCCCACGGACCAGCGTACTCAGCGTCGATCAGCTGAACCCGATCCGCCCACTGAGCGATGTCGAAGGCGCCGGGCTCACCGAGGTTGAACAGCACCGGCCGGGCCTCGTGCAGCAGGGTGAAGACTCGCAGCGGGCCATCGGCGGTGACGAGGTCGAGGTCGGGCATGCGGCGCCCGAGCAGCGGGTGTCCCTCGCCGAGGTCGTACTGGATGTCCAAGCCCGACATCATCGCGGCGAATCGCTTACGCGGCTCGTCCATGCCCAGCAGGTCGGACACGGTTTCGCGCAACGCCTCGATGCGATCGTCCTCGCGCATGAGCGCGACCTGCGCCATGGTGTTGCGCAGCACTCGGGCAGCGACCGGGTGGCGCTCGGCATGGTAGGTGTCCAGGAGGCTCTCCGGTGATACCTGCTTGACCACCTGGGCCAGCTTCCAGCCGAGATTCACCGCATCCTGCACTCCGGTGTTGAGGCCCTGTCCACCGACCGGGGAGTGCACGTGCGCGGCGTCGCCGGCTAGCAGGACTCGCCTCTCGCGGTAGGCCGCGGCCTGCCGGGTCATGTCGGTGAACCTGGTGATCCAGGTGGGACTGTGGATCCCGTAGTCGGTCCCATAGACGGCGATGAGTCCCGCGCTGAGATCGCGCAAAGTGGGCTCGCTCGATTCGATCTGCGATTCGGTCAGCATGACACCGACCGTCCCGCCCTTCTTGTAGACCACCTCGCCGTCCTTGATCTCGTACTCCACCTTGCCCAGCGCATGCATGCCGGAGGGAGTGCGGCGGATCCCCAACTCCGGCTCCTCGACCATCTCCACCTCGGCGAGCAAGCTGCTCGTGGTCGGATCCCACCCCGGGAACTCGATCCCGGCTGCTTTGCGGACCAGACTGCGGCCTCCGTCGCACCCGACGAGATACTGCGCGCGTAACGAGTGGCCATCGGACAGCACGACGTCGACGCCGGTGTCGTCCTGCGCGAAGCCCGTCACCTCACGTCCGCGGTAGATCGGCACCGCCAGCTCGTCGACCCAGCCGGCCAGGATGCGCTCGATGTGCTTCTGCCACAAGCCCAACCCGTAGTTGTGCCGGGTGGGAAAGTCGCTGATGTCCAGCCGGACGGCAGCGAACCCCGCGACCTGGGCCACCTGCCCCTCGGAGAGGAATCGATCGGCGATTCCACGCTGATCGAGAACCTCGATCGTGCGTGAGTGCAACCCGCCTGCGCGAGAGCCGGGGCGGTCCTGGCTGGCGCGCCGCTCGACGATGGCAACGTCGACACCCGCCAACGCCAGCTCGCCCGCCAGCATCAGCCCCGTCGGACCCGCTCCGGCGATCACCACCGCAGCTGAGCTCGTGCCCACGCCTTCGCTTTCTAGCCGGGGAGCTTGACGCGCGTGAGCTTGAGCTCGCGGAGGAGCTGCGCGGCGCGCTTCGCGATCGCCGGCCGGACCTCCGCCGGCTCGAGCACGATCGCCTCACCGCGATCGGCCAGGATCTCGCTGATCAGCCAGTCGTGTGTCCCGACGCGCAGCGTCGCGAGCGCTGAGCCGTCCGTCAGCCTCGTCGCGCCGCGCTCGACGCGGTAGCGGGCGACGGGCTTGGCGTAGCGGACGCGGACCTGGTGGGCGTCCTCGAGGAAGTGGGGGTCGAAGCCGTCGCGCGGCTCGAAGCGGTCCTTGGTGATCCGCGCCGACCGCATCCGGTCGAGCCGGAAGGAGCGTTCGCCGTCGGAGGAGCGGTCCCAGGTGTGGATGATCCAGTTCGGGAGCACGCGCTCGAACGTGTACGGCTCGACGAGACGCTCGGTCGGCGTCTCGTCGCCCTCCTTCATGTACTCGATCGCGACGACGCGGCGCTCCGCGATCCCGCGCGAGAGCGTCGCAACGAGTTCCTCCTCGTCCAGCTCCGCACGCGGCTCCGGCGTCTGGTGGTCCTCGAACTGCCCGAACGTCTCCTCGAGCTTCTTGCGAACGCGGTCGAGCGGCGTGTGCACCTGGGCCGCGATCGAGGGACCGACGATGTCGAGCGCGAGCCGGATCGCGCGCGCCTCGAGCGGTGTCAGGCGCGGCGCGAGCCGGAAGACATCGCCGTACAGCTCCTTGTCGACCCGGACGGTGTCGCCCTCGAGCTCGGCGTAGACCGTGTAGCAGCCACCGCCGAAGTTGACGAGGTTCAGCAGCGAGAGGTGATCCTGGAGCTCCTCGCGCGGGATGTGAAAGCGCGCGGCGAGATCGGCGGCGCCGAGCTCGGCGTCTCGGCTCTCACCGCACGCTGCGAGCAGGTACGCGAGCAGCGCCTGCAGTACCCCGAAACGCTCGGGCGCGACGGCCGGGGCGGGCCGCTCGAGGCCGTCCGGCGAGACGACGACCGCCTTCTCACGCGCCAGCTTCGGTGGCTCGGCCTCGTGCGCCTCGCGGACCCGGCGCAGGCCGTCGGCGCACGCGGCGCGCAGCTCCTCCGGCGCGAGTGGGAGCGCACGGCCGTTCTGGCGCAGAACCCAGCCGGCCAGCGGCTCGATCGCGGCGTACTCGGTCTCGAAGACGCCGTCGACGAGGGCTCCGGCCTCGTGCAGGGTGCGATGCACCCACCAGGCCGTGTCGCCGTTCACCTCGATCTTTGCCGTTCCGGCGACCGGCCCGTGCTGCCAGTCCTCGCCGACGCGGTAGGCGTCGACGTCGAAGTCCGCCGGCAGCCGGAAGTCCCGCTCGCGGCGCGTGGCGAAGCGGATGTCGCTGCGAACACGCGAGACGCGGAAGGTGCGCACGTCGTCGTTGTCGAGATCCTGGCCGACGACGTACCAGGTGCCGCGATCGCGGCGGAGGGCATACGGGTTGAGCGTTCGCTCGCGCGTCTGATCGCGTCGGGGCGACCAGTAGCTGAACTTGATCGTTCGCTGCTTCGAGATCGCCGACTCGAGCTTCGAGAGGCGGCCGGCCATTTCGGGTGAGTAGTCGGGATCGCGCACCTGGACGCTCGCGGCGGTCTCGGTCGGGGCGTCGTCGAAGCCGGGCCGTCCAAGCGCGAGGTTCTGCAGCGCCAGCCGTAGCGGCTCCGCGTACGCGAACGTCCCCTCGAGCATGTAGAGCGCCGTCTGCAGCGCCGCCAGCTCGTCGTCGTCGAGCTCGAGCTCGTCGAGGAAATAGTTCTCGGAGCGGAGCGTGTACAGCTCCTCGCCAGTGAACTCGTCGCGCTGCGAGTGGAGCGGAACGCCGAGCGCGATCAGCTCCGCGCGGTCGGAGTAGAAGCGGCGTGCGAACGCCTCGTCGGACATCTCCGAGTACCCCTCGACGTTGCCCTTGACGTCGCGCGCCGTCAGCGGCCGCCGCTCCGCCATCAGGAAGGCGACCAGCGAGAGCTGACGGATCAGCTTGTCGGTGTCGTGCGACATCGGCCGCCCGACTCTATCGGCTTCGCGAAACGGCTAGGCCGCGGCGAGCGACCGCTCGAGATGCTGATGCGAGGGGCAGTAGTCGCGCTCGGGGAGCGGAGTCCGCTGGCACGGCTTGCCCTTGCGCGTCGTCGCGCGGCAGCGGGCGACACCGCCGTCGAGGGCGCCTGCCTCGAGCTGCTCCTCGATGAAGCCGACCGCGGCGGCGATGCCTTCCTTGACTGCCCAGGCGACCTGTGCCTGCGCCGTGATCGGGAAGAACCGCCGGATGTCCTGGAACAGCGCCCGGTCCGGCTTGGCGAAATAGTGGGGGTCTGCCGCTAGCCGCTCCATCGTCTGCTCGCACTGCTCGAGCACCGATCGACGCGACTCGAGCTGCACGGCGGCCTCTGCGTACGGATCGATCAGGTCCTTGATCGAGCGGTAGATCGCTCGCGAATACTGATACATGCAGGCCTGCAATTGCACGAGTTGGGCTTCCATCTGCGCGGTCATCGCTCCCTGTTCTATCCCGCAGTCAGGCCGAAAATCAGGTTCCGGCGGGGTTGTCGACACCGAGTATACGGACTCCTCGGGGGTGTTACAAAGTCGTTGACATATGTTTTCCCACGAGGAAACACGACGGCGCCTCCGTGGGACGGCTTGCGAGGGCGTGTGCCCTCTCGCCGAACTCCTTACACCTCGTTCTCAGGGGACAATCTCACGTTGGTACGCCGATGGGAAGACCGAGCGCGCACGTTGCAGTGCCGAGGCCGCCGCTGCTTCGTCGGCGTAGACCCCCTGGAAGACGACGTAGTAGCCGGGGTGCAGGCTCGCGTAGCGGGAAGAATCGAGTACGCCGACACGGCGGAGGCCGCCGTCACGCGCCTTCTTCGCCTGGGCCGCCGCGGCGTCCCGCCCGTTCGTCTGCGGCAGGGAGAGAAGGACGATCGTCCAACCGCGCCGGTCGCGAGGCCACGTGATCGCCGCAGGGTTCGCGGGCGGCAGCCCGGTCGTCGTGGTCGGGGTCGTCGTCGCGGGGGCGGTCGTTTCGGTCGGGGTCGTCGGCTCCGGGGCGGTCAGCGTCGGCGTGCCACCGGTGACCGTGAGGCTGCCTCCGGTCGCGGTCGGGATCGCGCTCTTCTCCTCGCCGTCGCCGGAGATCGCGATCGCTGCGCCCGTACCGAGCACGGCGATCACGAGCCCAAGGAGCGCCGGCACGAGCCACGCGCCGGCCCAGTCGTGCTGCTCGGCGACGGTCGTCGAGGCGCGCTCGACCGGCCCGTCCGGCTGCTGCCCGAGTCGACCACCGCACCCGAGGCAGTACTCCTGGCCCGGCTGCGCAGCCGCACCGCAACGCGGGCAGCGGGTCGGTCCGGCGCTGGTCACTGGGCGTCTCCTGCCGCCTCGACCACAGGGCGACCGCACGTCGCGCAGAAGCGCGACGCCCACAAAAGCGGTGCACCGCACTCGCAGCGCACGGCTTTCGGGACTCCTGGGGCGCGCTGCGCCGTGCCGAGGAGGACGTCGAGCTCGTGGATGCGCGCTTCGAGGCCGATCAGCTCCGCACAGCGCTCGAGCAGCAGATCCTCGCGGAAGCGGTCGCGGCGGTACATCTCCAGCGAGAGCCCACCCAGGTCGCGGAGCTTCTGCTCGCGCAGCCGCATGAGCGCGCGACGCTCGCGCCGCAGCTCGCCGGCCGGCGGTGCGGGGCGTCGGCGCGGGCGCGCCGGATCTCGGCCCAGGAGCCGTCGCAGTCGCGGAAGGCGCACCACGGCGCCGAGTCTAGAGATCGATCACGACGAGGCGGTCCTCCGTGAACTCGCGGACCGCGTAGGCGGGGCCCTCGCGCGTGTTCCCGGAGTCCTTGACCCCGCCGTAGGGCATCTGGTCGGCCCGGAACGTGGGTGCCTCGTTGACGGTGACGCCGCCGAATTCGAGCCGCTGGACGGCGTCCAGCGCCGTGCGCAGGTCGCTCGTGAAGATTCCCGCCTGAAGCCCGTAGCGCGTCCCGTTGGCCAGCTCGACCGCCTCGTCGAGGGTGTCGTACGGCGTGATCGTGCAGACGGGGCCGAAGACCTCCTCGCAGGAGACCTTGAGCTCCGGAGCGGCGTTCGCGATCACGGTCGGGCGGACGAGCCCGTGCTCGAGCTCACCGCCGGTCAGGATCTGCCGCTCCCGCGCTTCGCGCCTCCTCGATCCACTCGAGCACGCGCTCGCGCGAGTCCGCGTCGATCAGTGGGCCGACGTCGGTCGCTTCGTCGAGCGGGTCGCCGACGACGAGCGCCTCGACCTTCGGGACGAACCGGGCGACGAGGTCGTCGTAGGCGGCGCGCCGGACGTAGATCCGCTGCACCGAGATGCAGCTCTGGCCGGCGAACGAGAACGCGTTTGCGGCGAGCCGCGTCGCGACGTCGTCGAGATCGGCGTCGGCCTCGACGATCACCGGCGTTGCGTTGCCAAGTTCGAGCTTGACCCGCTTGCGCGGCGCCCGCTCGGCAAGCTTCCAACCGACGTCTCCCGAGCCGGTGAACGTGATCGCGCGCACGCGCTCGTCCTCGACGAGCACGTCGCCGATCTCGGACGCCGGTCCGACCAGCACGTTCAGCCAGCCCGGCGGGAGGCCAGCCTCTGTCTCGAGCTCGGCCAGCAGAAGCGCCGAGAAGGGCGTCTGCGACGCGGGCTTGAGCACGACTGCGCAGCCCGCCGCGAGTGCCGGCGCGATCTTGTGCGCGACGAGGTTGAGCGGGAAGTTGAACGGCGAGATCGCGCCGACGACGCCGATCGGCCGCCGCAGCGTGAAGCGCGAGCTTGCCGGCACCGGCCTGAGAAGCGTCCATGGGCACCATCTCGCCGGCGAGCTTTCGCGCCTCGACCGCGGCGAAGGTGAACGTCGACATCGCACGCGATGCCTCGACGCGCGCCGCCTTCAGCGGCTTGCCGGCCTCTGCGGCGATCGTCTGCGCGACCTCCTCGTGGCGGCGGCCGAGGTGACCGGCGACCCGCACGAGGATCTCGGCCCGCTTGTGGGCCGGCAGCGGCTCCTGCATCGCGGCCCCGGCCGCGTCGACGGCGCGCCGGGCCTCGGCCGCGCCCGCTTTCGCGACCCGTCCGACGACCTCGCCGGAGTAGGGTGAGCGCACCTCGACCCAGTCGCCGGTCTCGACCCAGTCACCGGCGATCAACAGCTTCTTCTCGGAGGCTGTCGTGGCCACGCGCTGAGTCTATGCTCCTCTTGTGGCCACGGATGCACTGATCGTCGACGCCGTTCGCAGCCCGATCGGGCGGCGGAACGGCTCGCTTGCGGGAACGCGCGGCGATGAGCTCGCGGGCCAGGTGCTGAACGGCCTCGTCGCGCGCCACGACCTCGATCCGGCCGAGGTCGAGGACGTCCAGATGGGGTGTGTGACGCAGATCGGCGAGCAGGGCTGGAACATCGGCCGGATGGCGCCGATGGTCGCCGGCTGGCCGGAGACGGTCTGCGGGACGACGGTCGACCGCCAGTGCGGCTCCTCGATGCAGACGAACTTCAACGCCGCGGCTGCGATCTGGGCCGGCCAGCTCGACGTCGTCGTCTCGGCCGGTGTCGAGATGATGTCGCGGGTGCCGATGGGCTCCAACGGCGGCGACCTCTCGGACAAGCTGACCGAACGCTGGCAGATCGTGCCGCAGGGGATCTCTGCCGAGGCGCTCGCGTCCGAGTGGCACCTCTCGCGCGAGTCGCTCGACGCCTTCTCGCTCGAGTCGCACCGGCGCGCGATCGCAGCGATCGACGAGGGGAGGTTCGAGAACGAGATCGTCCCGGTCGAGGTGGGAGCGGCGGGCGCAGCGGTGCTCTTCGCGGTCGACGAGGCGCCGCGGCGCGACACCTCGGCCGAGAAGCTGGCCTCGCTCCAGCCGGCATTCTTGCCCGACGGCGTCGTCACCGCGGGGAACTCGAGCCAGATCGTCGACGGCGCGGCAGCGGTGCTCGTCACCAGCGAGGCGGCGGCGTCGCGGCTCGGCCTTGAGCCGCGCGCCCGCTTCGTCTCGTTTGGCCTCTCCGGCGTTGACCCCTACCGGATGCTGCACGGCAACCCGGAGGCGTGCCGCAAGGCGCTCGCGAAGGCCGGCCTGAGCTGGGACGACATCTCGGTGATCGAGGTGAACGAGGCGTTCGCATCGGTCGTCCTCCAGTTCGCCCACGACGCCGGGCTCGAGGATCGCTTCGACGACATCAACCCGAACGGCGGCGGCATCTCGCTCGGTCATCCGCTCGGCGCCACCGGGGCGCGCGTGACGGCGACGCTGCTGAACGAGCTCGAGCGCCGCGAGGCGCGCTACGGGATCGCCTGCATGTGCATCGGCTTCGGCCAGGCGATCGCCGCCGTCGTCGAGCGCGTCTGAGCGACCGCTGGCTGCTCGTCCGCGGCCGCGGCGACCGGCCGCTGCCGCAGACCGGCTTTACGCTTCGAGCGCCACTCGTCGACGCGGCGGCCCACCGTCGGCGAAAGGTGATTTCGCGGTCTGCTACGCCAGCGTCTGGCAGGCGGTCTTCGCCGTCGTCGAGGTGACGTCCGATCCGGAGGAGGACCCGGAGCGTCAGCGCTGGCGCTGGTCGTTCAGGCATCCGCCCGCTCGTCGCGCTCGACGACCTCGACCGCTCGATCCCGGCGGAGGAGGTCGGCATCTTCCCGAGCTCGCTCTGGCGCCACTCGTACATCCGCCTCGTCCCGGAGCAGTTCGAGGCCGCGCGGGAGGCGATCGCTAGGCGGGCGTGAGCGTCAGCGACCGCGGCGACGTCCGCGCACACCTCGGCGGCGACTTCGACGAACGCGCGCGCGGCGGGCGAGCGGTGACGGTCGCGGTGCCACGCGAGCGCGATCCGGCGCGGCGGGATCTCCGGCTCGAGCTCGAGCACGCGGACCCGCTCGTCCTTCAGGTCGGCCGCGAGCAGCGGCACGAGCGCGACGCCGAAGCCGGCTCCGACAAGACCCTGCACGGTGCCGTTGTCGTCGGAGCGGAAGGCGACGTCGACGCCGACGCCGCGCTGCGCGAGCTCGCCCTCCGCGAGCGCGTGCTCCGGCAGGCGCGGTTGCCGATCAGGGTCAGGTCGCCGACGTCGGCGAGGCTCGCACGCGTCGCGTTCGGCGAGGTCGTGCTCGGCGGGGACGAGCAGGACGTAAGGGTCGGCGAGCAGCTCGAGCGCCTCGAACGGCCCTTCGAGCGAGCGGCGGCATCGCGAACGCGAGGTCGAGCGCGCCGCGCTCGACGAGCCGGAGCAGCTCCTCGTCCGACGACGACTCGGTCAGCTCGACGTCGACGTCCGGCCACTCGGCGGTGAAGCGGCGCATCACGGCGGGGAGCACCCGCGCGCCGACGCTCTGGAACGTCCCGACGCGGAGCCGCCGCCCTCGCCGCTGCGCGAGTGCGGCCATGTCCGCCTGCGCCGCATGCAGGCGCGCGACGATCGCCTCCGCATGGCGGAGCAGCAGCGCCCCGGCCTCGGTGAGCGAGACGGCGCGAGGGCCGCCCGGCCGCTCGAGCAGGCGCTCGCCGACGAGCCGCTCGAGCGTCTGGATCTGCTGGCTGATCGCAGACTGCGTGTAGCCGAGCGACTCGGCCGCGCGGCCGAACGAGCCCTCGCGCGCGACCGCCTCCAGCGCCGCGAAGTGGCGCACCTCGACGCCGAGCCAGCTATCAGGTTCCATGATCGACTCTAACATTACCTCGACTTGCCCTAATGGAGCAAGTCGATCATGTGGCTCATGGCCTCTCGTGCTCGTACTCCTCCTCCTCGTCGTGATCGGCCCGCTCGCCGTGTACTACGGCGCCGACTCGCGCCTCGACGAGCCCCGCCGGTAGCCCCGTCTGTAGGATCGCGCGCCGTGGAGGTGCGCAAGGTCGGCGTGGTCGGGCTCGGTGCCATGGGCGCCGGGATCGCGCAACTCTGCGTCGAGGCGGGGATCGAGACCGTCGGCCGCGAGGTCAGCGCCGAGCTGGGGGAGCAGGCGCGCGAGCGGATCGGGCACTTCCTCACGCGCAAGGTCGAGAAGGGGCAGCTCGCGCAGGCTGCGCGCGACGACGCCATGAGCCGGCTCTCGCTGACGACCGAGCTCGGCGACTTCGCCGACTGCGACGTCGTGATCGAGGCGATCGTCGAGGAGCTCGAGCCGAAGCGCGAGCTCTTCGCAGAGCTCGAGCGGATCTGCCGCCCCGATGCAGTGCTCGCCACCAACACCTCGGCGCTCTCGGTCACCGAGATCGCCGCCGCCACATCCTCGCCGGGGCGGGTCGTCGGGATGCACTTCTTCAACCCGGCGCCGCTGATGCCGCTCGTTGAGATCGTCCGCGCCGAGCTGACCGAGGACGAGCCCTTCGAGGCCGCGTTCGCCCTCGGCGAGCGGATCGGCAAGACGCCGATCCGCTGTCACGACACGCCGGGTTTCGTCGTCAACCGCGTCCTGATCCCACTCCTGAACGACTGCATCCGTGTCCTCGATGAGTCCCGCGTGAGCCCCGAGGATCTCGATACGGGGATGAAGAACGGCGCCGGCTGGCCGATGGGGCCGTGCGCGCTCGTCGACCTCGTCGGGATCGACGTGCACGTCCACGCGTCGGAGGCGCTCTACGAGAAGACGCGCGAGCAGCGGATGGCGCCGCCGGCGCGGCTCGTCGCGATGCGGAACGCGGGTCTGCTCGGGCGCAAGTCCGGCCGTGGCTTCTACACGCTACGACTGACGTTCCATCGGCACGTTCAGCCGCTCGGCGACCGTCGGCACGAGCGTGCCCTGGACGAGGACCGAGAAGAGCACGACCACGAAGACGATCCCGTAGATCTCGTTGCCGTCGTCGACGCCGCCGATCAGCGCCAGAGCTGCCAGCAGGATCGGGACAGCTCCCTTCAGCCCACTCCACATCACGAACAGCCGCTCGCCTCGGTCGAGCCGGACGGGGAGAAGCAGCGCTCCGACGACGAGCGGGCGGATCGCGAACGCGAGCAGCGCTGCGAGCACAAGTCCCTCGAACCAGGCGTTCGAGTCGAACAGCTCGGTCAGGTCGATCGTGAGGCCCGAGCGCGACGAACATCGCGATCTCCGCGAGGCCGCCGATCGAGGAGAGGAACTCGTCGATCTCGCGCCGGTGCGGCACGCGGCCGGTCACCGATCAGGATCCCGGCCACGAATACGGCCAGGAAGCCGGAGCCGTGGACGAGCGTGGCGGCGCCGTAGATCACACCGGCTGCGGCGACGACCCGAAGCGGGTAGAGCGCGGGCGACGGCAGCTGCACGCGCCGCATCAGCGGCAGCAGCAGCGCCGCGCCGGCCACACCGACCGCGACGCCGCCGGCCATCTCGACGACGAACTCCTCGACGACCGTCCAGAAGGAGCCGTGGTCGCTCGTCGCGAGCTCGATCATCCCGATCATCAACGCGATCCCGACCGGGTCGTTCGCTCCGGACTCGCCCTTCAGGATCGTCCCCGTCCGGCCGCGGATCTCGCGGCCGCCGAGAACCGAGAACGTGACGGCGGGATCGGTCGGGGCAAGTGCGGCTCCGAGCATCCCGCTCGTGATCCAGGAGAGGTCGAACAGCACGTGCGCCGCGACGCGATCAACGCCGCCGAGGCGAACGTCCCCAGGATCCCGAGCGAGAGGATCGGCACGGCCGCGGCGCGGAAGCGGCTCCAGCCGATGTCGAGGCCGCCTTCGAAGAGGATGACGATCAGCGCGACGACGCCGATCCGCTCGACCGTGACGAACGTAGATCGTCTTCGCCGATCCGCGGCACGACTCGGAGACCGCCGCCGCGGCGACCAGGAAGAGCGCGGCGCTCGGGATCGCCAGCCGTTCGGTGATCGCGCGCCCGAACAGCGCCAGCGAGACCCCGGCGGACACGACGAGGACGATGACGCCGAAGTCTGGGATCTCCGACATCAGGTAAATCTAGGGGTATGCGAGGTCACAGCGGCCGCTTACACTTTCCTTACATGAACCTGACCGCCGCCACACGCGGCTTGCCGATACTGCGATCCATGCGGAAGACATTCCTCTGCCTGGCGCTGCTCGCGCTGATTCTCCCGGTTGCAGCCCTTGCCGCCCTCGACGCCGGCGAAGGCACGCTCTCGGTCGAGGACGGCCGTGGCAAGGTCAACCTGCAGGCGCGCGGCGGCGTCTTCGGCAGGATCGACCGCGGCACGCTCACGGTCTACGACACCACCCCTGGCGACGCGAACTTCCCGGTCGTCACAGGCGCCGACGAGCCTGAGATCTTCCTCGCCGGTGCAGGGGTTCGCTACCGCGGCGCCGGCATCCGCTTCCGCATTGTCGGCGGTGGCTTCAAGCTGCTGATCCAGGGGCGCGGGATCGACCTCTCGGTGATCGGCAAGGGCTCAGGCTTCATCGAGGGCGACACGCTCGAGCCCGGCGTCTACTCGCTCGACGGCGCCGACTGCCGCAAGAGTCGCGCCAGCTGCGAGGCGCTCCCCGATCCTGGGATTCGTTTCAAGCTCGGCGGCCAGGAGCGGCCCGAGAAGAGCGCGATCCGGCCCGCGGGCGCGTAATGGCCACCGGCGCTCAGACCGTTCTGGTCGTCGAGGACGAGGCCTCGATCGCGTCCTTCGTCTCGCTCTATCTGAAGAACGCGGGCTACGACGTGCGCGCAGTCACCACCGGCAATGCCGCGCTGGCGCAGGTCGCCGCCGAGCAGCCTGCGCTGATCATCCTCGACCTGATGCTGCCCGACCTCGACGGAATCGAGATCTGCCGGCGGATCCGCAAGACCTCCGACGTGCCGATCCTCATGCTGACCGCCCGCGACGAGGACGTCGACAAGATCATCGGTCTGGAGGTCGGCGCCGACGACTACTTGACGAAGCCGTTCAACCCGCGGGAGCTCGTCGCGCGGGTGAAGAGCGTCCTGCGCCGCTCAGCGCCCGAGCGTCGCCGGGACGTCGAGGAGGAGCTCCACCACGGCGATCTCTCGATCAATGCCGGCCGCCGCGAGGTGAAGGTCGGAGAAGAGGAAATCCAGCTGGCACCGAAGGAGTTCGACCTGCTCTGGGAGCTGCTCGACCACAAGGGCCTCGTGCTCACACGCGATCAGCTGCTCGAGCGCGTCTGGGGGTACACCTTCGCCGGCGACACGCGCACCGTCGATGTGCACGTACGGCAGCTGCGCCGCAAGCTCGGCGAGGCGTCGCCGATCGTGACCGTCTGGGGTGTCGGCTACAAGGTCGGCCCCGAGCGGGCCCCCGCGCCCGCGGCATAGGAAAGCGCAGTGCTCAACTCCCTGCGCTTTCGCCTGCCGGCGCTCTTCCTGGCGGGGATCGCGCTCTCCGGGCTCGTCACGAGCCTGATCGCGCTACGCCTCTTCCAGGACTACACCCGCGACGCCTCGTTGAATGAGCTGCGCCGCGAGGCACGGGGGCTTGCGCAGCTGTATGCGGAGTCGGCCGTGCGGGCCGTGGACGAGGAGAAGGCCGCGCCCACCTTCGCGGCGGCCAAGCTCGAGGCGGCGACCGGAGACCGGCTGTACTTCGTCGGCGCGTCTCTCTCGCCGGGTGAGGACACCGGCCTGACCCGGATCACGCCCACGGACATCGGCGTCGACCTCTCGACGCGACGAATCGTCACCTTCGAGTTCCGGCCGCCTGGCCAGAACCGGACATTTCTCGCGGCGGCACACCCGATTCGGCCGGGCGGCGGCGCGGTGTTCGGCTACCTGGTCGTCGCGAAGCCGAAGACGGAGCTGCGCGACGCCTGGGTGACGCTGCTCTCCCGCCTCGCGATCGCGTTCCTCTTCTCACTGGTGGTCGTGGGCGCGCTCGCCTTCTACCTCACACGCAGGATCACCGGGCCTGTGCTCGCCCTCTCGGACGCGGCCGACGAGGTCTCCAAGGGCAACTATGACGTGGAGGTGCCGCGCGTCCCCGGCGGGGGTGAGATCGGCCACCTCGCCGACCGCTTCCGCGAGATGACCGCCCGGCTCGCCGAGGCCGAGGAGCGTGAGCGCAACTTCCTGATGTCCGTGTCGCACGAGCTGCGGACGCCGCTGACGGCGATCCGCGGCCACGTCGCCGCGCTGCGCGAGGGCGTCGTCGCCGACCCGGAGTCGATCGATGCCTCGCTCGAGACAGTCGCGGAGGAGGCGGAGCGGCTCGGACGTCTCGTCGGCGACGTGCTCGACCTCGCCAAGCTCGACGCCCACCGCTTCACCGTCCTGACCGAAGAGGTCGACATGGGGCGGGTTCTGGAGCGCGCCTACTCCACGTTCTCCGAGGAAGCCAGGCAGCGTGGCATCGAGTACACGTCCGAGGCGGAGTCGGCACCGGTGATCGTGTCCGACGGCGACCGCGTGCTCCAGATCATCTCGAACCTGCTCTCGAACGCCTTCCGCTGGACGCCGGACGGCGGCCGGATCGACCTGGCGCTGCAGACGGCGAACGGAACCGTCACCGTCGACGTCGCCGACTCCGGCCCGGGCATCACGGCCGACGCGCGCGAGCGAATCTTCCGGCCGTTCTGGTCGACCGACGGGCGCGGCACCGGGCTCGGGCTGCCGATCGCACGTGAGCTGGCGATGGCGCTCGGCGGCCGGATCGAGCTGCAGACCGAAGTGGGCAAGGGGAGCCGCTTTCGGCTCGTCCTGCCGAACCGAAGCTTCTAACGGGGCGCTAGGCGGCTTCGCGGTGCCCGAGAGCGGGCGCCACGGCGTGCTCGACGCGGTCGAGCCGCTCGCTGACACCTCTCCAGCCCGAGGAGACGAGATCGACGAGCAGCGCGAGGTCATCGATGCGCGCGTGCCGCTCGGCCAGGACGTCGCCTTCGAGCCGCTCGAGCCGGCGGATCACCTGGTTCAGCAGGCCCCGGACCTCGGCCAGGGTGCGCCCCACCGGAAGCACCTCGTTGCGCAGGCTCTCGTGTACGGCTGCGGTGATCTGCGCGGGGAGCGTCCCTTCGAGCTCCGCCGCGGCTGCGGCCAGCGACTCGACCTGGATGCGCGTGCGCTCGAGCGCCGCCTCGAGCTCAGCCGGAGCGACACGCTCTGACCCCGCCTCCGCGATCCGCGCCTTGGCCCGTTCGAGTGTCCTCTCGTCCACGGGCAGGAGGCTACGCTGGCCGTCGGATGGACACCTCCGAGCTCGACTACGACCTGCCCTCGGAGCTGATCGCCCAGCAGCCGCCCGAGCGCCGCGACGCTTCTCGCCTCCTCGTTTACGACCGTTCGACCGGCGCCGTCCGGCATCGCGGCTTCGCAGAGCTGCCGAAGGAGCTCACGGGCGAGCTCGCCGTCGTCAACGACACGCGGGTTGTGTCGGCACGGATCCGGATCGAGCGCCCGAAGGGAGAGGTGCTCCTGCTCGAGCGCCTCTCCGACCACGGCGGCGGCGAGTGGATCGCGCTGGCACGCCCGACGCGCAGGCTCAAGGCGGGTGGCCGGTACGGCGCGGTCGAGCTGCTCGAGCATCTCGGCGAAGGCCGCTGGCGCGTCCGGCTCGAGGGCGAGCCGGACGGCGAGGCGCCGCTGCCGCCGTACATCACCGAGCCGCTGGCCGATCGCGAGCCGGTACCAGACCGTCTACGCGGACGAGGCCGGGTCGGCGGCTGCACCCACCGCGGGGCTGCACTTCACCCCGGAGCTCCTTGCTCGGCTCGATGTCGAGCGCGTGACGCTCCACGTCGGCCTCGACACGTTCCGGCCGCTCGCGACGGACACGCTCGAGGCGCACGAGCTGCACGGGGAGCGCTACGCGGTTCGCCCGGAGGCGTGGGAGCGGATCAGCGCTGCCGCGCGCGTGCTCGCCGTCGGCACGACGAGCGTCCGCGTACTCGAGACCGTCGCGAGATCGGGCGAGCTCCATGGCCGCACCAGCCTCTTCGTCACGCCGGGCTTCGACTTCAGACGGGTCGACGCGCTGTTGACCAACTTCCATCTGCCGCGCTCGACGCTGCTCGCACTCGTGATGGCGTTCGCGGGCGTCGAGGAGATCCGGCGGCTGTACCGTCTCGCCGTCGAGGAGCGCTACCGCTTCTACTCCTTCGGTGACGCGATGCTGATCCTGTGAGCCACTTCGAGGTCACCGCCCGCGACGGCGCTGCGCGCGCCGGGATCCTGCGCACCGCGCACGGCGAGGTCAGAACGCCGGCATTCATGCCGGTCGGGACGAAGGGGACGGTGAAGAGCCTCGATCCGGATGAACTCGGCACGGTCGGCGCGCAGATCATCCTCGGCAACACCTACCACCTCCACTTCCGACCCGGCGACGAGCTGATCGCGGGGCTCGGGGGCGTGCACACCTTCTCCGGCTGGAAAGGGCCGATCCTGACCGACTCGGGCGGCTTTCAGGTCTTCTCGCTCCGCGACACGCTGCTCGACGTGGACGACGAAGGCGTCACGTTCCGCTCCGTCTACGACGGCGCCCCGGCACGCTTCTCGCCCGAGATCGCTGCGCGGATCCAGCGCAACCTCGGCTCCGACATCGCGATGGCGTTCGACATCTGCCCGCCCGCGGGCGTCCCGCGGGCCGAGCTCGAGGAGGCCGTCCGGCTGACGACGCACTGGGCGGGACGCCAGCGCGGGGAGGACCGCGCCCCCGGGCAGCTGCTGTTCGGAATAGCGCAGGGTGCCGCCGATCCGGAGCTCCGTCGCCGCTCCATCGAAGAGATCACCGAGTTCGACTTCGACGGCCACGCTCTCGGCGGGCTCGCGGTCGGGGAGAGCCGGGAGGAGATGTTCGACGCGACCGGCTGGGCGGCGCCGCTCCTGCCCGACGACAAGCCGCGGTACTTCATGGGAATCGGGGACGCGGAGGGGATCCTGCGGGTGATCGGCGCCGGGATCGACATGTTCGACTGCGTCCTCCCGACCCGCACGGCACGGACCGGCTCTGCCCTCACCGCGACGGGCCGGCTGAACCTCCGCAACGCCCGTTTCGCCGACGACCCTCGTCCGCTCGAGGAAGGCTGCGGCTGCTCCGCCTGCACGCGCTTCTCACGCGCGTACGTGCGGCATCTCGTGAACCAGGACGAGATGCTGGGGCTCCGGCTCCTGAGCCTGCATAATCTGCACTTCCTACTCGAACTGACCGCGGGCGCGCGGACGGCGATCGAACGCGGCGAGCTCGAGGCCTACACGGCCGCGGCGCTCGCCAAGCTCGCCGGCGAGCCTCAGGAGGATCCTTGGAACCAGGAGGGCTGATCGTTCTCGTCGCGCTGTTCGTGGGCTTCTGGTTGCTCGTGATCCGGCCGCAACGGCGCCGCGCGCAGGAGCAGCGCGCGCTGCACGAGTCCGTCGCGGTCGGCGACGAGATCGTCACACTGGGCGGCCTGCTCGGCCGGGTCAAGTCGATCGACGAAACCGACGATACGCTCGAGGTCGAGATCGCGCCGGGAACCAACGTCCGCGTCGTCAGGCGCGGCGTGGCGACGGTGCTCGCCCCCGAAAAATCTCATGAAGAATTCATACGAAATGAGTCAGACCGCAGCTAACCTGCTGACCGCGTGAATCGCCGACCCCACCTCATTCTCGTTGGGCTGATCGTCGCCGCTCTGATCGGCGTCGCGCTGCTCGCGATTCCCGCCTCGCCGCTCCACGACAAGGCGACGCTCGGGCTCGACCTGCAAGGCGGGCTCGAGGTCACGCTGCAGGCGGTCCCGCCGGCGAACCGCCCGCTGCAGAAGTCCGACCTCGACCGATCGGTGGAGATCCTCCGCGACCGCGTCGACCGGCTCGGTGTCGCGGAGCCTGAGATCCGCAAGCAGGGCGACGATCAGATCGTGATCGACCTCCCCGGCGTCAAGGACCCGGCCCGCGTGATCGGCATCCTCGGCCAGACCGCGTCGCTGGAGCTCTTCGACCTCGAGGCGAACCTGGCGCCGCCCTCGAACTCCGGCGGCTTTGCAGCGCCGAAGGAATCGCTCTATGAGCTCCTGGCGGGCCAGCAGGCCCTCGTCGACGAGGACACGAAGACGAACTGGTACCTGTTCGACGAGGACAAGAAGCTCGTCGCCGGCCCGGTCGACGACAGCGACAAGCTCCTCGCGAGCGAGGCAGTCGCCGAGGCGGGCGGGAAGGACGGCGAGTTGCCGAAGGACTGGAAGAT
Source organism: uncultured Gaiellaceae bacterium (assembly GCA_963829845.1). GTDB lineage: Bacteria > Actinomycetota > Thermoleophilia > Gaiellales > Gaiellaceae > Gaiellasilicea. Next base: position 66,952 of record CAWHKD010000021.1, on the reverse strand, counting down.
CTTCGGCGTTCCGCCGCAGACGGTCGTCGTCACCTGCGGTGTCGGCGAGGTCGTCTGCCCGGGCGTGAACGTCGAGAACCCGCAGCAGAACTACTACTACCTCTTCAACTACGACCCGGACAATGCGGATCCGAACAAGGTCGTCCCGGAGATGACCGGCGCCGACCTGAAGCTGGCCGGAACGCGGCAAGACTTCGACACGACGACCGGCGAGCCGATCGTGACGATGCAGTTCACCGACGAGGGCGGCGACAAGTTCGGCGAAATCACGAACCGCGAGGCCGACCGCGGCCGCGCGCGCCACAACATCACGGGCGGCCAGGGCGATCCCGGCAACTCGTTCCAGCATTTTGCGATCGTGCTCGACCGCCAGATCAAGTCGTGGCCGTCGATCGACTTCGAGCAGTACCCGAACGGGATCGGCGGCACGAACGGCGCCCAGATCACCGGCATCGGCTCGCTGACCGAGGCGAAGGACCTCGCGCTCGTGCTCCAGAGCGGTGCCCTCCCGGTCACGTTCAAGACGCTCGAGACGACCGCGATCTCGGCAACGCTCGGTAAGGACTCGCTCGCCGAGGCGTGGAAGGCGGCAATCGCCGGCCTCCTCGTCGTCGCGCTCTTCCTACTCATCTTCTACCGCGTGCTCGGCGTGGTCGCCGTGATCGGGCTCTTCATTTACGCCGCCCTGCTCTACGCCGCGATCCTCATCTTCAACGTCACCCTGACCCTGCCTGGCTTCGCCGGGATGATCCTGACGCTGGGGGTGGCCGCCGACGCGAACATCGTCATCTTCGAACGCGTGAAGGAGGAGTATCGCGCGGGCAAATCCGTGCGCGCCGCGATCTCGGCCGGCTACGGCAAGGGCTTCTCGACGATCATCGACGCGAACGTCGTCACCGTGATCACGGCCACGGTCCTGTTCCTGGTCGCGACCGCCGGCGTGAAGGGGTTCGCGCTGATGCTCCTGATCGGAACGCTGATCTCGCTGCTGACCGCGGTCGCCGCCACGCGCGCGATCCTCGGCCTGCTCGCCGGCTTCTCCTGGTTCGACAATCCGAAGCTGATGGGCGCCCAGGGCGAGCCGCCGAAGTGGATCAGGCGCGACTTCATCGGCCTCCGCAAGTGGTGGTTCGGCATCTCCGCCGTCGTGGTCGCCATCTCGCTGCTCGCGATCGGGATCAAGGGCCTCAACCTCGGGATCGACTTCGAGGGTGGGACGAAGATCACCGCGACGGTGCCGGAGGCGCAGGCGGTGGCCATCGAGGACGTCCGCTCGCAGGCCTCCGACCTCGGCCTGGGGAGTGCGCAGATCGTCGGGCGCGGCGAGGCCGTCGACGGCAAGTACACCGGCTTCCAGATCCAGACCGAGGAGCTCTCGGCGGAGGAGACGCAGAACCTGACCCAGCGGCTGGATCGGGAGTTCGGCGCGGACACGAGCGTCCAGACCGTGTCGGCGAGCTTCGGGCGTCAGATCGCCGAGGGAGCCCTGCTCGCGATCTTCGTCTCGCTGCTCCTGATCGCGATCTACATCTCCTTCCGCTTCCAGGCCAAGTTCGCAGCGCCGGTGATGGTCTCGCTGCTCCACGACGTCGTGATCACCGTCGGGATCTACGCGCTGCTCGGGCGGGAGGTGACGACCGCCACGGTCGCCGCGGTCCTGACCGTGCTCGGGTACTCGATCTACGACACGATCATCATCTTCGACCGCATCCGCGAGAACATCCCACTGATGAAGCGGGCGTCGTTCCGCACGATGGCGAACGTCTCGCTGTGGGAGACGATCCCGCGCTCGCTCGCGACGACGTTCATCACGCTGCTGCCGATCGCCGCGCTCTACTTCTTCGGCGGCGAGACGCTGAAGGACTTCGCCTTCGCGCTGCTCGTCGGCATCGGCGCCGGTGCGTACTCGTCGATCTTCATCGCGGCGCCGCTCCTCTCCTGGCTGAAGGAGCGGGAGCCGGAGTACGCGCGCCGCAAGGAAGAGGCATACGACCCGGGCTCGGTCGGTGGCCTGCTGAAGGAGGCCGAGGAGCTCGCGGCCGCGCGGCCGACGCCGGATCTGATCCCGGACGCCTTCCAGGACGGCGGCGACGAGGATGCCGCCGAGGCCGGGGAGGCCGTACCAGAGCCCGCCACCGCGACCGCAGGGCCTGCAGGGCCTGCGGGTTCTTCGAAGCGCGACCGGCGCCGTCAGCGCCGCTCGGGCCGCCCCCATGGCCGGGCCAGATAGCCAGGTCTTCGCGCTCCGCCAGCTCGTCGACGAGCTGGCGGCGCAGCTTCGCTCGGGCGTCGACAAGCTGGCCGACCTGCCGCAGGAGACGGGCGAACGGCTCGCACACGAGCTCGGTCTCGTCCGGCGGGACGACTTCGAGGCGGTCGAGCTCCGCCTCGCGCAGCTCGAGCACCGCCTGAAGCTGCTCGAGCAGCAGCCGCCACAGCAGCCCTAGACGCGTCTTCGCCAGCGCGAGAAGACGTCCTCGAGATCCGCGCGCATCGTGCGCGGGATCAAAACGAAGAGCCGGTCGCCGGCCTGGACGACGGTGCTCCCGCGCGGCGGGATCGTCTCGTCACCGCGGTTGATCACGGCGATCAGGGCACTGCGCGGCAGCCCGAGCTCGCGCACCGCGGAGCCGTTGACGGCATGGTCGCCCGCGACAGCGAAGTCGACGAGCTCGAGCTTGCTCAGAGGTCCCACTTCGAGCGGCGCCTCGTGCACGGGCGGGGCGGGAGCGAGCAGCCCGAGCCGGCCCGCCACCCACTCGAGCGTCGTTCCCTGCACGATCGCGGAGACGACGACGACGAAGAAGACTGCGTTGAAGATCGTCTCCTTGTCGGCCACGTCCGAGGAGAGGACAAAGGTCGCGAGCACGATCGGCACGGCGCCGCGGAGGCCGGCCCACCCGAGCAGGTGGCGGTCGCGGGCAGTGAAGTTGCTGAATGCGGTGGACGCCCAGACCGACGCCGGTCGCGCGACGATCATCAGCAAGAGCGCGAGCGCAAGGCCCGGCCCGGCAACGTCCGGCAGGTCCGAAGGGAAGACGAGCAGGCCGAGGACGATGAACAGCGCAACCTGCGCCGCGAACGCGAGCCCTTCGTGGAACGAGACGAGGTGGCGGCGGTACCTGGATGGCGTGCTCCCGACGGCGAGGCCGACAAGGTAGACCGCGAGGAAGCCGCTGCCACCGACCACATCCGCGATCCCGAAGGCGAGCGCCGCAGCCGCGAGCGACGCAACCGGAGCAAAGGCTCCGATCGAGTGGGGGAGGCGTCCGAAGACCCAGCTCGCCAGCGCTCCGAGCCCGATCCCGGCGATCAGTCCGAGCCCCAGTTGCTGGACGACGAGCAACAGCAGGTTCTCGATTCCGTAGTCGTCGGGCTGCTCGATCCAAGCGATCAGTCCAAGGGTGAGCGCGATAGCCATCGGGTCGTTACCGCCCGACTCGGCCTCGAGCGTGCGCGCGAGCCGGCGGCGGATGTGCGTGAAGCGGAGCGTCGCGAAGACGGCCGCGGCGTCGGTGGAGGAGACGACCGCGCCGAGCAGGACCGACTCGAGCCGCGAGAGGTCGAAGAGCATGTGCGCCGCCACAGCCGTGGCAACGGCACTGACGACGACGCCGACCGTGCTCAGCAGCGCCGCCGGAACGGCGACCTCGCGCAGCCGTCGCCACGAGGTCTGGAGACCGCCCTCGTAGAGGATCAGCGCCAGGCCGATGATCCCGACCTCGCGCGCCAGCTCCGCGTCGTCGAACTCGATCCCGCCCGGCCCGTCCGAGCCGAGCAGCATTCCGATCGCCAGGAACGCGACGAGCACCGGCAATCCCGTGCGGGCAGCGCCGAGCGCGACAACGATGCTGCCCGCCAGGATGCCGCCCACGAGCAGGAGCAGGAGACCCTCGTCCACGCGTCTATCTTGGCCGGTGGGAGTAACGGGCGCCGCGTGGAACACTTCCGGCATGGCGACGCGACCCCGCACGCGCAAGATCGGCCGTCTCTCGGAGATCGCACAGGTCGCTGTCCGGCACGGCTTCGGCTACTTCTTCGAGCGGCACAAGCTCACGGACTTGCTGCCGTGGTCGGCACGGGTCGAGTCGAGCCGCGAGTCGGCCGTCGGCTCCGAGCGCGGGCGGCATCTGCGCGAGATGCTGGACGAGCTCGGCCCGACGTTCGTCAAGTTCGGCCAGCTGCTGTCGACGCGGCCGGACGTCGTCCCGCCGGACATCGTCGCCGAGCTCCGCGGCCTTCAGGACGACGTGACGCCGTTCCCGTTCGCGCAGGTTCGCGAGGTTGTGGAGGCCGAGCTCGGCCTGACCCTCGAGCAGGCCTTCCTCGAGTTCGGCGAGTCGCCGATCGCGGCAGCGTCGATCGGCCAGGTGCACCGGGCCGTGCTGCCGAACGGCGACGAGGTGGTCGTCAAGGTGCAGCGGCCCAACGCGCCGAATCAGATCGAGAACGACATCGCCCTGCTCTACCAGGCCGCCCGCCTGATCAGGGAGCGTGTGCGGGCCCTCGACTTCATCGACGTCAACGACCTCGTCGACGAGTTCGCCCGCTTCATCCGCCAGGAGCTCGACTACAAGCTCGAGGCACGGCACGCCGACACGTTCAGGCGCAACTTCGCCGACTCGGACGTGGTCGTCGTGCCGAAGGTCTACTGGGACTACTCCGGCGTCCGCATGCTCACGCTCGAGTATCTCGCGGGCGTGCAGCTCGCCGACCTCGAGCTCGAGGCGACGGCCGTCGAGGCCCGCCGCGAACTCGCCTACCGGGTCACGGACACGTGGATGGAGATGATCTTCCGGCACGGCTTCTTCCACGGCGACCCGCACCCCGCGAACGTGCTCGTGCTCGATGGCGGACGAATCGGCCTCGTCGACTTCGGCCTCGTCGGCAAGCTCACCGACGAGGACATGGCGCGGCTGACGCGCCTCTTCATCGACGCGGCAACCGAGAACGTCGACGTGCTGCCGCGGCGGCTCGCCGAGCTCGGCGTCCGCTATCCGAAGGAGCGTGAGGACGAGTTCGCCACCGCGCTGCGGGAGCTCTACTACCGCTACTACGGAGCGAGCCTCGCCGACATCGACCCGATCCAGGTGATCCGCGAGGGCTTCGCGCTGATCTACTCGATGAACCTGCGCCTGCCGACGCGGTTTGTCTTGCTCGACAAGGCCATCGCCACGCTCGGCGCTGTCAGCGTCGAGCTCTATCCGGCGTTCAACGTCTTCGAGGTGGCGCGGCCGTACGCGCGCGAGCTGATGGTCGAGCGCTTCTCGCCGTCCCGGCTCGCAACGCGGGCCCAGAAGCGAGGGCGCGAGCTGTACGAGATCGCGAACGAGCTGCCGTACCAGGTGCACGACGTGCTGCAGGAGATCCGCGACGGCCAGATCGAGGTCGGGTTCGTGCACAAGGGCCTCGACGAGTTCATGCACAAGCTCGACGTCATCTTCAACCGGCTCGTGATCGCGCTCGTCGTCGCCGGCGGGCTGCTCGGTTCGTCGCTGATCGGCATCCTCGCCACCGAAGGCCCGCAGATCTTCGGGATTCACTTCCTCTCGGTGATCGGCTTCGTCCTGTCCGGAGTCCTCGGGGCGTGGCTCCTGATCGGGGTGCTCCGCAGCGGCCGGATCTAGGAGCTAGGGCCGGATCGACTCGACTGCACCGCTGACCGTCAGCCCCGGCTGCGGGCCGCCGGCGACGACCCAGACACGGCCCCCGGCGGCGACGACGCCGAGCCCGTGGCGCGGTGTCGGGAGGTCGGGGAGGCGCTGCCAGCGCTTCGTCCGCAGCACGTACGTGTACACCGACCCGATCGTGCCCTGCGGGCGCTCGCCGCCGATCGAGAAGATCTTCGCGTTCGCGAAGGCCGCTCCGGTGCCGCCGCGGGCCTGCGGAACGGGTGCCAGCCGCGTCCACCGTCGCGCCCGCGCGTCGTAGGCCTCGAACCGGTTCGTGTTTGTGTCGATCCCGGCGCTGCGGCCGCCGAGGGCGTAGACGCGCGTCCCCGCCGCAGCGGCCGCTAGGTGTTCCCGTGGCGAAGGTCCGGGGATCCGCGCCCACCGCCGTGTCTTCAGGTCGAGCGCGAACGCCACGCGGGCGAGGCCGCGCCGGCCATCGACACCGCCGAGGACGTAGAGCTTGCCGCCGGCGATCGCAGCCGCCGCGGCCGCCCGCGCGTCCGGCAGCGCGGGGAGATTCCGCCACGCCTCGTCCTTGCCCAGCACGAACACGGTCTTGAGCGGGTTGCGGTCGCCGCCGTATCCGCCGACGACGTAGATGTTCCCACCCGCGCTCGCCGACGCCGCATGGTCGACGGCGACCGGAAGGTCGGGCAACCGGCGCCAGGTGTTGCGTGCGATCGAGTAGGCGTCCGAGCGCGCAGAGTTGCCGCCGTCGGCGGTAAATCCACCCACCACGACGAGCTCGCCGCGGGCGACTCCGGCGGCCACCTCGGTGCGGGGCTCCGGCAGCGGCGCGTGACTCTGCCACGGCGCCGGGGCCGCGGCCGCGAGCGGCACCGCCAGGAGGAGCCAGGTGGGGAGCGATCGTCGCAGAATCGTTGGAAAGGACATCTTTCGCGCTCTGAAAGCCGTCGCTAGCCTCGACAGCATGACAGCCGCGCTGCTCCTCGCCGAGCCGGAGCCCGCGATCCGTGGTTACCTGGAGCGCCAGCTGCAAAGCGACGGCTTTCACGTCCTCCACGCCGCGTTCGGAGGCGAGGCACTCGCACTCGCGGAGCGCACGCGCCCCGACCTCGTCCTCTGCTCCGAGCCCGAGCTCTGCGCGCGCCTCCGCGAGGGCGAGCCCGGCAGGACGTGGAACCGCAACGTGCCGGTGATCGTGCTCGGCCCGGCCGACGGCGACGCGGTCGACCGAGTACGAGCGTTCCAGCGCGGCGCCGACGACTATCTCCATCGTCCGGTGGTGTACGACGAGCTCGTCGCGAGAATCCGCGCCGTGCTGCGCCGGGTCGCGCCGCCGGTGCAGCAGCGGATCGAGGTCGGCGCCCTCGAGATCGACCTGCCCGCCCGCGTCGTCACCGTGCGCGGCGAGGCGATCCACCTCGCTGGGAAGGAGTTCGAGCTGCTGGCGGCGCTCGCCGCGGAGCCGAAGCGCGTCTTCACGAAGGACGAGCTGCTCCGCGATGTCTGGGGCTATCGCTCCTTCACCCGCACACGGACGCTCGACTCGCACGTCAGCCGCCTGCGACAGAAGCTCGATCGCGGCGCGGGCGACCGCTTCGTCGTCAACGTCTGGGGCGTGGGCTACAAGCTCGTCGACTCATAGCCGTCTACGCACGTAGGTCGCGCTCGCCGGCCGGGCTCGCCGAACAGGACGACTACGACCGGTGCTCCAGAGAGAAAAGGTGCAGGAAGCGCGCCGATCTGAGCGGCGGGGTACATCCGAGCCGGCGCGAATCGGAGTAAGACCGGCGTGATGTCCGTCACTAATGGAAGCGACCACCGCTGAAAGCGGTCGCTTTCAGGGAACTGCTCAAAGGAGCGAACAATGACGGAGTCGAGTCTGTACGAACGGCTCGGTGGCGCATTCGCCATCGCAGCCGTGGTCGACCACTTCAGCGACGCGATCGTGAAGAACCCGATTGTCGGCCAGACCTCGGAGAACCCAGCTCTACGGGAATGGCACACGAACAATCTGGGAAGACTTCCGGGCCTCAAGTTCATGCGCACCCTGTGGGTCTGCGAGGTCGCCGGCGGACCCAGCAATATGCAGCCACACAACCAGGCAGCACCACCCTTGGTCTGGAAGAAGCCCACCGCGAACTGAAGATCTCACCCGCCGAGTTCGACGAAGTCGCGGCCGAACTTGGGCGAACGCTCGACTTCTTCAAGGTGCCCGAGCGTGAGAAGGAGGAGGTTCTGGCTGCATTTGCCGCACACAAGGGCGAGGTGACTGAGGGATACTCGCAGTAAATCCCAGCGCTTCGGCTGGACGTTTGGGCCGTGGGTTCACGCTCGTCCGCTGACTACGCGTCACGCAATGATGCGCCGCCGCACCGCTACGCGTGCGGCCGGGCGGCGGCGCACCTGCTGGAGATCACGAGCCTGCGGCTGCCCGCGGGCCTCCGGGGCCGTAGCCCAGTTGGATGATCTCGCCCGAGCCGTAGTCGCGACCGGCACCTTCGGTCGCCGTCTTCCTGACCGGCGAGACTCCGGTGGACGGCGGACCGCCCGGCCCGTAGCCGAGCTGCACGACCTCGGGGGCGGCATAGTCGGAGCCGCTCTCCAGGCTCGCGAGCGCACCGCTCGCTCCTGCGAACGACGCCACCGCGAGGCCCACCACGACGGTGCGGCGGCGAATCGAATGGACGAGCGACGTCATCGGATTCCTTCGCGGCACCGTGGGCGTATCGAACATGTCGGTCATCTCTGCCTCCTGTGTCGGTCGCACGTGATTCGTGCACTGCGATCGACGGTACGGCCGCGTCCGCGCGGCGTCATCGGTGCCGCCTACCCATCTACGCGTCGCCGCGTACCTATCTGTGATGCGTAGGTGCACGTCGTGCAGAGCGCCGCCGCCCGCCACACACGGACGGAGCGGCGGCGCATCGCAACCGTTCGGCGATCGGAGGACGACCGCCGGTACTACTCACAAGCCATGTACGACGCGTCTTCCCAAGCGTCGCAACGCGGAAGGACTGGCCTTGCAGGGAGTCCGGAAGACGGGGGGCTGCCGGCGGACGGTAGGCCGTCTACACAGTCCATGTACGACCTGTCGTCCGAGGCGTCGCATTGAACGACGATCGGACCCTGAGGGACTCCTACAGACGTGCTGATTTCGGCGGACGGGGGACCACCCGGCCCGTAGCCGAGCTGCAGGACCTCGGGGGCGGCATAGTCGGAGCCGCTCTCGAGGCTCGCGAGCGCGCCGCTCGCTCCTGCGAACGAAGCCACCACGAGGCCGGCCACCAGGATGCGGCGGCGGATCGAATGAACGAGCGAGGTCATCATTTCCTCCTTCGCCGAGGAGGTATGTGTCGGGAGCGATGGATGCTCCTTCTTCCTCCTCGTTGTCCACCACAGGACGGCCGCTCGGCGCGCTTTCTTCCGGCACCGCGAAACGCGCCTGCGGCAGGAGGCACGATCGCTGGCATGCGATCGCCGCGTCGAGGGCTCCTACCTCGGAGGGAGTGCTACACGAGCAGCGCGCCTTCGAGCCGAAGCAGTTTCTCCTTCACGTCCAGACCGCCTGCGTATCCGGTCAGGCTGCCGTTGGAGCCGACGACACGATGGCAGGGGAGCACGATCGGGATCGGGTTCCGGTTCATCACCATCCCGACAGCCCGCGCACCGCGGGGAGAGCCGACCTTTGCGGCGAGCGTGCCGTAGGTCGTGGTCTGGCCGTAGGGAACGCGGGCGAGCTCGTTCAGCACATGCTGGGCAAACGGGGCGGCACCGCGCAGGTCGACGTCGAGCTCGAAGGAGCTGCGATCGCCGGTGAAGTACTCGTCCAGCTGACGGTGCGCCGAGTCGACGCTCGCGGCTGAGCGGAGCACGCGCGGGCCGTACGTCTGCGCGAGCCGCTCGAGGTGCAGCTCCGGCTCGGCGTCGAAGAAGATTCGGGCGAGGCCGCGATCGGTCGCGGCGACGAGCAGCGGCCCGATCGGCGACTCGACGACGTCGAAGCCGACGTCGAGCAGGCCTTCTGCCGCGGCCGCGTCGCGAAAGCGGCGATCGAGATCAGGCGTAACGGTCATGAATCCTCCCAGCTCTGAGGCGTCGGACTCCGGATGAAGCGGCCTGGCGGGCGGCTTCGGGCGTGGAGTCCAGCGCGAGCGCGATGTCGTCGTAGGCGAGGTCGTAGGCGTAGCGGAGCACGACGGCGGCCCGTTCGGTGGGCGGGAGAGCGCCGGCGAGGTGTTCGATCTGGGCGTAGGCGGGGCGGCCGTCCTCGACGGGCACGTCCGGCAGCTCGTGCGACTCCGGCTTCGAGCGCCGCCCCGTGTCGATCACGAGCCGGGCCGCGATCGTCAGCACCCACGCGCGCAGGTGCTCGCCGTGGTCGAGGCGGTCGTAGGCGCGGAGTGCGCGCAGGAACGTCTCCTGGAACGCGTCCTCGGCCGCCTGCCGGCCCAGCCGGCGGCGCAGGAAGCCGAGCACGACGTCGCGGTGATCGACGTAGAAGCTCTCGAACGGGGGGACGGCCACGGTTGCCTCCATCATCCCTTCTAACGCGGCCGTGGCCGCATCTGTGAGAGTGCCCTCATGAACATGGCCGTGGTCGGGCACGTGGAGTGGATCGAGTTCGTCCGGGTCGAGGCCGTCCCCAAGCCGGGCGAGATCGTCGGCTCGACTGAGGTCTGGGGGGAGCCCGCCGGTGGCGGCGGCGTGGCGGCGGTGGAACTGGCGCGGCTTGCCGGCCGCTCCGCGCTCTTCTGCTTGCTCGGCGGCGACGACCTGGGCGCCCAGAGCCGGATCAGGCTCGAGGCGGCCGGCGTCCGCGTCCACGCGCCTCGCGGAGACGACCCCCAGCGGCGGGGCTTCTGCTACGTGGACGACGTGGGCGAGCGCACGATCACGGTGATCGGGGACAAGCCGCGCCCGCCAGGTGGCGACGGTGCGTTGCCCTGGGAAGAGCTCGAAGCTGTCGACGGCGTCTACTTCACGGCAGGGGACGCAGAGGCGGTGCGGCAGGCGCGGCGGGCGCGCGTGCTCGTCGCGACCGCACGCGAGCTGCCGACACTGCACGCGGCCGGGGTCGAGCTCGACGCGCTCGTCGCGAGCGGCGAGGACGACGCCGAGCGCTATCAGGTCGGCGACCTTGATCCGCCGCCGCGCCTCGTCGTCTCCACTGCCGGTGCGCTCGGGGGTTGGGCCCAGCCGGGCGGGCCTTACAAGCCAGCCGTTCCGCCGGCGCCGTTCGAGGACGCCTACGGCGCCGGCGACTGCTTCGCCGCCGGGCTCACGTTCGCGCTCGCGCAGGGCATGGAGATCCCGGACGCGCTCGCGTTCGCCTCCGAGCGGGGAGCGCTCGCGCTCACCCGCCGCGGCGCCGGCCTCACGGGCTGACCGGCTCGAGCTGCACGACGACGTCGAGCTCGAGGAAGCGTGCGAGCCGTCGACCTTCGGCGGCAACGGCTGCGAGACCCCGCTTCGCCAGCGGGGCGTGGCGGACGACGAGTCCGCCGGGCTCCGCACGCCACATACCACGGACGCGTCCGTCGTAGAGCACCGCGCCCCAACCGACCGACCACATCGGTCCGAGCAGCCCCCGATCTGATTCCGAGACGAAACGGCTGCGGTCGTCGTGGGAGAGCAGGACGTTGTCGTACTCGGGGAGGAAGCGCACGGGCGCAGGTGCACCGGGATCCGGGCGAGGCGCTTCGGGAAGGTCGAACAGCTCGCGGCCTCGCTCGTCCTGGAACGTCACGAGCTGCGGGCGCAGCCGCTCGACGACCGCGCGCAGGCCGGTCAGCCGGCACCACGTCGTCACGTCCGCCACCGACGCAGGCCCGAACGCGGCGATATAGCGGAGGACCACGTCGTCGAGCGACGCCTTCGCGACGAGCGGCCGCCCGAGCCACGTCTCAGCAGTTATCCACCGAACCTGGGCGTGCTTCCTCCAGAGCCCGCGCGGCGGAGGCTGCACGAGTGCAAGCCGCATCTGGCAGGCGTAGGCGAGCGCTGCGGCATCGAGTGTCGGAAATCGGGCCGCGAGAAGCTCGCGCAGCTCGGACCCGGTTCGCGGCTTCTCGAGCGCGAGTCGGCCTTCCGCGACGACCGGATCCAGATCGACGCCGCGCAGCTGCGGCGAAAGGTCTCGATGGCGCCAGAGCTGCCCTTCGAGGACCGGTTGGGTCACCGGGCGGAGTACGACGCAGTCTTCAGCCGTGATCAGGTGAATCGTCCCGCGCATGACGCCGATCCGGACGACCTGACGCTCGGCGAGCAGCTCCGACAGTGACTCCGGCCGGAAGTCGGCGAGCCGGGACCAGAGGGCCGTGTAGGGGTTGTGCGGGACCTGGGACTGGAGGCCGACGAGGTGGCGCACGGCCTCCAGCGGCGCCAGGTCGGAGCGCTCGAGCAGCAGCTGGCGGGCAAGCGTCGCCCGATTCAAAGCCAGTTCCCCGAGAACGCGCCTCACTGAGCGATTCTGCGCAAAAAGGTGATCCTGGGTTGCCGGGGTAGACAAGTGGGGAATCGTGGTTTAGAGTGGGGTGAAGTGGGAGACAGGAGCGCATGAACGGATGTTCCTCGGTGAACACGAGCACACGATCGACGACAAGAACCGGCTCACGCTGCCGGCCCGTTTCCGGGATGCACTCGCAGGCGGCGTCGTGCTCACCCGCGGGCTCGATGATTGCCTCGACGTCTATGCGCGCAGCGACTGGGACGCTCTGGTGGAGGCTCGCCTCGCCACGCTCGATCCGTTCTCGAAAGAGGCCAGGGACTTGAAGCGGTTCTTCTTCAGCGCGGCGTCGGACGCGGAGCTCGACAAGCAGGGACGCGTGCTCGTCCCGCCGGCGCTGCTCCGGCACGGCCGGCTCGGGCGGGAGGTCGTCGTTGCGGGCGTCCACGACCACCTCGAGATCTGGGATCGCGCCGCCTGGAACGACAACGTCACCAAGGTTGAAGGGAGTGCTGACGATGTTGCCGAACGTCTTGCAGAGAAGCGCGTCTGATCACGTCCCGGTGCTGGCCGAGGAGGTGCGCGAGCTCCTCTCGGTGCAGCCTGGCGAGACGGTCGTCGACGCCACATTCGGTGCCGGCGGTCACTCGCGCCTGCTTGCCTCGGACCTTCAGGGCGAAGGCAAGTTGATCGCGATCGACCGCGATCCGTCGGCGCGCACCTACTTCGACCGCTTCAAGGCACAGCATCGATCGATGGGGGGCGGCGGCGTGCAGGCGCGGTTCCTGCGCGGAGAGTTCTCCCTCGTCCTCAACCAGCTGGCCGCAAACGACGTGCAGGCAGACGCAATCCTGCTCGACCTCGGCGTCTCGTCGATGCAGGTCGACCGGCCAGAGCGCGGGTTCTCGTACGCTGCCGACGCGCCGCTCGACATGCGCATGGACACGGCGGCCGAGCTCTCGGCGCGAGAGCTCGTGAACGAGGCCGACGAGCGCGAGCTCGCGTTGATCTTCAAGCGCTTCGGCGAGGAGCGCTACGCACGCCAAATCGCCCGCGCGATCGTCCGCCGGCGCGACGAACGGCCGTTCGAGCGCACGACCGACCTGGCCGACACGATCAAGCAGGCGATCCCGACGCCGGCGCGCTTCGGCGACGGCCATCCGGCCAAGCGGGTCTTCCAGGCGCTCCGGATCGCGGTCAACGACGAGCTCGGCGCGCTCGAGGCTGCGCTCCCGGCGGCGATGCGGATGCTCAGGCCGGGCGGCCGCATCGCCGTCATCAGCTTCCACTCCCTCGAGGACCGGATCGTGAAGCAGTTCATCCGCGAGCAGGCACGCGGGTGCACGTGCCCGCCGGAGTTCCCGATCTGTACGTGCGGCAACGAGCCGCTGCTCCGCGACCTCACCCGGAAGCCGGTGAGGCCGGGCGCCCGCGAGCTCGAGACGAACCCCCGCGCCGCCTCGGCGAAGCTCCGTGCCGCCGCGACGGTCGCAGCCTGATGGCGAGCTGGGCCGGAACTGCACGCGTCGAGTCGCCGCCGGTCGCCCGTCCACGGAGGCGTGTGCGGCCACGCACCGCGCCGAAGCGCGGGGCGAGGGCCCGTCCGTTCGGCGGCGTCGTCTGGATCGTCGTCCTCGCCGTCCTGCTCGCCGGCGTCGTCGCCGTCAACGTCGCCGTCCTCCAGCTGAACGTCCGCCTCGATGAGCTCGGGCGCGAGCGGATCCAGCTGCAGGGCGAGACGAAGCGCCTCAGCTCGCAGCTCTCGAGCGCGTCCGCGAACGCGCGAATCGAGTCCCAGGCCCGCGCCAAGCTTGGGCTCGTCCGCGCCGACCCGGAGCTGACCTTCCACCTCCAGCTGGCGCCGCCGACGAAGTGACCGAGCGGCTCTCCAACCGCCGCATCCGCCTCCTACTTGGCCTCTTCGTCCTCGTCTTCGCAGGGACGCTCGCGCGCGCGATCTGGATCCAGGGCGTCCAGGCGTCGCGCTTCGAAGGGATGGCCGAGCGCCAGCACCAGGGGACGACCGTGATCCCGGCCGGGCGCGGGACGATCTTCGACCGCACCGGCGAGCCGCTCGCGATCGGCGAGCAGGCGACGACCGTCTACGCCGATCCGCGCGAGGTGAAGGATCCCCGCCGCGTCGCGCTCGCCGCCGCCAAGGCGCTCGGAACCGACGCCGAGAAGCTGTACCCGCTCCTCGCCGACCACTCGAACCACTTCGTCTACGTCAAGCGCAAGGCCGACCCGGCGAAGGCGGCGGCGTTGGAGAAGCTGAATCTGCCCGGGCTCGGGTTCTACGCCGAGGAGCTGCGTTACTACCCGCAGCGCAGCGTCGCCGCGCAGGTGCTCGGGTACGCGGGGATCGACAACGACGGCCTCGAAGGGCTCGAGCGTTCGCTCGACAGGGCGCTCGTCGGCAAACCCGGCAGCCAGACGACCGTCCGCGATCCGGCAGGCCGCGTGATCGACGTGATCGCGACGAAACCGGAGCGGGCGGGCGACGACGTCTTCCTGACGATCGACCATCGGATCCAGTCGAATGCGGAGAGCGTGCTGCGCGACACCGTCCGCAAATGGGGCGCCAAGGGCGGCAGCGCAGTCGTGCTCGACCCACGCACCGGCGGCGTGCTCGCTATGGCGGTCGCACCAGGCTTCGACGCCAACAGGTTCGGCTCGACGCCGGCATCGAAGCGGCGCAACCGCGTCGTCACCGATGCCTATGAGCCCGGGTCGACCTTCAAGGTCGTCACCGTCGCCGCGGCGCTGTCGGAGAAGATCGTCAGCCCGACGACGGCATTCACGCTGCCGTCGTCGATCCGCGTCGCCGACAGGATCATCCACGAGCACGAGCCCCGCCCGACCCAGCGGATGACGGTGGCGCAGATCCTCTCCCAGTCGTCGAACGTCGGCACGATCACGCTCGCGGAGATGCTCGGCCGCTCGCGCGTCGAGAACTGGATCGACAGCTTCGGCTTCGGCAAGGTCACCGGTGTCGACGCGCCAGGCGAGACGCAGGGACTGCTGCCGAGCTACTGGTCGGGCTCCACGATCGGGAACGTCCCGATCGGCCAGGGTATCGGCGTCACGCCGATCCAAATGGCAGCCGCCTATGGGGCGATCGCGAACGACGGCGTCTACCGAACGCCGTACCTCGTCAGGCGGGTGGGGAACCAGCCGCACACGCGGTCGCCGGCCCGCCGCGTGCTGTCGAAGACCGTCTCCGCGCAAATGATGGCAATGCTGCGGGACGTCGTTTCGGCCGAGGGCGGGACCGGCGCCGCCGCCGCGGTGCCGGGTTACACCGTCGCAGGGAAGACGGGGACGGCCGCCAAGCCCGTTCCCGGCGGGTACTCGACGTCGCGGTACGTTGCCTCGTTTGTCGGCGTCGTGCCGGCGAAGGAGCCGCGGCTGGTCGTCCTCGTCTCGATCGACGAGCCGCGCGGAGCGATCTGGGGCGGCGTCGTCGCGGCGCCTGCGTTCTCGGATATCGCACGCTCCAGTCTCGTCGAGCTCGAGATCGCGCCGGATAGCTAGCCGTCGCATGCTCGAACTCCGCAGAGCGGGTTCCGAGCGCGCAAACCCCTGAAGGGTCGCTTCGCTCCCGCTTCAAGCCTGGCCACTCGGTAGCGTTCGCCGCCATGGAGCTCGAGCGCCTCGTTGCCGCGCTCGCACCTGAGGCGGTTCTCGGCAGCCCCGACCCCGTCGAGGTGCGGGACCTTGCCTACGAGGCACGTGCCGTCACGCCGGGCGCCGCCTTCTTCGCCGTTCCCGGCGAGCGCGCAGACGGCCACGACTTCGCCGTAGAGGCGGTCGAGAACGGGGCCGTCGTCCTCGTCGTCGAGCGGGCCGTCGAGCCGGAGGTACCCCAGCTCGTTGTCCCGTCCGCGCGGGCGGCGATGGCGACCGCGGCCGACGTCTTCTTCGGCGAGCCGACGCGCGAGCTCGAGGTCGCCGGCGTCACCGGCACGAGCGGGAAGACGACAACCGCATTCCTCCTCCACTCGGTGCTCGAGGCCGCGGGGCGGAGTCCCGGCCTGCTCGGCACCGTCGAGAGCAGGGTCGGCGGCGGAGTGCGCCCGGTGGTACGCACGACACCCGAGGCCATCGATCTCCAGCGCACCTTCCGTGAGATGCTCGACGCCGGCAATCGCAGCGTCGCGCTCGAGGCGTCCTCGCATGCGGCGGTGCTGCACCGGCTCGACCGCGTCCGCTTTGATGCGCTCGTCTTCACCAATCTGAGCCAGGATCACCTCGACTTCCACGAGTCGATGGAGGACTACTTCGCGGCGAAGCGGAAGCTGTTCACGGGCGCGGCGGCGCCGCCGGCCGCGGTCAATGTCGGCGAGGTTTGGGGCCGGCGACTTGCCGAGGAGCTCGCCGACGTCAGCCGCGCGCCGCTCGTCACGTTCGGCTTCGCCGACGACGCCGAGATCCGCCCGGAGCGCCTCGACCTCGGCCCGTCGGGCGCGAGCTTCAGCGCCGGCGGCATCGAGATCCGGTCGAGTCTGCGCGGCCGCTTCAACGTCGAGAACGTGCTCGGGGTGATCGCCGCCTCGATCCTGCTCGACATCGACGAGGACGAGATCGCGGCAGGGATCACGGCGCTTCCGGGTGTGCCGGGGCGGTTCGAAGCCGTCGATGCGGGGCAGCCGTTCACCGTCGTGGTCGACTACGCGCACAAGCCGGACGCGCTCGACAACGTGCTGCGGACTGCGCGCGAGCTCACGGACGGCCGGGTCCTGCTCGTGTTCGGCGCCGGCGGCGACCGCGACCGTCAGAAGCGGCCGCTGATGGGGAAGGTCGCGCGCGACCTTGCAGACCTCGTCATCGTCACATCCGACAACCCACGCAGCGAGGACCCGCTCGCAATCATCCAGGACGTGCTCCAGGGCGCCGGCACCGACGTGGAGATCGACCCAGACCGGCGTTCGGCGATCGGGCGCGCCGTTGCGCTGGCGGAACCGGGAGACGTCGTCGTGATCGCCGGCAAGGGACACGAGCAGGGTCAGGAGGTGGCGGGCGAGAAGCTGCCGTTCGACGACCGTGTCGTCGCCCGTGAGGCGCTCCAGGCGTGATCCCGCTCGCGATCGAGGAGATCGAGTCGCTCGGGCTCGGTGAGCTGCACGGCTACGGTGACATCACGGGCCTCGAGATCGACTCACGCCGCGTCGGCCCGGGAGACCTCTTCGTGGCGATCCGCGGGGGCCGCGAGTTCGTCGGCGCGGCACGCGATCGCGGCGCCGCCACGCTCGTGCCGAACGACGAGTTCGACGCGATGGCGGTGCTCGGCCAGGCATTGCGGGGTCGGAGCCGCGCCCGGTTCGTCGGGGTCACCGGCTCGACCGGAAAGACGTCGACGAAGGACATCCTCGCCGCGCTCTGCTCCCACGTCGCACCGACGGTCTGGACGGAGGGGAGCTACAACGCCGAGCTAGGCGTGCCACTGACGCTCGGCCGGCTGGAGCCGGAGACGGAGATCTGCATCGTCGAGATGGGGATGCGCGGCATCGGCCAGATCGCCGATCTCTGCGAGATCGTGAGGCCACACGTTGGCGTGATCAGCGCCGTCGGTCCGGTCCACCTCGAGCTCGTCGGATCGGTCGACGGCGTCGCCCGCTCGAAGGCAGAGCTCGTCGCTGCGCTGCCGCCGGACGGGATCGCAATCGTGCCGGAGTCAGCCGACCTCGAGCCGCACCTCCGCACCGACATCGAGATCCTGCGGGTGCCGTTGGTCGACGTCGAGCTGCGCGCGGACGGCGCCCACGTCGCGTTCGGGGAGCGCCGGATCCGCTTCCCGTTCACCTCCCGCCATCAGGCACAGAACGCGCTCGCCGCGCTGACGGCGTACGAGGCGATGGACCTGCCGCTCGACCGGCTCGAGGAAGGTGCGGCGGGCGTGCGGCTCTCGAAGTGGCGCGGCGAGGAGCTGGCGCTCCCCGGTGGCGGCTTCGTCGTCAACGACGCTTACAACGCGAACCCGACGTCGATGGAGGCCGCGCTGCGGCACCTCGCCGAGCGCGGAGCCGGGCGGCGGCGGATCGCGATCCTCGGAGGCATGGCCGAGCTCGGCGACCACGCCGAGAAGCATCACCGCGAGATCGCGGGGCTGGCGGACGAGCTCGGGATCGAGGTACTGGCAGTCGGTGAGCTCGCGCGCGGCTACGACGCCGACTCATGGGAGCCCGACGCGGCTGCTGCGCTCGAGGCGGCTCGACGCGTCGTCAAGGCTGGCGACGCAGTCCTCGTCAAGGCATCGCGCTCGGTCGCGCTCGAAGGCATCGCCCCGGCCCTGGCGAACGACACCGCGTAATGGTCCGAGTCTTCATCGCCGGCCTGATCGCCATGGTCGTCTCGGTCGTGATCGGGCCGAAGTTCATCGAGTTCCTGCGCCGGAACGAGCTGGGCCAGCCGATCCGCGAGGACGGCCCGGCGGGTCATGTGGTCAAGCAGGGAACCCCGGTCATGGGCGGCCTGCTGATCCTGCTCTGCGCCGTCATCCCGTTCCTCGCGCTTTCGAAGTTCACGCTGCCGGCGCTGACCGTTCTCTTCCTGACGGTCTCGTGCGCCGCGGTCGGCTTTCTCGACGACTTCATCAAGGTGCGGCACCGCCGCTCGCTCGGGCTCCAGGGCCGGTGGAAGCTGCTCCTGCTCGCCGCGATCACCGTCGTGGTCGGCGTCGCTGTCAACGCGCAGAGCCAGCTCGACACCTCGATCTACATTCCGGTCGCGAACGTCGATATCCCGCTCTCGTACGCCTACTACCCCTTCCTCTTCCTCGTCATCGCCGGTGCGGCGAACGGCGCCAACCTGACGGACGGCCTCGACGGGCTTGCGGCGGGGGTAGGGATCATCGCTCTGCTCACGTTTCTCTCGATCAACGTGATCGGCTACATCCGGTCGGGTGACGTCGGGTCCCGGACCGCCTTCCTGCTCGACCTCGCCATCCTGGCCGCGGCTCTGATCGGGGCTGCAATCGGGTTCCTCTGGTACAACGCCTTCCCCGCCGAGCTCTTCATGGGCGACACCGGCTCGATGGCTTTCGGCGGCGCCCTCGCCGGCTTCGCGATCGTCACCGGCACGGAGGCGCTGCTGCTCTTGATCGCCGGCATCTACGTCGTCGAGGCGCTCTCCGTGATCATCCAGACGGTCAGCTTCAAGTACTGGGGCCGCCGCGTCTTCCTGATCGCGCCGATCCATCACCACTTCGAGATGAAGGCGTGGTCGGAAACGAAGATCATGGTGCGCTTCTGGATCGTCGCGGCGATCCTCTCGGCCTGCGGCTTCGTCCTCTACTACCGCTACTACCTCCAGTTCCGGCTTTGAGACGGGCGCTCGTCCTCGGGTTGGCGCGCTCGGGTAAGGCAGCGCGCGCCGCACTCGAGGCGGCCGGGACCGAGGTGGTGGCGGCGGACAGGACGCTCGGCAACGACGAGGAGCTCTCTCTGCTCGACGGCGTGGATGTGCTCGTCAAGAGCCCTGGCGTCCCGGGCGAGGCGCCGCTCGTGGCAGCTGCGCGCGAGCGCGAGATCCCCGTCTGGAGCGAGATCGAGCTGGCGGCGCGACTGCTCCCGAATCCCATCCTCGCCGTCACCGGCACGAACGGGAAGACGACGACGACCGAGCTGCTCGGCGCGATGCTCGGAGCGCGCACGGCCGGCAATGTCGGCACGGCGCTGAGCGAGCTCGTGGGCGACGTCCCGGTGGACGACTGGATCGTCTGCGAGCTCTCGAGCTTCCAGCTCGAGGACGTCGATCGCTTCCGCCCACGGATCGCCGTGCTGCTCAACCTCGAGCCCGATCACCTCGACCGGCACGGCAGTTTCGATGCCTACCGTGACGCGAAGCTGCGGATCTTCGAGAACCAGACCGAGGAGGATGTCGCGATCGTGCCCCGGGGCTTCGGGCCGGTCCCCGGAGCCGCGCCCCGCGTCGAGTTCGCGGCCGGCGACGAGTTGCCGGCCGAACCGCTGCTTCCAGGCGCCCACAACCGGGAGAACGCGGCGGCCGCGACCGCCGCCGCCCGCGCAGCCGGTGTCCAAGACCCGGCGATCGCGGAGGCGCTGCGGACCTTCCGCGGTGTCGAGCACCGGCTCGAGCTCGTCGCCGAGATCGACGGCGTCCGCTACGTCAACGACTCGAAGGCCACCAACACCGCGGCGGCCCGCCGCGCGCTGACGGCCTACGATGCGCCGCTCCGCCTGATTCTGGGTGGCCGCGCGAAAGGGGAGGGCTGGGAGGAGCTCGCGCGGGCCGTCGCGGTGGCGAACGTCGTCACCGCGTATCTGATCGGGGAGGCCGCCGAGCCGCTCTCGGTCGACCTCGGCTTCGCGAACGTCCCCTTCCTCATCTCCGTCACGCTCGAGCGCGCGGTCGCCGAGGCTCGGAGCGGCGCGAAGCCCGGGGACGTGGTCCTACTTTCGCCCGCCTGCGCGAGCTATGACCAGTTCCGTGACTACGAGCACCGCGGAGAGGAATTCAGGAGGCTGGTACAGAACCTCCAAGAGTGAAGGCTCCTCGCGGCCAGCTCGAGCAGCGCCTGCTCGTCCTCGTCACTCTCGCCCTGGTCGCGTTCGGACTCGTGATGGTCTTCAGCGCCACGTCTGCCGCCGCCGCGCTCGGCAAAGGCGATCCGATCACGTTCCTGAAGCGTCAGGGAGTCTACGCGCTGATCGGGATCGGCCTGCTCGTCGTCGCGTCCCGGTTCGACCACCGACGCCTGCGCAATCTCGCCCCTCCGCTCTTGCTGACCGCGCTCGGCCTGTGCGTGGCGGTGCTCGCCGTCGCGCCGGAGATCAACGGCGCGCGGCGCTGGCTCACTGCCGGGCCGCTCACCTTCCAGCCGTCCGAGCTGGCGAAGCTGGCGCTCCTCATCTGGGCCGCCGCGTACTTCTCGCGCAAGGGAGCGCCTCGGACGCTCGGCGAGCTCTGGAAGCCCGTCGGCATGGTCACGTGCCTCTTTGCCGCGCTGATCGTGGTCGAGCCCGACCTCGGCACGACGATCTCCTTGCTGTTGATGATCGGCGGGATGCTCGTCGTCGCCGGCGTCCCGGGCCGGACGCTTGGCGCCGCCGCGACGATCGCGACGCTCGGCGGAATTGCTGCAATCTGGATCGAGCCGTATCGCCGCGCGCGGGTGTTCAGCTTCCTCGACCCGTGGGCCGATCCGGAGGACACCGGCTTCCAAACCGTCCAGGCGCTGATCGGAATCGGCTCGGGGGGCGTCACGGGCAAGGGCCTCGGTGAGGGTGTCCAGAAGATCAACTACCTCCCAGAGCAGCAGACGGACATGATTCTCGCGGTGATCGGCGAGGAGCTCGGCCTGATCGGCACGGCTGCCGTGATCGCCGCCTTCGCCGCCTTCGCGTTCGCCGGCTTCACGGTCGCGCTTCGCTGCCGCGACCCGTTCGGGAAGCTGCTGGCCGCCGGGATCACGTCGCTCGTCTGCGGCCAGGCGGCGGTCAATCTCGCGGCCGTGCTCGGCGTTGCACCGCTGACCGGAATCCCGCTTCCGTTCGTCTCGTACGGCGGTTCGAGCCTCGTCGTACTGCTCGCGGCCGTCGGCATCCTCCTTAACATCGCTGGCGATGAGCGGAAGCCCCAGCGAGTTGCGAGCCCTGATCGCCGCAGGCGGAACAGCCGGACACGTTCTGCCGTCGCTCGCAGTCGCAGCAGCGCTGCGGGAACGCGGCGTCAGCGTGACGTTCGCCGGGTCGCCGGATCGGGTCGAGGCTAGGCTCGTTCCGGAGGCCGGGTACGAGCTCGACACCTTCGAGATCTCGGGCTTTCCCCGCCGGCCGTCGGTGGCGCTCCTCCGCTCGTTGATGCGTGCCGGCCGCGCGCCACGAGCATGCGCAGCGATCCTGAAACGGCGGCGGCCGCACGTCGTCCTCGGTGGCGGCGGCTATGTCGCCGGGCCGATGGTCTACGCGGCCTGGCGACAGAAGCTGCCCGCCGCGCTGACCGAGGCCGATGCTCACCTCGGCCTCGCCAACCGGCTGGCGACGCCGTTCGCGCGGCGCGTCTTCCTCGCCTACGCCATCCGAGGGCGGGACGGCTCGAAGTACCGCGTCACCGGCCGCCCGGTGCCCTCCGACCATCGCGGCGTCTCGAAGGAAGAGGGCCGCCGTCAGTTCGATCTGCCGTGGAAGGCACCCGTGATCGCCTTCTTCGGTGCGCTCGCGGGCGCGCGCAGCCTCAACGAGTTCGCCGTCGACACGTACGGCGACGACGGCCCAGCCGTTCTGCATGTGTCGGGGGAACGCGACTACGACAGCCTGCGCGGGCGGGTGCACCGGGACGACTACGTCCTCGTCCCGTCGACAGCCGAATTCGGCGCGGCCCTTGCTGCGCCCGATCTCGCGATCTCGCGGGCAGGCGGCACGGTCTGGGAGCTCGCCGCATCGGGCACACCCGCCATCCTCGTGCCCTACCCGCACGCGACCGCCGATCACCAGACGCTGAACGCCCGACACTTCGAGCGCGGCGGCGGCGCCGTGGTCGTCCCCGAGCCCGAGCTGCGCCGCGTCCCCGCCCTCATCGAGGAGCTGCTGGCCGATCCGGCGCGGCTGAAGTCGATGAGTGCTGCGATGCGATCGATGGCGCGGCCGGAGGCGGCGGACGAGATCGCGGAGGAGCTGATCGCACTTGCGGCCACTGGCGGGTAGGCGCCTGTGGTTCGTTGGGATCGGCGGCGCCGGACTCTCGTCGTACGCGTTCCTCGCGCACGCGTGGGGAGCAGAGGTCGGCGGCTGGGACCGGGTCGAGACGCCGTACGTGCGCCGGCTCGAGGGGATCGAGGTGCGAATCGCCCCCGAGCCCGTCGTACCGGAGGGGTGGGAGGTCGTCGTCTCGAGCGCCTATCCGTCGGTGGCCGGCACTCGGCGGGCCGAGTTCCTCGCCGAGCTCGTGTCGCTGCGACGCGCGATCGTCATCGCGGGCGCGCACGGGAAGACGACGACGACCGGGATGATCGCGTACGTCCTCTCCGAGCTCGGCCTCGATCCGGCGTGGCTCGTCGGCGGCGAGATCGCCCAGCTCGAAGGGAACGCCGGCGCGGGGGAGGGCTGGCTCGTCGTCGAAGGGGACGAGTCCGACCGCACGGTCGAGCGGCTGCGGCCCGAGATCGGCGTCGTCACGAACGTCGAGCTCGATCATCACTCCACCTTCCGCTCCGCCACCGAGGTCGAGGCGATGTTCGAAGGCTGGCTCGCTAGGGTGCCCCAGGTCGTGCGCGGCTGGGAGCTCGAGCCCGTTTCGTTCGAGCTCGCGGTGCCCGGTGAGCACAACCGGCGCAACGCCGCGACGGCGCTGGCCGCGCTCGCGCTCGCGGGCGTCGACCGCGCCGACGCGGAGCCGGTGCTCGCACACTTCCGCGGCGCCGGTCGCCGGTTCGAGCTCGTCGGCGAGAAGAACGGTGTCACCGTCGTCGACGACTACGCCCACCACCCAACCGAGATCGAGGCCGCCGTCGCGGCGGCACGCGAGCGCTCGTCCGGCAGGGTGCTCGTTCTCTTCCAGCCGCACCTCTCTTCCCGCACCCGCCATCTCGCGCACGAGCTCGGCGCCGCGCTGTCGACCGCCGACGCGGCGTGCGTCACCGAGATCTACCAGGCGCGTGAGCACCCGGTCGTGGGCATCGACGGCAAGCTCGTCGTCGACTCGCTCCGTCCCGGCATGCGCGCAGGCTGGACGCCGGCGGTCGAGGACGGCGCCGTGCTCGTGGCAACCTGGGCGCGGCCGGGCGACATCATCCTGACCGTCGGCGCCGGCGACGTCGAGAGGGCGGGGCCGCTCGTACTCGAGGCGCTCGCGTGAACGTCCAGAACGGGATGCCGCTCGCGCGGTTGACGACTCTCGGCACCGGTGGACGCGCCGCTGCGTTCGCAAAGCCGGCGAACCTCGGCGAGCTCGAGCGTGCGCTCGCCTGGGCGGCCGAACGCGAGCTGCCGGTCGCGACCGTCGGCCTCGGCTCGAACCTGCTCGGCGCCGACGAGGGAGTCACCGCGCTCGTACTCAGGCTGGCCGGCGAGTTGGCGTCGGTGCGCGTCGAGGGAGAGATGCTCGTCTCGGGCGGCGGCGCCACGAACGCCGTGTGCCTCCATCGGGCTCGCGCGGCAGGTCTCGGCGGCTTCGAATTCGCTTGCGCCATCCCTGGCACGGCCGGCGGCGGCGTCTGGATGAACGCAGGCGCGTACGGCAGCGACTGGTCGGAGATCCTCGTGCGCGCCAGGGTCGTCACGGCCGACGGGACAGCCTGGCTGACCCCGGAGGAGCTCGGCCTCTCCTACCGACATTCCGAGCTTCGGCACGGCCAGGTCGTGGCTGAAGTCGAGTACAGGCTCGTGCCTCGTCCGCCCGACGAGGTCAAGGCGATGGTCGCCGACCTGATCGCCCAGCGCAAGGCGACTCAGCCGACCAACAAACGCACGTTCGGCAGCGTCTTCAAGAACCCCGATCACGAGCTGGGCGCGGGCAGGATGCTCGAGGCCTGCGGGCTGAAGGGGCACGTCATCGGCGGCGCGGTGATCTCACCAGTGCACGCGAATTTCATCGAGAACGCCGGCGGCGCGACGACGGCCGACGCTCTCGCATTGATGGCCGAAGCACGGCGTCGCGCCAAAGAGCAGTTCGGCGTCGAGCTCGAGCACGAGGTGCAGCTGCTCGGAGAGATCTCGGTGACGTAGGAAGGGCCGCCACGGCGGCGAAACCCGCGACGTGGCCGGAGGGAGAGGATCTCGGAACCGCCTGCGCCCGCGGGCGCGCGCGGCAGGTGCTGTTGCTTCCGTTCCGCGCAGCGCGGCGGGCGATCGCCTCGAGCCGTTCTATTTCGTCCCCTCCGGCCGCTCGCTCGTGGCGGGGGTCCTGATCCTGCTCACGGGACTCGGGATCTACGCGGCCGCGCGCTCGACGTCGGCGTTCGCTGTTGACCGGATCGCGGTCGACGGTGCCTCGCCCGAGGTCGCCGCCGACGTGCGCAAGGCGCTGGCGCCGGCACTCGGCGAGAGCCTGCTCGGCCTCGACCTGCACGAGCTGACCCTGCGCACCGAACAGGTGCCGATGGTGGCGTCCGCCTCGTTCGACCGCGCGTTCCCGCATACGCTCGAGATCGCTGTCGTCCCGGAGGTGCCGGTCGCCGTGCTCCGGCAGGGGTCGTCCTCGTGGCTCGCAGCAGCGGGAGGCCGCGTCGTCGCGGAGCTCGACAAAGGAGAGCGCCCTGGCCTACCGCGGGTGTGGCTGAAGCGCAACGTCGATGTGCGGGTGGGTGAGTCGCTTCGCGGGACCCAGCGTCGCGCCGTCGCTGCCGTCGCCCCGCTCGTCGACGAGCCGCTCCCGTCCGCCGTGAACTCTGTCGTCGTCGGCAACCACGGGCTGACGCTCGCGCTCCGTTCGGGGATCGAGCTCAGGCTCGGCGACACGTCCGACCTCGCCGTCAAGCTCGAGGTCGCGCGCCGCGTGCTGCCGCAGCTCGGCGGCCTGCGTGGGTATCTCGACGTCAGCGTCCCGGAGCGGCCGGTGGCAGGCGAAAGCCTCAACTCTCAGGTCGAGGTCGAGACTTACAGCTCAAGCAGTCCTTGAGCTTCCGATTGACACGACCGACAAGGAGACGTACCCTGGACGCGGAAATGAACGTCATGACCCAGATGCTCTACTCGAGCTTCAGGTCGAGAGAGATCGAGACACTCCTTCGATGAGAGACTCCTCAGGCAACTATCTCGCGGTGATCAAGGTCGTCGGCGTCGGCGGCGGCGGCACAAACGCGGTCAACCGCATGGTCGACGCCGGTCTCGGCGGGGTCGAGTTCATCGCCGTCAACACGGACGCGCAGGCGCTCTTGATGGCCGACGCGGACGTGAAGATCCACATCGGCTCGGAGGCGACGCGCGGCCTCGGCGCCGGGGCCGATCCTGCGGTCGGGCTTGCGGCTGCAAACGAGAGCCGCGACGAGCTGAAGGAGGCTCTCAAGGGCGCGGACATGATCTTCGTCACGGCCGGCGAGGGTGGTGGCACCGGGACGGGCGGTGCACCCGTCGTCGCAGAGCTCGGCCGCGAGCTCGGCGCGCTCACGGTCGGCGTCGTCACCAAGCCGTTCGCGTTCGAAGGTCGCCGCCGCGCCGACCAGGCCGAGGTCGGAATCCAGAATCTCCGCGACCGGGTCGACACGCTGATCGTGATCGAGAACGACCGCCTTCTCCAGGTGGTCGAGAAGAAGACGCCCGTGACGGAGGCGTTCCGGATCGCCGACGACATTCTCCGCCAGGGCGTCCAGGGGATCACCGACCTGATCACCGTGCCGGGGATTGTCAACCTCGACTTCGCAGACGTTCGCACGATCATGCGCGACGCCGGCTCGGCGCTGATGGGGATCGGCGTCGCCTCCGGCGAGAACCGCGCGGCCGAGGCGGCGCGCACGGCCGTCTCCTCGCCGCTCCTCGAGCAGTCGGTCGACGGCGCGACAGGGATCCTGCTCAACGTCACCGGCGGCACCGAGCTCGGCCTCTTCGAGGTCAACGAGGCGGCCGAGGTCGTCACCGGGGCGGCGGATCAGAACGCGAACGTGATCTTCGGCGCCGTGATCGACGACTCGCTGGGCGACGAGGTGCGCGTGACCGTGATTGCGACCGGCTTCGGTGCCCAGCGGCGCCGGCGACGGGTCGAGGCCGCGCAGCCCGCTGCCGCGATGAGCGGCGGCGAGCACGAACAGCCGGCGCGCGAGCGCTCGGACGCGGATCTCGAGATCCCGTCCTTCCTCCGCGACAGCTGATCCGTTCGCAGAGGTTTCACTTTCGGCTGGGCGCGGAATCCTGCGCACATGCCCTCTTGGCCGACTGCACCAGTCGGTCTAGGAGACCCGGTCCGAGGCCCCGGTTCGCCGGGGCCTCGTGCTTTCTCCAGTCGTTAGAGTCAGCGCCGTGCAGACCCTGCTCCGTACGCCGCTCCACGCCCGCCACGTCGCTGCCGGAGCACGGATGGTTCCCTTCGCCGGTTGGGAGATGCCCGTCCAGTACGAGGGTGTGATCCCGGAGCATCGGACTGTCCGGACCGACGCGGGCGTCTTCGACGTCTCACACATGGGCCAGTTCCATGTCGAAGGCCCGACTGCGCACGAGCTCCTCCAGTCGCTGCTCTCGAACGACCTCGACAAGATCGGTGACGGCGAGGCGCAGTACACGCTCCTGACGAATGAAAGCGGCGGCATCGTCGACGACCTGATCGCCTACAGGATCGACGCGCACCACTACCTCGTTGTCATCAACGCGGGTAACCGCGACGCCGCGTACGCGTGGATGAAGGAGCGCGAGATCCGCGGGTCCGAGATCCGCGACGCCTCCGACGACTACGCGCTGCTGGCCGTCCAGGGACCGCGCTCGCTGGAACGGCTCGGCCTCCCTGAGGCAACGCCGTTCACGCACGCGATGGGCGAGCTCGACGGGGTCGAGGTGATGGTCAACCGGACCGGCTACACCGGCGAGCTGGGGGTGGAGCTGATGTGCCCGGCCGAGGACGCGGAGACGCTCTGGGACGCGATCGTCGCCCGCGGGGTCACGCCGGCGGGCCTGGGCGCGCGCGACACCCTTCGGCTCGAGGTCTGCTACCCGCTGCACGGCAACGACATCACTCCCGACACCGATGCGATCTCCGCCGGCCTCGGCTGGACGTGCGCGCTCGCGAAGGAGTTCAGCGGGGCGGAAGCGCTACGGAAGATCAAGGATGCCGGGCCTGCGCAGAAGCTCGTCGCCTTCGTGATGGAGGAGAAGGCGGTGCCGCGGAACGGGATGCCGATCGCCGGGGGCGGCAAGGTCACGAGTGGCACCCACTCGCCGATGCTCGACATGGGGATCGGGATGGGCTACGTCCCGGCCGCCGCCGCGAGCCCGGGAAGCGCCCTCCAGATCGACGTCCGGGGCAAGGACCGCCGCGCCACCGTCGTCCCGAAACCGATCTACAAGCGAGAGGACTAGGTCACCAATGGCTGCAGCCGAGGACTATCCCGAGGGGCTCAAGTACCACGCCGAGCACGACTGGGCTCGGATCGAGGGCGACGAGGCGATCCTCGGCGTCACGTGGTTCGCCCAGGACGCGCTCGGCGAGCTCGTCCATTTCGAGGCGCCCGCCGACGGTGGCTCGACGACGAAGGACGCGTCATATGGCGAGGTCGAGTCGGTCAAGGCGGTCTCGGACGTGATCGCCCCGCTCTCGGGCGAGATCCTCGAGGTGAACCAGAAGGTGGTCGACGCGCCCGAGACGGTGAACGAGGACCCGTACGGCGAGGGTTGGCTGGTGCGGATCCGTCTCGCCGACCCCGCCGAGGTCGAGTCGCTCCTCGACGTGGACGCCTACAAACAACATCTGGCCGAGCAGTGAGCGGCGTAGGGTCGACGGAGCCGGTCCAGAGAGCGGAGGCGCCGGCTTTGCCGGAGCCGGAGCAGGGACAGTGAGCCAACTCTCGACGACCGACGCCGATCGCGAGGAGATGCTCGCGGCGATCGGCGTCTCGTCGGTCGAGGAGCTCTTCCGGGACATCCCCGGCAGGGTCCGCTTCCAGGGTGAGCTGGACCTCGAGCCGGCGCTCTCAGAGCCCGAGCTCGTCCGCCACCTGGAGGAGCTCGCGGCGAAGAACGTCGACACCACCAAGGAGCTCTCGTTCCTCGGCGCCGGGATCTACGACCACTACGTGCCCGCGATCGTCGACGCGGTCCTGCAACGCGGCGAGTTCCTGACCGCGTACACGCCGTACCAGCCGGAGATGAGCCAGGGCGTGCTGCAGGCGATCTTCGAGTACCAGACAGCGATCTGCGAGCTGACCGGAATGGATGTCTCGAACGCATCCGGCTACGACGGGACGACGGTCGCCGCGGACGCCTGCCTCGTCGCGAAGCACGCGACCGGACGCGCCAAGGTCGTGCTGGCAGAGACGCTCAACCCGCAGGTGCGCCAGGTCGTGAAGACGTACGCCGTCGGCTTCGGCCTCGAGGTCGTCGAGGTGCCGCACGAGGGCGGGCGGACCGATCCCGCGGCCGTGCGAGAGGCGGCCGAGGATGCCGCCGCCGTGATCTTCCAGCAGCCGAACGTCTTTGGGATCCTCGAGAACGCGCCCGCGCTGGCCGCGGCCGCGAAGGACGCCGGTGCGCTCGCGATCGCCCACGTCGACCCGGTCTCGCTCGGCGTGCTCGAGGCGCCCGGGAAGTACGGCGCCGACCTCGCGATCGGGGAGGGGCAGAGCGCCGGCAACTACCAGTCGTACGCAGGCCCGCACTACGGCTTCCTCGCCTCGAAGGCCGAGTACACAAGGCGGCTCCCCGGCCGGATCATCGGCGAGACGACCGATCTGAACGGCGAGCGCGGCTACGTGTTGACGCTGCAGACCCGCGAGCAGCACATCCGGCGCGAGAAGGCCACTTCGAACATGACGACGAACCAGACGCTGCTGGCGCTTGCCGGGCTCGTCCATCTCTCGTGGCTCGGGCCGCAAGGGCTTCGTGAGGTCGGCGAGACGTGCATGAGCCTCGGCGAGTACGCGAAGGAGCAGCTCGGGCTCCCGCTCGCCTTCCCGGGCCGGCCGACGTTCAAGGAGTTCGCCGTCCGCCTGAAGCGGCCTACACGCACGGTGATCGCGGAGGCTCGCGCGCACGGCGTCCACCCCGGCTATGCGATCGGTCGCGACTACGAAGGCATGGACGACGTGCTCCTCGTCGCGGTCACCGAGAAGCGCAGCCCCGCCGACATCGACCGGCTCGCCCAGGTGCTGCACGAGGTCCGCGCCTGATGGAGCTTCTCTATGAGAAGTCGAAGGCGGGCCGCCGCGCGGCGACGCTGCCGCGCCACGGCCTGCCGGCGGCCGATGTGCCGGCGGAGTTGCGCCGCGCAGAGCCGCCACGTCTGCCGGAGCTCTCCGAGCCCGAGCTCGTCCGCCATTTCACAGAGCTCTCGACGCGCAACTTCGGGATCGACACCGGCTTCTACCCGCTCGGCAGCTGCACGATGAAGCACAACCCGAGAGTCAACGAGCGCGTGGTCATGCTTCCTGGCTTCAAGGACCTCCATCCGCACCAAGAGGAGGACGGCGCGCAGGGCGCCCTCGAGCTGATGTGGCGGCTGCAGGAGATCCTGAAGGAGGTCGCAGGGCTCGACGCATGTTCGTTGCAGCCGGCCGCCGGTTCCCAGGGCGAGCTGACCGGCCTGATGCTGATGCGCGCCTATTTCGAGGACCTCGGCGAAGGCGAGCAGCGGGACACGATCATCACCGCCGACACAGCGCACGGCACCAACCCGGCAAGCGTGACGATGGCGGGCTACAAACTCGCGAAGGTCGCCACGGATGCGCGGGGGAACCTCGACGTCGACGACCTGCGAGCCAAGGTGAACGAGCGGACTGCGGGGCTCATGCTGACGAACCCGTCCACGCTCGGCCTCTTCGACGAGAACATCGAGGAGGTTGCCCGCATCTTCCACGGCGCCGGCTCCCTGCTCTATTACGACGGCGCGAACCTAAACGCCGTCTGCGGGATCTCACGGCCCGGCGACATGGGCTTCGACATCGTCCACATCAACCTGCACAAGACGTTCTCGCAACCGCACGGCGGCGGCGGCCCTGGCGGCGGGCCGATTGTCGTCCGCAACAAGCTCGATCCGTTCCTCCCTGTGCCGGCGGTCGTGCGGGACGGCGAGGCGTTCAGGCTCGACCACGACCGCCCGAAGTCGATCGGGAAAGTGCGCGGCTTCACCGGCCCGTTCGGGGTCTTCGTCCGCTCGTACGCCTATATCCGTGCCTACGGCCCCGGACTTCGGGAGATGTCGGAGACTGCGGTCCTGAACGCGAATTACCTGCTCGCGAAGCTGCGTGACGCGTACGACCTGCCCTACGACCGCCTCGCCATGCACGAGTTCGTGCTCAGCGCAAAGACGCTCAAGCGCGAGCATGGGATCACAGCGCTCGACGTCGCCAAGCGCCTGATGGACTACGGCTACCACCCGCCGACGATCTACTTCCCGCTCGTCGTCCCGGAGGCGCTGATGATCGAGCCCACCGAGACGGAGCCGAAGGAGCGGCTGGACGCCTTCGTCGAGGCGATGGTCGCGATCGCCGGCGAGGCGGCGGAGACGCCCGAGCTGCTGAAGGAGGCTCCGACCTCGCGGCCCGTGCGCCGTCTCGACGAAGTCAAGGCGGCGAAGCGTGCGGTCGTCAAATACGGCTTCGACGAGCACCCCGATCTCTCGGCGGACGCCGGCGAGGTCCGGCAGCTCGAGGCACAGAAGGGGGCGTGACAGTGGATCGGGCCGACCTGGAGCAGCGCGTCGACGAGCTCGCCGAGCAGCGCACGGGCACGGCGTTCGCGGACGCGATCAAGGCGCTCGCGGCCGGGCTCAACGGCGATGAGGAGGAGCTGTTGAAGGAGATCCTGCTCGAGCGCGGAGCGAACTTCGACAAGGCGTTGATGGACCGCGTCGATGCGCGGAGCTGGTTCCAGCGCCAGTGGGACAAGGCCTACGACGCGAGCGGGCCTCGCTCAGGCGGCGACCGCGGCCGGGGCGGCGAGGAGCCCTAGGCGCGCGAACGTCCGCGTGACCGCGTTCGCGACCGGCTCGAACTCCGCCGCGGGCCAGACGAAGACGTCGTCCAGCTCGATCAGTGCGGCGAGGGCACCCTCCAGCTGTGGATCCTGCGAGCGCGTGAGGACGGCCTGCGCGTAGCCCCGCGCCCAGATCTCCTTCGACGACGTGAAATAGCGGCGGCGCGACCGGCCTACATCGGCCGGCAGTCGAGACGGGAGCCGCGCGGCTGCCTCGCGCCAGTCGGCGAACGCCTCGTGCTTTCCCGACGCCCAGGTCGGGCCGAGCTCATGCCCGAGCTGGTGGTCGACGAAGTGCCCGAGCTCGTGGAGGAAGCTGAGCGCAACGCGCCCGTGGCGCCGCGAGACACGCACGTCGACGGGGTCGCCGTATCGGAGTCGGTAGCAGCCGCTCTGGCTCGTCGTCGAGGTCGCATGCACCGGGACCGGATCGAGGTCGGAGTGGACAAAGTGGAGCGCGGTCGCTGCTGTGAGCGCCCGCGAGAGCTCCGGATACAGCGGACTGCGTCGCGGCAGCCTGAGCACGTCGGTGAGCGGGCGCAACCGCGGCTCCCCGGTGCGAGCAACGGCAACCGGCTGCCGCCGGGGCTGTCTGCGGCGGCGACGCATCGTCTGAATCTACGGGCGGGGGCGGACGCGGCCGATAACGGTCGAATGCGCGTCGTCGTTCTGTTGCTCGTTCCGCTGCTGCTCTTCTCGGCCTGGCAGTACACGCGCCGGGAGGAGAACGAGAACCGGCTCGCCCTCGTCGCACGCGCGGTTGCGCTGCGTGACGTCGAGGTCAGCTGTCCCGGTTTCTGGACGCGGCTCGTCGAGATCACCCCGAACGCCGGCTGGGTCGACTTCGACGACCACGGCAGGCCGTCGGACGAGACGAGCCTGTCGGCGTCGACCTGTGGCAGCCTCGAGCGGATCTGGCGCGGGAACCAGGGCTCGTTCGCGTGTCTGCTCACCGGCGGCTGCGATCGGGAGACGCTGGACGCGGTCAGCGGCGTCGTCACGCTCGCGCACGAGTCCTGGCACCTGCGCGGGATCGTCAACGAGGCGCGGACGCAGTGCTATGCCGTGCAGACGATGGAGGCCGTTGCGCGGCGCCTCGGCGTCGTGCCCAGCGACGCCCGGGCGATCGCTCTTCACGTCGCCGCCGAAGATACGCGCGCGCCGGAAGGCGCGTACCACTCCGCGCAGTGCCGGCCCGGTGGCGCGTACGACCTGCGCCCCGACACCGCCGCCTGGCCCAGCGGCTGAGGGTCAGCCGCGCTGGACGAACACACACGGCCGCACGTCGCCCGGGAGAGGCGAGCTGCGGTGACCGGCGACGACGAAGACTCCCTCGTCGAGGTCCGGCAGAGAAAGGGGTGTGCTCGGGGCGGGAGGAGGGCCCTCGCGTGAGAGCAGCTCGTAGCGCTCGTCGAGCTGCACGAAGACGAGGTGGCTCGCCGGCACGACGTGAGCGGGCTCCGGTTCAAGCGACATCGACGCAGTGCGTAGCTGCTCGACCTCCTCGCGCAGCCGCTCGTTCAGCTCCTCGAGCCGGCGCAGGTCGCCCTGGTGTCTCTCCGTCAGCTCCGCGAAGTCGCGTTTGCGGTTCGCGGCGAGCTCTGACAGCTCATGCGTGCGCTCAGCCAGTTCTGCGAGCTCTAGATCTCGGCTCTCAGCGAGTGCCGCGAGCTCGCGCTGACGCTCTGTCAGCTCGGCCAGGTCGCGTTCTCGGCTCTCGGCCCTTTGGGTGAGCTCGCCCTCACGCTCGGCCTGCTCCGCCAGTTCGCGGTCGCGGGCCTCAGCCACCTCGGCGAGTTCCCGTCCGCGGTTCTCGGCGAGCTCCGCGAGCTCGCGCTCACGCTCTGTCAGCTCTGCGAGGTCGTGTTCTCGGCTCTGGGCGCGCTCGACCAGTTCGCGCTCGCGACTCTCGGCGAACTCGACGAGTTCGCGTTCTCGGCTCTCGGCGAGCTCTGACAGCTCGCGCGCGCGCTCCGCCAGCTCCGCGAGTTCGCGATCACGGCTTTCGACAAGCGCTGCGAGCTCGCGCTCGCGCTCGGCGCGCTCCGCCAATTCACACTCGTGCGCCGCCGTGAGCTCGGCGAGGGCGCGTTCTCGGTTCTCGGCAATCTCGGAATGCTCGCGTTCATGCACTGCCAGCTCTGCGAGCTCGCGTTCTCGGCTCTCGACCCGCTCGGTGAGCTCGCGCTCGCGCTCGGCCGACTCCGCGAGTTCGCGGTCGCGGTTCTCTACCAGGTCCCTGACCTCGCGATCGCGCTCGGCCAGTCCTGCGCGCTCGCGCTCGTGGGCCTCTACGAGCTCTGCGAGTTCGCGCTCGCGGCGCTCCTCGACCGCAGCCACTTCGCGTTCGCGGCTGTCGATCAGCTCGGCGAGCTCTCGCTCGCGGCTCTCGGCCAGTTCAGTGAGCTCACGTTCGCGCTCAGCCAGCTCCGCACGTTCGCGTTCGTGGCTGTGGGTGAGCTCCTCGAGCTCGCGTTCGCGCTCCGCGAGAGCTTCCTCGGCCGCGGCGAGCTTCGCCCACTGCTCCTCCAGCTGGGCGAGCAGCGGCGCGTCACCTGAGTCGGGCTCCGGGGCGAACGCCGGCTCGACCGTCTCCGGCTCGACCACGTGCAGAGGTGTCGCGTCCGTGACGGGATCGGGAACGAGATGCACGACCCGCTTCCGGTCACTCTCGTGCCGCCGCTGGATCTCCGAGCGGAGCCCGGTGCCGAAGCCCTTCTCGGTTGTCAGCTCGATCCCGTACTGCGCCGCGAGCGCGTTCGCAAGCTCGGGGCCGGAGACCATGCCCAGCTTGACGATCGTCTCGCCGAGACGCTCGCCGGTGACCTGCTGCTCCGCCAGCGCGCGCTCGAGATCGTCGCCGGTCAGCAGACCCTGCTCGACGAGCAGCCGTCCGAGGGGGCGCCAGGTGATGTGGGCCGCTTCCACGGATTCACTATCGGCAGGGTTGCCTGCTCGGACAAGACCGCCGTGCGAAATGCCTCCAACGGGGTAGGTCCCGCCGGCAACGTGCAAAGATCGCCGCGGCCAGCCACGACAGAGAGGAGCGGCCAATGTACGCACGCATCGCTCGATTCGAGGGAGGCGATCCAGGTGCGATCGACGAGCAGATTGCGGAGATGCGCAAACAGCTCGACGACGCGGCGGCAGGTGAGCCTGCAGACGCGCCGGAGGACGTGCGCACACTGATGGAGACGGTGGCGCGCTTCACGCAACTCGTCGATCGCGAGACCGCGACGTCCGTCGGGATCACGTATTGCGAGACAGAGGACGAGATGCGCCGCGCGGACGAGGCGCTGAACAGGATGTCGCCGAGTGAGGGCGGCGGCGGCCGCACGGCCGTCGACATCTTCGAGGTGGCGATCGACAAGAGCTTCCGCTAGCAGGTCGCGCCACCCAAGCACGCGCAGAGAGGGAGGAGCAGCACTCCTCCCTCTCCGTACACGAACTGACTAGCGCCGCATCGGCGCCGACGCGAGCCACGTCTCAGGCGAGATCTCGCGCAAGATGAACTCGTCGTAGCCGAAGAGCGTCGCCGTGATCGACGAGATGACGCGCGCACCGTCGAGCGGCGTCAAGTGACCCTTCTCGACCGATCCCTTGACCTCGTTGACGAGGCGCTCGCCGACCTGCCACTTCGGCTCGATCGTCGGTCCAAACTCGTTCGGCTTCATCGAAGCGAACTGCTGGACCAAGGAATGTGTGACCGTCGCTGCCATTCAAACCTCCTTTGACTGGAGGACGGTTGCCTTCCGACCCTAGCGCCGGAAGGCTGCTGGATTTGCGCTCTTTGCGGATTTCCAGGCGATTGCGCAACAAACGCTTAACCGTGTCTGCCCCGTCCGTCAGAACAGGTGCTCCGGCGGGTGTTGCACTAGCGTTCGGCCGCGAGTTGGCCGCAGGCGGCCTGGATGTCACGGCCGCGCGTAAGGCGCACGGTCGACGGGAGCCGTGCGCTGTCGAGTACGGACTTGAATGCGGCGATCGCGGCCCGCGAGGAGCCTTCGTATGTATGCCCCTTGTCATCCAACCCGGTGGGGTTGTATGGGATCAGGTTCACCTTGAAGATCTTGGGATCGAGCAGCGCGGCCAGTTCCCGAGCGCGCTCGGGAGAGTCGTTGACGCCTCCGAGCATCACGTACTCGACGAACACCTTCCGGCGGCGGAGCGTCACGTAGCGCCGGCACTCGGCGAGGACGCTCGGCAGTGGATAGCGGTCGTTGACCGGCATGATCTCGGAGCGCAGGCGCGGGTCGGCTGCGTGGATCGAGAGCGCGAGCCGGATGGGTTCCTCGACACCGTCGACGAAGCGCGTCAGGCCGGGCATCCAGCCGACGGTCGAGATCGTCGTGCGCCGGTGGGTGATCCCGATGTCCGGCAGTCGTCGCGCGGCGCCGAGCACCTCGTCGAAGTTGAGGAACGGCTCCCCCATACCCATGAAGACCAGGTGGTTGACCGCCTCGCGCCGCCGGAAGTGGAGTACCTGGTCGAGGATCTCCGACGCCCGCAGGTTGCGGCCGAAGCGCATCGCACCGGTGGCGCAAAAAGTGCAGGTGAGCGGGCATCCCGACTGGGACGAGACACAGACCGACCGGCGTCCGTCCCGGTAGCGCATCAGCACAGCCTCGACCGGATGCCCGTCGGCGGTGCGGAAGAGAGCCTTCACGGTGCCGTCGGCGGCGTGCGCTTCGTCCTCGACGGTCAGCGTCGAGAACGGCACCTCCTCGGCGAGCGCGTCGCGCAATGCCCGTGGCAGGTTCGTCATCTCCTCGTATCCAGCGGCCCCGCGCGTCGTCCACTCCCACACCTGGCGAGCACGGAACGCGGGCTCGCCACGTTCGGCGAGGGCGCTGTCGAGAAGCTCGAGGTTCACACGGGGAGGGTAGCCCCGTGCTCGCGCAGGAGCCTTGCGAGCTCCTCGTTCCCGTTCGCCTCGGCCGTCTGCAGCGGGCGGTGCTCCCCAGAGTCGACACCGTTCGGGTCGGCGCCTGCCTCGAGCAAGATGTGCGTCGCTTCGACGTTCCCGGCGAAGACCGCCGTCCCTAGCGGGCGCACCTGGGCGAACGACGCCTCGGCGAGGCGTTCGAGCGGAGCACCGCGCTCGACGAGCAGGCGGACAGACTCGGAGCCGCCCGCGAAGCAGGCGAGGTGCAGCGGGGTGAAGCCGTCCTCGGACAGCGTCGCGACGAGGCCCGGATCGGCGTCGAGCAGCTCCCGCAGGCGCTCGACCCGTCCGAGCGCGGCGGCGTCGAACACGTCGAGTTCGACGCCGTTTGCGGCCGCCTCGGCCCCGGCGCGGTCGCCGCTGTAGAGCGCCTCGCGCACGGGCGACGTCCGGGGCCGATTCCAGCCGAGCTCGTCGGCCTGCAAACGGTAGGTGGGGAGGAGATTCTCGAAGCGCTGCTGCCAGGCCTCGAGCTCGATCGCGCCGGCGAGTGCGTCGAGGTGTGCATGCCAGCCGGCCGCGTAGCCCGTGCCGGCGGTGCGGCCGAGGCGCCGGTGGTCGAGCACGAGCAGCGTTCCGAACTCCTGCGGTCGAAGCTCGAACCGGACGACCGACTCGTCCTCGCCATCGAAGCGCCACTCGTACTCGACGACTCGCGGCTCGTCCCAAGTGAGGATGCGGCCCTCGGTCCGGCCCTCCTCGAACGCGAGCCGAACATGCCCGCCCACGCCCGGGTCGACCTGCGCCTGCGCGAGCCAACGCCCGAGCCGTGCGGGATCGGTGATCGCCGACCAGAGCTCTGCAGGAGTGAAGTCGTAGAGGCGCTCGAAGCGGACGGCGCAGCGCTCCTCGTCGTTCCGCAGGGCGCCGACGTCGGCGGTCGTCTCGGTCACGAGTGCTCCTTTCGGGCTCGCCGGAGCTCCAGCTCGAGCGCATCGAGCCGCTGCGCCCAGAAGGAGCGGTAGCGGGCGAGCCAGTCGTCGAGCTCGGCGAGGGGCGTGGGGTCGAGCGAGTAGACGCGGCGCTGCGCTGCCGGCCGCGAGCGGACGAGGCCGTGCTCGCGGAGCACTCGCAGGTGCCGCGAGACGGCGGGTTGGCTGATCGAGAAGTGCGCGTTCAGCTCCGCGACGTCGTGCGGGCGCTCCGCCAGCAGCTCGACGATGCGGCGGCGAGTCGGATCGGCGAGGGCCGCGAGCGCGTTCACGCCGTGTATATAGCATATTGGTTATAGACGTGTGAAGCCGATAGTCTGCCCGCGTGGTCGACCTCCGCTCGGACACCGCCACCCGACCGACGGCCGCGATGCGCGCCGCGATCGCTGCCGCCGCCGTCGGCGACGAGCAGCGGCGCGAGGACCCGACGGTGAACGAGCTCGAAGAGCGCGCGGCACGGCTGCTCGGCCAGGACGAGGCGATCTTCCTGCCGACCGCGACGATGGCGAATCAGATCGCGATCCGCCTGCATACGGATCTCGGCGACGAGCTGATCGGCGAGGAGAACTGCCACGTCTTCATCTCCGAGCTGGGTGGGCCGGCAGTGCACTCCGGCGTCGTCACGCGCGGCCTCCCCGGTGTGGCGGGGCGGTACAGCGTCGAACAGGTCCGCGCTGCGTATCGGGCTCCGGCGATTCACTCGCCGCGGACGCGCCTGCTGTGGATCGAGAACACTCACAACGCGAGCGGCGGCCGGATCTGGCCGCTGGAGGAGATCGGCGAACTGCGCGCGCTCGCGCTCGAGCTCGAGTTGCGTTTCCACCTCGACGGCGCCCGTCTGCTGAACGCATCTGTTGCGCTCGGGATCGACGTCGCCGAGATCGGCTCGCACTTCGACACTGTCACGCTCTGCCTCTCGAAGGGGCTCGGCTGCCCGCTCGGCGCGATCCTCGCCGGCGACGCCGAGGTGATGGGGAACGCTCGGCGGCTGAAGCATCTCTTCGGCGGCGCGATGCGCCAGGCCGGCATCGTGGCGGCCGCAGGTGTCTATGCCCTCGACAACCACGTTGAGCGCCTCGCAGAGGACCACGCCCGCGCGAAGCGGCTCGCGCAGGGACTCGCCGAGGCGGGGCTCGCCGTCGACGCGGATCGTGTCGAGACGAACTTCGTCCAGATCGACGTCGCGCCGCTCCCGAAGGAGGAGGCGATGGCGCGGCTTGCCGAACAGGGCGTCGCGCTCTCGGCCACGATCCATCCGACCGTCCTGCGCGCCGTCACGCACCTCGACCTCACGGACGAGGACATCGACGTCGCGCTCGATGCGATCCCGCGGGCGCTCGGAGCGCGTGTCAGCGCCTGACCTGCTCCGCGAGGATTTCGAACGCCGGCTCTCGACCGCGCAGGCGGAGGAGCGGATGCCGTCGGTCAGTGCGGTGGTCTTCCGCGACGGCGAGACGCTGTGGGAGCAGGCGCTCGGGCACGCAGACGTCGCGGCGAAGCGCGACGCGACGCCGGAGACGCAGTACCGGATCGGCTCGATCACGAAGACGTTCACGGCCGTCGGGATCATGCAATTGCGAGACGCCGGCGAGCTCTCGCTCGACGACCCACTCACCGCCCACCTTCCCGAGAGCGCGCACGCGCCGACGATCGGCCGAATGCTCGCGCACTCCTCCGGGCTCCAGCGTGAACCACCGGGCGAGATCTGGGAGACGATGAAGGCGCCGTCGCGCGAGGAGCTGCTCACCGGGACTGAGGACGCGGAGCAGGTGCTCGACCCCGGCACCTGGTGGCACTACTCGAACCTCGCGTTCGCGCTGCTCGGCGAGGTGGTCGCCCGCGCCCACGGCGGCACGTGGGAGGACGCGCTGTGGGGGCGGATCCTCGAGCCGCTCGGCCTCGGCCGGACGACGCCGGACGAGACCGAGCCGGCCGCCCGCGGTTACTTCGTCGAGCCCTACTCCGACGCCGTGCGGCTCGAGCCCGAGCTTGACCTCGGCGGCGCCGGCGCGCTCGGCAAGCTCTGGTCGACCACGGGCGACCTCGCCCGCTGGGGCTCGTTCCTCGTCTCCGGCGACGATCGCGTCCTCTCGGCCGGCACGCTCGAGCAGATGTCGCACGTGCGCACGATGGTCGACCACGCTGGCTGGACGGTGGCCTGGGGCACGGGGCTCGAGCTCTACCGCCGCGGCGAGAGCCTTTTCGTCGGCCACGGCGGAGCCATGCCGGGACATCTCGCGGGCCTCGTCGTCGACCGGAAGACCAAGATCGGCGCGGCCGTGCTCACGAACACGGGGGCCGGCGCGGCGCCGGAGAAGCTGGCGCTCGACCTCGCGACGGCGGCGATCGCCGCGCTGCCCCCGGCAGCCGAGCCCTGGCGGGCCGGCGAGAGCGCACCGGCCGAGATCGAGCCGCTGCTCGGCCGGTGGTGGACGGAGGGACACGAGATGGTGCTCTCGTGGCGGCAGGGCCGGCTCGAGGCCAAGCTGATCGGCGGCGCGCCCGGCCGCGACACGTCCTACTTCGAGCCCGACGGCGAGGATCGTTTCCGCAGCGTCGAGGGCCGCGAGCGCGGCGAGCTGCTCAGGGTCGTCCGCGACGCTGACGGCGGCGTCGAGAAGCTCTACTTCGCGACGTACCCGTTGCGGCGCGAGCCTTCCACGTTCTAGCCGGTCGCAGCAGAGAGCGCCGCCCAGTGATCGGGGAAGCTCCCTGAGCTCGTGCTCGTCGGCCGTCGACCCACAGCGCCGCGACGCTTCCTAGAACCGGTCGCCGGCGATGTAGAACGCGGTCGCGACCGCGACGTACGCGACGAT
Source organism: uncultured Gaiellaceae bacterium (assembly GCA_963829845.1). Taxonomy (GTDB): domain Bacteria; phylum Actinomycetota; class Thermoleophilia; order Gaiellales; family Gaiellaceae; genus Gaiellasilicea. The sequence continues at coordinate 26,607 of CAWHKD010000021.1, read as the reverse complement.
CAGGATCGTGCCCTTGAGTCTGCTCGAGCGGCCGTCCGCAAGCAGGATCGAGGTGATGATCACCGAGAAGGCGAGCGCAGCGATCTCAACCGGCCGGAACGAGAGCGCCAACGGCTCGATCAGCAGCGCGAGCAGGCAGACGGCAGGGATCAGGAAGACCGCGACCTGCGCGCTCGAGGCGAGCGCGATCTCGGCGGCGAGCTTGATCTTCCCGCGTGCGGCGACGACGACGGCGCCGCCATGCTCGGCCGCGTTGCCGACGATCGCCACGATCACCGCGGAGACGAAGAACTCGGACAGCCCCACCTCGTGCGAGAAGACCTCGAGCGTCCCGACCAGAATCTCGGCGACGAGCGCGGTGACGACGGTGGCGACGCCGAGCACGAGGAGCGCGAACCGCAGCGACCAGCCCTTCACTTCCTCGTCACTCGCGATGTGCATCGATGCGTGTCGACGGAGCGAGTACCACGTCAGCGCGACGTAGGCGAGCAGGAGGACGATCGAGACTGGGATGGAGAGCTTGACGAGCGAGTCGCGGTCGGGATCGCCTTCCCAGCCGGGGATCGAGGGGATCAGCAGGATCAGCGTCGTACCCCCGACCAACCCGAGCGCGAGGAAGCTCGACTGCCGGTCGATCTCGCCGCGGCCGCCGAAGAACAGCGAGAAGCCGAGCACGAGCAGGAGGTTGCCGATGACCGACCCGGTCAGCGAGCCGCGCACGACCTCGTTCAGCCCCTCGTTGACTGCGATCAGCGCGATGATCAGCTCCGGCGCGTTGCCGAAGGTGGCGTTGAGGAAGCCACCGATCCCCGGGCCTGTGTGCTCCGCGGCGTGCTCCGTCGCCTCGCCGATCAGCCACGCGAGCGGGATCAGCGCCATCGCGGAGAGCACGAACTCCACCGTCTCGTCGAGATCGAGGGCGTAGTGCATGAGCACGACGAGCGGCGCGAAGCCGACCGAGACGAAGAGGGCGCGGCGGACCATGAACCGGCGATCCTACTGGCGGGTGGACAGTCACTGGACGGTTCGCGCGCCGCGCGTCCTGCCTGAAAGTCGGGCTCTTGTCAAGTCTTGCGGGGCGCGACAACCGTGACCACAATCCGACCATGGACGAGGCTGCACAGCCCCCCGTCGAGCTCCCTCTCCGACCTCAGGACGAGGTCGAGTGCCGACGGTGCGAGGTGCACTGCGACAAGGTCGTCTACCCCGGAGCCTGCATCGAACGCTCCTGCCCGTTCGTCTACGCCTACGAGGCCTGGGGCCACACCTACGTCGGCTGCATGCAGCGCGTCTACGGGGTCGAGATCGACCTCGACCTGCTCCGAGCGGCCGAGGCGAAACGCGAGGGGTTCGGCGGGATCCGCGCCACCGGCGCCCCGCTGCCGATGTGCAAGGTCGAGGTGTCGCCCTGCTACGAGAGTCGCGGCGACGAGCTCGGGTGCCGCAATCCCGAGTTCCACGAGGTCCCGCGCGAGCGCCCGAGCTTCCGCGTGATCGCGCAGATCACCCCGACCACCTAGCAAAACCGTCGCGCGTGCTGGCGCGCTTGTGTCTATCAGACACAAGTCTTCTTTTCGTGCCTCGTGACGAAATCGTTGCGAACGTCGGCCTCGGTCGCGGGCACGCTCGAGGCATGCGCTTCTCGATTGCCCGTGAGGATCCGCGCGTCCACGCGCTCGTCGTCGGTCTGCACCGAGACGGGACGCCCGCCGCAGAAACCTGGAGGCAGGTCGGCGAGGCCGCACAGGAACTGGGGATCGCCCGTCCGAGCTACCACACGATCCGCGAGCTGGTCCGCGCCGAGGAGCTGCGTCGGCGTGCTCGGACAGCGACGCGCCAGGCAGCGCTCGGCGTCCTCGGTGCGGTCGCCTCTCCACGCGTCGTCGACCTGCCGATCGCGCTCGACGCACTTGAGCTCGTGCGAGCGAACGAGAGGCTTGTGTCTGATAGACACAAGCCCCCGTAGTGCGCTACCGCTTCGGCCGGCGGCCGTGCAGGTCGCGCAGCTTCTGCACCTCAGCAGCGTCCGGGCCGTGTCCGTCTGGGCCGGGGGTCTCCATCAACGCCGGCAGCCTCTGCACCGCCTTGTGGGCGAGAAACGCCCCGAGCCGCTCACCGAGCTCGCCTTCGAGCACGTTCGCGTGCCGGTCGCGGTTCGAGCCGAGCGGCGCGGCGGCGTCGTTGACGTGCAGCGCGCGCAGGCGGTCGAGCCCGATCCGCTCATCGACCTCCTTCAGGGTCGACGCCACCAGCTTCGGGTCGCCGACGTCGACTCCAGAGACGTAGAGGTGGCAGGAGTCGAGGCAGATGCCGAGCCGCTCGTGCCGGTCGAGCGCGTCGACGATCGCGGCCAGCTCCTCGATCGAGCGGCCGACGGTGCCGCCCGCGCCGGCCGAGTTCTCGACCAGGAGCCACGTCGTCTCGGAGCAGTGCTCGAGCACCTCGCGCAGGGCAGGCACGCAGCGCTTTAGACCGGTCTCGAAGCCCGTGCCGAGATGCGAGCCGACGTGGAAGACGACGCCGTCGGCTTCGATCGCGCAGGCGGCGTCGACCGTAGCCCGCATCGTCTCGAGGCTCTTGCCGAAGACGACCTCGTCCGGCGTGGCGAGGTTGCAGAGGTAGAGCGCGTGCACGAGCACGGCGCCGATTCCCGCCTCGGCGCGACGCTCGCGGAAGCGAGCGAGATCCTCCTCGGCATGCGCGGGGAAGCGCCACATCCGCGGGCTCTGAGCGAACAGCTGCACCGCGTCGGCGCCGATCTCGATCGCCCGGTCGAGCGCGCCCTTGATCCCGCCTGAGCAGTGGGCGCCATAGAGCACCCGGGTAACCTAGCCACCCCATGTCCGTCCGCGTCCGCATGGCTCCGAGTCCCACCGGCTTCCTCCACATCGGCGGTGTCCGCACGTTTCTCTTCAACTGGCTCTTCGCCCGCGGGCAGGGTGGCGAGTGCCTGCTGCGGATCGAGAACACCGACACGAGCCGCGAGGTCGCCGAGTCCGTCGATCAGATTCAGAGCTCGCTGCGCTGGCTCGGGATCGACTGGGACGGCGACGTCACCTTCCAGCTCGACCGGCTCGAGCGTTGCGGGCAGGAGGCACGCCGGCTCGTCGAGGAGGGCAAGGCGTACGAGGACGAGGGCGCGATCCGCTTCCGCATGCCGGACGAGGGCACGACCGCCTGGGACGACGCCGTCAAAGGCCGGATCGAGTTCCCGAGCGAGCAGCTCGACGATCTCGTGCTCGTCCGCTCCGACGGGCGGCCGACCTACAACTTCGCGTCGCCGGTCGAGGATTGGCTCGACGGGATCACGCACGTCATCCGCGGCGACGACCACGTCTCGAACACGCCGAAGCAGATCGAGATTCTCCAGGCGCTCGGCTCCGAGATTCCGACCTATGCGCATGTGCCGAACGTCTTTGGCGAGGACGGCAAGAAGCTCTCGAAGCGGCACGGCGCGATCTCGGTCGACGAGTTCCGCCAGGCCGGGTACATCGCGCCAGCGCTGATGAACTTTCTCGCCTTGCTCGGGTGGGCGCCGGACGGGGAGACCACGATCATGTCGCGGGAGGACCTGATCGAGCGATTCACGCTCGAGCGGGTCGGCGCCAGTCCGTCGACATTCGACTACGCGAAGCTCGACTGGATGAACGGCGTCTACCTCCGCGAGCTCTCGCCGGACGTCTACGCTGAAGCGTTGATCGCCTACCTCCGCGAGCAGGCGTACGACTGGCCGGAGGAGCGCATCCGCGCAGCCGGCCCGATCGTGCAGGAGAAGATCGCCAAACTCGGGGAGTTCCCCGAGTTCGCGGGCTTCCTCTTCCACGGCGTCGAGCCCGATTCGGGCCTGCTCGACCGGGGCGTCCTGACGGCGGTCGCGGACGCCCTCGCACGCGTCGAATCGTGGCAAGCGGCCGAACTCGAGACCACGCTCAAGCAGGTGACGGACAGCCTCGGCCTGAAGCCGCGGCAGGCGTTCCAACCGATCCGCGTCGCGGTGACGGGTTCCAGGATCTCGCCGGGCCTCTACGAGAGCCTGGAGCTGCTCGGTCGCGATGAGTCGCTCGACCGGCTCAGGGCCGGGGCCGCGGCAGCGGCTTGATCGGTGCGAGCGGGTCGAGCGCGCGCTGGAACTCGATCCAGGCGCGGCGCCGGTAGCTCGCACTCGGTGCGGGGAGATGCTCTTCGATTGGGCGGCTCTTCATTGCGGCGGCTTTGTCCTCGGGATGCTTCCGATTTCCCATTTTCAATGATTAAACGGACATTTGTCCTCGCGCGGTACGGATGCGGGGTACAGTGCGCGGCCTTATGCGCGAGCCAGGGGGTCAGCACGCCAAGAACGTGCTCGTGGTGGACGACGAGCGCTCACTGCGCCTGCTCTGCCGCGTCAACCTCGAGCTCGACGGCCACCGCGTCCGCGAGGCGGCGACCGTCGCCGAGGCGCGCCGTGAGATCGAGCGGGCGACGCCGGACGTGATCCTGCTCGACATCCACGTCGGCGCCGACGACGGGCTGGAGCTGCTGGACGAGATCGCGTCGCTCGAGCTGTCGACGCGCGTCGTGCTCCTGTCGGGGACGAGCGAGGTCGGCCCGGAGCTCCGGGCCCGCGTCGATTCGGTGCTCGGGAAGCCGTTCGAGCTGGCGGAGCTCACGGCGGCCGTCACCGGCACCCTCGTCCGGTAGGCTCGACACACGTGAGCCTGACTGGGGTGAGGACGCCGGTCGAGTATGAGGAGCGTCTGGCGCGCTACCTCTTCGAGCGCTCGGAGGAAGGACGGGCCGTCCGTGTGGGGGAGAAGGAGATCTCCGAGCAGGCGGCGATCGTCGAGCGCTACCGCGACCTGTTCTCGCACGATCAGCTCGACATCCTGCGCGCGGCAGAGGAAGCCACCGACGGCGAAGATCGCGAACGCCTCTACCGGCTGCGCAAGACCTGCGAGGCAGGGATCGTCTCCGGCGAGCTGGCCGCCCGCGAAGACGAGCTGGAGAACCGGATCCTGGCCGCCAGGGTCGACTGGCGCGGCGAGGAGCTGCCGCTGCGGAGTGCGCAGGCAAAGCTCGCCGTGCTGCCGGTGTACGGGGACCGGGACGAGCTGGGCACGCTCGCGAACGCCGTCAGCGCTCGCTTCAACGACGACCGTCGCGACCTGCTTGCCGCGGGAGAGGCGCTCGAGGCGGAGCTCTCCGGCGAACCAGACGCGATCGCGCGCAACGGCGAGGAGAAGGGGATCTCACTGCACGAGCTCGAGGAGGCGCTGGACGCGGCCGCCCGGGCGTCCGCCGACGTCTACGACCGGATGCGGCAACACTGGTTCGAGCAGCTGCTCGGTCCCGAGCGCGACGACGTTCCGACCTCGAACCACACGAGCTACCTGCGCCGCCTCTCGCCGCTGGAAGGGACCTACACAAAGGATCGGGCGGTTGAGGTGTGCATGGCGACGCTGAACGCGATCGGCCTGAACATGGCCGAGATGCCGGGGATCCGGCTCGATCTCGATGACCGGCCGCAGAAGTCACCGCGCGCGTGCGTGATCGCCTCCGACCCGCCGAGCGTCGTGCACCTGATCACGCGCGCGCAGGGCGGGCTGCACGACTACCAGGCGTTCCTTCACGAGGCGGGCCACGCGCTCCACTACGCAAGCGTCGACTCGGACCTCCCGTACACGTTCCGCAAGATCTCACGCGACCACGCGCTGACCGAGATCTACTCATACATCGTCGAGGCGATCTCGCGCGAGCCCGGCTGGCACGCCGAGCACTTCGAGCTCAGCGACGACCAAGCCGCCGAGAACGCCGACGCGACGGTGTTCCTCGAGGCGCTCCTCTTCCGCCGCTATGCCGCCAAGCTGCGGTTCGAGCTCGACTTCTGGGGGCGCTATGCGGAAGACGGCGGCACTCCAGGCGGCTACTCGGAGCTCCTGACCGCGGCGACGGGCATCCACTATCCCACCGAGAACTACCTCTCGGACATGGACTCCGGCTTCTACTCGGCCGACTATCTCCGGGCCTGGATCCGCTCCGCACAGCTCCGTCGCTTCCTCGTCGGCGAGGTCGGCGAGGACTGGTGGCGCCGGCCCGAGACCGGGGCGCGGCTGCTCGAGCTCTGGCGCGAGGGGACGCGCCCGACGAGCGAGGAGATCGCCTTGCGGCTCGGCTACGAGCCGTTCGACACCACGCCGCTGCTGCACGAGCTGGGCGCCTGAAAAACGACCCACGCGGGTCTTGACACCTCCCGCGCGCAGCCGTACCTTAGACCTGAATCGGGTCTCAGGTTTGGGTTCGGGATCTGTCCATGTTTTCTCACGGAGGTCAGGGAGATGCAGGCAAGGCACTGGCGTGGCGTCGCGGCACTCGCGGCGGTAACGGCGCTTCTCGCAGCGTTCGCGGGCGGGGCGCAGGCGCGCACTGACGGCGGCAGCGGCACAACCGCGGCCGCCGCGTACAAGGTCGGAATCGTCTACTCGCGCACAGGCCTGCTGGCCGCCTACGGCGCCGAGTACATCCAGGGCCTTCGCTATGGGCTCTTTTACGCGACCAAGGGCACGATGAAGGTCAACGGACGGCCGATCGAGCTGAAGATCGTCGACGACGGCACCGATCCGACGAAGGCAGTCGCTGCGGGCCGCGACCTGATCGGCCAGGGCTACAAGATCCTTGCCGGCAGCGTCTCCTCGGGCGTTGCCCTGCAGATGGCGCCGCTCGCGGCGCAGAACAAGGTTCTGTTCATCTCCGGGCCGGCGGCGACGGACGCCATCACGGGTGCGAACAAGTACACGTTCCGCTCCGGGCGCCAGACCTACCAGGACGTGAAGACCGCGGCGACGTTCCTCAAGGGCGTCGGCAAGAAGGTGACGGTCTTCGCGCAGGACTCCGCTTTCGGGGTCGGCAACTATGCAGCCGTCAACTCGATCGTCGGCTCGCAGGGCCACAACGTCGGGCGGATGCTCGTCCCGCTCTCGGCCCAGGACTTCACGCCGTTCGCGCAGCAGGTGAAGCAGGCGAACCCGGATCTCCTCTTCGTCGCCTGGGCAGGGACGACTGCGCCCGCGATGTGGCGCGCGCTCGAGCAGCAGGGCGCCTTCGGCGTCTCGAACAAGATCACGACCGGGCTCGCCGAGCGGGCGACCTGGACGACCTTCGGCGACGTCGCGGCCAAGATCGACTTCCTCTCGCACTACGTCTACACGGCGCCGCAGAACAAGGTGAACGCCTTCCTCGTCAAGGCGATGAAGAACCGCGGCCAGGTGCCGGACCTGTTCACGCCGGACGGCTTCGTCGCCGGCCAGATGATCGTCCAGGCTCTGACGGGCGCGAAGGGCGACAACGTCGACAAGATGATCTCGGCGCTCGAGGGCTGGAACTTCGTCGGCCCGAAGGGGCAGCAGTCGATCCGCGCCTCCGACCACGCGATGATCCAGCCGATGTTCCAGGTCAAGCTCGTGAAGCAGGCGAACGGCAAGTGGGCGCCGAAGGTGGTCGCGCGCATCAAGGGGCAGTTCGTCGCCCCGCCGGAGCCGAGGAGCTAGCGGCCATTCCCTGACCTCGGGGATCGTGGCCACCTCCGCACCGATCCTCGCCACGCGAAACCTCGGGCTTGACATCGGCGGCGCCAAGATCGTCGCCGATGTCTCGCTCGAGGTCCGCGCGGGCGAGCTCGTGGGGATCATCGGGCCGAACGGCGCCGGTAAGACGACGCTCTTCAACCTGCTCTCGGGGCTCATTCGCCCGACCGCGGGGAGCGTCGAGCTCCGGGGACGCGACGTCACGGGAGACCCGCCGTACCGGCGTGCCCGCGCAGGGCTCGGACGGACGTTCCAGGTCTCGAGCGTCTTTCCGCTCCTGTCCGTGTACGAGAACGTCCGGTTGGCCGCCGAGTCCGAGCTCGGCGGGTCGCTGCGGATCTGGCGCCGCGCTGCCTCGGTGCGGGAGGCTCGGGAGCGGGCGGGCGACGCCCTCGTCCGGGTGGGCCTCGGCGCCAGGATGCTCTGGCCGGCCGGGCTGCTCTCGCACGGCGACAAGCGCAAGCTCGAGCTGGCGATGCTGCTCGCCAGCCGCCCCGACGTGATCCTGCTCGACGAGCCGATGGCCGGAGTCTCGGCCGAGGACGTCGACGAGCTCGTCGAGCTGATCCGGTCAGTCCACCGCGATGAAGGCAAGACGGTGCTGATGGTCGAGCACCGGATGGAGGTGGTGGTCGGCCTGGCCGAGAGGATCGCCGTCATGCACCACGGCTCGCTGCTCGCCTTCGACGAGCCCGACGCGGTGATGGCGAACGAGACCGTGCAGACGGCGTACCTCGGGGAGCCGCTCTGATGGCGCTGATCCGCGTCCAGGACCTCCACGTCCATCTCGGCGAGTCGCACGTGCTCCAGGGTGTCTCCTTCGACGTGCCAGAGGGCGGCGTGACGGCGCTGCTCGGTCGGAACGGAGTCGGGAAGACGACGACGCTGCGCGCGATGATGGGCCTCGTGCCGCGCCGCGGGACCGTCTCGCTCGCCGGCGAGGAGCTGACGCGGCTGCCGACGCACGCGATCGTCCGGCGCGGGATCGGCTACGTGCCGGAGGACCGCGACGTCTTCGCCGGGCTCTCCGTGGACGAGAACCTGCGGCTCTCCGAACGCGGGGGGACGCCCCGGTACGAGCTCGTCTACGAGCTCTTCCCCGAGCTGCGGGTCCGCGGCGCGCAGAAGGCGGGCACGCTCTCCGGCGGCCAGCAGCAGATGGTCGCGATCGCGCGGGCGCTCCTGAACGACAACCCGGTGCTGCTCGTCGACGAGCCGACGAAGGGGCTCGCGCCGCTGCTCGTGACCGAGGTCGCCGCGGCGCTCGAGCGCGCGGCCGAGCTGACGACGGTGCTGCTCGTCGAGCAGAACCTCGCCGTCGTGGCGCGCGTCGCGCAGCAGGTCGTGGTGCTCGACATGGGCGCGGTCGTGCACACAGGCTCTGCAGCGGACCTGCTCGGCGACCCGGAGAAGGTGCGCTCGCTGCTGGGAGTCCACGGAGGCTCGCATTGAGCACGTTCGTCCTGCTGACGATCACGGGCCTCGGCCTGGGCGCCATGTACTTCCTGATCGCCTCCGGGCTCTCGCTGATCTACGGCCTGATGGGCGTCCTCAACTTCGCGCACGGAGCCCTGCTCACCGTCGGCGCCTACGCGACCTGGTGGACGTCGACGAAGGTCGACGGCAGTGCCGGAACGAAGCTCCTCGTCGGCGCGGTCGCTGGCCTGGCGGTCGGTGCCGTGCTCGCGGCGCTGATCGAACTCGTCCTGATCCGGCCGCTCTACCGCCGCCCCGTCGAGCAGGTGCTCGTCACGGTCGGCCTCGCCCTCGTGCTCAACGCGCTCGTCGAGGCGATCTGGGGCTTCGATGCACGGCCCTTCCCCGTCCCGGAGTGGATGATCGACACGACCACGGTGCTCGGCGCCTCGATCCCGAACGACCGTTTCGTGGAGATCGCGACCGCGGCCGTCGTGCTCGTCGGCCTCAACGCGTTCCTCCGTTACACGCGTTACGGCCTGATCATCCGCGCCGGCGTCGAGAACCGCGCGATGGTGACCGCGCTTGGGATCGACGTGCGCAAGGCGTTCACGCTCGTCTTCGCCCTCGGCGGCACGCTCGCCGCGCTCGCCGGCGTCCTCTCGGGCGTCTACTACGGCGTCGTCGACCCGAGCCGCGGCACCTCGCTGCTGATCTTCGCGTTCATCGTCGTCGTCATCGGCGGTTTCGGCTCGATCGGCGGGACTGCCGTCGCCGCCGTCGCAGTCGGCCTGATCCAGCAGTACGCGAACTACTACGCCTCGAGCGGGCTCGGTGACCTCGCGGTCGTGCTCCTGCTCGCGATCGTGCTCCTGCTGAAGCCGGAGGGCCTGGCTCCCAAGGTGGCGCATTGAGCCGCGTCCGTCCCTTCCTCGTGCCGGCGGCGCTCCTCGCCGGCTTTGCCGTCGTGCCGCTGCTCTCGCTCGACATCCCTGTGCTCTTCGGCGGGCCGCTCGACAGCCCAGGCACGCTCGGCCTGCTCGCGCTCTGCCTCACGTTCGCCGGGGTGGCGCTCACGTACGACCTCCTCTTCGGCTTCACCGGCCTGCTCTCGTTTGGTCACGCGCTCTATTTCGCGATCGGCGTCTACCTGATGACGATCGCGCTGACGAAGTGGGAGTGGGGCTTTGCCCAGGGGCTGCTCGTCGTTGCCGCCGCCGGGATCCTCGTCCCGCTCGTGCTCGGCGCGATCAGCCTCCGGGTGACCGGGATCGCGTTCGCGATGGTGACGCTGGCGTTCGCGCAGGCAGGCCAGGTGCTGGTGCAGAAGAACCCCGACGGGCTCACGGGCGGCGAGGAGGGCCTGGGGCTCAACTTCGAGTCGATCCCGAGCTTCTTCGTCGGCGTCCTCAACACGAAGTACCTCTACTGGCTTGCGCTCGGCTACGCGGCCGTCGTCTTTCTGATCGTTCGCTGGGCGGTGAACAGCTCGCCCGGGCACGTCTGGCAGGCGATTCGCGAGAACGAGCGCCGTGTCGAGGTGATCGGGTTGCATCCCTTCCGCTTCAAGCTGCTCTCGTTCGTGCTCGCCTCGTTTCTCGCGACCGCCGGCGGCGTCGTCTGGCTGCTCGTGCTCGGCACCGGCGCCTCGCCGCAGGTGACGACGGCGAGCTTCACGCTGACGCTGCTCGTGATGGTCGTGCTCGGCGGCGCCGGCACCCGCTACGGCGCACTGCTCGGCGGCTTTCTCTACACGCTCGCGGACCAGCGCCTGGGAACGCTCGCGGGGTCATCGAGGGTGGACGACCTGCCGACCGTGCTCTCGACGCCGCTCTCGGAGCCGCTCTTCCTCCTCGGCACGCTCTTCATCCTGCTGGTCTTCTTCGTCCCCGGTGGGCTCGCGAGCATCGGCCCGCGCGTGAAGCGGATGCGGCGGCTGCCGCCGGTCGAGGGAATGCCGTGAGGATCGCCTGGGAGCGGCACGGCAGCGGCGACCCGCTGCTCCTGATCCACGGGCTCGGCTATGCCCGCTGGGGCTGGGAGCCGGTCGTCGAGCCGCTCGCGCGTTCCTTCGACGTGATCCTCTTCGACAATCGCGGCATCGGCGAGAGCGACGCGCCGCCCGGCCCGTATACGGCCGCGGAGCTGGCCGCCGATGCGATCCAGGTGCTCGACGAGGCCGGCGTCGAGCGAGCGCACGTACTCGGCACGAGCCTCGGCGGCATGGTCGCGCAGGAGCTTGCGCTGGCGGCGCCCGAGCGGGTCGACCGGCTCGTCCTCGCGTGCACGACCCCTGGCGGGTCTGAGTCGTTCCCGATGCCGGAGCAGACCGCGAAGCTGCTCGCGAGCGGCGCCACCCTTCGCCAGTTCGTCGAGAACGCGCTCGCGCCGCACCCCGATCCGGATGTTGTCGAGCGGATCCTGCGGCATCGCGAGGCGACCGCACAGCCGCTCGAGGCCTGGAGCGCCCAGGCGTCGGCGGGCGCGACGTTCGACGCGCTCGACCGTATCGAGGGCATCACCACGCCGACGCTCGTCCTCCACGGGACCGAAGATGCGGTGGTGGACTCGCAAAACACCACCCTGCTCGCGCTCAGGATCCCGGACGCCCGCGTCGAGCTGTTCTCGGGAAGCGGCCACCTCTTCTTCTGGGAGCAGCCCGAGCGCTTCGTCGAGGTCGTGACGGAATTCCTTCGCGGCGTAGGCTCGACGGAGCCGCGCGGGAGCGGAAGTGCCGGCTCGGCCGGCGCCGGAGCGGAGTCGCTGTGAGTGAGCTGACCTTGGGACGCTGGATCCGCGACCGCGCGCGCACGATGCCGGCGCGGGTCGCGATCGACTGCCGCGGCGTCGAGACGACGTACGCGGAGCTGGACGAGCGCTCGGACCGGCTCGCCGCGGGCCTGCTGGAGGCCGGTGTCTCGCCGGGCGACCGGGTCGCGACGCTGACGGCGGCGAGCCCGGAGCACGTCGTCGTCTTCTTCGCCTGTGCGAAGGCGGGGCTGATCCTGATGCCGCTGAACACACGCCTCGCGGCGCCGGAACTCCGCTACCAGCTCGAGGACGCCGAGCCGTCCGTCCTGCTCTGCTCCGACGAGTTCGCCGAGCTGGGTGCGGGCCTGCACGAGCGCACGGCCGCGGTGGAGGAGCTCGCGGTACAGGAACACAAGCCTCTCCTCGATCCAGAGGACGGCGACGGGCTCCTGCTCGTCTACACGTCAGGCACGACCGGGAAGCCGAAAGGCGCGCTCCTGACGCACGCGAACTGCTTCTGGACGAACCTCTCCTTCGACCGCGTCGCAGGGCTGAGCGCCGAGGACACCGTCCTCCAGGTGCTGCCGCAGTTCCACGTCGGCGGCTGGAACGTGCAGCCGCTGCTGGCGTGGTGGAAGGGCGCGACGGTCGTGCTCGAGCCCGCCTTCGATCCGGCTCGCGCGCTGAAGCTGATCGCCGAGAAGCGGGTCACGACGATGATGGGGGTTCCCGCTACGTACCTCTTCATGGCCCAGGATCCAGGGTTCGCGAGCGCTGATCTCTGGACGCTGCGGCGCGCAGTCGTCGGCGGCGCACCGATGCCCGAGGCGCTGCTCGAGACGTGGCATGAGCGCGGAGTCGAGATCGTCCAGGGCTACGGCCTGACCGAGGCGGCGCCGAACGTGCTCTGCCTGCCGCCCGAGGACGCAGCGCGGAAACGCGGTTTCGCGGGCAAGCCATATCCACACGTCGACGTTGCGCTGCGCGACCCCGAGAGCGGACGCCTCTTCGACGGGCCGGCCGAGGGCGAGCTCCTCGTCAAGGGGCCGAACGTCTTCGCCGGCTACTGGCGGAACACGGAGGCGACCGACGCGGCCTTCGCGGACGGATGGCTCGTCACCGGTGATGTCGCGGCGCGCGACGACGAGGGCTACTACCGGATCGTCGGGAGGACCAAGGACATGGTTATCTCGGGCGGCGAGAACGTGTACCCGGCCGAGATCGAGAACGTGCTCCATGAGCATCCGGCGGTGAAGGAGGCCGCGGTCGTGGGCGTACCGGACGAGCGCTGGGGTGAGGCGTGCCTCGCATTCGTCGTCCTCGCGGGCGAGGCGACCGAGGAGGAGCTGCTCGAGCACTGCCGCGGCAGGCTGGCGCGCTACAAGGTTCCGAAAGGCGTCCGCTTCGTCGAGTCGCTACCCCGAAACGCCCTCGACAAAGTCGTGAAGTCGGCCCTCGTGGAGCTCGTGCGATGAAGCAGCTCACGGCACGCGGGGAGCGCACGCGCCAGAGGCTGCTCGAGTCGGCCGAGCGGATCTTCGCCGAGGTCGGCTACCACGAGGCCTCGATCGTCAAGATCACCGAGGCCGCGGGCGTCGGCCAGGGGACCTTCTACCTCTACTTCGCGAGCAAGAAGGAGGTCTTCGACGAGGTCGTGCTCGATCTGAACGTGCGCGTCCGCCAGGCGATGACCGAGGCTGCGGCGAGCGGGGCGACACGCACCGAGCAGGAGCTGCTCGGCTTCGGCGCCTTCTTCCGCTTCACTGCCGAGCACCCTGCGCTCTACCGGATCATCCGGCAGGCCGAGTTCGTCTCGCCCGAGACGCTGGTCATCCACTACGACCGCCTGATGCGACCGTACGCTGCCGGGCTCGAGCAGGCGATGGAGGCGGGCGAGGTCGCGCCGGGCGACGCCGAAGTGCTCGCCTGGAGCCTCATGGGGATCGGCGAGCTGTGCGGGATGCGCTGGATCCTCTGGAACGGCGAGCACGGCATGCCGGAGCAGGTCTTCGACGAGTTGGCGCGGATCATCGTGCGGGCGCTCGGCGCGGGCGACGTCGGCCGTTCGCGGAGCCCGGCTCCGCCGGGCGGGAGCGAAGGGCGGTCAGGGGCGTGAGGATCGGGCTCGCCGCGACGGCGGCCTATCTGCCTGACGCATGGATGACCGCAGCCGAGATCGCGGACGCGAGCGGGATCCCCGAGCAAGTGATCGTGGAGAAGTTCGGCCTCAGCGGCAAGCACATCGCCGGGCCGGACGAGCATGTCAGCGACATGTCGGTCGCGGCGGCATCGCAGCTGCTCGACGAGCATGCGATCGACCCGGCCGAGATCGACGTCGTTCTCTATTACGGCTCGCTCTGGAAGGACTATGCCGTCTGGCAGGCGGCGCCTTGGATCGCGCACCGGGTCGGCTGTGAGAACGCCTACGGGCTCGAGTACGCGAACGTCTCCTGCGGCACGCCGGTCGCGCTGCGGCTCGCACGCAACTTCCTCCTCGCCGAGCCCGACCTGCGCAACGTCCTGATCGTGGCTGCCAGCCGCGAGTCGCACCTGCTCGACTACTCGAACGGGCGCTCGCGCTTCATGTTCAACTTCGGCGACGGCGCCGTGGCGGGGCTACTGACCCGCGACGGCGGCCATGAGGTGCTCGGCTGCCACGCGCTCACGGACGGGTCCTTCTCGCTCCAGGTGAAGGTGCCGGCCGGCGGCTCGGTCGAGCCCGCGTCGGCCGAAACCGTGGCCGGCCGCCGTCACTTCCTCGATGTGGCCGATCCGGCGGAGATGAAGGGTGGCCTCGACGAGGTCAGCCTGCCGAATTTCGTCGCCGCTGCCCGTGGCGCGGTCGAGCGCTCAGGTGCGAAGCTTGAGGACGTGTCGTACCTTTGCGGGATCCACATGAAGCGCTCGATGCACGATGCAATCGTCGGCGAGTTGGGCGGCCCCCGTGCGGCCTATCTCGACGATACCGGCCACATGAGCGGAGTCGACTCACTGCTGGCGCTCGACCGCGCCTCGCGCGCCGGCGAGCTCTCGGAGGGCGATCTCGTCCTGCTGCTCGCGGCCGGAACGGGCTACACCTGGGCTGCGTCGGCGGTCCGATGGTGATCGAGGGCCTGATCGGAGAGGAGCTCGTCTCCGAGTGGCGGTCGATCGAGCAGGAGCGGATCGACGAGTTCGCGCGCGCGACCGACGACGCGCAGTGGATCCACACCGACCCCGAGGCCGCCGCCGCAGGGCCGTTCGGGACGACGATTGCGCACGGTTTCCTGACCCTCTCGCTCGTCGTCCCGATGTTCGCCGAGGCGCTGCCGCCGCTCGACGGCTACGGGATGACGCTCAACTACGGGCTCAACCGAGTGCGCTTCACATCACCGGTGCCCTCGGGCGCGCGCATCCGCGGCCGCTTCAGGGTGGAGGACGTGGAGGAGGTTGCGTTCGGGAAGCAGGCACGGGTGGCGGCGACGATCGAGCTCGAGGGCCAGGAGAAGCCCGCTTGCGTGGCCGAAGCGCTCTTCCGCTTCCTCAATCCAGCCTGAGCCGCTCGCCCTGCTGCAGCACGCGGTAGAGCTGGCCGAGCCGCTCGCACTCGGCGACGAATGCTTCCGGCGTCGCCGTGTTGAACTCGAACATGTCGTAGTGGCACGGGATAGCGAGCGCCGCCTCGACGGTGTGTGCGAGCCGGGCAGCCTCCGGGCCGTCGAGATTGCCCAGCTTGCCGTTGATCGGGACGAGGGCGACGTCGACTCCCCGGACACCCGAGTCGACCCAGGTCGTATCGCCGGAGTGGTAGAGCCGGCGGCCGCCCGCCTCGATCACGTAGCCGACGCAGTGGTCGCCGGGATGTACGGCCGGGACCGCCTGGACGCGGAAGCCCGCGACCTCGACGGTCTCGCCTTCGGAGATCGGTGTCACCTCGCTGCCGCTGCGCTCGCGCGCGAGGTCGAGGATGCGCGCCGGCGCGACGACCGGAGCACCGATCGCACGAAGCGTCTCGCCGTCGAGGTGGTCGGTGTGACCGTGCGTCGAGAGCACGACGTCGACAAACGCAAGCTGGTCCGGTGCGACGACACGCGGGTGCATCCGGACGTGCGGCGTGTCGGTGCCCTCGTACTTCTCGGTCAGCGAGTCGGAGAGATAGGGGTCGACGAGCAGGTGCCGGCCTTCGTGACCGATGAGGAAGCCGCTCTGGCCGAGCCACCAGAGGTAGGTGCCGGCTGTGGACGGCTCGATCACAGCTCGTCGCGCACGATCCGGACCCCGGCGACGAGGTTCGCAAGTTTTCGCTTCGCCGCCCAGCGGGCGGTCTGGCTGAGCCCGCAGTCGGTCGAGAAGGCCAGACGCTCCGGCGGCGCCAGCTCGGCGAACCGTCGCACGCGCTCCGCCACGTCCTCCGGCGTCTCGACGTAGTAGCTCTTCACGTCGATCACGCCGACGGCGACGTCTTTCGACGCCGCGATCCTGCCGACGAGCTCGGCCTCAGCGAACTCGCGGCTCGCCATCTCGAGGTGGATCTCGTCGACGTCGACGCCGAGGAAGGCGGGGAAGAGCGGCGCGTATTGCCGGGGTGCGACGGCGCGACCCTTGTAGTTGCCGAAGCAGAGGTGGGTCGAGAGCCGCGCCCTTTCGGCGACCGGGGCGACCGTGCGGTTGAAGAGATCGACGAGCCGCTCCGGATCTTCTCGGTGTGCATAACAGCTCATCGAGGGCTCGTCGATCGCGATCTCCGCGCAGCCCGCATCCGCGAGCGCAGCGAGCTCGGCCTGCACGATCGGAAGGAGCGCCTCGGCAGTCTCCCAACGCTCGCCCTCCAGGCGGCCGGCGAGCGTGTACGGCCCCGGCACCGCCACCTTCAGCGCCGGTCCCGGCGGAGCGACGCGCCTCAGGCGCTCGAACTCCGCGACCGTGCCGAGGCCGCGTGGTGCCGCCAGCTCGCCAACGATCCGGTGCTTCGCGCGCTGGTCGTGCGCGGGCGGTCCGAGCCGGCGCGCGCGGCTCACCCTGCTCGATCCCCTCGATGAAGCCGTAGAAGCCGAGGTTGAAGTCGAGGCGGGTTTGCTCGCCGTCCGAGATCGCGTCGAGCCCGGCTGCGACCTGGTCGTGCACGGCCGCGATGACGGCATCCTCCTGGAGCTCGGCGACGTCGTCGGGCCCGAAGTTGCGGAGGTTCGCGGCGGCGTGCTCGAGCCAGCCGGGGAAGGGATAGCTGCCGATCACGGTCGTGCGGAGCGGAGCCATTGGCGTATCCTCGCACCATGGTTGAAACCAGCAGAGTCGGGCTCGACACCCTCGAGTACCGCGACGTCGCCAAGACGATCGACCACTCGCTGCTGCGGCCGGAGCTCGACCTCGACCACTGTGCGCGAAGGCGTCGAGCTGGCGCTGCGTTACGACGTCGCGTCTGCCACGGTTCGGCCTGCCGACGTCGCCGCCGCCGCCGAGCTCGTCGCTGGCTCGGACGTGCTCGTCTCGACAGTCGTCGGCTTCCCGCACGGCGGCCAGACGACCGCGACGAAGGCGACGGAGACCGAGGAGCTGATCGCGCTCGGGCGCCGACGAGATCGACATGGTGCTGAACATCGGGCGCTTGATCTCGGGCGAGGACGACTACGTCGGGCAGGACATCCGCGCCGTGGTCGAGGCGGCCCAGGGCCGGCTCGTGAAGGTGATCTTCGAGAACGCCTATCTCGACGACGCGCAGAAGATCCGCGCCTGTGAGCTGACCGCTGCCGCCGGCGCCGGCTTCGTCAAGACGTCCACCGGCTTCGCGTCCTCCGGCGCGACGCTCGAGGACCTGCGGCTGATGCGGGAGCACAGCCCGGCTCACGTCCAGGTCAAGGCGGCCGGCGGCGTCCGCACGCTCGACGCGCTGCTCGACGTGATGAACGTCGGCGTGACGCGAATCGGCGCCACAGCCACCCAGACGATCCTCGAGGACTTCAAGGCGCGGAAGGCAGAGCTAGCCGCGGCCGGCGCCGCGTAGCGCCGCCCCGATCGCTCCGGCGCGCACGCCGAGCTCCGCCTGCACGATCTCGACCGGGACCGAGACGAAGACGCGACGCGCCACCTCCTGCCGCACCGGCGCCAGCAGCTTCTCGCCGACGGAGCCGACGCCACCGCCGACGACGACCCGCTCGGGCGCCAGCAGGACGATCGCGTTTGCGACGCCGATCCCGAGCAGCTGGCCCGCTCGCCGCAGCCGGCGTGCGCCCAGCGCCTCGCGCACGAACGCCTCCAGGCAGCCGCGGTTGCCGCAGGTACAGCGCGGCCCCTTCTCCGCGATCGTGACGTGGCCGATCTCGCCGGCCCGTCCCGCGCGCCCTTCGTGGAGACGGCCGCCGACGGTGATCCCGCCGCCGACGCCCGTCCCGACGGCGACGAACACCGCTGTGTCGCAGCCGCGGGCCGCGCCCAGAGCCGACTCCGCCAGCGCAAACGCTCGCGCGTCGTTGATCAGCGCGACGGGGGCGTCGAGCGCCTCGGCGAGACGGTCGGTCAAAGGCACCTTCGGCCAGTCGCCGGGCAGGTTGGGAAGGAACGTCGCGACGCCGCGCTCCTCGTCGAACAGGCCAGGTACACCGACCCCGACCGTGTCGACCGCGCCGGCCGCGGCGGCGGCGGAGACAAGCCGGCCGACGACCGCGTCCGGCCCCTGCGCGGCGCGCGTGTCGAGCTTGCCATCCGCCACGACGTCGTCGCCCTCGAGCACGACCCACTTGATGTACGTGGCGCCCAGATCGAGGCCGAGATGCCTCACCGCACAGACCAGCCGCCGTCGACCGTCAGCACCGTGCCGGTGACGAACGGCGCCGTCGCGAGGTAGACGGCTGCGCCGGCGACGTCCTCGGGCCGGCCGAAGTCGCCTGTGAGCGGGTGAAGCTCGGGCATGCGGGCGACGATCGCGGGGTCGGACTGCGCCCGCATGCTCATCGGCGTCGCGATCAGTCCCGGCGCGATCGCATTGACGCGGATCCCGTCCCGGCCGTAGTGGTAGGCCATCGCCCGCGTCAGCGTGATGATCCCGCCCTTGCTCACCTGGTAGGCGTGCGTCGTGAAGTCCTCGTCGCCGGCCATCATCCCCATAACCGATGAGAGGTTGACGATCGCGCCGCCACCGGCCGCGCGGAGCAGCGGGATCGCGTGCTTCGAGCAGAGGAAGATGCTCGTCAGGTTCGTTGCGAGCACTGCATCCCAGGCCTCGAGCGTGCACTCGTCGACCGGGCCGTCGCCGAGCGAGCGGGCGCTGATGCCGGCGCCGTTGAAGAGCACGTCGAGCCGCTCGAGGCGGGCGAAGAACGCCGCGACGTCGTCCGGTCGGGTGAGGTCAGCCTGCTCGCGGTCGAGCTCGACAACCTCGGCGCCTGCTTCGGTGAACGCGGTCGCGACGGCACCGCCGATCCCGCCGGCAGAGCCGGTGACGACTGCAACCTTCCCGGAGAGCTGCACGGCGCAGCGATCCTCTCACGCGGGTTAGATTCGGCAAGGGATGAGTGGAATCGGGGCAGCCGTCGTTGGGACGGGGTTCATCGGGGTCGTCCACATCGAGGCGCTGCGGCGGCTCGGCGTCAACGTAACCGGGGTCGTCGGCTCGTCGCCGGGCCGCGCGCGCCAGAAACCCGGTCTACCGGAGCCGTACGAGAGCTTTGAGGCGATGCTCGACGACGACCGCGTCCGCGTCGTCCATCTGACGACGCCGAACCACCTGCACTACCCGCAGGTGAAGGCGGTGCTCGCGGCCGGCAAGCACGTCGTCTGTGAGAAGCCGCTCGCGCTCACCTCCGCGGAGTCGGGCGAGCTGCTCCGGGTCGCCGAGGACAGCGGGCTCGTCCACTGCACGAACTACAACATCCGCTTCTATGCGCTCTGCCGGGAGGCTCGCGCTCGCGTGCACCGCGGTGAAATCGGTGCCGTCCACGGCGTCCACGGCGTCTACGTGCAGGACTGGCTGCTGAAGGCGACCGACTGGAACTGGCGGCTGGACCCGGGGCAAGGTGGGACGCTGCGTGCGGTCGCCGACATCGGCACCCACTGGCTCGACCTGACGAGCTTCGTCACCGGTAAGCGGATCGCGTCCGTCTTCGCCGACCTGCACACGGTTCACACGACGAGGCGCGTCCCGACGGGACCGGTCGAGACGTTCGCAGTTGACCAAGAGGATGTCGAGCGTGTCGACCGCGCGATCGAGTCGGAGGATTTGGCGCACGTCCTGCTCCGCTACGAGGACGGGTCGCGCGGCAACGTCACGATCTCCCAGGTCGCGGCAGGACGGAAGAACCGCCTCACGTTCGAGGTTGACGGTGCCGACGGCTCGCTTGCGTGGTCCTCGGAGCGGCCGGAGGAGCTCTGGCTCGGCCACCGCGACCGGCCGAACGAGGTCTTCCTTCGCGATCCGGCTCAGCTGGACGCGAGCGCGGCCGCCTTCAGCGACTATCCCGGCGGGCACGCCGAAGGCTTTCCGGACACGTTCAAGCAGCTCTACAAGGCGGTCTACGCCGCCGTCGAGGAGGGACGCATGCCAGCAGAGCCCGACTTCCCGACCTTCGCCGACGGGCACGAGGAGATCGTCCTCGGCGAGGCGATCGCCCGCTCGGCCGCCGAGGAGCGCTGGATCAAGGTGGCACGGTGAAGCTCGGTTTCCTGACAGCCGCGCTGCCCGATCTCTCGCTCGAACAAGTTGCGACCTGGGCGGCGAGCGAGGGCTTCGAGTCGCTCGAAGTCGCGTGCTGGCCGGGGGGCGGGGGAGAGCGGCGCCGTTACGCAGGGGTCACCCACATCGACGTCGACTCGTACGACCCGGGCGAGGTGCAGGACGTCCTGGACCGACACGGCCTCGAGATCTCGTCGCTCGCCTACTACCCGAACAACCTCCACCCGGACGACGCACACCGGGAGGAGGTAAACGGCCACCTGCGCAAGGTCGTCGAGGCGGCGGCAGCGCTCGGCGTCAAGGTCGTCGGCACCTTCGTCGGGAACGACAAGGACCGGCCCCTGACTGAGAACCTCGAGCGCTTCCGCCGGATCTGGCCGGACCTCGTCCGCCACGCGAGCGACAAGGACGTGAAGATCGCGATCGAGAACTGTCCGATGATCTTCAGCGAGGACGAGTGGCCGGGCGGCAACAACCTCGCCTGGGCGCCCGCGATCTGGGAGCAGATGTTCGAGGCGATCCCGGATGAGAGCTTCGGCCTCAACCTCGACCCGTCGCACCTCGTGTGGCTGATGATCGACTACGAGCGCGCGGTCTACGACTTCGCCGACCGCATCTTCCACGTCCATGCCAAGGACCTCGAGCTGCGCCGCGACGGGCTGTACCGGCACGGCACCCTCTCCGCCGGGATGGGCTGGCAGGTGCCGCGGCTGCCCGGCCTTGGGGAGGTCGACTGGCCTCGCTTCGTCGCCGCGCTCTATGCCAACGGGTACGACCGCTGGATCTCGATCGAGCACGAGGACCGACGCTTCGAGGGCGACGAGGAACTCGTCAAGCGCGGTTTTCTGCTGGCGCGGAACACGCTGCGGCCACTCCTCGTCTGAGCCGCCGGCCTATATTTTTTGCTCGTGGATGACCCCCTAGACGAGTGCGAGCGGGCGTGACCGGTGGCGACCCCGACAGCTTCGGCTTTGATGCCGTGCCGTTCGAGCTCGAGTGGCTGCGCCAGCCCGCCGAGTGGTCTGCCGAGCTTGCTCGGCTCGTCGTCAGCGCACCAGCGCAGACAGACTGGTTCATCGACCCGATCAGCGCTCGCTCCGTGCGCACCGCGCCGGTGCTCGCAGGACCGGTGCCGGAAGGCGACTTCACGTGGGAGGCGCACGTCATCCTCGACGGCGCAGCCATGTTCGACGCCGCCGGCCTTTTCGTCTACGACGACGACGACCACTGGGCCAAGTTCGCTGTCGAGGTGACCGCGGCCGGCCCGACGATCGTCTCGGTCGTCACCGACACCTTTTCGGACGACTGCAACTCGACCGTGCTCGCGCAGGGGAGCACCTGGCTGCGACTGGCGCGTGTCGGCGAGGCGATCGCCTTGCACGCATCCGACGGCGGCGGGCGCTGGGAGCTCGTCCGGGTCTTCCGACTGCCGAGCGCTGCGCCACGCATCGGCTTCATCTGCCAAGCCCCGACTGGCGCCGGGTGCACCGGGACCTTCGACGCGATCGCCTTCCATGCCCGCTCGCTGAGCGACATTCGCGACGGCAGCTGAACACGAGCCGCGCCCCTTCAGGCGAGAGCACGCTCGCGCAGGCGATGGGGGCGAACGGCGAAACGCGAAACGCCTTCCGCCGCCTCTCGCGGATGGCCTTGATCACGGCGTCGAGCCGGGCACGAACTCGCGAACCTCCTGCGCACAAGGGCAGGCGACGGCGACCCTGCCAGCCCACTCCAGCGCCTCCTCGCGTGAGGGAACGTCGACAACCGAGAATCCGCCGATGTACGCCTTGCTCTCAGGGTATGGGCCGTCGATGACCGTCCCGTCGGTGGCCACCGCACTCACCTCTTGGTGGGAATGCAGCCCGCCGCCGAACACCCAAACGCCGGCGTCCTGTGCGTCTCGCACCACCGCGTTCGCTGCCTCGGCCACGTCGGGGAGATCCTCCTCGGGAAACGTCATTGCGCCGTCATCGAACGAGATCAGATACCGCGTCATCTCACGACTCCTTTCTCGGCGGCCTGCTCCGGCCGCATCTCACCCTGCTACGGACACACGCGCATTGGAGACCGACAAACCACCGAGAACTCATCGGTCCGGCCAGATCCAGCCTCACTTCTTCGGGCGTCATCGCGGCACACTGGCGCATGGCATCGTCTTGCCGGTGTGCTCCCGTGGTCAGCGCGCCAGAGCCGGCCGCTCGCGGAAGACCTGTACCGCGTCGGTGGAGGCGAGGGCCCATGCCACCAGGAACGGTTGGAACACCAGCCGGACGGCCCGCTTGGTGTCGGTGTCGAGCCCGAAGGCGTCGACGTGCCCGGCGTACTGCCCGATGTTGCCGGGGAACACGGCGACGAAGAAGGCGGCCGCGGCGGTGCCGACGAGGGCGCGGGCGGGTTGCTTCCAGGTCGCCACCAGTGCGGCGCCCAAGGCGAGCTCGACGACCCCGGACACCACGACCACGACATCGGGATCGGCCGGGAACCACTCGGGGACCTGGGCTTGGAACTCCTCGCGCTTGCTGGTGAGATGGCCGGTCCCGGCCGTGAGCAGGGCGGCGCCGAGCGCCACCTGACCGATCACCCCCAGGGCTTTGCGCGTCGTCGAGCTCGATGCCACCTCGTCAGGGTACGGGTCAGACGCCGTTGAGGCGTCCTTCGAAACCCGCGCTTTCAGGGAACATTCCCGAGCACTGGCGCAGGCTGCAGCCATCTCGCCCGACCCAACGGTGCGGGGCTCAGAGCACATAGGTCGGCATCGCTCGGGGACATTCCCGAACGCTGGCCCAGGCAAGGGACGAAGTTCGCCAGCGCGAACGTCACCGGTTTTCGGCGAGCCGCACAGCGATCAGCTTCTTGACAAGCGTCTCTGGAAGCGGCTGGTCGACCGCGAAGTGAAGGGCGCTCTTCGTCATCGTGTAACCCTCGAGCTCATCGGCCAGCTGCGACAGGACCGAGCCGCTGAACGGCAGATAACTCAGATGGTCCCGAAATGCGGCAAAGCCTGCGACGGTCTTACCTCGCACCCGGAAGGCAGGGACACGGTAGGAGATGAGCTGTTCAGCCTCTGGCACGATCTCGAGGATCGTGCTGCGAAGCGTCTGAAGCGTTCCGCGCTTCGGCTCCTCGAGCCCGCTCAGGTACGCATCGACGTCGGCGGTGGCCACCGGCGCGGATTCTAGGCCCGCTTCGGGGACATTCCCGAACACTGGCCCAGGCGAGGGGCTAAGCCCCGATCCAAGCCGCGACCACCACGAAAGCCCAACCTGCGGCGATCACCGCGTTCCCGACAAGACCAGCAAGCCCCAGCTTCAGATCGCGACGGTCTGACCCGACAGCCTCAGCGACCACGGCAAGAGCAAACCCGACGAGGCAGCCGATCACGCTCACGACGAGCGCGGGGCCCGGGCTCCCGCTGCCCCACTGCACGAGAGCCCAAAGCGCGGCGACGACGGCCACAGCCGCTGCGGCCACCGACCCGCGAGCCGATCGACGAGCAATCATCGCCACCGAGTCATCGTCGGTGGTGAGGTCGCGACGGTCATCCTCCGCGCAGGGGACATTCCCGAACACTGGCCCAGACAACGACTGCACGGCGGGAGGCTCAGCGGCGTGGCACTCTTTGGCTGTGCGGATTCTCGATCGGTCTCTGTCTCGCCTTCCATCCCCATTGAGAACCCTGGTCGATTGGGCGCTGACCATCGCCCTGGCTGTAACCGCAGTTCTCATCTTCCAGGCCGAGGTCGCGAAGCCGTATCGGATTCCCTCGCCGTCGATGGAGCCGACCCTCCACTGCGCCAAACCGGTCAGCGGGTGCGAGTCGCGCGTTGCCGATCGCGTCATCGCGAACCGCCTCGTCTATCGGTTCCGCGAACCTGAGCGCGGCGACATCATCGTTTTCGACGCGCCGCGTCGGGTTGAGGCCGCCTGCGACGCCGGTGGAACCTTCATCAAGAGAATCGTGGGCTTGCCGGGTGAGTCCGTGTCGATGCGGGCCGGCTACGTCCTCATCAACGGCGAGCGGCTGAGCGAGCCATATCTTCAGCCTGCCTACCGGGGCCGGGAGAGCGGGAGCTGGGGACGCAGCCCGAGCGACGGTTACTTCGTCCTAGGTGACAACCGAGCCATGTCCTGCGACTCGCGCCGCTGGGGCGTCGTCCCTCGTGACCGCATCATCGGGCGTGCCGACGTCACCTACTGGCCCCCGCCCCGGCTCGGCCGTCCTCAGCCGTAGCAACTCGGGGGACGGTAAGACTCGCCGGGTCGGTCCATCTGGGGCCACTGCCAGCCTGGTTGTCGTCGTGCCGCGTGTGACTCGTCGGGTGACTGGCCGCCGTGTGCGTGCCTTGGGAATGAACCGTCCGCGTGTGCGCGGCGGCGCCGGTCTGGCGCCCGCTGCTGGCTTGATCAGGAGCCTGTCCGCCCTCGAGGCGTGACTCATTACCGTCCTGCCGCCGCGGTTTCCCTGCATCAGACCGGCACCACCGGACCCTACGAGCGAGGTCGGAGGATCGAGTCGGATGCTTGCAGATGAACTGGACTACGTGATCGGTGTCGACACGCACCGTGACGAGCACGTCCTGGCGGTGCTGATAGCACCGGCAGGTGCTGTGCTGGCCGGGAAGGCGGTTCGAGCGAATGGGCGCGGCTACCGGGAGACGCTTCGCTTCGCGGATCGCTACGCGGCGGGCAGACGCGCCTGGGCGATCGAGGGCACCGGCAGCTACGGCGCCGGTCTTGCCCGCTATCTCGCTGAGCAGGGCGAGACGGTGCTCGAGGTCAGCCGCACACCGCGGGCCGAGCGTCGGCTGCGCGGCAAGGATGACGCACTCGACGCGGCCCGCACGGCGCGGGCAGCACTGGCCAGCGACACGCTCGCGCTGCCGCGAGCGGGCCAGCGTCGAGAGGCGCTGCGGCTGCTGCTTGTCGCTCGTCGCAGCGCCGTCGACGTCCGCCGCGAAGGGCTCGCACAGCTCCGTGGCGTGATCGTCACCGCACCTGACCGACTCCGCGGTCAGCTGCGCGGGATGCCGCCCGGCAAGCTGCTCGAGCGCTGTACCCGCCTGCGCCGCTCAAGCTCGGCCGGCGCCGACGAGCTCGCGACCAGGCTCGTGCTGCGCAGCCTCGCCCGTCGCGTCCAAGCCGCGACCGCCGAGGCTGACGAGCTCGAGCGGGAACTCCTCGGCCACGTGCGTGCACTGGCGCCAACCCTGCTCGACGAGCCCGGCGTCGGACCGATCGTCGCCGCGCAACTGATCGTCGCCTGGTCACACCGCGGCCGCCTGCGCTCCGAAGCCTGCTTCGCGCGACTCGCCGGCGTCGCGCCGATCCCCGCCTCCAGCGGCCAAACCCGTCGGCACCGACTCAGCCGCGGCGGCGACCGCCAACTCAACCGCGCCCTGCACACCGTGATCCTCCACCGCCGCCAGCACGATGCGGCGACCAGGGACTACATCGCACGCCGGATCGCCGAGGGCAAGAGCCGTCGCGATGCCACCCGCCTGCTCAAGCGCTACCTCGCTCGCCACCTCTACCGCTTACTGCAGAACCAGGAGCCACTCATGACTTGACAGGTCATAGGAGCTTCATTCCCGAACGCTGGCCCAGCCGAGCGTGGATGGTGGCGGAAGTAAGATCGCCGCATGGCGGCTCGTCATCGGGTCGTGTTCTTGCCCGGCGTGGTACTCCCGGCTGAGCTGGCGTATGCATCGTTGCTTCAGAATCTGGGCGAGCGCGTCGATGCGGTCGCGAAGGAACTCGAGCTGTATTCCGCGGAGCAGCCACCGCCGGACTTCAGCTTCGAAACGGAAGTGGAAGGGATCCTGCGCGAGGCTGATGTTCACGGCCTCCACCGCTTCCATCTCGTTGGCGACTCAGCCGGTGGTGCCTCAGCGCTTGCCTTCGCCGCCCTGCACGGCGAGCGAGTCCTGAGCTTGGCGCTCCTGGAGGCCCGCGTGGGCAGGTAATGAGCGAACACGGGAGGAGGAGGCGCTGAAGGAGCGCTTCAGGGCGCTCGAATCACTTCCGACCGAACAGCTCATGGCCGGGTTCACGTGCCTGCAGCTGCGCCCGGTGTCGAACCTCCGGCCGCCCCTGATGGTCCCGCGCCGCCGTGGATGGCGAAGCGACCCGCCGGTGTGCGCGCCTTGATCAAGCGTTCGACGACGGGAGCCTCGACCTGGAGGCGCTACGGAGCTTGAACGGCCGGTGTACTTCGCGCTCGGCGGCCGGAGCAACCCT
>CAWHKD010000020.1:0-112761 GCA_963829845.1 uncultured Gaiellaceae bacterium | reverse complement strand
TCGAAGTCATCGACCAAGCCACCTCGAAGCGCGGCACTGGCCTCACCGCCGTCGCTACGGCAACGAAGGGAGAAGTGCGCGGATGACACGAGGGAATTCGGCGTCGAGGATGCGACAGGACTGGGATGAACGAGCGGCGGAGAACGCGCTGCACTACATCGACACACGACGCCCGAGCTGGGAGCCCGACGCCTTCTTCGAGGAAGGGCGCATCGAGGCGCGCAAGCTTCTCGACCCGGCGCTTGAACGTCTGGGTTTCGACCCCTCGGGCCGACGGATCCTCGAGATCGGTTGCGGCGCGGGGCGCATGTTTCTCGGGTTCGGCGAGGCGTTCGCGGAGGTGTGGGGAATCGATGTCTCTCCTGAGATGGTGAAGCTCGGTCGCGAGCTCTGTCCCTTCGAACGGGCACGCTTTCTGCTCGGGGACGGCGAGTCGTTGACCGGCGTGGACGACGGCTCGGTTGACTACTGCTTTTCGTACCTCGTCTTCCACCACTTGCCGGACGCGTCAGTGATCGAAGGTTACTTCGCCGAGATCCCCCGGGTTCTCGCGCCTGGCGGGTGCTGTCAGATCCAGTTGTTGGCGAGCCGGTCGCTGAAAGACCGCGTGAGCCGTCGATTGCCCGCTCTTCAGCGACTCCTGACCCGTCGACCCGTGCCCGGTGACATCGACACGTGGGTCGGCGCCTCGATGGAACCCCGGAACGCCCGCGCGCGCGCCGAGCACCACGGGCTGGTGGACGTTGCGACCTATCCAATAGACAGCTCTGCGTACTGGCTCGTGGGCAGGAATCCAACGTGATGCCCCTGCCGCGCAGTGTCGTCTTCCACCCGAGTGTCGCGTGGTGCGGCGAGCGAAGCTCTACCGAGGCGACATGAGATTCGGCGTCAACGCCCTGCGACTCTCCGGCCAGCGGCTCGGGATCGGGCGATACATCGAGTACCTGCTCAAGGACTGGGACTCGATGCTGCAAGCCGACGATCAGGTGGTCGTCTTCGTGCGGGAGGCGTTCGACAAGGGCGAGTTGGATCTCTCCGACGCATTCCAGGTGCGCCACCTGCCCTCTCGGCACAATGGTGTGCTGTGGGAGCATCTCGTGCTCGCGCGTCACTGGCGCGAGACGGACGTCCTCTTCTGCCCGAGCTACACCGTGCCGCTGCACTATCGCGGCAAGCTGGTCGTCGCCACCCACAGCGTCAACGAGGCTGAGTCCGGCACCCATCCGTGGTCGTACCACCTCACGTATCGGCAGCGGAACAAGCTCTGCGCCCGCCGCTCCGACGCCGTGATCGTCCCGTCGCAGACGACGAAGAAGCACGTCGAGGACCTCTACGGCGTCGCACCCGAGAAGATCACGATCGTGCCCGAAGGAGCTCCGCGGTCGTTCGCGCCGGTCGAGGACGAGGGCCTGCTGGCGGAGACGCGGCTGCGCTACCTCGGCGAGGACGTTCCATATGTCCTCTTCGTCGGCAAGCTCTCGCAGCGGCGGAACATCCCCGCGCTGATCGAGGCGTTCGCGCGCGTCAAGCACAGCGAAGGCATCCCGCACAAGCTGCTCCTCTTCGGGCCGAACGTACTCGAGATCCCACTCGACGAGCTGGTCGAGCGTTTGGGCATCGCCGACAGCGTCGTCCAGACCGACGGGCGGATCGAGCGGCACGAGGAGATCCTGCCCGTCTACAGCGGCGCAGACCTGTTCGTCCACCCGACCGCCGCTGAGGGGTTTTCGCTGACCATCGTCG
This sequence comes from uncultured Gaiellaceae bacterium, assembly GCA_963829845.1. GTDB lineage: Bacteria > Actinomycetota > Thermoleophilia > Gaiellales > Gaiellaceae > Gaiellasilicea. Next base: position 111,018 of record CAWHKD010000020.1, on the reverse strand, counting down.
AGGCGATGGCGTGTGGGATCCCGGTGATCACGGTCGGGCGCGGCGCCGTCGCCGAGATCGTCGCCGACGCCGCGGTCACCGTCGACGCACCGACGCCGGATCTGCTGGAGGTGGCGATTCGTCGCGTGCTCACCGACCCGGCGTTGCGCGCCGAGATGGGCACGAAGTCGATCGAGCGTGCCGAGTTGTTTCGGCTCGACAGCACGGCCCGTGGCACGCTCGACGTGATGCGCCGGGTCGGCGGAGCATGATCGAAGGCGTTCACGTCGTCCCGCTGCAGCGTTTCGTCGACGAGCGGGGCTCGGTCCTGCTGATGCTGAAGGAGACCGATCCGTATTTCGTCCGCTTCGGTGAGATCTACTTCTCGACGGTCTATTCCGGCGTTGTCAAGGCATGGAAGAACCACCGGCGCATGGACGCCAATTACGCGTGCGTCCACGGCCAGATCAAGGTCGTGCTCCATGACGGGCGCGACGGTTCGCCGACCCGCGACCGAACGATGGAGCTCCACATCTCGCCCGACCATGAGTACGCGCTCGTCGTGATCCCTCCCGGCGTCTGGCATGGGTTCCAGGGTGTCGGCGAGCCGGTCTCCATCCTGGCGAACTGCGCGACCGAGCCGAGCGACCCGTCGGAGCTCGAGCGGCTGGACGCCGACGATCCGTCGATCCCGTACACCTGGGCGGTCTCCTGAGCACCGTGCTCGTCACGGGTGCAGGCGGCTTCGTCGGCTCCGCGGTGGTCCGCCGCCTCGTCCGAGGAGGCGGCGAGCTCTGGGACGGCAGCGCGGTCGAGCGCGTGGTTGCACTTCTGCGGCCGGGCGGCTCTCCAGCACGGCTCCAGGTGCTGAGGCCCGGCGATCACTGGGAGATCGAGCGGGCCGACGTGTACGACGGCGGGGAAGTGCGCGAAGTTCTTCGGCGGGTGCGTCCCCGCGCCGTCGTCAATACGGCGCTGAGCGGGGAGGTGTACTCCGGCAAGGCCGTTGGTCATGCGCCGCTCGCAACGCTGTTCGCGGAGCTGGCGGCACTCGGCGGCGAGCGTGTCGTCCATGCGGGCAGCGCCTGGGTGCTCGAACCCGGGGTGGGGCTTGACGAGAGCGCTGCCGTCGATCCGCGGTCCCCGTACGCACTTCACAAGGCCGAGGAGGACGGGCTGCTCCAAAGCCTCGGCGAACAGAGCGGAGTCGGCTGGATCAACCTCCGCCTCTTCAACATCTTCGGGCGCTACGAGAAGCCGTCGCGCTTGCTCCCGTACCTGGTTTCCCGCCTCTCGCGCGGTGAGCCGGCCGATGTCTCCCACGGCGATCAGGTGCGCGACTTCAACGACGTCGACGACATCGCGGAAGCCTTCGTGCAGGCTCTCGGTGCGCCGGTGAGCGTGTGTGGGGCGCTCTACCACGTCGGCTCCGGACGGGCGACAACCGTGCGCGCCTACGCGCTCGCGATCGCAGCGGTCGCCGGAGATCCGAAGCTCATCCGCTTCGGCGCCGGCGAGACGCCGGATCAGGATCTTCCGTCCCTCGTCGCGGATCCGGCACGCGCACAGCGCGTACTCGGCTGGCAACCCGAGCACTCGCTCGAGGAGCGGCTGCGGGATGCCACGGAATGGTGGCTCGCCCGCCTTCAGCGGCCCGCGGCGTACGAACAACGAAACGAGGAGCTGTTTCGATGACAACCTGTCGGACCTGCAAGAGCGACCGTCTCTACCTCTTCCTCCCGCTGGGCGACCACCCGCTTGCGAACGGCTTTCTCCGCGAGGAGCAGCTCAGCGAGTCGGAAGCCCTCTTCCCGCTTGACGTTCACGTCTGCCTCGACTGCGGGCTGATCCAGGTCGCCGATCAGGTTCCTGCCGAGTATTTCCGCCACTACGTCTACATCCCGTCGGCTGCCGAGGCGATGCACGGGCACTTCGCCGGCCTGGCGGGCAGCCTCGAGAAACGGTTCCTCGGCACGCCGGATGCGCTCACGGTCGACATCGGCTGCAATGACGGGCTCTTCCTCTCGTTCCTCCACGCAGCGGGCGCCCGGACCCTCGGGATCGACCCTGCGAGGAACATCGCCGAGCTTGCGCGCCAGAAGGGCCTCGAGGTCGTCACCGAGTACTTCACGCCCGAGCTGGCCCGTCAGATCCGCGAGGAACACGGCCCGGCGAAGGTCGTCGTCTCGACCAACACGTTCCATCACATCGGCGATCTCGACCCGTTCACGCTGGGTGTGACGCTCCTGCTCGACGACGACGGCGTGTTCGTCGTCGAGGTTCCTCATGCACTCGAGCTCGTCGAGCAGAACGAGTTCGACGGCGTCTACCACGAGCACGTCTCGCAGCACACAGTGAAATCCTTCGTCGACCACTTCCGCCTCTTCGGACTCGAGGTCTTCGACGTCGAGCGGCTCGACATCCACGGCGGCTCGATCCGAGTCTTCGCGCCGCCGCGCGAGGAACGGCGCGACCCCGGCGCCCGTCGTCCGCGAGTGGCTGGACGAGGAAGCCCGCCGGGGCCTGTTCGTCGAGGCCACGTACGACGCCTTCCGGGAACGGGTCGAGCGCATCCGGGCCGAGCTGCTGCAGATCCTCGCCGAGCTGAAGGCGGACGGGAAGCGGATCGTCGGCTACGGCGCGTCGGCCCGGGGCAACACGCTGCTCAACTACTACGGGATCGGCACGGAGACGCTCGACTACATCGTCGACCGAAACCCGCTGAAGCAGGGTCTCTACTCACCCGGAATGCACATCCCGGTCGAAGGGCGCGCTGCGGCTCGCCGAGGACGATCCGGACTACGTGCTCGTGATCGCCTGGAACTTCGCCGAGGAGATCGCGCGCCAACAGGCGGAGTATCTGAGCCGCGGCGGACGGTTCATCGTCCCGATCCCGGAGCCGAGAATCCTCAGCTGACGGCTGCGAGCGCGGGTGCGAGCTCGATCCGCGCTCCGGAGCTCGCCGAGAGGTAGGCCGCCTCGATCACTTCGAGCACTTCGCGTGCCTCTCGGCCGCTCGACGGCGGCTCCTCGCCTGCCTCGAACGCAGCGATGATCCCGCGGGACAGCTCACGGGTCGCGTGCATCGCCGAGTCGCGTGGGCTCCGGGCGAAGGGCTTTCGGGACAGGCCTCGCTCGAGCCAGGCGAGGCCGCCTTGGCCGAAGTCGATGCGGAGACCGGTCTTCTCGGCGCGCTTCTTGCCCAGCTGCAGCAGCGCCCGGCCGCCGTGCGACGCCCGCAGCGACGCGTGCTCGCAGTCGGCGCGAACTTCGACGTAGCGGGTCCCGGCCTTGCACAGGCGGTCGATCGTGAGCTGGGCGAGGCGACCCCCGGAGAACTCGAACGTGACCAGATGGATGGCGTCGGCCTTCCGCTCCCGTTCGAGGCCGGTCGAGTGGCGCGCGTACACGGCAGTCGGCTTCTCCCCGAAAAGCAGCGTCAGCAGGTCGACCAAGTGGACTCCTCCCTCGAAGAGGGTCCGATTGGGCATCGACGCTCGCCACGGCACCGGCTCATCCCACGGCGCCAGGTCCATCAACTGCCAGATCTGGCAAAAGACGAGCCTGCCCACCCCGGGTTTCCCGATCTGATCGTGCAATGCGCGGTAGATCGGCATCTCGCGGAACTCGTGGTTGACGGCCACCTGCTTGCCGGCGGCAGCCGCGGCGGCCAGTACTTGATCGGCCTCAGCCACGCTGGCCACGAAGGGCTTTTCGCAGATCACGTGGAGCCCCGCCTGAAGGGCACTGATGCAGAGGTCGGCGTGCGATTGGGGCGGGGTTGCGATCACGACAGCATCCGGCCGGCCGCGTTCGAGGAGCTCGTCGAACGAAGCAAACGACGGCAGCCCCGTTTCCGTCTCCCACGACGCGCGCTGAGCCTCGTCGCTGTCCGCGCCGCCGACGAGCTGCACCGAGGGAAGCGCTGTCAGCGCAGGCACGTGGAACGCGCGCGCCGCCCAGCCGAGTCCCACGACCCCAACCCGCATGCTCAGTTGGCTCCAGCTCGACGTCTGGCGTGCCGTACGACCGCTGCAGGAACGGAGGCCGCTGCCGTCAGATGGTGAAGGGAGTGAAGGCCGACTCCGGCGACGGCCTCGCGCCCGCCGCGTCGCCGTGCGAGGAACGAGTAGAACGAGTGGTTGAGAACGACGAGGGCTCCGAGCGACGCAGCAGCCAGGCGCGGCCGACGAGCTGCGACGGCTGCAACACTCATCAGTACGGCAGCCGTGCTGAGCCGGTGGCGCCAGCCCAGGTTGAGCGCGGCTGACCCGCTCCTCGACTCGAGCAGCAGCTCGACCCACGGAATCCCGCGCCGAACGAAGTCGGTATGAATCATCTGTGGCAGCGTCCAGCGCTTCAGATGCTTTCCTTGAACATCCGGGTCGAGGAGGATGTGGGCCCCCGCGGCGGTGAGCCTCATCCCCAGCTCGATGTCCTCGACCGAGGGCTCCGCGAACCGCTCCTGGTCGAATCCACCCACTCGCTCGAACGCGTCCCGTCGAACGGCTCCGATCCCACCCCAGAATGTGGTCGCGGGTCCAGCTGCGGACTGGTGGACGTGGTGATGGAGCAGATTTCGGAAGACCGAGACGACACCTTCCGCTTCAGGACTGTCGTCATAGGAGCCGAAGAGCGCCGCGAGCCCCGGATCGGCCGTGAATGCGCGACGGATCCGGCTGAACGCATCCGGGTGGATCTCGATGTCGGCGTCGATGAACACGAGCACGTCCCCCGACGCGTCGAGAGCGCCGGCGTTCCGGGCCGCGGCTGGACCCGTCCGATCGGCCTCTCGAACGACGATGATCTCCTCCGGACAGTCGGTAGCAAGCCGAATGGCCTCGGTACAGACCGGCAGGGTAGAGGGGTCGTTCGTGGCAGGAACGATCGCTGTCAGTGAGACCACGGGCGGATTTTAGTTCGCGCCCGACCAGAATCCCCTGGCGTTTCTGCCAGGCTATTGCAGCCCGTTCGAGCAGCGCCTAGGCTGGGTCGGGCGCAACTGCGCGCTTTTCAAGACCTGGGAGCTGTGTTGTCGCGCGCCTTGATCATCACTTACCACGCCATCGAAGCCGGACCTCCGCCCCTCTATGTGCACCCTGAGCTCTTTCAGCTTCACGTCGAAAGCGTGCTCTCAGAAGGCGCGAGGATCCTGAATGTCTCGGCACTGGTCCAGGAGCTCGCCGAACCGACGGGCACCGAGCGCCTGGTGGCACTCACCTTCGATGACGGTTTTTCCAGCGTGGCTCGGAACGCGGCGCCGATTCTTTCTTCCTACGGCGTGAGTGCGACCGTCTTCTGCGTCGCGGGACACGTGGGCGGACGGAACGACTGGTCGACCGATCGTCCGGGCGGCCGCGTCTCCGCACTGGTCTCAGAAGACGAGATCGGCCAACTGGTGTCCGCGGGCATCGAGATCGGCTCGCACGGGTTTTCGCACCTGCCGGTCCCCGAGGCGAGGGGCGAGCAGCTGCGACGCGAGGTCTGCGAGTCCCGGGAGTTCCTCGAACAGCTCACGGGGGCCGAGGTGCGGACGTTCGCGTACCCATACGGAGCGCTGCCGGACGTCGAGGCGCGACGTCTCGTGAGCAAGGAGTATGAGGCGGCGTGCACGACGCAGGGTCGCCTCTGTCGGCGATCACGTCGATCGACACGCACTCCCGCGCGTCGACGCCCACTATCTTCGCCGGCCCGAGCTCCTGCGCCGAGCCGTCGCCGGCTCGCTCGAGTCGTACCTGCTCCTGAGGCGCCTCGGCTCCCGCGCGCGCCGCACGATTCGCAAGGACTACGTGGCCGCGTGAAGACCGTGATCTTGGCCGGCGGGCTCGGAACGAGGCTCGCCGAGGAAACCGACCTGACGCCGAAGCCGATGGTCGAGATCGGCGGCTCGCCGATCCTCTGGCACATCATGAAGATCTACGCGTCCCACGGCTTCGACGAGTTCGTCGTCGCGCTCGGCTATCGGCCCGAGGTCATCAAGAACTTCTTCCTCGACTACTACCACCTAAGGAACGACTTCACGATCGAGGTGGCGCAGGGCAAGATCGACGTTTACGACGGCGGCCACGAGAACTGGCGCGTTCACCTGATCGATACCGGCATCGCGACCCAGACTGGCGGCAGGCTCAAGCGCCTCGAGCACCACCTGCGCGACGGGACGTTCATGCTCACATACGGCGATGGAGTCACGGATGCGAACATCGCCGAGCTTGTCGCCTTCCACCGACGCGCATGGCAAGCTGGCCACGGTGACGGCGGTGCGGCCGCCGGCGCGCTTCGGCGGGTTCGTCTTCGAGGGCGATCGTGTGGCGGAGTTCACGGAGAAGCCGCAGATCGGCGAAGGCTGGATCAACGGGGGCTTCTTCGTGCTCGAGCCCGCAGTGCTCGACTACATCGAGGGCGACGAGTCGATCTGGGAGCGCGAGCCGCTCGAGCGGCTGGCCGCGGACGGCGAGCTGATGGCGTTCCGGCACGACGGCTTCTGGCAGCCGATGGACACACTGCGCGACGTTCGTCTGCTCGAGAGCCTCTGGGAGAGCGGCGACGTCCCCTGGAAGGTGTGGGAATGAGCGCCGACGAGTGGACGGGGCGGCGCGTGCTCGTGACCGGAGCCACGGGCATGGTCGGCTCGTGGCTTGTCAAGGACCTGCTCGGCAGAGGAGCCGGCGTGGTCGCCCTCGTCCTCGACCACGATCCGCAATCGGAGCTCGTGCGCAGCGGCGACATCCGGCGCTGCGCGGTCGTCGAGGGCGCCCTCGAGGACATCTCGACGCTGGAGCGCGCCGTCACGGTGCACGAGACCGACACGGTCATCCACCTCGGCGCGCAGACGATCGTGGGCGTGGCGCATCGCGCCCCACTGCGCACACTGGAGGCGAACGTTCGCGGAACGTACAACCTGCTCGAGGTTTGCCGACAACACGCCGACCTGGTGCAGCGGGTCGTCGTCGCCTCGAGTGACAAGGCCTACGGCGAAGCCGCCTCACTTCCGTACACGGAGGAATCGCCGCTCGCAGCACGCCATCCGTACGAGGTGTCGAAGGCCGCGGCCGACCTGATCGCGCAGTCGTACCACCACACCTACGGCGTGCCAGTGGCGATCGCGCGGTGCGGCAACGTTTACGGCGGCGGCGACCTGAACTGGAGTCGCATCGTCCCGAGCACGATCCGCTCGTTGCATCGAGGCGAACGGCCGGTCCTCCGCAGCGACGGCAGCTTCGTCCGCGACTACCTCTACGTCCGCGACGCGGCGGCGGCCTACCTCGCACTGGCGGACGCTGTCGGCCGCGACGGCGTTGCCGGCGGCGCCTTCAACTTCAGCGACGAGAGCCCGCTCACGGTCCTCGAACTCGTCGCCGCCATCGCCGAGCGGATGGAGAAGGAGTCGCTCGAGCCGGTCGTGCTCGGCACCGCCGTCGGCGAGATCCGCGAGCAGGTGCTTTCTGCGGAGAAGGCGCGCACGGTGCTCGCGTGGCGCCCGCGGCACGACCTCGCCAGTGGGCTCGACGAGACGATTGCGTGGTACGCGGAGTACCTTCGCGGGGACGGCCCGCAGCGGTGAGCGAGCGCACCGAAGTGCAGACGGCGGCCGCGCTGCGCGAGCAGATCCTCGCGCTCGTGAACACGTTCCACGACCTCGAGTTCGCGCCCCGCGAGTTCGTCCCCGGCGAGACGCCGGTTCCGGTATCCGGTCGTGTCTTCGACGCCGACGAGCTGCTCCACCTCGTTGACGCGTCGCTCGACTTCTGGCTCACGACGGGCCGGTACGCGAAGCAGTTCGAGCTGCAGTTCGCGCGTGCCGTCGGTGTCCGGCACGCGATCCTGTGCAACTCCGGCTCGTCGGCGAACCTGCTCGCGGTCTCCGCCCTCACCTCGAAGAAGCTGGGGGAGCGACGCCTGCAGCCGGGCGACGAGGTGATCACCGTCGCGGCGGGCTTCCCGACGACGGTCAACCCGATCATCCTCAACGGGCTCGTCCCGGTCTTCGTCGACGTCGAGCTCGGCACCTACAACCTCGACGTCTCGCAGCTCGAAGCCGCGCTGGGGCCGCGCACGCGCGCGATCATGGCCGCTCACACGCTCGGCAACCCCTTCGACCTCGACAGCGTGAGCGCCTTCGCGAAGGAACACGGCCTCTGGCTGATCGAGGACAACTGCGACGCGCTCGGGTCCACCTACGACGGGAAGCTCACCGGCTCGTTCGGCGACTTCGGCACCCTCAGCTTCTACCCGGCGCACCACATCACGATGGGCGAGGGCGGCGCGGTGCTCACGAACCGGCCGCAGCTGAAGCTCCTGCTCGAGTCGTTCCGCGACTGGGGCCGCGACTGCTGGTGCGAGCCGGGCGAGGACGACACGTGCGGACTTCGCTTCGCGCACCAGCTCGGCAGCCTGCCGCACGGATACGACCACAAGTACATCTACACGCACGTCGGCTACAACCTGAAGGTGACCGACATGCAGGCGGCCGTCGGCGTCGCCCAGCTCGCGAAGCTGCCGACGTTCGTGGAGACGCGGCGGCGCAACTGGCAGCTGCTGCGCGACGGCCTCGCGCCGTACGAGGACGCGTTCCTCCTTCCGCAGGCGACGCATCGCAGCGACCCGAGCTGGTTCGGCTTCCCGATCACCGTCCGCGAGGACGCGCCGTTCGATCGCAACGAGCTCGTGCGTCATCTCGAGGATCGGAGGATCGCGACCAGGCTCCTCTTCGGCGGCAACCTGACGCGGCAGCCGGCCTACGAGGACGTCGAGTTCCGCGCCGTCGGCGAGCTGCCGAACAGCGACGTGGTCATGAACAGGTCCTTCTGGATCGGCGTCTATCCCGGGCTGACGGAGGAGATGATCGCCTTCGTCGTCTCCGAGTTCGCGCGGTTCCTGGAGTCACGGCGGTGAGTTCGCGGCGCCAAGCCAGCTTGCCTCACGTCTCTCTCAGGTAGTCGAGCACATCTGAGACGATTTCGTCGAGCGATCGGGCGCGGTAGCCAAGCTCGACACGCCCCTTCTCCGAGCTGTAGTACTGGTAGGCGTAGCGCCGGTCGAGGTAGAGCCGAGGCGCGCCGCCGCCTGCCCGCCCCCGGACGCCGTCGAAGTAGAAACGAGCCGCCGCACGCGCGACGTCGGGAACCGTCACTATGAGCTTGCGCTCGCCGGACAACCGGGCGACGGTCTGGGCGACGTCGTTGAAGCTGACGTTCGGCCCCGACAGGATGTACCTCTCGCCGTGGCGACCGCGTTCCGCTGCTGCTCTGATCCCGTCGACGACGTCCTCGACGTGCACGATGCTCGCCCGACCTCTGAGACAGGGGACGACCCGCCTGCCGAGAGCGCTGGCGACGACCTCGCTGCCGCGGTAGGCGTCGCTGGTGTCGGCCGAACATGAAGCCTGGGTTGACGACCACCGTCTCGAAGCCGGGTTGGTCCACCGCGAGGACGAGGGACTCGGCTTCTCTCTTGGTTTCCGCGTAGCCGAGTCCGAGTCCCTGGAGATTGAACGGGAACGTCTCGTCCGCAAGCGCCTCCGGTCGTCCGCAGATGCCTACGGCCGCCGAGCTGCTGACGTGGAGCATGCGCGGGACCGAATGCTTACGGCAGGCCGCGATGAGGTCACGTGTGGCACCGACATTGACGCGCTCCTGTAGAGCACGCTCCGCGGACGTGGTGGCGTGCACGACTGCGGCCGTGTGGACGACGAGGTCGTGACCGGCAACGATGTCCTGGTCGACCTCCAGCGCCTGCAGGTCGAACTGAACGACTCCACCTGCGGTGGCAGGTGGTCGGCCGCAGCGGTCGACCGCACGATCCCGCGAACGTCTGCGCCGGCTGCGACATAGCTTCGCGCGACGCGGGAGCCGAGAAATCCCGCCGCACCTGTGACGAGGACGCGTGCCGGCATCGCGGGTCGGGCCTCTCTACAGGAGGCCGCGCTCGACCGCCCATTCGAAGGTCTCGACCAGCCCCGTACGTAGCGGTGTGACGCGAAGCTCGGGGTAGCGCCGCCGCAGACGGCGATCGTCGACGGCGGCGCTGAAGAGCTCGCCTCTGGCCATGGCAGTAAGGGGCGGCTTGGTTCGGCCTTTGCGCGCCAGTAGCGGGACGGCGAGTGCAGCAGCGGGGCGTGCGAGCCACGTAGGAATGACCAGCCGGCGTCGTCGGATGCCGAGGATTTCAGCCTGCAGCGCCTGCAGCTCCTGCAGCGGCAACGCGCGCTCACCGCCAACGTTGAAGACAGCGCCGTGAGGCGAAGGGTCGGCGAGGATCGCCATGATCGTCTGGACAACGTCGTCGACATACGTCGGGTGGACGACGACGCCCCCCCGGAGCTCCACAACCCATCGCTGGCTAGGGAGTTGCTGGTACTGCGGAATTTCGAGGCGGCTGCCGGGGCCGTGATCCCGGCGGGTCGGAGGACGTTCAAGGTCGTGGCGGCTCCGTCGATCTCCGCGAGCGCTTGTTCGGCCTCCCACTTCGTCGCTTGGTATGGCGTCACGGGACTGGGCGCGTCGTCTTCGACGAACCGCCCGCGCCGACGGGGAGCGCCGTACACGCCGGCGCTGCTCATGTGCAGGAACACGCTCGCTCCGGCCGCGATCGCCGCACGGTACGCAGTCTTCGTTCCCTCGACGTTCACGCGCCACAGCCGTTCGACGTCGCCGCCATCGGGCTCGACTACCGCCGCCAAGTGAACGACCGCGTCCGCGCCATCGAGGGCGTCGCGAACGGCGTGGGCGTCTTCCAGGTTTCCGTAGAGTGTCTGCACGCCATCGGGCAGGCCGTCGGCTGGCGCGACGGTGTCGAAGCTACGAATGACGCTTGGCGCGGGACGTTCCGTCAGCGCCGCTAGCAGGTGCCGGCCGACGAATCCCGACCCGCCGGTGACGACGATCGCGCGGGGATGCAGGGTCGGCGCGGCGGTGCGCTGGCCAGTCGCGAGCGGGCGCTCCACTTACGGCGCGCCGCCGGTCCAGCTTTCGCGCGGTATAGACGACCTGGCCCGCGAGCCGTCGGCCAAGCCGCGTCCGCTTCTGCTCGAAGACGCGTCCGAGCCGCTCGGCCGTGCGCGGGAACAGCTTGTCGAACGGCGACGGCAGGACGAGGAAGCTCGTGTGCCGCCTTCGTTCAGGTTCGAGCCCCGCCGACTCGAGGAGCCGGCAGAACGAGGCGGCTTCGAGTTTGGGCGAAGGCCGCGGAAATGCCAGGGCAGGCTGGTGGAGGATCCGCTTCGCAGCGCCTACAGCGACATACCAGACGTGTGTCCTCCACAGCCAGTAGAGGTTCCCGGGGTTCGGGTAGCTCACGATGGCGACCCCGCCGGGGCGAAGGACTCGCCCGAGCTCTCTGAGCGCGGCCTCGACGTTCGAGTACTCGAGGACGCCGGTCGCGACGACGACGTCGAATGAATCGCCGGCAAACGGCAACAGCTCAATCTTTCCCTGCTTGAAGCGGACAGCGCTTCCCTGGAGCCGTTCACGCGCGTGCACAACCATCTCCTTTGACGCGTCGATTCCACTTACGCTCCAACCGCGTTCGGCGAGGGCGGCGACGATCCGACCAGCGCCCATGCCCGCGTCTAAGACCTCTCCGGACCCGTCGCCGACGAACTCCAATACCGCCTCCATCCGGGAGCGCAGAGCGTAGCCCGTGGGTTTGTCGTACTCAGCGTCATAATCCCGCGCGCGGGCGTCGAAATACGTCCCCGCGTCCGTGGGTGCTTCTTCTGCGTGGATGTCTGAGCTCACGTGCCGTGTCTGCCCGCGTCGTGGCTCGTCGAGGACAGGTGAACCACTTGAACGCCGATCGCCGGCGAAGGCCGCGTTCGCGGTTTGAGCGGAACGGGTCGTCGTCGTTCCGGCGGCGACGAGTTGGAGAAGAGGTTGCTCCGCGCAATCAGTCGGGCGGGAGCACGCGTACCAAGCCCTCGTGCCGCTCGAGCACGTGACCCAGGCGTCGAGCAGGTACTCGACGTACCGGCGGACTCCGAGGCATTGCGAGAGACGTGCAGCTCGATCGCGTAACTCACTGTGCCCGCCCCCGCCGCGTTCGTTACACGCGCGGGACGGCAACGGCCCAGAGGCTGTGGCCGTACGGAAGCGAGCGGCCGGCGCGGGAGAGGTACCGCGTCTCGATCCGCGACAGCCCGCTCGCTACACCCGCCCGGAAGCGGCTGGAGTCGCGCGGCGGCACGCCGGCGCGGCTTTCCGTCGGAGCTTGCGGCGTTCGGCCGCGCACAGCAGCGGCAACTGACGGGAGCATGTTTGCGTACGTGAGGCGCTCGCACCGAAAACCGCTTGCCTGCAGCGTCTCTCGCAGTGCTGCCTTGTCGTAGACGCACCAGTCGGACCGCGCGCGCCGGTACCGCCGGGCGCCGTTCGTCCGGACGACGAGCGCGCCTCCGGGGTCGAGGACGCGTCCGAGTTCTGCCAGGCTACTCGGCAGATCCTCCTCGGGGATGTGCTGCAGGACGTCATGCATCACGACAAGGTCGAAGGAGTGACTCGAAAACGGAAGCTCGTGGAGCGGAGCGACCTCGAGGATGGCGTCGGGGACGCGCGTCCTCGCGATTTCGATCGCCTGACGCCCGACGTCGACGCCGGCGATCAGTCTTGAAAAGTCCCGAGTCGGCGGCCCAGCGGAGGTGACCGCCGGGGCCGCAGCCAGCATCCAGCAGCCGCAGACCGGGACGAAGTCGATCGCCGAGCAAAGCGCGCTCGATTTCGCGCGAGCTCCTGTACCACCACGTGCTCTCGTCGACGGCGCGAATCCGGTCGTAGTAGTCGGGCGGCACGCCCGGAGCGACTACAGGAGCTGCCACAAGCGGATTCTATTCTCGTACCGGCGAGACAGCGCTCGTCTTCCGGTTAGTCCTCGGTTATCTGAGTGTTCGTCGCCCGCAGCCATCCGGTTGGCGTATGAGCCGAAGAGGCGCAGCAAGAGCGGGGTACCCGGCTGGGCGAGGCTCCCCAAACTGCCAGTTGTGGTTGGAGGGGCGCGAAGTAGGATGGCCGCAGGGAGACCGTGAGAAGACCTAAATCCATGCATCGCCTCGGCGGCGTAGTCGCTGCGCTTGCCGTTTTTCTGCTTTCCCTTCCTGGAGGCGGCATTGCGGCGGCCTCCGACACGATCTGGACGACAGCCGGCACTGGGATCTCGGGCAACTCATCCGACGGAACCCAGGCGACGGAGGCGCAGATCGACCGCCCGCGCAGCATCTTTTCGACGGCCGATGGGGGATACGTCTGGGCTCAGCCGTGGAGCAATCGCGTGCTCAAGGTTGGACCTGGAGGCATGCTCACGCGCATCGCCGGCACTGGCGAGACAGGGTTTTCCGGCGACGGCGGCCAGGCGACGGCCGCCCAGCTTGACTTCGTCCACAGCGCCTCGCCCACGGCCGACGGCGGCTACGTTCTGGCGGACACCGGCAACCACAGGATCCGATACGTCTCGGCGGGTGGCGTAATTACGACGGTCGCCGGCAACGGCGAGCAGGGCTACTCGGGTGACGGCGGGCCGGCGACGGCTGCTTCGATCAACGCTCCGCGGGGCGTGACCGCGCTTGCCGACGGGTCGTTCCTCATTCCCGACTCCAACAACCATCGAGTCCGGAAGGTCTCTCCTTCGGGAGTCATCACCACAGTCGCGGGCACGGGTATACAGGGCTTCAGCGGCGACGGCGGCCCTGCCACGGCGGCGATGCTCTCCATTCCATTTGGCGTCGCACCGACGGCCGACGGCGGCTTCCTCATCGTCGACGTCGGGAACCAGCGGATTCGGAAGGTCTCGGCCGCGGGGGTGATCACCACGGTCGCCGGGACGGGGGTCGCCGGCTCCACGGGCGACGGCGGCCCAGCCACCGCGGCGCAGATCTACAACCCACACAATGTGGTCGGACAGGCGGACGGCGGCTTTCTCATTGCCGAGGCCACTGCTCACCGGGTTCGCCGCGTCGCTCCGGACGGCACAATCGCGCCGTTCGCGGGGAACGGCGTCGGCTCCGGAACGGAGGGCGGCTTCGACGGAGACGGCGGTGCGGCGGCATCGGCGCGGTTGAACCTTCCCAAGGCCGTCGCGATCACGGCTTCAGGAGCAGTCCTGATCGCCGATGAGCAGAACAACCGGATTCGCTTTGTTGGCACCATCGTCGCGCCTGCGAACACGGCCTCGCCGATTATCACGGGCACCGCCGAGGAGGGACGCACGCTGACAGCCGGTCCAGGTGCGTGGAGCGGCACGGGCCCCGGGTTCACCTATGAGTGGCGGCGCTGCAACTCGGCGGGCAACGGCTGCACGAGTATCCCCGGAGCGACCGGCAAGACGTACGTCGCCACGAGCGCCGATGTCGGGTCGACGCTGCGAGTCCGGGTAACTGGCTCGAACGTCGCGGGCTCCTCGGCAGCCGTCTCCGACGCTACCGTGCCGGTCCTCGGATCGCGCGAGCCTCCCGTCAACCAGACGCCTCCGACGATCTCGGGGACGGCTCAGGAGGGCCAGACGCTGACGGCGGCTCCTGGCACCTGGTCCGGGAGCCCGCCGATCAGCTACGCGTACCAGTGGCGGCGGTGCAACAGCGCCGGCGGGGCGTGCGCGGACATCGCCGTTGCCACCGCCGCAAGCTATGCGCTGAGCGCCGCCGACTCCGGCTCCACGCTTCGGGTACGTGTCGCAGCGACAAACGGTGCAACCGTCTCGGTCTACTCCAACCGGGTGGAAGCGGACAGCCCGGTCTCCTACTGGCGAGTCGCCGACGCGACCGGTCCGCTCGTGGACAGCCGCGCGTTCAAGAACGGGAGCTACGTGAACGAGCCACAACGCGGCGTTCCGGGCCTCATCACGGGCGATCCGGGCACCGCGGTGTCGCTCGACGGCGCGACCCAGTACCTGGAGATCCCGGCCGACCCAGTTTGGACATCGCCGACGTTCTCGATCGAGCTCGTCGTCAAGCCGGGGGTGCTTCCGGCGAACAAGACGATCTGGTCGACGCAGGAAGCTTTGCGCGGCTGGTGGCTGAACACCGACGTCAACGGCGTCGCCCGGATGTTCGTCGGCGACGGGTCGAGCTGGCAGTACTCGGCGGCCGGCCCGGTGCTCGCGCCGGGCGAGAGGCACCACCTCGTTGCGACCTACGACGGGACGAGGGCGCTGCTGTACGCGAATGGCGTGCTTGTCTCGACCGGGCCGGCTGTAACGATGGCTCCAAACGCCGCCGCGACGCCGATGCGGATCGGTCAGCACGCCCTCGCGGGACAGCACTGGCCGGGCGTGATCGACGATGCAAGCTTCTTCCCGACCGCCCTCACCGCTTCCCAGGTTGCGGCGCACTACGACGCCAGCGTGAACGGCAGTACGGCGACATCCGCTGCGACCGCGGTCGTAGGCGGCGGGGCGCCGGTGGCGCCGTCGAATACGGGGTTGCCGGTGGTGTCGGGGACGGCGCAGGAGGGGTTGACGGTGACGGCGTCGTCGGGGTCGTGGTCGGGGACGGCGCCGATTTCGTTTGCGTATCAGTGGCGTCGTTGTGATTCGTCGGGTGGGGCGTGTGTGGATGTGGGGGGGAATGCGAGTTCGTATCTGTTGGCGGGTGCGGATGTGGGGTCGCGGATGCGGGTGGTGGTGACGGCGTCGAATGGCGCTGGCTCGTCGTCGGCGACGTCGGCGGCGACGGCGGTGGTGGTGGCGCAGCCGACGTCGGGGACCTTGACCTTCGGTGTCGTCGACGCGGCGGATGACGGGGACGCTTGGGTGACGGAGCCGCAGGCGAATGGCTATCCGCCTGTGGGGACGCCGAGCTTCCTCGCCGCGCGTTCGTTCTTCACGGTTGGTCGTCGGGCGGCGTTTGGGAGCTATTACGTGTTTGTGGGGTTGTTGCGGTTTGATACGTCGGCGTTGCCGGATGGGGCGACGGTGACGTCGGCGGTGTTGCGGTTGCATGTGAAGGGGAAGGCGGATGGGGATAATCGGGGGTTGGTTGGGGAGTGGTATGGGGCGTCGAATTGGCCGATTGATGGTGGCGACTGGTCGTTGAATTCGAGTGGGACGGCGTTGCCCGCGGCGGATCTGACCGGGATCCCGGTCGGGTCGGTGAGCTCGTTCGATCTTGTTGGGTTGGGCTCGGTGTCGAGGACCGGGTCGACCGGGTTGCGGTTGCACCTGAGTGGGGGTCAGCCGTCGGCTGACAACTATTTGCAGGCGGCCGCGTTCGAGGACAGCCTGCCCGAGCCGCAGCTCGTGGTCAGCTATTCGACGGCGGCGCCGGTGGCGCCGTCGAATACGGGGTTGCCGGTGGTGTCTGGGACGGCGCAGGAGGGGTTGACGGTGACGGCGTCGTCGGGGTCGTGGTCGGGGACGGCGCCGATTTCGTTTGCGTATCAGTGGCGTCGTTGTGATTCGTCGGGTGGGGCGTGTGTGGATGTGGGGGGGAATGCGAGTTCGTATGTGTTGGCGGGTGCGGATGTGGGGTCGCGGATGCGGGTGGTGGTGACGGCGTCGAATGGCGCTGGCTCGTCGTCGGCGACGTCGGCGGCGACGGCGGTGGTGGCCGCGCAGTCGTCGTCGGGGACGTTGACGTTCAGTGTGTTGGCTGATGGTGATGATGGTGATGCGTGGGTTGATGAGCCGCAGTCGGCTGGGTATCCGCCGGTGGGGGCGGTGTCGGCGGTTGGGGTGCGCTCGTTCTTTACGGTGGCGCGGCGTGCGGCGTTTGGCAATTACAAGGTGTTTGTAGGGTTGTTGCGCTTTGATACCTCGGCGTTGCCGGATGGGGCGACGGTGACCTCGGCGGTGTTGAGGCTGCACGTGCGGGGGAAGGCGGATGGGGATGATCGGGGTTTGGTTGGGGAGTGGTATGGCGCCTCGAATTGGCCGATCGATGCCGGCGATTGGTCGTTGAGTTCGAGTGGGTCGGCGTTGCCCGCGGCGGATTTGACCGGGATCCCGGTCGGGTCGGTGAGCTCGTTCGATCTTGGTTGGGTTGGGCTCGGTCTCCACGACGGGGTCGACGGGACTGCGGTTGCACCTGAGTGGGGGGCAGCCGTCGGCTGACAACTATTTGCAGGCGGCCGCGTTCGAGGACAGCCTGCCCGAGCCGCAGCTCGTCGTCAGCTATTCGACGGCGGCGCCGGTGGCGCCGTCGAATACGGGGTTGCCGGTGGTGTCGGGGACGGCGGAGGAGGGGTTGACGTTGTCGGCGTCGTCGGGGTCGTGGTCGGGGACGGCGCCGATTTCGTTTGCGTATCAGTGGCGTCGTTGTGATTCGGCGGGTGGGGCGTGTGTGGATGTGGGGGGGAATGCGAGTTCGTATCTGTTGGCGGGTGCGGATGTGGGGTCGCGGATGCGGGTGGTGGTGACGGCGTCGAATGGCGCTGGCTCGTCGTCGGCGACGTCGGCGGCGACGGCGGTGGTGGTGGCGCAGCCGACGTCGGGCACCTTGACCTTCAGTGTCGTCGACGCGGCGGATGACGGGGACGCTTGGGTGACGGAGCCGCAGGCGAATGGCTATCCGCCTGTGGGGACGCCGAGCTTCCTCGCCGCGCGTTCGTTCTTCACGGTTGGTCGTCGGGCGGCGTTTGGGAGCTATTACGTGTTTGTGGGGTTGTTGCGGTTTGATACGTCGGCGTTGCCGGATGGGGCGACGGTGACCTCGGCGGTGTTGCGGTTGCATGTGAAGGGGAAGGCGGATGGGGATAATCGGGGGTTGGTTGGGGAGTGGTATGGGGCGTCGAATTGGCCGATTGATGGTGGCGACTGGTCGTTGAATTCGAGTGGGACGGCGTTGCCCGCGGCGGATCTGACGGGGATCCCGGTCGGGTCGGTGAGCTCGTTCGATCTTGTTGGGTTGGGCTCGGTGTCGAGGACCGGGTCGACCGGGTTGCGGTTGCACCTGAGTGGGGGGCAGCCGTCGGCTGACAACTATTTGCAGGCGGCCGCGTTCGAGGACAGCCTGCCCGAGCCGCAACTGGTCGTGAGCTACACCCTGCCTTAGCCGGCCGGGCGTAGACAACCCACCACGACGTCGAACACGTCCCGCGCTCGCGGGAGGAAGAGCAACACGGCGTTCCGGCGTCGGATGATGCGATGAGGGTCTTCCGGGGCGCGCAGGAGCTCTGCGAGGAGACTCGCATGCGCACTGCTCTGGACCACGGCGATTCCGACGTTCTCGCCTTCGAGTTGCGCGATGACGGATGTCCGTTGAGCCAGGTCTCGCAGCGCCTGCAGCCGACGGGTCGTCGCTGCCGACGACGTCACGAGCCGCGGGCGACGCTCAAGGCACCGCAGCGTCGGCTGCAGCGCATACAGGCTCTCGCTCTCGGTGTCGGGCCCGGTTTCGGTTCGCGGCCGGAGCCGGAGCCGGAGCCTCCGCCTCGTTCGTCCCCTGCCGCTCGTTCTCCGCCGTCTCGTGTTGCTCCGCCTGCCGTGTCGAGGCGGGCGGGGTCGACGGCGCAGCACCGTCGTCAGAGCATCCGGCGAGCAGGCCGACGAGGCAGAGGAGGACAAGCCCCGCGATCCGCAGGGGCGTCGGCCACGTCGATCGCGCCTGACGCATCGACTCCATCGTTCGATCGTAGGTCGTTTGGCCCGAGTGCGTCCCTGCTCGAACGGCCAGTACGCCCGCCCTAGTCTCGCTCGGTCGTAGAGCAGCGGAATAATGCGCTCATGCGCACGATGCCGGAACGCGAGCTGGGGAGGCTTGTAGACGACAACGCACCCGCCGCCGCCCCGGTGGTACCGCGACCGCTCTCGCGGGGGCCCAGTGTTTCGGTCGTCGTTCCCGTCTTCAACGGAGAGGCGTACCTGCGCGAGGCGATCGACTCGATCCTTGGGCAGACGTACGCCCCATTCGAGGTGATCCTGATGGACGACGGCTCGACAGATTCCACGGCCGCGATCGCCGCGTCATACGAGGAGCGGCTTCGCTATGTTCGCCAGCCGGAGAACCGGGGCCAGTTCGGGAACGTCAACGACGGGATCGCGCTCGCACGAGGAGAGCTGATCGGCGTCTTCCACGCGGACGATGTCTACACGCCGGAGCTGATCGAGCGGGAAGTCGCCTGGCTGCAGGCGCATCCTACGGCAGGCGCGGTCTTCTGCTCCGACGTCTTCATCGACGCCGGGGGTCGCGAGTTCGGCCGGCTCGTGCTGCCGGCTGAGATCCGCGGCGGGCAGCCGCTCGACTACGCGTCGATCCTGAACGCTCTACTCGTGCACGGCAATAGTTCCTTCGCTGCCCCACGGCGCTCGTGAGGGCGAGTGTGTACCGCCAAGTGGGCCCCTACCGGCGACGAGGAGTTCAAGAACACCTCTGATCTCGAGATGTGGATCCGGATCGCGCGTCGCTATCACATCGGTGTGCTCGAGGACCACCTGCTCCGCTACCGCCGCGGTCACGGGAGCTCGTCCGAGCGCTATCACCATGTCCGCACGGAGCCCTTCCGCGTGTTTCAGATCATCGACGCGGAGCTCAGGGGCCTGGGCCGCACCGTTGCGACACCGGAAGCCGTCACGGCGTACGAGGCACATCGGAACGTCGACGCCGTGCTGCGGGCCGTCAACCATTACATCCTCGGCGATCTAGCGGCGGCACGCGGCGTGCTCCACCAGGTGCGCCTTCAGGCTCTCGCCGCCAGCGGCGCGATCCAGCGGGGACGAATGATCGCTCTCGCGCTCGCCCTTCGCGTGCTCACACGGCTGCCACGCAGCACGGCGCGTGGCACGGCTGTTCGAGCGCCGCTGGCACCGCGCTCCGCACGCCGGGCGAGCCGACTGATGTGCGGTGTCGTTGGGGTCATCTCCGCGCGGCCCGTCGATCGCGAGATCGTCGCCAAGATGCGCGACCGCCTGATCCACCGGGGACCCGACTCTGCCGGCCTCTGGCAGTCGGCTGACGACCGTGTCTGCCTCGGGCACCGGCGGCTCGTCATCGTCGATCCATCGCCCGACGCAAATCAGCCTTTCGTGTCGGGCGATGGCAATTTCGTGGCCGTCTTCAACGGTGAGATCTACAACTTCCGGTCCCTCAGACGCGAACTCGAGCGCGCAGGCGTCTCGTTCAGGACCCGCTCCGACACCGAGGTCCTCGTCGAGGCGTACGCGGCCTGGGGAACCGAGTGTCTCGATCGGCTCTCGGGGATGTTTGCCTTCGCGATCTGGGACCGAGCGCGAGCGAGGCTGATCTGCGCGCGCGACCGGGCGGGGGAGAAGCCCCTCTACTATGCCGTCGTCGACGGTAGCTTCATCTTCGCCTCTGAGCTGAAGGCGCTCCTCGCCTGGCCTCGCTTTCGACGAGAGATCGACTATACGTCGGTGGCCGACTTCCTGACGCTCGGCTATGTACCGGACCCCAAGTCCATCTGGGTGGGAACGAGCAAGCTCCCGCCGGGGCACTGGCTCGAGGTCGATCTCACCTCAGACGGGCCTGCCGCCAAGGCGCCTTCCGAGTACTGGGACCTGCAGTTCGAGCCGGACCGCTCGACCGACGACTGGGGGCCCCTAATCCGCGAAACGCTGGAGCAGGCGGCGGCCGAGATGTCGTTCGCAGACGTTCCCGTAGGGACGTTCCTGAGCGGCGGGGTCGACTCCTCGGCTGTCACGGCGGCGCTCACCAACTCGGGATCACGCGTCCGGACGTTCACGATCGGATTCGAGGAGGAGGCCTACGACGAGCGGAGGTGGGCGCGTCAGGTCGCAGCGCAGTACGGAACGGAGCACACCGAGCGGATCGTTACGGCGGAGGACGCGGAGACGGTCTTTCGCGAGACGATTCTCTGGCACTACGACGAGCCGCTCGCAGATCACTCGTATCTTCCGACCTACTACGTCTGCCGCGAGGCGCGGCAGCCATATCGTCGTCGCCCTGACCGGCGACGGCGGCGACGAGCTGTTCGCCGGTTACGGTAAGTATCGACGGTTCGCCCTCCGGCAATCCGTCGACCGGGCAGTTGCGGCGACCCGCCGTAAGCCACCTCGCCGCCGCCGCGGGCAGCCTGGCGCCCGAAAGCGACGCGTTCAGGCGACCGGTTGCGCGCCTTCGGCAGCCCGCCGGAGCTGCTTTCTGCTCGAGGTGATGATCCTCGGCCTCAAGCCGGCGGAGCTTCGCACCCATGCCCGAGGACCGCTTGCTAGGGCTCTCGCCCACTACGATCCGCTCGACGCGGTGCGGCCGCTTCTTGGGAAGGCTCGTCCAGAGGATGTCGGCTTCGTCAACTCGATGCGATACCTCGACTTCAAGCTCTACCTCGGCGCGGGCGTCCTCCCGAAGGTCGACCGGGCGAGCATGGCTGTCTCACTCGAGACGCGACCCGTCTTCCTTCACCGTGACCTCCTTTCGCTCGCCGGCCGGATCCCCCCGGAACGCCTCGTCGACCGCAACACGACGAAGAAGGCCCTCAAGTCGGCACTCGCGCCATGGCTGCCCCAGGAAGTGCTGACGCGGCGGAAGATGGGCTTTGGCGCTCCGGTCGGCGAATGGCTTCGGAGCGGGCTCGCTGAGCGCCTCGGCGCGCGTACGACGCGGGCGGGCGAATTGCTCGACCCGGCGTTCATCGCGCAGACGGTCGCCGACCACGCGGCGCGTCGCAAGGAGGTCACGGCCACGCTTCACAACGCCATCTTTCTTGATCACTGGCTGGAGCGCTGGGCGGCCGGTGGCTGAACGAATCGGCAGCGCCCGCTGCGGATCCTCATGCTCTCGCGCTCCTACCCGAGCGATGTGTTCCCGAACGCCGGTCTTTGGGTCGAGCGGCCGACGGCGCTCCTGAACGAGCGTGACGGTTTCGAGGTCTGCGTCGTCTCACCGCAGCCGTACTGCCCGCCCTTCCCGCGCTCGGCCCTCTGCGCCACTACGCGCGGTTCCGCCAGCATTCCGCGCCGCGAGGTGCAGAACGGTGTTGAGGTCATCCGCCCGCGCTTCGCGACAGGACCCGGCCAGATCGACGTACGCCCTCGAGTCGCGCGCGTACGCAGTTCGGCATCCACGGCACGCTGGCCGACTCGGCTCGGAGAGGTTTCCATTCGACCTCATCCACGCTCATTTCATCTATCCGGAGGGCGCGGCGGCGCATGTCCTTAGTCGACGATACGGCGTTCCCTTTGTGATCAGCGAGCACGCGCCTTGGACGCGCGAGTGGTTCGCTCGCCGAACGGTTCGCCTCGAGAGCGTCGAGGCCGGGAGAGCCGCCGGCGAGATCATGGCTGTCAGCGAGTTCATCCGGCGCTCGATTCACGACTGGGGTGAGGATGCCGCGCCGACGTCCATCGTTCCCGAGGGCGTCGATGGCCGGATGTTCAGCCCGATCGACGGCGGCGGCTATATCGAGGATCAGATCCTCTACGTGGGCTGGCCGAACTACAACAAGGGCGTGGACGTGCTCCTGCGAGCTATGGCCCTGCTCCGGGACCGCGGCGAGCCCGGCCGCCTCCTGCTCGTTGGCGGAAGCTACTTCCGCAGCACGCGTGTGATGGAGAGCGAGCTGAGGAGGCTGGCCGACGAGTTGAACCTCGGCGATCGCGTGACGTTTGCAGGTCCCAAGCCCCAACACGAGGTTGCCCGGCTGATGGCGGAAAGCGCGCTGCTTCGTGCTGGCGAGCCGAGCCGAAGCGTTCGGCACCGTCCTTGCCGAGGCGCTCGCGTGCGGGACACCCGTCGTCTCCACCCGTTCCGGAGGCCCGGAGGACTACGTGACTCCTGAAGTCGGACGTCTTGTCCCAGTCGGCGACGTCGAAGCGCTCGCGGACGCACTCGGGACGGTTCTCCGGCAGCGGGCATCGTTCTCGCCTGAGCGCCTCCGGCGCTTCGCCCTCGACCGCTTCTCCTGGTCTCGCGTCGTCGACGGCTGGCTCGAGGCGTACTCGCGCGCGATCGGGTCGACTCGTGAGGCCGCAGCGTATACCGCGTCACGTCTGGTGTCCGAAGCTGATCGCGCCGGATCCGCGGAGGCGGTTCCCTCGTCGCGCGTGAGGCTCGCTAGCCCAGCCTGCGGCTCCTAGAACCGGCGTCGCCCGGGACACCGTGGCGACGCTCGCCCTGAACACCACGGCCGTCCTTCTTGGCTTTGTGCTCGCGCTCGTCCTGTCGCGGCTACTCGGGGCGGCGGGCTACGGCGCCTACTCCTATGCGTTCGCTTGGGCAGGCGTCCTCTCCGTCCTTGCGGGGCTCGGCCTGACGCCGGTGATCGTCCGAAACGTGTCCGCGTACAAGGCGCAGCAGAGGTGGGCAGAGCTTCGCGGCATCGTGCGGCGCTCGAATCAGCTCGTCCTCGCGACGTCGATCGTCCTCATAGCTGTTGCCGCCGCCGCTGGAGTTGCTGCTCGTGCAGTCCGACGGCACGGTTCAGCAAGCCGTTCCTGATCGGGCTGACGCTCGTACCGCTGCTGGCATTGTCGACGATCAGGCTGTCGACGCTCCAGGCGCTCGGTCATGTCGTTCTTTCGCGTGTACCGGAGACGATCGTTGCTCCTGCCGTGCTCCTGGCGTCCGTCGCTCGCGGGCGAGTCGATCCTCGGCGCTCCTTCTCCCCCTCCTGGGCGATCGGGCTCTCTCGCAGCAGCCACGCTGCTCGCGTTCGGCCTCGGCGCGATCCTGCTGGTGCGGCGGATGCCGGTGCAGGCAGCCCGTGCCGCCCCACAGTTCCAGACCCGTGTCTGGGCGCGGAGCGCTGCGCCGCTGCTTCTCGTCAGCGGCCTCTCGGCGATCAACCTCTACATTGGCGTCATCGTCCTTGGTGCAACGAGCGACGTCGCCGAGGTTGGGGTCTACGGAGTGGCGAGTCGGATCGCGGTCTTGACCGGCTTCTTCGCGGCCGCCGCGATGTACGCCCTCATGCCGCGAACCGCACGGCTCCATGCGACGGGCGAGTCCGAACAGCTCCGCCGCCTACTGCCCCGGAGTGCACGGCTCGTGCTCCTCGCTTCGTCACCAGTCGGAGTCGCCTTCCTCCTCTTCCCGGGGTCTTCCTCGGGCTCTTTGGCGCCGAATTCGCGACGGGGGAGGCGGTGCTTCGCATCCTCGTCGTCGGTGAGTTCGTCAAGCTCGTCCTGGGGTACGGCGCCATGGTGCTGATGATGACGGGACTCGAGCGGCAGGTGCTGAAAGGCGCGGGCCTCGGCGCCGCGGCGAACGTCGTACTCGTTGCCGCGCTCGTTCCGAGCTTTGGTGCGGAGGGCGCGGCGATCGCGTTCGCGCTCAGCGGTGTCGCCGCGCAGTGTGTCTATGCCTATCTGGCGTGGACTAGAGCACGTCTGTACGTGCCTGCTCTCCGCGTTCCCGGGGTCGCCCGCTGAGGTTGCTCGCCCGGCCCTGACGACATCTGCCGCCACCCTCGGCTCATCTCACGTCGGTCGGCTCGGGCTCCGGGACAGGAGTCGGTGTCCCGCACCCGAGCAAGGTGCGTCATCGCTTGCGCGACACCTTGGACAGTGCCATCAGCCTCCGCTTCAGGTATCGCCCGCGGCGGGAGGTATCTCGACGGAACACGTCACTCCGAGTCATCAACTCTCTGCGTACGTACAGTTGATCACCAGCAGTTGTATTGACGGTGTCCTTTATGCAGACAAAGCCGTGGTCATGCATGAAGCGTTCCACATCGTCCATGAGGGGTTGGCCCTTATAGAGCTCTATGGCTGCGACCTCCAGCCATATTGCTCCTATCCTCTTCATATAGTCACCGGCTCCGCGGAGAACCATAACTTCCGCGCCCTGCACATCCATATACATGAGATCCACTCTATCTATGGAATGTTGGTGACAGAAGAGATCGAGTCGCGTGCTTTCGACATCTATTGTTTGATCGAATTTGACCCAAGGGAGCAGCCTGGCGTGCTCTTTAGGAGGGAGCAACGAGCTCGACTTGTTCCCATAGTTCCAATCATCGGTTCTTGGTATACGATCCGGGTGACCGGAGGAGACGTAGAACTCGGTTCTGCCCGGCCTATCGCTCAGTGCTAATTGAAATACCTCTACATTCGTAACACGATAGGTCTTAAGATTCTTGTGTATCCTCGTGGCGTTCTCGGGCAGCGGCTCGAATGCGTAAATACAGGCATTAGGAAAGTGTCTCTTGAGTCTTATCGTGTCCTCGCCCTCGCATGCTCCAACTTCGAAGACCACAAGCGGATCGTCATCTGCGAAATAACGCGCTATCTCCTTGCTGAACTCAAGAGGCTGTCGAAGATAGCTTTCGAAATCCATGGGTTATGGTCTTGCTCGAGAGTGTGCGATGACGGCCCGACGCGCGTGGCGTGCATCAGTGATCCTATCGATCGATTCCTGGGTCCACGCTCGGGCCTTTCCGCGACCCAGCGTTCGAGGAGGTTCTCGGGGCGTGGTGCAGTCCCGTCAAGAGAGGCACCCGTCGGACACTCGGTAACAGCCGACGCTAGACAGTGACCCATTCTGGCGGCAGCACGTCGCTCGTGTCGAGCGCCTCCTCGGCGATCCACCGCTTCGGGGCGACTACGAACTTGTCCGGGTGCGCGCCGAGCCACGCGCCCCACCAGCTGAAGGAGCTGTTCGCGATCACGTGGTGCGCGCAGAGACTCATCAGCCGAAGGTCCTCGGATGCGCGCATTCCTTTGTTCTCGACGAACGTCGTCGGCGCGCCGAGCGCTAGGTTCACGCGACACCAGTCCACGTCGTCCGAAAACACGTAGAACCGCGGATCGGCTACAGCTTCTCGTATACATGAAACGGCCGCGTGGTAGTAGTCGAGTGGGAGCACACCGTGAAACGCCCGTGTGGCCTTGTTCGTGACGTAGTCGCCGCGGCGAACATGGATCGAGACGGATGAGCTGCTAGCCACGCCGTTCGCGAGCTCGCGAATGCGCCCCGGTGGCATGTTCCGGAATCGAAAGTCCTCACGAATCTGCGCGGCGTGGTCAGCGAAGTACCGCTCAGATACCCAGTATCCGATCAGCCGCATGTTGTCGGGAAGCTGCAGCACCTGCGGGTCGAAGCGGAACATCTCTTCCCGCCAGACGCGCGGAGAGCGGCCGAGTAGCTCGCGAGCGCGCTCGCGTGTCGTCCGAGGATAGATGGAGCAGAGCTCCGCCTCCAGGCGGAAGCAGTCGAGCTCGTAGCGACGCGGCGTGAGATCCGCCGGTGGGTTTTCGAGCCAGCCGAGATCCAGCCGAAGGTCGGTCCCGTGCCTGAGCGCCATTGCGCGGCCGGCCGCGTACTGGAACATCTGATTCCCCAGACCGCCGATGAGCGTCGAAACGACCACGGGAGCTGCGCTCAGTCCACCGGCAGCGGCTCGTATTCCATTTCGACCATGTCGGTGCTAGCCCGCGGCGGGCCGGGCTCGGCCTACGGCGCGGTCGGCCAGCTCCATCAGCCGGGCCCAAACTCCCTCGTAGGTGGACCCTTCCGTCAGGAAGGTGTAAGCGGTGTCGGTGATCCGGCGGCGAGCCTCGTCGTCGGCAAGGTAGCTCCGCAGCGTCTCGGCCATCTCGTCGACTTCGCACTCGACGTAGTGCACCCCGGGCTCAAACGGCGCTGGCAGAAATATGGGCTCGGACACGACCAGCGCCCCCGTGGCCATCCCCATCATGACGCGGTCCGAGAAGTGACCCGGGAAGCGCGGGAGGTTGAGCAGGACCTTCGTCCGGTTCAGCAGCTCCGTCCTCCCCTCTCCCCAGTGCCCCTTCGTGGTCGAACTGCCGCCGAACGCGATAACTTCGAGGCCCTCCCGCCTGAGGCGCTCCGAGGATTCGCCGCCGCCGCCGGACGCGGTGCTCACCGAGGAAGAGGACGGGGATGTCCCGCTCCAGGTCGAGCCGGCGCCCATACGTCGGGTGATGCCCGATGAAAACGAACTCCGACTGGATCCCGTGCTCGGCGAGGTAGGCCTGGTGCGCCTGGCTCGACACCGCCAGCACCGTGACGATCCCCTCGCGGCTGAGACGGCGCAGGTACCTGGCGCTGGAGTACTGATCGTTGATGCGGCGATCTCGCAGGACGATCTTGGCCATCTCGCGCAGCGTGAGCCGCTCGGGCGGGAACCCCGCCGCCGCCGGCATTGGAAGCGGTTCCGTGTGCCACACGACGACGTAGGGTCGCTGCTCAGGCGAGAGTGAGGCGACGCGGCTCAGCACCCTCTTGAACCAGCGGGGATTGCCTCCGACGAGCAGGATTCGTCCTGGTGCGAGTTCGACCTCGTGCTCGCGCGCAACTCGGGCGTCGAACCCGAGATCTTGGAGGATCGTTGCCACGATCGGCGCGCGGGTGACCTTGATGTCCTCCCGGACGAGCACGTCAACGGGCCTCCCGTGCAGGGTCTCTATCAACCGCGCGTGCTGGATAAGGCCTCCGGTGGGATCATGCACCCACTATAGAAGCCTGCTCTCGAGCTGCCCTCCTACGTTCGATCGCGTCCGCCGCAATGCCGTTCGGTTCTTTCTGCGATCCGTGCTGCGATCGGGCGACCTCGACGCGCTCCTGCGCGGCTGGTGATCGCCGCCGTAGTACGGCAGTCAGTATGGCAAACACATCGATCGACTAGGTACGACGCGGACGTGCGGCCAGTTGCAATTGGGAGCGGCCTTCGCTAGGAGTGTAAACGTGAGGACTCTCGTCACCGGCGGCGCCGGTTTCATCGGCACGCATCTCGTTGCGTCCTTGGCCGAGCGGGGGGACGACGTGGTCGTCCTCGACAGCCTCGAGGGCCAGGTACACGAAGGGCACGAGGTCGCGTTCCCCGACGGAGTCCGCTTCTTGCGCGGCAACGTCGGCGATGCCGACGTGGTCGACGACGCCCTTGAGCGCGTCGACCGCGTTGTCCATCTCGGCGCTCTCGTCGGTGTGGGCCAGTCGATGTATGAGATCGCGCGCTACGTCCGCGACAACACGTACGCGACCGGGGTCTTCCTCGAACGGCTGGTCGCCCAGGAGCCGCGTCCCTCGCGCCTCGTGGTCGCGTCGTCGATGTCGATCTACGGCGAGGGAGAGTACGAGTGTGACGTGCACGGCCGCGTCGCGCCCCATCCGCGTCTCGAGGAGCAGCTCCTGGCGCGAAATTGGGAGTGCCTCTGCCCGGAGTGCAGATCGCGAGCTCACCCCTGTCCCGACGAGCGAGCGGAAGCCGCTGATCCCAACCTCGGTTTACGCGATCACCAAGAGCGATCACGAGGAGCTTTCGCTCGTCGTCGGAGGGGCCTACGGCATCCCGACGGTGGCGCTCCGCTTCTTCAACGTCTACGGGCCGGGACAGGCGCTCTCGAACCCCTACACCGGCGTGGCGGCGATCTTTGCGTCGCGGCTGCTCAACGGAAAAGCTCCTATCGTCTTCGAGGATGGACTTCAGTCGCGCGATTTCGTCCACGTTGCCGACATCGTGCGCGGAATCCTGCTCGCCCTCGAATCGGACGACGCCGTCGGGCAGGCTGTGAATCTCGGGACGGGCCGGCCGAGCACCGTCAACGACATCGCCTCGACTCTCGCCGACGGCCTCGGAGTCGAGCTCGGCGGGCGAAATCGTGGCAAAGTACCGTGCGGGAGACATCCGTCACTGCTACGCCGACACTCGCCGGGGCGAGGCGTTGCTGGGCTTTCGCGCGACGACCGCCCTCGAGGAAGGGATGGGTGACTTGGTCGGCTGGCTGGCCGACCAGGAGGCCGTCGACCGCGTCGAGGCTGCAACCACTGAGCTCGTCGAGCGCGGCCTGACTCGCTGAGGGCGGCGCGTGCACGACCTGGCGATCATCGTCGTCTCGACGAACGAGGCTCACTGGCTCCGGCCCGCGCTGTCCACCGTCTTCGCCCACGCGGGCGACGTGAGTCTCGACGTCGTCGTCGCCGACAACGAATCGACCGACGGCACCCGCGAGCTGGTCGAGAATGAGTTTCCGGAAGCCCGCGTTGGTCGAGTGCGCGAACCACGGCTTCGCGCACGCCAACAACCGTGCCTGGATGACGACGGACGCTCGTTACGCGCTCTTCCTGAATCCGGACACCGAAATCGTCGAGGGCTCGTTCGAGGAGCTCGTATCCGCGATGGACGAACGGCCGGACGTGGGTCTGGCCGGCGTCAAGCAAGTGACGGGTGACGGTGTCCTCTTCCCGACGATCAGGCGCTTCCCCAACGCGTTGCGGGCGCTGGGTGAAGCGCTCGGCTCGGAGCGGTGGCCGACGCACCCGGCCTGGGCCGGCGAACGTCAGCTCGACCTCGGGCTCTACGACCGAGAGCTAGACATCGACTGGACGTCCGGCTCCTTCATGCTCGTTCGCCGTGAGGCGCTGCTCAGCGCCGGCATCCTCGACGAGCGGTCCTTCATCTACGGCGAGGAGCCGGATCTCTGTCTCCGCCTGCGCCGCGGAGGCTGGCGTGTCCGCCATCTTCCGCTGATGACGATCGTCCATCACGCAGGCAAGGCAGGGGTGAACCCGCGGATGGAGGCGCAGAATGCCTATGCGCGGCGGCATCACTCGCTCGTGCACTTCGGACGCAGCCACCGTCTCGCGTTCCTGGGCGCGGACTCGCTGCGGTATGCGCTTCGTGCAGCCGTTCCAGGCAGGGGCGAGGATGGCAGGCGCCGGCGCGAGGCCTCGCGCTGGGCTTTGAAGGTTTTGTGGGGCGCAACCTCTCCTTTCGGCGCCCCGCCGCACCAGGCTGTCCGTCTGGAGGAGACGGCTTCCGATCCGACCGGCGAACGGCGATGACGGGCGAGCGCATTCGGCTGCTGCAACTCGTCCATGCCTATCCCCCAGCCGTCGGCGGCGTCGAGTTTTCAACGAGAGATCTCTGTGAGGCGCTCGCAGCGGACTACGACTTCGATGTCACCGTCTTCACGACGAACGCCTTCACCGTGACGAACTTCGTGGACGGGTCACTGCCCACGATCCCGATCAACCCGCACGAGGAGCAGAACGGCGTCAGGATCAGACGGTTCCCGGTCGTGACGCGGTGGGCACCGGTGCTCAGGCAGTTGCAGCGCTTCGCGTGGCGTCTGAAGCTGCCGGGCAATGACCGGCTCCGCACGTGGTACCACGGGCCGATAGCCCCGGACATGCTCCGGGCGGTCCGCGGATTTCGATGCCGACGTCGTCTGCGCCGCGTCGTTCCCGCTCAACCACATGACGTACCCGTTTCGCCGTCCCGAGCCGCGACCTCCGATCGTTCTCGTTCCCGCTGTGCATACGACGAACGACTGGGGCTATCTCCGACCGCACCTGATCGATCTCGCGGCTCGCTCGTTCGCGACCGTCGCGCACACGGAGCACGAACGCGAGTGGCTGATCTCACATGGTGCGCCTGCCGATCGCGTACGCGTGATCGGCCATGGCATCGAACTTGCCGACTTCAGCCCCGAGCCCGGGCGGTTTCGGGCCGCGCGCTCGATCCCGCCGGATGCACTCGTCGTTGCCTACGTCGGCCAGCAGGGCGGCCACAAGGGGATCGACACGCTGCTTCGCGTCCTGCCACGCCTGCTCGAACGCCGGCCTGACGCATGGCTTGTCGTCGCCGGAGCGCGGACGCCGTACTCCGAGGAGCTTACGGCGGATCGCCGGTCGCGCTGCCCGACGCAGGCGCGATCTCGCGTGCTCGTCGCTCGACGACGTCACGGCGGCAGAACGAGCTGAGGTCTTGGCCGACTGCGACATCTTCGCTTCGCCGTCGGAGCAAGAAGCGTTCGGGATCACGACGCTCGAGGCGTGGTCGCAGGGGAAACCTGTCGTCGTCGGCGACGGGCCTGCGCAAGCGTGCGTGGTCGACCATGGAGTCTCAGGGCTGCTCGTGCCGTATCGAGATGAGCACCGCCTGCTCCAGACGCTCGCCGAGCTCGCCGGCGACGAAGGGCTGCGACTTCGGCTTGGTCGCGCAGGGCAGCGCCGGCTCCACGAGCGTCACCTTCACTCCGACATCGTCGCGCGCTATCACGCGCTCTTTGTGGATGCCGCGCGGCGAAGCGGTGTATAGCCCGCCCGTGCCGAACTATCCGACCGAGGGAGGAGCTACCCGATCGGCTCGTTGCGGGCCTCAAAGCATGCCACTACGATGCTGGGATGGCATTCGAGCTTCATTTCGGTCTGGTCCGGTTCTGTGTCCCATGACGTCAATTCGATCGCAAGCCGAGGACGCGGAGGCTAGGGCATGGATCTAGGGCTGTACGCCAGCGTTCTTTGGCGATTCCGGTGGATCGTCGTCCTCGGGATGCTCCTCGCCGTTGTCCTCACGGTCCTCACGGTCGCGAAGGTGACGTCCGACGGTCTTGCATATCGGAAGGCCGAGACGTGGCAGGCGCAGACGACGTTGCTGCTCACACAGCCGGGGTTTCCGGAGGGGCGTGCACTCTTTCCGGATCCGGACGAAAGGGGAGCGCTCGAAGTACTCATACACGGACCCCAGCCGCTTTGCCAGCCTGACGGCGCTCTATTCGCAGTTCGCCCAGAGCGACGAAGTCAGGGCGCTCGTCCGACGCGAAGGCGCGCCTCGCGGATCGTCGGTGTCGGCAGCCCCGGTGATCCCGGAAGGCTCGAGTGCATACACCTTGCTGCCGGTCATTGCACTCTTCGGCAATGCTCAATCGCGCAGTGATGCAGTCGAGACGACGCGGCTCGGAACCGAGGCTTTCATGGCGTTCCTGGACCGAAAAGCGCGGGAGGCGGAGATCCCGGACAGCCAGCGCGTCCAGGTCGAGGTACTCGCGCAGCCGCGTGGAGCGGTTGTGATCGAGCCGCGGAAGAAAACGCTGCCGATCGTCGTCTTCCTGACCGTGATCACCGGCACGGTGGGCCTTGTGTTCGTGCTCGAGAACCTGCGGTCGCGAGTGCGGCCCGTCCCTGACGCCGCGCCAGGTGACTCCGCGGCTGTCACGGACGCGCGTCGCACGGCCTGATCGATGGAAGCGACAGCGCGGGCTCCGCGAAGCGATGTCCTCGCGGCTGCGACGATCGTAGGTGCCCTTGCGGTGCTCGCGGCGGCGGTCTCGAGCGGCCTCCTACCGGCGGCTGTTGCGCCGCTGGTGCTCGCCGTGATCCTGTTTGCGACGCTGCAGCGCACGCTCTTGCGGTGGGACAGCCTGGTCGGGCTGATTCTCGTGATCGTGCTGTTCGTTCCGATCACCAGATATCGGTTGCCGGCAAACCTCCCGTTTCAGATCGAGCTCTACCGACTCGTGGTGGCGCTGGTCGTCTTCATCTGGATCACGTCGCTCTTGATCGACCAGCGAGTACGTCTCGAGCGCACGGCGTTCGACAAGCCACTCCTCCTGATCGTGCTCTGGGCCCTCGCGTCAGAGGTCGCCAACCCCGGTCGAGTCGAGTCGCTCAGCACCTATGTTGCGAAGTCGTTGACGTTCTTCCTCAGCTTCGTCCTGGTCTACTACGTCACCGCAAGCGTGATCCGGAGACGAAGCGAGGCGATCCTGCTGCTCAAGGTCCTCGTCCTCGGGTGCGGGGTGATCGCACTCTCCTCCCTGATCGAGCACCGGAGCGGTTTCAACATTTTCTACCACGTCCACTCGGTCGTCCCCTTCCTCCAATTCCAGGGCGGCGACTGTCATCGAGCGCTTCGGCCGGCTACGGGTGCTCGGCTCTGCGCAGCACCCGATCGCGCTTGGCGCCGTGCTCGTCATTCCAATCCCGCTTGGGGTTTATTTCGCGCGAACTGCCGGCCGCCGTTGGTGGATCGTGGTTGCCGCTTTGCTCCTTGCCGCACTCGCTACCGGTTCAAGGACTGCAATCGTGATGCTGATCGCGATGACCGTCGTCTACCTGTTCCTCAAGCCGCAGGAGACGCGCCGGATCTGGCCGCTGCTCATTCCTGGCGTCGTGATCGTTCATGTTGTCGTCCCCGGCGCGATCGGCACGCTCCGCAACGCGTTCTTTCCGCCGGGCGGGATCATCGCAGAGCAGTCGCGGCTGGGCCTCAGACCGAAGATCCGTACCTCGCGGGAGGCCGGATCCGTCAGCTCCGCCCGATGCTCAGGGAGGCGGCGGGCTACCCGATCTTCGGCGAAGGGCTCGGGACGAGGATTACTGGCTTTGGCAACAAGACGTTCCGCAACGCTCCGATCCTCGACAACCAGTGGCTGAACACGATTCTCGAGCTCGGCTACGTCGGTGCGGCGTTCTGGCTCTGGCTCTTCGTTCGCAGCATCAGGCGCCTCTGCCGTGCGTCACGGGAGTCCGACGACGGAGACGACTGGCTCTTCGCCGGATTGGCCGCTTCGATCACCGGCTTCGGCGTCGGGATGCTCACGTTCGACGCGTTCGGGTTCACGCAGATCACGTTCGTCTTCTGGATCCTGCTCGGGCTCTCCGCGGCGATGCTGAGAATCAACGACGAGATGCGGGCGGAAGTGCGCGAGTTGGCGCCGCGACTGCGGCCGGCCCACGAGGAGAACGTCTAGCGCAGCCGTGCCGCGGTCGCGCCGATCAGCGCGACGCTTTCCGCTCGTCGGCGCCGGCGCTTCGCGGCGTTTGGCGCAGGTCGCCATCGAAGTCGGCTCGGATCCGGGAGTCGGAGCTCCTGCTCGAGACCGGCAGCGAAACCCCAGCGCGGAGGTGGAAATCGACCTTTGCGTAGTTCGCGTACGGGTAGCGCGCGCGCCGCTTCGCGTTTGCGCCGCACGCTCGTGCGGCGATCGTGACGTTCGAGTCGAAGAAGGCCCCGCTCGTGCAGTTCGAGTAATTGCCCAAGATGTTGCCGATCACGCGAACGTTGTTCAGTGAGTTTCGGCCAAGTGAGAGCCCGTGGGCGAAGGAGTTGTAACGGATCAGCCAGTTCCTATGGACGACTGCGTCTTTGGAACCGAATTCCCGCCAATCCTTCGGCGTCTCGACTGCCCCAACGCCGTTGCCGAGTGGCTGCACCGGCCAGCCGAAGAAGTTGTTCTCGACCACCCAGTTTGCTGCCGTCCCGTCGACCACCACATCGTAGATTGCGTTGTTCTTGAAGACGTTGTTGCGCATCGTCACTCCGTTGGCATTCCAGATGAGTAGTCCGCCGGTGTGGGCGTTGGTGGGATCCTTCGTCTGCATCCCGTGGATCAGGTTGCCTTCGAGGAGGATGTTGTCCGGGAATCCCTGCGCCGCCGTTGTGGATGTAGGGTTCGGATTGCACGTCATCCTTACCGCGAGGCTGCGACGCCCAGTAGGCGCCCGAGCCCGCATCTGAATCACTGCACCACATCGCAGAGGTGATGGGACCACCGTTGCCGCCGACACCCGTCGTTCCCTTGCCATGACAGGCGACCATCGGTCCGATCTCCGAGTCGCGGATCGTCAGGTGGTCGCAACCCGCGCACTCGAAGGAATCCATCTTCACGCTCAGTGAAGGTGATCTTCGCGACGAGACCGGAGTACCCGCCGAGCCCGATCTGGACGATGTGGAAGCGGAAGCAGTCGCCGCGGAAGTTGAGGCTGTGGACGCCGGGATAGATCATGAAGTTCGGCGCCGTCGCGTCGAACCGGACAGGCCCGCTGCACGTGAAGGTGATCGGAGCCGAACCCGCGGGCTTCCCGGGCTTCATGATCGCGTGCGCGCCGGCTGCCGGCCACGTGCTCGAGTAGACGCCACCCGCGACGGAGATCGTCTCACCCGGAGATGCAACCTGGTAGGCACGATCGAAGGTCTTGCACGGCGCTGACCGCCTGCAGCTGCCGCGGTCGGATCCCGATGCGTTGACGAAGCGGGAGGCGCGTGCAACGTCCTGCACGAGGCCGGATACCGCTGAGAATGTCGTCTCGCTACTCCCCGTCCAGCGGCCGACGCCTGCGGTGCGCAGAGCCTTGCCCGGCGCCTCGACTCCGGCGAGCGGCGGTCGCGTCGTGATCGCGGTCGCCTGAACAGCGTCACCAGCAATCAGGCTGACGCACGACAGAAAGAAGAGGGCGAGGGCAGGTTTCACGGGGGGCGGCGGCCCGAACCGTAGCGGAGAGAGCGGACGTGACGTATGCACCGTCTCGGAGAGCGGTGGTCTACTCCGGCTTCCTCCAGAGGGCGACGATCTCGTTCGCAAGCAACTCCTCGTCGCTGTAGCCGGCGAGTTCGCCCTGCTCTCGGAGCGCAGCAAGGTCGGCGGCGAGGCCGTCTTGTCCGTGACCTCTCGATATGACCTCGGCGCCGGGCAGAGTCGAAGCGATGATGTCGCGCCACTCGTCGAGCCGGAGTCGGTTGAGTACAGCGTTCTGTCGGACGTCCGACGAGTACGGCGACCGCAGATGGGGCCACCGAACGGCCTGTGGGCTGACGCTCGGGAAATATCTCGGATCGAGGCAACCTGTCGCCGAGGTGAAGAGCTGAAACGAGATGTACGCGACTCCGCCTGGACGAAGAACGCGCGCGACCTCGCGGAAAGCCTGGGCGGGGTCGGGAAGGTGATGGAACACGGAGTAGGAGAAGACGAAGTCGAATGACGAGTCCGCGAAGGTCATCCGAGACACGTCCATCTGCAGCACCTTCAGCCGCGGGAACCGCTCCAGTCCGAGTTGGCGCGCAACTTCCGACCGATACCGGGCGTCGATCAAGAGCGCTTTGCGCGCCAATGTCTTGGCCGTTCGCCGCAGCCCGTTGAGCCGCAGCATGCGGGCGTACGCCCGGAGGTCGAAGCCTTGGGCGATGACCTCGAGATCGATCCCCACCGCATCGTTCGTCCGCGAGAAGTAGGCGAGCTGGGTCAGGCGTTGGCCGGCACCGATGTCGAGAACGCGCCGGTCGCGGATCAGGAAGGCATGACGATCGCCGACGAGCGTCTCCACCTCGCCGAGGTCCTGCAGTGACTGCACGAACCCGCTCCGGGACGTCGCGCGAGTGCAGCCTGTACAGGTCCCAGGCTTCCCCGGCGGACCGCCGGATCCCTCGAACCTCGCCGCTGTACGCCCTGGGATCTTTCACCTAGGGTGCTCGCGCACGTTCGTCCGCGGACGTCGAATTCTCGCTCTCGAGTGCGTTCACGGCGGCGACTTCGTCGTCAGAGCGGAAGTGACTCGGCAAGCCGATCACGATAACTCATGTCCGCCGCCGCGTTGAGATTGGCTGGACAGCTGCCTTTCGTAGGATCTCGAGGAGTCATACGTTGACCGACGGCTACTCGCGTCCGAACGCCTCTCGCATCCGAAGCTGCAGCTTGCGGAGGCCTTGCTCACTCCGTAACAGGGCCCGTACTTCGGGATCGGCGAGCCGCGGCTGGCGCAGGACCGCGGCTCGCGCATACCCCCAGATCATCGAGAGGGCCACTGGGTCACGCATCCCCCGATAGAGCGCGCGAAAGAGCAGATACGACGGGCGATACCCCATGAAGTGCGCCATCTCCCCTTGGCTGAGCCACTTCCCGAGCCGATCTTCGCGCGCGCCGAGGGGTCGGTGATGGCGGACGGCCAGGTGGCGGAAGCTCGCCGTTCGCCACCCCTTCACCGCCGCTTTCAACTCGTCCACCCCATCCCACCCCATCCGCTGCTCGAGGGGGAGCACGACCTCCAGGCAGGCCCGTCGGTAGGCCCTTTCGGCTCCACGCACGTGGTTTCGCGTCGTGTACTGCGGCTTCCAGATGCCTTGCCGCTGCTCCTCCCAGCAAGTCCCACCTGCGATGCCGAGCGACTCATCCGCAGCGAACTCGGCCAGCAGCCGCTCCCAGTGATCCTGCGGGAATGAGAGATCGGCATCGAGTTTCGCCACGACGT
Organism: uncultured Gaiellaceae bacterium; assembly: GCA_963829845.1. Lineage (GTDB taxonomy): Bacteria > Actinomycetota > Thermoleophilia > Gaiellales > Gaiellaceae > Gaiellasilicea. The sequence goes on along the minus strand of CAWHKD010000020.1, from coordinate 74,438 downwards.
CAGTCGACGGGTCGACGTATTCGAGGCCTGCCGTGAAGGCCCGCACGATCGGGCCGCCTCTCGCGGGCATCGGATCTCCTGGGATGGTCACGACCTCCATCCAGGAGTGTTCGTCGGCCAAGCGCTGCCCGAGCTCCGAGGTGCCGTCGGTCGAGCCGTTGTCGACGATGACCCATGCCGACGGCTGCACGGTTTGTTCGACCAGGCAGGCCGCGAGCCGCGGCAGGTTCCTCGCCTCATTCCTCGCGGGTGTCACGATCGCGTAGGTCAGGGAGCGAGCACTCATGCGCGAGCTGCAGCCTGCGCGGCCGTCGCCCGCGGCAGGACCGTCGACAACCACAACTCCAGCATCAGGATCGCGATCAGCAGACGTGAATGCGCGCCCTCGCCGCGCCCGTCCTCCCGAACGAGACGGGAAAGCTCCTGACGGTCGAACAGCTCTGCGCAAGCCGGCTCAGTCTCGAGGAACCGCGTCTCGAGCTCCCGTCGTCCGCGCGCGACGATCCACTGTGACATCGCTGCGTTGAAGAAGCCCACCTTCTGCTGGTCGACGACCGCGTCAGGCAGCAGCCCGCGCGCCGCCTCCTTGAGGACGACCTTCGTCACGCGTCGCCTCACCTTCAAGCGCTCCGGAATCGTGGCCGCAAGCTCCACGAGCTCGTGATCGAGAAACGGCACCCGCACCTCGAGGGAATGCGCCATCGACATCCGGTCGAAATAGTGGAGCATGTCGTCCACGAGCGCGAGCTGCGCGTGCAGGTGCAGCGATACGCGCAAAGGATCGTCCGGGATGCCGTTCAGGTGCCGAGCAACGACCTCGCGCGCAGCCAGTCCGGGACTTGCGCCAAGAGTGGCGCCGTAGAGGGCGCGCTTGCGAGCATCGCCTGCGAGTCCCTGCTGGATCAGGAAGCGCTCCGTTCCGTTCGGAGCCGCGATAATTCGAGCGCCCCGCCGCATGCGCGTAGGGCCGTGCGTCGCCAGCAGCGCCGATGCGTGCCGACCTCCCGGTATCCGGTGCGCCGTCGCCACGATGCCGGCGTTCCGGTGTGCGGCGTAGCCACCGAACAGCTCGTCGGCACCCTGGCCGGTCAAGGCGACGGTCACATGCTGCGCGGCCAGCTGGCTCAACGCGTAGAAGCCGAGCGCCGAGAGATCAGCGAGCGGCTCGTCCAGGTACCACGCGAGCTCCTCGAGCGGTACCGCATCCTTGGTGATGGAGAGCTCCAGCTCGTGGTGCTCCGTTTCCAGCCGCTCGGCGATGGAGCGCGCGGCCGCCAGCTCGTTACGGGGATCCTCCGTGAAGCCGACCGAGAACGTCTTCACCGGCTGATTCATCCGACGCGCCATCAGCGCCACGATCAGGCTCGAGTCGAGCCCGCCCGACAGCATCGCCCCGAGCGGCACGTCGCTCATCAGGCGCAGCGTGACCGACTCGTCGAGCTTGTCAAGCAGGCGTTCGGCGGCATCGTCGAGCGACATCTCCTCCGGTGTCGCGTGCGGATAGCTCCAGAAGGGCTCTACGGTGACCCCGTCGTCGACGATCAGCCGGTGACCCGGCGGCAGCTTCTTCACTCCTTGAATTGGCGTCAGGGGCGCCGGGAAGTACCCGAGCGACAGGTATGCATCCACGGCGTCGTGATCGATCCGAGCGTCGACCAGTCCGCTCGCGAGAACGGATTTGAGCTCCGACGCGAACACGAGCAGGTCGTCGACGACGGCGTAGTACAACGGCTTGATGCCAAGACGATCACGTGCCAGCACAAGCCTCTGGCGTCGTTGATCCCAGACGGCGATTCCGAACATCCCGCGGAGGTGCTCCGGAAACCGCGGCCCGTGCTCCTCGTAGAGGTGCGGAATGATCTCCGTATCGCAGTGCGAGAGAAACGAGTGACCCTTGAGGCGGCTTCGCACGTCGCGGTGGTTGTACAGCTCGCCGTTCTGAATCGCGACGACCGTCCCGTCCTCGTTCGACACGGGTTGATGGCCGCCCGCGACGTCGACGATCGAGAGGCGGCGGACGCCGAGCGCGATCCCGTCGGCGACATGTGTGCCGCGGTCGCTCGGGCCGCGATGGGTCATGAGGTCTGTCATTGCGTCGAGCGCCGACGCTGCGATAACGGGCCGCCGAGGCCCAGTCCCAAGCTGTACGACACCGCAGATCCCGCACATGTCAGGAGGCTAGCGGCCGTCGCGCTGGGTCGAGAGCCGCATCCGCCGCCGTCGCAGCATCGTCGCTCGCCCCCGACCACACGTAGAGGATCCAACCGAGGTGGTATGAACGACATTCCCGGTTGATGCGAACGCCCCGTCCGTTCGCCGACTCGCTCGCCGCCCCCGTGTACGACCCGACGGTCGCGCGCAGAAACCGCCGCGCGCGCGGCAACCCTTCGGCCCGCTCGATGGAACGGTAGGCGACGAACGGCTCCTGCTCGATCATCGGTGCCGAGAGCTCGTTCCGGCCGCGAACCCAGGCGAAGCTTCGCGCGATCGCCTCGCGGACGTCCATCCCCGATTCGAGCGCGGGAAGCAGGAAGAGCATCGACATGCTGTCCTGATGAACGGCGAAGACGGGGTAGATCTCGAGTGGGACGCGACCCCGAACGCTGATCAGCCAGGGCCATTCGCCGCGGTCGCCCTGGATCCCGACGATCGCGTCGACACAGCGCTCGAACGCCCGCTGCGGCCGCGTGTCACCGCTGAGCTGCGAAAACTCGAACATTGCGCGGAGGAAGTACGTCAGCGCGCCGAACGAGACGATGTCGCCGCGGTAGCGGCGGAGACTGTGGCGCGGCAGGCCTGAGCCCGGATCGACGAACCGGTTGAGGATGAGCTCGGCGATGACGCCGGCGGTCGCTGCACCGGTCGCGAGGCCGGCCCGAGCGGCGGCACAGGAGCCCCAGAGCATCCAACTCGCTTCCTGCATCGTCAACCGACTCGCTGCGGTGCTTCGCGCGGCCGCGTCCACCCGCGCAAGCAGCTCGTTCGCCTGACGCGTTCCGGGCTCGCCCTCGCTGAGCAGGACGAGCAGGAGGCCGAGATCGGCTGGGTCGTCGATCCGCTCGAGATGACGTTCGAGGAACGTCGTCGTCAGCGCTGAGACTTCCGCCGGATCAAGTTGGCTCGGGTCTTGTCGCGCGGACGCCTGGAGACCGAGCAGCGAGTTGATCGTGTAGCGAATCACTGACGGGTGATCGAAGTCGTGCACATACTCGCCGCTTCGCACGATCGTGATGTACGGGAAAAGGGCGTCCTCGCGATGGACCACGTCGGTCAGGAACGTCTGCGCTCGGCGCCGTAGCTCGGCCGGCGAGAGGTCGAGCTCAGCCTGCGACATCGGCCACCGTCGCGGACAGTATGCGAAGGATTTCGTCGGCGCGTTCGACGGGGACTGGCGTCTCGGCGGGCGTCCTCTTTTCGAACCGCGGCTCGCTCCCCGGTGTCCGCAGGTCGTGCAGGCAGCCTCGTCTGACCAGCTCGGCGTCTACTGCGGCAAGCGCGCCCGCGAAGACCGTGTACGTGGGCACCCCTAGGAGCGCGGACTCACGCGTCATCGTTCCCCCACCGCCGATCATGAGATCCGCGCGAGCGATCAGCGACGGCGCATCGATCGCCGCCGGCGGAATGACGATTTTCGGGAAGTGGGAGTAGCGCCGTGTTTGCTCTCGATCCCGTGGCAACAACACGGTGGTGACGTGCGCCAGCCCCACCGAGGTCTCGAGGATCTCGTCGAAGCGGCCGCGCAGGCCCCGGTGATAGAGCGCTCCCTCCGGAGGAGTCCGGAGCACCGCGATCACCGACTCGGGTCTGATATCGAGGTCGTGGATCACACTGTCGTTCGGCCGAAACCCGCCGAGGTAGAGCTCCTCCTTGAACCCCCGATAACGCACGACCTTCGAGGCTGCAGCGCCGAAGCGGCGAAGAGCGGCTTCGGGGAACACGTCCGGAACGATGACCCGACGCGCCAGGCGAAAGCTGAGATGGTTCGCCGGCTGGTGCTCGTAGTCCATCATCGTCACGGCTGGAACTCCCGTCGCCCGCGCTGCGACGATCTGTGCGTACGAGCCGTGCGAGAGCGCGACGTGCGGGCGTCGCCGCTTCGAAAAGGCATACAAGCTTCGCGTCCGTGCGGCCAACGTCGTCGCCTTGTGCAATCGCCCCGGCGGGCTGCCTCCGCCGATCGGGGTCACGTCCGGCCACTGTTCTCGCGCCAGATCGAGGGTTTGTGCATGGTCACGGGCCGTCAAGACGACCTCCCAACCTTCCCGTTGCAGTCGGTCCACGACGGGTGTGAACACGAGCACGTGGGGGGTGTTCGCAAGATCGATCCACACACGCCGCCGCTTGGTTCCGGTCACGCGTTGGGCTTGGTGGCGACCGTAGCGCCGGGCGTGGCAATCGGTCTCGAGCAGCCAAGGCGACCGTCAGCGTCGCTGCTCGGTGCGGAGCTGTTGCTTGCCGATCGCCGCGATGCGAGCCGGCCGCCGACGCGATCTCCAGTGATTTCTGCTTGCGTCTGCATCGGAGGCGTGCGCTCGCGCGCTAACGGCACGATAACTTCAAATCGCGCTCTATTCCACGGCACAGAGGGCAACTCCATCCGTACGGCAGCGTCACCTGGCCGGCCGGTTAGGTCTTGCCTGGCCGACGTGATCTCGAGAGCTGATCCGCCCGTTGTCGTCGGGAGCTGTGCGTAAGGTCAGACGGTACGGGTGCTAGACGCGGGAAGAAAAATCGAAACGCTGAAGCCGCTTCCGTACTGGCAGGCGAGTCGGCGCTCGGACTCGAACCCGCGACGCTCAGCTCGGGCGCGCCCGGACGAGCCGCACGCTTGCGGATTTGCCGCATCCAAAGCGGCTCCACCCGCTCGCGGCGCACGGCTGTTATCGTGGCGGCTTGCGGGGCACGACTACTCCGACGACGAATTCGCGCTGCGCACGTCCGGTCGAGAGACAGCTGATCGACATCCACGGACATCGGACCACTCGGAGTCCACCTTTTCGACGTACGTGCCCGGAGCACGTTTCGGTGAAGGGCCCGGGAGCCTACAGCGGCGAGCTTCAAGGTCTCCGTCGCTCTGCCGGGGAGGCGTGGGAGTTGTATCGGCTCCACTCGCGCGGCGTCGCCGAGCGGGTCGGTGCTGAGCTGGAGTACCTCCGTGAGGTCGAGAAGTTGACCACGTCGCGGTACGCGTTCCCGATCCGCGACCGACGCGTCCTTGACGTAGGTGCCGGCCAGCGCCTGATTCAGCTCGCCTATTTTTCGCGGGCGAATGATGCGGTGGGGATCGATCTCGAGGTCATCGCTCAAGGATTCGACCCGCGAGCATACGCCCGTATGCTGCGGCTCAACGGGCTGCGGCGAACGGCGAAGACATTGGTGCGCAAAGCGCTCCTGATCGATGCGCGATACCGGTCGGAGCTCAGGCGCCAACTCGGGCTCCAACGGTTCCCGCGGCTGAAGGTGCTGCAGATGGACGCCTCTCGGATGGACTTTCCCGACGCCTCATTCGACTTTGTCTTCTCCTACTCGGTATTCCAGACCCTTCCCGACCCCGGACAAGCATTCCGCGAGGTCGAGCGCGTCCTTCGCCCGGGCGGAGTCGCCTACGTCTCGTTTCAGCTCTACAGTTCGGCGAATGGTTGTCTCGATCCCAGATTCTTCCCGTCGCTCAACCCGCAGGCTGTTCGCTGGCCCCACCTGCGGTCACCGCACTCGTCGGACGTTCGGCAGAACGCCGTGCTCAATCGTCTCCGGCTCGACGAGTGGCGCACCGTCATCGCTTCCGTTCTGCCCGGTGCGGACGTCATCCTGAGGCGCCTGGAACAAGACGGCCTCGCTGCCGACCTCGCCGCGCTCCGAGAGCAGGGCGAACTTGCCGACTACAGCGACGAGGAGCTGCTTGCGAACGAGATCGTCGCCCTCTGGAGGAAGCAGGAGTAGACGGCGGCGGCTTCGCCCTGACCGGGGCCGGGCGAAGGCCGAGTGCGACGTCTTGGACTTGGCTCGCGGGGAACGGCGCGACATTCCTTGTCGATATCGGATCGGGTCAGGTGACGCGCCGCTCGAGCACCATGACCACGGCCCCGGTGCTGCCTGAAAAAGCGCCTGCAAAGCAGCTAATTTTGGCTCAATCGGCGAAGCGCCGGAACCTGGGGAGCTGTTTCCATCCGAGGTGCGCCCATTCTTCCGCGTGCTGAACGGAAATCGCATGGTTATGCGGGTCAGGTGTGCTGCCGCTGCCGGGCTTGCGCGTGCGGTGCCTACCCCGGTGCCTACCTTGGAGATCCCTGTCGAGGCAAACGGCGCGTAGTCTCGTTGGGATGATGCTCGCCGGCGTCCCAGTGCTCGCCGGTGTGGTCGCGGAGGTCGCCGACCCCGTTCGGGCGACCGGCACCGACGACCTCGCCGACCGGCTCGAGCGCGCCCTCGACGACGGCTTGGCGCTGCTCGCGCTCACGATCGACGAGCGCGCGATCATCCTCGCCTCGCTCGAAGACCCACCCGAAGGGCTCGCCGAGCTTTGGTCACGCCCCTTGTCCGCAGGTCGGGTTGCTGTCATAGTGCTTCGTCGCGGCCGGACGAAGCCGTTTCTTCTATCGCGGGGGTATCCATGTCCGTTCGTGCTGGTGGCGGGTTGAACCTTCTCTGCCCCGCGTGCGGGGAACGCCTCAGCGACGACTTGGCCTGTGCCCGGGGGCACCACTATGGGACCGTCAACGACGTGCCCGCGCTCGTAATGACTGGCCACGCCATCCGTGAGTCCTTCACCGCTGAGTGGGACGCGTTCGGAGATCTTGAGCGGGTGTGGGGGCAGGACACCGACGAGCGGCTGCGCGAGTTCCAGGAGCAGATCGGCTCGGTCGACCTTGAGGGGAAGCTGGTCTGGGACGCAGGCTGCGGGCCAGGACTGTTGGCAGACGCGATCACCACGCTCGGCTGTCAGGTGGTTGCCACCGACATCAGCGACAGTGTCTTCACCGCCGCCAAACGCTTCGCCGCAAACCCACGCCTCCGGTTCGTGCAGGCCGATCTCGGCCGCCCGCTGTTCCCGCCCGCGACGTTCGATCTGATCCACTGCGCTGGCGTCCTCCACCACACTCCGAACACACGCGAGACGCTCGAGGCGGTGCTGCCAGCGTTGAAGCCGAGCGGCACCATTTTCGTGTGGCTGTATTGGAATGTGCCCGGCTGGAAGTTTAAGCTGCGGTCGGTGATCCGGCGGGCGGTGGTGCCGTTGCCGCTGGCGGTGCGGCGAGCGGTGTCGTATGCGTTTGTGCCTGTTGTCGCGCTCGGCGGCCGTGGCGGTGCGTCGTTTCGCCGTGGCGGTGCATCGCTCCGCGAGCTCGCCGTGGTGCAGCTCGACTACTTCACCCCGAAGTACCGGCATGAGCACACTCCGGCCGAGGTGCATGAGTGGTTCCGCGATCTCGGACTCACCGACGTGGCGACAAGTTGGGAGGGCGTGAACGGATTCGGCGTAAGAGGGACGCGTTTGCGTTCGACGTAAAGCCGCGCGCTCACCACGCCCGCGACCACCGCCGCCCAGGCTCCTCACCGAACCGGCGCTGCCAGCCAGGATCGGGGTCGCGCCGGCCCGCGTCGCCCTACGCACTTTCGATGTTCGGCTCCCGCGTAGAGGTTCCGGCTTCCGTCGACGTGCCCCAAGTCGAACGCCTCCGCCGCCCCGATTAGCTCCCGCACCTCGCGCACCGCACCGTCTCGTCGGCCCCCTGCGCAGGCCGCACGCTCCGGCAACGCACGATGCGCCACCCATACCGCGCGCCTCCGGGCTAGGCCGCATCCGCTGCCGCTCCGGCAACGGCGGCGCGCCGCCTCGTCAGGCGTTATCGGCCCGACCGCGCTCACCATAACTTCGAATCGCGATGTCTTCGACGGCCAGAGCTCGAGCCTGTTCAAGCCGTCAGGCCGGCCTGGCTGACGGGCTAGGGGTCCTCCGTCCGCACCAACGGGTCTCTCGTCGAGGTCAGACAGCGCGGCGCTCGAGGACCATTCTCACATCGGCTCGTGTCACGGCTTTGAACGCATAGGCGGCCGCACAGAACGTGAGCTCGCCCAGAACAACCGCAAGCCACGGCGACTCGCGGCGCAACAGCGCCACGACTCCCGCTGCTGCGGCCGTCGCTCCCAGGGCGCGGAGCAGAAACGTCTTCTCTAGCTGAAACTCGTAATGTCGTCGAGCGACGAAGTAGAGCCCGACCAAGACGAAGGCCTCCGAGGCGACAGTCGCGCTCGCGGCACCGTTGTAGCTGTAGCGGGGGATCAGAATCAGATTGAGGCCGACATTGAGCGCAACGCTCGCGGCGCCGACCACGATCAGATGCTTCTGCTTGTTGATCGCGATCAGGACGTTATAGAAGACCGGTGCGACGAACATGAAGAGGAGCGCGAAGGCGAGGATTCTCAACGGCGTTTCCGACGCTCCGAACTCCGGGCCGGCGACAAGCCTCACAAGCGGGCCTGCGAGGACGTAGATCATGATCGTCACCGCTACTGCGCCGAGTACCAGAGCTTGGAAAGTGTTATTGATCGCGCGCTGCGCCTTTCCCGCATTGTGATGGACAGCCCGCGTGATGATCGGAAACACCGTCGCGACGAAAAGCCCGGCAAGTAGGAATGCCTGATCGATAAACCGAAAAGCGATCGCGTAGATCCCGACGTCGTCGGCGGGTTTCAGCAGCGACAGCATGATCGCATCACCGCGGAGGTGAAGCAGACCGATCACGCTCACGAGACCGATGAGAATGGAGTCGCGAATGAGAGGCTTCGCGCGACTCCAGTTGAAGCTCACATTGATTCGCCAAAAGCTTCGTGAGAACGCGAACGCGACGAGACAGCCGATCCCATTCACCGCGACGAGGAGGCCCACGAGCCCATACAGACCGAGGTCGAACAGCCTCACTACGAGAATCGCCATGAGACCGAGAGACCGGGTCAGGACGTTCACGGCAGCGCTGAGCTCTTGGCGGAGGTGCGTCTGGAAGAACGCGCTGGGAAAACCGCCAAGGACGGTGAAGACCATCGCCGGGAGTGAGATCAGTAGTGCAACTTTCGTCTCTTGCGTATACGGCAAGAATGGAATCGCGACCAGGAGCAGCAGCACGCTCCCGAGCGACGAGACGAGTCTGAAACGCAGAAGATCTCCACCGAGCCGATCGGCCTCGCCGGGCGATTTCGCGAGCTCGCGCGCGAGTGTTGTCGTGACGCCTAGATCCGCGATGATCGCGACGAGCCCCGTCAGCGAGAGGACGATCGACAGCTGCCCGAAGGTCTCGACGCCCAGGTACGTGGCGGTGAGCCGCAGCGTGAGCAGACCGATCGCGAGCACGATGACCTGACCAACGAGCTGGATCCCGGTGTTGAAGGCAACCTTTTGCGCCAGGTTCACGACGACGGCCGCGTCGGAAGCGGACCGGGGTCTCCAGCGAGTGCGCCTCGCATCTCGCTCCTGCTGAGCGCGCGTGACCGATGGAGGGTCAGAAGCGTGAGGTTTTGGAGCAAGATGACGAGTTTGAAGAGTTTGACTTTCAGCGGCGGCTCCGTCTCCTCGAGCATGCAGATCAGAGAGCCGAGGTACTGCCGCCGCAGCGCTCCTCCGAGCCGACTGGTCGAGGAGTGCGCTTCATGCGCCACGACTGCGTCGGGGGTGACCCAGAGCGCGTGACCCTGAGCCGCGAGCGAGCGGGCAAGCTGGACGTCGTTGAAGAAAATGGGGTATCTCTCGTCGAAGACTCGCGCAGGCGGCAAGCACGATCGGCGCAGAAGGAGACAGCTTGCTGACGGCTGCGGAACGTGACGCGGTTTCGAGAAGTCGTCGTCGAGCATCATGTACTCACGCAGACGGCGTTTGCTTCCGGGGAGAGTGCGGCGGACGAGCGAACTGGCATTCGCAAGTGTCGTTGCGAAGCTCGGAAACCGAAAGTGAAACGGCTGAGGCGTGCCGTCGGGGTTGACGTAGAGTGGCGCCGCGCCCGCCGCGCCCGCCGTCTTTTGGAGAAACCGGACGAGCGTGGTCACTGCCCCTTCGATGACCTCGACATCGGAGTTGAGGAGCAGGACGAGTTCCCCGGTCGAGCGGCGGTACGCCTGATTGACCGCCGCCGCGAAGCCGAGGTTGTCGTCGTTTCTGATCAGGACTAGGTCATCGCGTTCTGCGAGCGCCTCCGCTGAGCCGTCGGTGGAGCCGTTGTCGACGACGATCACCTCGTAGCTGATCTCGTTACCGACTCCGCGGGGCAATGCGTCGAGACACGCGAGTGTCAGCTCACGCGTATTCCAGTTGACGATGAGCACCGAGAGCTCGGGTTCGTTGGTCATTTCAGCTCGGCCGCGTCCAACGGTACGAGTGCCTGAGCCGGCGGGGCGCCGAAGCGCGGTGCGCAGAGACCCGCGAGGACCCGCAACGCCGCGCGGGCCGCTCGCCGCTGTTCGTGCCGCGCGTGGCCAGGTGCGACCGCGCGCAACAGAATGCCAAGCGCGAAAGCGCTTCGGTACGTCGCTCGAGCGTATGGCATAGGAGCTTCTCTTGCGGAAAGCCCGCGTCGCGGAACGTCTTCACGACGAAGTCGGACGGGAAGAGGAGATAGTCGCGAGTTCGTATTCCTCCTACTCCTCGTGGCGGAGGATCTCCGCGTTGTAGGCGTGTTCGTAGTGTGGTAGCAGGGTCCGGTGCCGCTCACATTCGGCGGCGAGGGCCTCGTACGCGAACCGTGTGCGCGCGTTCGGACGCTCGAGGACAGTCGGATGCCGAGGCGGGCAGCGGTTCGGAGCGTCTGGAGAGCGCCGCGGGGCCAGACGTGGACAACATCGACATCACCGGTGAGCTTGGGAAGCGCGAGCGACGACTCTGTCATGGAGCCGGAAGCTTCGCCGATGGCCCAGACTCGATAGGCACGCGAAATCGGCCTCGTGCAAGGGTCGTTCGCACACGAACGGAATCATCAAGCGGCCTGCGGACGACGCCCGTGTAGACGAGCACATATGCAGCGGCAGCGGCGACTCCTTCGACCTGATGCCACGCAATCATGCAGATTCGATCCGCGCCGATCTTGTGCGGGAAGCTGTAGAGCACGCGGATTGGACCTTTCGGGTAGCACTCGCTCATCCTCTGTCTCGAGCCTAGCGGAGCCATGGACGAGGTCGCGGCCGGGCGACGCGCGAACGCAAGTTCGCGGCGCTACTGGACCCCGTCGTAGCGGTGCGAACATTCCGGGGCCATCTAGTTACCTTTCGTCCGCGCCGACATCACGCGACCCCGGCGTGCGCGACCCGTTGTCGTAGTCGTAGGTGAACGCGTAATCCGAGCTCGTCGGCGTAACGGCGTGGTCGAGCCCGGCTACGTTCCCGCCCGTCACGTGGTAGTCGAGCCTCGCTGCCGCAACCGAAGCTGACAGCGCACTCACGCTCGGCAGAGTGAAGACCCGGGCGCTCGGTCTCGCCGAGGAGACGGACGCGGCGCAGCCGATCACTCGGCCGGGCGTGTTCGGCATCGCCCTGGAAACAGATATCGCACGGCCGCTCTCGAAGGTGAAGGGCGTCAACGTCGCCTTGGAGACGGACACCGCTGTCGCGTTGCGGCGGCGAACCCATCGTGGCCGGGGTTCGCTTCCCGCATCGCTTCCATCCGTCCCGCCGGGACGCGAAGAGTGACCTGGGTAAACGGCTGCTCCGGATCGACGCCTTCAGGGCGGCCGGTGACAGGGTCGAGGAGGACGCCCCGCATCAGTGATCCGCCCCGACATGAGTCGGGTTCGTCCGCGGGTCGCCGTCGCCGTCGTGGTCGAGGTTCAGGTCGCCCACGAGGCTGACGGTCGGCACGTTGCAGGCTGCGCTCAGGCGCGGGTCGACCTGCGTCTTCTCCCGCCAGAGGTCGTCGGGGGTGCCCTGCTCGGCGTCGACGAACGGGTTGCAGGTCAGCGTGATCGGGCGAGCGCCGACAGATGGTGCATTGAGGAAAGCGTTGTCCGCGCAGGTGACTCCGGCGAACTCGCAGCCCTGAAGGTTCGCCCCGTAGAAGATGTTGCCGACGATGTCGACATTCTCGAAGCCTGTCCCGAACGCGCCGCCGAGCTGGAGCAGGAGACCGGCGTTGTTGACGGTCGGGTTGAAGACGTTCGGGTTTGGAAGGAAGACGTTGTTGCGGTAGAGGACGTTCTTCATGATCGTCTGCGGCTGGTCGCCTCGAAGGGAGACTCCGACGCTCGGCTGCGCGGCGCATTGGTCCCAGCGTCCTCGCTGCGGGGTTGTCTGCGGCAGGTCGACGACAGGGCAGGCGAAGACGCTGTTCTGGACGGTTACGCCGCCGTCCTGGTGCTGGACGCCGATCACCTGACGTTCGCAGCGGACGCCGTCGAAGACCATGTTGTGCGGCGGCAGGTCGCCGTTGCCCTTGTTGCCGTCGAACATGAAGCAGCCCGGGTGGACTGTCGCGCCGGTGCCCTTCGCCTGCCCGTCGTGCAGGTGGTAGGTCTGCAACCGAATGTTGCTGTAGGTGCCGTAGGCGCCGCCGTGGATATATGGCTCGACCTGCTCTCCGCCGCCGCGAGGGTAGAAGCCAGCGCAGAGATCGGTCTCATTGGGGTTGCAGCCTGGCGCGTTCGTCCCTGAGGTTGCGTACGGCGCCTCGAAGAACGCACCGCCGAGCTCGGACGGGAGGCAGCGGAAGTAGACCGGCGTCGCGTTCGCGTCGTTCGCGGCGCACTGCACGTTCGGCCCCTGGTCGATGTTCTCGAAGAGCATGTTGCGGCCGCCGCGAACCTCGATGCCGTACCACTGCTGGAGCCTCGTCTGCGACTCGCCCCGGATGATCAGGTTGCTCGGCCGACCGCTCGGGCCAAAGTTGTCGTTGCGGTCGTGAATGTAGATCGTCCGGTTGAAGTTGAAGCAGTCGCCCTCGACGATCAGGTGCCAGTTGCCGTTCGCCATCGAGAGGACGCCAGGCATGTACTTGAAGCTGATGTTGGGGACGCCGTTGCAGGGGACGGCCGGGACGAACTTGACCCAGGCGGCGGTCGTGCCGGTCGAGACGGCCTGCTCCTTCGCGTTCGGGTTCACGTCGGCGCCGAGACCGTCGGAGCAGTCCTGCCCGATCTCGTTGCTGCCGAGCAGGTAGCCGCCGTCGCCGACCGTCTCGTAGACGCCCGGCCTGACCCCGACGAGGTCGCCTGCGGTCGCCGCGTTGCAGGCCATGTCCCAGGACGTCTTCACGCCCGCGACGTAGGCGCAGACGTTTTTCGGGCTCGCCGCGAGCGCCTGCTCGTACGTCTTCGGCGTGGCCGAGCGCACACAGTTCGTGCTGCCGTCCGTCGACGTCGGCGGCACGGCGAACACGTTCGCGAGAACCTCCGACGGCGGCGGAGAAGGCGGCGCGCTCGGCGGGCTGGACGCGCAGGCGGCCGCATCAGCCTGGAGCGTAATCCTGGGTGAGCGATTTCCTGCCGCGTCGTACGCCTCGATGCCGAGCGCGTAGCTCGTCCCGCACGTGAGCCCGGAGAAGGTGTACGAGGTCTGTCCGGTCGTGCCGATTGCCGACCCTGCCACGAACAGCGAGTAGCCGGCGACGGCGACGTTGTCCGAGGCCGGGCTCCAGCTCACCGCGATGCTCGTCGTTGTCGCGCTCGTCTTCACGAAGGAGCTCGGAGCGCTCGGCGGCGTCGAGTCCGAGCACGCCGCGGTCGAGACGATCGTCGCGGGACGAGAGCTGTGGTTGCCGCTCGCGTCGTATGCCTCGACGCTGAACGTGTAGCTCTTCCCGCAGCGGAGTCCTGTCGCTGTGTACGAGGTCGAGCCCGTCGATCCGAGCAGGGCTCCGTCGCGGTAGACCCGGTATCCGGCGACGCCGCCGGCGTCCGTCGATGCCTGCCACGAGATCGTGATGCTCGTCTCGGTCCTCGTCTGCGCCGCGATGCCCGCGGGAGCCGTGGGTGCCTGGGTGTCCTGGCAGGGATCCGTCGACGCCACGACCGTCGCCCGGGCCGACCGGTTTCCTGCGGCGTCGACAGCGTCGACGGAGAGCGTGTACGAGGTTGCGCACGCAAGTCCCTCAACCCCGTAGGCGTTCACGTTCGAGTCGCCGACCTTCGTCGTGCCTCGGTAGATCCCATACCCGGCGACGCCGACGTTGTCGGTCGAGGCCTTCCAGGAGAGGGTGATGCTCGTCGCCGTCCCGTCGCGGCGAACAAGCGAAGACGGCGTGGTAGGCGCCTGTGTGTCCGCACTGCCGGCGCTCGTGGGGCAGACGGCTGTGGGCGCGATCACGATCGCACTCGGCGAGACGTTCCCGGCAGCGTCGGCCGCGACGACCTTGACGATGTAGGAGCGGCCGCACGCGAGCCCGGTGAACGCGCGGCGGTAGCCGTCGTCGTCCGGATGTCGACGTCGTTCACCGACAGCCGGTACTCGGCCACGCCGCGGTCGTCCACCGCGGGCTGCCAGGCGACGGAGATCGACGACTCCGTCGAGCCAGACACGCTCAGGTTGCGCGGCGCCGCTGGTGGGCTCGTGTCGGCGCAGGCTGTGGTGGTCCCGACCGCGCTCGCCCGGGGAGAATGGTTACCGGCCGCGTCGTACGCTTCGACGGAGATCGTATGGGCGGCGCCGCAGACGAGGCCTCCCACCCAGGCGGTGGGCTGTTGCGTGGCCGCGATCGGGACGCCGTCGCGGTAGATGCTGTAGCCGGCCACACCGACGTTGTCGGACGACTCGCTCCACTCGACCGCGAGCCCGGTCTGGCTCCAGCCGGACTGGTGCAGGCTCCCGGGCGCGGTCGGCGCGGTCGTGTCGACGCAGGGCGCCGTGGCGGCGAGGACGGACGCGATGCCCGATCGGTGCCGGGCTGCGTCGAAGGCGTCGACCCCGACCTTGTATGTCGTGCCGCAGGTCAGGGCGGAGAACGTGTACGACCTGGCGGTCGTGCTCGCGAGGCGTGTGCCGTTCAGGTAGACGCCGTATCCGGCGACGCCGACGTTGTCGCGCGACGCACCCCAAGTCACCGAGATGCTCGTCGTCGACACGGCCGCGACGCTCAAGGAGGACGGAACCCTCGGCGCCTGCTTGTCGACGCTCTGTAGGATGGTCTTCGCCGCGAGTGGCCGAGGTGCCGTCTTCCAGTGCGTTGCGCTCCCGGCCGCCATCGCGCTCGTGGCGAACGTTCCGAGCAAGCAGGCAACGGCAATGTGTGTCAGGCGGCGGCGGGTCAAGCGATCCTTTGGCGAGGAACGGCGGCTTCCGTACCCGCGCCCCATCGGCAGAAGCCGTGGGGCGCTTTAGCCTCGTGTCCCTCGGAGGGGGGACTCAGATGCTGGTCGTGGGCTGGCGGGCACCCTAGCGAGCGGATCAGACGGCGTGCTGCAGTTCGCCCGGCTGTGGCCTCGCCGCGCCACTGTGCAGGCGTCCGTGCGCCGCGTCAGGGTCGGGCATCATCCGACACCCCCCGCGCCGGGGAGCGACCACGCCTCTGCGTCAACCCTTTGGTGTCGTCGCAGCAGCTTCAGTCGTACAGGCCGAACTGGCCGAGGGAGCAAGGCTGAAATCGTAGAGGTAGGCAACCGCGCGAACTGCCCGGAACTCCTCGAGTCGCGTCCCGGCGCAGTCGAGCGTGTACCGAACGAACTCATCGTTCCAGGTCGAGGAGAACAGGAGCCACGTACGTCCGCCGCCTCGGAGTCGTGCGAGGTCGCTCGCAGTACCCTGAAGCGTGCGATCGGGGCCACCGACGAACAGACGCGGAGGATGTGACGCAAGCGCGTTGGGGTCTTCGAGGTCGTCCTCCGCCGCCACGACTTCAGCGGGCCCGTGCTCGTCCAGTACGTCGCAGTCCGAGCACTCGGCGTAGTAGCGGAAAGGGTATTGGCTCTGGTACCAGACATAGAGGGCGTCTCCCGGCTGCCAGCGCGCCTGTACCCCACCCAGCACGGCCTTCAATTCCTCATGTCCGGGAGGGTTGACGAGGTTCGTCGCGGCTCGTGCGATGGGGTAGGACAGAACGAGAAGCACTGCGAGCACGCCGAACGGCGCCGTGCGCGATTGTGGACGCATGAGCACCTCGAGTCCCGCGCCGACGAGGAGTAGGAAAAACGGCACCAGGAACAGGATGAATCGGCTGTAGAAGGGGTACAGATCGAGGGTCGAGGCCGCAAGGGTCGCGGCAATGGGCGTCATGACCATGAGGGCCCGCTGCAGGTTGATACGTGTGAGAGCAATTCCGCCGAGCACACAGGCAATGAGCGCGAGACCGGTAGCTGTACGCGCAATTCCGACCGGTTCTGGAAACGCATGCCAGAGATCGCGGAGTGGATCGGCCAATCGGCCAAGCCCAATCGCGGACCCGGACTGGATCGACACCGCTTCGCCGGCGACGCGGCGGGCGTTGTCGTGGTTCACCAGATATGCCGCTGCCGCAGAAATTCCGCCAACTGCCGAGGCGGCCAAGACCGCTTTGAAAGCACGGGTGTCACGGCTGAGGGCATATGAAACGAGCAGCGCGAGCGCGAGCGCGGGCAAGACGATGAGCGCGGCGTGTGAGAACCACACGACCACGCCCGCCGCCACACCTGCAAGTCCGACTTGCCACGCTCGTGCTGTTCTCCAGTCGATCGCGAGGGCACCGTAGAAAAGCACGAGCGTTGCGGCAACATCGACGGAGTACTGCTTCACCTCCGACGAGTAGTAGACCGGGAACTCCGCGGTCGCGAACAGCACGAGCGCACAGGCGGCGCCGATCGGTTCGAGAACACGTCGCGCGACCGCGGCGAAGAGGAAGAGCGAGAGAATCCCGCAGGCGAGTGGGAAGAGTCGAAGCGCCAGCTCGTCGTCGCCGAGCACCTCGACGATCGCTTTCTCGGCAAGCAGGAAGCCCGTCGGGGCGCCTTGAAGGTAATCCAGTGGTTTGAGCAGGTCGCCCACAGGCTTTTGGATCAGGTTGAGCGCGAGCGCGCCTTCGTCTCCCCAGAGCGAGCGGTCTGCGAGATACTGCGTCACTCGCAAGGCGATGCCCACGGCGATCACTGACCAAAGGAAGACCGCCGACATCGCTACCGTTCGGGCGACGGAAGCAACACTCCCGTTCGTGAGGCCGCGAACCACGCGCCGGAGAGATTGCTCGACTCTACGTAATTCTGCTTCATCATCCTCAGCTTAGGTGCCGATCAAGGAGGCGTAAACCGGGAGCCGTGGAAGGGACAGGAAGCAACGCACCGAAGGAGAGTTCGACCAGGACGCTCGGTCCATGTGGTCGGATGATGGCTGTCTTGCCGTCGCTCTTCGCTGTTCCAAACACGCCTCGCGGAGTAGGGATGCTATGGGAGTGGCGCTCCGCCACGGCCGACTAGTGCGCATTGTTTGCCTGGTCACCGGTCACGTCCGCGCCAAGGCGGGCCAGCGGGGCGTCCGCCGTTATGTGGTCGACGAGTGGCGCGACGAGGCGATGCCCGTCAACGCCTTCCTGATCGAGTTCACTGACGGCAGCCGTTGTCTCTTCGACACCGGCCAGACCGCGCGGGCCGCCGCGCCGCGATGGTTCCCGTTCTGGCATCCGTTCTTCCGGCTCTCGCGCTTCGAGCTGACGCCCGCGGACGAGATCGCGCCGCAGCTTCGCAGCATCGGCGTCGAGCCGGGCAGCAGTCGGCACCGTCGTGCTCTCCCACCTCCACACGGATCACGTCGGCGGCATCGACGCCTTTCCGCACGCTCGGGTGATCGTGCACCGGTTGGAGTGGGAGCGGGCGACGGGTGTCGGGGGCCGCGTGCGCGGCTACCTGCCCCAGCGATGGCCCGACCGGCTCGAGCCGACGCTCGTGGACTTCGACGGCGAGGCCGTGGGACCGTTTCGGTCGTCCTTTGACGTTGCGGCGACGGACGCTTGCTGCTCGTGCCGACGCCGGGGCACACAGCCGGACACGCTGCGCTCCTCGTCCGCGACGACGTACGGTCGTGGCTCCTCGCGGGCGATCTGGCGCACACGGCCGAGGAGGTGGAAGAGGTCGCGCCCGAGATCGCCAGGTGGTGCCGAGCCGAGGGCATCGAAATCCTTACGGCGCACGATTGGGACGCGCCCGCGAAGCTCTCGAGCGACGCGAAACTCTCGACGAATGGGACGCGCTCGGACTCCCGTCGGCCGACCCGGCGATGAGTCAAGTTGCAGAAACGGCGAGACCCCCGCGGCCGGGGGTCTCGCACGTGTTTCGGGGTGTTGCCGGGATGAGCTACTCGTCGCAGTGCCCCGGCCCGATCAGCCCCTCGTTGTAGGAGCCGAGGATTCCCGCCAGGTCGACGAACTGCTTGCGCAGAGCATCCGAGCCCTTCAGTGCTGCGATCTGCGCGGGCGTGTAGGCGTTGAACAGCGCCGTCGCCGCCGTGATCGCATCCGCGACCGATGCCGGAGCCGATGCTCCGTCGAGGATGTTCAGTCGCGCCGCCATGTACTGGTGCGCGAGGTTGTAGTACGCGTTGCCTGCCGGAGCGGTCCAGAAGACCTGGTACCAGCTGGCCCCGCTGAGGAAGAACACCGTGTCCGGTCCGAGGCCGCCGGGAAGCAGGTTCCACGTCGCGTCCGGCTTCGAGGCCGGGCCGTAGCTCGAGTGCGTCTTCCAGTAGCCCTGCGTCAACGTGCATCCGGTCGCGCACGGCACGGTCACGTGGATCGTCTGTGTGTCGGTAGCGAGCGGGTGGTGGTCGTCCGAGCTGGTGACGTCGACCGTGTTCACGACGTCGAACTCGCCGCAACCGTGTGCCCCGATGTCACGGCTGTACGTGAAGGTCGCCGAATCGTGCAGGTTCTGGCTCCCGTGGAACAGGTTCGTCGCCAGAGATCCGGCATGGCTGTCGAAGACGTCCGCCCCGGCGCCATGTGCGCCCGGATCGAACCCTTCCTGACAATTTCGCGTGACGACGATCTTGTAGACGACCGTGACCGTCTGGTCGAGCGACAGCGTCAGCGTCGTGATCGGCACGCCCGGGTTGCTGTGCAGGCTTGCCGTCTTGTCCACCGACCACGTACAGGTCGGATGCTCTGGAAGCGGATCGTGACCCAGAGCGATTGGCGCTGTGCCGCCGATCGCGGCTGTTGCCAGAGCCGCGAAGGCCGCCAGCAGAAGAAGCTTCTTCCGCAGTGTCATACCTTTAGTCCTTTCCTCATTCCCCCTGGCCCTCCGCCAGTGCCCAATGACATGCCCGACCCCCAGTCAAGCTTCCCACCGCTTCGGATCGCGACCCCAATGGCCGTTCGGATAGGTTTCGGCAAGATGAGCAACCCTCCCTCACCGATCGCCTCCGGTCCCGTTCGTCGACCTCGACCGCATGAACGAGCCGATCCGCGCCGAGTTGCTCGAGGCTATGGCCGGCTTGCTCGACTCCGGCGCCTTCGTCAACGGGCCGGCCGTCGGCTCCTTCGAGCACGCCTTCGCCTCGTATTGCCAGACCGCCGACGCCGTCGGCGTCGCGAGTGGCCTCGACGCTCTTCGGCTCGCGCTCCTGGCCGCCGGGATCCGGCCCGGGGACGAGGTGATCGTGCCCGCGCAGACCTTCGTCGCGACGCTGGAGGCGGTGACGCAGGCCGGTGGGACGCCGGTACCGGCGGAGATCGGCGCGGCCGACTACAACCTCGATCCGGCGGCGGCCGAGGCAGCGATCACGTCGCGCACCACGTTCCTGCTGCCGGTGCATCTCTACGGGCAGATGGCCGACATGCAGGCGCTCCGTTCGCTCGCCGAGCGGACAGGCCTCGCGCATCGTCGAGGATGCCTGCCAGGCGCACGGGGCCGAGCGCGACGGCCTCCGCGCCGGCGCCGCCGGGCTCGCGGGCGCGTTCAGCTTCTACCCGGCGAAGAACCTCGGCGCGATGGGCGACGCCGGCGCGCTCGACCACCGACGACGCGAGCCTCGCCGAGGCGGTTCGCGCGCTGCGCGAGCACGGACAGCGGCGGAAGTACCACCACGATCTCGAGGGCTATACGGCTCGGCTCGACACGATCCAGGCGATCGTCCTCGAGCTGAAGCTCCGCCTGCTCGACGGCTGGAACGAGGAGCGACGTGCGGCCGCACGGCTCCTCGACCGAGGCGCTCGCGGGCGTCGGCGATCTGGTGCTGCCCGAGATTGCGCCCGGGAGCAAGCCCGGTCTGGCACCTCTACGTCGTGCGCACGGCCGATCCGGACGCGCTCGGCGAGCTTCCTCCGCGAGCGCGGGCATCGCGACCGGCCGCCACTACCCCGAGCCGGTCCACCTCGCTCCCGGCGTATGCGCATCTCGGCTACGGCGCCGGCGCGTTCCCCGTCGCGGAGCAGGTGGCGCGTGAGGGGCTCTCGCTGCCCATGTTCCCCGGCATCAGCGAAGCTCAGCTGACGGCGGTCGCCGACGGCGATCGAGGCGTTCTTCAGCCGTGGCCACTGAGCCCGCGAACGACGCGCCCTGCCGGCTGCTGAACGACGTCGATTTCGGCGCCAGACGTCGTCGTCGGCCCGTTCACCAACCTCTACGGCTGCGCGATCGGCGACGAGACGCGCATCGGCCCGTTCGTCGAGATCCAGCGTGGCGCGCGGATCGGCGCCCGCTGCAAGGTCCAGAGCCACACCTTCGTCTGCGAGGGCGTGACCGTCGAGGACGAGGTGTTCGTCGGCCACGGCGTCATGTTCGTCAACGACAAGTACCCGCGCGCGACGACCGGCGAGGGAGCGCTGCAGACGGCGGAGGACTGGGAGCTGCTGGAGACCGTCGTCGAGCGCGGCGCGTCCCTCGGCTCCGGCGCGGTCGTCCTCGGCGGCGTCCGGGTCGGCGCGGGCGCGATCGTCGGCGCGGGCGCCGTCGTGACGCGAGACGTCAGCCCGGGAGCGGTCGTCGCAGGATCGCCGGCGCGAGTCCTGCCCGGCCGCTAGGTCTACCGGCAACGAGCCGAGCCGCGATCGGCGAAGGTCGAGCCCGGCACCGCGAGGAACCGCCAGTCGTAGGCCGCCGGCCGGAGCGTGAGCCTGAGGACGCCGTACGTCCTGTCGTTGACGACGACGCTGCGCGGGATCCGGAAGAAGGCCGGGTAGAGGCTGCGGCCGCCGGTGCCGACGACGAAGGAGCGGATGCCGTCGATCGGCGCGAAGCGCTCGTAGTGGTGGTCGTGGCCGGCGAGCACGACGTCCGCTCCGGCCCGGGCGAGCGTGCCCCAGAGCGCGGCCATCGTCCGGTCGGAACCGTGCAGCCCTGAGCTGAAGCGCGCGTGGTGCCAGTACGCGAGCGTGCAGCGGGCAGGGTTGGCGGCGAGGTCGGCCGCGAGCCAGCGCTGCTGCGGCGAGCCGGTCGCGCAGCCGCCCGCCGGGCCGCAGTTCGAGTTGAGGACGACGACGTGCCAAGCGCCGAGCTCGTATGAGTAGTAGCCGCGCGAGGGGAGCTTGAAGTAGGCCTTCGCCGGCCGCGCGTCGGTCGAGCCGTACTCGTGGTTGCCGAGCGCGGCACGCGTGCGGCCGCGCACGCCGCGCCACGAGTAGCAGTCGCGGAACTCGGCGGCAGTACCGCGCTCGTAGACGATGTCGCCGAGTACGGCAACGGTGCCCGGCGTGCGGGCGACGATCGCGGCGGTTCGCTCGTCCCCGCTCGAGCGGCAGGAGGCGACGTCGCCTGCGGCGACGAGCGTCGGCGGCGGAGCGAGCAGCGAGAGAGCGGTCGCGACCGTCGCGGCGGCGATCAAGCCGCGACGCGCTGCCCGGCGAGGAGGAGCTCGGCGATCTGGATCGCGTTCAGCGCCGCGCCCTTGCGCAGGTTGTCGCCGGCGATGAAGAGCGCGAGGCCGTTCTCGACGGTCGGGTCGTTGCGGATCCGCCCGACGAGGACGTCGTCGCGCCCGGCCGCGCCACCCGGTGTCGGGAACTGCTCGAGCCTGACTCCTGGGGCGTTGCCGAGGATCGCTGTCGCCTCCTCGGCGGAGAGCGGCTCCTTCGTCTCGAGCCACACGGCCTCGGCATGGCCGACGAGCACGGGCACGCGGACGCAGGTCGCGCTCACCGGGAGCGCGGGCAGCTCGAGGATCTTGCGCGTTTCCTCACGCAGCTTCTCCTCCTCCTCGAACTCGACGCCGTCGAAGCTCCAGTCCATCCGCAGATCGAGCTCGTCCGGCGATTGGCCGCGCAGCTGCTCCATCGCCTGTGCGCCGGCGCCGGAGACCGACTGGTACGTGGCAACGCGGACGCGGACGAGGCCCGCCGCGTCGTGCAGCGGCTTCAGCGTGCACGTGAGCGGGATCGCGCAGCAGTTCGGGTTGGCGACGATGCCGTCGTGCTCGGCGGCACGGACGCCGTTCACCTCCGGCACGACGAGAGGGACGCCCGGCTCGAGCCGGTACGCCGCCGACTTGTCGATCGCGATCGCGCCGCCGCGGACGGCGTGCGGTACGAGCTCGCGGCTGGCCGTGGTGCCGACGGAGAAGAGGCAGAGGTCGAGGTCGCCGGCGGCGAGCGCCTCGGGCGTCGCCTCCTCGACGATCGAGCCGCCGAGCTCCGTGCCGGCCGAGCGAGCGGACGCGAACAGGCGCACGTCGTCGTAGCCGCGCTCGCGCAGCAGCTCGAGCGTGATCGTGCCCACCGCGCCGGTGGCGCCGACGACTCCGATCCGGGGTGGCCTAGCCAAGCTCGAATGCCTCGTGGAGCGCCTGCACGGCCCGGTCGACGTCGGTTGAAGGGACGTGGCAGGCGATCTTGATCGGCGAGGTCGAGACGATCGCGGCCTCGATCCCGGCGCTCTCCAGCGTTGCGAAGGTCTTCGCGGCGACGCCGGGGTGGCTCTTCATCCCTGCGCCTACGAGGCTGACCTTGCCGAGGTCGTCCCGGGAGCTCCAGGAGACGCCGAGCCCGTCGAGCGTCCGCGCCGCGTCGGCCTTGTCCTCGACCGGGGCCGAGAAGACGATCTCCTCGTTCGTCTGCACGATCGTGTCAACGTTCACGGACGCCTGCGCGAGGGCGCCGAAGAGCTGCGCCGGGCGGGCGCCGTCGACGCGGTACACAGTCTCCTCGCGCTGGTGCACGACGCCGGAGATCAGGGCTTTCTCGAGCATCACTTGCTTTTCAGACAACAGAGTGTCCTCCTCCTGGATCCACGTCCCTTCTCCTTCTTGAAAGGTCGAGCGGACGTGGAGCCGCACATTGTGGCTGCGCGCGACCTCGATCGAGCGGGTGGCGAGGACGCCGGCGCCGGAGGAGGCCATCTCGAGCATCTCGTCGAAGCTGACCCGCGTCAGCTGGCGTGCGTCCGGCACCAGCCGCGGATCGGCGGAGTAGACGCCGCGAACGTCGGTGTAGATCTCGCAGAAGTCGGCGCCGAGCGCGGCCGCGAGCGCGACGGCGGTCGTGTCGGAGCCGCCGCGGCCGAGCGTCGTCACCTCGAATGCCGTCGAGACCCCCTGGAAGCCGGCGACCAGCACGATCGTGCCTTCGTCGAGCGCCTCGTGGATCCGGCGCGCTCGCACCTCGACGATCTTCGCCTTGCCGTGGACGGTGTCGGTGACGATCCCCGCCTGCGAGCCGGTCAGCGAGATCGCCTCGTGGCCGAGGTCGTGGATCACCATCGCGGCGAGCGCGCACGAGATCCGCTCGCCGACCGACACGAGCATGTCGAGCTCGCGCGGGTGGGGGGTGGGCGAGACCTGGTGGGCGAGCTCGAGCAGCTCGTCCGTGGTGTGGCCCATCGCGGAGAGAACGCCGACCACCCGGTGTCCTTCCTCCCGCGCGGCGACAAGCCTCGCAGCGACCCGCTTCAGCTTCTCGGGATCGGCGACGGACGTGCCGCCGAACTTCAGCACCAAGGTGCCGCGCGGCGGCGCCTCGGCGTCCGCATCGACCGCCGGAACGGCTTCGTACTCGGTCGTCGCCACTGCCGGCGAGTGTAGATGAGGCCCCGGAGACGACACGGAAACAGGCCTAAAAAACACTGAACCGACGAACCCGAAGGCCCGTCGGTTCAGATGGGGAGAATGTAGGGATCCACCTCAGCCGCGTCAAGCGGCCGCCGGACAAAAGTTCGCTCTTTGCGCGAAAATCGTCGGAGGCTAGATTTCGCGGCGGCCGGCGAGCGCCCGGCCGAGCGTGACCTCGTCGGCGTACTCGAGATCGCCGCCGACCGGCAGGCCGCTGGCGAGCCTCGTCACGGTGGCCCGGTCGCGCAGCCGGTCGGCGAGATAGGCGGCCGTTGCCTCACCGGTCATGTTCGGGTTCGTCGCGAGCACGACCTCGCGGATCTCGCCCTGCGCGACGCGCCGGAGCAGCTCGTCGATCCGCAGGTGCTCAGGCTCGACGCCGTCGAGCGGTGAGAGGGAGCCGCCGAGGACGTGGTAGAGGCCGCGGTACTCGTGAGTGCGCTCGAGCGAGATCACGTCGACAGGCTGCTCGACGACGCAGACGACCGTGCGGTCGCGGCGGGCGTCGAGGCAGATCGTGCAGAGCTCGTCCTCGGTCAGGTTGCCGCATTCGCCGCAGAAGCGGACACGTTCCTTGACCTCGGCGATCGCGGTTGCGAGCGCCAACGCTTCGTCCTTCGGCGTCGAAAGCACGTGGAAGGCGAGCCGCTGCGCAGTCCGGGAGCCGATCCCGGGCAGGCGCGTGAGCTGCGCGACCAGGTTGTCGACCGACGGGCTCAGCACACGCGCAGCCTAGCCGTCGCTTTCGGACGTGAGCGAACGCGGCGCGCTCGCTACCGGCTTAGCCGGTAGCGAGGCGCGCGCGATGCGTTTCAGCCGGCCCGCCGGCCGGCAGGAGACCGTTCAGCTGCGCCCAGCGGGCAGCCTCGGTCCGATTCGCCACGTCCAGCTTGCGGTAGACGTTGGAGAGGTGGAACTTCACGGTCTGCTCGGTGACCCACAGCATCTTCGCCAGCGTGGCGTTCGAATGACCCTCGGCGACGAGCTGGAGGATCTCCCGTTCGCGGCGCGTCAGCTCCGCGACCTCGCTGCTCTCCCCCGCGGGCGGCCCCATCGGCGCCGGTGCCGGACGCGACCCCGCGAAGTAGACGGAGTGCTGGAATGCCTGGCGGATTGCCGACGCCAGGTCGTCCGGGTGGGCGCTCTTCACGACGTATGCGACCGCCCCGGCGTCGAGCGCCTTGTCGATGTACTCGGTCTCCGTGTGCGCGGAGAGCACGACGGAACGGAGATCGGGGACGAGGCCGCGTGCTTGCGTGATGCACTCGATCCCGTCGATCTCTCCCTCCGCCATCTTGATCCCCGTCACGAACACATCAGGGCGATGGGCGCCGATGAGCGCGAGCGCCTGCGTCGGTGCCGTCGCCTTGCCGGCGACGCGCACGTCGATTCTTGCCAGCACGAGCTCGACTGCCTCGAGCCAGAGTGGCTGTCGGTCCAGGAGGACTGCAGAGTGATGAGCTTTTGACACGAAAGGGCCGCCTTCCGATTAGGTACTTCCTCCCTCTCCCCATAAGAGGGTCTAACGAATGTACTGCAGTCTCCCGCAAACCACAAGAGCTTTGCCCGATCGTTGGTCTAGGCGACGGATAGGTGCGGCGGCTTGCGGCGCGTTGGGCGCCGCAGCGTCCCCCCGTTCGACCAGCAGACTTCGATACGTGCGATGCGATACGTTCAGCCGGACGCCGGGCTGGGCCGCCAGCCCTGTGTTCGGGATACCCGGGCCGGGAGGTCCGGGCGAATTGGTGGCGAGGTGCTCTCGGACGACCAAGCCGTGAGCACCTCGATCACCCTTTTGGGGGTTCGAAGCTGCCGGCACAGGCGCGATCATCGTGAGCAGCGACTTCGTGTCGCGCGGGCGGCCGCCCCTGCTTGGTCGCGGGGCGGCCGTCGTCTCTGCCGCTCGCCCGACTCTGCACTTCCGGCCACTTGTGGCGCGCCGTCGCTCGACCATGATGTGCGCAAGGTCTCTGCGGCAGAAGGAGCGGATGAGGATTCGGGTCAGCCAGCCGGCACTCGTGCCCGATCTGGTCGAGTTTCTCGGGCGGGCGCTGTGCACGACCCAGTCCGTGCGCGGGTCGGTGCTCGAGGTCGCGCTTCCAAGCGTCACCGACGGCGCCCGCGCGCGCCGCGACCTCGACCTCTATCTCGCTGCGTGGTGTGGCCTGCATCCCCGCGTCGAGGCGACCATCATCGATCCCTACGAGCCTTCGGCGGCGACGCCGGCATAGAGGACGCCCTCGCCGAACTCGGCAAGGCGGCGCTCGGCCAGCTCGAGAAACGCGCGTGCCGCCGGCGTGACCGGCGCCCCGCGGCGGACGATGAACGCGAAGTCGTCGTAGAGGGGCTCGGCGAACGACGCCCTGCCCAGGCGTCGGAAGGAGGGGCGGTGCTCGAGCGCGGCCTTCGGCGCGATCGTGTCGCCGAGACCGCTGGCGGCGAGCTCGAGCGCGGCGTCCATGTCCTCGATCTCGATCACGGGCTCGAGCTGCACGCCGGCTCGCTGCGCCCGCTGCTGCAGCTGGCGGCGAGTCGGGTCGCTCCAGCCGTAGTGCGCGTCATAGAGGATCAGCGGCGCTGCGGCTAGCCGTTCGATCGTGACCGGTTCGCGTACGCGCTCGGCCTCGCGGCTGACGTAGACGACCTCCTCCCGCCGCGCCGGGCGGATCTCGAGCCCTTCGTCGTCGACCGGGAGCACGACGAGACCCGCCTCGAGTCGGCCGCGGCGGACACTCTCCGCCACCTCGGAGGAGTTCTGGCCGACGAGCCGCAGCCGGACGCCGGGATGGCGGGAGCGGAAGTCGGCGACGAGCCGCGAGAGGAGGAAGCCCGAGGCGGTGCCGAACATCCCGATGCTGAGCGTGCCGCCGGTCAGCTCGCGCACCTCCGCAACGGCTTCGCGCGCACCCGCCAGCGCCGCGAGTACGCGCTCGGCCTCGGGCCGGAAGGCACGGCCGGCCTCCGTGAGCACGACGCCGCGGCCGACACGGGTGAACAGCTCGACGCCGAGCTCGCCCTCGAGCGAGCGGACCTGCTCCGAGAGCGAGGGCTGGGCGAGGTAGAGCTCGCGCGCGGCACGGCTGAACGAGCCGTGCTCCGCGGTTGCGAGGAAGTAGTTGAGTTGTTGCAGAGTCATAGGCGTTCCCTATGGAAGTTCAAGAGAACTCAGACTAGCCCTTCTGCTCGACCAGCCCTAGCGTGCGTGCATGCCACGTTCCCGCTCCCCGGAGCGCATTGGCGTCGTGCTCTGCCTCGTCGCCGCCGGCTCCTTTGCACTTCAGCCCGTCCTGGTCCGGCTCGCCTTCGACGGCGGCGCCGGGGTCGTATCGGTCGGCGCGATCCGCTTCACGCTCGCCGCTGTGGCGCTCGGCGTGCTCGCGCGGAAGGCGATCGCGGCCGCCCCCGCACGGTCGCTGCTGGCGCCCTTCCTGCTCGGGCTGACGATCTACGGGCTCGAGACCGGACTCTTCTTCGCCTCGCTCGAGCGGATCGACGTCTCGCTCGCGTCGCTGCTGATGTGCAGCTACCCGGCGCTCGTCGTCGCCGGCGCTGTCTTGTTCCGGCGGGAGCGCGCGTCCCGCCGTCGTGCCGCCGCGCTCGTCGTCGCACTTGTCGGAGTCGCGCTCGTGCTCGCCGGTGGCGTCGGCGGTGCGATCGATCCCGTCGGAGTCGGGCTGGCGCTCGGCGCGGCGATCGCCTACGCCGCATACGTACTCGTGTCCGACCGCCTGCTCGGTACGACCGAGCCGCTCGTTCTGGCGACGATGCTCTGCGCCGGCGCCGCGGTCGCCTTCGCGCTCGGCGGCGCGGCCTCGGGGTCGCTCGAGGCGCCGAACGTCTCCACCTTGGCCGTGATCGGTGCGATCGCTCTCGTTGCGACCGTCCTGCCGATCGCGGCGTTCCTCGGCGGCGTGCACCGGATCGGGCCTTCGCGGGCGACGATCCTCGGCACAGTCGAGCCGCCCGTGACGATCGCGCTCTCCGCACTCGTCTTCGGCGAGCGGCTCGGCCCGGTCCAGCTGCTCGGCGCTGCGCTCGTCCTCTCGGGCATCGTGATCCTGCAGCTGCGCCGCCGGCCGAAGCTCCGGCCGGTGCCTCAACCCGCTCCGCGGCCGGTCCCTGATCCGGTTCCGGACACCGAACGTATTGCTGCGTGAAGGTTAAGGATTGGTACGGATCGAATAAGTTGTGAAATGAAAGGGCGTTAGCCGGCGTTCTAACTGGCAGCGACGCACCCGGCAACCCGTGACGGCTGCCGCGACGACTGTGTCGGCTCGCACCCGAACACCCTTGGAGGAACAATTGCGCACGGATGAAGCTTTGGGCACTGACGCCCTTGAACTGAACTCGGCCATCACCGCCTTCCTGCACGACGCAGAGGAGCGCGGCACCGTGGCCGCCGCCGAGCTCGAGGCGCTCCATGTCGAGCACGATCTCGACGAGGAGGCCGTCGAGGCGATCCGCGCTGCCCTCGGCGCGGCCGAGGTCGAGATCGAGGAGAGCAGCGACGACACCGAGCTGGGCCTCGACCTTCGCCCGTCGGCGCCGACGGGCACGACCGACAGCCTGCAGCTCTTCCTGAACGAGATCGGCCGCCACGAGCTCCTGACCGCCGCCGAGGAGGTCGCGCTCGCGAAGCGGATCGAGCGTGGCGACAACGTCGCCAAGGAACGGATGACGAACGCGAACCTGCGGCTCGTCGTCTCGATCGCCAAGCGCTACCAGGGCCACGGCCTGCCGCTGCTCGACCTGATCCAAGACGGCACGATCGGCCTCAACCGCGCTGTCGAGAAGTTCGACTACCGGAAGGGCTTCAAGTTCTCGACGTACGCGACGTGGTGGATCCGCCAGTCCTGTCAGCGTGCGGTCGCGAACCAGTCCGACACGATCCGGATCCCGGTCCACGTGCAGGAGCGCCGGCTGAAGCTGCGGCGCGCCAAGCAGCAGCTCGAGGCCAAGCACGGCCGCCCGCCGACGATCGAGGAGCTGGCGAAGGCGACCGAGCTGAAGCAGCATCACGTCGAGGAGGCGCTCGACGCCGTCGAGGCGTCGGTCTCGCTCAACCAGACGATCGGCGACGGCGACGGCGAGCTCGGCGATCTCTTCGCCGACCGCACCGCCGAGGACCCGATCGAGTCGGCAGACATCTCGCTCGAGCAGCAGCGCATCCGCGCCGCTCTCGCCGAGCTGCCGGAGCGGGAGCGGCTCGTCCTCGAGCTGCGCTTCGGCTTCGTGCAGGACGGGGACGGCGCGAGCCTCGAGCAGATCGGCAAGAAGCTCGGACTCACGCGCGAGCGGATTCGCCAGCTCGAGACGGCCGCACTCGGCCGCCTCGAAGAGAAGCTCCGCACCGAGCCTCTGCCCTCGCGCGAGCGGCTCGCCGGCGCGGCTTAGTTTGCGCAAGATGGGCATCCGCGGAGGCGGATGCCCATCGCGCGAAAACCCCTGAAGGGGCCGCTCTCGCGGCCCGGCGAGTCACATACCGGGTAGCCCCAAGCCACCTAGGCCGCCGGGGATCATCCCCTGCATCTTCGACTCCATCAGTGCGTTGGCGCTGCGGAGCGCCTCGTTCACGGCCGCGAGGATCAGGTCGGAGAGCATCTCGGGGTCGTCCGGGTCGATCGCCTTCGGATCGATGTCGATCGAGACGATCTCGCCGCCTCCGGTGGCCTTCACGGTCACCATTCCCCCGCCCGCGGACGCCTCGACGACCTCGCTCGCCACCTCCTCCTGCATCTGCTGCATCTGCGACTGCATCTGCTGGGCCTGCTGCATCAGCTTGTTCATGTCGAACTTGCTCATCGGTTCTCCTCGACTTCCTGGGCGTCGAACGTGTCTTTGAACATCGAGATCAGTGCGTCCTCGGTCAGCTGCTCGTCCTCGTCGAGCTCGGGCTCGACCTCGTCGCCGAGCGCAAGCGTGAGGCCGAGCCGATGGCCCGTCACCTCGTAGAGCACCTCCCGGATCACGGTGACGTTCTTCGACTCCTCCGCCTGGCGGCGGTGGAAGTCGGCCGTCGCCGGAAACTCGAGCGTCAGCGTCTCGCCTTCGAGTGCCGCGGGGCGCGCTTCGGCGAGCAACGACGCGACCGGGATCGAGCGCGACTGCACTGCCGGCAGGACGGTGCGCTGCCACGCGTCCTGGAGCTGATCGAGCTCGAGCGGCGGGCCTTCACCGCCGGTGGCGGGCGCTGCCTCGGGCGCGGCTTCCTGCGCGGCCGGCGCCGGGTTGGCGGGCGTGGCAGCGGCCGTCGGGGCCGGGGGAGGAGCGGGCGGGGCGGCCGGCGTCCCCGTCAGCCGCTGTTCCAGCTGGTCGACGCGGAACGCGAGCGACTCGCGCGAGAGGTCGGAGCCCGGGCTCGTCACCTTCACGAGCGCGAGCTCGAGCGGAAGGCGCGGGTCGGCGCCCTGGCGAGAGTCCTCGACTGCGACTGCCAGGAGATCGCAAAGCCGAAGCACCGTCGGGGCCGGAAGCTGATTCGCCTGCTCCCGGAGCCGCTCGCGCGTCTCGTCGGTGACGGGCAGCGAGTCGGGCACGTGGCCCATGTGCTGGACGAGCAGGAGATGCCGCAGGTGCTCGAGCAGGTCGGTGACGAGCCGGCCGAGGTCCTGACCCTGCTCCGCGAGCTCCTCCAGGAACGTGAGCGCGCCGGCGGTGTCCCGATCGACGATCGCGTCGCAGAGGCGGAAGAGCGCGTCCTCCTCGACGGCGCCGAGGAGCTGCAGCACGGACTGGACGTCGATCTGGTTCCCGGTCGCCGATGCGAGCTGGTCGAGCGTCGAGACCGCGTCGCGGAACGAGCCGCGGCCGCCGCGTGCGATCAGCGCGAGCGCTGCGTCGGGGACCTCGATCTGCTCGGCGTCGGCGATTCGGCGCAGCACGCGAACGAGTTCTGGCAGCCGCGGCCGCGCGAAGACGAACGTCTGGCAGCGCGAGCGCACCGTCGGCAGGACCTTGGCGAGGTCGGTCGTGCAGAAGACGAAGACGAGGTGCGGCGGCGGCTCCTCGATCAGCTTCAGGAGCGCATTCCATGCCGCATCCGTGAGCTGATGGGCCTCGTCGAGGATGTAGACCTTGTAGCGCCCCTCAGCGGGCTGGAGGATCACGCGCTCGCGGATCTCGCGGATGTCGTCGATCCCGCGCTGCGAGGCGGCGTCCATCTCGACGACGTCGAGCGAGGTGCCGTTGGCGATCGAGACGCAGGCGCTGCAGACCTTGTCGGGCGTCGCGGTCGGCCCCGCAGCGCAGTTCAGCGCCTTCGCGAGGATCCGCGCCATCGAGGTCTTGCCGGTGCCGCGCGGGCCGGCGAAGAGATAGGCCTGGCGGAGCTGACCGAGCTCGATCGCGTTCCGCAGTGTCCGGACGACCGCTTCCTGGCCGACGACGTCGTCGAAGTCCTGCGGCCGGTACGTGCGGTAGAGCGCCGTCACCGGCCTATCGTAGTCGACGGGTTCGAGGCTCCTAACCCGACCACCGGTTCCAGCCGACGAGCTCCTCGAGCGTTCGCCGCCGCTGCGTCGCGCGGCTCGTCACTTTGCTCCACCCCGGGTCGGGGAGGGGCCGTCCGACGGTCGCGCCCGCGACGATGCGCAGGTCGGCCGGGATGCCGAGGAGCTCACGCCACCGCGCTTCGTCCTCGACGGGCACGCCATACACGCCGGCGGCGAGGCCCTCGTCGATGGCCGCGAGCAGGACGAGCATCAGGGCAGCTCCCGCGTCGACGAACCAGAACGGCACGGGCCACTCGATCTCCGAGCCGTCCTGGAGCTTGTCGTCCTTCGTGTACCGATCGTGGTAGTCGGCCTCCCGGGTGAGGACGAGCACGTGTGCCGGCGCGCTCTCGAACCACGGCTCGAGCTCGTCGTGCTCGGTCGAGCCGAGCTGCGCGAGCAGCGCCGGGTCGTCGACGACGAGCAGCCGCTGGCCCTGGCTGAACCCGGCGCTCGGGGCACGGCGGACGGTCGAGACGAGACGCGTCAACGTCTCGCGCGGAATCGGCTCGGCCTCGTAGTGCCGCACCATGCGCCGGTGCCGAAGCAGCTCTCGGAACTCCACCGGCGCATCGTAAACCGGAGCACCGCGCTGCTAGCCTCGCCGCGTGGCGGTCCCTGATCGTCTCCTCACGCGGCGCGAGCTGAACCGCGCCCTGCTGGAGCGGCAGCTCCTACTCGAGCGCAAGCCGCTCCGCGCCACGCAGGCGGTCGAGCGCCTGGGCGGCCTCCAAGCGCAGTCGACCCCAAGCCCCTACCTGTCGCTCTGGACACGGCTGGAGGGGTTCGAACGCGACGAGCTGACGAAGGCGTTGACGGAGCGGCGGCTCGTCAAGGCGCTGCTCCAGCGCGGCACGCTGCACGTCGCCTCACCTCGAACGTACTGGGCGATCATGACGGTGCGGCGCACCCTTGCCGCTTCGCTCTGGCCGCCGTCCTACGAGGCGCGCCTGCCCTCGGCTCGAATCGCCGAGCTCGCCGAGCTCCTGCAGGTGGAGCTCAACGGGAATGAGCTGACCTACAAGGAGGTGCGAGCCATGCTCGAGCCGCACGCGGCCGAGGGCGTGCCGCCGACATTTCTCTGGCGCCGCGTTCAGGGGTACTCGTACGTGATCCACGTCCCTCCCTCCGGGATCTGGGGCTACGGCGGGCACGGCGTCTACACGGCCGCGGCCGGGAAGGTGCGCGGCGCGCCACCTGCGCCGGAGGAGGCGTTCGACCAGATCGTCCGCACCTACCTCGCCGCCTACGGGCCGGCGACGAAACAGGACATCGGCCAATGGGCCGGCGTGCCCCGGATGCAGCCGATCGCGGAGTCGCTCGAGCGGTTGTCGCTGCGGACGTTCGTGAGCGAGGACCGGAAGGTGCTGTACGACCTGGCGCGGGCGCCGCTGCCCGATCCGGAGCGCCCTGCGCCGGCGCGGCTCGTGCCTCGGTTCGACAACCTCGTCCTCTCGCATGCCGACCGCTCGCGGATCCTCGGCGATGTCGCACCCTCGCGGATCGTCACGAACAACGGTCTCGTGCACGCGACGATCCTCGTCGACGGGTTCGTCGCCGGTACGTGGCAGCTCGAGCAGGGTCGAGTCGTCCTCGAGCCGTTCGGGAAGCTCGACGCCGCAGCGAAGCGCACGCTGAAGGACGAGGCGGACCGGCTCGAGTCGTTCGTCGCCTGACGATGTCGAAAACGGACGAGTCGACGGCCAGGTACGGGGGCGGATGCAGGATCACCCTCGAACAGTAGAAAGGCCTCTCGCCAAGTACCGGACGGACGTACAGGATTGCTCGGACACCTCGGCGCCGGTCACGGCGGCGGTTATCGTGAGGATTGTGTGCGGGATTTGCGGCGTTATCCAGGTGAGTGGTTCGCCGCGTCAGGTCGTCTCGCCCGAGACTCTCGACCGGATGACAGACGTGATGCGGCACCGCGGCCCCAACGATCGCGGCACGTATCAAGTAGACGGTGTCGCACTCGGGGTCCGGCGGCTCAGCATCATCGACGTCGAGGGCGGTCACCAACCTGTCGCCAACGAGACGTCGTCGGTCGTCGCGGTCCAGAACGGCGAGCTCTTCAACCACGATGAGGTGAGGAAGCAGCTCCTTGCCCGGGGGCACACGCTCCAGACGCGCTGCGACACGGAGATCCTCCCTCACCTCTACGAGGAGGCCGGGGACGACCTCGGACAGCGGCTGAACGGCATGTTTGCGATCGCGCTCTGGGACGGACCGCGTCGCCGGGGCCTCGTCATTCGCGATCGGCTCGGTGTGAAGCCGCTCTACTACGCAGAGGTCGGCGACCTTCTCGTGTTCGGCTCCGAGCTGAAGGCGGTGCTCGCGAGTTGCCTCGTCTCCGAGGAGCTGGACTGGGAGGCGATCGACACCTATCTGCGGCTCGGCTTCATCCCGGCCCCGCGAACGCCGTTTGCGGCCGTCTCCAAGCTGCTCCCCGGCTGCCGGCTCGTCGTCGAGCGCGGGCGCGTCGTGGAAGAGCGGTGGTGGTCCTATCCCGCTCAGGACCCACGCCCCTCGGGTCTGACATTGCGCGAGAACGCGGCAGCCCTGCTCGAGTTGCTCGAGGACTCGGTGCGGCTGGAGCTGATGAGCGACGTCCCGCTCGGAGTGATGCTCAGCGGAGGGCTCGACTCCAGCCTCTTGGCGGCGCTGATGTCCCGCAATCTGAGCGACCCGGTGCAGACGTTCTCGGTGGGTTTCGCCGAGGACTCGCAGAGCAGCGAGCTCGACGATGCGCGTGCCGTCGCCTCGGTGATCGGCGCCACGCACCACGAGCTGAAGCTCTCGATCGACGAAGCCGAGCTCGATCTCGGGGAACTGCTCTGGCACCTTGACGAGCCGATCGCCGATCTCTCGTCGCTGGGCTTCCACGCGCTCTGCAAGCTCGCGGCGGAGCATGTGACGGTCGCTCTCTGCGGACAGGGGCCTGACGAGCTCTACGGAGGCTACGACAAGCACAGAGCCGCGGCGATGCTGCGGCCGGTCGGATTCCTCCCTGGGCCGCTGCGCGCGGCCGTCACGGGTCCGCTCGCCCTGGGCGGTGCCCGCCTGTCGCGGATCGCGCGAACTGCCCGCGCCGGGACTCCGACCGACCGGCTGCTGGCAATGAGCGGGATCGCGGACACCGAGCTTCGGCGTTCGCTCGTCCGGGGGCCGCTCGCCTCGCTGGACGGACAATCTGCCCGACGGGCGATCGAGCGAGTCGCGCCGCCCAGCGCCGCGGATCGGCTCTCGGAGACGCTCTTCATGGACGGTCAGCTCGCGCTCCCGGACGACATGCTCCATTTCACCGATCGGATGTCGATGGCCCACTCGCTGGAGGTGCGCGTGCCGTACCTCGACTACCGGCTCGTCGAGCACAGCGCCCGGATCCCGTCGAACCATAAGGTGCGAGGGCTCACGACGAAGGTCGTGCTGAAAGAGGCGGCGAGGGGCGTCATCCCCGACGAGATCATCGACAAGCGGAAGATCGGCTTCTTCGGCCAGGCTACGAACGCCTGGTTGAATCGTCATCTCGACGGTGCGCTCGGCAACTACCTCCTCGACCCGGGCGCACGGTACGTCGAGTTCCTCGACCGCGGGGCCGTCGAGCGCCTCGTTCGCAGCCACTCCGCCCGCACCGAGAAACAGGGTGACCGGCTCCTGCTCGCGATCCTGATGCTCGAGATCTGGCTCTCGTCCTATCTGCCGCAGTCCGGCCCGTCGTCGGATCACCCGGTCTCGACCGATCTCGTCGCATAGCCGTGGCGCTCTCCTACGCGCTCGTCACGCCGGCGCACGACGAGGAGGATCACCTGCCGCGGCTGGGGGAGTCAGTTGTCGCGCAGACCGTGAAGCCCGATGTGTGGTTGATCGTCGACGACGGTTCCTCCGACCGGACGCTCGAGCTGATCGGGGAGCTCGAGGAGCGGCACGACTGGGTCCGCAGCCTCCGGATTCCGCCCGCGGCGAGCATGGCCCGCGGTGGCCCCGTGGCGCGTTCGTTCTCGGCGGGGCTCGCCGCGCTCGACCTCGAGGTGGACGTTGTCGTCAAGCTCGACGCCGATGTGTCCTTCCCCCCGGATCACTTCGAGCGCCTGCTGGCGGGTTTCGCCGCCGATCCGCGCCTCGGTCTTGCCAGCGGCAGCGCCCACGAATGGGAGCACGGAGTTTGGAAGCAGCGGTTCTCGACGGGCACCGGCGTCTGGGGCGCCGTCCGGGCGTACCGCCGGGACCTGCCTGCCCGACGTGCTGCCGCTCGAGGAGCGCATGGGGTGGGATTCGGTCGACGAGCACAAGGCGCAGTTGCGCGGCTGGGCGACGGCGACCTTTCTCGAGCTTCCGTTCTTCCACCACCGGGCGGAAGGCGGACGAGATGCGTCCCGGTACGCGGCCTGGCGGGCGGAGGGCGACGTCGCCTACTACCTCGGCTACCGGCCCTCGTACCTGCTCGTGAGGGCGGCCTACAGGTCGCTGCGCGAGCCGGCGGCGGTCGGGATGATCGCGGGCTACTCGGCGGCGCTCCTCCGCCGGAAACCGCGCTGCGCGGATGGCGGAGTCCGAACCAGGGTGCGCGAGCAGCAGCGGTTCCGCACGCTTGGCCGACGGGCACGGGAAGCGCTCGGGCGTGCGACGTGAGCGGGTTCTTGCAGTCGCTCAGTCCGCGAGGCGGTGGAGCGCTCGGCAGAGGTTCGCCGGCGTCACTCGCCTGATCGCGCGGTACGTCGCCAGCGTGACCGCCTGCGCCACCCCGGCACATGATCGGGCTGAGTCTTCGCGTCCAGCCGTTGCAGGCGGTGCCGCGTCCAGAGCTCGCCAATGGCGATGGACGTTCAGGCAAAGCGCCGCCTTGTTGATCGCCAGCGCCTCGAGCAGGATCCGGCCCGGTCCGAGCGCGCAGACGACATCGGCCTCGAGGAGCCCGAACGGATTCGGGCGGTTGCAGATGACCTCGATCCGCTCGTGCACCGAAAACCGATCCTACGACCTCTCCAAGCAAGGGCGACGAGCGCACCGATGACGGCATCTCGCACGGACTGCTATTCGGCCAAGCTCGACGCCGGAGCGACGCGCGCGCTGAAGGACGAGGCGGAGCGGCTCGAGTCGTTCGTCGCCTGACGATGTCGAGAACGGACGGCGTGCTCCGTCCTCATGGCGACAGTGTCAAAGTCGGGCGCACAGCCCAGAGAAGAGGAGTGAGATGACCAGATACCTGCTCGTCGTCAATTTCGAGGGCGGCGTGGTCGAGACGCCGATGGAGGAGTGGAAGCCGGAGGAGGTCACGGCACACTTGGATTACTACCGCGCGCTGCACCGGGAGCTCGTCGACAGCGGCGAGCTCGTCGAGTCCGAGGTCCTGGCGCCGCCCAACCTGGCGAAGATCGTCACGTCCGACGGCGCTGCGCCCGTCGTCACCGACGGACCGTTCCAGGAGTTCAAGGAGTGGCTGGCCGGCTATCAGATCGTCGACGTCGAGTCGGAAGAACGTGCGATCGAGATTGCCGGAAGGCTCTCCGCGGTGCCGGGGCCTGACGGCGTCGCGCTCCAGCAGCCGATCCAGGTGCGCCAGGTGATGAACAACGCTCCGTCCAACGCTGCAGAGATGGACGCATTCCTGCAGAGCTGAGCGAGCCGCCTCACGTCGAGGATCTGCTGCGCCGGCTGGCGCCGCAGGTCCTCGGCGCGCTCGTTCGCAGGTACCGCGACTTCGACGCCGCCGAGGACGCGGTCCAGGAAGCGCTGCTCGCGGCCGCGCTGGGCTGGCCGCGAGACGGCGTGCCGGAGAACGCCTACGGCTGGCTGGTGCAGACCGCCGAGCGGCGGCTGATCGACCAGTGGCGCAGCGACCGGTCCCGGCGAGAACGCGAGAGCCTCGTCTCGCTGCAGGATGAAGCGACCGGCGATGTCTCCGATCGGGACGACACGCTGGTCGTTCTGTTCATGTGCTGTCATCCGGCACTGACCCCGGCGTCGGCGATCGCGTTGACGCTGCGGGCCGTCGGCGGGCTGACGACGGCCGAGATCGCGAATGCGTTCCTCGTGGACGAGGCGACCATGGCGCAGCGCATCAGCCGGGCGAAGCAGCGGATCAAGGCGTCCCGCGTGCCGTTCGCTCTGCCGTCACCCGACGAGCAGGCTGACCGGCTGCGGCTGGTGCTGCAGGTGCTGTACCTGATCTTCAACGAGGGTTACACGAGCAGCGCGGGCCGTCAGCTGCATCGCACCGAGCTGTCGGCCGAGGCGATCCGGCTAACGCGGATCGTGCAGCGCCTGCTGCCCACCGACGGCGAGGTGGCCGGTCTGCTCGCGCTGATGCTGCTGATCGACGCCAGGCGCGCCGCGCGAACGGATTCTGCCGGCGAACTGATCCCGCTGGCCGAGCAGGATCGCGCGCTGTGGGATCGAGCGCTGATTGCCGAGGGGCTCACACTGATCGACAGCGCCGTGGAGCAGGGAGCGGTCGGCGAGTACCAGATCCAGGCTGCGATTGCGGCTCTGCACGACCGCGCTCCGAACGCCGACGACACCGACTGGCCGCAGATCCTCGCCCTCTACGGATTGCTCGAGCGGATGACCGGCAACCCGGTCGTCACGCTCAACCGTGCCGTCGCGATCGCGATGGTCGACGGACCTGCCGCGGGCCTCGCACTGCTCGACGGGATCGACGAACGGATGGCCGGGCACTATCGTCTCGATGCGGTCCGCGCGCACCTGGTCGAGATGGCCGGCGACACGGAGGCCGCGGTGGCGCTCTATCGCGCCGCGGCGGGCCGAACGACGAGCCTCCCCGAACAGCGCTACCTGGCGGCACGAGCGGCTCGCCTCGCGCAGGGTTGAGGCTTCGTGCCGGCCGTGGATCCGGCTCGACATCGCTTCGGGGTTTCCGGTTGCTGACCGGAGCCTAAGCTTGCACGGATGTACCTGGTCCTGAAGGCGCTGTTGTCGGGCGCAGTCATCGCGGCCGCCAGCGAGCTGGCTCGGCGCTCGTCTCTGCTGGGCGCGGTGCTCATTTCGCTGCCGCTCAGTTCGATCCTGGCATCCATCTGGCTGTACCGCGATACGAAGGACGTGGGCGAAGTAGCGGACCTGTCGTGGGCGATCCTCTGGGTGATTGTGCCGTCGCTCGTCTTCTTCGTCGTGCTGCCGGTTGGCCTGCGGGAAGGGCTGGCGTTCTGGCCCGCGCTGCTGCTGGCGTGCTCGGCAACCGTGATCAGCTACGCCGTCTGGGTCGGGGTCGTCAGGTTCCTCGGCATTGATCTCTAGCGCCCACTTCGGAGCGCCAATTCGGCGCATTGGCTCTCAGCCTGAATCCGACCTGATCGTTGGGCCCGATCTTGGACGCCACCGAGTTCCGCGCCGTCGCCGGTTCGTACCGCAGCGTTCTTGACAGCCGACAACCAACGCGGGATCCTCGTTCCATCTGACACAAGGAGGGACGACGATGCCGGCTCCCCGGTTGCTCGTCCGCGAAGGCAAGCCAGTCCCCGAGTGGACGCTGCCCACCCGCGAGTTCCGCGCGCAGATCAAGAGGTTCGAGCTCGAGTACGCGCGCTTCCCGAAGACCCTTCGGCTCCGCCCGCTACCGCGCGTACCGAAGAAGGAGCTCTTGATCTTCCCGGAACGGCTGCCTGCCAGCTTCTACGTGAAGCCGTGGCCATTCTTCTGCCGCTTCATCTGCCCACCGCGTTATCGCGTTCGCAAGAACCAGAAGAATCTGACGGCGACAGAGTGGGCGCGCTTCATCCATGCAATCGAGGCGCTCTCGGAAACGGGGATTCCGGCGCCGAGGTATCAGGACTTCGTCGAGATCCATCGCCGGGCCATGGACACCCACGCCGGACACTTGTGGGGCGCCCACACGATGGGAGGTCACGACGGCCGCAACTTTCTGACCTGGCACCGGGAGTACCTGGCAAAACTCGAGGCAGCACTCATCGCGATGAACCCACTCGTGACGATCCCCTACTGGGACTGGGTCAACGATCGAGCGATCCCTCCGCAGCTCACCGTACCGAGCGATCTTGCCGAGTGGGGCATCACGCGCGGGACGTTCAATTCCTCATTCCTGCCCAGCGCATCGGTGATCAACGGCGTGATGGCATCCACCACCTTCAGTGCCTTCACGGGCGCTCTCGAAGGGCCGCACGGCTGGGTCCACAACGCCGTCGGAGGGACGATGGGGACATCGACCTCGCCCGCCGATCCGCTCTTCTGGCTCCATCACGGCTTCATCGACAAGCTCTGGGCCGACTGGCAGGTGTCACACCCTGCGCCGGGCGGCAATCCCCCGAACATGAGCGAGACCCTGCAGCCGCCGCCGATCATGACGCGCACCGTTGCCCAAGTGCAGAGCACGCGCACGCTCGGGTACGTCTACGCCTGAGAGGTGCTGCGATGACCACGAAGGATCCGGGTCCAGGCGAGGGGACTTCCGGAAGTCTCCAGATGATGGGCGCACCTGGGATTGAACCAGGGACCTCTCGCGTGTGAAGCGAGCGCTCTCCCGCTGAGCTATGCGCCCGGGAGAGCACAGGATAGCGGCGCTGCTACGCTCCTTCTCGCCCGGTTGCGCTAGGTGGGGAGTTAGCGGTTCCCTGAACCCGACATCCGCTCCAGCGGGACCGAACGCCGTCCGAGGGCGGCTTCAACGGGATCAGGCTTCGCGCACGTGGCGTCGATGGTCGGGTTCCGCGCACTGAGAGCATCCGAACCGCGTCAGGTCCGGAAGGAAGCAGCGCTAAGGATTCCCTCTCAGGTGCCGCGGTCTCGCCTGACCGGAGCCGGCGACGTGAACGCCCCCCGCTGAGGCCTCTCGAAGACGGAGCGCGTGACCGGGCGTTACGCCTTCCCTTCTGGGTACCGCGGGAGGCCGTCGTCCGGGATCTCCTCCCAGCCCGCCGCGTAGGCGACGTACTGGCGCCACTGCGGTGCGATCCCGGGGTCGCCGTCGATCGCGCCGAGGCGGACGCCGATCGCGGGCGGGTCGCCGCTGCCGCGGCTGAACACCGCCGAGCCGCAGAGGACGCAGAAGATCTTCTCGGC
Organism: uncultured Gaiellaceae bacterium; assembly: GCA_963829845.1. Taxonomy (GTDB): domain Bacteria; phylum Actinomycetota; class Thermoleophilia; order Gaiellales; family Gaiellaceae; genus Gaiellasilicea. Next base: position 34,014 of record CAWHKD010000020.1, on the reverse strand, counting down.
CCCGCCCTCCGGCGCCCACGAGCGCAGGTGCTCCTCGCCCGAGACGAGCTCGAAGGTCCCGGGGACGGTGCGGCCGTTGGCCGACGCGGCCGTGCCCGTGCGGCGCTGGCAGCGGGTGCAGTGGCAATAGTTCGCGGAGGCGAAGGGCTCTCGCACCTCGAAGCGGACTGCGCCGCAGCCACAGCCGCCGGTCAGGACAGCTGCCATACGTCCCCCCGCAGGATCGGCACGGCAGCCCCGTCCGCGGCGATTCCGTCGACCTCGACCTCGGGGCCGCCGATCATGAAGTCGGTGTGGATCGTGGAAGTGTTGAAGCCGAGCTCCTCCAGCTCGGCGTCGCTCTTGCCATTGCCGTCCGCAATCGCGTCGAGAATGCCTGCGCCGTAAGCGATGTGGCAGCTCGCGTTCTCGTCGAAGAGCGTGTTCAGGAACGTGAGCCCGGAGCGGCCGACGCGGGAGTCGCCGTCGACGAGCGCGACCTCGCCGAGCATGCACGCGTGCTCGTCCTGGCGCAGCTGCTCGCGGATCAGCTCGGCCCCGGTGCTCGCGTTCACGTCGACCGCGCGGCCGCCCTCGAAGCGGAGTTCGAGGTCGCGAACGACGTTCCCGGAGAGCGCGAGCGGCATCGTGGCGCGGACGACGCCCTCAGTGCGGCGGCGATCCGGGGTCGTGAAGACCTCCTCCGTCGGCATGTTGACCACGTGGCGGCGGCCCTCGACCGTCTCCTCGAGCGCGGTGCACCAGGCGGCGCCACGGATGAGACCGACCGTGAGCTCGGTGCCGGGGCCTCGGAAGCGGAGAGCGTCGAAGGCGCGCTCGTCCATCAGGTCGGCGCGCTGGACGAGCTTGTCCATGTGCGCACGCCAGGCTTCGACCGGGTCCGGCTCGTCCAGCCGCGTCGCTGACAGCACGGCGTCCCAGAGCTTCTCGACGTCGGGCTCGCCGAAGACGGATCTCGCCCAGCCGTCGTTCGGATGGGCGACAATCGTCCAGTTGATCAGCCGTTTGTTCAGCGCCTCGACGTAGCGCTCGGCGAGTTCGCGCATCCGCGTCTTCCCGACCCGGCTGCCGTCGAGGTCGGCGAGGAGTTCCGGCTCGGGATCGCCGACGATCTGGATCAGCGCACCGCGCTCGTCCATGACGTGATCGACCTTGGCGAGCGTCCAGGGCGGCGTCCAGCCGAGCGTGTCCTCGGCGGCGAGCTCGATCCGCGCCCGCCTGACGTGCTGGTCGGCGTAGTCGACATCGACGTAGCTCGCGCCCTTCTCGTACGCGACCCGGGCTACCGCGCGCGCCAGGGGTGCGTGCTCCGGCAGTGCGATCACCCAGACGACCTGCCCCTCACCGACGTTCGACCCGACCTCGACCGCGAGGCGAGCGTAACGCTCGAGGCGCTCTTCCGGAGTCATGGCGGAGAAGCCTATCTCGCTCCGTTGCTACCGTCCGGCCCGATGAGCCCGGCGACGGTGACACCGATCCGGAAGCCGCGTGCCGGCGATCCGGGCGGCGATCTCGACGCGCCCTGGCGCGTGATCGTCCTGAACGACAACCACAACACCTTCGACGGAGTCGCGTTTGCGCTCTCGTCGGTGCTGCCGGGTGTCGGCTTCGATCAGGGGATGAGCTTCGCCAACAGGATCCATGCGAGCGGCCGTGCGGTCGTCTGGTCGGGCCACAAGGAGCAGGCCGAGCTCTACTGGGAGCAGCTCAGGGACCTCGGCCTCACGATGGCCCCGCTCGACCGCCTCTAGCCCTGGTAGGTTCCGGCCCGTGCTGCTCGCGATCACGTCGGAGGGGAAGCTCGGGCTCGGCGTTCTCGCCGGCGCGTTCATCGTCTTCGCGCTGCTCTCGGCGTTCGTCCTGCCGCGCCGCGACCCGAACTTCCCCGGCAAGCGACTCGGCCTCTACATTGTCGTCGCCTCCCTGTTCTTCGTCGGGACGATGGCGGGCGTGATCTTCTTCGCGAAGGAGGAGGAAGAGGCGCACGGGGCCGAGGCGGCGGAGACCCAAGGCACGGAGACCGGGGAGGAGCCGGCGACGACCGAGGCGGCGCCCAGCACGCCCTCCGGCGATCCGGCCGCCGGCGAGGCCGTCTTCGCTTCCGCAGGCTGCGGCGGCTGCCACACGCTCGAGGCGGCGGGCGCGTCCGGGACGGTAGGTCCGAACCTCGACGACGCCAAGCCCGATGAGGCGCTCGTGATCGAGCGAGTCACGAACGGCATGGGGGCGATGCCGTCGTTCGCCGGCCAGCTCGATGAGAAGCAGATCCAGGACGTCGCCGCGTACGTGGCCAGCTCCACGCAGGGGTAGCCGGGAGGGGCTGGCGACGCATCGACTGAGCCGCCGGGCCCCGCTGCTCGTTCCGATACGGCGTCCTCAGTCGCGTCGATAGCAGTGGCTATCAACGCTCCCTGCGTCCTTGCCTCGGAACGAGCATCGCGCCCCGGCTGCGAGCGACGCCTCGCCAGCCCCTCCCGCGCCGCGATACCCTGTGCCGCGCCCGGAGAGGTGTCCGAGCGGCCGAAGGAGCGCGACTGGAAATCGCGTACGCGTCGAAAGGCGTGTCGCGGGTTCAAATCCCGCCCTCTCCGCTGGCCGGAGACGGGGCGGGAGATCCGCCCCGTCTCCGAGTGTCTTTACGGGAGCGCCAGGAACTGGCTGAGGAACGCCCGCGCCAGCGGCGTGTCGACGCGGTAGTTCTGGTTGTTCGAGTTGCACTGGCCGTTGCCGTAGCTCGTCACGGAGAGCACGAGCAGGGTGCCGCGGTCGAGCTGGGGCGAGCCGGAGTCGCCGAAGCAGACGCCCGACCCCGTGCCGTTGCCGTTGCGGTTCTGGGTGAAGTGCAGGTTCGCTTTGTCGAGCCCGATGATGGTCGACGTTCCCGCGCGGCGGACGCCGTCGAAGCTGAACTGGATCCGCCCGGTCAGCTCCCAGAGCGGGATCGCGCCGTAGCCGACGATGTCGGCGACCCGGAACTTCAGCGTGCCGGCCGCCTTCAGCTGGTCGAGGTAGCCCGCTCTCGGCAGCTGCACCGCCGGCGTGCCTGCCGGAACCGAGCCCAATGGAAGGAGCAGGATCGCGAGGTCGTGCAGATCGCCGAAGTTCTGACCGAAGCCGGGCATCTGGTTGTAGGAGCTGAGCGCGATCAGCCCTGAGACGCCGTCGCGTCCGTCTCCGTCGAACGAGACGAAGATCTCGTTGGCCGGGATCCCGGCCTCGGCGGGCGGCAGACAGTGACCCGCGGTCAGGAAGACGTCATTGGCGCCGTTCTTCGAGCGGCCTGCATAGGACCCGGAGCAGACCAGCTCGTCGGCCTCGATGCTGCCGTTCTCCGAGAAGTCGAAGTACATGGCTCCGATACCCGGGTGCGCGGTGTCCGGTTGGCCGCCCCAGACCGCCAGCGCGGCGCTCGGCAGCGCGACGGCGAGAACGGCGGCGAGCAGTACGACTCTTCGCATTCCGACTCCCTGATAGTGGCGACGGTCGACGCCCAACGGCGGTGCCGAGCATACGCCCCTACGCCGGGGGGTTCAATCAGCGCGCGAGGACGAACGCGACCGTCGCGATCACCGTGGTCAGGGCCGCGCCCCGCGCTGCGCCGAGGAGTGAGCGCCTCGGTCGTGTAGGCGACGAGCGCGATTGGCAGCGGGGCACGGCGCTTTGGCTCGACAGGGACGCGCCGCTCCGACTCGACAGGAACGAGCCGCTCCGGGGCTTGCTCAACGCGGACGAGCCGCGGCGGCTCCACGATCCGGGCCGGTGGTGAGGGAGCGATCGCGAAGAGCTCATCGGGATCGAACGCGGGCAGGAGGGTCAGCGCGTGCGCGCGCAGCTCGGGACAGACCAGCGCGAGCTCCGGGGAGATCTCGTGGGCTACCGCGGCACCCATGCTGATCGTTTCGGCATTTGCGCGCTCAGACCTTGAGGTTCCGGCCCCTCGTGGCGACGCAAAAAAAGTAGCGCCCGCTTCCTGTTGCCGCAGAAAACGGGCGCCGCAGTTGCCGGGGGAAGTAAGGGGGGAGGTCCGGCAGTCGTATTGTTCCCGCCCCCGCCCCGCCGGGTCATGCCTCCGAAGGGGGATTTCCGCGCCGGACCGTGCGATAGCATGGCCGTCCCGGAGAAGTGGCCGAGTGGCTGAAGGCGGCGCCCTGCTAAGGCGTTATGGGGGTGAACTCCTCCATCGAGGGTTCGAATCCCTCCTTCTCCGCTCCCTCCCGACGTTCGGTTGGCACGGGCGCGAGCGAGCTACGCTGTCCGTCGCTCGGAGAGGTGGCAGAGCGGTCGAATGCGGCGGTCTCGAAAACCGTTACGGGTCGTTAGGCTCGTCGAGGGTTCAAATCCCTCCCTCTCCGCTAGCTAGGCCGGAATCCGCTTATTCAAGCGGGGTCCGGCCTGGCAGCAGTTCGATCGTGCGGCAGCAGTCTCTCCGCTCACGACCGCTCGAGACCGCCCATTCCTGGCGCGCACTGGCGCGCAACGGCGCGCGCTCGAGTGACGCCAGCTTGCCGAGCCTGACTCGGCGGTGGACCCAGACCGACTCCCGATGAGGAGCGATCGCGCGGAGAGGTGCCCCGCCACGCCTCTGCGAAAGGCGGCGGTTTTCGCATAGCGCACAGGCACCGCGTCCCGTGCCAGCGGCTGCCAAGCGGCCGCGTGTTACGTAGAGCGCGTCGAGCGCGTCGGGCCGCGGCGTCAGACGCTTCAGCTAGCGCTGGCAGGCTCGCGTTGAGCTCGCTTCTTCGTCGATCGCGTCTGCCCACGCTCGAGCTGCCGCGTCGACATCGGCATCCAGGTCAGGCCCGCAATCGCCGTAGCACTCGACATGCACCTCAGTCACGAGGTTGTTGCGCCGCCAGTGGTACGTCGCTTCTCTGCCGTGCGCGGGCACCGCGCGCAGGTCGCCTCGAGGAGTGACCATCCAGCCGCCAGGATGCTGAGTGCGGGATCGAGGAAGTCTCGCCGAGCAGCTCGGCGCGAGCCAGCAGAACGTCTCCAAGCACCTGGCCGTCCTCGCGGACGTCGGCTCGTCGGCCGTCGCAAGGACGGGACGCGTGTCCACTACCGGATCGTCGACGAGGGCGTGCTCGGCCTCTGCGAGCAGGTCTGCGGATCCGTCCAGACGCAGCTCGCGGCCCTGACCACCCTCGTCGAGACCGGCCAGGCGCAGTCCCGCTGACCAACCAGAGGGAGAGAACCATGAACGTCACCACCGCTACCTTCGACCGCGGCATGATCGAGCGCTCGGGCGAGATTCCCGTCGTCGACTTCTGGGCGGCCTGGTGCGGTCCCTGCCGCATGCTCGGCCCGGCGATCGAATCCGCCGTCGCCGAGCGCGCCGGCAAGTTCGAGCTCGTCGGGATCGAAGTCGACGCCGAGCAGACGCTGGCCGCCCGTTACGGCACCCAGAGCATCCCGACCGTCGCCGTATTCGTCGACCGCGAGCCAGCGACCGGCTTCGTCGGCGCGCATCCGGCCGCCACGATCGGCCGCTTCCTGGACGAGGTGATCGAGCGCGCAGCCCATCCGGTCGAACGCTGAGGCGGATAGCGATTTCCCGGCGGCGGTGCGCGGTCACGGAACCGCGTACTTGTCCGCAGCCGCACTCGGGACGTCCCTGATGACGCTGGTCCCACCGAGCGCCAGGCTGGGTTAGGAGCGATGAACAGGGACGCGCGATGAGCTTGACGGCAACCGCCCGGTCGAATCCCGGCACGCTGCGCCAGGATGTCGTGATCGACGGCCGCCATCGGCTCGTCACCGACGAGCCGGAGCGCCTCGGCGGTGATGACCGCGGACCGGCACCGCACGAGCTCTTCCCCGCCGCGCTCGCTGCCTGCGTCTCGACCACGCTCGTGCGGTACGGACGCACGAAAGGCTGGGATCTCGGTCAGGTCACGGTCGACGTCGACTACGACCACCGCGCGACGCCGCGGAGGTTCACGGTCGCCGTCGCGCTCACCGGCGAACTCACGGACGAGCAGGTCGCGAGGTTAGAGAAGGTCGCGGCCGCCTGTCCGCTTCGCCGCTCGATCGAGGCTGGGTTCGAGTTCGAGGAGACGGTTAAGCGAGGCGTCGGAGGGCGCGCCGTCGAACTTGTCGGAGGACCGTCGTGAGCAGGATGCAGATCGTGATCCTCGGCGGCGGCACCGGCGGCACGATGGCGGCTAACCGACTGCGCCGCCGCTTCGACGCCGACGAGGCGGAGATCCACGTCGTCGACCAGGACGACCGGCACGTCTACCAGCCCGGCCTCCTGTTCGTCCCATTCGGGCTCGCGCAGCTCGACGAGATCGTGCGGCCACGCCGCCGTCAGCTCCACGACGGCATTGTCTTCCATCAGAACGAGGTCGCTGAAGTCTGGATCGAGCGCGACGAGGTCCTGCTCGACGATCGGACCGTGCTGCCCTACGACGTCCTTGTCGTCGCATCCGGCAGCCGGCTTCAGCCCGAGGAGACCGAGGGCCTTACCGGGCCCGGCTGGAATGAGCGGGCCTTCACTTTCTACAGCCCCGAGGGAGCGGATCAGCTCCGGCGGGCCCTCGAGTGCTTCGACGGCGGCCGGCTGGTCGTCAACCTCGTCGACATGCCGATCAAATGCCCGGTCGCTCCGCTCGAGTTCGCCTTCTTGGCCGACTGGTACCTCCGTGAGCGGAAGCTCCGCGGCAAGACCGAGCTCGTCTACGTGACGCCGCTCGACGGCGCCTTCACGAAGCCGATCGCCTCCGAGCTTCTCGGCGGCCTGCTCGCCAAGAAGGAGATCGAGCTCGTGACTGAGTTCAACGCCGGCGAGGTCGACGGTGTCGGCGGCAAGCTCGCCTCCTACGACGGGCGCGAGCTCGACTTCGATCTGCTCGTCACGGTCCCGCTCCACGGTGGCGCCGCCTTCGTCGAGCGCTCGCCGGGGCTCGGGGACGCGCTCGGCTTCGTGCCCACCGACAAGGCGACGCTGCAGGCGTCTTCGAAGCCGAACGTCTTCGCCCTCGGCGACGCCACCGACCTGCCGACCTCGAAGGCGGGATCGGTGACGCACTTCGAGGCAGAGGTGCTGGCAGAGAACGTCGCGCGCTTCCTGGCCTACGAGGAGCTGGAGGCCGGCTACGACGGCCATGCCAACTGCTTCATCGAGACGGGCTTCCACAAGGCCCTCCTGATCGACTTCAACTACGAGACCGAGCCCCTACCGGGCCACTTCCCGACGGCAGTCGGCCTGCCACTCCTGAAGGAATCGCGGCTCAACCACCTCGGAAAGCTGCTCTTCCAGTCGATCTACTGGCACGCGCTCCTGCCCGGTCGCGACCTGCCCCTCATCGGGCCGGCCATGCCGACCAGCGGCAAGACGCGAACCCACGCGTGAGAGGAGAAGGACATGACCACAACGCTCATCGCCGACGCTCCCGTCGACGTCGACGCTGAAGGGTTCCTGACCGACCCGGACCAGTGGAACGAGACGATCGCGGAGGCAATCGCACGCGACACCGGCATCGGCGAGCTGACCGAGCGCCACTGGCTCGTCGTGCGCTTTATGCGCGACCGCTACCTCGCCACCGGGACCGCGCCCTCGATCCGCTCACTCGGCAAAGAATCGGGAGTCCCGATCAAGGAGCTCTACCAGCTCTTCCCCAAAGGCCCCGCGAAGCTCGCCGCCAAGATCGGCGGCATCCCCAAGCCCAAGGGCTGCATCTAGGAGGAAACCCGATGACCGAGCTACTCGACACCCCGACCGCCGCACCCACCGAGCGCGACGCGATCGAGAAGGCGGCGATCGTCGTCTCGAAAGGCTCGCTCGAGGGCATCTACCCGGCGCTGATCATGGCCAACGGCGCCCGCATGGAAGGCATCGAGGCCGACCTCTTCTTCACGTTCTTCGGACTGGACGCCATCCGCAAGGACCGCTACGAGAAGATCAAGGTGGCCACCGTCGGCAACCCCGGCATGCACCTGCCGACCTGGCTCGGCGCGATCCCAGGCTTCTCCGCAGTCGCGACCCGGATGATGCAGCGGCAGATGGAGAAGATCGACATCCCGCCGATCCCCGAGTTCATCGAGCTCGTCGCCGACTCAGGCGTCCGCCTGTATGCCTGCAAGGCGACCGTCGACATGTTCGGGCTGACGATGGACGACTTCGTCCCACAGGTCGAGGACATCATCAGCGTCGGCGAGTTCTACGACAAGGCCGCCGGCGGCCAGATCGTCTTCACATAGGAGGGCGCATGTCTACGAGGAGGAGCTTTTCGGCCGATGCTGCACGCGCCATCGGTGAGCAGCTCGGCATCGACTGGGCGGCGGCGCCGTTCGACGTCGAGCAGTTCCGCAGTGGGATGGATGTCGAGCTTGAGCACGGGCTGCATGACATCCTCACGAACGTCACCGATGACGACCCGCTCGTCACCGGGAAGATCGCGCTCGCGCATCTGAACGAGTTCCCCGACTACTACACCCGGCTCGCGCGAATGGAGGCACAGGCGGGGCGCGAACGAAGGGGCAGTTAGTCGACGGAAACACGATTGAGCGTGCTGGCGGCGATCCGCATCCGCTCACGAACCGCTGGATCCCTGCACACGGGAACCCCGACCGTGGCGGCTGAGGGCTACGTCGGGATCGACGTCCATCGCGCTGCCCGGGTCGCCGTGCTCGCTCACGGCGGTCAGCTGATCGCCGTCGATGGACAGGACGCTCCGGCTCGCTGCTACTGCATCCCGGTGTCGATCGTGAGGTTGGCGGTGCTGATGCGCCCGCTCCGGACACGGACGACCCGCGGCGTCACGCCGGAGCCGCGACGGAAGGCGGTCGTGGTGACGGAGTACCGGCCAGGAGTCAGCAGAACTCGATACGTCCCCTTCGCACTCGTCGTAACCCTTGCACGGACGCCGCCATCGTGCGAGAAGAGAAGCAACACTCGCCTCGCGGGTTTCGAGCACGAAGCCGCATCCACGCACTCGGGGCCGTTGGGTGACAGCGTCACGCTCCCTTGGACGCCGGACGGCGTCTGCCCCGCGCGCGCCGCCCCGGAGGCGCCGACGAACAGCGCGAGCAGCGTAGGGAAGAGCCACTTCAGGGCGGCGTGACGCACACCCTTACGGTAACGCTGTCCCGGCTTGAACGCGCCCGCCGATAGGCATAGGCTCGCGTCGCCGTCCTATCGACCGGGGTCCGGGGAGGGATTATGCAACCTGCAAGACGACGCGGAAGGCCCGTACGGGCGCGTGTGATTTCCGTCGCACTGGTGGGCACGCTCACGCTCGCATTCGCCGCCGGCACCGGACAGGCGGCCGGCTCGATCGGCAAGGGACCGAAGTTCAGCGACGCCGTGGCGTTCGACGTCTCCAAGCCGCTCAGCCAGCTTGCGCAGGCCCAGAATTCACCGACGCAGGCGCCCTCGGCGGCGCCGCAGGGCAGCGACGGCTTCATCGTCGAGCAACCGGCGTGGAGTGCACTCTCGCTCGTCACCGGGAGAAGGGCGAGTCTTGCCCCGACTGCATCGTCCTCCACACTCTCGACCACGGCGATACCCGGGACGATCGCCAACTTCGAGGGCATCAGCAACCAGGACAACTTCAACCTGCTCGGCGGACGCGTCAACCCGCCCGACCCGGTCGGCGACGTGGGACCGAACCACTACGTGGAGATGGCGAACCTCGCCTTTGCCGTCTACAGCAAGCAGGGCAACCTGCTGCTCGGGCCACTGACGCTTGGTTCCCTCTGGCAGAACTTCTCCGTCCCGGACTGCGCCAACAACGCGGGCGACCCGATCGTCGTCTACGACCAGTTCGCGGACCGCTGGATCCTGAGCCAGTTCACGTCGGCGGGGCCGCAGTACTGGGACTGCATCGCGGTCTCACAGACCGGTGATCCGACCGGCGCTTACTACCGCTACGCATTCATCACCCAGCCGGATCCGGACCTGCCCGGCGGGACATTCTTCCCTGACTACCCGAAGTACAGCGTCTGGACCGACTCGTACATCCTGACGACTCGCGACTTCGGTGACACCTCCGCCTACGGCATCAGCGTCTACGCGCTCGAGAAGAACAAACTGCTGAACGGAGACCCGAAGGCTCGAGCTGTGCAGTTCTTCCTCGACGGCAATGATCCGGCGATCCTGCCGCTCGTCGGGGACGGACTCCTGCCGGCGGACGTCGACGGCAAGACGAAGCCGAAGCTGGACGCACCAGTCCCGATCGTGGGAACGCAGGACGACGACTACGTGTACGGCGCCACGTTCGACGCGCTCAACATCTTCGAGCTGAACGTGCAGTGGAACTCGAAACCGACGGCGTCGTTCAAGCTGGCCGCACAGCTTCCGGTCGCGGAGTTCGACTCGAACTTCCCGTGCGGGCCGACCCGCGGGTGCATCCCGCAGCCAGGCATCACGGACCCCGACCAGTACCTCGACATCCTGTCGTACCGGCAGCGGCCGACCTACAGACTCGCCTACCGGGCGTCCAAGGACTACGAGACGATGGTGGCGGCGCAGTCGGTCGAGGCGGCGCCGGCCCTCGCTGGGATGCGGTGGTACGAGATCCGGCGCGCGAACGGCGCGTACTCCCTTTACCAGCAGGGAACCGTCAACCCCGGTGACGGCATCCACCGCTGGATGGGCTCCGTTGCGATGGACAAGAACGGCAATATCGCTATGGGCTACAGCGTCTCGAACGCGACCACCGTCTATCCGGGAATCCGCTACACGGGACGGCTCGCGGGCGACCCGCTGGGACAGATGACGCTCGGCGAGGGCATCATCATCAACGGCACCGGCGTCCAGACGACGACGAACTCGCGCTGGGGCGACTACACCTCGCTCAACGTCGACCCTGTTGACGACTGCACCTTCTGGTACGTCAACGAGTACTACGCGGTCAGCGGGCTGCCCTTGCCGCTGCCGCCGCCGCCGTTGCCCCCACCCGGCACGACGGCCCCATGGCAGACGCGGATCGCAGCTTTCAAGCTGCCCGGCTGCAGCTAGAACCCCAGGGAGACTGACAGTGGGCGGTGCCCGGCGCGACCGGGCCCGCCCACCGATCCAGCGGCACCGGCCACGCATCGAGACGTCCGGAATCAAGATGAGCTTCAAGCACGCGAATCGCCTTTGGCACGAGACGATCAAGAGCTTCGGCGCCGGACGTGATGACCGAGTGAGAAGAGGCGCATGCGGCCACCGGTTTGGCGCGCGTGCTGGCGCACGTCTTCAAGCAGTTGCGCGAGCACGCCGTGCCGGGCGGTCTTGTACACCGCGACGACGCCGGCAGCGCCTGATGTTCGAATCCCGTATAGGCCTTCCGCTCTAGCTTGGCCACAGGAGAACGGCTTGTTGCTGTGGTCCCCCGACACGTCAGAAGCCCGGGCAATGAGAACGAGGCAGCTGCTCTCCTTGACGCTCACCTGCAGGGCTCCGCAACCGCGGCTCGGCTCGCAGACCCCGCGATGACGTAGAGGTGTGGCCCGCCGGCCGGTCTCGTGATCCAAGCTTGTGGCTCAGGGCTTCGAGACGGGCTGACGGGCCGCACAATGTACTTCGACGCTACGGGCACCTATTCAGCAGGGAGCTTGTCGTTGTTGCTCGACGCCGCCTTCTTGACGCTCTGCACCTTCGCGGGCGTGTAGGACATCGCGTACCCGTAGAGACTCTGCTGTGTCGCCTTCGTCGGCGTGTAGGACATCGCGTACCCGTAGAGACTCTGCGCGTTACCCTTGACGGGGGACTTGGCAAGCGCCGACGGCGCTGCGACGGCAACACAAGCGACGGCGACGAGGCCGACGCGAGTGATGGCAGAAATCCTGAACATGGCTTCCTTCCTTTCGTGCATCTGGGTGGGGCGTGTCGGGAGCGAATCGATGCTCCTGTTTCCCCTCGTGGCCACCCGACGGCCGCGCGGCCCGACTTCTTCCCGCAGACGATCAGGCGTCGCCTCCACGTCGTCGCCAGCAGAGAGGCCTGCGTTCGGGGCGAGTCAGCGGTCCTCCCGTGCTCCAGGTAACGACCTCTAGCGACGGGCGCTAGCGCGAAGGGCAATGAGAACGAGGCAGCTGCTCTCCTTGACGCCTACTTCCAGGGGCTCGCAACCGCGGCTCGGCTCGCAGATCCCGCGATGGCGTAGAAAGTGTCCGACGGGCTGCACTGCTCGCCCAGCCTGCACGGCCTAGCGGCAGTTCGATCGTGCGGCAGAAGTGTCTCCGCTCAAGACCGCCCATTCCTGGTGCACAACTGGCGCACAACTGGCGCACATCACGAACCCGCGGCGGGAACAGGACCCGCGTCCGCAGCCGCACCAGGGGAAGTGGTTCGAGCCCAACACCGCCCACCTCACCACCTAGCAGCCAAGGGGAAACGGCTGAAGCCGTGTGCCAGGTGTGTCGCCGGCACCCTTCAAGTTCCTGCTCGCAGGAAGCTCGACCTGACCACGGTCAGGAAGACGAAGGAGGTGTCGATTCTCGACGGAACGGCGCGGCGTCAAGCTGGGCGTTGACGGAGAGCGTCCGATCTGTGAGCATCTGACGCGCTGCGGCGGAAGATCGTCAAAGGGGATGGCAGCGTGTTCCCGCCCGTTCGTGCTCGGATCGCCCTCGCGGTTGCTGCTGCGGTTGCAGCCTTTGTCGGGCCGACCGCCGTTGCCGGGATGTGCAGAAAGAGGAGCGGCCTGCTGGCGTTGCTGGCGACTGCTTCGGCCGCCGTCCTGCTTTCCGCCGCGGGGCCGGCCGGGGCCGCATTCCCGGGAGAGAACGGGCAGATCGCCTTCATAAGCGACCGGGACGGCGACAACGAGATCTTCGCCATGAACCCCGACGGCTCGGGCCAAACAAACCTGAGCCAGAATCCGGCCGGCGACTTCCAGCCGGCCTGGTCGCCGGATGGGAGCAAGATCGCCTTCATGACCGACCGCGACAACTTCAATCTCGAGGTGTATGTCATGAACGCGGACGGCTCGGGCCAGACGAACCTGAGCCAGAGTGTGGTCGACGACGGCAGCCCGGCCTGGTCGCCGGACGGAGGCAAGATCGCCTTCAGGAGCTTCCGTGACGGCAGCATCGAGATCTTCGTCATGAACGCGGACGGCTCCGGCCAGACGAACCTGACCCAGAATCCGGCCAGCGACGAGACCCCGGCCTGGTCGCCGGACGGGAGCAAGATCGCCTTCACGAGCGACCGCGACGGCAACCTCGAGGTGTTCGTGATGAACGCGGACGGCTCCGGCCAGACGAACCTGACCCAGAATCCGGCCAGCGACGGGAGTTCGGCCTGGTCGCCGGACGGGAGCAAGGTCGCCTTCACGAGCGACCGCGACGGCAACTCCGAGGTGTTCGTCATGAACGCGGACGGCTCCGGCCAGACGAACCTGACCCAGAATCCGGCCAGCGACGAGACCCCGGCCTGGTCGCCGGACGGGAGCAAGGTCGCCTTCACGAGCGACCGCGACGGCACCTCCGAGGTGTTCGTCATGAACGCGGACGGCTCCGGCCAGACGAACCTGAGCCAGAATCCGGCCTTCGACCTCGAGCCGGACTGGCAGACGCTCGCCCCGCCGACGATCGAGGTGGAGATCGACATCAGGCCGAGCAGCGACGTCAATCCGGTCCACCCCGGCAGCAAGGGCGTGATCCCCGTCGCGATCCTGACCACGCCGGCGTTCGACGCGCTCTCCGTCGACCCGCTCTCCGTCGCATTCGGCCCGGCCGGCGCCTCTGAGGAGCACGGGATGGGACACGCCGAGGACGTCGACGGGGACGGCGACTTCGACCTCGTTCTCCACTTCCGCACGCAGGAGACGGGACTGACATCAGCCGACACGGAGGCGTGCTTGACGGGCGAGACCTTCGGCGGAGATGCCATCGAGGGCTGCGACGCCGTGACGACGAAGTGATCCCCGGCCTTCCGACGGTTGCTCGATCAACCGAAACCGTTGTCGAGTCGCGTTGGGGGAGAATGGCTACTTCTTGTAACTCGGCACCGACCCGGTCGTTCGTTCGCAGCGTCGCCCGACGGCCGTGGGCCCTCGTGTCGCTGCTCGCCCTGGGTGCCGTACTGTCTCTCGCCCCGGTGGCGGGCGCAGCGAGCTTCACCGGGCCGACGGACTACATGGTAGGTGCCTCGCCCGTCTCGGTCGCCGTGGCCGATTTCAACGGCGACGCGGATCTCGATCTCGCAGTCGCCAACTTCGGCTCCGGCAACGTCTCCGTGCTGCTCGGCGGGGCGGGAGGAACATTTGGCCCCGCGACCAACCTCGCCGCGGGCACGAACCCCGTCTCGGTCGCGGTCGGCGACTTCAACGGCGACTCGGACCCCGACCTCGTGGCGGCCAGAGCCAACGCGAACAGCTTCAACGTCGTCGTGTGGCTGGGAAACACGGGAGGCACCTTCGGCCTGGCCGACTTCCATGACGCGGGCACCAACCCGTCGTCAGTCGCGGTCGGTGACTTCGACGGTGACTCGAACCTCGACCTCGTGGTCGCCAATCGTGGCTCCGACGACGTCTCGGTGCTGCTCGGCGACGGCGCAGGCGACTTCGGCCCTGCAACAGCCTTCGCGGCAGGCGGCGGCCCGGGGGATGTCGCCGTCCGGGACTTCGATGGGGACGGCGATCTAGACCTCGCGGTCACCAACTCCGGCCCTGCTGGGGTCTCGATCCTCGTTGGCGGTGCCGGCGGGAGCTTCGGCGCGCCCGCCTTCAATGCCGTTAGCCTGGCCAGAGAGGTGGTCGCCGGCGACTTCAACGGCGATTCCGATCCCGACCTCGCGGTCGGCACGTTCTTTCCCCAGTCCGTCGCCGTGCTCCTCGGGGGCGCCGGGGCGTCGTTTGGCCCCTCGACGGTGATAGGCACGTCCGGCGACGAGCCCGAGTCGCTCGACGTGGCCGACTTCAACGGCGACGGCGACCTGGACATTGCTACCGTCGCGAGCTTTGCGGGCGGCGTCTCGATCTTGGAAGGTGGGGCCGGAGGGAGCTTCAACTTCGGCGGCAACTTCGTCAACGACCGCCTTGGTCAAGGGATCGCGGCCGGCAACTTCGACGAGGACACCGACCCGGATCTCGTCTTCGTCGGCGACATCGATTTCGGCGATGGCCGCGCCTCGATCCTGATCAACGGCGAGGCGCCGATCGCCATCGACGACTTCTACGTGGCGTCGCAAGAGACGCTGCTGTCGATCCCTCCGCTGGGCGTACTCGCAAACGACACTGACGACGATCCGCTGACGGCGCAACTTGCGTCCGGCCCGCTGAACGGGACGCTCCTCCTCAACGCGGACGGATCCTTCAACTACACCCCGGACGAGGACTTCGCGGGGGTGGACTCCTTCACCTACCGCGCCTCGGACGGAGGCTTTCTGTCGAACGCCGCCACGGTCACGATCACGGTCGAGGCGGGTTGCGACGGGCAAGTCGGGACGCTCGTTGGAACGTCCGGCGACGACAAGCTTCAGGGCACCCCCGGCGACGACGTGATCGTCGGGCTGGGCGGGAACGACAAGCTGCTCGGCGGCGGCGGGAACGATCGCCTCTGCGGCGGCTCGGGAGACGACATCATCAACGCCGACCTGGGCAACGACGTGTTGCTGGGCGGATCGGGCGCCGACATCCTGCGGGGCGATCTCGGCGACGACGAGCTCGACGGGGGTCCTGGCTCACCTGACATCTGCCGCGGCGACGTGGGCACGGACACGGCGACCGCCGCCTGCGAGACGACGACCGGAGTGCCCTAGGCGTAACGCCCGCTGATCGTCGGCGCGGAGTGCCTCGAGGGCGAGGTTCCTGGTCGAGTGTGCGGTGACGTCCGCGTGGCAGCCGTCGCACAGCAACTCGACGCGAGTACAGTGACCGGGTGGCCGCGCTGTACGCAAAGGGGAACAACGGCCTGATCACGATCGACGGGGAATGGTTGACAGTCGACCGGAAGGGCTTCGGTCGCGCCGGCCACTCGCAGGGAGACCGGCGAATCCCACTCGCGTCGATCACCGCGGTGCAGTTGCAACCGGCTCGTATGTTTACCAACGGCTTCATCAGGTTCACCCTCTCCGGAAGCCCTGAGTTCCGAGGTGGCTTGCAGAACGCGATGAGGGACGAGAACGCCGTGATCTTCAGCAGGCGGCAGGCCAAGGGGTTCAACATGATTCGCGCGGCTGTCGAGCAATACATCGCCGCGCATCACGCCGGTGCCCGAGGCGGGCCAGGCGAACCCGACATCCCGGAACAGATCAAGCAGCTCGGCGAACTGCGCGACCAGAATCTGATCACACACGAGGAGTTCGAAGCCAAGAAGGCTGAACTCCTCGATCGGCTGTAGCCCTCAGCGTAGGGTCAGCGCCATGATCTGCAGTTCTTGCGGACGGGAGAACGACGCCGACGCACTGTTCTGCAGCGCGTGTGGTGCCCCCGAACGCTGCCGCCACCGTCTTGCGGCGATTGCAACCGCAGCCGCTACAGCAACCCCGCGATCGGCACGTGGACGGACTGCTTGAGGTCGACGGGCCGCAGGGGCTAGCCCGGTTCGACCATGCAGAGCATGTCGATCACGCGGGCGGTGTTGTCGTGGTCCTCGAGGTTGATCAGGTTGATCACGCGCCAGATCGACCCGTCCGCGAGCGCAAGCACATCGCCTCGTGTGACCGGTGCCGGCGCATGAGCTATCCCGAGATCGCCGCCGTCGGTGCTCTGCAATCTGACCTTGATTCCCACGTTCACGCGACCAGCATGCCGTCAGCGCCAGCCGAACGCGATGACCCAATCATGTCCTATCCGGGCAAGACCGCGAGCACTACTTTTGTCTGAGTCCCGCGTCGATCGAGCGACCTGCTGATGTTCGGAGCGTTCGCTCAACCACCCAAAGACGAAAGCGACAGAGGTGCGAATGCGCGATCAGCTGACCCGGTGCCTGCTCGAGCGTGCTCTGCCGACGCGGTCCACTGAAGACTTCTTCCAGGCTGGCCCGCCCGCTACGACACGGCGGGCACCCAACCGAGTCCAGCACGCAGCCCTGCTGGCGGACCTTCGGCGCCAGCCTCGGCGCACTAACCAGTCTTTCGCCGCCTGAACCTCAGCAGGCTGCCACGCGGCTTCGATGTGTGATGGCGCCCGCATCGGGCCTCGATCCCTGGGGTGCCCAGATGCGATTCAGCGGTCGAGTTGGCGGATGAGCCGGTTCACGAGGGTGACCGCTCTGACGCCGCTCAGACCGTATGTGCACGAAGCCAGTTCCCGTCCGAACCCGCGAAAGCGATAGATCGACTCCTGGCCGTCGTAGGCGGTCGGGCACACACCCCGGAAGGGATGCCTTCGAAGGTACTCAGCCTTGATCTGTCCGATTGCGCTGAGCAAGTCTGCGCGCTCGGTCTCCCTCAAGGCACGCCGCCTGAAACCCGGCGCACTGATCCAGCGGTCTGTGACGGTCGCAGTCGACCGGCACTCCACACCCGGGTGTCCCCTGCCCTGGAAGCACAGTCCGCCATGCTGAACGACGGTCGCGATCGGAGCCCGCGCTGCAGAACTCGGGCTCCGCTGGAGAGAGGCCGACCCTGTCCCGGCAAGAGACGCCGCCGTGACGATCAGGGAGAGAAGAATGGCCGCTGTCTTCATGTCGATGTGTACGCCGCCGGGAGCAATGAGGTCACACGCAATCGGTCGTTGTCCGGCACCCGAGCCTCCAACTCACGGGACGTGCTCGAGCGCAGCGATCTTCCTCCGGTTTCGCACCCTCCGCGACGCTCGCCCGGTACGTTCCCGGAGCGCGCGAGCCGGCTCGGCGTCGTCCAACTCGGTCACGCCGGAAGGCCCGCGGGCGGCAGGCCTTCGGCGTTTCTGTCTCCAGACGTGCGAAAGACCGCGGTTCGGCGCTGGGTGCGCCTGACGCGGTCTTTCGAGACTCTGCGCGGTGGGCTGCGGCTTCCCACGTCGCTGAGCTGATGACCTGTTCATCGTCCTCGGAGCGCCGCCGTCCGATCCCTCGTTCAAGTGAAGTAGTGCGGTCAACTCAGGCCGGGGGATGGCGTGAAGCGGCGCCCGTCGTCCAGGATGGCGCTAGTGGTTCGTTGCCCCGCGGCGGGGCGGCGAGCTCAGACGAGGCGGGAGCTCGATCCATGCGGCGGATCGCACCTGCTTCGTAGCGCAAGAAGAGCATCCGCGAGAGCGGATGCTCTTCGCGCGCAGACCCCTGAAGGGTCGCTTCGCTCCGGCTCGACACGAACGCGTTCCTAGTCGTGGATGCGGGCGAGCAGGTCCTCGCGCCTGAGCACGCGGACACGATGCGCGGAGCGCGCGAGCCGGACTTCGAAGCCGGCGTCGCGCGGGAACAGCACCTTGTCGCCGGGATCGATCGACTCGACGTCGGGGCCGACCGCGGCCACGATCGCCTGGCGCGTCTGCGCACCTTCGTTGATCGGCACGATCAGGCCGCTCGCGGTCTCGGTGTCGTCGAGCGGCTCGACGACGATCCAGTCGTCCAGCGGTTCCAGCACGACATCCCGCGTAGTCTCTTCGAGCACATCTGAAGTGTAGGCCTACAGACGCCCCGCTTCGATGATCCGGTCGAGGAACTGTCGTGTCCTCACCTGCTCCGGGGAGCTGAAGATCCGCTCCGGCGGCCCCTGCTCGAGGATCACGCCGGCGTCGAGGAAGCAGACCCGGCTCGCGATGTCGCGTGCGAAGCCCATCTCGTGGGTGGCGATCAGCATCGTCATACCGCCGTCGGCGAGCTCGCGGATCACGCGGAGCACCTCGGCGACGAGCTCGGGGTCGAGCGCGCTCGTCACCTCGTCGAGGAGCATCACCTCTGGCTGCATCGCGAGCGCCCGCACGATCGCGACGCGCTGCTGCTGACCGCCGGAAAGCCGATCCGGGTAGTCGTCGCGCTTCTCGGCGAGCCCGAAGCGCGCGAGCAACTCCGTTGCGTCCACCTCGGCCTGGCCTTTCGATGTGCCGAGCGCCTTCCGCGGGCCGAGCGTGACGTTTTCGAGGACCGTCATGTGGGGGAAGAGGTTGAACGCCTGGAACACGATCCCGATTCGCCGCCGAGCTCGGTTCTCGTCGACTCCGGTTCCGGTCAGCTCCTCGCCGCCCAGGAAGATGCGCCCCTCGTCGACCGGCTCGAGGAGGTTGATGCAGCGCAGCAGGGTCGATTTGCCGGACCCGGAGGCTCCGATCAGGCACACGACTTCGTGCTCCTCGACCGCGAGGTCGATCCGGTCGAGGACGCGATGATCGCCGAAGGACTTCGACACGCCCTCGACTCGAAGCTGCGCGGTCACCGGCGCCGCTTCCGCTCTCGGGCGATCAGCCAGTCGGTGAAGCGGGTGAGGGGGATCGTCAGGGCGAGGAAGATAACGGCGGTAGCGACGTACGGCGTGTAGTTGAACGAGCCGGCGACCTCGATCTGCGACTGCCGGAACGCCTCGACGACGCCGAGCAGCGCCACGAGTGCCGTGTCCTTCGTGAGCCCGATGAAGTCGTTCAGGAGCGGCGGGATCACGCGCCGGATCGCCTGCGGCAGCACGACGTAGCGGAGCGCCTGGAATCGGTTCAGCCCGAGCGAGCGCGCAGCCGCCTCCTGGCTCGGGTGGACGGAGTCGATTCCGGCCCGGTAGACCTCGGCGACGTAGGCCGAGTAGACGAGGACGAGCGAGACGGTCGCCCAGAACTCGGAGGTCGGCACGCCGGTGAGCTGCAGCCCGGCGACGCCGAAGCCGAGCAAGAAGATGAGCAGGATCGTCGGCACGCCGCGAAAGACGTCCGTGTACGCGACCGAGAGGAAGCGGAGCGGGAAGAAAACGGGCCCCGGCAGGCTGCGGAGGACGGCGAGCGCGAGGCCCAGAAGAGGATGAACACCTCCGCGATCATGAACATCTTCACGTTCGCCGGAATTCGCGAGGATGTCGGGAAACGACTCCCGGAACTCCAGGGCGATAGAAGAAGGCCTGTGACCTCGGGCCAGCCCGGCGAGGTGCGTGACGCGCGTAGGCGATCGCGCCGAAGACGACGACCGTGCTGACGGTCGCGATCGCGAGGCGCGGCCCCCGCCGCCGCCCCCGAGGATGCGGGTTCCGCGGTCGGCCTATTCAGATACGGGTGCGCCGTCTTCTTGGAGAGCCACTGCTGCTGGATCCGCTCAGCGTCCCGTCGTCGCTTCAAGGCCGTCAGCGCGCCGTTGACGCAGTCGCGGAGGGCGCTGCCCTCGGGGAACAGGATCCCGAAGTGCTCCTGGCCGCCGGTCGGCGCGAACTGGCCGACGACCGCGCCGTTCTTCACCTCACCGCCGACGAGGAAGAACGCCGTCGGCAGGTCGACGACGATCCCGTCGATCTGGCCGCTGTTCAGCGCCGCGACGACGTCGTTCGACGTGTCGTAGACGCGCGCCTCCGTCGATGGCTTGATCGTGTCCTGGATGTAGGCGAGCTCGTCGTCCCGACCTGGGCGCCGAGCCTGTACTTCTTCGAGGTCGGCGAGCGTCGCACCTTCGTGATCGGCTTCCCCGTGAGTCCGACGAGCGCCTGGCTGACCTTGTAGTAGGAGTCGCTGAAGTCGACGGCGCGGTCGCGGTCTTCCGTGACCGAGATCTGGTTGATGTCGAAGTCGAAGTTCTTCTCGCCCGGCTTGAAGGAGTTGTTGAAGGGACGTTACGACCCAGTCGACGTCGCCCTTGGCGAACCCGAGCTGGTCGGCCACGGCGTAGGCGACCGCACTCTCGAAGCCCTCGCCGGTGTTGGGGTCGTTGAACTCCCAGTCGGAGCCCTCCGGCGTGCCGCCTGCGAACCACGGCGGGTACGCAGGGTTGTCCGTCCCGATCGTCAGGCGGCTGTCCGCGATCGTCTCGACGCTCTCCTTCGTGCAGTCCGCGGCGGACGCGCCGCAGACGCTGCCTCGTCGTCGCGGCGCGGCCAATCCTCGTCGTCCGAGCCACAACCGGCGGCGAAGATCGAGAGGACGAGGACGAGCAGCAGCGAGGCGAGCTTTCGCATGAGCAGTCTCCGTGGGTCGATGCGGAACGGATTTCGAACCTACCACGCGGTACCGTTCCGCAGAATGGCGTCCCCGTTCATCGAGCTCGAGGTCGGCGGCCGCACCGTCAAGGTGACAAACCCGGACAAGGTGCTCTTTCCGGCACGGCAGGAGACGAAGCGGGACCTGGTCGAGTACTACCTGTCGGTCGGAGAGGGGATCGTGCGTGCGCTCTACGAGCGGCCGACGCAGCTGCGCCGCTTCCCGGACGGCGTCGAGGGCGAGATGATCTATCAGAAGCGCGTGCCCGAGAAGCGGCCCGAATGGGTGGAGGCCGCGCGCGTGACCTTCCCCTCCGGCCGGCATGCGGACGAGCTCTGCGTGACCGAGGTCGCACAGGTCGCCTGGGCGGCGAACCTCGCCGTCGTCGACTTCCATCCCTGGCCCTCCCGCCGTGCGGACGTCGACAAGCCCGACGAGCTCCGGATCGACATCGACCCGCAGCCGGGGACATCGTTCGAGGACGGCAAGCAGGTGGCAGCGGTGGTGCGGGAGACGCTGGCCGAGATGGGGTGGACCGGCTGGCCCAAGACGTCCGGCAACCGCGGCATCCACGTCGCGTGTCGGATCGAGCCGAACTGGGAGTTCCCCGTCGTGCGCCGCTGTGCGCTCGCCTTCGCCCGGGAGGTCGAGCGCCGGAGCGAGCTCGTCACGACGGCGTGGTGGAAGGAGGAGCGCGGCGAGCGCGTCTTCATCGACTACAACCAGAACGCCCGCGACCGCACGATCGCGTCGGCCTACTCGGTGCGCGGCCGGCCGGACGCGACCGTCTCCGCGCCGGTGACGTGGGACGAGCTCCCCGACGTCGAGACCGAGGACTTCACCCTCGCCTCGATGCCCGAGCGCTTCGCGAAGCTTGGCGACGTGCAGGCCGGAATCGACGACGCCGTCTGCGACCTGAAGCTCCTGCTCGAGTGGGTTGAGCGCGAGGAGGCGGCAGGTGTCGGCGAGGCTCCCTATCCGCCGCAGTTCCCGAAGATGCCGGGGGAGCCGAAGCGCGTGCAGCCGTCGCGGGCGAAGAAAGCAGACGCCTAGATCAGCCGCCGCTCGGCCGCCCACCGCGTCAGCTCGTGGCGGCTCGATAGCTGGAGCTTGCGCAGGACGGCAGAGACGTGGCTCTCGACCGTCTTCACCGAGAGGTGCAGCCGCGACGCGATCTCCTTGTAGCGGTAGCCGCGCGCGATCAGCTGCAGCACCTCGCGCTCGCGTGCGGTGAGCGTGTCGAGCTCCGGGTCAACCGCGGCCTCGCCGGAGCGGAAGGCGTCGAGGACGAAGCCCGCGAGCCGCGGTGAGAAGACGGCGTCGCCCTCGGCGGTGCGGTTGATCGCGTCCACGAGCTCGTCGCCGGAGATCGTCTTCGTGACGTAGCCGCGGGCGCCCGCTCGGATCACGTCGATCACGTCTTCGGCCGCATCCGAGACCGAGAGCGCAAGGAAGCGGACTCCCGGTCGCTCGGGCGCGACCTGGGCGATCACGGCGTGGCCGCCGCCGTCCGGCAGGTGGACGTCGAGCAGGACGACGTCGGGATCGAGCTCGCGGATCAACGGCACGGCCTCGGCGACGGAGCCGGCCTCGCCGACGATTTCGACCGCTTCGCCGAGTTCCGCGCGAACACCCGAGCGGAAGATGCGATGGTCGTCGACGAGGACGACGCGGCGCCGGCTCACGGCTGCCTCCCCAGCCGCAGCTCGACCTCGGTGCCCTCCGGTGAGGACACGATCGCCGCGGTGCCGCCGACGCGCTCCATGCGGCCGCGGATGGAGTCGGCGATCCCGTGCGAGTCCGGCGGCAGCTCGTCCGGGTCGAACCCCGTGCCGCGGTCGCGCACGTAGACCGCGATCTCGTCGTCGCCCACGTCTGCGAAGACCGATACCTCGTCCGCGTCGGAGTGCTCGGCGGCGTTGGCCAACGCTTCCCGCGCCGCGAGCACGAGCGCCTCGACCCGGTCGTCCAGCGGCACGTCCCCGGTCCGGACGAGCTCGACCGGGATGCCGTGAAGCTCCTCCACCTCCACGGCCGCCGTCTCGATTGCGGACGCCAGACTCGCCCCCTCCGCACGCGCGTCTGGGTAGAGCCACCCGCGCAGCTCCCGCTCCTGCCGCCGCGCGAGCGCCGCGACGCGGCGCGGGTCGCTCGCCTCGCGCTGGACGAGCGCGAGGGTCTGCAGCACGGAGTCGTGGATGCGCGCCGCCATCTCGGCGCGCTCCTCAGAGCGGATCCGGGCGATTCGCTCCGAGTTTCGCTCGGCCGCCAGTCTCCAGGCCCAGGGGCCGAGGACGAGGAGGAGGGTGATCGCGACCGCGCTCGACTGGAAGGCGGCATCGCGCCGGTCGGACGTCGCGTTCTGGTCGACGAAGAGGATCACGCCGACGGCGACGAGTGCGAGGCCCGCCACGACCGTGGCGCCCGTCCGGCCCCTGGCGAGCAGGATCCCCGCTCCGCAGAGCGCGGCCGGCCAGATCAGCGAGTCGGAGAAGCCGAAGCCCCGGAGCGCGATCGCGCCGGCGATTGCGAGCGCGACGTAGCCGAGGAGCCGGCGCTTCGACGACGGCGTGGGGCCGCTCTCCGGCTCGAGAGCGAGCCAGGCCCCTGCGTAGGCGACGATTCCGGCGCCACCGGCGAACGCGAGCAGCGCAAACGTGAGCCGGACGAGCGTCGCGTCGACCCGCAGGCTGCGCCCGATTCCGGCGCAGACGCCCGCGATCGCTCCCTCACCGGGCGCGCGCCGCAGGCGAGGGAGCGTCAGCGGCAGCCGGTACGGCGTCGAGCTCACCCGCGCTGAACCTGGATGTCGCCGATCGCGATGTCGGCCTCGAGGTCGAGCACGGGAGCATCCGGAGTCGAGCCGGGCAGCCTGATGGTTCGATCCGCGTCGACGCCGTCGTCGCGTGCGCCGAGGAGATCGATCGAGCCGACCCCCGCGTGGGCGTCGATCACGAGGGCGACATCCTCCGGCACCGTGACGACGATCTTCCCGATGCCGACGCTGGCGTCGACCGAGGTCGTGCCCGCCGGCAGCGTGATATCGCTGAGGTCGAGCTCGAGTTCGCCGATGCCGTGCTCGTAGCTCGGGTCCAGCGCCGTCACGGTCGCCGGTCGTTCGCTCTTCTCCCCGACCCCCGCGCCGACGGAAACCGGCGTGATCGCGGCGAGAGCGAAGGCGGCAAGCAGGAGCAGTCCGAGGAAGACGAGCCCGCCGACGCGCCGCTGTGTGAGTGCCCCGAACGCAATCGCGGCGCCGACGATCACCACGCCCGCCGCAAGCACGGCTGCGACGTCGACGTCGTAGATGTCGAGCACCGCGAGCAGCCCGAAGAAGCCGGCGGCTGCGAGCAGCGCGCCGAGGACGGGCGCGAAGAGCGATGGCCGCTTCGGCGGCTTGGGCGGGGGAGGCGGTGGCTGGACTCTCGTCGTCGCTTCGTCCGGCTGAGCTGCTTCGTCTGCTGCAACGGGGGCAGCGGCGGTCTGAACGGCGCGTGGACGGTCGGATCGCTGCGACACGTGCCACCAGACGAGCGCGCCTCCGACAAGGGTCGCCGCGAGCCAGACGTTGCCGGTTCCCGGCCAGAAGTGCGCTTCGGAGAGCGCGAACAGCGCGCCGAAGGCGAGCAGGCCGACGCCGACGAGAAGCCAGGGATGGTCTTGGCGTTCGCGCAGCGCCTCGACGGCGATCGACTCGTCGTCGTCCTCGCCTGGGATCACGAGCCAGGCGGCGAGGTAGAGGAGCAGCCCTGTCCACCCACAAGCGCGAGCGCCGCGAACGCGATCCGGTAGACGAGCGGGTTGACGTCGAAGTAGCGGCCGAGTCCGACGGCGACGCCCCCGAGCCACCGGCCTTCGGTCGGACGGACGAGGCGCCTCGGCAGCGCGTCGTCGGTCGTGGTCGGGTCGATCGTGTCGGACATCGTGAGCCTCCTGTTGATGATCTCCCACCAGCGTGCGTGGGGGAGAGGCCTCTACGCCATCCGGCACGACCCTGAATCGACCCTGATCTTTGCGGGGTCAGTCCCGGGTCAGTCCGACCACCAGCCGGGGTTCATCTCGGCGTCCCGCGGGTCGGTCCCGGCGCCGAAGGCGATGTACTCGGCCCCATCGGGGCCGGCCTCGATGTTGCGCATCGTGTCCTTGCCGATGCGGACGGCGTCCCAGGGCTGCAGCTCGACGATCTCGTCCTCGATCTTGATCCGGGCACTGCCCTTGACAAGGACGTAGACCTCCTCCTGGTTCGGGTGCTTGTGCCCGAAAGGGATCCGGAAGTTCGGCTCGAGCGTGAACAGGCTCAGTCCGAGCGTCTCTCCCTCGATCGCCCCCCGCGCGAACCGGGCTTCCATCTCCTCCGGCATCTGGAACTTCGGCGCCGCGTTCTCGACCTCTCTGAGGTTGTACTTGGTGTAGTCGCTCATGCCGGGATGATATGGCTGATGTAAAGCGTGCTTGACACATTGGTGATGTCAAGCTAACTTGACACATCGTGCTCAACTTGATCCGTGAGCTGAGAGCGGGACGGGGGCTGTCGCAGGCGGAGCTCGCGCAGGCAATGCAGGTCTCGCGGCAGACGATCAACGCGATCGAGACGGAGCGTTATACCCCGTCGCTGCCACTCGCGCTCGCGCTCTCTCGGTACTTCGGCATGACTGTGGAGGAGGTCTTCGATGACGGCACTGCATAAGACGAAGTGGTTCCTGCCGCTGTTCTCGGTCGCACTCGGCGTGCTGTTCTGCGCAGCGCTCTGGGTCGGCGGCGAGCGGAGCGCCGGCCTCGAGTCGCTCGCGATCATGACTGGGCTGGCCGTCGTCGTTCTTCTCGGCGGGCGAAGCGACCTGATTCGCGGCCTGCGCGGCGACGGACGCGATGAGTACTGGCAGCGGATCGACGTGCACGCGACGGCGCTCGCGGGCAACGTCCTGATCGTCGCCGTTCTCGCCATGTGCGCATGGGGTGGGCGCACGGCGATGATGGCAGCCCGTACGTCCAGCTCGGCGCGATTGCGGGCGTCGCCTACGTCGCCGCGCTCGGCTTCCTCAGGTGGAGGAGCTGAGCAGCGTCTCGACCGTCGGGTCGTCGGCGCGGCGCGGCGGCCTCACCTCTCGCCACGTGCACTGCTCCGGGTCCTTGTCGTCGCGGAAACGGATCAGCTTCGTGCCGTGGCGGAAGCGGTTGCCCTGCACCTTGTCGTAGCGCACCTCGGCGACGAGCTCGTGCCGTAGCGGCGTCTGCTCGAGGCCATTCGTTCCCCAGCGGTTCGGCTCGCCGAAGTGGCGGTCGGAGCCCTCGTCGAGGAGAGGCAGGACGCGCCCGGCGATGGCGTCGTGGTTGCGGGCGCCGATCGCGGCCGAGCCGACGTAGTCGGCCTCGCCGTCCTCGCGGTAGAGCCCGAGCAGCAGCGTCGCGAGCTTCTCGCGACCGGGCTTCCAGCGGACGCCGATGACGACGCAGTCGGCGGTCTTGTGCTCCTTCACCTTCACGACGGCCTCGCGTGAGCCGGGCATGTAGGCAAGCCCCAGCCGCTTCGCGATCACGCCGTCGAGCCCGGCGGCCTCGAAGCGGTCGAGCCACGCAGTCGCGGCATCGAGCGACGTGTCGCCGGCGAGATCCAGAAGCCCTCTCCGTTGCGCAGCAGCTCGTCTCGCCTGGCCTCGAGCGGCCGCTCGTGGACCGGGTCTCCGTCCCAGAGCAGGAGGTCGAACGCGATGAAGATCGCCGGGATCTCGGCCGACAGCTTCCGGACACGGCTCTCGGCCGGGTGCAGCCGCGTCTGCATCGAGTCGAAGTCGAGCACGCCATCGCGGGCGATCACGATCTCGCCGTCGAGCGCCGAGTGGGGCGGAAGCAGCTCACCGAGTGGGGCCAGCTCGGGGAGTAGCGCAGGAGCGGGCGTCCGTTGCGCGACCAGAGCGCGAGCTCGCCGCCGTCGTTCTCCAGCACGCCGCGGAAGCCGTCCCATTTCGGCTCGTACTGCCAGCCCTCACCGGCGGGGAGCTCGCGGACGAGCTCCGCCTCCATCGGCGGGAAGGGCACGTTTGGGCCGGGCACGTCTGCAAGGCTACTGCGATGGGCGAGCTCGACGGCGAGTGGGAGGTGCGGCGCCTCAGCGGCGCACTGCCGCCGCTGTACGGCGTGCACAAGCGGATCGACGGTACGAACGGCGAGACACTGCTCGGCCCGCTGCACTCGCCGTTCGCGGTCGTCGGGCACGAGCTGCGGTACGAGGGACGGCTCTCACGCGGCCTCGTCGACTCGGTGGAGCCGGGCAAAACGGCTGGTGGGACGGCATCGCCCGCTTCCGCGGGAGAACCCTCGGCCGCTTCGCCATGCGTCGCATCGGCCGCTGACTAGGATTGCTCGATGAGAAGGGTGGCCGTCACAGGGTTGGGTGCGATCACGCCGCTCGGTCTCGACGCGCCCTCGACGTGGAATTCCGCTGTTGCCGGTGAAAGCGGCATCGACTTCATCGAGGCGTTCGACGCGAGCGATACCCCGTCCGGATCGCGGGCGAGGTCAAGGGCTTCGATCCGGCTACGGTGGCGCCGGCGAAGGAGGGGCGCCGGATCGACAGAAATGTCCTGCTGGCGCTCGGCGCAGCGCAAGAGGCCTGGCGGGCAGGCGGCCTGACGTCGATCCGGCGCGTGTCGGCGTCGTCGTCGGCTCCGCATCGGCGGTCTGCCGGGGATCGTCGACCCTCGTACGTCCTCCGCGACCGCGGCCCCGACCGCATCTCACCGTTCTTCATCCCGAGCGTGCTCGTCGACTCGGCGAGCGGCCAGATCGCGATCTCACTCGGGATCCGCGGTCCGAACTATGCGCCCGTCTAGCGTGCGCGACCGGCTCGCACGCCGTCGGCGAAGGCGCCGAGTTGATCCGCCGGGGCGACGCCGACGCCGTTCTCGCCGGCGGGACGGAGTCGTGCATCCATCCGCTGATCCTCGCCGGCTTCTGCGCAATGCGAGGCCTCGTCGCCGAGGAGGACGACCCGACGAAGGCCTCGCGGCCGTTCGACGCGACGCGAGCCGGCTTCGTCATGTCGGAGGCCGCATGCATCCTCCTGCTCGAGGAGCTCGAGTCGGCGCGGGCGCGCGGAGCGACGATCTACGCCGAGGTGCTCGGCTACGGGGCGTCGAACGACACCCACCGCATGGCCCAGCCGGAGCCGGAGGCGACCGGGGTGGCGGGGATGATGCGCGCGGCGCTCGAGCGCACCGGGGTCGAGCCGGAGCGGGTCGGCTACATCAACGCGCACGGGACCTAGACCCCTCTCGGCGACGCGGCCGAGACGCGGGCGATCAAGCAGGTCTTTGGCGACCACGCCTACAAGCTCGCCGTCTCCTCGACGAAATCCGTCACGGGGCACTGCTTCGGGGCCGCCGGCGCGATCGAGTCGATGATGTGCGCGCTCGCGCTGCACCACCAGCTGGTGCCGCCGACGATCAACTACCGCAACCCCGATCCGGAGTGCGATCTCGACTACGTCCCGAACGAGGCGCGCGAGGTGGAGCTCGACGTCGCGCTCTCGAACGCTATGGGCCTCGGCGGCCACAACGGCTGCGTCCTGCTCGGACGCGTCTAGGAGGGCTTGGCGGAATCGCGGCTGATTCTCCGGGCCACGCTGGTCGCTCCGAGGACGGCGTCCTCAGTCGCGCCGATAGTCTCGGCTATCGGCGCTCCCTGCGTCCTTGCCTCGGAACGACCAGCGCACCCCGGCGACGAGCGCCATTCCGCCAAGCCCTCCTAACCGTAGAGCACCTTCCACTCGACGGCCGCGAGCTTCGCGAGCCCCTGGATCGAGAGGCTCTCGTAGCGGTGCGCCAGGTCGGCGGGCTTCAGGACGATCCGTCGGGCCGCGCCGCCGTCGTAACGGCACGTCGTCACGGCCTTGCAGGGGCGGCGAACGCGGCGTTGTACCCATTGATCGTCCTGCGGACGTAGGCGACGTGCCCCGGGACGACCTTTCCGGTCTTCGGCGCGAAGATCGAGCAGATCCCCTTGCTGGCATGCGTCAGCCGGGCGCCGAGCCCGTAGCTCGACACGGCCTTGATGTACGAGTCGAGGGTGCTTGCGTCGCCCACGGCGAGAATGCGCGCCTTCGGCAGGCCGGCGGCAAGCTTCTGCAGCGCCTCCGTGACGCGGGCCTGGTAGTTGGCGTAGCGCGTCTCGTCCTTGCCGTCGCACGTGGCGTCGTTGCCCAGGATCTGGACGATGACGAGCTCGGGCTTCGTCTTGAGGAGGGTCGCCTTGCGCACCTGCGACAGGAGTACGCACGGTCGCGCCGCGTGACGAGAAGTTGAACGCGCGCCTCGGACCATCGGGTTCACGGCAAGAAGCCGCGTGTAGATGCTGCGCACCGCGGGGCTGGTGCCCGTCGCCCAGGAGTTCGAGCGAGCCTTCTGGAACGGGCGCTTCGGATCGGAGGCGTATCCCGCCGCGTCGCCGGCGCCGATGACGGCGATCGCGTTCGGATAGGCGAGCCCGCCCGCCCCGCGGCGGCGGCACCGAGCGTTCCGAGCACGGCCGCCGCCGCAGTGCAGTCCTGAGCCGACGATTCATCGCCGTCCTATCCGCCCGAGCAGATGCCCTTGGCGAAGAAGACCTTGGGCGGGAGACCCTCTTGTCGACGTGAGATGGAACGGACCTGGCGGCGCCGGGAGCGCGGCCACCGCGAACGCGAACGCGGCGACGAGGATGATCTTTCGCATTTGAAGCCTCCCGTCTTCGAAGTTCGAAGCGATGATCCGGCGGCGCGCTACCGATCCGCTATCGAACGGTTACGGTCCGCGGCGTGCTCGAGTTTTGCCTCCTAGGGCCGCTCGAGGTCGTCGGCGAAGACGGCCCGATCCCGCTCGGCGGGCCGAAGCAGCGCGCCACCCTCGCGATCCTCCTGCTCGGGCGAACCGGGTCGTCCCGGTCGAGCGGCTCGCCGATGATCTCTACCACGGCACTGCCCCCGTCACGGCCGTCACGCAGGTGCAGCGCCAGGTCTCCGAGCTGCGGCGGATCCTCGGCGCGCCGGCGATCGAGACGCGTCCGCCCGGTTACATCCTGCGCCTCGCCCCCGATCAGCTCGACCTGCATCGCTTCGAGCGGCTGACGGAGCGTGCCGCTCAGGTCCGGGCACGAGGAGCGGCGCAGCAAGCGGCAGAGCTGTTGCGGGAGGCGCTCGGGCTCTGGCGCGGCGGAGCTCTCGCCGATCTTGCGGACGAGCCGTTCGCACGGGTCGCGATCGAGCGCCTCGAGGAGATTCGGCTTGCCGCCCTCGAGCGACGGATCGACGCTGAGCTCGCGCTGGGCCGACACGCGGAGCTCGTCGGTGAGCTCCAGGAGCTCGTCGCCGCGCATCCCTTCGGCGAGCGGTTCGGCGAGCAGCTGATGCTCGCGCTCTACCGGTCGGGGCGCCAGACCGAGGCGCTGACCGTCTATCGGGCGACCCGGGAGGCCCTCGTCGAGCAGTTCGGGATCGAGCCGACTCCCTCGCTACGCGCTGGAGCGGGCGATCCTGACGCAGGACGGGTCGCTGGATGTCGCCGTCCCCGATCGGGACGCGCCGCGGCCGCAGCGCCCAGTGCTCATGCTGCCGTCGGAGGAGCGAGCGGTCGACCCGTTGCTGGCGCTTGCAGCGCCGTTGGCCCGGGTGCATGCTCGCGAGTCATTGCCGCGCGCCTGCTCGCCGACGGCGCCGACGTAGCGCCGACGTCGGCGGCGTTGAACGCGCGCCGCGAGTCGCTCGACCTCGACGTGCGGACGGCGGCTTTCACGACAGGTGTATGGGCAGACGACGCCGACCGTCTTGCGTCGATGACAGATGCCGCGCTCATCCTCATCGACGCGCCTTCGAACGTCGATGCGGCTCAGCTGCCGGACGGCTGGCTGGGCTGCTCGAACGGTCGGCGGCGGACGTCGGACTGCTCGCGGGCCCGGCGCCCGACTGGACGCGCGGCGAGGGAGTCTTCGTTCCGTTCGGCGGCGGTGTGCAGGACTGGGCGGCGCTCGAGCTCGCCGCCTGGCTCGCCGCCGCGACGGATCTGCCGCTCCGGCTCGTCGGGACGAAGGCGGACGCGAGCCTGGGCCGGCGGGATGCGAGCCGGCTGCTGGCCGATGCGGCGCTCGCCGTCCAGCGCGTTGTCGGCGTCCCCTCGGAGCCGCTGCTAGCCGAGCCGAGCGACGCCGCGCTCGTCGCAGCTGTCGAGCGGGCGACCGTCGTCGTGCTCGGCGTCTCACCGCGATGGCGGCTGGACGGCATCGGTGCGACCAGGCGGCTACTCGTGCGCAGTGGCCGCTCGTCGGTGCTCCTCGTGCACGGCGGGCCGCGTCCCGGAGGTCTCGCACCGCGCGAGAGCAGCACGCGCTTCACCTGGTCGATTCAGCAGCCGTGACGGGTCAGGAGCAGACGCTCTCGCTGAGCGCGATGTAGGCGGCGAAGGGGAGCGTCCCGCCCTCGACATCCACACCACGACCGTCGTCCGCCGGCCCGTCGCCGTCGTACAGCGCGACGGCGGTCACGCGCTGCGAGGGGTTCGGCGGGCGACCGTTGAAGGCGAACAGCAGGTTCTCGCCGACGGTATAGGCGTAGACCTTCCCTTCTTGCGTGTTCCACGGGGACGGTTTCAGGGCGCCGCCGTAGGCGGACCGAGCTCGTCCAGGCTCGAGCAGGGGCCGACGCCGGCCGCCGTCCGGTGATCCGCGTTCCAGGTCGTGACGATGATGCTGCGCCGGGTGTCCGAATCGAAGTAGATCGACTGCCTGCGGTGCACGAAGATCAGCGCCGGGAAGTTGGGCGCATTATGAGGTCCCGAACGCCAGCCGACTCCATACAGCTGCTTGTACGCCTCCTCCGTCTGCCCGAGTTTTCCCCCGGCGATCGAGGTTTGCGTGATGCTGACCTGCGCCGGCGACCTGTCGCCCCGAGTCGCGAGCATGCCGCCGATCACGGCCGCAGCGGCCACGAGCAACGCCCCCGCCGCCAGCGCTGCGCGGCGCCGCCGAGAGCCGGCGCGGCGTACGGTGGTCTCGCCCCGCAGCGCGGCCCGCGCAGCCGCGACCAGCTCGCCGCAGGTCGCGTAGCGCTCGTTCGGCGACTTGGCGAGCGCGGTCGCGAAGACGTCGTCGAACGCCCGCGGCAGCTCCGGCCTGTAGTCGGAGAGCCTCGGTGGCGGCTCGTTCAGATGGGCGAACACGACGGACAGCTCGCTGTCGCGCTCGAAGGGCCGGGAGCCGGCGAGGCACTCGAAAAGGACGCAGCCGAGCGAGTAGACGTCCGCGCGCCGGTCGATCTCGCCGCCGGGATCTGCTCGGGTGGGACGTAGTCGATCGTGCCGACGAAGCCGCGATCGCCGGTGAGGCTACTCACCGACGAGACGTGGCGGGCAAGCCCGAAGTCACAGACGTAGGCATGCTCGCCGTCCGCTCGCTCGGTCACGAGCACGTTTCCGGGCTTCACGTCACGGTGGACGAGGCCGGTCTCGTGCGCCGCGTCGAGCGCCTCTCCGACCTGTCCGACGAGGTCGAGCGCACGTTGCGGCTCGAGGGTCCCCTTGTCCGGAGCAGATCGCGAAGGTCGAAGCCGTCGATGTACTCCATCGCAGGTAGAGGCGACCGTCCTCCGCCTCGCCGGCGGTGAGCGTGGGCACGACGTGGGGATGGTCGAGGCTGGCCGCCAGCTGCGACTCGCGCAGGAAGCGCTGCCAAAGCGCTCGTCCCCGGCGAGCTCGTCGCCGAGCACCTTCAACGCAACGCGGTTGCCGTTCCGCACGTCCTCAGCGAGGTAGACCGAGCCGACGGCACCCTGGCCGACGAGCGACATGATGCGGAAGCCAGCGGCGATGTCGCCAGTACGAAGCTCTGACGGCATGAGCCTCCCGGTGGGTCGTCCGTCGGATCAAAGTCTCGACCTGTGCCCGCCGGGCGTCAACCCTGATGAGGCAAGCCGAGGACGAGCTCGGGCGTCGCTCGTGCGTGGACTCGACGACGGCGTCAGCGAGCGTCAGCGCGTCCGGCGTGGGTGGGTAGTGCACGTTGGGAAGCACGATCACGCGCATCCCGCAGCGTCTGCGGACCGGATCCCGTTCGAGGAATCCTCGATCGCGGCCGTACGCGCGGGGTCTGCACCAAGGCGGCGCACCGCCTCGAGATAGACGTCCGGTGCCGGCTTCCCGCGCGCCACTTCCTCTGACGAGACGACTGTGTCAGAGGTCGGCGATAGCCGCTCGCTCGAGCACTGCGGCGATCAGGGGCCGGTTCGACGACGAAGCGACGCCGAGCCGGAACTCCGGCGCAAGCCGGCGCACAGCGTCGACCGCGCCGTCGATCAAGGGCAGCTGCTTGCGGTAGCGCTCGAGCATCCGAGCGACGACCTCGGCGTTGATCTCCTCAGGCGACTCGTTCAGCCCGATCTCGTCGTGCATGTACGCAGACCACTCCGGAGAGCTCATGCCCATCATCGCCGCCTGTGCGCCCTCGTGCCAGCGGCCGCCCCGCTCCTTCGCGAGCTGCTCGCGGACGTCGTCCCAGACTTGCTCCGAGTCGACGATCACGCCGTCCATGTCGAAGACGACGACGTCGATCATGCGGAGCGGTAGTCGCCACCGAGACGAAGCAACGGTGGCTTGTCCGAGCCCCGCTCGGCGCGCTCGACGCGACCGAGGAAGAAGGTGTGGTCGCCGGCGGCGAGCTCGGTTCCGAGCTCGCACTCGAGCCAGCCGACGGCGCCGTCGAGGAGTGGGCCGCGGTCGCTGTTGCGGGCAGCGACCCCGTGCCACATCGCGATCGGCGGCACGCCCCGCGCAAAGTGCTGCGCCAGCTCGACCTGATCGCCCGCGAGCAGCGAGGCGGCGAAGCCGCCCGCCTCACGCAGAAGCTCGTGGAAGGCAGCCTGGCTTCCGATCGAGATCCCGACGAGCGGCGGCTCGAGCGCGAGCGAGACGAGGAGGACAGCGTCAGGCCGAGCCGCGTGCCCTCGACGTCGACCGTGGCGACGGCCACCCCGAAGGGGTAGCGCGGCATCGCTGCTCTCAGCTCTTCGCTGCCCGACATCGCGCCGATGTTACGG
>CAWHKD010000019.1:0-231578 GCA_963829845.1 uncultured Gaiellaceae bacterium | reverse complement strand
GATCACGTTGACCGGCGTGCCGGTGAGCGCGAGCAGCGAGCCCGCGTGCGCGGCGAAGGCAACCGGCATCAGCAGCTGCGAGGGCGAGCGCCGGAGGCGCACCGCCATCAGGACGACCACCGGGGTCAGAGCGGCGACCGAGGCGTTGACGGTGATGAACGCCGTGACGACGGCTACGACCGCCATCGTCAGCACGACGACGCGGGTGCGGTCGTTCCCCACGCGGGCGATCAGCGCCTGGCCGACGAGCGCCGTCACGCCGGTCGCCTCGAGCGCCTCGCTGACGACGAACAGCGAGGCGATGAAGAGGACGGTCGGGTCGCCGAAGCCCGCCAGCGCCTGCTCCAGGTCGAGCACGCCCGTCGCCCACAGCGAGAGCGC
This sequence comes from uncultured Gaiellaceae bacterium, assembly GCA_963829845.1. Lineage (GTDB taxonomy): Bacteria > Actinomycetota > Thermoleophilia > Gaiellales > Gaiellaceae > Gaiellasilicea. The sequence goes on along the minus strand of CAWHKD010000019.1, from coordinate 231,197 downwards.
GACGCCGAACGCGACGACGCCGACCGGCAGGTGATCCCAGACGAAGACCGCCACAGTGACGGCGAGGATCAGAAAGGTGATGGTCGACTGGCTCATCGACCGCTGCTTGCGGCCGGGGCTGCGACGTCCTGCATCGTCACTCCAGAGCGGCCGCGATCACGAGCATCACCACCGACGCGACGGCGAGGATGCCCATCAGTCGTTGTGCACGGGCGCACCAGGGCCGAGGGGGATGCCGAGCAGGTACCAGGCGACGAAGAACAGAGTCCAGATGATCGACAGCACGAGGACGTACGGGAGCATCATCGCGACGACCGTGCCGATGCCCGCGTCCCGCCGGTAGCGCTGCGCGAAGATGATGATCAGCGGGAAGTAGGCCATCAGCGGCGTCACCACGTTGAACGGCGAATCGCCGACGCGGTAGGCGGCGAGCACCGTCTGCGGCGCCACGTCGAGCCGCAGGAAGAGCGGAATGAAGATCGGGGCGAGGATGGCCCACTTGGCGATCGCCGCCGGCATGATCAGGTCGACGAGCATCGTCACGAGCACGAAGCCGATCAGCAGCCAGACCACCCCGATGTTGGCCTCCTCGAGCCAGTCACCGAGCTTGACGGCCGCGACCTGCGCCATGTTCGAGAAGTTGAAGTACGCGATGAACTGCGCGATCAGCAAGAACAGAAACAGCAGGCTCGCGAGGCCCGCCCACGACTTCGTGATCGACGCGAGCACCTCGTCGCTCGTCCGGATCGTTCCCGCTCCGCGCCCGTAGGCCAGCCCGGCCGCGAAGAAGATGATCGTGATGATCAGGATCAGGCTGTCCATGAACGGCGAGTCGCCGATGATGTCGCCGGTGATCGGGTCGCGCAGCGGCGCGTCGGGGAACACCGTGAGCAGGCCGATCACGACGAGCACGGCGGCGGTCGCGATCAGCGCGTAACGGAGACCCTTCGCCTCCGCCTCGGGCGAGACCTCCGGGCCCTTGTCGGCGTCGAGCGACTCGTCGTCGCTCTCGAGAGCGGGGTCATGCGTGCCGAGACTTCGCTCGACGATGTACACGGAGACGAGCGTCAAGACGATCGTGACCAGGATCGTCGAGGCGATCCCGAAGTAGAGGTTCGCCGCGAGGTCGATCGACTGCTCCGGGTCGACGAGCGCACTCGCGTCGTTCGTGATCTCGGTCAGGACGCCGTCGAGCGGCGTGATCAGGAAGTTGACGCCGAAGCCGGCGGCGACGCCCGCGAAGGCGGCGGCCATGCCCGCGAGCGGGTTGCGGCCGACGCTCTTGAACGCAGCCGCGCCCAGGGGTATCAGCACGAGGTACCCCGCATCCGAGGCAATGCTCGAGAGGACACCGATGAAGACGAGGATCGGCGTCAGCATCGCCTCCGACGAGACCTTGACGAGCTTCCGGATCAGCGCCCCGATCAGTCCGGCGGCCTCCGCGAGGCCGACGCCGATCATCACGACGAGGATGATCGCGACGGCGGCGAAGTTGCGGAAGTTGGCGACGAAAGACGTGAAGAGAAAGCGGATTCCATCTGCGGACAGCAGGCTCTTGATTGCCGCCGTTTCCTCCCGGACCGTGTACTCGCCTTCCTGGACGGACGCGTCCGGCAGGCCGCCGGAAGGTTGCGTGGAACCGCCGGGAACCGTCTCCTCGACGGCGATCGGCGGGGGCTCGACGACCTGGTACGTGACCTTGATGTCTGCCCAGGCGAGCAGGGCGGAGAGGACGATTACGATCACGCACAGCCAGACGAAAAGGATGGCGGGGTTCGGCATCTTGTTCCCGCCGCGTTCGATTGCGCCCAGGATGCGCTGCATGATCGACGTCCCGGCGGGGGCCGGTTCTGGTGCGCTCGTCACGGTCTCACCTTCCTCGCGCGAAGGTCTCGGCGAACCGGCTGAAGAACTCGGTCTCGACGGCCACCGCCTTCTCGAACTCGTCCAGCAGCACGCGCTCGTTCGGCGCGTGGATGTTCGCGAAGCCGTCGGTCGTCCCCAAGAGCAGGATCTCCGCATCGGGCGCCGCTTCTTGGAGCGCGCTGACGAGCGGGATGGAGCCACCGGTCGCGACGAACGCCGCCTCGCTGCCCCAGACCGTGTCAAAGGCGGCGCGTGCGGCCTCGTACGCGGGGCCTGTCGTTCTCGCGAAGTAGCCCTTGCCGGTCTCCGCCGCCTCGACCACGAGCGCGACCCCGAACGGCCGCAGTCCCTCGAGGTGCCGGATCAGCGCCGCCTGCGCCTCTGCGGGGTCCTCCTCCGGATGGATCCGAAGGCCGAGCTTGGCGCGCGCGTGCGGCACGACGGCATTGAGCGCCTCGTCGACGGGCTGAGCGTCGATGCCGGTGACGGTGATCGCCGGCCCGGACCAGATTCGCTCGCCGAGGCCGCCGGTCCCGAAGAACGGCATTCCCGGCACGATCTCGGCCAGGTCGCGGAACTCGTCGTCGCTGTAGGAGGCGCCGGTCCACTCCTCGCGCCGCAGGCCGGGCACGGCGACGTCGCCGTTCTCGTCGTGCAGCGTCGCGAGCGCGTGCAGCAGCACGAGCAACGCATCGGGAGCGGCGCCGCCGAACTGCCCGCTGTGCTTCGGGCCGGCAAGCGTTCTCACCTGGACGATCACGCCCGCCATCCCGCGGAGCCCGATGGTCAGAGTCGGAACGCCGGGACGAAGGCTACCCATGTCCGCGATCACCATCGCGTCGGCGGCGAACAGCTCCGGCTGGCTCGGTGGGAACGTCGTGAGTGCGCTGCCGATCTCCTCCTGCCCCTCGATCACGAGCTTGATCCCGACTGGGGGCTTCCCACCCCAGGCGCGCAAGGCGCCGACGTGGACGAGAATGTTCGACTTCGAGTCGGCGGCGCCGCGGCCGTAGATCGCGCCGTCGCGCTCGGTCGCCTCGAACGGCGGCGATTCCCACTTCGACTCGTCGCCGGCAGGGACGACGTCGTAGTGGCCGTAGAGGAGCACCGTCGGAGCTCCGTCGGGAGCGGGGATCTCGCCCATGATCACCGGCGCTGTGTCCGGCAGCTCGAGCGGCTCGAGCACCTCGACGCCCGCGTCGCGCAGCAGCCCGACGACGAAGTCGTACGCGTCGAGCAAGGGCTGACGAGGCTCGGGGAAGCCGGCCGCCGACACGGAAGGGATCGCGACAAGCCGCGCGAGCTCCTCTTCGAGCTGCGGCATCAGTGCGGTCACGCGCTCGCTCAATGACGAGCTGGCCACTGACGGGCCGTCGTCTGGCACGTCAGCCATGGCCGACTATAACCCGGCGCGGCTGACGCCTGGCAGAGCTTCGGTCGCTAGTCGGGCAGGCGCACGTTCGCGGTGCCGGTCGAGACGCGAGGCGAGAGCCCCTTCGGCCACGTCTTCAGGTCGACGGCGCCGCCGGGCCTGGCCGGGAAGGTGGCGAAGGCCTGGAAGCTGCTCTGCCAGAGCCGCACCGTCTTCCCGCGCGCGGACGGCGGCAGCACGAGCCGGAACCGCCCCTGCCGGTCGGGCCACTCGGCGGCCACCGGCTTGAGGACGCGTCCGTTGACCGAGGCGCCGACGAGCAGCCCCTGGTAGATCGCGCCGGATACGAGGTCGAGGTCGGCAACGGCAGCACGGCGCCGACGCGGGCCGGCAGCTGGACGTCCATGCGCGCGCTTCGCAGCCGCTTGAACTTGACCGTCGGGACCAGGCCCGAGGAGTACGAGACCGAGCCGAGGGCGACCTGGACACTGAGCGGCACCGGGTCGTCCTGGGACTTGTCCGACGCGGCGAAGAAGGACGTGTAGTTCCCGTCCGCGTCCGACGGCTCCGAGAACGTCCAGAAGTCGCGGTCGACCGTGCGCGTGACGACCGTGGCGCCCGCCACCGGCTTCCCGTCCGCGGCCGTGATCCGGCCCGACAGCCGGTACGTGAAGAGACTGACGGGGGCCGGGGCGAAGCCGCCGCGGGTCGAGATCCGGCCTGTGACGACGACGTTCCCGTTCTTCCCTGAGCTCGCCTTGAGGTCGTTGACGCGGTACGCGACCGAGAAGCCGCCCGACGCGGCGCGCGCCGCCGCCCGCTCCGCGCTCGTGAGCGGACGCCCGCCGACGCGGGCCCTCGAGAGGTCGGCGACCCTGACGACGTGACGGCGCGCGACGGTGACGTCGATGGGGGCGGTGAAGCGACCGTTGGGGCCGGTCGGCTGCTTCAGGACGAAGCGGTCGACGGCGATCCGCGCACCGGCGACGGGCTTGCCGCCGACGAGCAGTCTTCCCGTCGCGGTCTCGGTGTTGTCGCCGGACGGGAGCCAGGCACGCACCGCGATCGGGCCACCCGTCGAGAGGCGTGCTCCCCCCGCGACTGCCGCGGGCGCGCGGGCAGCCGCCGGCGTCGCTGTCGGCGTGGCGACGACGTTCGGCGCCTCCGCCGCGGCGAACGCCGCGCGCGTCAGAGCCGACGGCGGCGAAGACTGCTGCTGGTTGCCGCCGATCGCGAACACCTGGAGCTCGGCTGCCACACCGCCGTTCGAGGAGGTCGGCGTTCCCCCGACCGTGATCGCGAGGTACTCCTTGCCGCCGCTCAGGTAGAGCGTCGGCCCGGCGGCGATCGGCGCGCCTGTCTGGAAGCGCCAGAGCACACGCCCATTCCGGAGATCGAACGCGCGCAGGACACCGTCGCCGCCGCCGGCGAAGCCGAGACCGCTCGCGGTCGTCGTCACTCCGCCCCGCTCCGGCTCTGGCGTCTGGAACTTCCACACCCGCCTGCCGGTCGCGACGTTGATCGCGCTGATCGAGCCGTGGTCGCGCCAGCTCTCGAGGCCCGTGCCGAAGTTCCCGTTCTGGAGGCCGAGAAAGACGTCGCCCTGGATCAGCTTCCGCCGCTTCTGCGTCGGGGTCAGCTTGTCCTGGATCAGGACAGCGGCCGTCTCCGCCGCCGCGTTGAAGACGTAGTTGGTGGCAGGGTCGTACGAGGCCGGCGAGTAGTTCACGCCGCCGAGCGCCGAGGGAAAGATCGTCACCGGCTGGCCGGGGCGAAGCGGCGGGTGCTCGACGCGGTCGATCACCTTCACCCGCTCGTGCAGCATCTGCCCACTGCGCGCGTCGAGGGCGAACCAGACGCCTTCCTTCGACGCGACCGAGACGATCCGGCGGGTCTTGCCGCCGATCTTCGCGTCGTAGACCAGCGGTGGCTGGGCGACGTCGTAGTTCCACTGGTCGTTCGCCACGAGCTGGCGCCACCAGCGCTGCTTGCCGGTGTTGAGATCGACCGCGATCAGCGAGTTCGCGCGGGGGTTCGGGCCTGGATGGAGGTCGTGGTAGAAGTTCGGCGTCCCGGAGCCGGTGCCGAAGTAGACCGTGCTCGTGCGAGTGTCGATCGTGACCGGGGTCCAGACGACGCCGCCGCCGACGATCCTGGAGAGCCGGCGCCACTGCTGCTGCTCGGGCGGAATCGTCCAGTACGGGTTCGGCCAGGCGGGTGTGAGGTCGGTGTTGAACGCCATCACGTAGCCGCGAACGCCGTACTCGGAGCCGGCCGCGCCCATCACGAGCTTCCCGCCGGCGCAGATCGGCGCGCTCGTCTGCGAGTAGCCGTAGTTCGCCGAAGCGTTCGGAACGAACTGGCTGATTGCGATCTTGCCGACCACCTCGCCGTCGCTCGGACGCAGCGCGACGAGTTGCATGTCGAGCGTCGTCATGAACAGCTTGCCGCCGCAGTAGGCGAGCCCGCGGTTGGCCGCGACGCCGAAGTTGACGAAGAGGCCGCTGTTCCGGGGCTTGTACTCCCACTTCACCTTGCCCGTGACGCCGTCGAGCGCGAAGACGAAGTTGTTGTTCGTCGTCACGTAGAGCGTCCCGTCGATCGCGAGCGGATACGACTGCTGGCCGCGCCGCACGTCGGGATCGACGCGGCGGAGATCGACCGTGAAGACGCGGCCCATGCGGTCGACGTTGTTCCTGTCGATCTGGGTCAGCGGCGAGTGACGATTGTTGTCGGGTGTCCGGCCGAAGCCGGTCCAATCCCCCGTCGCATCCGCCGCGACGGCACCGCCGCCTCCGCACAGCGCGAGAGCGACGAAGAGCGCAACCCCGGACGCGTATTTCATGCTTCGACCATCGTACGGGCGTCCCTGGGGCCGGGCAAGCGCGGGCGCCCGAACACGAGCGCGAGCACGAGCACGAGCCCGACCAACGCCACGTATGGGGCGAGCGGAACCGTCGTCTGCTCGGTCGCAACGCCGCTCGAGACCGGCCCTTCACCGACAGCAGCCGTGAGCAGCCGACGCGCCCGGCCGAGGTCCCGCTCGTCGGCGACGGGGCCGAGCTTCGCGGCCGAGTCGGGCGCCGCGTCGTCCGGCCGATACTGCGGCTCCGGTTCGCCGTTGCGATAAACGCGTTCCGCCGGATCCCAGAACTGGACGACCACCAGCCGACAGCCGGCGGCGGGGCCCGTGAACGGTGCGCTCTCGCCGTCGGTGAGCACCACGCACACCCGCCGCCCGAGGTTCGGCGCGAAGAACCCTCTCGTGCCCAGCCCGGCGAGAGCGTCGAAGCTGGTGGCGACGCGTGTGACCTGCTGCGGCGGCGGCGACTCGATCGTGACGGCCCCTTGCAGCGTAGACGCGAAGGCGCGTCGGTCGAGGGTCGGAAACAGGTACGGCAGCGCCCGGTCGGTCAGCCCGGCGAGACCCGCGCGCACCTCGGGGACCGCGGCACGGAGCTCGAGTGCGGCCTCGCGCGCGCGCTCGAGCCTCGTCTCAGCCGTAGGCCCGGCCGCCGCGAGCATCGAGCGGGAGACGTCGAGGACGAAGAGCGCCTGCACGTCGGAGCGCACCTCGCCGCCGTCGTCCCGGTGGAGCGTCGGCTGAGCGGCCGCGAGCCCGAAAGTGCAGCAGGCCGCGGCAAGAAGCAGCGGCCGGCCATAGCCGCGCCGAGGTTCGGACAGCCCGATCGCAGCCGCCGCACGTCCTGCCCTCCGGCGGGCGAGCCCGAGGGCAGCCAGCGGAAGCAGCGCGGCCAGGCACGCCAGCGCACCGAGCGGGGTGAGGAAGGTCAGCTCGAAGGCGAGCACCGTCAGTAGCCTCGTCCCGGCAAGCCGGCACCCGCGCCGCGCCGCCCGCCGCCGCGTGGCCCCGAGCCCTGTCCGGCGCCGGTGCGGGCGCCGACCGCCCGCAGCCGCCGCACCGCAAGCTCGAGATCGAACTTCGCAGCGACGTTGTCGTTGTCGAGCCGAACTGCCGTCTCGAAGAGGTCCCTGCCGAGCTCGTCGGGCGTCTGTCCGGCGGCCGACCGGCCGCCACCGGCCGCGAGCACCCCGAGCAGAACGTCGGCCTGCGCAGCCTCCTTGCGGTCCTCGGCGACGGCGATCTCGGTCAGCAGTGCCTGCGCCCGCGAACGGAGCACCGTCCTCGTCAGGCCGCTGTCGAAACCGCGGCCCGCCCGGGCGGCGGCCTCGTACGCCGCGACGGCGGCGCGCAGCCGAGCGTCGTCGTCGCCGCTCCGCGCACGCACCATCAGCGCGGCGGCAACGAGCACGACCGCGGCGCCGGCGAGCATGACAGCGAGCCAGAGGCGTGACGGCCTCATGCGCGCTCCACCCGGGTGACGAGGAGCTCACGGAGCGCCAGCGCGGCCGCAGCCGCGAGGGCGACAAGGAACAGCGGCAGGCGGAGGTCCTCCCCGCTGCTCCGCTCTGAACCGCGCACGGGCGCCGCCGAGAGGTCGGAGGAGCGGCGGAGCAGACGCTTGACGTAGCGCTCGTCTTCGGGAGCCGCGTTCAGGCCGACCACGCGCACGGGGATCTCGAGGCGCCGGAACGCAAGGGCAGTGCTCGTCAGGCGCTCGAGGTCGCCGACGTCGTCGTCGAGGTCGCTGACCAGGAGCACCGCGGGCCGGCCGAGCCGTCTCTCCTTGATCGTGTCGAGCGCGAGCTGGAGCCCGCTGGAGATCTTCGTGCCGGCACTGAACGCGTTCGTCCAGGGGTTGGTCGGCACGGTGATCGCACCGCCGGTCTGCTCCGGAACGTCGAAGCGCCGCGCGAAGGCGCGCAGCTCGGCTGCAGGCGTCCCCGGCGGGAGGGCGAGATACGCGGTGTCGGAGAACACGATCAGCCCGTAGCGGCCGCCCGAGTCGGCGAGCCCGTCGAGTGTTGCGCCGATCCGGGCATAGGTGTCGGTCGAGATGCTCGCCGACAGGTCGAGCACGACGAGACCGTCCGTTCCGGCCGGCAGCGGTCCCGGGGGCGCCGGCTCGCCGCGACCCAGCAGAACGACCGCGACTGCGGCTCCGACGGCGGCGATCGCGAGCAACGCCCGCAGCACGAGCGTCCTCCTCGTCGAGGCTGCGACGGCGCCGAGCTCGCCGTACGGGATCGGCTTCAACGTGCGACCTCGTCCGCAACCGCCAGTGTCGGCTCGGGCTCCGGCTCCGGACGGGACCAGGCGAGCCGGGTGGCCTGCTCGGCGGGCGGTGCGTCCCCGAGCGTGGTCGCGAGATGGTCGAGTGCGCGGCGCCGGTCGGGCGGCTCGCGCTCCGCCGACTCCCGGACGAGGCGGAGCGCCCGGCGCAAGCGGTCGACGGGGAGCGGGAGCCGACGTCGCCGACGCAGCTCGGCCACGGCAAGGGCCGTTGCACCGAGCGCCAGCACCAGCGCAGCGCCGAAGAGCAGGTCGTCCGCAGATCCGTCGCCCGCGGCGGCTGCGACGGCGGTGGGCGCGCGAAAGGCAGGCCTCCGCGCGGCCACCTGCGTCGGTGTCACGCGCGGGACGACCCGCACCGTGACACCCCCCACGGAGACGACGCGGTTCGCGCAGGCATCCGAGAGGCACGCGAGCCGCCCATCCGACAGGCGGTCGAATGGACCTGGATCCGTTGCCTCGATTCGGAACGCGTCCCCGAAGAGCACCTCGCGGTCGGCTGCGGCCGCCGGCGCGGCGACGGCGAGCGCCAGAACGGCGGCGACGAGCCGCCTCATGCGGCCCGCCGCCGCAGCGCTTGCCGCCGCGAAGCCCAGGCCGCGAGCGGAGGGAATGCATCCTCGCGGCCGACGAGGACCGGGTCGCAGCCGAGGTGTCGGAACGTCCGCAGGGTGCGGTCGAGCCGGCGCTCGTGCTCGAGCGTCAGCGCCCGCACCTCTCGGCGGGTGAACCGCGTCGGCGCGATCGCACCGGTCGCGGGATCCGCCAACGGGACGACCGCGCCGTGAACGTCGGGGAAGCTCTGCTCCCACGTCTCGTCCTGGACGATCACCGGCACGACGTCCCAGCGGAGCGCCCGCAGGCGCGCCCACTCGGCCGCGCGAAGGGGCGAGAGGTAGTCGGAGATGGCAAAGACGAAGCTCCCGGGTGGGAGCACGTGCGCGTGCCGGAGCAGCGCCTGCAGCCCGAGGCTGAACGCACGCTGCGGCGCAGCGAAGGTCGCCGCGGCGAGGCGGGCGCGGATGTCCGCGAGGCGGCGGCGGCCCGCCGGCGGAAGCCAGTACGCGTGCGCCTCCGGGCCGGCGTGGTCGAGATAGGCCACCTCGCCGAGTGCGGCGACCGCGCTCGCCGCGATCACCTCCGCAGCGGAGAGAACCGCCGCCGGCTTGTCGAGCCACGGCGACTCCTGCCCGAAGAGACCGAGCGTGGGCCGCCGGTCGACGAGGATCGTCGCCCGCGGGGCTTCCTGGGCGAGGTACTCGCGGACGACGAACTCGTCGGTGCCGCGCGCGGCGGAGAGCCGCGCTGACGCGGCCCAGTCGATCCATGCGACATGGTCGCCCGGCCGGTATGGCCGCGAGCCGACCACTTCGTCTCCCTGGCCGCGGCGGACGCTCCGATTTCGGCCGAACGACGCGCCGACGAACCGGCGGCGTGGGACGAGCGGGAACGTCCGCGCTGCGGTCACTCGGCTCTGCCGAAGCGTTCCTCGTCCCAGTCCGGCTGCGGCCGCGGCGCGCGGGCGAGGCAGGCCTCCCAGATCACGCGGCCGAGCTGCTCCCGATCGAGCGACTCGGCGTCGACCGCGAAGTCGACGCCGAGCACGAGCCGATGGCCGACGACCGGCTCGAAGAGGCGCTCCACGTCGGCGGGAACGACATAGCTCCGCCCCGCGATCAGCGCCCATGCACGCACCGCCCGCTCGAGCGAGAGGCTGGCGCGCACCGACGCGCCGACATCGACCTGCTCGAGCTCGCGCGTCGCGCGGACGAGCTCGACAGCCCAGCGCTTCAGGAGCGGATCGACGTAGACGTCCTCGACGGCGCCGGCGAGCGTGGCGAGATCCTCGATCGTGACGACCGGCCGCAGCAGCTCGAGCGGATGCCCGTGCAGCTGGCTGTCGAGGATCCCGAGCTCCTGCTCGACGGTCGGGTAGCCGAGCGAGGTGCGCAGGAGGAAGCGGTCGAGCTGCGCCTCCGGCAGCGGGAAGGTCCCCTCCTGCTCGATCGAGTTCTCGGTCGCGATCAGCAGGAACGGGGTCGGCAGCGGCCGGCTGGTGCCGTCAACGGTGACCTGGCGCTCGGCCATCCCCTCGAGCAGCGCCGATTGCGCCTTCGGCAGGGCACGGTTGATCTCGTCGACGAGGAGGACGTTCGCGAAGATCGGGCCCGGCCGGAACTCGAACCGCCGCTCCTGCGGATCCCAGACCGAGAGCCCGGTGACGTCGGTCGGCTGGAGGTCCGGCGTGCACTGGATCCTCGACACGGTCGCGCCCTCGACCGAGCCGGCCAGCGCCCGCGCCAGAACGGTCTTGGCCGTTCCGGGCACGTCCTCGAGCAGCACGTGGCCCTCGCACGCCAGAGACGCGAGCACGAGCGCGATCTGATCGTGCTTGCCGTGCACGACCGTCTCGATGTTGCCGAGCAGGCTGCGGGTGATCTCAGTCGCTCTGCCGAGCGCGGCGGAGTTCGCTGCGCCCCGCTCAACGCTCGTCATATCGGCCATCGTAATCGAGCCGCCGGGGGAAGCCGCCTCGGCGGGCGGCTTCCCCCGGCAGGCATCAGGGGTTGACGGTCAGGCTTCCCAACATGCCGCGATCGATGTGGAACGGCACGTCGCAGACGTAACTGAAGCGCTGCGCGGGTAGCCCGACTGTGTAGGTCTCGGTCTGGCCGGGGTTGAGCAAGGCGCCGACCTTCACACCCTGAACGGTGAAGTTGTGCACCTCGCTGCCGTTGTTCCTGATCACGAACGTGACCTGACCCGAAGGGACCGACTGCTGGGACAGGTTGTAGCCGTACTCGAACATCCCGACCTGAACGGTCGTGTTCGCGTTGCCGATGGGGCCGGTCGGCGGCGGCGTCACCGTCGTGGTCGGAGTCGTCGTCTTCGTGGTCGTCGTCGCGACAGGCTTGGTGGCGACTGCGTACTTCCCCTTCATTCCGGCCTTGGCGTGTCCGAGGAGGGTGCAGAGGTAGGCGTACTGCCCCTTCTTCGTGAATTTCACGGTCAGCTTCGCCGACTTGCCGGGAAGCAGCGACTTCGTCTTCTTGCCGCCGATCCTGAAGTCGTGCGAGATCTTGCCCTTGTTGATCACGGTGAAGATGACCGTTCCGGTCGGAACGCTCCGCCGAGAGAAGACGTACTTGAACTCCGACGCCTTCACGGTCACTTTCGTCGGCGCGACGACCTTCGTCCCCGCCGCACCGGCGGGCAGGAAGACACCCGCGATCACGCCGGCGAGCGCGAGTGTCGCCAACCCCGTGACCCCGGCGACACGCTTGAACTGACTTCGTTTCCTCATCTAGGTCCTTCCCCCTGGTAGCCCCATCTCGGAAGAGAAGAGTAGCCGCCGTGGGCGTTTCCTCGGTTGATTTCGGGTGGGGGCGCCGATCGGCGCCCCCACCCGGAGAGCTACTGCCTAGGGCAGCACGTACGTGTAGATGACATCGCCGCGCAACCGGGCCGGATTGGTCAGGCCCAGAGGCCGCGAGACGTCGTTGTGCGACTGGCCGCCGACCGCGATCGACACGTACTGCTTGCCGCCCGCGGTGTAGGTGACCGGCGCAGCCGCGGCGGGTGCGTCCATCAGGCCCGACTTCCAGAGCTGAGCTCCGGTCTTCGTGTCGTACGCCGCGAGGTAGCCGAGGCCGTTCTGGGCGTTGCCCTCCCCGAGGTGGCCGACCCACGTCATGCCCGCAGCGGTGTTCATCGTGCCGCTGTAGCACGGCGCGTCCCAGATCTGCTTCCACGCCAGCTTGCCCGTCGTCACGTTCAGCGAGGCGAAGTTGCCCCTGTTCGATGTGGACGTGTCGCCGACGCCGAGCCGGCCGGCGCCGATGCCGCCGAAGGCACCCTTCACCTGCGAGGCGGCCGGGATCTGCTCGAAGGAGGTCGCCCGGTCGGTCACGCCGCAGGTGATGAAGGTCTGGTTCTCCGGGCTGTACGAGCTCGCCGGCCAGTCCATCATCTCGAACGGCTGCACGACGTACTGCGTCGTGTCGTACGGGTCATAGACGCAGCCGATCTTGTACGGCTTGCCGTCCGGCGCGATCGCCGTTGCGAACGGAACGTACGCGTTCGTCTGCGTGCGGTTGCCGTCCGTGCACGGGCGCCTGTCCTTGTCGAGCCGGTTGCCCAGCACGTTGTCCGCCAGCGGGATCGGCTGGGTCGGCCACGTGTTCACGTCCAGGGCGGTGCTCTGCGGCACCTTGACCTCCGGGATCGGGAGCAGCGGCTTGCCGGTCTGCCGGTCGAGGATGAACGTCATCCCGTACTTGTTCACGTACGCGACGCCCGGACGCGAGACCATCTTGCCCTTGATCTTGTACTTGCCCGTGAACATGACGCCGTTGTTCGGCAGGTCGGCGTCCCACAGGTCGTGGTGGGTCGTCTGGTAGTACCAGACAAGCTGGCCCGTATAGAGGTTCAGCGCCACGATCGAGTCGGTGTAGAGGTTCATGCCCGGACCGCGGCTGTTCCACGGGACCGGGTTGCCGGTGCCGAAGATGGCGAGGTTGAGCTTCGGGTCGATGATGGGCGATTCCCACATCGAGCCGCCGCCGTTCGTGGCGTTGTTGGTGTAGCCGGCGGAGTTCGCGGACCACGTCTTGTAGCCGGGCTGGCCGACGGTCGGGATCACGCCCCAGGACCAGATGCGCTTGCCGTTGTTCGCCGTGAAGGCCTGCATCGTCGCGCTGGAGCCGCCGTTGTCGCCTGCCGAGTCGCCGATGAGAACCATGCCGTTGACGTAGATCGGAGCGCTCGACGTCTTGCCGCCTGTTCTCCACGGCGTTACTTCCGTGGCCCAGCGGACAGTCCCGTCCAGCTGATCGAGTCCGTAGAGCATGCCGTCGGCGAGCCCTGCGAACACCTTGCCCTCGCCGATCGCCACGCCGGGCTTGCGCGAGCCGGAGCCGAGACCGAAGCCCGCGTCGTAGGTGGGCGTCCACTTCCAGAGCCTGGCACCCGTCGCTCCGTCGAGCGCATAGACGGCGCCGAACGGATCCTGGATGTAGTAGGTGCCGTCCGCGACCACTGCGTTCGCCTCGAACGAGCCGCACGCGGCATTGTTCGTCGTGCAGTAGCCCAGGTCGACCTTCCAGGCCAGCTTGAGCGTGCCAACGTTCGCCTTGCTGATCTGGGTCAGCGACGAGTACCGGTGGCCTTTGAGATTGCCCATATGCATCAGCCAGTTGTCGCCGGCAGGCGCACCCAGCTGCGCGACCGTGTAGATCGGCGACGGTGTGATCGCCGTACTCGCGGCCGGGGTGGACTCGGCCAGAGACCCCGCGAGTCCCGCGGCTACCAGCAGCGCGAGACACGCCATAACAGAGAGAAATAGTGCCCTGCGCATTCGGTGCCCTCCTCTTAAGGGACGTGGCGGACGGCGGTGCCCGGTGCTTGCTGTCAGCTCACGGAGCCGACCACCGGCGAGAGCTTGAAACATGTCACCAAGAACCTACAACCGTGAAACACGCGGCGGCAAGTGTCTTCTCGCACATCCTGTGGCCGCACGTCCCGGCGTTATCCTCCCGGCCATGTCACGTGGGCTCAGACCCGTTGCCCTCCTCCTCCTCGCGGCCGTGGTCGTCGCGGGTTGCTCGGGGGACGACGACACCGCCGGGACGACCACGGGCACGGGTACCGACACGGTGGCCGCACCGAGCGGCTCGAAGATCACCTTGCGCGCAGGAAGCACCAACACCGGTCCCTGGATGCAGTCCCTGTCGCTCGAGCACGGCCCGGACGGAATACCGACCAACTTCTTCGTCTGCGCCGCCTGGGACGACGCCCGTTCGCGCGAGGGGTGCGACGCAGCACCCGGGGCCGAGCTGCCTCCCGGAACGATCCTGCGGCTCGAGCAGCGCCCCGTCGGCGCGGCGGTCGAGAGCCCGGACAGTCCCGGCTGGGCAACGGTCGGAACAGCTGAGTCGCCGGAGCTCGAGATCCCGCTGAGCGACTTCGTCGCGGGCCTGGGCGTCGAGAAGGCCACCTACCGCGTGACGCTGCGCCCTCGCGCCGGCGGGCCGGCACTCGCGACGTCGAACCCGATCACGGTCGCCTGGTCGTAGCAGCCACCCGGGTCAGGGCAGGCCGAACGCGACGAGCTCGGGCGTAATACCCCCGGAGCGCGGGGCTCCGGCGCCGAAGAGCACGAGATCTCCGAGCACAGCCGGGCACGCGTTGATCCCGGCCCTCATCCGCGTGCGCCAGGCGAGCTTTCCGTCCGCCACCCCGAACGCGTAGACGGTCCCGTCGAAGGTGGACGTGAAGACGACGTCCTTCGAGACCGTCGCGCAGCCGAAGTTGGGCGAGGGCAGCCGGCGGACCCAGAGCGCACGCCCGGTCGCGGCGTCGAGGGCGACGAGCCGGCCTTTTCCCTGCGAAGGGACGACGGTGGTCAGCTCCTGCCGGCCGGTGGCGCTCCCCCACCCGCACAGGTCGACGACCGGGACGAACAAGCGGCCCTCCGCGTACGCCATCGGCGTCAGGACCCCGCCGAACAGGCCGGGGCAGACGATCACGCGCCGCGGCGGCAGCGGGCCGCGGTCGTTGCGGTGCAGACCGACCGCCGTAGCCCAGCGCCGCCGCCGCGTCTCGCGGTCCCAGGCGATCACCATCCCCGCCTTGCCGGCGCCGAAGACGAGCTCCTCACCCTCGACCGTCGCCACGATCGGCGTCGCCTCGAAGTCGTAGTCGCGGACGTCGTGCGGCGTCACCTGGTCGTGCCAGAGCAGCCGGCCGCTCCGCGCGTCGAGCACGAGCAGTGAGTTCGTGTACGGCACAGGACCGGGGAACGCAGCGCCGTTCGGACGCGCCGGCGATCCACCCCAGGGCTGCGGGTTCGAGTTCCCCGCGTAGAGCCGGCCCTGCGCGTCGACCGAGACCGGGTACCAGAGCCCACCACCGCCGGCCTCGAGTGGGTACTTCCACGGTTCCGAGATCGTGTCGAACCTCCAGCGCACGACGCCGGTCGCGGCGTCGAGCGCGTAGATCGCGCCTCGCCCGCCCGGCGGAAACCCGACGGTGCTCGTGAAGACGAGCCCTTCCCAGACGACCGGCGCGATGTCGACGAACTGCTCCGTCGCGCTGGTCAGGTGCCGGCTCCACAGCTGACGGCCCGTTGCTGCGGAGAGAGCGAACGCGTCCGAGTCGGTCGCGCCGTAGACCCGTCGGCTGTCCACGGCGAGCCCGTTCGGCCCCTCGTTCAGCGCGCGGTAGCGGTGCACCCAGCGCAGCTTCCCGGTCGTGCGCTCGAGCGCGTGCACGTTGCTCTGGAGGTCCTGCACGTAGATCGTCTCGTCGTCGGCGACCGGAGTCGACGCGAACGTGCCCGAGTAGTTCGCCTTGGCCGTCAGGGCGTACCGCCACCGGACTTCGAGCTCCGACACGTTTCCCGCGTCGATGGACGCTCCTGCGGCAGCCCGGGTGCCTGCGAGATCGCCGTTCGGCAGCTCCCACGTGCCGTCGGAGTCACGCTCCCCGCAGCCGACCACGAGGCTCGCGAGCACGACAGCGACCGCGATCCTGGCACGTCGAACCGCTCGAAAGCGGTGATACAGTGGCCGCTGTGAGGTCACGCCTGTTCGCGTTTGCAGCGGTTTCTGCGGTGGCACTCGTGCCGGCGGCGCAGAGCGCCGACCAGCCCGAGACGACGGCGCCGCCTCCGGTCGCGAACATCAAGGTCACGATCACCGATGCCGGGGTCAGCATCAGCCCCAAGCGCGCGCAGCGCGGCAGCATGGGGCGCTTCATCCTCGTCAACAAGGGCAAGAAGCCGCATGTGTTCGTGCTCGGTCACGAGCGGCGCGGCACCGGGGTTCAGACGGGCTTCAAGAAGACGCTGCAGCCGAGCCAGCAGAGTGTGCTGATCCTCTTCCTCGACTTCCGCGGCGCGATTCCGTACCACGCCCCCCTCCCGGCCGACAAGAGCAAGCCGGCCATGAAGGGGATCTTCAGAATCATCTGAGGACCGGTCGCGGGCGGCCGCGACGCTCAGCGCGGCTGCCACGCGGGGGGCGAATCGCCGACTGCGACGTGCGGCCCCGTGTTAACCGTCCTCGTTGCGCCGGACGCGACAGTCCTGAGCGTCAACGCATCCAGGTGCACGTAGGTCAGGCTCTTCCCGTCCGGCGACCAGCCCGCGGCGCCGCTGTCGTTGACGATCCGCCGCGGCCGGTGGGGCACCGGAAGACGCGCCAGGTAGAGCGCGTATTGCGGGCACGGCCCTTCGCCGCAGTCCTCGGGGCCGGTGCTGAGGCGCGGGCCGAGATAGGCGACCATCAGCCCGTTGGGCGAAACGGTGGCGGTCTGGGTCGTCTGGATGTCCAGGCTCAGCCCGTAGTACTTCTGGATCCTTCCGGTCCGGGAGTCCACGCGGACGATGTCCGCCGCAGAGGGGATCAGGATCGACTTGCCGTTCGCGGTCCACGTCGGCCGTCCCGCGGGAGGCGCCAGAGGCAGCCGCCGTAGGCCGGCACCGTTCGGAGACATGACGTAGAGGCGCCACTCGGCCCTGAAGGGCCGCAGGAAAGCGATCCGCTTGCCGTCCGGGGACCAGACCGGATAGATGTCGCGTGCGCCCGAGGTGAGCCGGCGCAAGCCGTTCCCGTCGATCGTCATCCGGAAGATGCCCGAGCCGAGCCGGGCGAAGGCGAGCGTCCTGCCGTCGGGCGAGAAGGCTGGCTGGGTAGCCGACTTGCTCCCGGTGGTGATCTGCTTCAGACCCTGGCCGTTGGTCTGGACGCGGATCAGCTGCAGTGCACCGGTCGAGCCGTTCGGGTGCGCCGAGAAGACGATCCAGCGCGCCGGTGCGGCGGCGTCGGTCGCAGCCTGGGCCGCGACGGCGGCGGTCGCGAGCACGAAGACTGATGCGACGAGGATCGGCCAGCGGCTCGACACCATTCGCTGGAAGAAATATCACGCAGCAGGGCGTTTAGTCGAACCGGATCACGCTGCGGATCCCGTCCTGCGCCTCCATCAGCTCGAAGCCGCGGTTGACCTCGTCGAGCGTCAGGGTGTGCGACAGGAACGGGGCGACGTCGATCTCGCCGGCAAGCCACCGGTCGACGAGCTGCGGCACTTCGTCGCGGCCTTTGAGCCCCCCGAAGGAGGAGCCGGCGACGCGGCGTCCGGTGATCAGGAAGCGCGGCACGATGTCGAGCGTCTCGCCCTTCCCGGCGACGCCGGCGACGGTGCAGAGGCCCCAGCCCATCCGGGCGGACTCGACCGCCTCGCGCATGACGGCGACGTTGCCGGTCGCCTCGAAGGTGTAGTCGGCGCCGAAGCCGCCGGTCGTCTCGACGATCCGCGCGACCGTGTCCGGGCCGCCGAGCATCGTCTCGGTCGCACCTTGGCCCTTCGCGAGCTCGAGCCGGTCCTCGGAGAGGTCGACGCAGATGATCCGATCGGCACCCTGAAGACGGCAGCCCGCAACCGCGCCTAGCCCGACCATGCCGGCGCCGAAGACGACACAGGTCGAGCCGGGCTCGACCGCTGCGGTCTTGATCGCGGCGCCGAGACCGGTCGAGAGCCCGCAGGCGAAGAGCGCAGCACCCTCCAGCGGCGCCTCCGGGCTCACCTTCGCGAGCGCGATCTCGGGCATCACCGTGTACTCGGCGAACGTCGACGTGCCCATGAAGTGGCGAATCGGCTCGCTGCCGCGGGAGAGGCGAACGGTGCCGTCGGGGAGATGACCCTTGCCCTGCTGCTCACGGATCGCCATGCAGAGGTTCGTGCGCGTCGAGCGGCAGTGCACGCACTCGCGGCACTGGGGCGAGAAGAGCGTGACGACGTGGTCACCCGCGGCGAGCGAGGCGACACCGTCGCCGACGCCCTCCACGACGCCGGCGCCCTCGTGCCCGAGCACGGTCGGGGCGTACCCGGAAGGGTCAGCCCCCGAGGCCGTGTAGAGATCGGTGTGGCAGACGCCGCAGGCGACGAGCCGGACGAGGACCTCGCCCGCCTTCGGCTCTGCCAGCTCGACCTCCTGCACCACGAGCGGAGCACCGAACTCCTCCAACACGGCGGCGCGGATCTTCACCCGGCCGCTCGTTCGGTCGCGTCGAAGCCGATCGTCCGGTGCGTCTTGTCGCAGAACGGCTTCGTCGCCGAGCGGCCGCACCGGCAGAGCGCGACGGTGTCGCCCTCGGGAAGCTCGTACGCGTTCCCGTCCGTGTCGAGCAGCCGGAACGGTCCGGTGACGCGATAGGGACCGTTCTCCCGGACCTTGATCGTGACCGCGGCCACGAGTTCGACTCTACACTCGGTTGAGTGAAGATCTGCTTGGTGACCCCGTTCGCGTGGTCACTCCCGCACGACGTCAACCAGCATGTCGCCGGCATCGCGAAGGAACTGCGGGCGCTGGGGCACACCGTCACAGTTCTTGCGCCGTCCGGCCGGCCCGCCGACCTCGCGGCCGGGCGACGGGCGCTCGCGCGCGGCGACACCGCGGAGACGATCGCAATCGGCCCTTCGGTTCCAATCTCGCGCCGCTCCAGCCTCGGCGTGCCCGTCGGCGTCCGCGCGAATGTCAGGCTTGCTCTGCAACAGGGCGGCTTCGACGTCGTCCACGGCTTCGAGCCGGGGCTCCCGAGCATCTCCTACCTCGCCCTGCGCGACTCCGAGGCGCTCGGCGTGGCGAGCTTCTTCTCGCCCGACCGGCTCGGCTATCCGCCGCGGCGGGCCCTGCGCGAGAAGCTGCTCGCCCGGATCGACGCGCTGATCGCCTCGTCCGAGACGACCGCGGCCGCGGCGGCGGCGCGTTTCCCCGGCGACTATCGGATCCTCTCGCCGGGCGTCGACACCGACCTCTTTCGGCCCGGCAGGAAGCGGAACCTGGTTGCGATCGAGCTGCATTCCGGATCTCTGCCGGTGGCGCGGGCGGCGCTGCGCTCGCTCAAGGAGCTGCCCGGCTGGGAGGCGGTGCTGCTGCGGACGAAGCCGCTGTCGACCCGACCCGGCATCCCGCTTGCGCTTCGCGACCGCGTCCGCGTCCGCTCCGGGCGCCGGCCGGAGGCGCGCGCGACCGTGCTCGCGGAGGCGGCGATCGTCGTCCCGGCTCCGACCGGCTCCGCCCGCCTGCGCCTCGAGTCGGCGGCCGCCGGCGCCGTGCTGGCGGATCCGCCCGGCGTCCTCAACCAGCCGGAACTCGCGGCCGCGGCGCTGCACCGGCTGGTCGAGAACGCGGAGTTGCGCGAGCGCAAGAGCCGCGAGGCCCGCGCGACGGCCGAGTCGCAGAGCTTTGCCGCCGTCGCGAAAGAGCTCGAGCGGATCTATGGCCGACTCGGCGGCCGTAAGCGCCCTCGTCGGCGCGACGGCGAGCCGCTCTCCGACCGCCCCTGGATCCTCGCCGACCTCCACATGCACACGACGTGGTCACACGACTGCTCGATCGAAGTGGACGAGTTGCTCGACCACGCCGAGTCGGAGGGCCTCGGCGCGATCGCGGTCACCGACCACAACGTCTTCGGAGGCGCCCGCGAGGCGGCCGAGAAGGCACGGAGGCGCGAGCTGATCGTGATCCCTGGCGAGGAAGTCAAGACCGACGACCAGGGTGAGGTGATCGGGCTCTTCCTGCACCACGAGATCCCGCGCGGTATGACGTTCGCGGAGACGGTGGCTGCGATCCGCGAGCAGGAGGGAATCGTCTACTTGCCCCATCCGTTCGACCGCATGCACGCGATCCCGTTTCCCGCGACGCTCCATCGCCACCTGGAGCAGATCGACGTGCTCGAGGTCTACAACGCGCGGCTCCTGTTCGAGGGGTACAACGACGAGGCCGTCCGCTTCGCACGCAAGTACGGGCTGCCGGCGGGCGCCGGCTCCGACGCGCACGTGCTCCAAGGTGTCGGCACCGGCGCGCTCCGCATGCGCGCGTTCGACGGCCCGGAGGAGTTCATGCTCTCGCTCCGCAGCGCCGAGGTGCTGCGCCGGCCGAAGTCGCTCGCCTACCTGCAGAGCCTCAAGTGGGTGGCCCAGGTCAAGGAGAAGGTGCGCTAGGAGCGAACCCGGAGACGACGCTGTGGCTGCCGCATCGACCGACGAGATCTACGAGCGTTACCTGCAGAAGGCGATCTCCGAGATCAACGAGCTCGGACACGAGATCGGCCGAGCGGGTGACGAGACCCACGTGCCCGTGCTCGGGTCCGGCCATCCGCTCGCGGACGTCTTCCTCCTCAAGTACGCGCCGAAGCCGTCGGAGATCCAGGAGGGCGTCGCCTTCTTCGGCCGCGCCGGCGAGGCGCTGAAGAAGTCACTACAGCGGCTCCATGTCGACCCGATGGCCGTCTACGGGACGAACTGCCTCAAGTTCGGCGGCGAGAGCTTCGAGGAGGCCGCACCCTGGCTGACGCGCGAGCTGCACATCGTTCAGCCGAAGCTGCTCGTGCTGATGGGCGATAAGACGGTCGAGTTCGTGAACGCACTCCGCTTCCCGCTCGCCGACGAGCTCGACGTGGCGGCCGAGGGGCTGCAGCGCTTCACGGCGACCGTCGAGGCGCTCGTCGTCCCCGACATCGACACAGCGCTCGACGAAGCGCCTGCGAAGACGGCCTTCTGGAATGCGTTCAAGGCCGTCGGCGTCTGGTATTCCGAGCTGCCACCGTATTGAGCCGCCGGCGCTGGGCCGCGTTCGCGGGTCTCACCGCCGCGCTCGCGCTCTACACCGCAGGAGCCGACCGGCTCTGGGAGAGCGGGCTCTGGCCCGACCTCCTTTTCCTGACGCTCGTCCTCTTCCCGGCAACGTTCGCGCTCGTCTGGCTGCTGCTGCCGCTCCGTGCCAGCCGGGCGATGCTGCCGGCCGGGCTCGCGCTTGCCGCACTCGCCGTGCTGCTCCACTTCACCGAGCTCGACGTGCTCAACAACCTCGCGAAGCTGTTCGCGCTCGTCTGCATCGGATTCTGGTTCCTGTCCTGGTTCGAGAACGTGATGTGGGCGGCGCTGATCGCGGTGATCATCCCGTGGGTCGACGCGATCTCGGTGTGGCGCGGGCCGACGGAGTACGTCGTCGAGCAGCAGCCGCAGGTCTTCGACACGGTCTCGATCGCATTCCGAGTCCCGGGCGAGGACAGCACGGCGAACCTCGGGCCGCCGGACTTCCTCTTCTTCGCGCTGTTCCTCGCGGCGGCGGACCGCTTCGGCCTCCGCGTCGCGTGGACCTGGTTCGCGATGATCGCGCTGCTCGGCGCGACGCTGATCCTCACGGCCACGACTGATGTCAGCGGCCTGCCGGCGCTGCCGGCGATCTGCATCGGCTTCCTGATCCCGAACGCCGACATCCTCTGGACCGCGCTGCGCCGCGCCGGACGCGCTCCCGGCAGGATCTACGGGCGGACGGATACGCAGCTCTACGACCTCGATGCCGACGTGATCGAGCGATCACCCGCCAAGATCGTGCTGCTCACGCGCGATCGTCCTCCGCTGACCGCCACGGTCGAGCCGCTCGACGCGGACGCAGGGTTCACCGTCGAGCCCGAGCCGGGCGGCGCAGGCATCCGCTGCCGCCTGACGCTCGAAGGTGAGGAGCACGGGACCGCGCTTGTCCACGATCTTCCGAACGGCCTCGTGGTCGTGCCTCAGGACGACGTCTCCTCGTACCTCGACGTCATCCACCCAGAGCAACTGGCCGCCGACGAGGACAAGGTCGAGCGGCTGAAGCGCGAACGGCGTTAGCGTTGCGCCGATGGACGACCTCGACGGCCCCGTCCGGCGGGCGCTGCACGACGCACGCCTCGACCTCTCGATCGAGTTCCGGCGGACGCCCGACGGGGCGAAGAGCGGTGTCCTCCTGATCGCAGACGCGAGCGGGGCGACGATCGCGCGTGTGCCGCTCGAGAGCCCCGAGGCGATGAACGTCGCCCTCGCGCGGCTCGTCCAACTCGGGTTCGGCGACGCATCGGCACCGCCGCGGCTGCCTCAAGCCGAGACCACCGTCCTCGTCGCAGGCGTCGACGGCTATCGGAAGGGCTGGGTCGCGGTCGCCCTCGATCCGAGCGGGGACGTCCAGGTCTCGACGCATCCGAGCTTCTCGGAGGTGCTCTCGTCGCAGGCTCGCGTGATTGCCGTCGACATCCCGATCGACCCGCCCGGTCTCGGCGTCCGGGCGACCGACGCGGGCGCCCGCGCTTTCGTCGGCGGCAGCCGGGCCAGCAGCGTCTTCCCGACACCGCCCCGGGCCGCGCTCGAAGCGCGGACCTTCGCGGAGGCGAACGAGATCGCCCGCACGATCACCGGCAAGGGCATCTCGCAGCAGGCCTTCGCGCTCGGCCGCAAGATCCTGGAGGTGCACACGCTCGCGGAAGTGGACGAGCGCGTGATCGAGATGCACCCGGAGGTGTCGTTCCGCGAGCTCGCGGGCGAGCCTGTGCTGGAGTCCAAGCACACGGCCGCCGGCCTCACGCGCCGCCGGGAGCTGCTGGAGACGGCGGGCGTCGTCCTCCCCGGCGCAGTCCCCGGCGTCCCGGAGGTCGATCTGCTCGACGCGGCCGCGGGCGCCTGGACTGCCGCCCGCTACGCCGGGGGGAAGGCACAGGCGCTGCCGGCCGACCACGCGGGACGGCTCGGCGCGATCTGGCGCTAGGGGGCCGATTCGGTGTGGCGCAGCGCGCCGACGTACACGCCCGCCAACACCATCGCCCCGCCGACGACAAGCCCTGCTCCGATCGGCTCGTCGTCGATCCATGCGGAGAGCAGAACGGTGACCAAGGGAATGAGCACGAAGGAGTACGCGGCCCGCGAGGCACTCCACAGCCGTACGACGACGAGGTAGAGCACGAAGACCGGCCCCGACCCGAGGACGACCATGTACGCCAGCGCGAGCCAGGTCGAGCCGTCCTCGGGGAGGACGAGCGACTCCCCGAAGAGAAGCGAGAGCAGAATCAGGATCGCGGACCCCACGGCCATCCCCACGGCATTGATGGTCACCGGGTGTACAGGCGGGAAGCGGCGGACGAGGACGGTCGCCTGCCCGAAGCAGAGCACCGCAGCCAGCACAGCCAGCAACGAAAGCGGCGGCAAGGACTCGCGCCCGGAGACGCCGGAAATTACGGCGATGCCGACGAGTGCAAGCAAGGTTCCGGAAACCGCGGCGGCGCGCAAACGCTCCTGCTTCTGAAGCACGGCGAGTAATAGCGTCGCAAGCGGAACGAGCGCGAGGATCGTCTGGCCGAGGCCTGCGTGGATGCGGACGAGAGCGTAGTAGGTGAAACTGAACGCGCCGCCGAAGATCAGAGCGCCGTAAAGACACGCGCCCACGAGCGCGCGACCGCGCGGCAAGGGAAGCCGCAGCAGTGCGACCACTGCACCGAGAAGGCACCCGGCGAGCAGGAAGCGAACGCCTGCGCCCCAGAGCGGGTCGAGCTCGCGGTTGCTGACCCGCACGCCGACGGCGTTCCCTCCCGCGAGCACCGAACCGACGACGAAGGCGGCGAGCGCCCGGCCGTCGCGGTCACGGTTCACGACCGTTCGAGCAGCGAGACCGTTTCGACATGCGGCGTGTGCGGGAACATGTCGACCGGCTTCGTCCTCACGAGCTCGTAGCCGTACTGCTCGCGGAGCACCTTGACGTCGGAGGCGAGCGTCGTGGGGTTGCAGGAGATGTACACGAGCTTCGGCGAGCCGAGCTCCCCCGTCCTGCGCAGCGCCTTCCCCGCCAGACCGGCCCGCGGCGGGTCGACGACGACCACATCCGGCGGCCCGGCGCGTTCGGCGAGCTCTTCGAGCACCTGGCCGACGTTGCCCGCGAAGAAGGCCGCGTTGCCAATCTGGTTCAGGTCGAGGTTCTCGAGCGCGCACGCGATCGACTCCTCGGAGATGTCGACGCCCCAGACGCTGAGCGCATGGCGCGCGAGCGAGAGCCCGATCGTCCCGGTGCCGCAGTAGAGGTCGTAGACCGTTTCGGCCCCTGTCAGACCCGCGTACTCGATCGCGAGCGCATAGAGCTTCTCCGCCATCTCGGTGTTCGTCTGCAAGAAGGCGTTCGGGCGGACCCGGAAGCGCCGGCCGAGCAGCTCCTCCTCGATCGCGTCGTCGCCCCAGAGCAGGGTCGAGGGCAGGTTCGTCACCTCCGAGGGCTGGTCGTTGATCGCCCAGTGGATCGACTTCACCTCCGTGAATCGCCGCAGAACCTCGACGAGGTAGTCGCGCTCGAACTTCTCGCCCGGGGCAGTCACGAGCACGACGAGCACCTGGCCGGTGTTGCGCCCCTCGCGATAGACCAGGTGGCGGAGGTAGCCCGTGTGCTCGGCCTGGTCGTATGCCTCGAGGTTTTCCTCGCGCGCCCAGTCGCGGACTGCGTCCCGAACGGCGTTGCCGAGATCCGTCGTGAGCCAGCACTTCCCGACGTCGAGCACCTCGTCCCAGCGCCCGGCTCTGTGGAAGCCGAGAGCCGGGCCCGACGGGGTCTGCGTGAACGAGTACTCGAGCTTGTTGCGGTAGAAGAACTGCGACGCGGCGGGCAGGATCGGCTCGACCGGCGCGTCCGCGATACCGCCGATTCGCTTGAGCGCGTCCCGCACCTGCTCCTCCTTCGCGGCCGCCTGCACGTCGTAGGCGAGATCCTGGAAGCGGCAGCCGCCGCAGGCGGGGTAGTGCGCGCACGGCGCGTCGACGCGGCTCGGCGACGGCTCGACCACGTCGACGGCGAGCGCCTCGGCGAAGCCGCGCTTCACCTTCGTCACACGCGCGCGGACGCGGTCGCCCGGGAGCCCGCGGCGGACAAAGACGACGAACCCGTCGAGGCGCGCGACGCCGTTGCCGCCGTATGCGAGCGAGTCGATCTGGAGCTCGACTTCGTCGTGCACCTTCACCGGGGCGGCCATGCGCCGCAGGGTATGTCAGGTGATGTCGCGGCGGCGGGTGCGCACCACGCCGGCGGCGCCGAGCATGGCGATCCAGCCGCAGGTGACGGCGAGCGCGGGCCCGTAGGAGAGCAGGTTGTCGCCCCCCGTCCCGTCGGCGCCGTCGAGCGCGTGGAAAGGGAGGTACTCGCCGACGCCCTCGGCGTCGAGGAGCGAGAGGAGGCCGACCAGAAGGGTCTCGACGAGGAAGAGCCAGACGAGTGTGCCCACGAGCGCAGCCACCTGGCTCTGCACGACCGCGCCGATCGCGACCCCCATCAGCAGCCAGAGCACAACCCCGAGCAGGTTCGTGCCGGCACGCTCGACGACATCGCCGTCGGCGAGCTCGAGCTGCCCGCCGTCGATCGAGGTGTAGATCGAGGCGACAACGAGAACGACCAGGATCGCCAGCACGGCGAAGAGAATCGCCACGAGCACGCCCGCGATCGCCTTGCCCGCGAGCACCCGCTCGCGCCCGGGGGTCGCCAGCAGCGTGGGCGTGATCGTGCCGTGCCGGAACTCGGTGGTGACGATCGTGATGCCGAGGATGATCGCGAGCAGCGACGTGATCCCGATCAG
The DNA here is from genome assembly GCA_963829845.1 of uncultured Gaiellaceae bacterium. Classification (GTDB taxonomy): domain Bacteria; phylum Actinomycetota; class Thermoleophilia; order Gaiellales; family Gaiellaceae; genus Gaiellasilicea. Next base: position 205,387 of record CAWHKD010000019.1, on the reverse strand, counting down.
GTCGACGAGCGCGAACTGGAAGTCGGGCCCGCTGCGCTCGTCCAGCGTGCGGGAGCCGACCTCCGCTGCCGCGCCGATCCCCACAAGGCCGACGAGCACCACCAGGTAGGCCCACCAGCCGCGCGTCGTCCGGATCTTGAGCAGCTCGGAGCGCACGACGGCGGTCACTCGGTCGTCTCCCCGCCTGTCAACTCGAGGAAGACCTCCTCGAGCGTCGCCTGCTCGACGCTCAACTCGTGCAGCACGATCCCGTTCGCGGCGGCGAGCTCGCCGATCCGCTCCGTCGGCACGCTCGCGAGCAGCGCGCCGTCCTCCGCCTCCGAGACGGTCACGTCCTGGGCGGCGAGAAGCGTGCGCATGCGCTCCGCATCGGGCGTCCGTACCCGGGTCGAGCCGCTCGCGCCGGCGAGCACGTCGGCAATCGCCCCCTGCTGGATCAGACGGCCGCGGTGGATGATCACGACCCGGTCGGCGGTCTGCGCCACCTCGGAGAGCACGTGGCTCGAGACGACGATCGTGCGGCCCTCGGCGGCCAGTGAACGGAGAAGGTCGCGCAGCCACCTGATTCCGGCCGGATCGAGCCCGTTCGCCGGCTCGTCGAGCACGAGTACCTCCGGATCGCCGAGCAGCGCAGTAGCGAGCCCGAGCCGCTGGCGCATCCCGAGCGAGTAGCCCTTCACGCGCCGCTTCGCAGCGGCGGTCAGCTCGACGAGCGCGAGCACCTCCTCGACCCGCGATGCGGGCAGCCCGGCCGCCGCCGCCTGCACGCGCAGGTGGTTTCGCCCGGAGCGGCCCGGATGTACCTCGCTCGCCTCGAGTACCGCGCCGACGCGCTGAAGCGGGCGGTCGAGCTGGCGGTACGGGACGCCGAGGACGGTGGCGCTGCCCGCGTCTGGATGCACGAGCCCGAGCACCGAGCGCAGGGTGGTCGACTTGCCCGCCCCGTTCGGCCCCAGGAAGCCGGTGACCGTGCCCGGCTCGACCCTGAAGCTGAGCCCGGCGACCGCCTGCGTCTTCCCGAAGCGCTTGCTGAGCCCGTCGACCTCGATCACGACAGCGTCGTCACGTAGACGGTGCGCTCGCGGGGGCCGTCGAACTCGCAGAAGAAGATCCCCTGCCAGGTGCCGAGTGCGAGCGCTCCGGCCCGGATGGGGACGAGCACGCTCGAGCCCATGAAGGCGGCGCGGATGTGCGTGGGCGCGTTCTCCTCGCCCTCCTCGACGTGCTGCCAGGGCCAGTCCTCCGACACGATCCGCTCGAGCGCGACCTCGAAGTCGCGCGCCACGGCAGGATCTGCGTGCTCGTTGATCGTCACGCCGGCGGTCGTGTGCGGGACATAGACGAGCGCAGCACCTTCGCCGTCGAGCTCGCCGAGCGCGGAGCGCACGAGCTCGGTGATGTCGACGAGCTGGCTCCGTTTCTGAGTCATGACACTGAACTCGAGCACGGCGCGTATCCTAGGCAGCCGTGAGCTCCGGCACCCCCGTGAACGACACCGCTCCCAGTGAGCGGGAGCTCGACGGCTACCGCACCGGCGCCGACCGCTTCATCGCGGAGCTGGACGAGGAGTACTACCTCCACTACGCCGGCCTGAAGCCGGACTTCGAGCTGCGCCCGATCTACGAGCGCCACGCCGACCTCACCGACCTCGACACGATCCGCCGCGTCGGCGCCGCCGTCAGCGGGAAGGAGAACCTCGAGCTTTTCCGATTCGGCTGCGAGGGGTTCCTCGGCGAGCTGACACGCGAGCACGCGGAGAAGATCGCCGAGAACGAGACGAAGCTCGAGACCCAGCACGAGGGTGAAGCGGTCGGGTATCGGATGCTGACGCCGACGATCGCGAACACGGCCGACCGGGACGCACGCGCGCGGCTCGAGGCGGCCAGAAACGACCTCACCGAGGAGCACCTGAACCCGCTCTACCTCGACGCGGTCCACACGACGCAGCGGGCGATGCCCGACCTGGGCGCGCCGACCTACTTCCACCTCTACCGCGACCGCTTCTGCTACGACCTCGAGGGCCTTGCCGCGCAGTGCCGCGTCTTCCTCGACTCGACGGAACGGCTCTACGAAGACTCGATGGACCGTGTCCTCAGAGAACGCGTCGGCATCGGCCTCGCCGAGGCGGAGCGCTGGGACGTCCGCCGCTTCTTCCGCGGTTCCGGCTGGGACGACGCCTTCCCGGCCGACCGGATGCTGCCCGCGCTCCGCGGCACGCTCGCCGGCCTCGGGATCGACCTCGACGCGCAGCGAAATGTCCACCTTGACGTCGAGGAGCGCCCGACCAAGAGCCCGCGCGCATTCTGTGCCCCGATCGAGATCCCGGACAAAGTCATGCTCGTGATCCAGCCTCAGGGCGGGCCCGACGACTGGTACGCCCTGTTCCACGAGGCCGGTCACACCGAGCATTTCGCCTTCAGCGACCCGAGCCTGAAGATGGAGGAGAAGCGGCTCGGCGACAACGCTGTCACCGAGGGCTGGGCGATGCTCTTCGACCACCTGATCGACGACCGCGCCTGGCTCTCGAGCATGCTCAGCTTCCCGCGGCCCGACGTCTTCGCGGCCGAGGGAGCCGTGCAGCTCCTCTACTTCGTCCGCCGTTACTGCGCGAAGCTGCTCTACGAGATCGAGTTCCATGCGGCGCCTGACGTGAGCCCGATGCGCAACCGCTACGTCGAGATCCTCGGGGACGCGCTCAAGGTCGAGCCGAGCCCGACGGACTACCTCGCCGACATCGACTCTGGCTATTACGTGACGTCGTACCTGCGCGCGTGGGCGTTCTCGGCGCAGATGACGAGCTTCATGCGCGAAGAGTTCGGGACGGACTGGTTCAAGCGCCGCGAGGCCGGCTCGCTGCTCGTCGAGCTCTGGCGCCTCGGGCAGAAGCCGAACGCCGACGAGCTGCTGAAGGACGTCACCGGCGCAGCGGTCGAGCTGGAGGCAGTCGCCGAGCACGCCCGCTCGGCCATCCCGACTCCCGCCTAGAGCGCCCCGCCCGCCGCCGGAGGAGCGCCCGCGTCCTCCCCGGCGTCGCCGACGGCCTCGCGGGCGAGGAAGTCCTCGATCAGCATCACGTTGTCCTTCGATCGCTCGACGACCGTCAGGAGCGCGCCCATCGAAGACACCTCCTCGCGCTGCTCCTGCAGGAACCAGTGCAGGAACTGCTCGCCGACCAGGTCGCCCTCGGTGCGGGCGAGCTTGGCGAGGTCCGAGATCTGCTCGGTCACCCGCTTCTCCTGCTCGAGTGCCAGCCGCACCGGCTCGACCACGTCCGTGAACTCCGTCTGCGGCGCGGCGACGCCCGGGATCGCGATGCGCTCGTCGGCGTCGAGCAGGTACTGGACGATCATCATCGCGTGATTTCGCTCCTCAACCGCCTGCCGGTAGAAGTGAGCGGCGAGCCGCGGCAACGTCTGCGCGTCGTAGTGGACCGCGATGGCGACGTACTGCTGGGAGGCCGCGAACTCGTGCCCGACCTGCTCGTTCAACCCGTCGGGAAAGGCGGCCATGTCGCGACTCTAACGGGATAGCATCGCGCCGTGGCGCCGGTCACCTCGACGTTCCTCAACGGGAGCTGCGCGAACCTGTGACGACCTTCGACGAGCACGTGTCCGCCGCGCTCGACTCCCTGCCGCCGGATCTGGCCGCAGCGCTCGACAACGTCGCGGTCGTGATCGAGGACGCGAACCACCAGGAGCCCGACCTCTACGGCCTCTTCGACTGGCCCGAGTACATGCCGGCGAAGATCTCGATCTACCGGCGTCCGCTCGAGGAGGATTTCACCGATCCCGCCGAGCTCGAGGAGCAGATCCGCATCACGGTCCTCCACGAGCTGGCGCACTACTTCGGCATGGACGAGGACCGGCTCACCGACCTCGGCTACGACTGAACGGCCAATGTTGCGTTTCGGTTGAGGGGCGGCCCCGACCGGACTAAAACGCTGTCGGACATCGTTTTCAGGGTCATGAGAACGATTCCTGAGATTCATGCGGAAATCGAGCGCCTGAGCGAGGTGCGTGGCGAGCTGTGGCAGCAACTGTCGTACGGCCGGCAGCAGGCACTCGTGGACGAGATCAAGCACATCGACGAACGGCTGCTGACGCTCTGGGACGAGCACCGCGCCGAGCGCGCACGCATTCGCTTCGGCGAGCGCGACGACATCGTGCGCCGGGCCCGCCAGGAAGAGCGTCTGGAGCGCGCCGCGTAGCTGAAGTACCATCAGGCCCGAAATGGGTCTGAGGGGGTCGCGCGACCACAAAGACGAGCTCTCCGACGTCGAGTCGGAGCGTGAGGCGCTGCGCCGACAGCAGCTCGAGGCGGCGAACGAACTCGCCACGCTCAAGCAAGCGCTCTCCGAACGCGTCTCCCAGGTACAACAGCGGGAACGAGAGCTCGCCGACGCGCTCGCCCGTGTCGAGAAGCGCGAGCAGAAGCTCGACGCCACCGAAGAGCGCGGCTCACGGCTCGACTCCGTTCGCCTCCGCATCGCAGAGGCGAAGGAGGCACGCTCCGCGCTGGACGAGCGACGGGCTGAGCTCGACGAGAGGGAGCGGCGCCTTGCCGCACGCGAGGCGGCGCTCGAGACGGGCCGCGGCGAGATCGGCGTCGCAACGCCGTCCTCAGCGGAACCCGCCGTCTCGGACGAGCTCGCCGCGCGCGCGGCGAGCCTCGACGCCCGTGAGGCCGAGCTCGCGGAGAGCACGAGCGCGATCGCCGAGCGCACCACCGTGCTCGAAGCGAGAGCCGCTGAACTGGAGACGCGCGCCGCGGATCTCGACGGGCGCGAGCAGGCTGCGCGCGAGGCCGAGCAGGAGTCGCCGGCTGCAGTCGAAGCCCCCAAGCCCGCCCCCGCCTCGGACGAGCTCGCGCGGATCGAGGCGAGGCTGGTGGAACTGCGTGAGGTGGAGCAGGCGTTCGTACGTACACGGCACGAGCTGGCTGCCCGGAGCGACGCGCTCACCGAGCAGGAGGCCACACTGGCCAAGCGCGAGCGTGACCTCGCCTCCAGCGAGACACCTGCCTCGTCGCCTGAGCTCGAGTTCCTCGAGGCGAGAATCCGCCGGCTCGAGCAGGGCAGCCGTCCCCGCCCCGACGAGGCGCAGACGTTCAGCGCCGGCCTACGCGCCCTCCAGCAGCGAGGTCTCCGCAGCAACCACGACCCGGACGAGCCTCTACACTGAGAGCCTTCCCGGGGCGTTAGCTCAGCTGGGAGAGCGCCGCCTTTGCAAGGCGGAGGTCGCCGGTTCGATCCCGGCACGCTCCATACACAGTTCAGAAGGCCCGTCTGCCCAGCTCTGCGAGGGATGACGCTGAACACGACCGACCACCACAGCAAGTACCTCGCCAAGGCGGTCGCTGCCCTGACCCCTGCGGGGCGCAAGCGGGTCGACGAACTCCTCGACCAGCTCGCCGTGGCTGGACGTGGCCGCGAGTGGGTGGTCCGCTTTGCGATGGCCCGTGAGGCCGAGGCTGACGACGGTCACACGGGCGCCTCCTCCGCCGTGGAGCCCGGCGAGAGGCTCAGCGAACAGGAGCTCGACATCCTAACCGCCGGCTTCATCACGATCCGCGACCAGGAGCCGCGGGACGACGTTTCCGACTGGGCAAACGCGGTGCTGGCCCTCCTGGCCGACGCCCGCCCGTAGGTCACAGGCCACTCGTCCCCCCTGGTTTTCTTGGGCGCGGCTTCCGGGTAAAGAGGGAATGTTCGAGGAAGCGCGGGTAGGCGAGCGGGATGCCGCGAGGGATCTTCTGGGGTCGATCCGGCGTTCCGCATTCGCGCTCTCGAATCGTCCAAGCCGGGCGGCCCCGGCGCGGACACGAGGGCTGAGCGCCGTGTGGGGGCGGGCGCTCAGCCCTTCAACCTGCGCCGCTTCCGGGCGCGACGCGTACCCGACGCGGCCGTTGCCGCGTTGTACGACCGGAAGCGGGATTCAGCGTGGCCGCGCCGGGCGGCCGGAGTCGGAGCTGGCAGTGGAGTTCTTCGAGAAATATCGCCTGCAGAACGTCGGCACGACGCGCGCCCGCCTGGCCGAGCTGATCTCGATCTTCGACACCGAGCGGCACACGCTCACGATCCGCGAGCTCCACGACCTGCGCGACGAGATGGACGAGCTGACTGAGAAGCTGCGGGCCGGGCAGGACGACTAGGACGGCTCGTCGGACCGGTCGGTACCGGCTGTGCGCGACTCGTCCTCCGGCGCTTCCATGGCCCGCCGCATGTCGTCGCGCGGATCGACGTCGCGCACCGTGTCCTTCAGCTCGCGGAGGCTGCGCCCGAGCTGGCGTCCGATCAGCGGTACCCGCTTCGCACCGAACAGCAGCAGCAGGACGAGACCGAGCACGATCAGCTCCCAGTGGCCCGGCATGCGCCCAATATAGATGCCGCAGATCGGCCGAAAGGATGACGCCGAATCGTCGTCGCGGCCGATGCCGCCGGCCGGGCGCCGCCGTAATCTCGCTGCATGAGACGCCGACGCCTGAGCTTCTTCCTGCTGGCCCTGTTGCTCCTCGTGCTTGCGATCGGCGGCTGGGCCGTCGAGGGTGCCCGCTGGGCGCTCACGGGTCGACGCGCCCGTATCGCCACGGCATGATGAGCGGGTCGTGGACGTGACGACCCTCGCCGACGAATCGCTGTCCGGTTCCTGGCTGTCGACCAGGCTCGGGGTCGGTACGCAACGGCTCGACGCGATGCGCCGCGCCGGCGAACTGCTCGGCGTCCGCCGCCCCGGAGGCCACGACTTCCTTTATCCCGGCTGGCAGTTTGCCCCGGACGGAACGCCGCGCCCCGTGATCCAAGAGCTCGTCAAGACGGCGCGCGCCGCCGGGATGAGTGACGAGCGCCTGTACGAGGTGCTCGCCGGGCGCGCCGGGATCTCGGGCGACGCCCGTCTCGCGGACGCGCTGCGCGAGGGCCGGGACGACTACGTCCTCTCGGTCATCCGCACCTCCAGCTAGGGCGATGGCCCTCGTCTCGCTGAACGCCGTTCGCAAGTCGTTCGGCAGCCGAATGGTGCTCGACGAGCTGGACTTCGCGATCGAGCCGGGCGCCCGCGTCGGCGTCGTCGGCACGAACGGCTCCGGCAAGTCGACGATGCTGAAGCTGATCGCCGGGCTCGAGGAACCCGACGCCGGCACGTCGGTACGGCGGCGCGGCATCGTCGTCTCCTTCCTGCCGCAGCACCCGCTGGGTGACGAGCGGAACGCGCTCGAGACGGTGCGCGCGGCCCGCCCCGACCTCGACCAGCTCGACCGCGATCTGAATCGCGTCGCCGAGCAGCTGGCCTCGCCGGAGCTCGCCGCCGACCTCGACCGGATGTCGCGGGTGCTGCGTCGCCAGGAGGAGCTCGTCGAACGCTGGGAGGCGGCCGGAGGGCCGAGCATCGACGGCCGGGCGCGCGCGATGCTGCTCGACCTCGGCATCGCGGAGGCCGACCTGACGCTGCCGACCAGCGCGCTCTCCGGCGGCCAGCGAAAGCTGATCGCACTCGCAGGCTGCCTCGCGCAGGATCCGGACGTGCTCCTGCTCGACGAGCCGGAGGCGCATCTCGACGCCGTCGGCCGCTCGCTGCTCGAGCGCCTGCTCACCAACTTCGATGGTGCCGCCGTCGCCGTCTCGCACGACCGCTACCTGCTCGACGAGACAGTCAGCCAGATCGCCGAGCTCAACCGCGGCCGGATCCGGATGTGGCCGGGCAACTACTCCGCCTACACGCTCGCACGCGAGCTGGAGCTGCAGCGTCAGCAGCAGCAGTTCGTCACCCAGCAGAAGGAGATCGAGCGGCTGGAGGCGGCGATCCGCCGCTTCAAGGACTGGGCGCACCGCGTGGTCGACGAGCGCCACATCAAGCAGGCGCGCAACAAGCAGCGCCAGATCGACCGGATGCACAAGATCGAGCGCCCGGTGCTCGAGCGCCGCAAGATCGCACTGCGGCTGCACCCGCACGAGCGCGGCGGCCAGCGCGTGTTCGAGCTCAGACACGTCGGGATGCAGTTCGGCGAGGACGTCGTGCTGGCCGACGTCGAGCTGACCGTGGTCCACGGCGAGCGGGTCGGTTTCGTCGGTGCGAACGGCGCCGGCAAGAGCGTCCTCCTGAAGACGGTCGTCGGTGAGCTCGAGCCGACCGAGGGCGAGGTCTGGGTCGGCCCCTCGATCCGGATCGGCTACCTCGCCCAGGATCAGGAGACACTCGATCCGGAGTCGAGCCCGCTCGAGACCGTTCGACTCGCGCACCGCTGCTCCGAGGGCGAAGCCGTCTCGGTGCTGATGAAGTTCCTCTTTCCCTATGAGCAGGTGCGTCGGGCCAACAGGCTCCTCTCCGGCGGTGAACGGACGCGGCTGCAGCTGCTGCTCCTGATGCTCGCCCGTCCGAACCTGCTCGTGCTCGACGAGCCGACGAACCACCTCGACATCGACTCGGTCGAGGCACTCGAGGCGGCCCTGGAGGCGTTCGTCGGCACGGTCTGCGTGATCTCGCACGACCGCTACTTCCTCGACCGGATCGTCGACCGGATCGTCGAGGTCGGCGACGGCGAGGCGCGCGCGTACGAGGGCAGCTGGTCGGACTGGTACGAGCGCTCGGGCAGCGCCGCGCCGGTCGGCTGAGCCTGCTAGCCTCGCCGCCGCGCATCTTCGACCAGAGGGGGTAATCCCATGCTGTCGCCGCGCCGTGTGCTCTTCCTCGTGTTGCTCTTCTCGCTCGCTCTGCCCTCGCTGGCGCAGGCGGGCGTGCAGCCGAGCTACGACCTGTCCACGCCCGCAGGGAGCCCGTTCCCGAGCGATCGCTGGACGACGGTCGACTGGTCTCAGCCGACCGGGCTGCGGGTTGACCTCCCGAAACCCGACTGTGCGGCGCGACCGTCCGACTGCCTCGACATCGACGTCCTCAACACGCTCGACGGCTTCAACGTCCAGCCGCGGATCTCGATCCCCTTCACCGGCGCGATCGATCCGACCAGCGTCTCGAGCTCGTCCGTCTTCCTGATCCGCATCCCCGACCACGCGATCACCGGCGTCAACCAGATCGTCTGGGAGCCCGCCGCCGACACGCTCCATCTCGAATCCGACCAGCTGCTGCGGCAGCAGACGGCCTACATCCTCGTCGTCACGAACCGCGTCCGCGACGCGAGCGGCGAGCCGATCGAGTCGGCGCCATTCCGGAACGACCTCCACCACAACATGTCCGAGCTCGTGCGCGGGCTGCCCGACAAGCTGGGGCTGGCGGACGTCGCCGTCGCGACGGTCTTCACGACTCAGAGCGTGACGCCCCTGCTCGAGCAGGTGCGGGCCCAGATCAAGGCCTCGACGCCGGCGACGGCAGACTTCGTCCTCGGAGCCGGCGGCGTGCGCACGGTGTTCCCGCTCGCGAGCATCAGCTCGATCGCCTTCTCACGCCAGACCACCACCGCACCGGCGTTCCAGGTCTCCCCGACGGGAACGCCGTTCCTGTCGCTCTATCCCGGCAGCGTCGGCACGGTTGCGTTCGGCTCCTACGACTCGCCGGACTACGAGACGCCGTCGAAGGTGATCCCACCATCCGGAACGCACACCGGCCCGATCCCCCATGGCACGAATCGGCTCTATTTCAACGTGTTCCTGCCTGCGGGAACGGCGCCGGCGCATGGCTGGCCGGTGGCGATCTTCGGGCATGGCTTCGGCGACAACAAGAACTCGAGCCCGTTCATCGTCGCGTCGTCACTGGCGCGGCGCGGCATCGCGACGATCGCAATCAACGTCGTCGGTCACGGCGGCGGCGGGCTCGGAACGCTGATCGTCAACCGCACAGCCGGCGCGGCAGTCGTCCTCCCCGCCGGTGGTCGGGGGATCGACCAGGACGGGAACACGACGATCGACTCGACGGAAGGCGTCAACGCCGCCGCCCCGTACACACTGATCTCGAACCGCGACGGCCTCCGGCAGACCGTGATCGACCTGATGCAGCTCGTGCGTGAAGTCGAGGTCGGGATGGACGTCGACGGCGACGGCGCCCGCGACCTCGATCCGTCGCGGATCTCTTACGTCGGCCAGTCGTTCGGCGGCATCTACGGCGTCAAGTTCCTCGCCGTCGAGCCGAACGTCCGGCTCGGCGTGCCCAACGTCCCGGGAGGCTCGATCATCGAGATCGCCCGGCTCAGCCCAGCCTTCCGAGGACTCGTAACGCTGAGCCTGCTCAGCCGGATGCCGCCGCTGACCAACCTGCCAGGGTTCGCGTTCAACGAGAACATGCCGCTGCGCAACCTGCCGCCCGTGATCGACACCGTTCCAGGCGCGAGCGCGATCCAGCGGCAGATCGAATGGTCGGAGTGGGCGACGCAGGCGGGCAATCCCGCCGCCTATGCGGTGCACCTGCGCTCGCGGCCGCTGGCGGGCGTACCCGCAAAGGACATCATCCTCCAGTACGCGCGAGGCGACCAGACCGTGCCGAACCCGACGACGTCGGCGATCATCCGGGCCGGCGGGCTCCAGGACCGGACGACGGCCTTCCGGAACGATCTCGCCTTTGCGGCCGACCCGACGTTCCCGAAGAACCCGCACACGTTCCTCACGCGGCTGCCGGGACTCGCCCCACCTGGTGCGGCGGCGGTTGCGATCGCTGCGCAGGACCAGATCGCGCTGTTCTTCTCCTCCGGCGGCGCGACTGTGATCGACCCCGACGGAACCGGCCCGCTCTTCGAGACACCGTTGAGCGTGCCGCCCTGGAGGACCTCGCGTACATCCCGTAGCCATAGGGTTCCAGCGTGCGCGAGCTGCTGGAGCTGCTCGAGGCGGGGCCAAGTAACAGTCTGTTACTTGGCCTCGCCTGGCTCGCGGGACAGGAGGTCGAGCTCGACCCGGAGGAGGTGAAGGCGGCGACGCGCCGGGCCGAGCTGCTGCTCGCGACCGGCGGCGACCCACGCCGCGAGCTCGATCTGGACGGGCGGGCCGTCGCGTCGATGGCGGAGGATCTCGCCGACCCCGGCGCGCGCGACCGGCTCGAGGACGCGCTGGCCCGGCTCACCGCCGACTCGGAGGGGTTGGCGGCGGTGAGCGACGGGCTGGCGCGGCTGCGGGCGCAGCCTGACCTCGCCTGGCGGAGCTACGCAGGTGCGCTGCTGGCCGAGGCGATCGGGGAGGACTGAGGCTCGAGCGGCTCGAGCTCCGACATCTTTCCGACCGAGCGGAGCGGCGAGATGAGGATCGGGACGATCGTGAGCAGGCCGCCGAGGGCGCCGACGACCATCGTCTGGCGCAGCCCGATCGTCGAGGCGAGCGCGCCGCCGGTGAACCCGCCGAGCGGCACGACTCCCCAGACCACGAACCGGCGAGAGGCGTTTGCGCGGCCGAGAATCCGGTCGGGCGTGATCGCCTGTATCAGGCTGATCGCGGTGACGTTGTAGAGGATCCCGCCGAACCCGATCACGATCATCGCAAGGACGATGAGCGGCAAGGCGTAGGCCTGGGGCGCGAATGCGATCAGCAGCGTGCCCGGCCCGAACAGGCACGAGGCGAGCAGGATCGTCCGCCCGACGCCGAGCCGGTCGCCGATCCGCTTGGCGGTGAGCGCAGAAGCCAGCGTGCCGAGGTTGCCGATCGCGAGCGCGATCCCGATCGTGCCCACGGACAGGTCGAGCTCGCGGACGGCGTAGACGAGCAGGATCGAGAAGACGACCTGACCGAAGAAGTTCGAGAGCGCCGTCATCGCCACCATCGTGCGCTGATAGGGATGCCGGAAGACGTAGCGGAGGCCCTCACCGAGCTCGTCCCGGAGCGACCGGCGCTCGGCGCGCGGCGGCGCCTCCTCCTGCTTCCGGATCCCGACGAGCAGCAGCGCGGAGACCGCGTAGCTGACCGCATCCAAGAGCACGGCGACCGGGGCCGTGAGCAGTGCCACGAGGCCGCCGGCCATGCCGGGACCGGCGACCATTGCGGCCGCACGACTGATCTCGAGTTTCGAGTTCGCCTCGACGACGTCCTCTCTGCCGACGAGCGCGGGGATGTAGGACTGGTAGGCGACGTCGAAGAAGACGGTGCAGACGCCGATGGCGAAGCCGACGACGTAGAGCTGCCAGATCGTCAGACCCCCGACCCAGTAGACGACCGGCACCGAGAGGAGTGCGACGGCCCGGCCGACGTTCCCGAGCACGAGGATCGGCTTCCGCCGCAGACGATCGACCCAGACGCCTGCCGGAAGCGTGAAGAGCAGGAACGGCAGGAACTCGACGCTCGTCAGGGCCGCGATCTTGAACGCGCTCTCCTCGAGCACGATGATCGCGACCAGCGGCAGCGCCAGCAGCGAGACCTGCGTCCCGAACTGGCTGATCGTCTCCGCCCCCCAGAGGGAGAGGAAGTCGCGATGCCGCCAGAGGCCGCCCGGCTTGCGCACTACGCGACCGCCTCGGCCGCGCGCGTGATCCGCACGTCGCCGCTGACCGTGCGGACGCGGAGGCTCGCCTCCGGGCCGTCGGCGCGCGACGGCGTGTCGCTGACATCGAGCTCGGAGCCGACGGAGCCGCTCACCGAGCTGACGTCCAGCCTGACGCGGAGGCCGCGGCGCATCGCGACGACGACGTCGCCGGAGACGGCCTTCAAGCCGACCTCGCCCGGGCCGGCGGCCCGCACGAGCAGGTCGCCCGAGACCGTGCCGACGACCAGGTCGCCGTAGACCTCGCCGAGGACGACGTCGCCGGAGACGGAGTTGGCGGCGAGCCCGCTCATTGCGGTACGAAGGTCGACGTCGCCGGAAACGGTGTTCATGTTCGCGCGGCCCTCGACGTGCTCGGCCTTGACGTCGCCGCTGGCGGTCTTCGCCTCCAGCGCGCCCCGGACGCGGTCGAGCTCGAGATCGCCCGATGCCGTCCGGAGCCGCACGTCACCGAGCGTGCCGATGGCGCGGACGTCGGCAGAGGCGGTGTCGCACTCGAGATCGGAGCCCTCCGGGCAAGTGATCCGGACGCTGATCTTCGCCGAGCCCAGACCCCAGTTGCCGATCGAGATCGACCAGCTGCGGCCCTCGACCTCGACGAAGACCTCATCGCCGCGGGCGCCGACGTTCGCCTTCTCGATCGCCTGGCGCGTGGCCTCGGAGTCGTTCAGCGGCACGAGCTCGACGGTCGTCTCGGCGACGTCGCGGGTCTCGACGTAGACGTCGCCGGACGGGTTGCGGACCTTCAGGCGCGCGCGCTCGGTGGGGAAGCTAGGCATGCCGCTTTCCCTTGCCGCGGCGAGTCGGCCTCACGATCCGGTCGTCGTGGGACGCAAGGTGCGGAGCGCAGTAGTCGGGGACGAGCAGGACGCCTGCGCCGTACGGGATCGGGTAGAGGCGGGACATGTGAGCTCCTTTCAGCTCTCGGCGAAGCCGGTCAAGCGCCGGCCTGCGCGGACGGAACGGGTCTCGAGGCCCCGTGCGAGGGCACGCACGATCCACGAGTTGACGGAGAGGCTCTCGCGTGCGGCGGCAAGCTCGATTTGCGCCTTGAGCGTGTCGGAGATGCGGAGCGTGATGCGGGCGGTGAGTGCGTCGTCCGGGGCGGCGGCGGCCGGCTCGGCCTCCTCCTCCTCGACGTAGACGAGCTCTGGCTCACGGCCGGCGAGGCGAACCTCGACGCGGCCCGGAACCTGCGAGTTGAGCGACAGCGCGACCTCGCTGAGGAGGTCGAGCAGCCGCAGCTGGAGCGACGACTCGAGCGCCTGCGCGAGCCGCTGCCCGGCTTCCTGAGCGGCCTCGCCACCCGCCAGGGCGGCGGCGTTGGCGAGGTCCTCCTGAAGCGCCTGAACATACGGTGCCATCTGCATGGCGGCACTATGACATCATTATGATGTCGTGTCAAGTCGTAATGACATCGGAACTGATGTCGCTCTGCACACGGCTGATAGCGTCGGTTCCAGCCGATGGAACACGTCGACCCGCCAGATCTCGCCCTCCGGCCGACCCTGCGTCGGCTGTTTCCACTCTGGTGGGAGCAGCGCCGCCTGGTCGGCTTCGGCCTTGCGTGCGCGCTCGTCTTCACCACACTCTCGATCTCGATCCCGATCCTGATCAAACAGGTCGTCGACAAGGCGATCGTGGGGCCGGACAAGGAGCTGCTCGTCCCTTACCTCGGCGCGATCATCCTGCTCGCGTCGCTGCGCTTCGTCGTCAACTTCACGCGCCGCTTCGCGACCGCCCGCGTCGGGATCGCCGTCGAGGCCCGGCTCCGCGGGATGCTCTACCACGCCTACCTCACCTATCCACGCGCCTTCTTCGACCGCCATGCGACCGGCGAGGTGATCTCGCGCGCCACCAACGACATCTATCCCGTCCGCTACTTCATCGGCTGGGGCGTCGTCCAGGGCGTCCAGAGCGCGATGATGATCACAGGCGCGGCGATCGTGCTCACGGCCGTGAACGCACGACTGGCTCTCTACGCGGCGCTGGCGATGCCGCCGATCGCCATCCTGACGTTCGTCTTCGCGCACAAGCTCTTCCCGATCTCGCGGCTGGTCCAGGCACGCAAGGGCAACCTCGCCGAGGCGACAGACGAGGCGGTCGTCGGGATCGAGATGGTGCAGGCATTCGGGCGCGAGGACGACGTGCGGACGCGCTTCCTCGGTCGGGCTGAGGTGGTCCGGCACGAGACGATGCGCGCCGCCTCCGTCGAGGCGTACTTCCTCCCCGGCCTCCTCTTCCTGCCGTCGCTCGGGATCGCCGCCGTGCTCCTTTTCGGCGGCCGCGACGTGATCGCGGGCGAGCTGACGATCGGCGAGTTCATGCTCTTCATCACGCTCCTCCTGATGCTCGTCTGGCCGCTCGAGGCGCTCGGCTGGATCATCAACCTCGGTCAGCGTGCTGTGGCGTCAGCGGGCCGCAGCTTTGCCTGGCTGGACGGAATCGATCCGCTGCCCGAGCCGGCCGAGCCGAAGCCGCTTCCCGACGGGCCGCTCCGTGTCGACTTCGAAGACGTCCACTTCGCCTACGGCACCGAGGCCGAGGTGCTGCGCGGGGTCGAGCTCGCTGTCGAGCCGGGAGAGATCGTCGCCGTTTGCGGCCCCACCGGCGCCGGCAAGACCACGCTGCTCAACCTGCTCCCGCGCTTCTACGACCCGACCGGGGGCCGCGTGCTCGTCGGCGGCGTCGACACGCGGGACGTCCCGGTGCGCGAGTTGCGCGCCGCGGTGGCGCTCGTGACACAGAGGCCCGTGCTCTTCTCCGTCCTTCTGCGCGAGAACCTGCTCTCCGCCCGGCCCGACGCCGACTGGGCCGACGTGCTCGCCGCCTGTGATGCCGCCGGCGTCTCCGCCTTCGTCGACGACCTGCCCGAGGGCTACGACACCCTGATCGGCGAGCGCGGTGTCAATCTCTCCGGCGGGCAGCGACAGCGGGTCGCGCTCGCGCGAGCGCTGCTCGCAGGCGCGCGCGTGCTCGTCCTGGACGACCCGATGTCCGCCGTCGACACCGAGACCGAGCGGCTGCTCGTCGAGAATCTGCGCCCGGCGGTCTCCGGCCGCACCGTGCTCGTCGCGACGCAGCGGCTGTCGACGATCGGCGTCGCCGACCGCGTCGTCGTTCTCGACCAGGGGCGCATCGTCGAGCAGGGACGCCCGGCCGCGCTGCTCGCCGCCGGCGGCCTCTTCACCGCGCTCTTCGGGGACGAAACCGTTGCCGCATAAGCAGCACACCGGGCTCTCGCGCCTGCTCCCGTATGCCGCCGAGCGGAAGGGCCAGATGACGCTGATCGCGATCCTCGCCGCCCTGTCCGCGGCGGCGCCGGTTGCCGGTTGGCTTCTCGTCGAGGACGCGATCGACAACGGCATCACCGCCGGCAACGACGAACGGCTCGTGCTCGCGGTGCTCGCCTACGTCGGCGTCAACGCGGCGGCGTGGGTGCTCGGGACGCTGACCTGGCTCGGGCTCGCGAGCGCCGGCCAGCGGATCGTGCTCGAGCTGCGGCGCGACCTCTTCCATCACCTGACGTCGCTGTCGCTGCGCTACTTCTCGCAGCAGAAGGCGGGCTGGATCATCTCGCGCCTGAACAGCGACGTCGACGCGCTCTCCGACGTCCTCAACCAGGGCCTGACGACGCTCGTCGTCAACACGCTCACGCTCGTCGCCGCGGTCGGCGGCCTCTTCCTGCTCGACTGGCGGCTGGGCCTCGTCGCCCTCTGCATCCTCCCGCCCGGGATCGTGGTCTCACGCTGGTTCCAGCGCGTCTCCCACGTCGCCGCCGCGGACGTGCGGACGAGGATCGCGATCGTGACGGCGCAGCTGGCCGAGTCGGTCGCCGGGATGGCCGTGATCCAGGCGTTCAACCGTGAGCGAGCCTTCCAGGCCGAGTTCGACGGGCTGAACGAGGAGAACCGGGTCTCGAACGTCCACGTCCAGAAGATCTACTCCGTCTTCTTCCCCGCGATCGAATTGCTCGGCGCGATCGCGACGGCGGCGGTGCTCTTCGCCGGCTCACAGTTCATCGACGCCGGCTCGATGGAGATCGGGACGCTGATCGCAGCCGTCGGCCTGCTCGCGCTCGTCTTCCAACCGCTGCAGGAGCTCTCGGAGCTGTACGGCCAGGTGCAGGCGGCGAGCGCGGCGATGGACAAGATCAGCTCCGTGCTCGACGCTGAGATCGACGTCGCCGACAAGCCTGATGCCAGACCGCTGGGCAGGATCGACGGCCGGCTCGAGCTCGACGACGTCACGTTCGCCTACGGCAAGGAACCGGTGCTGCACGAGATCGCGATCGAGGTTCCTCCGGGCGGCTGCATCGCACTCGTGGGTGAGTCCGGCGGCGGCAAGTCGACGACCGCGAAGCTGATCGCCCGCTTCTACGACCCCGACGAGGGAGCTGTGCGCGTCGACGGGACCGATCTCCGCGACGTCG
Source organism: uncultured Gaiellaceae bacterium (assembly GCA_963829845.1). Lineage (GTDB taxonomy): Bacteria > Actinomycetota > Thermoleophilia > Gaiellales > Gaiellaceae > Gaiellasilicea. The sequence goes on along the minus strand of CAWHKD010000019.1, from coordinate 188,554 downwards.
AGCTGGTCGGCTACCGGCGCCAGCTCGGTGTCGTGCTCCAGGACCCGTTCCTCTTCAGCGGCACGATCGCGGACAACATCCGCTTCGCCAAGCCGGACGCATCCGACGAGGAGGTGCTTGCGACGGCGACAGCCGTCGGGGTCGACCGGGTCGCGGCTCGGCTCGACCATGGTCTCGACCACGTCGTCCGCGAAGGCGGCGCCGGCCTCTCCGCGGGAGAGCGCCAGCTGATCTCGATCGCCCGGGCGCTCCTGGCCGACCCGAGGATCCTGATCCTCGACGAGGCGACGTCGAACATCGACCGGCCGACCGAGATCGTGATCGAAAAGGCCTTCGACCGGCTCCTGGCCGGCCGGACGTCGATCATCATCGCCCACCGGCTCGCGACCGTCCGGCGCGCTGACGAGATCCTCGTGCTCGAACACGGGCGGATCGTCCAGCGCGGAACCGAGCGCGAGCTGATGGGCCAGGACGGCCCTTTCCGCCGTCTCGCCCACCAGCTCGTCGAGGACTCGTTGCCCGCCGCCTGACCCGGCGCGCGTGAACGTTGCCCCGAATCCGGGTACGTCGTCCGCATGAGCAGCTCCGACGGCGCCGCCGAGTACCTTCCCAGGCGGCTGTCGCTGGCGTCGCTCCACAAGGCGGCCACCGGCTGCCGGGGGTGCCCGCTCTGGCGAACCGGGACGCGGACCGTCTTCGGCGAGGGTCGGAAGGCCTCGCGGCTAGTGCTCGTCGGCGAACAGCCGGGCGACAAAGAGGATCTGGCGGGGCGGCCCTTCGTCGGTCCAGCAGGACGGCTCCTCGACGATGCGCTCGAGGAAGCCGGGATCGCCCGCGCGGACGCCTACCTGACGAATGCGGTCAAGCACTTCAAGTGGGAGCCGCGCGGGAAGCGTCGGATTCACCAGCGGCCGAACGGGAGCGAGATCGCCGCGTGCCGGCCGTGGCTCGAAGCCGAGCTCGCGGTCGTGGAGCCGCACGTCCTCGTGTGCCTCGGCGCCGTCGCGGCCCAGGCGCTCCTCGGGCGCGGCGTGCGCGTGACGAGGGACCGCGGTCGGCCGCTCGAGTCGGAGCTCGCGGCGGTCGTGGTCGCAACCGTGCATCCATCCTCGATCCTGCGCGCCCCCGACGAACGTTCGCGGCAGCGCGAGCGAGCCCTCTTCGTGGACGACCTCAGAGTCGCCGCGGCAGCTCTGGCGAGCGCCGGCGGCTAGTCGCCCCAGTCGAAGTCGCGCGACTTCGACCAGAGACCGGTGTCCTCGGACGTCCGACCGTCAGGAGTGACGTGCTCGACGGACTCCTCGCCCGGCCATGTCAGCGGGAACGAGTCGAGCGAGACGACCGGCTCGTCGCCGTCCATCGTCTCCTCGAGGCGCGCCTGCTCCTCGGTCTTGAACAGCGGGTGGTTGTTGAAGGGATCGTCGATGCGATAGCCCTCGAGGGGCATCGCAGGCTCGAGATCGGCGTTGCGTCGCTTCAGCTCGAGGTGATCCTGAATCACGCGGGCAAACAACGAAGGTGTCTCAACCGGCATATGCGTCTCCGTGGTGGGGGTCGGGAACGGTCGTACGAGGGTCGCAGTCTAGCGAACGGCCCGGAAAATTCACCTGCGCTCGCCGCTTTTGCTACAAGCGCGTAACCGGATCCGTACCGGCGTAAACACGATCCTTGCCGGCACGCTTCGCCCGGTAGAGGGCCTCGTCCGCCGCTTCGACGAGCTGCTGCACCGTCGTGGTCGCGTCCGATGTCGCGACGCCGAAGCTGGCGGTGACGTGAAGCGGCGCGCCGTCGACCGAGAGGATCTCGCGGTCTGCGAGGGCCGCCCTGATCCGCTCGGCCACCTGTGCGGTCCCCTCGAGATCGGTGCCGGGAAGGATCACTGCAAACTCCTCGCCGCCCCAGCGCGCCGCGGTGTCGATCTCGCGCACATTCTCGCGCAGCGTCTCCGCGAGGTCGCGCAGCACGACATCGCCCGTCGGGTGCCCGAATCTGTCGTTCACGGCCTTGAAGTCGTCGACGTCGGCGAGGATCAGCCCGACCGGCCCGCCGAGCCTCTCGGTGCGGGCGATCTCGCTGGCGAGCGCCTCGTCGGCCTGCCGCCTGTTCGCGAGCCCCGTGAGCCCGTCAACCAGCGCTTGTCGCTCGACCATTCGGTGCAGCCGCGCGTTCTCGAGTGCGACGACCGCCTGGCCGGCGAGCGACGCGGCCGTCATCCGTTCCTCGGCATCGAAGTCGTCGCCAACGAGGAGCAGGCGGCCGAAGCTGCGGCGACCGCTGGTCAACTCGAAGTCGAGCCGCTCGCCTCCCCCGCCGACATCGCCCGTCTCGACATAGGAGCCGTCCTCGGCGATCACGACGCCGCCGTCCGCCTGCGTCGCCTCGACTGCGGACTCGACAATGACGCGTCGAAGCTGTTCAGGGTCGAGCGACGAGGCGAGTGCGTCGCCGAAGCGCGCGTTCGCGTCGCGCAGACGGCGACGCTCGTCCTCCAGATCCTCGAGCCGTCCTTCGAGCTGACTCGCCATCTGATTGAACGCGCGTCCGAGTTGCGCGAACTCGTCACGGCCGCGAACCTCGACCCGCTCCTCGAGCCGGCCGGCCGCGATCGAGTGCGCAGCGTCCGCCAGCCTTCCGAGCCCGCCGACGATCGAACGCCCGGCCAAGTAGGCGACGCAGGCGATCAGGAGTAGCGAGCCGAGCAGGCCGATCAGGAGGCGTCCCAGCACGCTCTGCTTCTCGGAGGCGATCACCGAGCTCGGCGTCACCGCCGCCAGCATCAGCGTGCTTTCCGGCACGAGCCGCTGGCCGATCGCTCGGTACTCGTGTTCGCCGATCACCGACGTCTCGACCCGTCCCGGCCCGAGCGCGGTGGTGCCGGTGACGTCGGGCCTCGACGCGGCGCCAACCCGCCGCTCCTCGTCGACGAAGACCAGCTCGTCCGGCTTCGTGAGGCCGGAGCGCGCGTGCAGCCGCTCCGCGAGCGTGCGGGTCAGCGGCACCGACGCGATGATCAGAGCGGACCGGTCGCCCGGACCGACGAGGGCGACCGTGGACTCGGCCGCGGTCGCGGGAACTCGGCCGACTTCGAAGCCGTCCGGAGTCTCGACGCGGAGCGGGAGCGGCCCGGCGGCCAACAGCTTCTCGACCGCAGCACGATCGCGGCGCGCGAGTGCAGCCTGGAACTGCGGGTCGGTTCCGAGCCGCTCGGCAGCGGTTTGAGCGCTCTGGCGCTCGTCCTCGAAGGCTGCCAGTGCGGCGTTGAGTCCCGCTTCGAGGCGATCGTCGACGCCGTTCGTGACGCTGCGTTCCGCAACGGCGCTGAAACCCCAGAATGCTGCGGCGAGCGGCACGACCGACAGGGCCAGGAACGTGCCGACCAGCTTGATCTTGAAGCTCCCCAGCATGTTCGCCCCTTCAGTTCCCCGAATCGCTGCCGATAAGTTCCTGTAGGTGTTTTTCGGCAGGGAGGGGGAGTTCCATGAGACTGATGTGTTTGCGCGCGCTCACGGTAGCGCTCGCGGTGGCGGGCGCGGCCGGTGCGGTCGTCTTGCCGAAGCTCATCATCTCGAACTCGGTGCCCGAAGCGGGACAGCCCGCGATCGTGGAACGAGGGCCGAATGCCATCACGGTGATCAGGGTCACAGCGCCCGTTGGCGTGCATCCTCGCCCCGCTGCCCCGCGACACGTGGTCGTGAAGCAGCGCCCTGTCAGCTCCACCGGGGCAAGCACCTCACTCATCTCGGCTCTGTCGCCGCAGCCTACGACTCCTGAACGCCCGGTCCCGACGGCTCCGCCACCGCCGCAGCAGCCGACCAAACCTCTCCCGGCCCCTGCTCCGGCTCCTGATGCGGGGGCGACTCCAATTCCCGTCCCCGCTCCCACTCCGGCGCCGCCTCCGACTCCCACGCCGACACCCGTGCCGGCGCCGACGCCGAGCGCTGCTCCGGCTCCGCCGCCCACTCCGGCTCCCGCTCCGGCCCATGAGCCCGCCCACCACGAGCCGGCGGTCCGGGTGCTGGCCGGAGTCCACCACGAGGACGAGGTCACGACGATCGAGAATCCGGACCACGAGGGGCACCACGAGCACACCCCGGCGACTCCCGCTGCGGCCGAGGAGGTCGTCGGCGTTCACGCTGCGCACGCCGAGGATGGAGTCCCGACGCTCGGATTCGCAGAGGGAGAGCAGTGCGAGTGCGAGGGCGAGCACGACCACGATCACTCGAACTCGCATTGCGGCCACCAGGAGGGCGACGGGCGGTAGAAAGGCGCGGCTCGACGAGCGCATGTGCGAACATGCCCGACGTGCCTCGCATCCGCCCTACCAGCCCGATCGGCCTCGCCTATGGCGCGTTTTACCTTTGGCGCCGGCTGCCGCCAGCGCAGCGCCGACAGGTGGCGCTGGCCGCACGCACCCACGGGCTGAGGATGGCGGCGGCTGTTCTGGCCGCTCGTCGCAAGCCCAAGGCCTAAGCGGCTACGCGGTTCGGCCGAGGGCCTCGCGGACGATCCGATCCTGCTCGACGCGGTGCGCGGTCGGGTAGCCCTCGCTAGGGCTCGCGCGCCAGGGCCGGCCCGCGTACGTGACGTGCACACCGTCGGGAGCCGCCGCTTCGAGCCGGTGTCGGATCGTGCGCCAGGCGCCCATGTTCTGCGGCTCCTCCTGTGCCCAGATGAGCTCACGGAGGTGCGGATATGAGGCCGTCAGCGCGGCCGCGGCCTCAACCGGGAAGGGATAGAGCTGCTCGATCCGGGCGACGGCAACCGACCCTGCATGGCCGCGCTCCTCATGGCCCTCGATGTCGTAGTACAGCTTGCCCGAGGTGAGCACCAGTCTCGTCGCCGCGTTTTGGTCGGCACGGGGGTCGTCCAGCACGGGCTCGAAGCGGCCTTCGGAGAGGTCGGCGAGCGACGAAGCCGCCTGCTTCAGGCGCAGCAGCCCCTTCGGCGTCATCACGACGAGCGGGCGCGCTGTCGCGTCGAGCGCCTGGCGGCGGAGGAGATGGAAGTACTGGGCCGCGGTCGTCACGTTGGCAACGCGGATGTTCTCCTGGGCGGCAAGCTGGAGGAAGCGCTCCAGCTTGGCGCTCGAGTGCTCGGGACCGTTGCCTTCGTAGCCGTGCGGGAGCAGCAGCGTCAAGCGTGAGGTCTGGCCCCATTTCGAGAGCCCGGCGACCAGGAACTGGTCGATCACGATCTGCGCGCCGTTGACGAAATCGCCGTACTGCGCCTCCCAGAGGACGAGGGCGTCCGGAGCGGCGACGGCATAGCCGTACTCGAAGCCGAGGCAGGCGTACTCCGAGAGCGGCGAGTTGTAGATCTCGAACGAGGCGTTGGCGTCGGGAAGCACCTGGATCGGTGCGTGCGTCTCGCCGGTGCGCTGGTCGTGCAGGACGGCGTGGCGGTGGGAGAACGTGCCGCGCTCAGTGTCCTGGCCGGAGACGCGAATCGGGATTCCCTCGACGAGCAGGCTGGCGAAGGCGAGCGCCTCGGCCTGCCCCCAGTCGATCCCGCCCTCGTCGATCCGCTCGCGCCGCCGTTCGAGCTGCTTCAGCAGCTTCTCGTTCCCCTCGAACCCGTCCGGCAGCTGGAGCAGCTGGTCGTTCAGCGCCCGCAAACGGTCGGCCGGGACGGCAGTGACGACCGCTCCGCCGGTGTCGGCCGGGATGCCGCCCTCCTTCGCCGGGCGCGGCTCGGCGATCGACGCCTTCAACCGATCGTGCGCGGCGCGCAATTCCTGCTGGGTTGCCTCGAAGAGCGCCTTCGCCTCGTCTTCGGAGAGCACGCCGTCGGCGACGAGCCGAGCGGCGTAGAGCTGGCCGACCGTCGACTGAGCCGCGATCTGAGCCACCATCAGCGGCTGCGTGTACGCGGCCTCGTCCTGCTCGTTGTGGCCGAAGCGGCGGTAGCCGACCAGGTCGACGACGATGTCGTGACCAAACTCCTGCCGATAGGCGAGCGCCAGGCGCACCGCCGCGATCGCCGCTTCGGGATCGTTCGCGTTCACGTGGATGATCGGGATGTCGAACCCCTTCGCCAGGTCACTCGAGTAGCGCGTCGAGCGGCCCTCGTTCGGGTTCGGTCGTGAAGCCAACCTGGTTGTTCGCGATCAGGTGCAGCGTGCCGCCCGTCGTGTAGCCGTCGAGGCTGGAGAGATTGAGCGTCTCGGCGACGATCCCCTGACCCGCAAAGGAGGCGTCACCGTGGATCAGGATCGGCAAGGCGACGGACGGATCGTGGATAGCGGCGCCGGCGGAGCGGTCGGTCTGCTCGGCGCGCGTCCACCCCTCGACGACAGGATCGACCGCCTCGAGGTGGCTCGGGTTCGGAGCGAGCGTGATCGTCACTTCGCCCGACGCGGTCTTGCGGGTTCCGGTCGCGGAGAGGTGGTACTTGACATCACCGGTGCCGCCCTCGTCGTTGACGACAACCGCGTCGATCGTCCGCTCACCCTCGAACTCGCGCAGGATCGACTCGTGGGAGCGGCCGACCGTGTGGACGAGCACGTTCAAGCGCCCGCGATGCGCCATCCCGATCACGACCTCGTGCGCGCCTGCATCTGCGGCGAGCTCGATCGACTCGTCGAGCATCGGCATCATCGCGTCGAGCCCTTCGAGCGAGAACTGCTTCTGGCCGAGGAAGGCGCGGCGCAGGTACTGCTCGAGCCCTTCAGCCCGTGCGAGCGACTCGAGCAGGCCGACTCGCTCCTCGCGGGCGAGCGGTTGGCGGTAGCGGCTCGACTCGATCGCCTGCCGCAGCCACACGCGCTCCGCGTGGTCGGAGAGATGCTCGATCTCGTATGCCATCGTGCCGCTGTAGACCTCGCGGAGATTCGGCAGCGCCTCCCTCAGCGTCTCGCCGGGGACATGGACGCGGAGCAGCGTTGCGGGAATGCGCTCCTGCAGCTCGGGCGTCAGCGCCGGGATCAGCCTCGTCTCGTCGAGCGCAGGGTCGCCGAGCGGCTCCGAGCCGAGCGGATCGAGCCGGGCGGCGAGGTGGCCGTGCATCCGATGCGCCTTGACGAGAGCCATCGCGGCGGCGACGGCGCCGAGCAGCGTCTCGTCGATCCCGGTCGACGCAGGCTCCTCTGCGGCGGGAGCGGGCGCTGCCGGGGCCGCGATCTGCGGCTGGCCGTTGGCGCCGTCGTCGCGCTCGAGCTTCTCGAGCAGCCGCAGCAGTCCCGGGTGCGACGCGACGAGATCGCTGTCGCCACTCTCGAACAGCTCCCGCCACTCGGGCGGCACCGCGTGCGGGTCCTCGAGGTAGTCCTCGAGCAGCAGCCGCGCATATCCGGCGTTCGGCCCGTCGACGTCGTGCCCGCTCATGCTCAGTAGAGCGGGTTCTCGGTGACGACCGCGATCGCCATCCCGACCGTCCAGCAGACCACGCCGGCGATCACGGCGATGAAGGCGACGCGCTCGTTGCGCGCCGACATCCGGGCCGCGATCAGGGCGATCAGGATTGCGGCAGGGACGAGCCGCATCGGGTGCCAGACCAGGCCGATCGCGCTCGCGAAGATCGACAGCGTCGCCAGAAAGCCCGCGACGGTGTCGGCGGTCGACCAGCGGTGCGCGTCGCTGCTCTCGTACGAGCTCATCGCGCCAGCCTACCGCGAGCGTGGAGGATGCGTTCCGGCGGGCGTGCGCGTCCACCACCGCGCGGCCCGGGACGGCCGCGGCGGCTCCTTTCGAGCCGCTGCCGGCGCCAGTCGCAGTCCGGCTGCCGGGGGAGGACCGGCGCCAGGCGTCCGGCGCCCTCGAGCGGCTCCGGCTCGGCTCGGACCGCCCACCAGACCACCCAGCAGAGATAGACGACCGGGATCTTCAGGATCACGAGCATGAACACGAGCTCCCAGATCACGCCGAGAGTGTAACGAGGGGTGAGCGCAATTACCCAAGCGCCCACCCCTCGACCCACCCGTTATGGCGTGCCCGCCCCGGGGTCGTCGACGAAGACGACTCGGCCCGTCTCGTTCCCCTTCGCACCCTTCTCGCAGCGGGCGACCTTCACCCGTGGGCGCACGAGTACGCTCTGCTGCGCAGCCTGATCCGGCGTCAGCGGCGGGATCCGGCCGCCAAGCGTCGACCGGTTCACCTTGGCCAGCTTTCCGTTGCACTTCAGCGCCTCGCCATCCGGCCCGGCCACGTAGACCTCCTCGGCGGACAAGCTGGGCAGATGTGTCGGCCTCTCATTGCCGACCGACGCTGCGTAGCCGACGCCCAACACAGCGGCCAGCAGCGCCGCGATCCCGAGCAGGAGCAGTCGCTCTCTCATTCCGTCACCCCCTTCACGACCAGAGCCACTCGTAGTCGGTGGTCAGCCACCCGCCCACCCAGCCGCCGTTGTAGACGAAGGCCCCACCCTGGAGCAGGTAGTAGCCGCCGCCACAGCCGGTCGTGGACCGGCCGACCTGGAGCTCGTTCCCACCCCCGTAATTCCAGCCTTGCGTCCCGCAGACCAGCCACGCCCCCACGTTCGGGCCCCACTTCCACGACTCCCAGCGCCCGGCCAGGTACCCATTCGGCTTCGAGTTGGTGTACGTGCAGTTCGCGACCGGGAAGGAGAACGGAGGCGTGTTCGTCAGGGAACGGACGAGGACGGAGTTGTACGAGTGAGCCTGGGCGGTCCAGTTGTAGACGCACTGGCTTCCGTTGTCGTAGACGTTCCCCGAGTTGATCAGGCTGTGGGCCTGAGCTCCGCCGACACCCGCCAGCGAGGCGAGCGCCGCCAGAAGCGCGAACCCGGCCCGCACTGACAGCTTTCGCATCTCCCAACCTCCTCTTCGACACAATCCACGCTAGGGGCGTGTCTCGAACGAGTGGGAAACGAGAGCGTGTCATCTTCGTCACGATCGCAACCGGCACGCGTCGACGCTAGATGTCCACTTCGGACAGGGGTTATGGTGACCGCGACGCGGGGAAAAGGAGAGAGATGAGTCGCGAGACGCTCGCACCGATGCTTGACGCCGGCGAGGAGGCCGGGTGCCTCAACCTCTCCGAGTTCAGCGCCGCGATCCAGGATCTCGAGCTCGAGGACGAGGAGCTCGAGAGCCTCTACCAGGAACTCGACGAGCGCGGGATCAGCCTCTCGGACGACTGCGGGCGCGCGACGGCCGGGGACGCGACCTACGTCAACGGCGACCTCGCAGCGGCGACCACCGACTCGTTGCAGCTCTTCCTCAACGAGGCCGGACGTTACGCGCTCCTGACCGCCGCCGAGGAGGTCGAGCTGGCGAAGCGGATCGAGCGCGGCGACATCGACGCGAAGAACAGGATGATCAACTCGAACCTCCGCCTCGTCGTTTCGATCGCGAAGAAGTATCAGGGTCACGGGCTCTCGCTCCTCGACCTGATCCAGGAAGGCGTGATCGGGCTGATCCGCGCTGTCGAGAAGTTCGACTGGAGGCGCGGGTACAAGTTTTCGACGTATGCGACCTGGTGGATCCGGCAGGCGGTCCAGCGTGGCGTCGCGAACAAGTCGCGGACGATCCGGATCCCCGTCCACATCGCCGACCGCGAGCAGAAGATCGGGCGCGCCGAGCGCGAGCTGATGGCCAAGCTCGGACGTCCGCCGACCGACGATGAGGTCTCCGCAGCCTCGAGGATCTCGCTCAAGCACCTGAAGGAGGTGCGCGAGGCCGCCCGTGCGGTGACGAGCCTCGACAAGCCGATCGGCGACGACAACGACGCCTCGATCGGCGACCTCGTCGGCGTTGCCGCGGGCGGGGTCGAGGAGGAGGTCGAGGTCAGCCTCACCGAATCGACGCTGCACAAGGCCCTCGAGAGCCTGCCGGAGCGGGAGCAAACGGTGCTCGGCCTCCGCTACGGCCTCGGCGTCGAGGAGCCGCAGTCCCTGGAGGAGATCGGGCGGCGGCTCGGGATCACGCGTGAGCGGGTCCGCCAGATCGAGGCGACGGCACTCGAGCGGCTCGCCGTCTCACGCGAGATAGAAGCGCTCCGCACGGCTGCCTGAACGGCTCGAACAAGCCGAAAACGGAACTAACACCGTCCTCACACGAGGTCGCTACCCTTTTGCGCTCCATATCATTTGCAAAGGAGATGCCCGTGAGACGAGTGACGCAGCTCTGCCTCGTCGCGGCCCTTGCAGCACTGCTTTCACCGGCGGTCGCAAGCTCGGCGCCGCGGATGTATGTCGGTTTCCACGACGACGTCGCCTTCCGCTGGAACCCGAACCGGACCGAGGTGCTCGCCCAGGCGCGCAGCGCCAACGCCACGATCGTGCGCACGCTGGTCGACTGGTCGAAGACCGCGCCGACCCGGCCCGCGAACGCGGCAAACCCGTTCGACCCGGCGTACCGTTTCTCCGACATCGACGAGCTCGTCCGCAACGCGCAGCAGCGCGGTCTCGAAGTGGTGATCACGATCTGGGGCACGCCCAAGTGGGCGAACGGCGGCAAGAAGCCGAACGTCGTGCCCAGGAACGTCAACGACCTGAAGAACTTCTCGCGCGCCGTCGCAGCGCGGTACTCCGGCCGGAACGCCCAGTACCCGTGGGTCGGGCGCTACTCGATTTGGAACGAGTCGAACCTGCAGCTCTTCCTCTCCCCGCAGTTCGACGCCAAGGGGCGCTCGGTCGGCCCGCGGCTGTACGCGAAGATGTACGCCGCCGCCTACGCGGGGATCAAGGCCGCCAACTCGCGCGCGCAGGTCGCGATCGGCTCGACCTCCTCGCACGGCCGAGACAAGAAGCTGAACGGCAACTCGGACACGCACTCGCCCGGCCGCTTCGCCCAGCTCGTCGCGGCCGCCAACCCGCGGCTCAAGTTCGCCGCTTGGGCGCATCATCCCTATCCGACGCCGCAGTACCTGAAGCCGACGCAGAAGGTGAAGTGGCCGAACGTGACGCTGACGTCGCTGCCCCGCTTCGAGCAGTCGCTCGACACGTGGTTCAAGCGCAAGGGCGTCCGCATCTGGATCACCGAATACGGGCATGAGACGAAGCAGGACGGCGAGCCGAAGGGCGTCTCGCGCGCCCAGCAGGCCGCGTACACGACCCAGGCGATCGCGCTCGCGAAGAAGGATCCGCGCGTCGACATGTTCGTCTGGTTCATCTTCCGGGACGACACGACGAGCGTCTGGCAGAGCGGCCTACTGACGAAGAGCGGGGCCGCGAAGCCCGCCCTCGCCCGCTTCCGCTCGGCGGCGAAGTCCGTGGACGCCAGAAACCCCCTGGTCAACGTCCGCGGCGGGATCGCCTCCCCGTCGGTCGCGGTGCCGTTGCGCGAACTGGCGGCGAACGTCCGCTTCGGCGATACCGTGGGAATCAACTACCGCGTCTTCCTGCGCGGCAAGCAGGTCGCGGGCGGCCAGCCGGCGACGACGCTCGGTCCCGATGCGATCGCCCGCTTCCGGCTCGCAGGCTTCAAGCCGGCGAAGAAGTCGACGTACGTCGTACGCCTCGACGCGAACACGGCAAACGGCGGCGCAGCCTCGCGCGAGCTGACGATCGTCGCGTCGTAACCGACAATGAACTGATCCCCGGGGCCGCAAAGCGGCCCCTTCAGGGTCTTAGCGCGATGAGCATCCGCTTCGGCGGATGCTCATCCTGCGCCGACTCGGCAGCGCTCGTCCCGCGGTCTAGGATCGCGGGATGAGCGCAACCGTTCGCGTCGGCACCTGCTCCTGGGCGGACGAGACGCTGACGAAGGTCTGGTACCCGAAGAACGTCCGCTCCGGCGAAGCGCGGATCCGCCACTACGCCGAGCGGTTCGACACGGTGGAGGCGAACTCCACCTATTACCGCCTGCCGGACGCGGAGCTCGTCGGCAACTGGGCCGAGCGGACACCCGCCGACTTCACGATGCACGTGAAGGCGTTCGGGCTGATGACGCGCCATCCCGTCAAACTGGACGCGCTGCCCGAAGATCTCCGCGACGTGATGCCCGTCGACGAACGGGGCCGGGTCGACCGGCCCTCGCGGGAGCTCCGCGCGGAGGTGTTCCGCCGCTTCCACCGGGCCTTGGAACCGCTCCGCGAGCGCGGCAAGCTGGGCGGGGTCCTGCTCCAGTTCCCGCCCTACGTCGTCTACAAGCCGATCTCGCTCGACTATCTCGCGTGGGCTGTCGAGCAGCTCGACGGCGATGAGGCGCTCGTCGAGTTCCGGCACCGAAGCTGGCTCGACGAGGAGAACCGCGGGCAGACGTTGGCGTTCCTCGAGTCGATCGGCGCGACGTACGTGATCGTCGACGCACCGAAGACGGACGCGAAGAACCTCGTCCCGACGGTCGTCGGCAGGACGAGCAAGACCGCGTACGTCCGCTTCCACGGGCGGAACGCCGCCACTTGGAACAAGCGCACCGGCAGCGCAGCCGAGCGGTTCGACTACCTCTACTCGGAAGAGGAGCTCGCAGACTGGGTCGAGCCGCTGCACGAGCTCGCCGGCGAAACGGAGTCCGTCTACGCGATGTTCAACAACAACGGCCGCTCGGCGATGCCTGCCACGGGCCTCGAGGGGCTCGAGCCGGAAGAGGTCGCGGGCGATCCGGCCAAGGGCGAGGTCGCGCAGGCTCCAGCGAACGCGCTGATGCTGAAGCGCCTGCTGGCTAGCTGAGCTTGACGAGCGTCTTGCCGCGGTTTTCACCGTTGAGCATGCCGATGAACGCCGCCGGAGCGTTCTCGAGGCCCTCGGTCACGTCCTCGCGATAGGTGAGCTTGCCCTCGGCGAGCCAGCGGCCGAGGCGCTGCAGGCCCTCGGGAAAGCGATGGGCGTAGTCGTAGATCAGGAACCCCTCGAGCCGGGCACGGAAGACGATCAGAAAGCCGAGGTTGCGAGGCGCCAGCTCGGGTTCGGCGAGGTTGTACTGCGAGATCTGCCCGCAGACCGGGACGCGCGCTCCAAGCGCGAGCCGGCGGAAGATCGTCTCCGAGAGCGCGCCGCCGACGTTGTCGAAGTACACGTCGACGCCCTTGGGGCACGCTTCCTTCAGGCGCGCGTTGACGTCGTCGCGCTTGTAGTCGATCCCGACGTCGTAGCCGTAGAGCTCGGTCAGGTCGGCGACCTTCTCCGGCGTGCCCGCGAGCCCGACGACGGGGCCGCAGCCGGCGATCTTGGCGAGCTGTCCGACGACCTGACCGACGGCGCCGGAGGCAGCAGAGACGACGACGGTGTCGCCCGGCTTGGCCTTTCCGACGTCGAAGAGGCCGAAATACGCCGTCAGGCCGGTTGCGCCGAGGACGTGCAGGGCCGTCTGCGGCGGCGCCAGGTCCGCATCGAGCTTGCGTAGCGAGCCGCCGCGCGCGACGGCGTAGTCCTGCCAGCCCAGCTGCCCGACGACGGTGTCGCCAGGCACGAAGCGTGAGTCCTGGCTCTCGACGACCTTCCCCACCACCTGCCCGGTCATCGGCTCGCCGACCTCCGTCGGCTTGGCGTACGAACGCGCCGTGCTCATCCGCCCACGCATGTACGGGTCGAGCGAGAGCCACTGCGAGCGCACGAGCACCTCCCCCGACCCCACCGCCGGAACCTCGCCCTCGACGAGCGCGAAGTCGGACTCTTTGGGCTGGCCTTCGGGGCGCGCCGCGAGTGTGATCTGCCGGTTCACCCGGCGAGCCTTTCACATTTCGCAGATCAGCTCACCAGGTCGCAACCACCCGGGCCGGCCCGCCGGAACCCTCCTCCCAGGGGATGACGCCGACGAACGCCGTCGCGCCCTTGGGCGGGATCGCGCCCAGATTGGCGAGGTTCTCGATCCCAAACCGGTTCGCGGACAGAAGCGCGACATGCGCGACGAACGCGGTCGCGTTCCCCGGATCGAGGCTGAGTGTGTCGACCCCGATCGCCCCGATGCTGCGCTCGCCGATCAGCCACTCGATCGCGTCCTCGCTCCAGCCGGGGAAGTGCATCGTCCCGGATGCGTCGGTGTTCCGGTACGCCGCCTCGCTGCCCGCCCGCGCGTCCCACCCCGAGTTCATCGCGACGAGCGAGCCATGCTTGATCTTTCCGTGCCCCCGCTCGTAGCGGTGCAGGTCATCCGTCGTGACGACGGTGTCCGGCTCGTGCGCAGCGCGCTCGGAGATGTCGATGACGGCAATTGGCGCCATCAGCTCGTCGAGCGTGAGCTGCGGGGTCGTGCGGCCGCCGACGATGAAGTGGGCGGGCACGTCGAGATGCGTTCCCGTGTGCTCCCAGAAGTTCCAGATCTGTCCGTAGAAACCGTTGACGGGCACGGTCACAAACGTCTCGCGCGAGGGCCGGGGGACACCGGGGAACATCGGTATCCCGACACGGAAGAGATGCGTCAGATCCTGCGCCTGCTTCCCGCCGCCCTGTCCCGCCGCCCGCGCGCCGCCGGGCAGCGCAGCTGCAAGCGCGGTGCCCGCGCCGAGGAGCAGCGCCGCGCGGCGGTCGAGCCGCGGCGCCTTCGTCTCCTCCACCGGCTCGACCTGGCTGCGAACGGCCTCGATCGTCCCTGGGACGCACATCGAATCCTCCTTCTCGAGTGGTCTCCGCTGTCGAAGCTATGCCTCCAGGCGTCCCTGTTCAAACAGGTCGGAACGCCGAAGCCAGCCCTCCCCGAGCACGCGCGCTGCGGGACGGCACATTCCTCTTGACTCAGACACGGATGTCTGATTTAGTAATGCAGACAGCGTTGTCCAATTTAGAGAGGAATGCGAGATGCTCCATACGACGAAGGGATCGGGAAGCACCAAGCAGGCGGGCTCGCACAGTTCGCACGCAGCACGAGCGGAGGGCCCCATGCGCGGCGGACTCGTCTTGCTGTTCGTTCTGCTTGTTGCCCAGCTGATGGTCATCCTCGACATCACGGCCGTGAATATCGCCCTGCCGAGCCTCGCACAGGATCTGCAGATCAGCGGCCCCGACGTCAGCTGGACGATCACGAGCTACTCGCTCATCTTCGGCAGCCTGCTGCTCTTCGGCGGCCGCGCCGCCGACTTGATCGGGCGGCGGCGGATGTTTCTCACCGGCCTTGCCGTCTTCACCGTCTCGTCCTTCGCCTCCGCGATGGCTTCGAGCGCCGAAGCCCTGTTCGCCGCACGCGCGGGCCAGGGCCTCGGCGCGGCGATGCTCTCGCCGGCCGCCCTGGCGATCATCATGACCACGTTCCACGGCAACCACCGCGCCAAAGCTCTCGCAGCCTGGGGAGCCGTTGGCGGCGCTGGCGCAGCGGTCGGCGTCCTCGTCGGCGGGCTCCTCACCGAGCTGACGGACTGGCGGATGATCTTCTACGTCAATCTCCCGGTCGCCGCCGCGCTCGCGATCGCCGCCCTCAGGGTCATCCCGTCGGACGCGAGCAAGCCACGCTGGCGCGGCTTCGACCTGCGCGGAGCACTGATCGCTACCTCGTCCCTCGGCGCGATCGTCTTCGCGATCGCTCGGGGCCAGAGCACTGGCTGGACGTCGCTGCAGACGCTGGCGGTTGGAGCCGGCGGCCTCGCTGGACTCGCAGCGTTTGCCGCGCTCGAGCGCCGCACTCATGCACCGCTGCTGCAGATCGAGCGGCTGGCGGATCGCGCAGTCGGCGGCGGTCTGTTCCTGATGCTGGCTGCGGCCGGGTCGATCTTCGGCCTCTTCCTGCTCAGCTCGCTCTACCTCCAGAACGTGCTCGGCATGGGGCCGCTCGCGACCGGCCTCGCGTTCATCCCACTCGCCGTCGCGGCCGGGCTCGGCGCGCACGCAGCCGGTCACATCGTCGGCCACCACGGCGTCCGCGGGCCGCTTGCCGGAGCGTTCCTCGTCGCCGCGGGCGGGATGACGCTTCTCGCCCACGTCGGCGAGAACGGCAGCTACGTCCGGGATGTGCTGCCCGGGATGCTTGTTGCGGGGGTCGGTCTCGGCGTCGCCGTCGTCGCCGTCTCGGTCGCGATCCTCACCGGCGCCCGCGAAGATGAGACCGGCATGCTTTCCGGGCTCAACTCGACCGGCCATGAGATCGGCGGCACGATCGGAGTCGCGATCTTCTCGACGATCGCAGCCGGCACAACCGGAGCGCTCGCCGGAACCCAAGGCGCCGCCGGCATCCAGCACGCCTTCATCGCAGCCGCAGTTCTCGCCGCTCTCGGCAGCCTCGTCGCGTGGGCCGTCCTTCCGCACGCGCGCCAGTTCGTGCCGAAGTTGCGGCTGAACCCGACCGCAATGCCGATCCACTGATGGCGAAGCGGACGACACCCGCCGAAACGGCCGCCCCGAGGCGTCGCCGCGCCGACGCGGAGCGCAGCGTCGCGGCCATTCTCGACGCCGCCCTGGAAGCGCTGGCGAGCGATCCCGACAGCAGCATGTCGGAGATCGCTCGCCGCGCAGGCGTCGTCCGCGCCACGATCTACGTCCATTTCCCGACGCGTGAGTCGCTGCTCGACGCCGTCATGGAATACGCGATCAACCAAGTCGTCGACGCGATGAGAGGCGCCGAACCCCACCGCGGCGAACCGGTGGAGGCGCTGGAGCGAGTGCTCCGAGCGACCTGGCGCCAACTCGCGCAGTTCCACGGTCTCCTCGCACTCAACACCGCGCGGCTCTCTGCCGAGGAACTCCGCCGGCGTCACGTCCCCATGCTCGACCAGCTGGAGCCCCTGATCGAACGCGGCCAGAGACAGGGCGTCTTCCGGAGCGACCTGGCCGTCTCCTGGCTGCTCGCCGTGATCCGCTCGCTCGTGCACACAGCAAGCCACGAAATCCGGGGCGGACGAATCCCAGAATCCGAAGCCGAGGCCGTCATGCTCAGCACCATTCTCGGCGCCATTGGCTCCCAGAAAAGCGCCATTGGCTCCCAGAAAAGAGTCGAGCGTGAAGCCACCTCCCGATAACACGCACTCAGCGGATGCGCGCCGAGGCGTCCGCACGGAGCCCTACATCACGTCACCCGCACGCCATCACACCCCCTGACCTCGAAGGAGCAGAGACCATGACTTCTCCGCACAGAACCTCACCGATTCACCTCACGGGCCGGATCGAGCCGGAGGTCAGCCGCTGGCGCTGGCTCGGCAAGTGGCTGCTTGCCATCCCGCACTTCATCGTTCTCTTCTTTCTCTGGATCGGTTTCGTGCTCTCAACTGCCGCCGCAGGCGTTGCGATTCTCACCAGCGGCCGTTACCCCCGGCGCATCTTCGACTTCAACGTGGGCGTGCTTCGCTGGTCATGGCGCGTCAGCTTCTACTCGTTCAGCGCCCTCGGCACGAACAGTTATCCGCCTTTCTCACTTGCCGAGCACGCGGATTACCCGGCGAGACTTGAAGTCGAGTATCCCGAACGGCTCTCGCGCGGCCTCGCCCTCGTCAAGTGGTGGCTGCTCGCGATCCCGCACTACCTGATCGTCGCGCTCCCTCTCGCCGCGATCTGGTCCGTCTGGACCGACGACGCCGACGGATTGCTGTACGCCTCCGCTGACGGCCTGATCGGGCTGCTCGTGCTCATCACCGCGGCCGCCCTGATCTTCACCAGTCGCTACCCGAGACCGCTCTACGACGTCGTCCTCGGCCTCAACCGCTGGGCCTTCCGCGTCATCGCCTACTCGGGGTTGATGACCGACTCGTACCCGCCCTTCCAACTCGACGCCGGAAGCATCGACCCCGTGACCGCGACCAGCATCCACACTCCTGTGACAGCAGCCCCGAGTGCGACCGCGGCACGGGCCGCTTAGGCGCAGCGAAAGCCCGCGCGTACGCCGGGCGCGGAAGAGAACCGAAGGGCCGCTCGCGCGGCCCTTCACAGCTGTCGATCGGAAGATCTCCCGCTGTGAGAACAGCTCTGAACAACGGCGATGGAGCCAGCCGGGCTCGAACCGGCGACCTTCTGGCTGCCAGCCAGACGCTCTCCCAGCTGAGCTATGGCCCCTGGGTCTCGAGGATTGTAGCTAGGCGGTCGCCGCTTCGACGTCGACGGCGGGAACGTCGCCCCAGAGCTCCTCGAGCCGGTAGAAGGCTCGTGTCTCAGGCGTGAAGACGTGCAGGACGACGTCGAGGTAGTCGGCGATGATCCACTCCGCCTCGTTGGCCCCGTCAACCGCGCGCGGCAGGATCTTGCCGTCCTGCTTCAGCTGCGCGTGCACCTCGTCGAAGATCGCCTTCGTCTGGCGCGCGTTGCGGCCGGTCGCGAGCACGAAGAAGTCCGTGTAGACGCACACGGGCCTCATGTCGAGAATGACGACGTCTTCTGCCAGCTTCTCGCTTGCGAGAGCGGCGATCCGGCGTGCTTGTTCGAGCGAAGTCAGAGCTTTCAGTGTAGCCGGGAAAGCCGAACGTCAATCGTCGCGGTAGAGCCCGTGCTCGGCGATGTACTGCGCCACGGCAGGGGTGACCAGGCCGCCGACCGGCTCGCCGGCACGAACACGGCGTCGGATCTCGGACGAGGAAACCGGATGCGGCTCGAGCTCGAAGATCTGAATGCGTGGCGAGGCGGTCGCCGGCGCGTAACCCGGGCGCGTGGCGACCCCGAGCCGCGCCAGCTCGAGCACCCGCTCGGGGCGCTTCCAGGTCGGGAACGCGAGCAGCTCGTCGGCGCCGACCAGGAAGATCGGGTCGTCGTAACCGGCCGCTTCGAGCGCGTCGACCGTGTAGCGGTGCTCCTCCAGCTCGACTGATGCGTCGAGTTCTCGGAACGCGAGCGCCGCCATCGCGAGGCGGTCGGCGACGGAAGCCTCGGACCGCTTGTGTGCCGCATCGGCGACGACCGTGACGCGCAGGTCGTCGATGCCGAAGTGCCCGACGGCCGCCCGCGCGAGCGCAACGTGGCCGAGATGCGGCGGATCGAAGCGGCCGCCGAGGATGCCGATCTGGGTCGTCATTGCCATTCGAGCGTCTCCTCGCCGATCTCGACCTCCTGGCCCTTGCGGGCGCCCGCCGCTCTCAGCACCGCCTCGAGCTCGTCGCCCTGCGGAGCCTCGCCGACGATCCGGAAACCCCGGTCGGTTCGGTAGAGCCGGTAGGTCCTGCGGGCAGGCGGCTGCGGCCGGTACTCGAGGAACTCGGGCAGCTCGGGCGCCTCTTCGAACACCGGCTCGGGTGCGCCCGGGCAGAGCCGGAAAAGGGCGAGCTTGAGCTCGTCGATCCCGGCACCCGTCGCACAGGAGACCGGGAAGACGCCAACGATCCGCTCGTCCTCGACCGGGAAGCCGGGCGGATCCGGCAACAGGTCGATCTTGTTCAACACGATGGCCTGGGGGCGCTCGTCGAGCCCGGCGCCGTAGAGCGAGAGCTCGGTGTCGATCGTGCGGAAGCGCTCCTCGACGTCCTCCTCGGACGAGTCGATTACGTGCAGCAGCAGCCGCGCGCGCTCGAGGTGGGCGAGGAACTCGTGCCCCAAGCCGATCCCTTCACTGGCGCCCTCGATCAGACCCGGGATGTCCGCGACCGTGAGCTGGGCACCGTCGGGAGACTCGACCGTCCCGAGCACCGGCGCCAGTGTCGTGAACGGATAGTCGGCGACCTTCGGCTTCGCGTTCGAGAGCCGGCGCAGCAGCGACGACTTCCCCGCGTTCGGGAGCCCGGCCATCGCAGCGTCCGCGAGCAGCTTCAGCTGCAGCTCGACCTCGGCCTCTTCGGGCGGCTCTCCCACCTCGGCGAAGCGCGGCGTCTGCCGGACCGGCGTGGCGAAACGCGCGTTGCCGCGGCCGCCCCGGCCGCCGCGGGCGAGGACGACGCGGGCACCTGGGCTCGCGAGGTCCGCGATCAGCTCGCCCTCGCGACCGTACGCCTGCGTCCCGACCGGGACCGCGAGCTCGATCGTGGCGCCGTCGGCGCCGTGCTTGCGCGCGCCGCGGCCAGGCTCGCCGCGGCCGGCCTTGAACTTCGTCTTCGCACGGAAGGAGGAAAGGTCGCGGAGGCTGTCGTCGGCGCGGAGGACGACGTCGCCGCCGCGGCCCCCGTCGCCGCCGTCAGGCCCGCCTTTGGGCACGTGCTTCTCGCGCCGAAAGCTCAGGCCTCCGTCGCCGCCGCGGCCGGCAAGGACGTCGATGCGGGCGCGGTCGTGAAACACCGAGCTAGCTTAGTAACAGTCTGTTACTTGGACGGCCCCCCGCGCCGTAGCGGCCGGCAGCGTCCGACCCTGCAACAGTCTGTTACGTGGCTTCGGTCGTCTCGGGGATCTCGGCGACCGAGATGAAGCGCTTCTCGCCCGAGGTGCGGAACTCGACGGTACCCTCGCGCTTGGCGAAGATCGTGTCGTCGCGGCCGATGCCGACGCCCGCGCCCGGGCGGAACCGGGTCCCGCGCTGGCGGACGATGATCATGCCGGCCTTCACCTTCTGCCCGGCGAAGATCTTGACGCCGAGCCGCTTCGCGTTCGAGTCGCGGCCGTTCCGGGAGGAACCGAGACCTTTTTTGTGAGCCATTAGTCGCTCTCCTTCTCTGTGAGGGCCGACTCGATGGCCGCCACCGCACCCTTGCGCTTCCCGTGAGCCTGCTCGTACTCGAGCGCGGCTTCGAGCATCGGCCGGTTCCAGTCGGCCGACTGCTGCTTGATCTGGGCGACTGTCAAATCCTCGTAGCCGGACGGCATTCCCTTGACGTGATCGTCTGCGGCGGGCGCCGCGGCCTCGGTCTTCGGAGCCCTTTCGGCCTTCTTCGACGCCGCCGGCTCGCTCTTCTTCGCGGCCGCCTTCTTGGCGACGCCGATCGACTCGATCTTGATCTCCGACAGGCTGGCGCGGAAACCGGTGTGCTTCTTGTAGCCGTTCTTCGGCCGATACTTGCCGATCCGGATCTTGTCGCCCTTGACGTCGGCGACAACGCTCGCCGTCACTGTCGCGCTCGGCGAGAGATCGGTGCCGCCGTCGCCGCCGATCAGCAGCACGGTCGGCTGGAACGTCTTGCCGGCGCCGTGCTTGAGCCGGTCGACGAGCAGCGTCTGGCCCTCGCTGACGCGGTATTGCTTGCCGCCGACGGAGATGATCGCATACGTGTTCATGAGGGTGGTCAGGGCGCTAGAGCGCAGAAAAACGCGGGCGTGACCCGCGAGAGGAGCCAGTGTAGCGGTTAGCGATCCAGGTCGTCGAGCCATTCCGACATCGGCACGTACTCGTCGGACGCGGGCTCGCCGCCGTTCGTCGCTGCCTCGGCCTGGCGCTCCGGCTCCGCCGCGTCGGCGGCGGGCTCGGCGCCGTTGTCGGCGACCTCCGTCGCAGCGGGCTTCTTCCGATTGCGACCGCCACGGGAGCCGCGGCGCGTCTTCTTCTTCGCAGGAGCGGGCTCGGTGCCGTCCGTCTCCTCGACGACCGCCGCCGCGACCATCTCGCCGGCCTCGCCCTCGCCCTGGTCGTCGCTGGGCTCCTCCTCGGCGCTGGGCTTCGGCTTCGGCGTCCGCTTCCGCGCCGGCTTGGCGTCGCCGAGCTCGAGATCGGGGACGTGGATCCGCGGCGAGGCCGGTGCTGCTCCGTCGGCGTCCGCCGCTGCGTCTGTCTCCGCGTCGGACTCGGTAGCCGCCTCGGCCCCGTCCCCCGCCGCCACCGGCTTCTTCTTCCGGTTGCGGCCGCCTCGGGAGCCGCGGCGCGTCTTCTTCTTCGCGGGCGTCCCCTCGGCGCCGTCGGCCGCGGCCTCCGTCACCTCGTCGTCCGCCGCCGTCGCGTCTTCCTCGACGTCGGCCTCGTCGGCCTCGGGCTCCTCGACCACGACGGTGGCCTCGGGCTCGCCCGTCTCGGCCGCCTTCTTGGCCCGGCTCGGCGCCCGCGTCGGCTTCTCGGCCTCGCTCTCGAAGGTAATCGGCTCGACCGGCGCCTCGACGCCGTTCAGCGCCGTCGCGTAAGCGACCCCGTCGAGCACGCGCTCGACCCGCACCTTCGCCTTCTTGCCGACGAGCTTTGCGGCACCGCCGACGACGACGTCGACGCCGTCGAGCTTGCCGACGGCCGCGGCCGCGTCGTGCTTGTCCAGCTCGACCAGCTTCAAGTCGACCTCGGTGCCCTCCGCGATCGGCGCCGGAGGCTGCAGGTCGACGAGCTTGCCCTCGGCGAGCACGGCTGCGTGGTCGGCGTGCACGCCGTCCTTCGGTGCGAGGAAGAAACGCTTCTTCGACGCCTCCTCGATCTCGGCGAGACGCGAACCGCCCTTGCCGAGCAAGAGCGACATCGTCTTCGGGTTGACCTCGACCTGGAACGCCTGGGCGCGAGAGCCGGCGGCGAGCGTGCGCAGGCGCCGCTCCACCTCGAGCGCTGCCGACGCCTCGGAGAGGACGATGCCGTCGCCGGCGCAGGTCGGGCACTTCTTGGTCAGGATCTCGCGCGGTCCATCGGTCACGTTCTGGCGGGTCATCTCGACCAGGCCGAGCGGCGAGATCTCGACGACGTAGGTCTTCGTCCGGTCGCGCTCGAGCTCGGTGCGGAGCGCCTCCTCCACGGTCGCCCGGTTCTTCGGGTTCGCCATGTCGATGAAGTCGATGACGATGATCCCGCCGATGTCGCGCAGCCGCAGCTGACGCACGACCTCCTTCACCGCCTCGAGGTTGTTCTTCGTGATCGTGTCCTCGAGCCGTCCGGTCGAGTTCTTCGAGCGCGAGCCGACGAAGCGCCCGGTGTTGACGTCGACGACGGTGAACGCTTCTGCGTAGTCGAAGATCAGGTAGCCGCCCGAAGGCAGGTCGACGCGCCGGTTCAGCGTCGAGCGGATCTCGGCGTCGACGCCGGTTCCCTCGAACAGCGGCGTCTTCTCCTTGTAGCGGTGCACGCGCTCGAGCATGTGCGGCGAGGTCTTCTTCAGGTAGCCGACGATCCGCTTGAACGTGCGCTCGTGGTCGATCTGGGCGCTTTCGAAGTCGCCGGCGAAGAGATCGCGGACGATCCGCAGCGGCAGCTCAGCCTCCTGGTAGACGAGCGACGGCGACTTTGCGTTCTTGGCGCGCGCCTGGATCGTCTTCCACAGCCGCTGCAAGAAGACGAGGTCGCGCTCGATGTCCTCGGCGGAGGCGCCGTCCGCCGCGGTGCGGACGATGACGCCGCCGTCCTTGACGTCGAGCTTCTTGATGATGTCCTTCAGGCGCGTCCGTTCGGTGTCGTCGAGCCGGCGCGAGACGCCGAGGCCCTCGCCCTGCGGCACGAAGACGAGGAAGCGGCCGGGGAGCGAGATCTCAGTCGTCAGCCGCGCGCCCTTCGTCTTCATCGGGTCCTTGACCGCCTGGACGAGGATCTGCTGGCCGCGCGCGATCAGGTCGGTGATCTTCTTGCCGTGCCGCTTGCCCTCGAGCTCGGGCACGACGATCTCGTCGACGTAGAGAAAACCGTTCTTCTCGAGGCCGATCTCGACGAACGCCGCCTCCATCCCGGGAAGGACGTTGTCGACGGTGCCGAGATAGATGTTTCCGGCGATCGAACGGCGCTCGGGCCGCTCGAGGTAGACCTCGGCGACGCGGTCGTCCTCGAGGATGGCGACGCGCTGCTCGCCGACGTCGACCGAGATCAGGAGCTCGCGCTTCGCCTTCGGCAGCGGCGCCCGCTTCTGCGGCACGCGGCGGCGGTTGCCCTGCTGGTTCGCGCGGCGCTCCTGACGCTGGCTTCGCTCGGCGGGCTTGCGCTCACGGCGTTGCGACGCGGGCTTCTGCTCGGGCTTTTCCGCCGTCTCGGCCGGCTGCTCGGCGGTCGCGACGGCGCCCGGCTTCTTGCGTCCACGACCACCGCGGCTGCCGCGACGACGCTTCCTCGGATCGGTTGTCGCATCGGCCGGAGCCGATGCGGGGGTCTGCTCAGCCGGTTCCGGCTGTGGAGCAGGCGGGGCGACGACGGTCGCCGGCTGCTCGGTTGCTTCTTGCTTCTTCTTCCTGCGAAACCACGGGGACAAATGCTTCTCCTAGAGTGAGCGCGCGCAAAGACACGGCCGCGGAAGCGGCCGGTCGCGCGCTGCGATTGAGTGTGAAAGCGGTAGGCATGGCCTGCTGGGAGGGTATCAGCAGGCTCAGCCGGGACGTTGCGGAGTTACGCCGCCGCGGGGCGGAGCCGCGCCCGGCGCGCACGAACTGCGCGCAATCGCTGGGAGAGGCGGGCCCAGGCCCAGGGCTCGAGCTCGGCGTAGCGCGTCTCGTTCTGCGCCCGCGTGGCCTCGAGGTACTCGAACCAAGCATCCGCTTCCTCGATCTGAAGCAGCTCTTCCGCGTGCTCGGAACCGACCATCTCGCCTCCTTCCCGTCGTTTCCGGAACCATAGGACCTGGACCGGACGGAGGAGCTGACCTTGCCAGCGCAGGACGCGGAATCCGCGGGAGCGGATCCCGCGTCGCGCGAAGACCCCTGAAGGCGGCCGCTTCGCGGCCGCACCGTTAGACGGATGTCGGCTGCGAGACGGACGCGAAGTAGCGCATCGCCGCCTCGCCGAGCGCCCGCGTGCCGCCGTAGGCGACACCGCCCTTGACCACCCAGCCGGCGATCGGGATCGTGCTCAGCAACTGGCGTGCGACGGTGCGGAAGCCGAAGCCGGCCGCCACCGTCGCGAGCACTTCCGGCAGCCGCTGCTGGTCGACCTCGACGCCGTGAGCGGCTGCGAGCCGGAGCACGAGTCGGATTTGATTCAGGGTGAGGACGGGGAAGTCGGCGCCGGGGACGAAGATCGCGACTCCCAGGATCCCGTTCTTCCGCGAGAACGACTCGATCAGCTTGCGGGAGAGCGGCTCGCGGAGCACGGGAACGCGCGCGGCGAGGCCGGTCCCGGCCTCGCCGAGCCTGGAGGCGACGGCAGCAGCGATCTCCTCGACGGGGAAGCCCTCACCGGGGCGGCACGTGACGACGTCCGTCGCAAGCACATACGGGATGTCGAAGTCCTCCGTCCCGGTCTGGACGACGACGACCGGCACCCTCGCTCGTTTCGCCGCCTTCAGCTCCTGCTCGTCCTCCTCGGTCGGAGCGCCCGCGAGGAGGCGGATCACGCAGCCCGCGTCCTCGACACGACCGCCGACCCGGACGGCGCCGGGCGCCGCTGCGTGGGAGAGCTCCTTGGCAAGCTGCTCCGCGAGCGGCCCGCTGACCATCAGTGGCCGCGTCTCCTCCGCTGCGATGCGGAGCTCGCGCGCGAGCCCCCAGATCGCCATCGGGCTCAGCGTCTTCGCCATCAGCGCGCTCGCCTGCGGCCGAGGTGGCCGCGCGCGTGGATCGCCTGGAGCACGCCGACCGCGACGATGTTCATCACCATCGACGAGCCGCCGACCGTGACGAACGGGAGCGGGATCCCGGTGACGGGCGCGATTCCCATCGTCATCCCGACGTTGACGAAGACCTGGAAGAGGAAGCCGATGACGATCCCGCCGGCGACGATCGCGCAGAAGGCGTCGCGGGAGATCGTGATCACGCGGAGCCCGCGCCACACGATCAGTAAGTAGAGGCAGAGCAGGAGCGCAGCGCCGAAGAAGCCCCGCTGCTCTGCCAGGGCGGCGAAGACGAAGTCGGTGTGGTGCTCAGGGAGATAGTCGAGCCGCGTCTGGGTCGCACCCTGCACGCCGCGCCCGTCCAGCCCGCCGGAGCCGACGGCCGTGATCGACTGCGTCTGGTTGTAGGCCGTGCCGCCGGGATCCTCCTCGAGATTGGTGAAGTTGAGGCGCGCCGCCTGGTACGGCTCGAGCACCTCGAAGCCGACCGAGGGCAGGAACCAGACGACGCTCGACGCGAGCAGCGCGACGACGCCGACCAGGAGGCCGAGATGGGTCCAGCGGATCCCGGCCACGAACAGACAGGCGATCAGCGCAGCTCCGAAGACGAGCGCGGTACCGAGATCGGGCTGTTTGAAGACGAGCGCGATCGGGATCGCCGCCAGCCCGAGCGTCTGCAGCACGACCTTCGGCTCGTGCACGCGCCGCGCGCGGTCGGCCAGGAAGCCGGCCAACGCGAGCACGAAGAGAAGCTTCCCGAACTCGGAGGGCTGGAACTGGAACGGGCCGATCTCGATCCACCGCTTCGAACCGCGGGTCGCGTCGGCGAGTGGGAAGACGAGCAGCATCCCGGCCAGCGTGACGCCGAAGATCGCCTTCTGGGCGCGCCGGTAGCGGTCGGGGTCGATCAGGAGCACGACGAGGAAGCCGGCGAAGCCGAGCCCGACCGCGATCGCCTGCCGGACGACGTAGTAGTTCTCGTCGCCCTCGACGTCGAAGCGCGTGATGCCGGCCACGGCCCAGAGCCCGTAGGCGACGACCGCGCCCACGGCGAGGAGGAGGATCCAGTCGAGCCGGCGCAGGAAGCCGACGACGTCGACGTGCTCGCGTGCCACCGGGCGGGAACGGGGGGCGTACTCGATCACTCGCGACCACGCTCAGTCACTGGCAACAACCCCCTGGACGCCGGCGCGCTCGCGGAACCAGTGCTCGAAGACCTTGAGCGCCGCGGGCGCCGCCACGGTGCCGCCGTGGCCGCCGTTCTCGATCACGGCGCAGACGACGATCGGTGTCCGCTTCGCGCCGTTCGAGTTGACGTAGTCGTTGCCGTCGAACGGGCCCCAGCCGCACCACCAGGCCTGATCTTCGAGGTGGCCGACGGGGTAGCCGGGGAGGTTGACGACCTTTTCCGCGGTGCCTGTCTTGCCTGCGACCGGCACCGGGAAGCTGCCGAAGACACCCGACGAGGTGCCGTTCGCGTCGTGCGTCGCTTCGTAGAGGCCGTCGCGCACGACCGAGAGCGCGGTCGGATCGACACCGATCTCCTTCGGCGGCGCCGCGGGGAACGTCAGCACCGGTACCGCAGGCTCGCCGTCCGCCGCCGGCCGCTCGGCCGCCTGCACGAGGTACGGCGTGACGAGCTTGCCGCCGTTGGCGAGCGCGGCGTAGAAGCGCGCCATCTGCAGCGGCGTCACGTTGATGTCCTTCTGCCCGATCGCCATCTGGATCATGTCGCCCGGGTTCCACGCCTTGTCCCAGGCCGTGCGGCCGACGGCCTTCCGCCACGCCGGCGTCGGCAGGAGGCCGGTCGCGTCGCCGCCGATGTCCAGCCCCGACTGCTGGCCGAAGCCGAACTTCTTCGCCCAGGCCTGCATCTTGGTCCAGTACTGCCGCTCGCGCTCGCCGCGCTCGAAGTAGCGGTTGCCGACGTCGTAGAAGTAGGTGTCGCAGGACTGCGAGAGCGCCGTCGAGAGCGTCATCGCCATGTTCGTATACGGGTTCCAATTCTTGAACCTCTGCTCGTCGAGGCCGTACTCGGCATACGGGGTGCACTGGATGTACTCGTAGGGCGAGAGGACGCCGTCCGAGATCGCAGCCAGCGCCGTCACCGGCTTGAAGGTCGAGCCGGGCGGATAGACGCCGGCGACTGCGCGGTTGATGCCCGGATAGTTCCACTCCTTCGCGACCTTCTCGACGACGAGCGGCTCGAGCTTCTTCGGGTCGGCCCGGCCGACGTAGACGGACGGCTTGTAGGTCGGGTTGGACGCCATCGCCAGGACGGCGCCGTCGCGCGGGTCGATGGCGACGATCGCACCGCCGTTCGCGTTGAACTGATCGTCTTGGTACGCGAGCTCGATCCCTTCGCGGAGCGCCCGCTCGGCCGCCTGCTGCAGGCCGACGTCGAGCGTCAGCCGGATGTTGTAGCCCGACTGCGCCGGCCGGCGGGGCTCGAAGCGCCCGAGTGGCTGCCCGAGCGAATCGACGCGCAGCTGATCCATCCCCGGGGTGCCGCGCAGCCAGCGGTCGTAGGCCGCCTCGACGCCGGTCTTGCCGATCTTCTCGCCGCCGCGGATGTCGCGGTCCTTCGACTTCTCGATCTGCTTCAACTCCTCGGGCGAGACCTCGCCGACGTAGCCGAGCAGCTGCGCCCCGAGCGCCTTGTGCTCGTAGTCGCGGAGGTACGTGCTCGTGACCTCGACGCCCGGAAAGTCCGCCCGGTGCTCGAGCAGCGTCGCCACCTGGTCCTCGTGCACCGCGGTCTTGACGAGGATCGGCGTCAGCGGATCGCCCTTGTTCTCTTCGAGCGCCTTCGTCAGCTTCGGCAGCGGCACGCGCAGGATCTTCGAGAGCCGCTTGAACATCGCGTAGCGCCCCTCCTCCGGCAGGTCGGCCGTCCAGATGCGCACCGCCGTCCCGGGGACGTTCGAGACGATCGTCCGCCCCGAGCGGTCGACGATCGAGCCGCGCTGCGCCTCGACGCGAATCGTCCGCAGCTGGTTGTTCTGGGCGGCGTTCACGTAGCGGTCGCCCGAGAGCACCTGCAGCGCCCAGAGGCGGAGGAAGAGGATCGCGAAGATGATCAGCGCCAGCCCGGCGAGCACCCCCACGCGCAGCGCCAGCTGCGGCGTGAAGCGGTACGGCTCGGACGTCCGCGGGTCCGGCGGCAGGAAGCGCCCCGAGGAGGAGCGGCGCTCGGGATACGAGCTAGCCAAGGAGCTTCACTTCGGTGACCCGATCGGACATGGACGCGCGGCCGAGGGCGGATCGGCAGAGGGCGAAGACCGGCCTCGCGACGAGGAGGTTGAGCACGAGCGTCGGCAGCAGCGTCTCGAACAGCGCCCGCCGGCCCGAGACCTCCTCGCCGAGCAGGAAGTGGAGCCCGTAGCCGACGTACGCGATCGCGATCGTGGCCACGAGGACGGTCAGCAACGGCGCGTAGCCGCGGTCGCGGCCGGTCGTCTCGCCGTAGCGCCCGGCCCAGTAGCCGGCCAGCGAGTAGAGCAGCGCGGAGACACCGAGCGTGTCGAGCGTGAGCACGTCGACGAGGAGACCGCCGAAGAAGCCGGCGACGGTACCGACGACCGCCCCGCGGAGCAATGCGATCGAGAGCAGCGCGAGCAGAAGCACGTCGGCGACGCCGCCGGCGACGTCGAGCGATGCGAACAGCGTCACCTGCAGCAGGGCCGCGACGAAGACGATCGCGGCGACGATCGCGCTGTCGCTGAGGCTCACGGGAGCTCCGGGGACGGGCGCCGCGGCACGAGCACGACGACCGAGTCGAGGGCGGAGAAGTCGACGTCGGACTCGACCAGCACCTGCTGCCAGAGATCGGTGCTGAGCCCTCCGACAAAGGAGACACGGCCGATCGGGATCCCCTTCGGGTAGAGGGACGCGAGTGCGCCTGCGCGCCAGCCCGCGGTGACGATCTCGTCGCCGACGTGGACGACCTCGCGCTTCGAAACACGGTCGAGCGCGAGCGAGTTACCGGATTCGCCGTGCACCACGACGCCGGACGCCCTCGTCCGTAGGTCGACCGAGGAGACGGCGCTCTGCTCGTCCGTGAGCAGGCGCACGCGAGCGGCGCCGTCGGTCACCTTCGTGACCGTGCCGACGAAGCCGTCAGCCGTCACGACCGCCGCATTGACCTTGACCCCGCGGGACGAGCCCGCCGAGACCACGATCTCCTGCTCGAAAGCGGACGTGGGCCGCGCGATCACCTCGGCCGAGACGCCGTCGTAGTCGGCGGGGAACGAGGGCGAGTCCTGGTACTCGAGCAGCCGCTTGAGGACGACGTTCTGCTGCAGCGCCGACTCGTTCTGGATCACCTGCTGCCGCAGCAGCTCGTTCTCCGCTTTGAGCTCCTCGTTCTCGGAGCGGGCGTTGAAGAGATCTTTCGTCCAGCCGTAGGCGTCGCGGAAGGGCCGCGCCACCCGCTCCACGCCGACCTCGAGCGGCTGGAGCGCGCTCGCGACCGCGCCCTGCGCGTCGTGGAGGGGCCCGTCCGAGCTCTCGCGAAACGAGATCGTGATCAGGGCGAGTGCGAGCAGGACAAGCAGCCCCAGCACGATCCGGCGCCTCAGGGCACTGGTGCTGCGGGAGGAAAGCGAATGCGGGGCGGGACGCCGGACGGGAAAGCCCAGCACCGCCGATCTTGCGGTGCGGTTGCGTGGCACGAGCGCGAAATTCTAGCGGTGAGTGCGGAAATCACCGCACGCGGGCTCCGGCCGGGCGCCTGCCAGCGAACTCAGGCGCCCCGCCGGCCATCTGCTACGGCAGATCCGGGATCTGCTCCAGCTGCATCCGTCGCCCGGTCACCGTCGACCGGCCGACCGCAATCACGTTGCCCCCGAGGTCGCGGATCTCATTCACTCCGACACCGACGTACGACTGCCCGTCGGCTGCGACCTTGCGGTTCGCGTTCACCTTGACCGAGCCGATGGCGACGCCGGCCGCGTTGAACCGGTGCAGCACCATCGTCGTCGCATACGTGTGGTCGCCGACGAACTTCCACACGCCGAGGCCCGGGCTGCGGAAGAGCGTGTCGTTGCCGGACTCGATCATCGTGTGGTCGCTCGTGAACGAGTGCAACGACGTCAGCGGCGGCAGCGCCGGGCCCCGGTCGACCGTCGCCTCCCACGTGCCGACGATCTCGGCGTGGGGAAGGATGGGATCGGCCGGGCCGGAGCCTTGGTCTGCCGCCGGGGTCGCCACGGTCGCCACGAGCATGGCTGCCGCGAGCACGACGATCGCGACGAGGAAGGCCTGTGCACCTCGCATTGCCGCTCCTTTCTCTCGACGTCGTGCGGGACGTAAGCCGGTGCGAGGGTTTGTGTCGATTCGCATTTCTGCGAATCTGCGTCCACGCGAATGGCCCAACTGGCGCGAGTCGAATCCCGGAAGCTGCTGGCGTTCCTCGGGGACGCGGAGTCCCTGAACGGCCCCGATCCGTTCACGTCCGAGCTGCTCGACCGGCTCGGATCGACGCTGGCGTCCGAGTTCGCGACGTTCTACACCTTCGACGGGTTCGACCGGAGCCTGCGCGACTACGTCGCGTGCTCGCTCGAGGCCCGGTACGCCGTGCCGCTCGACGAGGAGTGGCACCGGGCCCCCCGGTACGCCCGAGTCGGCCTCGACGATGTCAGGCTCTGGTCGGACATGCTCGATCGGCCTGCCAGGGACCGGTACGAGAGTGCGCCGTTCGCGGAAGCGTTCGAGGTCGTCGACTGCGCCTGGACCGTGATCGAAACCGGCGGCCGCGAGGGCGCGATGGTCTGTCTCCACCGGCAGGAACGTGACTTCACCGAGCGTGACCGCCGGTCCCTGGCGTTGCTCCGCCCACACGTCGCGGCCCTCGTTCGCAACGCACGCGCGCGACGGCGACTGGCCGACCTCATGGCCGCGGTCGACATGGCCGGTACCGGCGAGCCGCAGGGATTCGTCCTCCTCGCGGACAGCCGCGAGATCGAGCACGCAACCCCGTCGGCGCGCCTCTTGATCCGACGGTGGTTCAACGAGCGCACGCTTCGCCTACCCGCGCCCGTCCACGACTGGCTGGGCTCCGAACGGCCGCGGCCGCTCGTGATCGAGCGCGATGGAAGGCGGCTCGTGATCGAGGCACCGACGCCCCGTGCACTGGTGTTGACGGACGAGCCGGCGCCCGCGGCCTGCCTGACAGCGAGGGAGCACGAGGTGCTCGGCGGCGTCGCTGAGGGTAGATCCACCGCCGAGATCGCCCGCGTGCTGTTCGTGACGCCTGCAACGGTGAGCAAGCACCTCGAGAACATCTACGGCAAGCTCGGCGTGCACAACCGCGCCGCCGCGCTCGCCGCCTCGGGTGCTCTGAGGCGGCGGAACGCCGCTGTCGACGAGAACTCTGTCCGGGATCAGTAGCGGCTGCGGCCGTTGCGGCGGTTGCGCGCCCGCGCCGAGCGGTGGATCGCCTCGAACTCCTCCAGGCTGCGCCCCGACCCGACCGCGACGCAGGTGAGAGGGCTCTCGGCGAGGTGCACCGGCATCTGCGTCTCGTGCCGGAGGCGCTCGTCGAGCCCGCTCAGGAGTGCGCCGCCGCCCGCGAGCACGATGCCCCGATCCATGATGTCCGCGGCCAGCTCCGGCGGCGTCTTGTCGAGCGTCGAGCGGATCGCGTCGATGATCTGCGCGACCGGCTCCTCGAGCGCGTGCCGCACCTCCTCGGAGGAGAGGATCACGGTCTTCGGCAGGCCGGTGAGCATGTCGCGCCCGCGCACCTCTGCCTGCACCTCCTCGCGCATCCGGTAGGCCGAGCCGACCTCGAGCTTGATCTCCTCGGCGGTCTGCTGGCCGATCAGGAGCTTGTACTCCTTCTTGATGTGGTTGACGATCGCGTCGTCCATCTCGTCGCCGCCGACGCGGAGGCTCTGCGAGACGACGATGCCGCCGAGCGAGATCACGGCCACCTCGGTCGTGCCGCCGCCGATGTCGACGATCATGTTCCCCGTCGGCTCGGCGACAGGAAGGCCGGCGCCGATCGCGGCCGCCATCGGCTCCTCGATCAGATAGGCCTGGCGTGCGCCGGCGGAGAGAGTCGCCTCCTCGACGGCGCGCTTCTCGACGCCGGTGACGCCCGAGGGGACGCAGACGACGACGCGCGGGTGCGCGAAGCGGTGCTGGTGCACCTTCTGGATGAAGTGGCGGAGCATCTGCTCGGTGACGTCGAAGTCGGCGATGACGCCGTCCTTGAGCGGCCGGATCGCGGCGATCGTCCCGGGCGTGCGCCCGAGCATCCGCTTCGCCTCGGCGCCGACCGCGTGCACCTCGCCGGTGCGCTGGTCGATCGCGACGACCGACGGCTCGCTGAGGACGATGCCGCGGCCGCGGACGTAGACGAGTGTGTTCGCGGTTCCGAGGTCCACGGCCATGTCCCGGCCGCCGAAGCCGCTCATCGAGCGAAAGATGCCCATTCCCGCGGCCCACTCTAGCCTGCAACACTCGGAGGGTGGCCGTCTCGCGCGCCGTGCTCGTCACCGGGTGCTCCTCCGGAATCGGCCGCGCCACCGCTGAACGGCTGGCCGCTGCGGGCTTGACGGTGTACGCGAGCGCCCGGCGGCTGGAGTCCCTCGACGGGCTCGCCGGCTGCCGCGTGCTCGAGCTCGACGTCACCGACGACGGCTCGATGCGGAACGCCGTCGCGCGGATCGAGCACGAGCACGGCCCGGTCGGTGTGCTCGTGAACAACGCCGGCTACAGCCAGAGCGGCGCGGTCGAGAGCGTCTCGCTCGACGACGCCCGGCGGCAGTTCGACACGAACGTCTTCGGGCTCGCGCGCCTGACCCAGCTCGTCCTGCCCGGGATGCGCGAGCAGCGCTGGGGTCGGATCGTCAACGTGAGCTCGATGGGCGGCGAGCTGACCTTCCCCGGCGGCGGCTGGTACCACGCCTCCAAGCACGCGGTGGAGGCGCTCAGCGACGCGCTCCGCTTCGAGGTCGCAGGCTTCGGGATCGACGTTGTCGTGATCCAGCCCGGACTCGTGCGGACCGGCTTCGCCGACGCGGCCGTCGGCTCGATCGAGATCGGCGACGGGCCGTACGCCCGCTTCGACGCGGCGGTCGGCGCGGCGACGGCAGGTGCGTACGACGGGGCGTTCGGACGCCGGCTCGGCGGCGGCCCGGAGACCGTCGCGAAGGTGATCGAGCGGGCGGTGACCGCGAGGCGGCCGCGACCGCGCTACCGGGTGACGGCGTCTGCGCATCTTTTCATCACGCTGCGCCGCCTCCTCGGCGACCGCGGCTGGGACGCGCTCGTCGGCCGCAGCTACCCGAGGCCGTAGGCGCCGGGGAAACGCTCCGCGAGAAGCCGCACGAGCAATGCGGCCGGCAGGCCGACGACATTCAGGTAGTCGCCCTCGATCCGTTCGACGAGCGCCGCGCCGCGGCCTTGGATCGCGTAGCCGCCCGCGCGTCCCTCCCACTCGCCCTGCGCCAGGTTGTGCGCGAGCTCCCGCGGCGTCAGCTCGCGGAAGGTGACCTGCGTCGATGCGTGCTCGAGGACCTCCCAGCCGGATGTGAGCAGGCAGAGGCCGGAGACGACGGTGTGTGTCTTCCCCGACAGCTCCTCGAGCATCCGCTCAGCGTCGCCGGCGTTCGTCGGCTTGCCGTAGACCGAGCCGTCGAGCCACACGGAGGTGTCGACGCCGAGCACGGGCCGCTCGCCCGCGCCCCGCGCGACCGATTGCGCTTTCCCGCGGGCGTGCTCGCGCACGAGCTGGACCGGATCGGCGTCTGGAGGGTCGTGCTCCTCGTAGTCGGGCGCGACCGCGTCGAACGGGATCCCGAGCTGCTCGAGGATGACGCGGCGCTGAGGGCTCGTCGACGCGAGCAGAATCGGCGCGACCGCGTGTGCGCTCATTGCCTCCGCGCCACCCAGATCTCCTCGGCGGGCCACTTCCGCGCCCACTCGGCGGTGACGAAGTCGTAGTACCCATGCGTCTCCGCGTCGTCGGGCGCGTAGAGCTCGAGCAGCCGCTCGACCTGAAGGCCGGAGCGGCCCAGGAGCTCGATCAGCTCTCCGTGTGGGAGCTGGAACTCGACTTCACCGGTGTCTGGCCACTCGATCCGGTTGAGTCCGCGCTGAGGGCGCTGCAGCTCCTCGCCTGCGCCGGCCTCGAGCCGCTGGCAGAGGACGACGAGAGTGGAGTTGCGCAGGAAGATCAGCCGGCCGCCCGGGCGCAGCAGCCGTGCCGCTTCCGGGATCCACCGGTACGGGTCTGCCCAGATCGAGGCGCCGTACTCCGAGAGGGCGATGTCGAACGACGCATCGGGAAGCGGGACGCGCTCGCCGACACCCTCGATCAGCGGAAACTCAAGCCCGAACTCCTGCTGCAGGATGCGAGCCGTGGCCAGCTGCGCCGGGGTCGGATCGACGCCGACGGGCCGCGCTCCCCGCTTGGCGAGCCACGCCGAGAAGTAGGCGGTGCCGCAACCGAGCTCGACCACGTCGAGGCCGGCGACGTCACCGAGCACGTCGAGCTCGGACTCCCGGATCGCAAAGATCCCCCAGTCGATCTCGTCCTTTGCCCACGCCTGCCGGGCGGTCTCACCGGTGTGCTCGGCGTTTGCCTTCGTCCAGATCTCGACGTTCCGGGGAACGTACTCGGGGTAGTCAGACGAGCTCATCAGCGGCGAACCAGAGCGAGATCTCGCGCTCGGCCGACTCGGACGAGTCGGAGCCGTGGATGAGGTTGTTCGGCATCGACGTCGCGTAGTCGCCGCGGATCGTGCCGGGGTCGGCGTCGGCCGGGTTCGTCGCGCCGATCGTCTTCCGCATCGTCGCGATCGCGCCCTCGCCCTCGACGACGAGCGCCCAGGTGGGGGCTGAGCTGATGAAGGTGACGAGCTCGCCGAAGAACGGCTTCTCGCTGTGCTCGGCGTAGTGCTCCTTGCCGAGCTCCTCGCTGACGCGGAGGAGCTTGCCGCCAACGACGGTGAAGCCGCGCCGCTCGATGCGGGCGAGGATCTCGCCCGAGAGCGCACGCTCGGTCGCATCCGGCTTGATCAGGATCAGCGTGCGCTCGACAGCCATGCGGCCGCCGATGTTACCTAGCGGTCACGGGCGCGTCGCTCGTAGACGCAGGCCGGTGGAACAGTACGGGGAGGCGTGGCCGGCCGATGGCCGCTACTCGTCGCCGGCTGCCCGCTTTCGGGGAGCCGTCCAGGAGTCGGCGATCGTGTCGTCGATCCCGGGCAGGGCCGGCGTCACGACGGGCGTCGCGCAGTGGGGGCAGATCTGCCACAGCGCTTCGAGCGGCGCGTTGCACTTCACGCATGCCTGTTTCAGCCGCGTCGTGCAGACCGGGCAGACGAGGAAGGTCGCCTCGACCGCGGCGCGGCAAACGGGACAGTGCAGATCCCGCTTCGACAGCCGCTCCTCCATCGCGCGGATCTCGAGCTCGCGCTCGCGCACGTCCTCGATGTACTCAGGAGGCCGGAAGAAGAGGTAGATGATCGGGCCGACGAACGGGGGCACGAGCCCGAGCACCGTGGCCATCGCGACGAGCCACGGATCCTCGATCCGCCGACGAGCGTCCTTGAAGACCCAGTACGCGGTCGCGAGCCAAAAGACGGCGACGAAGAAGATGCTCAGGTTGCGGATCACCATCCACGCACCCGAGTCGAAGAAGTCGTTGACTCCTCCGAGCAGGTCGTCGTTGGTGGTGGTGGCGGCGAGGATCACAACAACAGTCTTCCCACGAGATAGCCGATTCCGAACGCGGAGCCGATGATGAAGCCGAGCACCGCGAGCGCGAACGCGAGCACAGTGATGCGTTCGCGCATCTTCGTCATATCACGCCTCGTTCCTCGCCAAAGCCGCAAGAAGGTACAGCGAGCCGGTGACGAGGACGGGCGGCTGCTCGCGGGCGCGTGCGAGCGCCGCGGCGGGATCGGGCTCGATCTCGACGTCCGCGAAGTGTGCTGCCGCGAGCTGCGCGAGCTCGGCGGCCGGAAGCGCGCGATCGTTCGGCGACTCGGTCGCGACCAGTCGTCGGCCCTTCGTCGCGAGCGTCGAGAGCATCGCGTCCGTGTCCTTGTCGCGCAGGATCGAGGCGACAATCGTGTAGTCGCCGCGGCCGAGCCGAGCGACGAGCCAGCGGGCGCCGTCGGCGTTGTGGGCGCCGTCCCAGACCTCGTCGCCGCGCCGCTCGAGACGTCCGGGAAGCTCGACCTCGACCTCCCGCCCGACGGCTCGGCCGAGGAAGGCGGCAGCCGCGTCGCGTGCGCCGCCGGCGACGACGTTTGGGCCGGCGAGAAGGGCGAACTCCCCGTCCGGCACGACAGCGATCGTCCCCTCCTGGACGACCGCGAGCTTCTCCGCCGCGATCTCCTCCCGTGTCTCGCCGAGCACGTCGGTGTGCTCGAGCCCGACGTTCGTGAGTAGGACGACGTGCGAGCGGAGCACGTTCGTGGCGTCGAGGCGTCCGCCGAGCCCGGCCTCGACGACGGCGACGTCGACCTCGCGCGCGGCGAACTCGGCGAAGGCCGCGGCGCAGAGCGTCTCAAACTGCGTCGCCTCCTGCGCCTCCGCCTCCGGCCGGACCCGCTCGATCGCCGCCTCGAAGTCGGCCTCCTCACCGTCGACTGTGATCCGCTCCGACCACGAGCGGACGTGCGGCGAGACCGTCGCCCCGACGGACAGGCCTTCGGCGAGCAGCAGCGCCTCGATCGTCCGCGTCGCCGTCGACTTCCCGTTCGTGCCGACGACGTGGATCGCCGGATAGGCGAGCTGCGGGTCGCCGAGCGCGGCGAGCAGCGTCCGCATCCGTCCGAGCCCGAATTCCTGCGGCCACGGGCTGAGGGATGCGAGCCAGGCGGTGTGCTCAGCCTGAAAGGGCATCGAGCTCGCGCCGGTATCGGTCGAGCTTCTCGCGCTCGGCCTCGACCACCTCGGGCTTCGCGTTCGTGACGAACTTCTCGTTCGCGAGCATCCGCTCGCCGCGCTCGACCTCGCCGCGGAGGCGCTCGATCTCGGCGGCGGCGTTTCCGTTCACCTTTGCGCGCTCGGGCCGGACGACCGCGTCGAAAAGCCGCTTCTCGTCGCCGGCCAGCTCGACGACGACGCCGCTGCGACGGAACATCGCCGCCGCCTCCTGGACCGGCCGGAGCGCGTCGCCGTCGGCCGCGTAGGACTCCTCCGGCTCGGGCCATGGGGAGACGATCAGCCGCGACTCGTGGAACTGCGACCAGATCTCCTCGGTCACGTGCGGCATCACCGGATGGAGGAGCGTCAGGAGCCGCTCGAGCGCCGCGAGCGCGGTCGCCGCCGCATCCTCGTCGCCGTCACGCAGCCGGGGCTTGATCGCCTCGGCGTACCAGTCGCAGAAGTCGTCGAAGGTGAGCCGGTAGAGCGACTGGACGGAGTGCGAGAAGTCGAACGCCCCCCAAGCGTGCTCGAGCTCCGCCCGCGTCGCGTCGAGCCGCGCCAGGATCCAGCGCTCTTCGACCTCCCGCGGACGTGCATCCGGCTCGACCCGGTCCTGGAGCAGCAGGCGCGAGACGTTCCAGAGCTTGTTCGCGAGCTTGCGGCCCTCCTCGAGCGGGCCCTCAGCGAAGCGGACGTCCTGGGTCGAGGACATCTTCAGGAGCCCATACCGGGTCGCGTCGGCGCCGTGTCTCGCGATCAGGTCGAGCGGATCGACGCCGTTGCCGAGGCTCTTCGACATCCGCCGCCCGTCGGAAGCGAGGATCGTCGAGTGGACGATCACGTCCGTGAACGGGATCTCGCCCTGCAGCTCGAGTCCGGTCCAGATCATCCTGTTCTCCCAGAGGCGGATGATCTCGCGGGCGGTCGAGTTGACGTTGCCGGGGTAATAGCACTCGAGCTCGGGCGTCCGCTCCGGCCAGCCGAGCGTGGCGTAGGGCCAGAGCGCGGACGAGAACCAGGTGTCGAGCACGTCCGGATCGCGCTCGAGCTCCGCCGAGCCGCATTCGGAGCAGGCGTCCGGCGGCGGCCAGGCACAGGTGACGTGACCGTCGGGGCAGTACCAGAGCGGCTGCTGATGGCCCCACCAGAGCTGCCGCGAGATGTTCCAGTCCGGGATCTCCTCCAGCGAGCGGATCGCGAACTGGTGCTGCGACTCCGGGTGGTAGCGGACCCGGCGCTCCTGCAGCGCCTCGAGCGCGGGCTTCCGGGGCTCATCCATCGCCACCCACCACTGCAGCGAGACCAGCGGCTCGATGCGCGTGTGGCAGCGCTCGCAGGTCCCAACCGCGTGGCGGTAGTGCTCCCGCCGCTCGAGCCGGTCGTGCGCCTTCAGCCAAACGAGGATCGCCTCGTCGGCCTCCTGCTGCGTCCTGCCGGCCAGGTCGCCGGCGTTCTCGTTCATCCGCCCGTCCGGACCGATCACGGTCACGATCTCGAGCCCGTGGTCGCGGCCGATCTCGAAGTCGGTCGGGTCGTGGCCCGGCGTGATCTTGAGCGCGCCGGTACCGAACTCTGGCTCGACGCGGGCGTCCGCGATCACGGGGACCGCCCGTTCGACGTAGGGGACGACGACCTGCTTGCCGATCGCGTCCCGGTAGCGCTCGTCGTCGGGGTGGACGGCGACTGCGACGTCCGCGAGGATCGTCGCCGGGCGCACCGTCGCGATCGTGATCGCTCCCGAGCCGTCGGCGAAGGGGTAGCGCGCATAGGTCAGCGTGTCGTCCATGTCGACGTGCTCGACCTCGAGGTCGGAGATCGCCGTCTCGTGGAACGGGCACCAGTTGACGATCCGCTCGGCCCGGTAGATCCACCCGCGGTCCCAGAGGTGGACGAAGAAACGCATCACGCCCTCGACGTAAAGGTCGTCCATCGTGAAGCGCTCGCGGCTGTAGTCGAGCGAGGCGCCGAGGCTGCGGAACTGGCCTTTGATCGTCCGGCCCGTCTCCTCGAGGTGCCGCCAGACCCGCTCGACGAACGCCTCCCGGCCGAGTTCTTTCCGCGACGTCCCCTCTTTTGCGAGCTGCTTCTCGACCACGTTCTGGGTCGCGATGCCTGCGTGGTCGTAGCCCGGCTGCCAGAGCGTGTCGAAGCCCTGCATCCGGTGCCAGCGGGTCAGCACGTCCTGCAGCGAGCCATTGAGGGCGTGGCCCATGTGCAGCGCGCCGGTCACGTTCGGCGGCGGCACGCAGATGACGAACGTCTCGTCGCGGCGCTTGCCGGCGCCGGCGCGGTAGAGGCCCTCGGACTCCCAGGCCTGCTGCCAGCGCTCCTCGACGCCTTCGGGGCGGTACAGCGGCTCCATCGCAGCATTGTAGGAGCCGCTTGTCGAAGCGTCAGGCCGCGATCGGCTCCTTGTGCTCCTTGCGTGCAGCGTCGTAGATCAGCCAGCTCGACGACGCGTGTGCGTAGAGCGTCCCCTCCTCGTCGAACAGCTTGGCCTCGGCGGTGGCGACGCGGGAGCCGGGATGCACGATGCTGCCCTCGGCCCGGAGCAGGCCGGATGCCAGCGTGACCGGGCGCACGAAGCTCGTCTTCAGCTCGATCGTGACCGGGGCCGCGCCTGCATCGAGCTTGGAGTGAACTGCACAGCCCATCACCGTGTCGAGCACCGTTGTGACGATCCCGCCGTGGACGGCGCCGAGGGTGTTGTAGTGCTCCTCGCGCGGCTCGTAGGCGAAGACGACGTAGCCGGGCGTGACGAAGATCGGGTGGAAGCCGACCAGTTCGGCGACGGGCGGCGGCGGCAGCAGGCCGTTGCCGATCCTGTGCAGAGCCTCGAGCCCTGTGAGGTCGCGCGCCAGCGCTGCGGTCTCGGCGGGGTCGTGCCAGCTGATCGTGCGCGTGCGGGTCATCACCTTCTCCTCCCAGTGCGTTGCGTTCTGCAACTGACTCTAGACGAGTGGGTTTCAAAATGCAACTATGTCGATGTGGGAACCGGCGACTGGAGCCGCGACAACTGTGCGGTCGGCAACACGCTCTCGATCATCGGTGAGCGCTGGACGCTGCTGGTGCTGCGCGAAGCGTTCCTCGGCGTCCGCCGCTTCGAGCAGCTGCAGCGCCATACCGGCGTCGCCAGGAACATCCTCAGCGACCGCCTGAACACACTGGTCGCGCACGGGATCCTGCGGCGCGAGCTCTACCAGGAGCGGCCGCAGCGCTACGAATACCGGCTCACGAAGGCGGGCCTCGCCCTCTATCCGGTCCTGCTCTCGATGATGGATTGGGGCTCCCGCCATCTCGGCGGACGGGCGATGATCCTGACGCACAAGAGCTGCGGCGCGACCGTCATGCCCCATCTCGCCTGCCCGGAGTGCGGCGAGCACGTGGAGGCACGCGATATGCACGCGGTGCGCACGGACGCCGCGCTGCGCGAGTCCGCCTAGGAGGGTTTGACGGAATCGCGCTCGTCGCCGGGGTGCGATGGTCGTTCCGAGGCAAGGACGCAGGGAGCGCCGATAGCCGAAGCTAGCGCGCGACTGAGCACGCAGCATCGGGACGAGCAGCACGGCCCGGCGGCACAGCCGCTATTTCGCCAAACTCTCCTAGCGGCCGGCGGCGTAGCCCTGCATGCCGCGCGGGTTCGCGCCGGCCTTGAGCAGGCCGTCCTCCTCGCGGGCGACCGCCGTCACCCGGCCGAGCGTCCACGGGCCGGAGACCTCCACGTCGTGGCCGCGCCGCCGCAGATCGGCGACGACCTCGTCTCCGAAACGCTCCTCGACGGTGACCGACCGGCGCGCGAAGCCGCGCGGATAGAAGGACGAGATCAGGTGGTCCATGTGGAACTCCGGCTCGTCGATCGCTTCCTGGAGGTTCAGGCCGAGCGCGATGTGGCGGACGAAGACGTGCAGCGCCCACTGCTCCTGCTGATCGCCGCCCGGCGTGCCCCAGGCGAGGTACGGCTTGCCATCGCGGAGGGCGAGCCCAGGGCAGAGCGTCGTGCGCGGGCGGGCGCCGGGCCGGAGCGAGGAGGCCAGGCCCTCCTCCAGCCAGAACATCTGGGCGCGCGTACCGAGGGGCCAGCCGAGCGACGGGATCACGGGTGAGCTGTGCAGCCAGCCGCCGCTCGGGGTCGCCGAGAACATGTTCCCCCAGCGATCTACGACGTCGAGGTGGACGGTGTCGCCTCGCGTGGGCTCCCCCGCTCCGGGGGTCACACCCGCGGCAACGACGTGAGGCAGGCGGCCGATCCCGGGCCGGTACTCGTCGGAGGCGTCGTCGCCGACGAGCGCGCGCCGCTCGTCGTTGTACGCCTTCGACAGCAGGGTCTCCAATGGCACCTCGTCATCGCCGTAGAGCGCGTCGCGGTCGGCGAAGGCGAGCTTGGCGCACTCGGTGACGACGTGGACGAACTCGGCCTGGCCGAGCCCTGCGAGGTCGAAGCCGTCGAGCAGCGCGAGCTGCTGCAGGCCGACCGGTCCCGCCGCCCAGGGCAGCGTCTTGCAGACCGTCAGCCCGCGGTACTCCAGCTTCGCGACCGGCTCGAGCGAGGCGCGCCAGCGGCCCATGTCCTCGCCGGTGAGCAGCCCGCCCTCGGCGGCGCTGAAGCGGTCGATCTCCTCGGCGACGAAGCCCTCGTAGTAGGCACGCCGGGCCTTCTCGATCTCCTGCTCCCGAGAGCCGCCGCGCGCCTCCTCGACGATCCGCCGATAGGTCGCAGCCAGCGCTGTGTTGCGAAAGAGCGCACCGACGTCCGGCGCCGGTAGGTAGAGGTCGCGCGAGCCTGGCCAGCCCCGCAGGAGCTCCTCGGTACGGTCGATCGTGGCACGGATCCCGGCGACGAGCGGGAAGCCTTCCTCGGCGTAGCCGATCGCGAAGGCGAGCACGTCCTCGAGCCGCCACGTCCCGAACTGCTCCAGCAGCAGCAGCCAGCCGCCGAAGGCGCCGGGGACGCAGGCCGCGAGCACGCCGGTGCCTGGGACGAGCTCGTGGCCGAGCTCGTGGTAGCGGTCGATCGTCGCGGCGCCGGGAGCGACGCCCTGACCGCAGAGCGCGATCGGCTCGCCGCGGTGGACCGGGAAGAGCAGCGCCGGCACCTCGCCGCCGGGCCCGTTCAGGTGCGGCTCGACGACCTGCAGCGTCAGTCCCGTCGCGACCGCAGCGTCGAACGCGTTGCCGCCCCGCTCCAGCACGGACATCCCGGCCGCGGATGCGAGCCAGTGGGTGGAGGCGACCATCCCGAACGTGCCGCGCAGCTCGGGGCGAGTGGTGAAGCTCATGAGGCGAGTTCCGCCGCACGGGAGCGAGCCGAAGGCGAGCGACTCACCGGAAGATCAGGCAGGTCGTTGTCCCGTGTGCGAGCAGCTTGCCGCTTGCGTCCGTCAGCTTCCCCTCGGCCGTCGCGATCCGCGATCCCTGGTGGATGACGAGCCCCTCGCACTGGATCACGCCGGTCTCGGCGGTGATCGGGCGGACGAAGTTCGTCTTCACCTCGAGCGTCGTGTAGCCGACGCCGGCCTCGAGCAACGTGTGCACGGCGCAGCCCATCGCCGAGTCGAGCAGCGTCAGCGCGACGCCACCGTGGACGGAGCCGATCGGGTTGTAGTGCTGCGGGCCCGGCTCCATCTCGAAGACGGCGCGCCCGGGCTCGGCCAGGACGAGGCGAAAGCCCATCAGCTCCGAGATCGGCGGCGCCGGCAACTCGCCGGTGACGATCGCCTGGATGTACTCCATCCCTGACAGGCGACGGCCTTCACTTGCGACCTCGCGGGGATCCATCGGACCGACGCTCACGGGGCGACTCTAGCGGGGAGCAGACGGCCGGAATCGGTGTGAGAGAATCCGTGCGTGTCCGACGTCCTCGATCGGGTCGCCGCAGGGCGATCGGCCATCAACGCGCGGCGCTGGCGCGAGGGCTACGACCTGCTCGCTGCCGCTGCCGCAAGCGGTGAGCTCCCGCCCGAGGATCTCGAGCTGCTCGCATGGAGTGCGTACCTCACGGACGAGGTCGTCCAGGTCGTCCCGGTCCTCGAGCGCGCGTACGCGGGCTACGTCGCCGCGGGGAACAACGAGCGCGCCGCGGCCGTCGCCGTGCAGCTCGCGCACGAGTACGGCAGCGTTCGGCTGCAGAAGGCGGTGGGCAGCGGCTGGCTGTCACGGGCAGAACGCCTGCTCGAGAACGAGCCCGAGGGGATCGCGCACGGCTACCTCGCGCTCGAGCGCGGCCTGGATGCCGTGAAGGCCAACGACTACGAGACGGCGCGTGAGCTCGGCGGGACGGCAGAGCGGATCGGCCATGAGCATGGCGACATGGGGCTCGAGTTGCGCGGCAGGCAGCGGCGCGCGGTCGCGCTCATCCACCTCGGAGAGATCGACGAGGGGCGCCTCCTCCTGAACGAGGTCAACGCGGCCGCGTACGCCGGAACGCTCCAGCCCTACGACACCGTCGTTCTCTATTGCAACGCGATCGGTACGTGCCGTGAAGTGGCGGCGTTCGACGAGGCGCTGCAGTGGACCGAGCGCGCGGAGCTCTTCTGCGATGAGAACGCGATCTCGGCGTTCCCGGGCTTCTGCCGGATCAACCGGGCCGAGGTGATGCGGTACGAAGGGAAGCTGGAGGACGCGGAGAGGACCGCCTCCGAGGCGTCGCAGCTGCTCGCCACGTGGGCGCCCCGCATCGCCGCCGCCGGCTATGCGGAGGTCGGCGAGGTGCGGCTGCGCCTGGGTGATCTCGCGAAGGCCGAGGAAGCGTTCGACCTGGCCGACGGCCTCGGCCACGACCCCGAGCCCGGCCGCTCGCTACTCCTCCTCGCCCGCGAGAAGCCCGCCGGCGCGCTCGCCTCGGTCCGGCGTGCACTGGGCGACGACCTGCCGCCGCTGGCGCGCGCGCGGCTGCTCCCGGCCTTCGTCGAGATCGCGACCGCGGCCGACGCGGTCGATGACGCGGCCGCGGCGGCCGACGAGCTCGCGGAGACCGCCGAGCGGTATGACGCGCCTGCGCTGCACGCGGCCGCCGGGGTCGCTGCGGGATTGGTCGCGCTCGCGCGCGGCGACGCGCACGGCGCGGTGCGCCCGCTGCGGCGGGCACTTCGGCTCTGGCAGGACACGAACGCGCGCTACGAGGCCGCGCGCACGCGCGTCCTACTGGCCCGCGCATACGCGG
Source organism: uncultured Gaiellaceae bacterium (assembly GCA_963829845.1). GTDB lineage: Bacteria > Actinomycetota > Thermoleophilia > Gaiellales > Gaiellaceae > Gaiellasilicea. Next base: position 144,478 of record CAWHKD010000019.1, on the reverse strand, counting down.
CCACCGGCGACGCCGAGGGTGCGATGCACGAGCTGTCGCAGGCCGGCTCGGTCTTCGACCAGCTTGGCGCGCGCATCGACGCCTCGAAGGTGGACGCGCTGCTGGGCCGCGACGCCGGCACGCGGGTGACGATGACGTTCGTCTTCACCGACATCGTCGACTCGACGCGCCATCTCGAGCACCACGGCGACGCCAACTGGCAGAAGCTGCTCCGCCGCCACGACGAGCTCGTCCGCCGCATCACAAGCGGCGAAGGCGGCACGGTCGTCGACCACACCGGGGACGGCTTCTTCCTCGCCTTCCCGACTGCCGACCGGGCCGTGGCCGCAGCCGTCGCGATCCAGCGGGAGGCGTCGGGCGACCTGCCGTTCGAGATCCGCGTCGGTGTCCACACCGCGGAGGCGACGAGTCTCGGCGAGAACTACCGCGGCAAGGGCGTGCACGTCGCCGCGCGGGTCGCCGCACTCGGCCGCGGCGAGGAGATCGTCGCGAGCCGCGAGACCGTCGCCGCGCTCACCGGCGTGCGCACACTCGACCCGAGGAGCGAGCGGCTCAAGGGGATCTCCGAGCCGGTCGACGTCGTCTCGGTCGACTGGCGCGGCGACAGCTAGCGACTGGGGGCTACGCCGACTCTTCGGCGAGCGCGGGCGGCGCGTCGTCGATGCCGTCGGCGCTCGTGACGAGCGTCGGCTTCAGGCCCTTCGAGATCGTCTCCTTCGTGATCACGCACTTGGAGACGTCCTTTCGCGACGGCAGCTCGAACATGACGTCGAGGAGCGCGGTCTCGATGATCGAGCGCAGGCCGCGGGCGCCGGTCTCGCGAGCGAGAGCCTTGTCGGCGATCTCCCAGAGGGCGTCGTCGCGGAACTCGAGCTCGATCGAGTCGTACCCGAAGAAGCGCTGATACTGGCGCGTGAGCGCGTTCTTGGGCTCGGTCAGGATCTGGACGAGATCCTCGCGCCGGAGCTGGTGCACGGCCGAGATCACGGGCAGGCGGCCGATGAACTCCGGGATCAGGCCGAAGTTGAGCAGGTCCTCGGGCATCACGTCGGCCAGCAGCTCGGCGCTCTCCTCGCCGCGCCGGGAACGGACGTCGGCGCCGAAGCCGACCGAGTTCTTCCCGATCCGGCGGCCGATGATCTTGTCGAGACCCGCGAACGCACCGCCGCAGATGAAGAGGATGTTCGTCGTGTCGATCGAGAGGAACTCCTGGTGCGGATGTTTGCGGCCGCCCTGCGGCGGCACCGACGCAACCGTCCCCTCGAGGATCTTCAGCAGCGCCTGCTGGACACCCTCTCCCGACACGTCGCGCGTGATCGATGGGTTGTCCGCCTTGCGCGCGATCTTGTCGACCTCGTCGATGTAGATGATCCCTGTCTCGGCCTTCTTGATGTCGAAGTCGGCGGCCTGGATCAGCTTCAGGAGGATGTTCTCGACGTCCTCGCCCACGTAGCCGGCCTCGGTCAGGGCGGTGGCGTCGGCGATCGCGAACGGCACGTTCAGGATCCGCGCCAGCGTCTGCGCCAGCAGCGTCTTCCCGCACCCTGTCGGCCCGAGCAGGAGGATGTTCGACTTCTGCAGCTCGACATCGCCGTCCTCCTGGCCCATCCGGACGCGCTTGTAGTGGTTGTAGACCGCGACGGCGAGCGTCCGCTTGGCCTCCTCCTGGCTGACGACGTAGTCGTTCAGGACGGAGTAGATGTCGAGCGGGCGCGGGAGGTTGTCGAGGTCGAGCTGGGTCGGAGTGGTCAGCTCCTCGTCGATGATCTCGTTGCAGAGATCGATGCACTCGTCGCAGATGTAGACGCCGGGGCCCGCGATCAGCTTCTTGACCTGCCGCTGGCTCTTGCCGCAGAAGCTGCAGAGGAGCTGCTCGTTGCCTTCGGATGCGCGGGCCATGTCTTCTTGTACCTCGGATTCGTCGATTGAGCTAGGTCAGGATCGGGACCAGGTTTTCAGCGATGCTCGATCACTCTGTCAATGATTCCGTACTCGTCCGCTTCTTGCGCGGTCAGGAAGTAGTCGCGCTCCATGTCCCTGGAGACTTTCTCGATGTCCTGTCCTGAGTGCTGGCTGAAGATCTCCTCGAGGCGTCGCTTCAGCGCGATCGTCTCGCGCGCCGCAATCTCGATGTCGGTCGCCTGTCCCTGGAAGCCGCCCGACACCTGATGGATCAGAATCTTGGCGTTCGGCAGCGCCATCCGCTTCCCTTCCGCGCCGCCCGCAAGCAGGAGCGCCCCCATGCTCATCGCGATCCCGACGCAGATCGTCTGGATGTCCGGCTTGACGAACTGCATCGTGTCGTAGATCGCGAGCCCGGCGTAGACCGAGCCGCCCGGAGAATTGATGTAGATCGAGATGTCCTTGTCCGGATCCTCAGACTCGAGGTGCAGCAGCTGCGCGACGATCAGGTTCGCGATCTGGTCGTCGACCGGGGTGCCGAGGAAGATGATCCGCTCGTTCAGCAAGCGGGAGTAGATGTCAAACGAGCGCTCGCCGCGCGACGTCTGCTCGATCACCATCGGGATCAACGGGCTCATGCAGTCTCCTTGCGAGTCACATCAATTGCCTGGGGTCCACAACTTTGTCTCTTGCTCCGGTGATTCCTTGTCGGGCGTCCAGATCGCGTCGCGCGCCTGGGCCTGCTCGAGCGGGATCGGCTTCACGTCGGCCGCGACGCGGTCGAGCGCGGCGCGGAGGCGCAGGTCCTCGCGCAGGTCCTCTTGGCGGCCGTGCTGCCAGAGATCCTCGATCACCTGGTCGGGATCCTCGCCGGCCGCTTCCGCCTGCTCGCGGATCAGAGCCCTGACCTCGTCGTCGGAGATTTCGATGCCGAGCTTGTCGGCGACAGCTTCGAGCGCCAGCTCGCGTGCAACCGAGAGCGCCGCCTCCAGCTGCATCGAGCTCGTCAGCTCCTCGGCCGAACGCCCTGTCAACTGCAGATAGGTCTCGGGCGCGATCCCGCGGCGCTCCAGCGAGCGGATGAAGCCTGTCAACAGCTCCCGCGTCCGCGACTCGACGAGCGGGCCCGCTGGCGCCACCTTCGAGGCGGCGACGAGCGCGTCGACGGCGTTGGCGCGGAAGGCGTTCTCGATCTCCGCGTCGACGGCCTCGCGCAGCCGCTGCTCGATGTCGGCGCGGAGCTGGTCGAGCGTGTCGAACTCGCTCGCAGAGCGGGCGAGCTCGTCGTCGAGCTCGGGCAGCACCTTCTCGCTGATCTCCTTGACGGTGATCTCGACGTTCGACGTCGACTCGTCCGCGAGCTCGTACGCGACGCTCTTCGTCTCGCCCGCGGAGGCGCCGACGAGCGCGGCCTCGACCTCGTCGACGAGCCGGCCGGAGCCGAGCTCGACGACCGTATCGCGCTGCGTCTCGCCCTCGGGCGAGACGATGTCGACGACGAGCGTGTCGCCCTCCTTCGCCGGCCGCTCGCCGGCGGGAACGAGTTCGGCCACGGATTCGCGCAGCGCCTCGAGCTCCTGCGTGACGAGCTCCTCCGGCACCTCGGCGTCGGGCCGGCCGACTTCGAGCTCGGTCCAGTCGACGACGTCGACCTTCGGCTGCACGGGCACGGTCGCGACGAACTGCCAGTCCGCCTCGTCGCCGCTCGGGAGCTCGTAGTCGTACTGCGGCTGGGCGACGGGGCGGATGCGCGCGCGGGCGGCGGCGTTCCAGAACCAGCCGCCGATGTGGCTGTCGACGGCCTCGGCCATGATCCGCTCCTTGCCGAGCCGCTGGGTCAGGATCGGTACCGGCACCTTGCCCTGGCGGAAGCCCGGGATCTTCACCGACTGCGCCAGATCGGAGGTGGCGTGCTCGACCGCGTGGTGGACGTCGTGCGCCGGGACGTCGACCTTGAGGCGGACTGTGTCGCCGCCAAGCTCCTCGACCTGCGCCGTCATTCGACCATTCAAGCAGAGCCCGCGCGGGCCGAGTCGAGCTCTCCAGCCAGCGCGTCGACGCGTTGCTCGATCTCGTCGCGCAGCTCCCGAACCCGTTCGAGCGACATCCAGGCCGGATCCTCGAGCGCCCAGTCGACGTAGCTCCTGCCCGGCAGAACCGGGCAGACATCGCCGCAGCCCATGGTCACGACCACGTCCGCCCAGGCCGCGTCCGCCTCGGGCTCGAGCTGCCGCGGCGTCCGGCCGGAGAGGTCGTAGCCGATCTCGCCCATCGCCACGACCACTTCAGGGTGCAGGTGGGACTCGGCCCGGCTGCCCGCGGAGCGCACTTCGTGGCCTCCCCGGCGCTCGAGGAATGCGTGCGCCATCTGGGAGCGGCCGGCGTTGCCGATGCACAGGAAGAGGACGTTGGCCACGCCGTAGGCTAGCGCGGTGGGAGCGGGAGACCTCTGGCTGCGCAACACACGCGTCCCCGGCTCGGCCGCGCCGACCGACATCATCGTCCGCGACGGCCGGATCGACACCGTCGGCGGCGCTCCGACCGGCTGGGTCGGCCCCGCCATCGATGCGCGCGGACACCTCGTGCTCCCCGGGCTCGTCGACGGCCATGCCCACGTCGACAAAACGCTCTGGGGGTTGCCGTGGCGACCGCATTCCGCGGGCGCCGGGCTCGCTTCGCTGATCGAGAACGAGCGGACCGGCCGCCGGGAGCTGCCGCCGGTGGCGGAGCGCGCCGCCGCCCTCTTCGAGACGTACAGCACGAACGGCACCACTCTGATCCGGACGCACGTCGACGTCGACCTCGACAACGGCGTCACGGCAGTCGAAGGCGTTCTCGAGGCGGCCGCGCGCTTCGGCGACCGGCTCGACGTCGAGGTCGTAGCGTTTCCACAGAGCGGGATGCTGATCGCCCCCGGAACCGCCGATCTGCTCGACGCGGCGGTCGAGGCGGGCGCGGCGCTCGTCGGCGGCATCGACCCGGCCGGGCTCGACGGCGATGCCGTCGCACATCTCGACACGATCTTCGCGATCGCCGATCGCCGCGGCTGCGGCGTCGACGTCCACCTGCACGACCGCGGCACGCTCGGCCGCTGGCAGCTCGGCTTGATCGTCGCGCGCACACGCGCGCTCGGCCTGCAGGGCAAGGTCACGGTCTCGCATGCGTTCTGCCTCTGCGATGGCGACCCGGCCGTCGAGCCGCTGCTCGAGCAGCTGGCCGAGCAACGGATCGCGCTCGCCACCGTCGCGCCCGGGAATGTCGAGCCGCTCCCGCTCGCCCGGATCGCCGAACTTGGGATCGCGGTCTGCCTCGGGCAGGACGGCGTTCGCGATCTCTGGTCGCCGTGGGGCGACGCCGACATGCTTTCGCGCGCCGCCCAGCTGGCGTGGCGTGCGGGCTGCCGGCGCGACGGCGACATCGCCCTCTGCGTCGAGATCGCGAGCAGCAGGGGCGCGGCTGCACTCGGCGTCGCCGATCAGGTCGTCGCGCCGGGCGGCCGCGGCGATCTCGTCCTCGTCGACGCGAGCGGCCTCGCCGAGGCTGCGATCACGCACCCGCCGCGCTCGCTGGTCGTCAAGCGCGGCGTGCCGGTGTCCGGGCTGCTGGCCGTAGGCTGAGCGGGTGCGCCTCTTCGTCCTCGTCCGGCACGGGCAGTCGGAGCTGAACGCGACCCGCCGCGTCAACGGCGACTCGGACGTGCCCGTAGGCCTCACGGCGCAGGGCGAGGCCGAGGCGGGCGGGCTCGCACTCCAGCTGGCCGGGATCGAGCTCGACCTCTGTGTGCACACTCGTTTCGGCCGCACTCGGGCGACCGCGAGGATCGCGCTCGAAGGACGTGCCGTCCCCGTCATCGTCGAGCCGCTGCTCGACGACATCGACGTCGGCGAGCTCGAGGGCCGCTCGATCGACGACTACCGCGCCTGGAAACGCGAGCACACCCGAGGCGACGCGTTCCCGGGTGGGGAGAGCCTCGACGACGCCGCCCGCAGGTACGCGGCCGCCTACGAGCGCCTTGTCGCCCGGGCGGAGAGCCGTATCCTCGTCGTCTGCCACGAGATCCCGGTGCGCTATGCGATCAACGCCGCCGCCGGCTCGAACGAGTTGGACGGCCCCGCACACGAGCTCGGCAACTGCGTCCCGCATCTCTTCGACGAGGACGGGCTCTCGCGCGCGGTCGCGCGGATCCGTGCCATCGTCGGCTGACGTCAGGCTGGCGCGGGCTCGCTCTCGCTCGCCTGCGCCTTCCAGGTGCTGTTCAGCCCACTCTGCATGTATGCGTACAGGACCGGCGAGATGACGAGGTAGAGCACCAGGCCGAGCCAGCCGTTGATCGGCGTCTGCCCGGTCAGGCGCTGCGCCGCTTGCACGCGCTTGAACGTGGTCACCGTCGTCCAGAGCGCAGGCACGATCAGGAGCGCGCCCGGGAAGAGTGCGAGCGTCGACTTCGCAGGGCTGTCGCCGAGCTCGCTCGTCCCCTTCGCACGACCGAGATCGGCGAGCTCGCGGTTGATGAAGTACCACCAGAAGACGAGATAGATAAGGAGCGTGACCACGGTGAGGACTGCCACCACGATCGGGTTCCGCACCTTCGCCGTCGACCCCGCACCTGCGATCTGGAGCTCCTGTGCCATCGTGCCTCCCTCCGTTCTCGAGTCCGCCCGGCCTACTTCTTCTTGCCCTGGTGCTTCTCCTTGTCCTCCTGACCGGGCGGGCCGGTGTGATGATGGTTCGGATCCCCGTGACCCCAGCCGGGCCGCTCCTCGGTGGGCTCAGGCGGCGGCAGCGGATCGGGCTCCGGTGCGGCTACGTGTGGCGGCGCGGGCGTGTGTGGCGGCGCCGGCGTATGCGCCAGTGGCGGAGGGGTGGGCTCCGGGGTCGGTGCCGGGCTCGGCGTGCCCGGAGCGGGCGTCGGCTGCGCGCCGGGGCTCTGGCCGCCCCCACCCGGCGTCGGGACGGGAGAGGGCGTCGGCGTCGGGGCAGGGCTCGGGGTGGGAACCGGCGTCGGCGTGGGAGCCGGCTTGGGCGTGGGCTTCGGAGCCGGTTTCGGAACGACTGGTGATTCGGGAGCGACCGTCGGTGCGCCGGTCGGGCTCGACGGGGAGCCGCCGGTCGTCGGCTGCGGTGAGCTCGTTGCGGCGGTGGTCGGCGCGGCGGTGCGCGCCCGAGCCGCGGCAGCACGGCGGCGCGCCTGCGCCTCGGCCCGCGACCGTTCGGCGCCCGGTCCTGCGGCGGGCGGGCGGCTCTGCGGCGGCGTCACGTCCGGCACGTAGATGACGGGCGGATCGCCCCGCTCGGAGAACGACCGCGGCGGAAACACGCGGCTGACGGCTTCGGGGTCGCCCTCGAGCGCGTCGAGCCACAGGTAGCCGGCCAGCACGGCGACTGCCAGCAGACTCGACACACGGAAGACGCTCCAAGGGAATCTCATTGCGGCCGTGAGTATTCCCTGTTCGCCGGATGCTCCTGCACGGAACGCTTAGAGGGGTGGCGAACGGGACTCGAACCCGCGACCACCGGGACCACAACCCGGGGCTCTACCAACTGAGCTACCGCCACCTCGACGCCCACAGGATAGCGTCGAGACGTGGGGCATACTGACCGCGAGCGGCCCCGTAGCTCAGTGGATAGAGCGGCAGGCTTCGAACCTGCGTGCGGAGGTTCGATTCCTCCCGGGGCCATCCTCGTCGCTGCGACCACGATTTTCGCGTTTCCCCCACTCGATTCAGTCCCCCTGCACTGGTTATAGGGCGGATTCGCAAACCGTGGGTAAAACCTGGACTACCGCCTGTCTATGCTGTCCCATCAGGCGGGCGTGGCGGAACTGGCAGACGCGCCGGGTTTAGGTCCCGGTGGGCTTCGGCTCTTGGAGGTTCAAGTCCTCTCGCCCGCATACTGCAAGCCACTCGAGGACATCCTCGAGCGCCGGCTCGCGCGGGATCGATTCCGGTGCGCGCGTGGCGAGCTGCGTCTCGGCGAGGCGCGCATACACCTCGGCTATCGCCTCGAACAGCCTCGGCGTCTGCCCGGCGCTCGCCTGCGTGGCGGCGATCTCCAACATCTCGCCGACGTAGCGTCCCGCCTTTGTCGTCGAGACGGCGAGCAGGCGTGCCGCACCGTCTATCTGGCGCGGGAAGGAGTCGTGGAGGTCGTCGAGCACCTCGGCTAGAACGCCGTTCGCGTTCGCGGTCGCGAGCGCGTGGGCGAGAAGGGCCGTGTGGCCCTTGTAGACCGACGCCGTGCACATCTTCACCGCCGAGGCGAGCCCAACATCCGTGCCGACGACCCGCACGTCGAGCCACGGCGGTACAGAGGCGGCGACCTCGGCCGCCCTGGCACCCGAGACGTAGACCCGCGTCCGGTAGTCGGCGCGAGGCGGACCGCCCGAGATCGACCCGTCCACGAGCTCGAGCCCGCCGTCGGCGAGGATGCGGGCGAGCTCCCGGGAGGTCGCCGGCGAGACCGCGTTCCAGTCCGAGACGAGCGGCCGAGCTTCCGTCCGCCCGGCTGCGTCGACCAGGTCGGCGGCGATCGCCCGCGCCTGGTCGGGCGGCGCGATCGAAAGCACGAGCTCCGCCGCCTCGACGACGGCGTCCAGATCCTGCACGAGCTCGAGCCCCGCCTGCTCGGCGAGACCGTGAGTCCGTGCGCTCCGACCGGCTACGGTCGTGACGACGCGCCGGCCGCCGGCACGGTAGGCCGCACCGACGGCGCTCCCCATCGCACCCGGGCTGACGATGCCGACGGTCATCCAGGTGTGCACTCTTACACGCACCCTCGATTCGACACGAGTTCGATCTGGGAAGCTGTGATCGTCAAGAAGGAGGGGCGACGGCCCGGATCGAGGGCAACGTCATCTCGGAGAACGAGAGTGGCGTGCTCGCGACACCGGGCTCGGCGCCCGAGGTGGAGAGCAACTGGATCGTCCGAAACGGCTCTGGGATTTTCGCGAGCCAAACACGAGGCGGCTACTTCCGCAACAACGTCGTCGCCCGCAACCGGTACGGGATCTCGGTCAATGACGGAGCGCCCGTCACCGACAACCTGGTGATCCACAATCTCGTCAACGGCATCACCGTCACAGGCCCTCAGAGTCAGTCGCCGTACTGGGTGGTCACAGGAAACGTCGCAAGTGGCAACGGCGGGTACGGGATCTGGGCCGAGTTCCCTCCCGGCCACAACGGGGGAAACCGAGCTTCAGGGAACGGCTCGACGCCGCAGTGCTGGAACGTTCTGTGCTCGCCCTAGCAACGACGCAATGCAAGCCGACATATGTGGTTGTTGCCCGCCGCACCGCGAGGCCCTGAGCTAGCGTGGCTTGCAAGGATGCGCGCGCTCTCGACAGGGATTGGGGTGCTGGCGATCGGGGTCGCTCTGATCGCGGCCACCGTCGCCAGTGGCACGCCGACCCGGCACGGGGTGGCGGGAGCGTCGACTGTTCCGGTCTACACGATCCGTAATGCGCCCCGTGCCCCGGCGCTCGAACGTCTGCCACTACGAGGCGCCGTGACGAAGGACGGGGTCACCTGGACGTTCGCGCGTCCCGCGCGGGTCGGTCGCTTCATCACCGGCGATCCCTACGTGGTCGGCCGCGTGGTCGTCTCCGCGATCACGCCTCGGCCAGCCGAGGGAAGAAACGGCGCCGTCAAGAACATTCGCCCCATGAACGATCAGACCGGCTTCGACTCCCGGACGCAGGGTGATCGATTCAGGGCCGAGAGCCGAGCGGCTCTCCCGATCACGCTCGTCCCCGGCGACTCGCTCGTCTCCTCGATCAGTGTCGACCGGGTCGGCGGAACTCGTCGATGGCTTTTCAACGACGCGGAGACCGCCAGTCCGGTTCGCACCGTCTCGGTCTTGACGAGCGTCGCCGCGCCACAACCGGCCGACGCGTTCCGCCCGTCGTACGCAGGGAGGAAGTCGCCGATCTACCGATCGAGGAGTCTTCGCCGCCAGCTCCTTCCGCGGCTGCGTCCGCCCAGCATGGCGCCGTCGCTCGTCGAGTACGAGCGCCACTTTCGGCGGCCGTGGATCGACTCACTGTTCTTCAGCTTCGACACACCGATCGACTACATGCCCGATTACGGGCGCGAGATCGCCCGCGCCGTCGGCAACGCGGCGCTCCTGCTGACCCTCAACTACTCGGCAGAGCAGAAGGAGCCGCTGCTCGTGTACCTCACCCAGTACGGGATCGACCTCGCCGGCCTGGTGCGGGCCGGACATCCGGGCTGGCCCGCACATGGAGGCCACGGCAGCGGCCGAAAGCTTCCGATCCTGCTCGCAGCGACCTTGCTCGGCGCACCAGAGCTCGCACGAGGCAAGGCGCAGTTCGGCGAAGACATGCAGACGATGATCGGACGCGGCTGGACCGGCGCGAGCGCACTGTTCGCCGGCCACGGCGGCCGAGACGCAGCCGGCCGCTACGGCCCCTATGAGCAGCTTCAGCCTCGTCAGTGGCCCGACACCCTCGGCGAGGACTACCGCCGCTGCTGCACGAGCGCTGCCTGGGTGGCGGAGGCCCTCGCTGCCCGACTGATCAAGGGCGTTCAGGCGCGCTGGAACCACCCTCCGTTCTTCGCCTACGCCGACCGCTGGATGAACGAAGACGACAGTCGACACCTCCGAACGATCAAGGAGCAGATCGGCAAGGACTACACATCCCTACCCCAACGATGGTCCTGGGATGACTTCGCCGGCGCAATGTGGCGCGCCTATCGGTGATCGGTTCACGCTCCAGCCACTAGCGAGAGCGATCAGTCGTTGACGAAGCTGAGCACCGCGACGCGCGACCGGTGTTGCGGGCCTGTCGTCGCTCAGACCGCGGCGGGTTCGGGGTCGGGTCGCACGATCACCGTGTCCACGACTTTGATCACCTCGTCGACCGGCAGATCCGCCCGCGAGGCATGCTCGCGGATCGCGTCTTCGCTCGATGCCTGGTAGACGCACACCGTGCCCACAGCCGACTCTCCCTCGCGCAGGACGTAGCTCCGGATCCAGCGAATGTCGTCCGACATCTGCTCGTCGCCCACCTGCCGCGAGCGTTCCGCGGCCAAGGCGAGCTCAGCACCGGAACGCCAACCACTCCGGCGGAGAATCACGTACGTATCCAAGGTCTCCCCTTTCGTCGCGTGAGATCACGCCGAGCGTCGCACCAGGTTCGAGCTGCGTCAAGCACGCACTCTCGAGGGCACCCGTCCGCTTTTTCGCGGAGGCGAACTTCGCGAACTCGCTCCCCTCAATCTGACGGCGAAAGGGTGAGATACTGGAGCGGGTTCGCGACTGACGGCACGAACGCGCCGTAGTGTCCAAGAGCTCAGCGAAGGGAACGAGAGCAGGTTGCATCTCCTCCTAGGCGATCACCAGGACGCTTGCTGCATGAGCGTGCGCGACACACTCGAGGCGCGCGGCTATCCAACCCGGCTGATCGCGAACCCGGTGACCGATCCGGTGCGGTTCTCGTGGACATTGGACAATGGAAATTCCGCAAGCTCGGTCGCCTCGGGGGGGCAGCCGCCGCTGGACGAGGATCACATTGCGGGCGTGTTGGTACGGCGTGCGGCGTGGATCGACCCGCGCGGCTGGCGGCCTGCAGACCTGGCGTATGTCCAAGCTGAAGCGCAGGCGGCTCTTCTCGCTTGGCTGTGGAGCCTTCGGTGCCCTGTGGTCAATCGTTGCGTCCCGGCGATCTGGTACCGGCCGCGGGCTCACCTCTTGTCCTGGCAAAAGCTTCTCGAGCGTTGCGGGCTTCCGGTGCTGGACACGTTGGTGACGAACGTAGAGGAGGAAGCGCGCCGGTTCGGCCGACGGCTAGCGGCGGGCGGTGTGGAGGGCGTCGTCTATGGCGCGGTCACAAGTGACGCTCGGTACCTCATTGCGAGTGACGACGACTGGGGCGGCTTGGCTGCGCTTCAGCGGATCACCCCGGTCCTGCTCGCTCCCCCGCACGGCGAAGCGGAGCTCGTCTGCGTCGTCGGAGAGCGCGTGATCTGGGGCCGTGAACCCGCTGCGGAGAGGGCCCGACTCGAAACCGGTTTGCGCAGCTTCGCGGCGGCGGCGGGCCTCGCCTTCGTGACGGTGACCCTTGCGCCCGCGTCGAGCCGAACGTGCGTCGTGGCCGTTGAGACAAATCCAGAACTAGAGGCTTTTTGCGAAGCTGCCAAACAGGAGATCGTGGAGGGGATTGTGGAGCTGCTGACGGGGACTTCAGGCCAGACTGCCAGGTCGATGGGTCACGGGCCATCGAGGAGCAGCTTGTGATTCTGGTTGCCGGCGGTTTGGCGGATCGCGTCACCGAGCTCGTGTGCGCCAGGTTGGCAGACTGCGGCTATCCGTACCGGTTTCTCGACCTGGGTTTCTACCCGGAGGGATACCAGATCAACTGGCGCTGGGAGGAGTCGAGCATCCATGGGTACATCGAGGCTGCGGGTTGGAGGCTCGACCTCGATGACCTCACGGGTGTCTACGTTCGCTATCTCGGGTCGGACGGCCGGATGCCACCCGCGGATGTCGCGGCGGCGTGGAGTCCGACGATGTACTTCGAATACGACAGCGGACTCATGGCCTTATTCGAAGACCTGCCCTGCGCGGTGGTCAACCGCGTTGCGGGCGGAATGTCCAACAGCAGCAAGCCATATCAGGCATTGCTCGTCCGCCGCTACGGTCTCTTGACACCACCGACGCTCGTCACCAACGACCCTGCGGCCGTTCGTCGTTTTTACGAGGAATGGGAGGGAGAGGTTGTGTACAAGTCGCTGAGTGGGGTTCGGTCGATCGTCCGGCGACTGACACCGGACCACCTGAAACGGCTGCCTCTCCTGCGTCATGCTCCGGCGCAGTTCCAGGCCTTCATTCCTGGTGAGAACGTGCGTGTTCACACGGTTGGCGACCAGCTGTTCGCCTCTCGGGTTCATTCCGCGGCGGTTGACTATCGATACGGAACCCAGGAAGGCCATCACGTGGAGATGGAGCCCGCCGCGGTACCCGCCGCGGTCGGTCAGGCGTGCTTGGGCCTCGCTCGCGAGTTGGACCTCTTGCTTGCCGGGGTAGATCTGAAGCAGACGCCCAGCGGTGACTACTACTGCTTCGAGGTGAATCCATCTCCGGGGTTCTTGTACTACGAACAGAACACCCGACAACCGATTAGCACTGCCCTCGCCGACCTGCTCAAGAATGGCGTAACTCAGAGGGCCAACAAGGGGGTGGTGCATACGCAATAGGTGATGCGTGTTACCAGCGCTATTACCGCAAGACAGGCGATGTCGTGGGCACGATACGAAAAAGGAGTCGCAATGGCAAGGGCACGCAGAGATGCCAATGACCAATCCAAGGAGCCTTTCGTTTCGGCAAAGGACAGGCCAGAGGTTCAGATCAGTCTTGATACCCCGCTGACAGAACTGAGAGTGCGGGATCTGTCAGCGATTCTCGGCTTCGTGGGCAGCAAGAGTCCCTTCGAGGCAGGAAAGACCTCTCTGAAGGACTTCTTCGACAAGGATTTTCCCGAAATCGCGAAAGACTGGCTCAAGGAAATTAAAATTGAAAAAGCCGAGAAGCCGGAGAAGCCGGAAAAGTTCGAGAAAAACGAGAAACTCGAAAAGCCCGAGAAGGAAAAGGTTGAGAAGCTTGAAAAGCGCGAGAACAAGGATGTCAAGTTTGAAAAGCTAGAGAACGACGGGACGTTCGATCCTGGAGTCATGCCTGGTCCCGATCCCCGCATCGAGCAGATCATCAGTGCTGTGGCGGGTTTGGCGAACCGGGTCAGTGAGCTCACCGATCAAGTTGAGGAGCTTCGAAAGCGAGCCTCACGCTAGCTCGGACGACAGCGCGGCTTTTCTTCCGCTCTCTGCCGTAGGGGGAGCCACACCTCGCCCCATCCGCGGTGGTGGATTGCCTGCGTGCACCCGATGCCTCTGAGCGGCCAGGTTGTGGCTGCTGGTGCTCGCTCGGGGCGTTAGAGTCGGCCCACCCCTCAGGAAGGAGCCAGGCATGCCGCTCGCACGAGTCGTGTCCTTCGATGGTGTCAGCGCCGAGCGAATGGCGGAGATGGAGAAAGAGATGCAGGAGAGCGACCGGCCAGACGATGTGCCGGCGAAGGAGATCATCGTTCTCCACGATCCGGAGGCCGAGAAGTCGATCGTGGTTCTGCTCTTCGAGAACGAGGACGACTACGCCCGTGGCGACGCTGCATTGAGCGCGATGCCTGCGGGCGACACTCCGGGTCAGCGCACGTCAGTGGCGAAGTATGAGGTCGCATTTCGAATGACCGACTAGGTCTCCAGTAGCCCACGGCTGTGTGACAGGAGCGCATGTTCGCGTCAAGTGAGGCCCTACCGCGGCCTTGCGGGACTTCTCGATGCGCCCGGGAGGATTCGAACCTCCGACCAACGGATTAGAAGTCCGAGCCGGGCTGCTGCAACCAGCGACTTCCTGAGGCTGTGCAAGCAGGCCGGTCCGGGAGTCGACGTCGGCGAGACGTTCGACTTCACGGTGTCGCTCGCCGGGGTTGTGCGCACGGTGGCCATCGCAGCGGGCGGATGTCAGCGCCTCGAAGTGCCGCGGACGGGAGCAGACCCTATCCAAGGGGTACTTCAGGACTCATCCTGACGAAGTCCTCCGGATGCTTCCGACCCCGGTCGAGTTGACGATTGACGGACAGCAGTTGAGCGCCGCCGAGGTGCAGGCCGTTCTCGTTGCGGCGCCGGCCGTCTCCTACTCGAGTCCTCTGCTCCTCAACCTCGTCCAGCAGTTGCTCGCCGCCGATATGAACATCCTGCGTGGCGTTCAGCCTACGAGCGCGGTCTCACAGGCCGTTGCCAGCGCCAACGCCGGGATCCAGATCACGGTCGACGAAACGGGTGAGATCGAGCTGGGAACAACGCTGAACCCGACAACGCTGAGTGCGCTCGTCAACACATTGACGTCGTTCAACGAAGGCAAGCTCAAGCTTCCTGCGCCGCCGGCGTCGGCGACGCTGGGCGTCGCGGAGAGCATTCCACCAGGACGTGGCGGTCATGCTCGATCGTGTGCGATCCCGTGACCGCGTGCTCGAACGTCGATCTCGACCGAGGCTCCCTCGATGCGCGGGTTACTGCTGGCGCCACCACGTCCGTGACGTTCACGAACCGCTCGACGCTGGGGACGCTGAGGCTCTGCAAGGCCGCCGGGACGGGGATCACGGCCGGGACGACCTTCAAGTTCCTGACGCCGGTAGGCGACCGCGACGTCGCCGCAGGATCGTGCATCGACCTCGTGCTGCCCGAGGTGAACACGGGCGATTCGGATGGCAAGTACGGCGTCTACGAGTACGGGTGCGGAGCCAACTGCCTCGGCACCGATCAGGGGTTCGTGGTCGCCTCGATCACCTGCGACCCGGCACGCTGCTCGAGCACCTCGGAGTCCGTCGGCACGACGAGGGTGGGCCTCTCGGGTGGCGAGCGGACGACGGTGACGTTCACCAACCGCTCGAGCCGCGGCACCCTTCGCCTCTGCAAGGCCGCCGGGACGGGAATCACGGTCGGGACGACCTTCAAGTTCCTGACGCCGGTGGGCGACCGCGAGCGTCGCCGCAGGATCGTGCATCGACCTCGTGCTGCCCGAGGTGAACACGGGCGATTCGGATGGCAAGTACGGCGTCTACGAGTACTGGGTGCGGAGCCAACTGCCTCGGCACCGATCAGGGGTTCGTGGTCGCCTCGATAACCTGCGACCCGGCACGCTGCTCGAGCACCTCGGAGTCCGTCGGGACGACCAGGGTCGGGTTGGTGGCAGCCTCCACGACCACCGTCACGTTCACCAACCGCTCGAGCCGCGGCACGCTGCGTCTCTGCAAGGCCGCCGGCATCGGCATCAACACGGGCGATCTGTTCAGGTTCAGTACTCCGGTCAGTCAGTTCACGGTGGTGGCGGCTGGATCCTGTGTCGACTTGGTGCTGCCCGCCGTGAATGCAGGCAACTCGGACGGCAAGTACTGGATCAACGAGTACGGGTGCGGCACCGGTTGCCTCGGCGGCGACCTCGGCTTCGCCGTGGATTCGATCGTGTGCGCGCCGGTGGATCGTTGCGATCCGCCGTCTCCGTTCCTCGGGTTTGCGAACGTGGGGCTCGATGCGGCTCGGTCACGACCGTGACGTTCACCAACCGCTCCAGCCGCGGCACGCTGCGGCTCTGCAAGGCCGCAGGCGCAGGGATCGCAGCTGGGACCACCTTCAGGTTCCTGACGCCGGTAGGCGACCGCGACGTCGCCGCCGGATCGTGCATCGACCTGGTGCTGCCCGCCGTGAATGCAGGCAACTCGGACGGCAAGTACTGGATCAACGAGTACGGGTGCGGCACCGGTTGCCTCGGCGGCGACCTCGGCTTCGCCGTGGATTCGATTGTGTGCGCGCCGGTGGATCGTTGCGATCCGCCGTCTCCGTTCCTCGGGTTTGCGAACGTGGGGCTCGCTGCAGCCTCGATCACGACCGTGACCTTCACGAACCGGGCGACGTCAGGCTGACTCGTGGCGTAGCGGCAGCGCCGAGCCTCGAGCAGAACCCGGGCGAGGTCGACGTCGACCTGACGGAGGACGATTTGGCGCCCATCGCTGCCGAGCTTTCGGAGGCCGGCGGCAGGGACTTCGAGCGAGTCTGCGCGTGGCTGCTTGAGAACGCTCCCGAGTACCGGGCGACGCTGAAGCGCGTCTGGCGCTGGGAGGATTGGCCTGGCCGCTGGGGTGCAGACGCCGGTATCGAAACTCGTCGCAGAAACATTCGACGGCGAGTTGTGGGCGGTGCAGGCGAAGCACTACGCGCCGGCTTACGCGATCCGCAAGGCGGATGTTGACTCGTTCCTCTCCGAGTCGGGTCGAGAGCAGTTCTCCTACCGTCTCCTGATCGCGACCACCGATCACCTCGGGAGACGTGCTCGACAGGCCATTGAGGGACAGGAGAAGCCGGTCGGGACCATCCTCCGCTCACAACTCGCCGTGCTAGAGGTCGCATGGCCGACTTCAATCAGCCACTTCCGCCCAGCGAAGCCCAAGCGAAAGAAGCCCAGGCCGCACCAGCGCCGAGCGATACAAGACTGCCTGCAGGGACTCGCCCTGGCCGATCGCGGCCAACTGGTGATGGCATGCGGCACGGGAAAGAGCCACGATTCCTGTGGAGTTTGCGGGGATTCCTAGATGCGCCCGGGAGGATTCGAACCTCCGACCAACGGATTAGAAGTCCGTCGCTCTGTCCACTGAGCTACGGGCGCTCAGCGGACAGCCTAGCCCTGTCGCAGGCTAGGAGCGGACGCCGAAATCGGTTGTGATGATGACGACGTCGCGGCCGCCGTAGACCCCCGGGGCGGCGCGGACCTCGAGAGCGGAGAGGCCGATCTCGCGCCAGCGCGCCGTGAGGATGTTCTTGCGATGCCCCGTGCTCCCCATCCAGAGCTTGAGCGCGGCGGCGGCGCTCACGTTGCCAGACGACCAGAGCAAGTTCTCGCCGACCGACCAGCTCTTGTAGCCGTTCGGGCCGTAGTAGCGCTGCACGCGCTCCCAGAACTCGGAGCCGTCACGCGAGTCGTGGTCGAAGAAGCCGAACCGGCCCATCGCGCGCGAGTGCGCGTCGGCGGCCGTGGACAGAGGCCGGGACAGGGTCAATGGAGTCAGGCCGTGCCGGCGCCTGATCCCGTTCAACTCGACAAGCACCTGGGTCTCGAGCTGGTCGGCCGCGGCGAGCCTGCGGACGGGCTGCGACGCGGCGCCGGCGCCCGCCGCGAAGACGCTCAGCACTCCCAACGCGAGCGCGAGCGCGAGGATCGAGATCCGGGTCCGGTGCCCTCCCACTCCCCTGTCGATCGGATGTCAGCCGGCAGGCTGTGATCATCCGATCGAGTTATCTTCGCGGACTGGTCTTCCTGGCTAGCCGGCAGTCGGCTCGGCTGTTGGCCCGGCCTTTCGCGCCGGCGTCGCTCGAGCCAGTCGCGGAGGACCACCTGGATCGTGCCGGCGACGGGGATCGCGGCGAGCGCGCCCACGACGCCGGCGAGCTCGGCGCCGATCAGAACGGCGATCAACACGGCGAGCGGCGACAGCTGCACGGTCCGTCCGTACACGACCGGCTGCAGGACATGGTTCTCGAGCTGCTGGTAGAGGATGAAGAAGATCAGCACGATCACGCCCGACGTGGTCGCGTCGAGGAATGCGACCGTCGTAACGAGGATCGCCGCGATCGTCGCGCCCGCGAGCGGGATCAGGTCGAGGATCGCGACGAGGAGCCCGAGCGCAATTGCGAACGGGACGTCGAGTGCGAGCAGGACGGCGGTCGAGACGACGCCGGCGATCAGGCTGATCGCGAGGTTGCCGGTCACGTAGCCGCCGATCGTCCGGTAGATGTCGGTCCCGATCTTGCGCCAGCGCGGCTGCTGCTCGGCAGGCAGCAGGCTGTAGAAGCGCTCGACCCACGCCGGCCCCTCGAGCAGCATGAAGAAGGTCAGGAAGGCGATCGTCACCGTCGCGACCACCGCCGTGACGACGCCCTTCGTCACGGCCAGGGCCGTCCCGGAGAAACCAAGCAACTTGGACGCACCGCCGTCACCGAGCGCCTCGCGCACGCGCTCGGTGATCTGATACTCGCGCTCGAGGAAGCCCAGCTTCCCCCGCCCGGCGGTCAGGTCCTCGACATAGCCGGGAACCGCGTCGACGAAGTCGTTCACCTGGGAGACGAGCGTCGGGATGATCGTCGCCGCGATCGCGGCGATGATGAGGATCGCGCTGATGAAGACGATCCCGACGGCGAGCCCGCGGCGCGCGATGCCCCGCTGCTGGAGCGCTTCGACTGCCGGGTTCAGCGCAAGGGCCAGGAAGATCGCGACGAAGATCCAGATCAGGATCCCCTGCGCCGCCCGGACGACCTCGATCAGGACGACGCCTGCAAGGATCATCCCCAGCACAACGAGGACAGCCCGCGGGCGGAAGCGGACGAGGCGCTCCTCCATCCGGCGGAGCCTACGGAGCGCCGCGGACGGCGCTCGGCGAGAGCCTGCGGCGCTCTCAGTCCGGCCGCGCGGCGTCCCGAAGTGCGGTGAGGTCGGCGAACGAGACCTCGTAGGGCTCGGTTTCCTGCACCTCGACGCTGACCGTGGTCGTGATCCGATCGCGCAGCTTCAACCGCGCGACCCGGCTCCGCTCCGCGATCTCCTTGCTCTCCCAGAACGAGATCACGTGCGTCGTGCCGGTCTCGTTGTTACTGAGCATGAGCAGCCCCTGGAAACCCTCGATGTCGCGGAGCCACTCGACCATCGTCTCGCCGGCCATCGTCGCGATCGCGACCATGTCCTCGGCCGTCCCCTTCGTGGTTGTCATCGATGCATGCATCAGGAGGAGCGGGTGGAGGGAATCGAACCCTCATAACTAGCTTGGAAGGCTAGGGCTCTACCATTGAGCTACACCCGCGCGGGTCACGTAGCGTAGCCGGGTGGATCCGTATGCGTGGTCGTGGAGCTCGCACGCGCTCGTCCTCGTCCCGGTGCTCACGGTCGCGTATTTCTGGGCGCTTCGGCGCGTACCGGCGCCCCGCTGGCGGATCGCGTGCTGGCTCGCATCGATGGTGCTCCTGCTCTCCGTCTCGGTCACTCCCATCGAGACGATCTCGCTCCACTTCCTGCTCTCGGTTCACCTGATCCAGAATGTCGTGCTGGCTGAGTGGGCTCCGCTCTTGGCGGTGCTCGGGATCCCACCGGCGCTCGCCGCCCGCGCACCGCGGGTGCCACCGCTGCTGGCGCTGGCGCTCTGGTTGGTCAACTACGGCGTCTGGCACCTGCCCTGGATCTACGACGCTGCGCTCCGCCACCAGCACTCGCTGCTCCATCTCGAGCATGTCCTCTATTTCGCCACCGGTGTCCTCCTGTGGTGGCCGATCGTGCACGGTGACCTGGCCTCCGGCGCCAAGGCGGCCTACCTCTTCGCCGCCTTCGTGCTCGCGAGCCCGATCGGGCTGATGATGGCGCTCGTGCCCGAGCCGATCTACGACTTCTACGTGGACACGCCACGTCTGTGGGGACTGTCGCCGATCCTCGACCAGCAGATAGCTGGCGTCTCGATGGCGGGAGCTGAGGCGATCGTCTTCTTCGCCGCCTTCGCGTTCTTCTTCGCGCGCTTCTTCGCCGAGCAGGACGCGGTCGCCTGAGATCGAACCTGACGGGCATGAACGCCCTCCGCAACTGGCTCGGCTCGCTCTTCCGCACCGGCTCCGAGCCGGGCTCGAGCCCGGATCCCGACCGTCGAGCCGGGAGCGACCGGCGTGCCCGCGAGGACCGGCGCTCGAGCCTCGGCGAGCCCCGCTCGGCTGCCGAGGAGCGCCGCTCCGGCACCGACCGCCGCTCAGGCACCGACCGCCGCAACAGCTAGCTCCAAGGAGTCGAGCTGTTGAGGCCCGCGAAGCAGGCCTCCTTCAGGGGTTTTCGCGCGATCGGCGTCCGTCGGTAGGCGGATGCCGATCCTGCGCCAGATAGGTCGGGGCGGCCGGATTCGAACCGGCGACTTCTCGCTCCCAAAGCGAGCGCGCTACCAGGCTGCGCCACGCCCCGATTCGCTGATCGTACTCGGAGCCGCTCGCATCGACAGTCTGGGAGGATCGCGGCGTGCCTCACGAGAAGCGCATCGAGATCCGCTGGCGCGATCTCGACTCGTACGGCCACGTCAACCAGGCTGTCTACCTCACCTTTGCGGAGGAGGTGCTCGACGACTGGTTCCGGGCGAAGCTCGGCCGCGATCCGGGCGCCGGCTGGGACTACGTCGCGCGGCGGACGACGATCGACTATCGCGGCGAGTTGCGGCTCGCCGACCGGGTCGCGGTGGGGTCGGCCGAGCTCGCGCGGCTGGGGACGACGAGCGTGACGGCCAGGGTAACGCTGAGCGCTCCCGACGGCCGGATGGCCACCGAGCTCGAGCTCGTGGTGGTCGCGATCGACGGCAAGGGCGGCGGCGCCCGGCCCCTGACGGACGCCGAGCGCACGGCCCTTGCGTCGTAGGCGGGCAGGAATCGGTGCCGCCGGGCGTTAGAACAGTCCGATGAACGACGCTGCCCGGCGGATCCAGCGCACCTACCTCACGCTCCTGCTCGGCAACACCCTCGCTGCTTCGTTCATCTGGGGGATCAACACGCTCTTCCTGCTCGACGCGGGGCTCTCGAACCTGGAGGCGTTCGCGGCCAACGCCTTCTTCACCGCCGGGATGATGCTCTTCGAGATCCCGACGGGGATCGTCGCCGACACCTGGGGCCGGCGGATCTCCTACCTGCTCGGCACACTCACGCTCGCGGGCTCGACGCTTCTCTACTACCTGCTCTGGGTCGTCGAAGCGCCCTTCTGGCAGTGGGCGGTCGTGTCGATGCTGCTGGGGCTCGGCTTCACGTTCTTCTCGGGGGCGGTCGAGGCGTGGCTCGTCGATGCGCTCCATTACGCTGCCTACGAAGGCGGCCTCGAGACCGTGCTCGGGCGCGGCCAGATCATCGGCGGGGTCGCGATGCTCGGCGGTTCGGTCGCGGGCGGAGTGATCGCGCAGGCGACCTCGCTCGGAGTCCCATTCCTGCTCCGCGTCCTCGTCCTGCTCGTGATGTTCGGCGTGGCGTGGCGACTGATGCACGACGTCGGCTTCACGCCCACTCCGTCGGAGAACCCGCTGAAAGCGACGAAGGCGGTTTTCGACGCGTCGCTCGAGTACGGGCTGAAGAGCCCGCCGGTGCGCTGGATGATGCTGGCCGCGCCGTTCACTGCCGGCGTCGGCATCTACACGTTCTATGCCCTGCAGCCCTATCTGCTCGACCTGTACGGCGACCCGAACGCGTACTCGGTTGCCGGTCTCGCAGCGGCGATCGTCGCCGGCTCGCAGATCCTCGGCGGGTACGCCGCCCCGAGGATCCGGGCGCTGTTCGACAAGCGCACGACCTCGCTGATCCTGGGCGCGATCACGAGCGCGACGATCCTGGGGCTGCTGGCGCTCGTCGGCTCGTTCTGGCTGGCGCTGGCGCTGCTCGTCGTCTGGGGCCTCGTCTTCGCGGCGAACATGCCGATCCGCCAGGCGTACCTGAACGACATGATCCCGTCGCAGCAGCGGGCGACCGTGCTTTCGTTCGACTCGCTGATGGGCTCGAGCGGCGGCGTTGTGATCCAGCCAGTCCTGGGCAAGGCCGCCGACTCGACGAGCTACGGGACGTCCTTCGCGTTCGGCGCGATCTTCCAGCTGTGCGCCGTCCCGTTCCTCTTCCGGAGCAGGCACGAAGGGGCCGCCGCCGATCGAGCCGTCAGCCTGGCCGAGCCGACCGAGCCGGTCGCGGCCGCGACCCCGTAGCTCAGTCGACCGAGAGCAGATCGACCACGAACACGAGCGGCTCGTGCGGCGCGATCACGCCGCCGGCTCCGCGGGCGCCGTAGGCCATCGCGGACGGGATCGTCAGCTTGCGGCGCCCGCCGACCCTCATTCCTTCGACACCCCGCATCCCAGCCGGGAATCACCTGGCCCTTGCCGAGCTTGAACTCGAACGGCCGGCCGCGGTTCCAGGATGCGTCGAACTCCTCGCCGGTGGAGAAGGCGACACCGACGTAGTGCACGGACACCTTCGTCCCGGCCGTGGCCTCCGCCCCGTCGCCGACGGTGATGTCGTCGATCCCGAGCTCGAAGGGGATGTCTCCCTCGGGCTTGTCGAGCTGCGGGCGCTCCGGTGCCATTGCGCCAGAACCTACACGCCTCGATCGTCCCTGGGAACGAGGTCGAATCGTTCCCGAGAGTGAGGGATCGCCGCGCGCGACGGCGTTCTTCACTGACAGGACATTCGAGGATCGCGACCCATCTGGTCGCGTGCACGGGCTGGCGCCAGGTCACGCTCCCCCGCGGCCTGGCGCGGCCTCTGTTCGAGACCCGGCCGTGTCGTCTACGCTGGGCCGACGTGGATGAGCGCGAACGCCGGCTGGCGCAAAACGAAGCGCTCTTCCGGGAGGTGAACGAGCGGGTCGAGGCCGTGGCGCACCAACTCGGCCCGGATGTCCCGTACGAGTTCGTCTGCGAGTGCGCCAACGCCGACTGTACCTTCCGCGTCCAGATCTCACTGCGGACGTACGAAGCCATCCGCTCGGACCCGAAGCAGTTCGTCGTCCTCCCGCTCCACTACACGCCGGAGGTCGAGGACGTCGTCGCCGAGGAGGACGCCTACTGGGTCGTCCGTAAGTCGGGTGAGGCCGGCGAGTACGTCGAGCGGCTCGACCCACGTGGTCGCTAGGCGCTCCGACGACCAGCCCCTGGTAGGCCGATCAGGAGCGCTGGAAACGGAAGAGGTGTCGGAGGCGGCGCTCGCCCGCCGCCGCGGCCGCTCTGGGCGGACACTGGCCATGTCGCTAACTCGCTCCGTAGCCTCATTGGAGGTTGAAACACCGAACATGAGGTCGCTTCCCAAGGTCCTGACATTGCTGCCTCCTGCCTATCTCGTCGCCTCGAGACAATGCGGACGCTCTGCTGGGAGGATCGTTCGGTGATGCGCAAGATCGCCGTCATCGCGAGCGCGAGCGGCAACGGCAAGACCACGCTCGGGCGCGAGTTCGCCCGGCGACTCGGCGTACCGTTCGTGGAGCTGGACGCGCTCGTTCACGGCCCCGGCTGGGTCGAGATGCCGAACGACGAGCTGCGCGCGCTGGTCGAGCCGATCGTGCGCTCGGACGGCTGGGTGATCGACGGCACCTACCAGCGCAAGCTCGGCGAGCTCGTGCTCCGTGCAGCGGACGTTGTCGTCTGGCTCGACCTGCCGATCCGGGTCTGGCTTCCGCGACTTGCGCGTCGAACGCTGCGACGCATCCGTGGCCGCGAGCAACTCTGGAACGAGAACCGCGAGTCGCTACTTGGAGCGATATGGGGACGCGAGTCGCTGTTCGTTTGGGCGTTCCGCGCGCACTTCCGCCGCCGCCGCGAGTGGCCGAATGCGCTCGCGCACTATCCGGTGGTGCGGCTGAGAACACGCGCCGACGTTGAGGGGTTTCTTGCCCGAGCCAGCGACTCCGGAAGGGACGCTTAACCGTCTGGCCCTCTCCACTGGTAATGGCCACCTTCCAATCGCGACGGGTCTGGAAGGGGCCACGCACTACGTTGTCGAGGTGAGCGGCTTGCAGCGGATCAGCGACCACGTGTACTGGCTGCCCCCGGCGAAGCCCGACCGGCCTTCGCTGTGCGCTGTCGTCGGCGAGCACGCCACTCTGATGCTCGACGCCGGCGCCTCGGATGCACACGCCCGCCTCTTCCTTGACGGGCTTGCCGCCAAGGGCGTCTCGCCGCCGATTGCGGTCGTGCTCACGCACTCCGACTGGGATCACGTCTTTGGCGCGGTCGAGGTGGGCGCGCCCGTGATCGCGCACCAGCTGACGGACATCGCCCTGGCCGACCTTGCCGCGACCGACTGGAGCGACGAGGCGCTCGACATGCGGGTCGAGGCGGGCGTGCGGAGCCCAGAGCACGCGGCGAACATCAAGGAGGAGATGCCCGCGCCGCGTCGCGTTCGGGTCGCGCGGGCGAACACCCTCTTTGAGGATGGACTCGACCTCGAGCTCGGCGGCACCACCGTCCAGGTTCGGCACGTCGGCGGCGACCACGCGGCCGACAGCACCGTGATCTACGTGACGCCAGACCGGTTGCTCTTCCTCGGCGATGCCCTCTACGAGTCGACGGGTGGAGAGGCCGGAGGAGCAGAGCGCACCCTGACCGCAGAGCGCGCGTTCCCGCTCCTCGACGCGGTCATCGCATTCGACGCCGAGCTCTACGTCGAGGGGCACACCGACACGGTGATGCCTCGCGCAGAGGCCGTCGATCTCCTCGATCAGATCCGCTGGGCGGGACAGCTCGTCAGCAAGTCCGTCGCGGACGGGCGCACGCTCGACGAGGCGGCCACGCTCGCGGCCGCGCGCGAGGACCTCGGCGACGAGCCGAGCGAGCTGCAGGCGGATCTCATCCGCGCCTTCCTCGCAGGCCGCCGCCGCTCAGAGCGTCCCTAATGGTGGTAACCCGCAGACTGTTAGCTACCTCTGGGCGGACATCTGGCATCAATCATGGCTAGACCCGGTCCCGACTACGACGCCTCCTCTCTATCCTCATCGAACCCAGAGTGGAAGCGTTCGACGGACCGCGGCAGCGCGCTGCCGGGCGCGCTTCGAGTCTTCGGCTTCATGCGTGACCTGAAATGGCCGCAGAGGCACGCCATTGCTCATCAGCAGCGCGTCGGCCGCAAGTTCGCCGCACCGGCGCGCGTGGAACCGCGCCGCTCGCACGCCGTCACTGCGTGCGCTCAGCTGCGTCCGCCGCGGCGATGCGAGCACGTCTGCCGGCGGTCAGCTCTTCCACGACGATTTGCAGTGCTGCCGCGATCGGCACGCCGATGATCGCCCCGATCAACCCGAAGAGCGCCCCGAATGCCAGGACGCTCGCGAGCACGGTGAAGCCGGAGATCTTGGCAGCCTTCCCGATGATCGTCGGCTGCAGGATGTAGTTCTCGATCAGCTGGTAGGCGACGATCACGATCAGGACGACGATCAAGGCCTCGAGGCTGACCGAGAGCGCGACGATTCCGATGAGGACGCCGGCCAACGTGGCTCCGATGTTTGGTATGAGGTCGAGGATCGCAGCGATCACCGCCAGCGCGAGCGGGTACGGCAGCCCGAGGATCAGCGCGGTGACGCCGTAGACCGTTCCGCACACCAACGAAATCGCCACGTTGCCGAGCATGTAGCGCGAGGTCGTGTTGATGATCCGGTCTGTGACGCGCAGGTAGCGCTCTCGCTTGTTGCGATGCATCAGGCCGGCGGTCCATTTCCGCAGGTGCGGCTCGTCGATGAGCCCGAAGAGCGTCAGGAAGATCACCGAGAAGAAGACGGTGATTGCTCCGAAAGCCGAGATCCCGACATGGGCGACTCCGCCCGACACCTTGCCCGCTCCCCGCGTGATCTCCCCCGTGTGCTTCGCCAACGTGTCGAGGGAGCCGCTCCTCTTGTTGAGGACGTTGCCCAGATCGCTCTGCTTGGCGCGGTCGACGATCTGCGGCAGGTCGTGGCTGAAGTCGTGCACAGCGGCGCTCGCTGCCTGCACCATCACCAGCGCGCCGGCAGCGATGACGACCATGATCGCCAGCACCAGTAGCGTCGAGCACACCCGCCGGCTCCAGCCCAGCCGCCGCTCCATCCCCGTCGCCAACGGCGAGAGGACGGCGACGCCGAAGCCAGAGACGAAGATGACGAGCAGGACGCTCCTGATCGACGCGATCGAGGCCCCGGCTGCGACGACGATGGCTGCCAACAGGATCGTCCGGATCGAGATCGAGACGCCGATCTCGCGGCGGCTGCCTTCGCTCGACGTCGTCGCCACAGGAGCCTCTGTCTGCGCGGGGTTCATCGCCGGAGCGTCGCGGGGGCGCCTGCCAAGCCGCTGCCAGGGCCGGCGCTCCTGCTGCCTCCGCGTGAAGCGCCGCCGACTTGAGCCTCAGCCGGTACGTCTCGAGCGGGTGCGTACGATCCCGCCGTCTCGCGCAGCGGCACGTCGCGCAGCCGCCAGCTTAGGCCGAACCCGACGACCATCACTGCGGCCGCCGTCAGGAAGACCGGATGAAGCGCGACGGCGAACTGCAGGTGCTCGTGCTCGCGGCGCAGAACGCGATCGACGACCTGCTGCTCAGCGTCGCTACCTCTGGCGCGACGCCGTTCGGGCAGGTCGGCGGCTCGATCGGCGTCTGCGCCTTCGGGCCATCTTCACGAACGAACTGTGCCGCGAGCTCGCGAAGAGGACGAGGAGCAGGGCGCTGAAAATCAGGCGCCGCTGACACGCGGACGTGTCAGTCATGGCAGTGCCGCCTATCGGGGTCGCGCTTCAGCAGCGCCCTGACGTGTCGCTTCGTGGGCCGGCGGGTCATCCCGAGCACGCCGCTGCTCAGGCCCCTGCTGCCGCCGAGGTCATTTCGGGGCGTGGGCGGCTAGTGGACGAGCCGCTCGGCGGCGAGCAGGAGGACGGCGAGCATTCCTTCGCCCACGGCGAGCACTGCGGCTGTGAGCCGACTCCCTCCGGCGCGCCGTCCTGCGGCGAATCCCCACGAGACGACCTGCACCAAGGCCGCTGCAAGTGCCAGCCCCACGCCGGTCTCGCGAGACCATGCTCCGGCCCATGCGAGCGCAAGCAGGATCGACGGGAGAGCAGCAGCTTCGACGAGCGGCCATTCCCGACGCGCGATCAACAGCGCATCGCGAGGACGTGAACGCCTCGCCGAGACCGATTCGCTCACCGACGGCCTCCGACCACACGTGCGCCGCCCAGAAGACCAGCATCGACCCGAGCAACGATGCGGTCATCGTTCGTGCGCCCGCCCCCGACTCGTACGCGACGCCGATCACGGATGCGGCGAGGAACGATCCGTAGACGGCCGCGCCGAAGCGGACGTCTCGGTCGAGCACGGGCGGCAGGTCGGCAGATGCACGCGGAGCCGGCGAGTAGCTCGCCGGCTCCGAGGACGTGCGGTCGAG
The DNA here is from genome assembly GCA_963829845.1 of uncultured Gaiellaceae bacterium. GTDB lineage: Bacteria > Actinomycetota > Thermoleophilia > Gaiellales > Gaiellaceae > Gaiellasilicea. The sequence goes on along the minus strand of CAWHKD010000019.1, from coordinate 117,079 downwards.
CAGATCGACCGTCAATGCGACGGCTCGGGCGTCTTGAGCGACTGCCGACGTGACGCGAAGGTCTTCAGCTTCCGCTCGAGCAGCTTCTTGCCGGCGATCGAGACGACGAGCTCACTGATCCCGGTGACAAGCGCGAAGGCCGCGATCAGTCCGAGCACGGCGAGCGCACCTGCGCCCGGCTCCGCGAAGATCACGATCCCGAAGACGATCGCGACGAGGCCCGTCAGGATCATCGACGCCGTGTCGCGACCGTCCAGCGGAAGCCGGAACGACGCGCCGACGCAGAGGATCCCGAACGCGAAGGCATACGCGCCGATCACGTACAGGAGCGTGAGCGCCGAGATGTCGGGCCAGGCGAAGACCAGCACGCCGACGGTGATCCCGAGAAGGCCCCGCAGGATCAGCCACGCGCGCTCTTTCCCCTGCGTGGTGAACGCAGTGCCGAACTCGAGGATGCCCGTCGTGAGCGTGTAGGCGCCGAACAGGATCGTGAGCGCGTAGACGCTGATGCCGGGCCAGGCGAGAATCATCACGCCGAACACGACGGACGCCAGGCCGTGCAGGCCGAGCACCCACCGCATCTTCGTAACCTGCGTCCGCGAGATCTTCGCGGCGCGGTCGAACATCGTTTCCATCTCCTACCTCCGTTCTGTTGCTGTCAGTGACACGACGAAGCGTGCGCGGCGTCGATGCCAGGCCGCTGCCACGGCCGCGTTCCCTGCTGCCAGGCGCTGGTCGACGCGACGTCGCGATGCAGGAGCCGCGACGGCGTCGTCCGCGATCTCGTTGAGCCACATCGGCTCGTCATCGAGGACGACAACGAGAGACCGGCTGTAAAGCCCGCAGAGGCGCTTGTCGGGCCGTTCAGCGCTCGACTGATACGGGAGGGTCGACCTTCAGGCGGCGAATGATCGCGCGTCGAGCGAGTCGAGGTTTGCAAGCACGCGCGCGCCGCGGTCGGCGGAGAGTGTCTATGCCGCCGGTCGCTGGGGCGTCTCGGCGTGAATCGCCTTCGTGAGGTCGAGGATCTGACGCGAGAGCTCGAGCAGCTCTTGGTTTTGCCTGTCTTCTTCCTTGATGGTCTGCCATTGCTGGTCCGCGATTACCTGACGCTTCGCGTCTGTCCTGTTCTGGCTGATCATCACGAAGGTCGAGAGGAAGATGGCCTCGAGCGAGACGATCATCGTCAGCAGCCCATATGGGTAGCTCTCCACGCCGAACCCGATCCAGCAGCTGAACCAGACGATGTGGATGTAGACGAACGGCATCGACCCGGCGAACGTGGTGATCCGGTCGGCGGCGCGGTTCTCGATGCTCTTCGCGCGCTGATCGGCGTGCCGGACGAGGGCCGGGTTCGGCTCGAGCCGGGGGTGCGAAAGCCGTTGGGGATCGAGGCCGGCGCGCCGCGCACGCGCCGCGCCGGTCGTTGTCTGCTGCGTCACTGCCGCCGTCTCCTTTCACGGTTCGGCCGTCGCGGCCGCCACCCGAGCTGGCGCTTGGCGACGCCCGCGTGGACCATCAGTGCCGCCGACGCACATCGCGACGAGTGCGCTCACCAGAGCCGGGTCGATAATTTGCATCTCGCTCTCCTCCCTCTAGCCGTGCGTCACGGGCTTCGCCGTCGCGTGCGGCCGGATGTGCTGCTCAAGCTCAGCGGCCTTCCGTTCGAGCTCGTCGCGAGCCGCGCTGACCCGGTTCCTCTGCTCGTGCCAGGCGCCGTCGACGTCCGCGCGCGCCTGCGCGAGGCGGTCGTAGACCGCGATCCGTTCGGTGCGGACGTCGGCGATCGCCGCCTCGGCCCGCTCGCGCGCATTCCCGGCCTTTGCCGCGGCCGTCGCCTGCAGCCGCTCGAGGTAGGTGTCCCAGCTGCGGAGCTCGTCCTCGACGGCGGCCGCGAACGTCGTCCACTCGTCGGAGAGGTCTGCGAGCAACGAGTTCTGGGCGACCGCGAGCCTCGTCCTCAACTGCCCGAGCTTCTCCTCGACCTCGTTGGGGGCCTCGCGGGCCGCGGCCAGGACGGATGCCTCCTCCCGGCGCAGCGCGTCGAGGTGCCGCCGGATCCGTGAGCTGTCCGCAGCGGCAATCTGCGCGAATGCCTGTAGCCGGTCGATCCGGCGGCGGGCGTCCTTAACCGGATCCTCGATCGTGGGTGTGCTCATGTTCGAGCCTCCTGTTGGGTCTGTTTGCTGACACCACGAAGGCTCGTCAGCGCCGATGCCAACGCTCTGCCAGGCGCGGCGGCGCTTCTGCCTGCTCTAGGAGAGAGCGGTGTCGGGGCGGGCTCGGCGATCTCGGCGAGCCCGCGCTCTGCTGCCGTGGCGGGGTTGCCGGCGAGCGCGACGAAGAGGCTCTCGCGCGCCTGGTGCGGCCGTTGCATCGTCGACCACTCGAGGACCTCGCGGTACAGGCGATCGGCTTCATCAGTGTTTCCGGACGCCGCGGCAATCCGAGCGAGCTGGACACGTGCCTGGGCCGCGACCCACGGCGCTTGGGCAGCCTCGGCTGTCGCAACGCGCCTGCCGCTGGAGCTCCTCGGCCTTGCGCAGATCGCCGTTTCCCGACAGCGATCGCTCCGAGTCCGGAAAGAGCGAACGCCGCGTGGTCGCCGAAGCCGATTCGCCCGGCGAGCTCGAACGCGCGCTGGTACGCATCCACCGCGGCCGCGTCTTCCCCGCGTCCCTCGGCCGCCCACGCTTCGAGCAGCAGCGCCGGGGCGCGAAACGCGTCGTATCCGATCGCGTCCGAGTGACGGCGGGCGACCGAGGCCGTCGCAGTGACTGTAGAGACGTCGCCGGCGTACGCCGCACCCATTGCGCGAATCAGGCTGCTCGCTGCGATGCCCCAGTCGTCTCTAGCCGCCTCGAACGCGGCGGCCGCGTCGTCCGCCATCGTGACAGCGCGTTCGATGTCGCCCGATTGCCCAAGGGCGAGCGCGAGCATCAGTTGCGCGAAGCCGCGCTGCCATGGTGCCGCAGCGGTCGCGGCAAGCGAGACCGCGCGTTCGCCGGCCAGGAGCGCGGGACCGAGATCGAACTCTTCGGTTGCGATGTAGCAGAGGTCGGCGAGCTGCTCGATCCGCAACTCGACCGGAGCGTCATCATCCGTGGCCGAGAGAGCGAGCTCGAGGAAGCGCCGGCCCTCGGAGACGCGGTCGGCCAGCGCGAAGTACCAGCCCAGCGTGCCGAGCCGAACCGCGACGGCAGGGTCGGGCGCGTCGCGAGCGTAAGCCAGCGCAGCCCAGAGATTGTCGTTTTCCAGCTCCAGGCGGCGTTCCCAGCGCAGCCATTCCGGCTCCGCGCAGCTCGACGCGCGCCTCGTCGGCGAGTGCCGCGAAGTATTCGGCGTGCGCGCCGCGGGCAGCTGCGAGCCCGCCGCCCTCAGCGAGACGGTCGAGCACGTACTCGCGGACCGTGTCGAGCATGTCGTAGCGGGCGGCGCCGCCGGTGAACGAGGCCGACACGATCGACTTGTCGACCAGCGCTGCGACGAGATACGCGACGGTGGCTTCGTTGAGGCCGTGCCTCGCTGCGAGCGCGACGAGCGACGGCAGGGACGCGCCGCCGCGGTGGACGGCCAGCTGCTGGAGCAGCGTCTTCTCGTCGCCGTGCAACAGGTCGTAGCTCCATTCCACGAGCCCTTGCAGCGCGGTGCGGGCCGGGTCCGATGCCGGGCTGTCACGCAGGAGCGCCGCGCGCCGCTCGAGGATGGAGACGAGCTCCGCGAGACCGAGCACGTTCACACGCGCGGCGGCGAGTTCGATCGCCAGCGGCAATCCGTCGACGTGCCGCGCAATCTCGGCGGCGAGCGCAACTGCCTCGGCGTCTGGCTCGAATCCGGGTCGTGCCGCGCGCGCGCGCTCGAGGAAAAGCTCGACGGCCGCGGCCTCGAGCGGCGCCACGGGGATTCTCACTTCGCTCGCGACGTGGAGCGCCTCGCGGCTCGTCGCCAGGATCCGTGCCTGGGGACACTCCGCGAGGACGGTCGACGCGATCCGCGCTGCTTCGTCGAGCACGTGCTCGCACGCGTCGAGAACGAGGAGAGCCGCTGTGTGGTGTAACCGTGATGTCACGCGCGCGAGCGGATCGGAGCCGCGAACGTCGACGGCGTGTGCGAGAAGGCGGACGGCGTCGTCCGCGCCGCCCGCCCGCGCGAAGTCGACGAGCCAGATGCCGTCCGGGAACTCGGCCTCAAGGGCACGCGCGGCCTCGACGGCGAGCCGGCTCTTGCCGACGCCGGGCGGGCCGGTGAGCGTCACGAGGCGGTGCTCGTGCAGAACGCCCGAGACCTGTGCGAGCTCGTCCTCGCGTCCGACGAACGACGTCGAAGGCGCGGGGAGATTACCGCGACGCCTACGGCCGACGGGGACGGCGGCGACCGAGGGGTCGTGCGCGAGGATCGCCTCCTGAAGCCGCCGAAGCTCCGGCCCCGGCTCGAGCCCTAGCTCGTCGGCGAGCACGTGCCGGGCCTCCTGGAACGTCTCGAGCGCGTCGGCCTGGCGGCCGCTGCGATAGAGCGCCAGCATCAGCTGCCCCCAGAGCCGCTCGCGGAAGGGACTGTCCGCGAGCGCCGAACGGAGCGCCGGCGTCAGCTCGCGATGCTCACCGAGCGCGAGCCTGACCGCGAAGTCCTCCTCGAGCGCGTCGACGTGCAACGTCTCGAGCCGGCGTGCCTCGGCGTTGAGCCACCCCGTACCCGGTAAGCCCTGGAGCGCCCGCCCGCGCCAGAGGGCCAGCGCCGACGCGACTGCGTCCGCCGCGGCGTGGGCGTCGCCGTCCCGCAGCGCGGAGCGGGTCTCCGCGAGCAACTCCTCGAACCGCACCGCGTCGACGCGCGCATCCTCGAGGGCGTATCCGTCGGCCGAGCCGGCGATCGACTGCTCTCCGAGTGCGGCGCGGAGGCGGGCGATGTGATGATGCAGCGCGTTCCGCGGGGAGGCCGGTAGTTCCTCGCCCCACAAGCCGTCGACGAGCCCGTCGACGTCGACCACGCGGCCGTTCCGGAGCGCAAGCATCGCCAGCAACGCTTGACGCTTCGAGCCGCCCACGTCCGCGGGCGTCCCGCCCGCGAGAACCTCGAACGGGCCGAGAAGCCGGATCTCAAGGAGTTCGCTCATCGTGGGCGTCGGGGCGCCTGCACCGATGAGTCTCGCAGGCTGGAACGCGCCGGTGAAGCCCCGCGCCTCGCGCACCGCTTTGGCATCCGGCAGCTACGTCGTTGGCTCTCGCTTGGCATCGGGCAGTTGCACGCTCCTCCGACCCCTCGTCACGCTCTTGTCCGTCGCAGTCGTGGGAGTGCTGTTCGGCGGATTGGCGGTTATCCTCGCGGTCCCGTTCACCTCGGCGGTTCCACGCTCATGGACGTCCTTGTGCTCGGTCACGAGCCACCCACCGAACAGCCTCGCCGGCCGCTCCGGCTCCGTCGTTCCGGATGACGCACTCCAGCTGGCAGGCCGCGGACCGGCCGCGGCGGCCCGTGTTGTTCGTCAACCCAAAGTCCGGTGGCGGCAAGGCGACGCGCGCCGACCTCGCCGAGCGGGCGCGCGAGCGCGGCATCGAGGTGATCATTCTGAGCCGAGACGACAACCTGGCAGCGCTCGTCGACGAGGCTGTGGCGGACGGCGTCGACGTGCTCGGGGTCGCCGGGGGCGACGGATCACTCGGCGTCGTCGCTACAGCCGCCGTTCCACACCGGATTCCTTTCGTCTGCGTCCCCGCCGGCACCCGTAACCACTTCGCGCTCGACCTCGGCATCGATCGCGGCGATCTGATCGGGTCGCTCGACGCGTTCACCAACGGCGTCGAGCGCCGGATCGACGTGGCAGAGGTGAACGGCCGCCTCTTCCTCAACAACGTCTCTCTCGGGATCTACGGCGAGGCCGTTCGGCAGCCGACGTACCGCGACGCGAAGGCCCGCACGCTGCTCGAGACGGCGGTGGAAGTACTCGGTCCGAGCGCGGCCGCAGCCGACCTCCAGCTTGCGGATGACCGCGGCGATCCGCATCGCAACCCGTCCATCCTGCTCGTGTCGAACAACCCCTACGCGCTCGAGCCGCCGCACGCACCCGGCACCAGGCCCACACTCGACAGCGGGCGCCTCGGGGTGATCGTCCTCGACGCGCCGCTCCCCGGCCGCAGTGCGGGGCGAGCATGGACCGCGACGCGTCTCGAGGTGACCGCCCCCGCGCCGGTCCACGCCGGCGTCGACGGCGAAGCCGTCGATCTCACTCCGCCGCTCCGGTTCGTCATCCGGCACAACGCACTTCGAGTGAGGGTCCCGTCGAGCCGCGCCGTCACTTCCCCGCTGGCGAGGCTCCTGTGAACGACGATGCCCGCCGACCTCTCGGTCGGCGGGCATCGAGCACCGGCAGACGGCCGGCGTCGTCAGGAGACGTGCAGCTTCTCCTTCAGCTTGCCCACGCGCTCCTCCACACTTGCGTGAACCTCGGCCTTGCGCTTCTCGTGCAGTGTTCGCCGCGCCTCACGCGCAGCCGCCTCGGCCGCCGCTTCGGACGCCTCGAGCTCGCCCATCACCTCCGCGGCCGACCGGCGGGTCACCTCCCCGCCCAGCTTGTGCATCTCCGCGTCGATGACGTCGACCGCGGGCTCCTCCACTTGCGCGATCACGGCAGTCGACTCCGGCGGGATCGCCCTACCGAGAACCGTGAGCGCCTCGTCGGAGGTGATTGCGCGATCCACGTCGAACGCACCGCCCATCAGGGCGCCGGCACCCCAGCCGACCAGAGCACCGACCGGCCCGCCGAGCACGCCGACGAGCATCCCGATCAGCGAGCCGCTCGCCGTGCCGACGGGACCGACGTTGTCGGCGCTCTCCGGGATGCGCAACTCGCCCTGCGGCGTGCGCTCCACGACCGCCGCGGACTCCAGACCGATGCGACCCTCAGCGTCGCACTCCTTCAGCACGCTCAGCGCCTGGTAGGCCTTGCTCGGCTCCGTGAACCGAACGACCACCACGTTTTCCTGAGTCATTGCCACTCCTTTCAGTCGAACATCGATGACGACCACAATCTGTCGCGCATCGCTGCCAAACCGATGCCAGGCCGCTCCGCGCCGCTGCCATGGCCGTTCGCGCGCAGAGACGATGACCGGACACCATCGAGGACACCGGCGGGCGCGTGCGGTCACCGTCCTTCGAGCGATTCCATCTTCTCGCGCTCCCGCGGTACGAACCTGCGACGGTCGAAACGACCTATGTCCGTTTTCAGCGGATGACTTTTGCGTCCACTTCCCTCGGGCGAGACGCCGCTCTCCCAGCCTGCCGTGCTGCGCGTCGGGGAGTCAACTCCAGCGACACGTGAATGTCCGAACGACACGCTCGATGTCCGCCCAGACTACCTACTTGATCAGCGTCAACAGCTTGAACATCGGCAGGTACATGCTGATGATCACGACGCCGACCATGATTCCGACGCCGAGCATCATGATCGGCTCGACGATCGAGGTCAGCGACTGGATCGACGCGTCGACCTCGTCCTCGTAGAAGTCGGCGATCTTGCCGAGCATCTTCTCGAGCTCTCCGGTCTCCTCACCGATCTTGACCATCTGGCTGACCATGGCCGGGAAGACGGGGTTCTCGATCAGCGGTTGCGCGATCGGCACACCTTCGCCGACCTTCTGGCGCACGCCGGCGAGAGCGTCCTCGACGACCCAGTTGCCGGCAGTCTGGCCCGTGATCTCGAGCGCCTTGATGATGTCGACGCCGGCGGCGACGAGCGTTGAGAGTGTCCGCGAGAAGCGGGCCATCGTCACCTTGCGGACGACGTCGCCGATCTTCATCGGCAGCCGGAGCTTCATCCGGTCCCAGCGCCTCCGCCCCATGTCGGTCTTGAGGAACCGCTTCACCCCGAAGACAGCCGCGATCGTGCCTGGGAAGAGGATGAACCACGTCGCCTTGATGAAGTTCGACATCGCGAGGACGGCCTTCGTCAGCGTCGGCAGGTCGCCGCCGAGCTGCGCGAAGATGTTCACGAACACGGGGACGAGGAAGAGCAGCATCCCGACCAGGACGAGGGTGGCGAAGATCAGCACCATCGTCGGGTAGATCATCGCGCCCTTGACGCGGCGCTTGATCTTCGTCTCCTTCTCGATCTGGTACGCGACCCGGTCGAGCACGATGTCGAGGATTCCCGCGGCCTCACCCGCTTCGACCATCGAGACGTAGAGGCGGTTGAAGACCTTTGGGTGGCGGGCCATCGCCTGTGAGAGCAGCATGCCGCCCTCGACGTCGGCGCGGAGCTCGCGGATGATCGCGCCGAGGTATTTGTCGTCGGTCTGCTGCTCGAGGATCACGAGCGCGCTGACGACGTTCAGGCCCGCCTCGATCATCGTCGCGAACTGGCGCGAGAAGATCTGGAGGGATTTCGGCTTGATCTTCTTGAACGCGGTGCGCGCCGACTCCTCGCCGGCCGAGGGCAGCTCCTCGAGCTTCGTCGCCAGCAGGCCGCGCACGCGCAGCTGCTCGCGCGCCGACGACGGATCGGGTGCATGCACCTCGCCGAGAGACTCGACGCCGACCGAATTGATCGCGTTGTACGCGTAAGCCGCCATTCCTCAACCGGTATCGGCAGGGGGATACGCCCGCTTGAGGTTCGCGGCCGATTTGCCGATGAACCGGAGGTGAAGGATCTGCGGTCCGACGAGGGTTTTGGCTTGATCGAGCTCTTGATCTCGATGGTGATGCTGAACATCGGCATCCTCGCGATCGTGGCCGCCTTCAACTCGGGGGCCGTCGCGCTCAGGAACGCCAGCGAGGTCTCGGCCGCATCGGTGCTCGGCGACAAGCAAATGGAGCTGTACCGGGCGCTCCAGTACCCGGAGATCGCGCTCGACACGACCGCGGTGGGGACGGCGAACGGTGACACGACCTACCAGTGCGACTTCGCGAACAAGGTCGATCCGGCCGGCTCTTGCGGCGGCGCCAACCAGCAAACGCAGCAACTGAAGACCTGCGCGACGATGACGCCCCAGTGCAGTCCCCGCCAGACCGTCAACGGCCCCGACCAGCGTCCCTACCGGGTCGACACCTACATCGTGTCGCAGACCCCGCCGACCGGTCGGACCGTGAAGCTCGTCACGATCGTCGTCCGTCGCGGCTCGGACCTGCGCCAGCTCGCACGCCTGTCGTCGTCGTTCGATCAGTCCAGCGGCCTCTAGCCCGCGCCGGCGACGGCGCGCAACCCCGGCCCGAGGCGAGCGAACGCGACCTCGTAGTCGCTGACATCCTCGATCTGCACCCCGGCGATCGAGAGCATCCGCTCGCGGAACTGCGAGCGCGCGTGGTTGTGCCGCTCTGCGACTTCACGGCTCGCCCAGAACGCGAGCCCGACCGCCTTGGCCTCGCCGGCCAGCAAGAGGAAACCCTCGAAGCCGTCGGTGTCGCGCAGCCAGCGCGCCATCTCCTCGCCCACGACCGAGGCGTCCTCGATCGACGCGCCGGTTGTGTCGGCGGTTGTGAGTGTGACGTACACGCTTCCCTCCTTCGGTGTGAAGCGCCGACGTTAGCCGTCGGGCCGGAGCCTGAGCGGCGCACAGGGCGGGTCTGAGACGATCGGCGGGTGTTCAGCATCGAGGACCGCGACCGCGTCCGCGAGCACGTGCTCGCGCTGGCCGGGGCCGATCCGCGCGTGGTCGCGGCAGCCGTCGTGGGCGGGCTCGCGGACGGCGCGGGCGACCGCTGGTCGGACCTCGACCTCACGTTCGCCGTCGCGGACACGGTGCCGTTCGACGACGTCCTCGGTGACTGGACGAGGAGGGTCGCCGCCGACCTCGACGGCGTCCACCTCTTCGACCTTCCCGCCGGAGCCGCGATCTACCGCGTCTTCCTGCTCCCGGGCTGCCTCCAGGTCGACCTCTCGTTCGCGCCCGCCTCCTCCTTCGGTGCGCGTGGACCGAGGTTCAGGCTGCTCTTTGGCAGCGCGGTCGACGTGCCGCAGGCGCCGCCGGCATCGGCAGACGACCTGTTCGGGCTCGGCGTCCACCATGCCGTGCGAGCGCGCTTCTCGATCGAGCGCGGCCGCTGGTGGCAGGCGGAGCACTGGATCAGTGGTGTCCGCGACCAGGCCTTCCTGCTTGCCTGCCGCCGCCGCGGGCTCGACGGAGGCAATGGCCGCCGTTTCGACGAGCTGCCCGCGGAGGTGCTCGAGTCATTCGACTCCACGCTGGTCCGCTCACTCGAACCGGAGGAGCTCGTCCGCGCGCTCGCCAGCGCGATCTCGGTCCTCCAGCAGGAGTCGGCGGAGGCGGCCGAACTGGCCGCGGCCGTCGAGGACCGGCTTCAGGCGCTCGCGTCCGGGAGCCAGCCCTCCCGGTAGCGGCCCGGCTGGCGGCGTGTCAGGTGCGCATACGCCTCCTGCGGCTCGGTCGTCTCCACGGTTGCCGAAGCGCGGTACCGGGCGGCGACCTCGTCGACCGTGTAGCCGCCCCAATCCGGCCTGCCGTCATGCTCCCGCGCGCCGACGGCGACGACGATGCACGGGCCATCCCCGGCGCCGACGATCGTGTGTTTCGCGTTCGGCGGACAGTGGACGAAGTCCCACTGCCGCAGCGGCCGCTCCTCGCCCTCGATGATCAGCACCGCCTCGCCGGCCACGACGAGGAAGTCCTCCTGGTCGGCCTCCCAGTGGTACATCGCCATCGACTCGCCCGGCCCGAGCACGCTGATGTTGAACCCGAGCTGCGGGAAGTCAAGTTCGCCCTCGAAATCGCAGAACGCCGAGCGCCCCTCGGCGTGGTACCAGCGCGAGTCGCGGGCGTTGAGGACGAACCAGCCGTCCCGCTTCGCGACGAGGCCCTCGTCGGTCTGCTCGAGCTGCGCCTCGGGCATCATGGCGGGAGCCTAAACGCTCCGGCGAGCGACCTACTCCTTCCTCGGGAGCGGGAAGCCCTGGACCGCCAGCAGCTCGAGCTCGTAACGGCTGCCGTCGGCTGTGTTCTGGAGCGTCAGCTTCTTGCCCAGCCCGAGCGTGATCGTCTCGTCGCCGCCTGCGTACTCGCCCCCGGCGATCCCGATCTCGACGGACTTGCCGTTCTTCGCGATCTCGACCAGGACGAAGGTCGGCTCGTCCTTCGGGAACGAGCCCTCGGTCGCGACGTCCTCGGCCACGCCGTTGACGGAGATCGACGTCGCCGCCGCGATCGCAGGAGCCTCCGGCGTCGCGCCGGCGGTCGTGAAGCCGCCGTCCGCAGCGGCCTCGCCGTCCGCCGCGCTTTCGGCCGGCTTCGCGCCGGTCTTCGGCTCGACCGGTTCGTTCGCCGCGCCGTCGCTCGCTTCCGAGACGGGGGCGGCTGCAGACGCGACCGGCTGGGCCTGCTGCGCGAACGGGTCCTTTGTGGAGAAGCGCTCGAAGGTTGCGAGCTGGCCCTGCTCGGCCTCGGGCGAGAGATCGGAGTCCGCGACTGCCGAGAGTTCCGGCACGGCGGCGGCGGGCGCCGCCTCGACGCCGGCGGGCGCCGCACCAGAAGCCGGCGCGACGCCAGGCGTCGTCGTCGCGGGGGCGGTCGAGGCCGGCGCCGCAGCAGGCTTCGGCCCCTGCAGCATCTTCAAGGTCTTCGGCCCCTGGACGCCGAGCAGCGCGAGCAGGAGGACGGCGCCTCCGATCGCGATCTTCTTCTGCTTGGCCTCCTTCGCCTTCAGTGGATCGACGCGCTTCGCCATTACCCGGTCGCCTCGCTTCCTGTTGCCTCGGTGGCTGGGGGCGGGGACTCCACGCCCTCGGTCGTCGTCGCGGGCGGCGGCGTCGCGGGGGGCGGGACCGCGCCCGCCGCGTCGACCCCGTAGACGTAGGCGTTCAGCTTCAACGTCGCGGCCAGCAGCGGGAAGCCGCGGTCGGACTCGGAGAAGTCGACGCTCGCGACCGAGAACAGCCGCCCGGCGGCGTGCAGCTCACCGCGCCGCACCGTCACGAGCGTGCGCAGTCGGAAAAGGAAGTCGGAGAGCGCGTAGAAGGAGCCGTCGAACGCGACGTCGATCGGCACGACCTGGTACGCCGCGATCGGGAGCGCCGGCTGCGGCGTGATCGACTTGAAGCGGATGCCGGTCTCGTCGGCGATCCGCGAGAGCTCGAGCAGGATCCCCGGCATGTCGGGCGTGCTCGGCATGGCAATCGAGAGCCGGAAGATGTCGGCGACCGCAATCGGCTGTGTGTCGTCTTGCGCAGCCGTCGCTGCGAGCGCGTCGCGGAGCTCGAGCGACGCGACCGCTATCTGCTCGTCGAGACGGGCCGACTCGGCCTTCTTCGGGCTGACGACCATGAAGTAGCCGGCGGCGGCGTAGGCGAGGATGGCCGCCCCGACGATCGCGCCCAGCGTGCGGGAGTTCAGCTTCCGCTTCACGAGGGCGGCACCTGGGCATCGGACGGGACGACCGGCGCCGGAGCAGAGCCAGGCGAACGGACGTCGGCGAGGATCGTGAACTGGACGAGCTCGCGCTCGTTCACCAGCTGACTCTGGCTCGACTGCAGACGCACGTTGGCGAGATCGGGGATCACCGCGAGCCTGGAGAGGAATCGTGCAACCCCATTCTGCGAGTACGTGGCGCCGGTGAGCGTGAAACCCGACCCGGCCGCGGCCGCCTGCGTCGCGTCGGGAGCCGGAGCCGCGGCCGCCGACGCCGCTGACGCCGAGAGGCTCGTCAGCCAGACGTCCTCGGGCAGCACGAGTGAGACCTGCCGGAGCACGCGGTCCCAGGCGATCCGGCCGCCGAGCGCCGCCGAGAGCGCGCCGATGCGGGCGCCCTTCTCGGCCGCGAGCGCGTCCTCCTTGGATGTGTCGATCACCGGCACGGTCGGGATCGCCGCGATCTGCGCCCGCACCCCGTCCAGCTCCTGCTGTTTGCTGCTCGCCGCGCCGCCGGCGCTGATCATCATCGACGCGAGCACCGCGGTCGCGAGTGCCGCGCCGCCGACGCCGCCGAACACGACGCCGCGGTTCGCCTCGAAGCTGCGCTTCGCCTCGTCGCGTGGGAGCAGGTTGACCGCGCGCATGCCCTAATCCTCGATCCCGAGCCCGATCGCGACCGCCAGCGAGCCGACCTGCTCGCGCTCGCGCACCTTCTTCGAGACCGTGACACGGCTGAGCGGATCGACCACCCGGACGGGGACGCCGATCAGCCGCTCGAGCTCTGCGCCGAGCCCCGCCAGGTGGGCGGTCCCGCCCGTGAGCGCGATCTCGCCGATACCGAGCGAGCCGGGTTGGTTCTGGTAGAACTGGAGCGAGGAGACGAGCTCCCGCGCAAACGTCTGCAGCTGCTTCCTCGAAGCCTCCAAAGCGGTCGCGAGCTGCTCCTCGGTGAAGCCGTCCGGAACCTCCCCGGCCCCCGTGAACGAGACCGCCCGCTTGACCGGCTCGACCTCGCTCGGCGACATGTCGAGGGCGCGTGCAATCGCGATGTTGAGCGCCCAGCCGCCCCATTCGAGCACGCGCGTGAACTCGCAGACGCGGCCGTCCGAGACCGCGAACGTCGAGCGGTCGTGCCCGACCGAGACGGCGACGAGCGCGCCTCGTTCGGCGCCGCTGCTCGAGTCGTGCGGCGGGGCGACGGCGCGCAGAAGCGCGAACGCCTCCAGATCGATCCCGACGATCTGAAGGCCCGCCTTGCGGCAGGCATACACGTAGCGGTCGACAAGCTCGCGGTAGGCGACCACGAGGAGCACGCGCCGGAGCGGCTGGCCGTCGTCGGTGACGCCCTCGGAGAGGATCTGGTAATCGAGCACCGCCTCCTCGAGCGGGATCGGCAGCACCTCCTGGGCACGGAAGCGAATCGCGTTCGCAAGCTGCTTCGGATCCTCGATCCCCGTCACCTCGAACGTGCGCACGCCGATCCGGTTGTTGGCGATGCCGAGCCGCACGCCGCGCTTTGGCAGCTTGTGCTCGGCGAAGAACGCCTTCAGCGCGACGGCGAGCGTCTCGGGGTCGCGCAGCTCGCCGTTGACGACGATGCCGTGATCGAGGGGCGTGCGCGCCGCCTGGACGAGCTCGGGAGACTCGCCGTTGCGCACCCGGGCTGCGGCGATCTGGGAGCCGCCGATCTTGAGGCCGACGAACTGCTTGCCGCCAGTGCCGCCGCCGCGGGACAGCGTCGGCAGGGTCGGCAGCGATGGGCGCGGCCGCGGCAGCTTCGAGCGCTCCTTCGGCGGCTCCTCAGTGATCGCCTCGCCGGCATCCCATTCCTTCGGGCCGCGCTTGAACGAGAACTCGCGCTTGTAGAACGGCACCTTGCTGCCGTCCTCGGGAGCCGGCTTCTCCTTCTTCGCGCGCTTCTGCTTCGGCTGCTTCGGCTCCTTGGGCACCTTCGAAGCCCTCGGCGTCAGCTTGAGCTCCTTCTTGTAGAAGGGAACCTTCGCGGCCGGCTCCGCTTCGTCCTCGTGCTCGTCCTCGACCTCGGCCTCGTCCTCGACGGTGACGTCGAACGCGCGCTCGGGCGCCGTCTCCGCTGGTACGGGCTCCCGCCACGCGCCCTCCGGCTGCCGCTCGGGCAGCACGGTGGTCGGCAGGTCGAGCTCAGTGTCGAACGCAGCGTCGAGCTCTGGCTCGTGGTAGGTCGCAGGCTCCGGGGTGGGCACCGCCGCGATCGGGAGGACGACCGGCTCGACGGCGTCCGACACAACCGGCGCGACGACCTCGGCCGGCGGCTCGGAGACCTCTTCGAGCGGCTGGGTCAGCCAACCGTGCTCGACGGAGGGTGCACGGGGCGGCGGCGCGGGCGAGGGCTCGACCGCCGCCGGCTCGGCCGGAAGCGCGAGCGCCGCGATCGCGGCGTCGACGTCGGACTCTCCGGGCACGGGGGCAACCGGATCAGGGGCGGGCTCGTGCTCAGCGTCCTTCTTGCGCAGGGAAATCTCCTTCTTCCAGATCGAGGTCGAGCCGGACTCGGCCGGCGCCTCAACGGTCTCGTCGTCCGGCTTGCGCCGGAACGAGAGCTCCTTCTTCCACATCGAGGTGGGCTTCTCGCCGTCTTCCACCGTCAGCCCCCTGCAATCCTGAGGCCGCCCTGTAGCGGTGCCGCCGCCGCGGACGGATCCTCGAAGCCGGCCCGCTCGAGCAGGCCGTCGAGCTGCTCGACGCGGCTCGAGACCGCCAGGGCCGCTTCGCGCGTGATCACACGCCGGAGAACGAGGTTCGCGAGCGACTGCTCCATCGTCGTCATCCCACGGCCGGTGGAGGTCTGCATGATCGAGTAGATCTGCTCGACCTTCCCCTGGCGGATCAGGTTCCTGGTCGCGTCGTCCGGCAGCAGGATCTCGAGCGCTGCGACACGGCCCTCGTGGTCGGCGGTCGGGATCAGCGCCTGGGTGATGATTCCCTGCAGCGAGCCGGCGAGCATGATCCGGACCTGCTCCTGCTGCTCGGCCGGGAAGACGTCGATGATCCGGTCGACCGTGCCGGGCGCGCTCTGCGTATGCAGCGTGCCGAGCACGAGGTGCCCGGTCTCCGCAGCGGTCAGGGCGGTCCCGATCGTCTCGAGGTCGCGCATCTCGCCGACGAGGATCACGTCTGGGTCCTGGCGGAGCGCTGCGCGCAGCGCCTCGCCGAAGCTGACCGCGTCGACGCCGATCTCGCGCTGGTTGACGATGCAGCGCTTGTGGCGGTGCACGAACTCGATCGGGTCCTCGATCGTGAGGATGTGATCGGTGCGGTTGCGGTTGACCTCGTCGATCATCGCCGCGAGCGTCGTCGACTTACCCGAGCCGGTCGGGCCGGTGACGAGGACGAGCCCACGCGGCTGCATCGCCAGTTCGGCGAGCGAGCGCGGCAGGTTGAGCTCCTCGAGCGTCTTGAGCTCCTCCGGGATGACGCGGAAGGCGGCGCCGAGCGCCTCGCGCTGGAAGTAGACGTTGACGCGGAAGCGAGCGAGTCCGGGAACGGAATGGGAGGTGTCGATCTGGCGCTTGATCTCGAGCTGCTTCTGCTGCTCCGTCGAGAGCACGCGGTAGAGCAGCTGCTGAGTGTCCTCGGGGGTGAGCACGGGAGCGCCGTCGAGGCGCTCGAGCTCACCGCGGACACGGATCGCCGGAGGCGTCCCCACGGAGAGGTGGAGGTCGGAAGCGCCGCGCGCGACCATCGCCTCGAGGAGGTCGTCGATCGATCGAACCGCAGCGGGGACGGGCGGAGTGATCCCGGTCACGAGTTCGGCTATCGGCAGGGGCAGTGGGTAACTTGAGTGAGGGATCGCCAGGTTTGCGCGAGGGAGCGAACCTCTCTCTTCCTGCCGGAACCAGACTCACTCACCGTGGGGGATGGCGTGGGTGATCGTTCACCCAATCGAGGGGTCTACGGGCGTCCTTCGCCCGCCGATGTCCGGTCAGCCACGCAGTAACTGACCGTCCCTTCGGAAGGAGACACCCCAATGCTTACAGCGCTTCGCAAGCGCCTGGACGCCAAGAGCGAGCAGGGTTTCACCCTGATCGAGCTCCTGGTCGTCATCATCATCATCGGCATCCTGCTCGCGATCGCGGTGCCGTCGTACCTCGGCTTCCGCGACCGTGCGGCCAAGGCGGCCAACCAGGCGAACGTTCGTGCGGCGATCCCGTCGATCGAGACGTACGCCGCCGACAACAACGGCTCCGTCACGGACATCGACACCACTGCGGCGACGAGCGGCTATGCGGGCATGACGACGACGCTGCTCCGCACGATCGATGCCGGCCTCTCGCCGAACATCGAGCTCGGTTCGACCGCTCCGTCTGCCACGTACTACTGCATCCAGACGCTGAGCGCGGCGACGACCACGTTCCCCTATCACTACCAGCAGGGTGGTGCCTCGGGCAACGGCCAGATCCTGACGGGCGCCTGTCCGTAAGCAGCGCTGTTCGACCGATCGAGACGGAGGGCGCGGGAAACCGCGCCCTCTCTCGTTCTCCTACAGAACCCGTTCCGGCTGCCGATAAGAAAGGTGAGATGGAGAAGATCAGCCTTCCCGTTCGTATCTTCGCGATCGTGATCGTCCTCGTCGGGCTCGCCGGCATGCTCACGATGCGGACGATGGGTCCCGGCAACGAGCCTGTCGCGATCCCGGCGCCGGTGAAGACGCCGGTGAAGACGCCCGCGAAGACTCGCGGCGAAGAGCGCGCCGAAGGCCGCCAAGCCAGCAGCGCACGCCTCCACGCCGGTGAAGCCAAAGCCCGTCAACCCGGTCGTTCCACCGTCCGGCTTCCCGATCGTCGTCGACAAGGCACTCAGGAGGCACGAGGTCGTCGTCGTCTCGCTCGTCGTTCCCGGCGCACGCGTCGACGAGCTCGCGGCGGCAGAGGCAGAAGCGGGTGCCAAGCTCAGCGGCGCCGGCTTCCTTGCGCTCAACGTCCTCAACGAAGGCGTCGCCCGCGCCCTGCTGGCCAAGCTCGATTCGGGTCAGGATCCGAGCGTGGTCGTCGTGAACCGATCCGGTGACGTCGCGGTCGAGCTCGGCCGGGTTCGTCGATCGCGAGACGGTCGCCCAGGCCGCCGCGAACGCGCTCGCGGTGAGCGCAGCTCGCCAAGGCGGGCGAGCGCGAGCTCTTCGTCCGTCATGCGCGGAAGGACGGGCGCTCGGTTGCCGTCCTGCGCGCGATCGACCACGGCGACTCCTGCGTGGTCGAGACCGAGGTCTACCCGGTCGGCGCCGCGAACGGCGCCGATCCCGTCCGTCCAGGCCCGTACAACTTCGCGAACGCCGCGCAGGCGACGCAGTTCGTCACCGAGGCGGTCGAGGCGCTGATGGTCCTCGGCTGCGACGTCCAGGCGCAGTAGCGCGGTACGCTCGCTGGCTCCGGCGGGCTAGACGAGCACGCGGGCGAGCTCTTCGACCGACGTCAGGCCGGCGGCGACCTTCGACAGGCCGTCGTCCCAGAGCGAGCGCATCCCGGCCTCCATCGCCGCCCGCTCGACGTCCTCGCGGCTCGCGCGCGCGACCGCGAGCTGCGCGATCGTCTCGGTCATCGTCAGCAGCTGGTAGATGCCGACCCGCCCCTTGTAGCCGGTCTGGTTGCAGCGGGGGCAGCCGCGCTTCCGGTAGAAGGCCATCCCGTCCGACGCGAGCGCGACGTCCGGTGCGACGCGCGACTGAAGCAGCTCGTCGACCGAGGGCTGGTACATCTCGCAGCAGTGCGTGCAGAGCTTCCGCGCCAGCCGCTGCGCGAGCACGCCGGTGACCGCGGCGCCGGTGAGGAACGGCTCGACGCCCATCTCGTTCAGGCGGGTGATCGCGCTCGGCGCGTCGTTCGTGTGCAGCGTCGAGAGCACGAAGTGACCGGTGAGGGCGGCCTCGATCGAGATCTTGGCGGTCTCGCCGTCGCGGATCTCGCCGACCATCACGACATCGGGGTCGGAGCGCAGGATCGAGCGCAGCGCCGATGCGAACGTCAGCCCGGCGCGGTTGTTGATCTGCACCTGGTTCACGCCCGCGAGCCGGTACTCGACCGGATCCTCGACGGTGATGATGTTGATCTCGGGCCGGTTGATCGTCGTCAGGCCGGCGTAGAGCGTCGTCGACTTACCCGAGCCGGTCGGCCCGGTGACGAGCAGCGCGCCCGTCGGCCGCGCGATCGACATCGGCGAGCCGGGCGCGCATGTCGTCGGAGAGACCGAGCTCCTCCAGCGTCGGCGCGCGGCGCGACTTGTCGAGGAGGCGCATGACGACCTTCTCGCCCTCGACCGTCGGCAGGGTCGCGACGCGGATGTCGAGCATGCGGCCGGCGGCGGCGGCGTTGAGCGAGATGCGGCCGTCCTGCGGCTTCCGCCGCTCGGCGATGTCGAGCTTCGCGAGCACCTTCAGGCGCGTCGTCACGCCCGGCGTCATCCGCTTCGGGATCCGCTGCACCTCCTGGAGCACGCCGTCGATGCGGAAGCGGACGGCGAGCGAGTCCTCCTGCGGCTCGAAGTGGACGTCGGAGGCGCCGTCCTCGGCGGCCTGGAAGATGACCGAGTTGACGAGCCGGACGAGCGGCGCGTCGGAGACGCCGTCATCGACCTCGAGGTCGTCTCTCCTCCTCCTCGGTGCTCCGCAGCTCCTCGTCGACCTCCTCGAGCACGGCGCGCGTGCCGAACGCCTCGGAGGCGCGCGCCATCCGGCGCAGCTCGATGAGGATGTCCTCGCTCGAGGCGACGCCGAGGTCGAGCGGATAGCGGGTCGCGAGCCTGAGCTCGTCGATCCCGTGCAGGTTGCCGGGATCGGCGACGGCGATCCGCAGCGCGCCGTTGTCGAGCGCGTACGGGATCGCGACGACGCGCTCGAGGACGTGCAGCGGGATCTGCTCCGCCGCGTCCTTCTCCACGCCCGTGAGAGCGAGGTCGACGAGCGGGACCTGATAGCGGACGGCGAGCGAACGCGCGATCCCTTCGGGCGGCGCGACGCCCTCGTCGACGATCGCCTGGGCGAGCGAGCCCTGGCCCGCCCGCCCGCGGACCATCGCCAGCTTGTCGTCGGGGACGAGGCCGGTCGCCGAGAGCAGGTCGACGACGAGCTCGGCCATCGCGTTGACGCCCATGCCGGAGCTGAGCGGCTCCGCGCCGGACGTGCCGGTCTCCGCCGGCGCTGCCGGGCAGGCGAAGCTTCGGTGGCGGGTCGCTGGCCATATCCCTCGTTCGAGTTATCGGCAGCGGCGCCGGCATCCCTTGACCGCCCCGAAGGGGAGCGAGGACTAGAAGGTGCTCAGGTACGCGTCAAGGATCGCGTCGCCGAAGAACAGGGCGACGATGCCGCCGAGCGAGAGAAACGGCGCGAACGGGATCCCCATCTTCCGCGCCGCGCTGCCGTGGCGGACGAGGAGGACGACCGAAGGCACGAGCGCAGCGACCATCCCGATCATCAACGCCACCGGCACGGTCCGGCCGAGCATCGCGCCGAGCAGCAGCGCCAGCTTGACGTCGCCCATCCCCATCCCCTTCGGGTACGCGAGCGCGGCCAGGAAGAGGAAGAAGGAGGCGCCGAAGGCGGCCGAGCGCCCACTCCGGGCTCGGGTACAGCGGCCGTCATCGCGACGAGCACGACGACCGTCGCCGGCAGGACGATTACGTTGGGGATGATCCGGTGCGAGAGGTCGATGGCGGAGACCGTGACGAGCGTCGCGCAGAAGAACGCTGCGACGAACGACTTGCCCGACCAGCCGAAGGCGAGGAACGACGCCGCGATCAGCAGCGCCGTCAGCAACTCGACGGCCGGATAGACGACGCCGATCCGTTCGCCGCAGCCCTTGCATCTGCCGCGCAGGGCGAGCCAGGAGAGGACGGGGACGTTTTCGTGCCAGGCGAGCTCGTGCCCGCAGCTCATGCAGGCCGAGCCGGGGCTGACGATCGAGCGCTTCCGGGGCACCCGCGCCGCGACGACGTTCAGGAAGCTCCCGATCGCGAGACCCGGAATGAAGACGACGGCAGAGAGAGCGAGCGCCACCGCGTCAGCCTTCGTAGACCGGCGGCTGCGGCTCTGCGTACGCGACCGGGTTTCCCGGCATCCCTGCCGGGACGACGGTGAACACCGGCCAGGTCGAGTTGACGCTCTGACCGACCTTGACCGGAGCGCCGTCCAGCGGGCCGTCGGCGTTGGACGTCGTCGCGATGTCGATGCCGTTGGTCGCATAGAGGGCGCCCTGGAACCGCGCGCTGTTCAGCAGGATGCTGTTTCCGGTTCCGGTCTGCGACTGGTGCCCGGTGTTCGAGCCATTGCCGCCGACGACGAACACGAGCATGCGCGAGTTCGACGTCCAGTTCTGCGTGCTGCAGGCGCCGGCGACGATGACGGCGCACATGCTCGAGTTCTTGATCAGCAGCGTGCCCGAGACATAGATGGTGGCGAAGCCGGTGTACGAGTTGACGGCGCCGTTCTCGATTTTCACGCTGCCGTCGATGTACATCGTGCCGTTCACCGTCAGCATCTTGTTCACGGCATCCCACGTGAGGTCGCCGGCAGCCGTGTGGCAGCTGTACGAGGCCGCCGGCGTCAGATCGACGACAGACGGGATGCTGTTGTTCCTCTTCGTCAGATCGACGTTGGGCAGCACCCCCTGATCTCCACTCTCGAACAGCGGGGGTGTTCCGGTGGTCGTCGTGCACGGATAGTACGGCCCCGGATTCGCATTGGCGTACCAGCCAGTCCAGTCGACAGTGGGCGGCGGGATCGCGGGCGGCGAACTCGAAACCATGTCGGCGTAGACGTGAACGGCGGCTCCGCCGGTGCAGGGATTCTGGGACGCGGCGTCTGGATTGCTCTTGGAGCACCCGTTTCCGATCGCCGCGAGGCTGATCTTGTTCGCCGCCGTGCCGATCGTGTTTCCGTTCGTCATCGTCACGCTTCCGCCCACGACGAGCGGCCCCTTGAGAACGGAGGACGAGTTCTCCAGGCAGAGGTTCCCCGAGACGAGCAGCGGCGAGTTGATCGCCACGGTCTGCTGGATCGTCATGTCGCACGTGTTCCCGGTCCCGCGCGAGTAGATGTAGTTCCACGCCTGCGAGTTGAGCGGCTGGGAGAGCGTCGGGACCACGTCCACCTGTCCGACGATCCGGCGGGAGACGGGTGCCGCGGTCGGCCCGGTCGGATTTCGCACGCTGCTGACCGAGGTGAGAGTCCATCGGGCGTTCATCGGGTTGAACGAGCCCGACCAGGTGACGGTCCCGTTCTCATACGTCGAGACTCGCGCTGGAAGCAGCGTCGAGTTCAGGGCGTTGTTGGTGGGGTTGGCGAGCACCGACATCGCGTTGTTGATCCCGGCCTCCGCGAGTGCGTACGCCACTTGATCGGCCTTCGAGCGGTGTGCGCCGCGGCCGGCGTCCGACGAGTACTGGATCACCGTCACCAACATGAACGAGGTCGCGAGCAGGATCCCCATCGTCAGAATGAGGGCGATCCCACTCTCGTCGGCGAGGCGAAGCCTCATCACGCCGTCCTATTCGCGTTACGGAGAACCACGTCGCCGTCGAGCGTGTACGTACCTCGACCGGAGCTCGGATACGGGTTGACGGGAAAGTTGATCCCGATCTTGGGACGCTGGTGACTCGTCGTCTGGTAGTTGAATGCGCTTGCAATGGTCAGGTAGTCGGCGACCTTGAAGGCGTTCGCATCGCACGTGGCGCCGATGGCGCGGAAAAGGCCGTACCGGCTCGCCCCGTCCGCAATCGTGCACCAGCTCACCTGCCGCCCGCCGGACGCGGGGCAACTGCCGGATGTGATGAACGTGAGCGTGATCGACGTCGTCGGCCCTGCCGGTTCGGCGCGGCACGCCGCGTGTCCCTCCCGCCTGAACCGATCGAGTGCCATCCGGGCTTGCGTCTGAGCCTGGAAGTTCTGGTTCATGCGAACGTCGGCGTTTGTCGCAGAGACGAGGACCGTCGTGAGTGAGGTCATCACGACGCCGAGAATCCCCATCGCCGTGAGCAGCTCGATCAGGCTGTAACCGGACTCCTCCGAGACGAGTCGCGCCCAAAGCCGCTTCAACTGGAGCGCTCCTGAACCTTGGCGAGCGTCTGGCGGGCGACCTGCTCGCTCTGGGCGCCGACCCCCCAGAGCTTCTGCACACGGTTGTCGACGGCGATCAGCGTCCGCAGCGCGGCAGCGCCGTCGGCCCAGCCGAAGCCTGCGCCGGTGACGATCCAGGTGTGCTGGTAGAGCCAGTGGTCGACGTTCGCGGCGGTCCGGTGCGGGTGCTTCTCGACCCACGCGGCGAGCTGCTTCGCGCGGGCGCTGAGCACGATCTCGTCGAGCGGCTCGGCAGGAGCGCCGGCGACCTTGAAGGCGGACTTGCGCGTGCCGGCGGCGACGGGCTTCGCCTTCGGCGCCGCCTTCGCCTTCGGCGCCGCCTTGGCCTTCGGCGTCGCCTTGGCCTTCGGCGTCGCCTTCGCCGGCTTCGCCGCGGGAGTGGCCGCCGCCGTCTGGGCGGTCTTTCGCTTCGGCTGCGCCGATCCGACGAGCCGGGCCGGCTTGCCGGCATACGGGGAGACGTTCTCGGGGACGCCCTCCTGCTCGTACGAGCCGTTGCGACTGAGGCGGAGGACGATGATCGGAGCACCGTCGGCGATCACCCGCGTGCCCGGTGCGGGCGATTGTGCGACGACGACGTTCGCGGCGAAGCCGGGCACGGAGCCCTCGACCCGCCAGGCGAAGCCGTCCTGCTCGAGCGAGCCCTTTGCGAAGACGTAGGCCTGCTTGCGGACGTCGGGGACGACGAGCGGCTGCGAGCTTGGCGGCGACCGGGCGCAGTTACCGGTGCCGCGGGGGTCGAAAGCGTCGAGTTCGCTGCGAACGCGAGCGTGCCCGTGACGAGGCCGATCGCGCACACGATCACGCCGACGCGCGACAAACGGCCGATGACTCCCGCAGTCATACCGCGTCTGTCGGCAGAAGCAGGCACGAACTCAACCCCCCGAGAGTGTGAATTCGACGACGTCCCCGGCCGGCTCTTCCGGCGGTACGAGCGCGAAGACCGGCGTCGATCGAGCCTCCGCCTCCGCCGGCTCCTCCTGCCACATGAAGGCGATCCCGGCGAACTCCTGGAACCACGGCATCTCCTGCGGATAGCGCGCCGGCCGAAGCCCGAGATGGAGGTGCGGGCCCGTCGAGTGGCCAGTCGAGCCGACGAGACCGACCCACTGGCCGGCGGTCACCACCAGGCCAGCCTCGAGGCCCGGGTCGCGGTAGGACAGATGGCAGTACACCCACTCGAGTCCGTCCACGGTCCGAAGGACGAAGCCGGTGCCGCAGCGGCCGTCGTCGGCGAGGGAGAGCACGACGCCGTCGGCGAGGGCATAGAGCGGCGCGCCTGACGGCGCGGCGATGTCGGCCGCGGGATAGTCGTGGTGATGACGGCCGACGGTGATGGCGCCCGGCCCGCCGCCGACCGGGAAGACGTAGCCGTCCGCCCGCGTCGGCATCCGCAGGACGTCTGCGGCAGCGGGCGCGAACGATGCCGATGCAGCGCTGATCTGGGCGGTCTCGAGCGCGGCCTGCGCCTGCGCCAGCTCGTTCCGGAGCCGGTCCACCTCCGCGGTGGCGGCGGTGTGCTCCTCCCCGGCCTGAAACGCATCCTTCTCCGCCAGCACGCGGTCGGAGAGCAGCTGTCCGAGGTCCTCGGCTGCGGCCGCGAGCCGCTCCGATGTCGCGGCCGCCTTGGATTCGGCCGCCTCGGCGGAGTCGAGCTGCTCGGAGAGTGAAGCCACCTGCTCCTGCGCCTGCTCGAGCGCGAGCGCCATCCGGTCGAGCGTGAAGACGGCGTCGGCGCTCGCAACGTCACCGCCGAACATCGCTGCGAGCTGGAGCACGTCGTCGACGTACCACTGTGCGTGGTTGTAGGCGAAGATCGCGCGGGCGATGTCCGTACGGCCGTTGGCCGCCGCGAGATACCGGGCGGCGGAGTGGATCGCGTCGTCGGGGTTCCACGGATCGGCGATCCCATCACCGTTCCCGTCCGTGCCCCAGCGCAGCCAGGTGTCCGGCATGAACTGCATCCAGCCGACGGCTCCGGCCGAGCTCGGGCCCATGTTGCGACCGAAGTTCGACTCGATCTTGTTGATCGCCGCGAGCACCTGCCACGGAATCCCGTAGGAGGCACCGGCGTGCACCCACAGCAGCCGCAGCTCCTCGTAGGAGCGCTGACGGACGGGCAGGAACGCCGCTTCCCAGGCTCCCGGCGGCAGCAGGATCGAGCCTGTCGCGTTCGGCACCTCGGCGCTCGGCAGCGCCTGCGGTGTTTCCGGCAGGGCGACGAACTGATCGGGGACGACGGCGAACGTGTCCGCGGACGCGGTTCCGGCGCCCAGCGCGAGGACGAGCAGCGACGCCGCAATGAGCCGTCGCATCACGCCTCGGCGGTGCGGATGACGCGGAGAGCCGGAGCGTCCGCCTCCGCCTCGGTCTCGGCCACGGTGGCCTCCTCCCGCGCGACCTCGACCGTCTGACGCTTGAGCGCGTGGTCGAGCGCCACCTCGAAGTCGTGCGCGTTCGTGGCCGCATTCGCCGCCACCTCGCGCTCGACCTTGCCTGCGAGGACGAGCTCGATCAGCGCCTGCTCGAACGTCTGCATGTCGAAGAAGCCGCCCTCGGCGACGGCGTCCGCAATCTCCTCGGTGCGCTGCTCGCGGATCAGATCCGAGATGCGCGCGTTCATCACCATCACCTCGACGGCGGCGACCCGGCCGTGGTCGACGCGCGGCAGCAGCCGCTGGCTGATCACGCCGCGGAGGACACCGGCGAGCACGGAGCGGATCTGCTGTTGCTTCGCAGGCGGGAAGAACTCGATCATCCGGCCGACGGTCTCGGCGGCGTCGACCGTGTGCAGCGTCGAGAAGACGAGGTGGCCCGACTCGGCGGCCTGCAGAGCCGTCTGCGCGGTCTCGGCGTCGCGGAGCTCGCCGATCAGGATCACGTCCGGATCCTGGCGGAGCACGCGGCGGAGTGCCTGCGCGAAGCTCTCGGTGTCGAGGCCGACCTCACGCTGGTTGACGATCGAGCTCCGATCCTGATGGAGAATCTCGATCGGGTCCTCGATCGTGACGATGTGCTGGCTCCGCGTCTGGTTGATGTGGTCGAGCATCGAAGCGAGCGTCGTCGTCTTCCCCGAGCCGGTCGCGCCGGTGACGAGGACGAGGCCGCGGTGCTCGTTCGCGAGCCTGGCGACGCCGGGAGGCATGCTCAACCGCTCGAAGCTCGGTACCTCCTTGGGGATGACGCGGAACGCAAATGAGATCGCGCCGCGCTGGCGGAAGACGTTGACGCGGAAGCGGGGCAGGCCCTCGGCCGTGTAGGCGATGTCGAGGTCGCCGCTGTCGTGGAACTGGCGCATCCTGTCCGGCGCGACGATCGTGACCGACTCGAGCGCGGCGAGCAGGTCCTGCTCGCCGAGCTCAGGGCAGCCGGGCAGCGGCGCGATCGACCCATCCGTCCGCAGCATCGGCGGCTGGTCGAGCTTCAGGTGGATGTCGCTCGCGCCCAGCTCGACGGCGATCCTGAGGATGGCATTGAGGTCCATAGGGAGTCGAGGTGAGGAATCGGCAGGTTTGGCGCCGCGCTTTAGAGGCGCGACAGCAGGCGCAGCGGCGGCCGCGCCAGGCCGCGGGCATCGCTCGGGTGCGCGACCTCGCCCGTGAGCAGTCCCGCGATCACGCGCCAGACCGCCGGGATGCGTGCGATTTCGAAGGCCGCGCGCGGGTGGCGGTCGAGCACGAGCTTCGCCTTCCAGGACGTGTTCGCGAAGCGGCCGAGCACTGCTTGCAGCTCCTCCTCGTAGCGGGTGAGGTCGCCGTCGAGAATCGCCTCGGCCGCGAGCCGCGCCGAGACGAGCGCTTCGTAGATGCCATCACCCGAGAGCGGATCGACGAGACCGGCCGCGTCTCCGACGAGCAGAACAGGGCCGCGGGCGGCGCTCGTCGTCCGCCGGATCGGCAGCCGGCGGCCTTGCAGGTCGGTCAGCCCGGTGTTGTCGACGCCGTGCTCTGCGCAGAGACGCCGCAGGTGGGCGCGCAGGCGCGGCCCTTCAGCCGCCCAGCCACCGACCCCATAGTTGGCGTGATCCGCCTTCGGGAAGACCCAGCCGTATCCGCCCGGGACGACGCCGATCTCGACTGTGGCGCGACCGGGCTGCCTGTCGGGCAGCGGCCCGTTGCCCTCGAGCGCGATCCCGTAGAGGATGCCCCCGCCGAGGCCCGCGTCGCGCGCGATCCGGCCGTTGACGCCGTCGGCGCCCACAACCGTGCGAGCGTGCACTGCCGAGCCGCCGATCCGGATCGTTGCTCCGTCCGGTCCGACCGTTAGACCTTCGACCGTGACACCGTCCCGAAAGACAACCCCAGCCGCCGCCGCCTGCTCGGCGAGGAAGGCGTCGAGCCGCCGGCGCCTCGTCATCAGGACGAGCGGGGCCTCACTGCGGCGCTCGAAGCGCTTCCGGTAGCCGAGCCGCACCTCGAACGTCCGGACGACGTCCTCGACGACGGGCGTGACGTCCACCGGCAGCTCCAGGACCGCGCGGCCGGTGAGGCCGCCGCCACACGGCTTGTCACGCGGAAAGTGAGCGCGGTCGGCAAGGAGGACGTGCGCTCCCCCGCGGGCCAGCCGGATCGCCGTCGCCGATCCCGCCGGCCCGGCGCCCACGACCACCGCGTCGAACCGCTCCATGCTCCCGAAGATAGTCGGCTGCCGCCCTCGCGTCGACGGCGCGCGCATGAGCGTGCGCGGCCGGAGGGGATAGTGCGAGAGCACAGACCCGGAGAGCCGCGTGCGCTCAGGTGTGCGAGGGCGGCGGAGCCGGGCTCCGCCCGGCGTGCCGGCCGGCGGCGTGAGGTTGCCGCCCTCGCGTCGACGGCGCGCGCATGAGCGTGCGCGGCCGGAGGGGATAGTGCGAGAGCACAGACCCGGAGAGCCGCGTGCGCTCAGGTGTGCGAGGGCGGCGGAGCCGGGCTCCGCCCGGCGTGAGCCGGCCGGCCGGCGGCGTGAGGTTGCCGCCCTCGCGTCGACGGCGCGCGCATGAGCGTGCGCGGCCGGAGGGGATAGTGCGAGAGCACAGACCCGGAGAGCCGCGTGCGCTCAGGTGTGCGAGGGCGGCGGAGCCGGGCTCCGCCCGGCGTGAGCCGGCCGGCCGGCGGCGTGAGGTTGCCGCCCTCGCGTCGACGGCGCGCGCATGAGCGTGCGCGGCCGGAGGGGATAGTGCGAGAGCACAGACCCGGAGAGCCGCGTGCGCTCAGGTGTGCGAGGGCGGCGGAGCCGGGCTCCGCCCGGCGTGAGCCGGCCGGCCGGCGGCGCGAGGAGGCTACAATGGCCCACCCTGCAGGGGTGCCCGAGCGGCCAAAGGGAGCGGGCTGTAAACCCGCCGGCTCAGCCTACGAAGGTTCGAATCCTTCCCCCTGCATAGCGCGACCGTTAGGGCCAGCCAGGTCCAGACGGGGTCGTGTAGGGCCAGGATCCCGCACCGCTACGCGGGATCCGGCCCCCGTTTTCGGCCGCCAGTCGCCGCAACCGTCCGGAGCCGCTCAGGCGGGTTTCGGACGGTCTGGGTCGCGCAGATGAGTCACGCGCTGACTGTGCCTACTTCTCGACGTACGCAGTGATCGGTTGTACGACACCATGGTCCTGCATCGCGGCTAGGACTTCAGGCGGCGGCGACGCCAGCATCCCCTGCATGGCTGCAACATCGGAAACGTCGGCTGTGATGGCGACGTTGGTACTCCCGTCGGCGGCAACGTAGTCGGTCACGTTGCTGCCCGTACCTGATTCGATGGCAGCAGCGCGTTCCGCCTTGCCCTGCAGCCAGCGGTCGATGTCTTCAACGGCGTGGGTGATCACGACCTTCGGCATGACGACTCCCTTCGTGTGGCACGCGGGCTGGTTTGGCGATGGCGACCATACCGGCGACCACAGCATGGCGTCGGCAACAAGCCGTCGGATGGCAGGTCTGGGCTCCGGCTCCGCGGCGCGGAGCGGGCGGGAGAGCACGGACGCGCTCTCCCGCCTGACGTTGACGTCTAGTTCCCGCCCACAGAGGAGTGCGCTGCCGCGCGCTGGTTCTCCTCGGCGTCCGCCTCCAGGAGATACCCGGCGGCGACATTCGCGTCGTCGCTACGGGCGACCCCGCTCACGTACTGCCCGTGATTGCGGTACAGCTCGTCGAGCTGCGCCTCGTCGAAGGGGCGGTGAGTGCCCAGGAGGATGCAAAAGGAGGGACCCGAGTTCGAGCCCGTGTTGAGGGCCACCGGCACCGCGACCTGCGACAGTTGGATGCCGCCCTGCGCGAGTCCCAGCTCGTTTCGCACCTTCGTCAGTCCGTCGAACTCGAGGTACGGTGCCGACGGCGGCGGCGCCCCACCTTCCACCCACCGCGCGAGGTGCCCGTATGCGGACTCGATCACCTGGCTCAGCGGCACCCGGCTGAGCGGCGGATTCGTGCAGTCGTAGACCGGCACGGCGCCGAGGTCACGCGCCGAGAGCGGAATCCTGTACTCGTATCCCTCCCAGCCGGAGTGCGCGGCGCCCGCGACCTCCCAGCGGCGGAACAGATTGTCGTCCGGCCGCCGTGTCGCCGGATTCGTCACGTCGGTCTCCGAGAGCACCTGGATGATCGGCTCCGGGCCGACGCGGGTCGGCGCGGTCCCGACGACGAACGCGAAGCCGTCGAACACCGGCTGCTCCTGCGGCAGGACGGCGTTGTAGTACACCGCCATCCGCCCCGCCGACTGCGAGGCACCGACCGCGAGGACCCGCTCGACGTCGAGGCCCCCGAGCAGGTCGGGGAGCGCCCGCGCGGCGTCTGCGTAGATGTCGTACGAGAGCTGGTCGGCGAGGAACAGCCCCGCGCCGGTGACGTCGAGCGTCCCATACCGAGTCGGGCTCCAGCCACGCAGCTGGTTGACGCCGACACGCTGTGCCGAGACGCCGACCCAGGCATAGCCCTCACGGACGTGGCGGCGGTTCCAGAGGGCGTCCAGGTCGTAGCCGGCGGTCACGTTCTGCCACTCGACCAGCACGGTGCCGTTGAAATCGTCCGCCGACACGGGGCGACGAACGATCACGCGCGTCCGGTACGGCACACTCGACGCGAGCTTGGCACCGTCCGTGGCGTAGGCGTCGGCCACGCCGGAGACGTAGAACTCCTCCTCGACGTAGCCGCTCGCCGCGAGGTCGAGCCAGGTCGAGAAGAACGGGTAGGTCTCTTCGAGCACGGGCGACACCGGGTTCCCGGGCGGCGCGCCTGGGATCGGCCCGGTGACGACTGGGCTACCGGCAGCGACTGCCGGAGCGGCCATCAATGCGGCCGCGACCAGTACGAGCATGCGGCTCCACGACATGATCACGCGACCTCCTTCTCTCGACTCACGTGCGACGACTGCCCTCCCCGGTGCTAGCGATGGTTCCCGCCGCCGCCGGCGGAGACACCCGACGGGGGGAACGTGAGACCGGGCTCTCAGCGGAGGCGAGCAGCGCGCAGACGGCTCGCCGCGCCACCTCCGGATCTGGGCGTCGCCCGCTCATGATGTCCGCGTACAGGATCGACTCGCGCAGCCGCACGTAGAGGTACGCCAGCGTGTCGAGGTCCCCCCCGACCTCGTCCTCCCGGCCGCGGAAGGCCTCGGCGAAGATCTCGCGGTGGATCGCGACCGCTCGCTCGTGCACGCCGCCCGCGGGCGTCAACAGTACCCGCAACGCCGTCTGCGGCTCGCGCTCCAGGAAGAGACGGAACGGGCCGGCGTCGGTGACGGTCTCAGTGAAGCGGTCGGAGATCTCGAGGATCGCGTCGACGCCGCGGCTGCGGACCTCGCGCCGCGCCTGTTCGTACGTCCGCTCCGCAAGGCTCCACAGGACGTCCCCGAGCAGGCGGTCGCGCCCGTCGACCGCGCGGTAGAGGGTCGCGCGGCTGACGGCGAGCTCGTGCGGAAGCTGCTCCATGTCGATCGTGCCGTCGCGCAGGAACTGCCTCCGTGCCCCCGCGACGACGGCGTCGTACGTGATCACGCGCCGGTTGGGCGACACGTGCTCATTCTCGCTGTCGGGCGCGCCGTAGGTCTGCCCTATCGGCGGATCCACCGGCGGAGGCTCGGTTGCTAGCGGGCTTCGACGTCGTAGAGGAAATCGCGGACGGCGCGGAGATAGCGCTCCGTCTCTTCGAGCACGGGCGTATGGGAGCTGTCGCCGAAGACGACCTCGCGCGCGTGCGGGATGCCGTCCGTGAGCGTCTTCGAGATCGCCGCAGTCGAGAGGTCGTGGGCGCCGCGCAGGATCAGCGTCGGCATCAGGAGCTCGCCGAGCCGGTGCCGGACGTCCCAGCCCGCGAGTGCGCCCGTCATCGTCCATTCGTTCGACCCCCACATCGCCTCGTACACCGCGCCGTTCCTCTCCTCACGCATCCGGACGAGCTCCAGCGGCTCACTCTCGCCGCGGAAGAAATGACGGCGCTCGAACTCGTCGAGCACCTCGTCGTCCTCGCCCTCGATCGCGTCCCGGAGCCGCTTCACCTCAGCGACCCACTCGTCGGCGCTCGCGAGTGTCGAGCTGAGCACGAGACCGCGAACCGACTTCGGCTCGGCGAGTGCATGCTCGAGCGCGAGCATCCCGCCCCAGGAGGTTCCGAGGAGATGGACCTCGTCGAGGCCCAGATGCGCGCGCAGGTGCTCGAGCTCCTCGGTGAAGATCGCGAGACTCCACTCGACCTCCGGCCGGTCCGAGCGTCCGCAGCCGAGCTGGTCGTACACCACCACTCGCCGCTCGTCCGCGAGCCGCTCGAGTGGACGGAAGTAGTTGTGCGTCGACCCCGGCCCCCCATGCAGGCAGACGAGTGGCGTCCGTCCTCCCTCGCCGGTGACGCGGTACCACGTGCGGCCGAGCGGCCGTTCGAGGATGCCCTCCACGGGACGAGCCTACGAAAACGCCTTGGTACCCTGTGCCGGCTGCCCTCTTAGCTCAGTTGGTAGAGCACCTCCATGGTAAGGAGGGGGTCGACGGTTCGAGTCCGTCAGAGGGCTTCATGAAAAGCCCTGCAAATGGGCCTTTTTGTTGTCTGCTCAGACGCGACGTTGGGGTCTCGCGGGTACGAGACGGGTACATTTTGGGACTAGCGGGCACTCGCGGGCACGCGCGGCCTCAAGCGACCACCGTCGAGGCCTGCAAGTTCAGCTTCCGGCGACAGAAAATGCCTGCAAACGGCCGATCTTCGTTGCCGGTGCTGCGCGAATGCGACCACCTCTGCTCTAGAGAGGGTCGTGCTTCCCTCATTCCGTTACGGAGCGCCGACCTCTCACGACGAGGTCGCGGCTTTGAGTCCGGTACAACAAATAGCGGGTGCCTGGCTGCGGCTAGGGCTGCTGCCTTGAATCGACCTCGAAGCGGTAGCCCATGCGCGCCTCGGTGATGAAGTAGCGGGGTCGGGCTGGGTCGGGTTCGAGCTTGCTGCGGATCTGGGCGAGGTAGACGCGGAGATAGTTCGTCTCCTTCTCGTATTGCGGGCCCCAGACTTCCTGGAGGAGCTGGCGCTGGGTGACGAGCTTGCCGGCGTTGCGGACGAGCATCTCGACGATGTGCCACTCGGTCGGCGTCAGCCGCACCTCGCCCTCTGCGGTCGTGACGCGCTTCGCGGCGAGGTCGACGGTGAAGTGCTCGGTCTCGACGACGGCTTCCTCCTCGGCGGGTGCGGCGCGGCGCAGGGCGGCGCGCAGGCGGGCGAGGAGCTCGTCCATGCCGAAGGGCTTGGTGACGTAGTCGTCGGCGCCGGCGTCGAGGGCGGCGACCTTGTCGCGTTCGGCTTCGCGGACGGAGAGGACGATGATCGGCACGGTGGTCCAGCCG
Source organism: uncultured Gaiellaceae bacterium (assembly GCA_963829845.1). Taxonomy (GTDB): domain Bacteria; phylum Actinomycetota; class Thermoleophilia; order Gaiellales; family Gaiellaceae; genus Gaiellasilicea. The sequence continues at coordinate 84,844 of CAWHKD010000019.1, read as the reverse complement.
CGCAGGCCGCGGATCACCTCGACGCCGTCGATGCCGGGCAGTCCGAGGTCGAGGATGACGAGGTCGGGGTGCTTGCGGGCTGCGACCGTGAGCGCCGCCTCGCCGGTCGGGGCGAGCTCGACCTCGTAGCCGCGCGCGCGGAGGTTGGTGGCGAGCGCGCGGAGGATCTGGGGCTCGTCGTCGACGGCGAGGATGCGGGTCATTCGGCCGCCCGCAGTCGCGCGACGATGGTCAGGCCGCCGCCGGGGGTGTCGTCGGCTTCGATCTCGCCGCCCATCGCCTCGAGGAAGCCCTTGGCGACGGCGAGGCCGAGCCCGACGCCTTCGCTTTGGCCGGAGTCGCCGAGCCGCTGGAAGGGCTGGAACAGCCGGTCGCGGTCGGCGCGCGGGACGCCGGGGCCGCGGTCGACGACGCGCACGTCGACGATGCCGTCGACGACGCCGGCGGTCACGCGTGCCGGCGAGTCCGGGTGGCGAGTAGCGGACGGCGTTGGCGATCACGTTTGCGAGGGCGCGCTCGAGCAGGCCGCGGTCGGCGAGGACGCGCGGCAGCGTTTCGGGGACGTCGAGCTGGACGGAGCCGTCGGGCACGCCGACGCTGTGGAGCGCGGCGGGCAGGACCTCGTCGAGGCCGACGGGGACGGTGCTGATCTCGAGTGCGCCGGCTTGGAGCCGGCTCATGTCGAGCAGGTTGCCGACGAGCGCGTTCAGGCGGTCGGTCTCCTCGTCGATCGTGGCGAGGAACTCCTGGCGCGCCTCGGGTGTCCAGTCGACGTCCTCTCTGGAGCAGGCTCGTGACGGAGGCCTTGATCGCGGAGAGCGGAGTGCGCAGGTCGTGGGAGACGGCGGAGAGGAGCGCGGCGCGAAGCTCGTTGGTGGCGGCGAGCGTGCCCGCCGTGCCGGCCTCCGCCTCGAGCTCGCCGAGGTGAACGGAGGCTGCGAGTTCTCGGGCGAAGGCGTCGAGCACGCGCTGATCCTCGCTGCGGATCGGGCCGCCGGTGAGCGCGAGCACGTGATCGGAGTCGAGCTCGATCGTGGAGGTGCTCGCCTCGGGGCTCTCGGGAACGCGGTCGCCGCTGGCGGCTTCGATCCGCCAGCCGCCCTCCTGGCGGTGGAGGATTGCCGCTCCTTCGAGCCCGAGGACGCGGCGGAGGCCGTCGAGTACCGCCGAGGCGGGTGATGAGCCGGCGAGGCGGGAGAGCGCCTCGGCCTCGGCGCGGGCGCGTGCGCCTTCCGCGGCCCGGCGGGCGGCGAGTGCGACGAAGCTGCTGACGATCGCGCCGACGGCGAGGAAGACGAAGAGCGCGAGCACGTCCTCGGCCTCGCGGATCGTGAGCGTGTGGTGGGGCTCGATGAAGAACCAGTTGACGAGCAGGAAGCCGCTGATCGCCGCCGCGAGGCCTGGCCCGAGTCCGCCGACCGCGGCGACGATGACGACGAGCAGCAGGAAGAGGAGCATCACGCTCGGCAGCTCGAGCGGCTCCCGCAGCTGGGTCAGCAGCAGCGTCAAGAGGGGCAGCCCGGCGGCGCCGAGCAGCGACGCCGAGCGATCTCTCGCCGGCGCGGGAGCGCGGTGGGGCGGCGCGTGCGCGGGACGACGTAGGCGTCCTCGGAGCGGGCCTCGGGGTGGCTGATGACGTGGATGTCGATCGCGGCGCCCGATTCGCGGATCACTCGGCCGATCACGGAGCCGCGCGTGAGCCGCTGCCAGCGGGAGCGCCGGGTCGCGCCCATCACGATCTGGGTCGCGTTCAGCGAGCGGGCGGCGTCGAGGAGCGCCTCGCCGACGTCGGCGCCGGCGACCTCGTGGTAGCTGCCGCCCAGCTCCTCGACGAGCTGGTGCTGCTGCGCGAGCAGCTCCGCCGCCGGGGCGGCGAGGCCGTCCTGCGGGACGACGTGGATGGCGACGAGGTCGCCCTTCGAGCGCTGCGCGATTCGGGCCGCGCGGCGAACGAGCCGCTCGCCGTCGGCGGAGCCGGTGAGCGCGACGAGCACCCGCTCCCGTGTCTCCCAGGGCTGCTCGATCCCGTGGCGCTTGCGGTACTCGGCGAGTCCCTCGTCGACGCGATCGGCGAGCCAGGCGAGCGCGAGCTCGCGGAGGGCGGCGAGGTTGCCCGGCCGGAAGTAGTTGGCGAGCGCGGTGTCGATCCGCTCGGGCGGGTAGACGTCGCCGCGGGCGAGGCGGTTGCGGAGCGCCAGTGGTGTCAGGTCGACGAGCTGGAGCTCGTCCGCGCGGCGGACGACCTCGTCGGGAATCGTCTCGCGCTGCTTGACCGCGGTGATCTGCTCGACGACGTCGTTGAGCGACTCGAGGTGCTGCACGTTCAGGGTCGAGATGACGTCGATTCCGGCCTCGAGCAGCTCCTCGACGTCCTGCCAGCGCCGCTCGTTGCGCGAGCCGGGCACGTTCGTGTGCGCGAGCTCGTCGACGAGCGCGACCTGCGGCCTGCGCGCGAGCACCGCGTCCACGTCCATTTCCTCGAAGACGCCCTCGCGGTAGCGCGATCGCTCTGCGGGGCACGACCTCGAGCCCGGCGATCTGCTCGGCCGTCTTGCGGCGGCCGTGTGTCTCGACGAAGCCGACGACGACGTCCTCCCCGTATTCGGCGCGACGCCGGCCCTCGTTCAGCATCGCGAACGTTTTCCCGACGCCCGCCGCGGCGCCGAGGTAGATGCGGAGCGTCCCTCGCGCCATGGGCGAAGGCTACGCCCTGTCGTCGAGCGCGAGGTTGAGCTCGAGCACGTTCACGCCCGGCTCGCCGAGGAAGCCGAGCGAGCGGTCGGACGTGTGCCTGTCGATCAGCTCCAGGACGCCGGCGAGGTCGAGCCCGCGCGCCTCGGCCACCCGCGGCGCCTGCAGACGCGCGTTCGCGAGCGAGATGTGCGGGTCGAGGCCCGAGCCGGAGCTCGTGACGGCGTCGATCGGCACCTCCGCGCCGGGGGCCACGTCGTTCACGCTCGCGATAGGCGACCAGGCGCTCGCGGACGGCGTCGAGCAGCACCGGGTTCGTCGGGCCGAGATTGGAGGCCGAGCTCGACATCGCGTCGTAGCCGTCACCGGCTGCCGAAGGCCGCGGCTGGAAGTAACGCCTTCCCTCGAACGCCTGACCGATCAGGCTCGAGCCGACGACCCGGCCCTCACGCTCGATCAGCGACCCGTTCGCGTTGGTCCGAAGGCGACCTGCGAGATGCCGGTCACGGCGAGCGGGTAGACGATCCCCGTGAGGACGGTGAGCGCGAGGAAGGCGACGAGCGCGGGGAAGATCTGCCGGCGCATCAGACGATCCCGAGCCCGCCGACGACGAGGTCGATCGCCTTGATCCCGACGAAGGGCGCGATCAGGCCGCCGACGCCGTAGATGAGCAGGTTGCGCCGGAGCACGGCGGCGGCGGAGGCGGCGCGGAAGCGGACGCCGCGCAGAGCAAGCGGGATCAGCGCCACGATCACGAGCGCGTTGAAGACGACGGCGCTCAGGATCGCCGACTCGGGGCTGTCGAGCGCCATCACGTTCAGGTCGTCGAGCACCGGGAAGGCGCCGGCGAACATCGCCGGGATGATCGCGAAGTACTTGGCGACATCGTTCGCGATCGAGAACGTCGTCAGCGCGCCGCGGGTGATCAGCAATTGCTTGCCGATCTCGACGATCTCGATCAGCTTCGTCGGATTCGAGTCGAGGTCGACCATGTTTCCGGCCTCGCGCGCGGCCTGGGTGCCGGTGTTCATCGCGACGCCGACGTCGGCCTGCGCGAGCGCGGGCGCATCGTTGGTGCCGTCGCCGGTCATCGCGACGAGGTTGCCGCCGGCCTGCTCGCGCTTGATCAGCGCCATCTTGTCCTCGGGCGTCGCCTCGGCGAGGAAATCGTCGACCCCGGCCTCGTCGGCGATCGCCTTTGCCGTGAGCGGGTTGTCGCCGGTGATCATCACCGTCCGGATCCCCATCGCCCGCAGCTCGTCGAAGCGTTCGCGCAGGCCCTCCTTGACCACGTCCTTGAGGTGGACGACGCCGAGCGCGTGCCCGTTCTCGGCGACGACGAGCGGCGTTCCGCCGCTGAGCGCGACCTCGTCGACCAGTGTCGCGAGCCGCGGGCTCGTTTCCGCCCTCGGAGCCGAGCCAGCGCCTGATCGCGTCCGCGGCACCCTTGCGGATCGAGCGGCCGGGCATGTCGACGCCGCTCATCCGCGTCTGCGCCGTGAACGGGATCAGCGTCGCACCGGCGAGCTCGCGCTCTCGGATCTGGAAGCGCTCCTTCGCCAGGACGACGATCGAGCGGCCCTCGGGCGTCTCGTCGGCGAGGCTCGAGAGCTGCGCGGCGTCGGCGAGCTCCGCTCGTCGCACGCCCGGCAGCGGCAGGAACTCGGCCGCCTGTCGGTTGCCGAGCGTGATCGTGCCGGTCTTGTCCAGCAGCAGCGTCGAGCAGTCGCCTGCCGCCTCGACCGCGCGACCGGAGAGCGCGAGCACGTTGCGGCGCACGAGCCGGTCCATCCCGGCGATCCCGATCGCCGAGAGCAGGGCGCCGATCGTCGTCGGGATCAGACAGACCAGCAGCGCGACGAGCACGATCGTGTCCTGGCGCGCGCCGGAGTAGATCGCGAACGGCTGCAGCGTCACGACCGCGAGCAGGAAGACGATCGTCAGGCCGGAGAGGAGGATGCTGAGCGCGATCTCGTTCGGTGTCTTCTGCCGCGAGGAGCCCTCGACGAGCGCGATCATCCGATCGAGGAAGCTCTCCCCCGGCCGCTGTGTCACCCGGACGACGATCCGGTCGGAGAGGACGCGCGTGCCGCCGGTGACGGCGGAGCGGTCGCCGCCGGACTCGCGGATCACCGGCGCCGACTCGCCTGTGATCGCCGATTCGTCGACGCTCGCGATTCCCTCGATCACTTCGCCGTCGGCCGGAATCAGCTCTCCGGCCGCGACGACGACCACGTCGCCTTCCGCGAGGCCGCTCGAGGGAACGTCCTCGAGGGTCCCGTCGTGGAGCCGGCGATGGGCCAGGGTCTCTGCACGCGTTCGCCGCAGCGCTTCGGCCTGCGCCTTGCCGCGGCCCTCGGCGATCGCCTCGGCCAGGTTCGCAAACAGGACCGTGAACCAGAGCCAGGCCGCGATCAACCAGGCGAAGACGCACGGGTCCGCGATCGCGATCACGCGTGACGAGCACGCTTCCGAGCTCGACCACGAACATCACCGGGTTGCGTGCCATCCGGCGTGGATCGAGCTTTCGCACGCGTCCACGGACGCGCGGCGGAGGATCTGCGGATCGAGCAAGGCCGTCTGCGCCCTCATAGCCCCAGTTGCTCCACGATCGGCCCGAGGGCGAGGACGGGGAAGTAGGTCAGGCCGACGACGATCAGCACGACCGCGAGCAGCAGCCCGGTGAAGAGCGGCGTGCCGGTCGGGAAAGTGCCCGCAGTCGCCGGGACGGTCTGCTTGCGTGCGAGCGAGCCCGCCAGCGCGAGCACCGTCACGATCAGCAGGAAGCGGCCGCCGAGCATCGCCAGACCGAGCGTCGTGTTGTACCAGTCGGTGTTGCCGCTCAGGCCGCCGAACGCCGAGCCGTTGTTGTTCGCCGCAGAGGTGAACGCGTAGACGACCTCCGAGAGGCCGTGCGAGCCGGGATTGAGGATCGAGGCCTTGGCGGTCTCGAGCAGCACCGACGCGGCGGCGAAGCCGAGCACGAGCGCGGGCACGACCAGCAGGTAGACGACGACGAGCTTCATCTCCGCAGCCTGGATCTTCTTGCCGAGGTACTCCGGCGTCCGCCCGACCATCAGGCCGGCGAGAAAGACCGCGAGCAGCGCGAACACGAGCATCCCGTACAGACCGGCTCCGACGCCGCCGGGGGAGACCTCACCCAGCATCATGTTCACGAGCGGGACAGCGCCGCCCCCGGGGTAAAGCTGTCGTGCGACGCGTTCACCGCGCCGGTCGACGTGCCGGTCGTCGACGCGGCGAAGAGCGCCGAGGCTGGCGCGCCGAAGCGCACCTCCTTGCCCTCACCCGTCGAGCCGGCTGCTTCGATCAGCGGGTTGCCGTCGACTTCGAAGGCCGTCGCGATCGCGGCCGAGCCGAGCCAGAGCGCGAACATCGCTGCGAAGAGCGCCCAGCCCTGACGCTGGCTCCCCGCCAACCGACCGAACGCATAGGTGAGCGCGAACGGGATCAACAGGATCGCCAGCAACTCGACGAAATTCGTGAACGCGGTCGGGTTCTCGAACGGGTGCGCCGAGTTCGCATTCGCGACGCCGCCCCCGTTGGTGCCGAGCTCCTTGATCGCCTCCTGGCTCGCGACCGGCGCCCGATAGATCTCCTGACTCGCGCCTTCGAGCGTCTGCGCCATCGCCGGCCCCCGCAATGTCTGCACGACGCCTTGGCTCACGAGCAGCAGCGCGACCACGAAAGCCAGCGGCAGCAGGACACGCGTTGTGGTCCGGACGAGATCGACCCAGAAATTGCCGATCGTCTCCGACTGCCGTCGCACGAGGCCGCGGACGAACGCGATCGCGACCGAGATCCCGACCGCCGCCGACACGAAGTTCTGCACCGTCAGCCCGGCCATCTGCGTCAGATGGCTCATCGTCCCCTCGCCGCCGTAGTTCTGCCAGTTCGTGTTCGTCACGAAGCTGACCGCAGTGTTGAAGGCGAGCGCCGGCGACACCCCGTCCACCTCCGTCGGATTGAGCGGCAGCACGCCCTGGATCCGTTGGAGCAGGTAGAGCCCGAAAACCGAAACCGCACTGAAGGCAAGCAGCGACAGGGCATAGACCGGCCACTGCTGCTCGCGCCCCGGGTCGACACCGCCGAACCGGTAGAGCGCACGCTCGACAGGCAGGAACACCCGGTCCCCCGGTGCACGCCCGCCCCCGTACACCTGCGCGAGATACGGGCCGAGAAGCCGCGTCCCAACCAGGACGAGCGCGACCAGAGCCGCAAGCTGAACCCAGGCGGCGCCGGTCATCCGAGCCGTTCAGGCGCGAGCAGCGCCCAGACGAGATACGCGAGCACGCCCAGAGCGAGCACGAGCAGAACGGCGTCGCCGACCCTCACCGGCGCGCCTCCGCATCTGCCGAACCGGCAAGCCGATCGCAACCGCGCACGAACGCGACAGCGAGCGCGAAGAAGATGACCACGACCAAGAGGAAGAGCAGATCGAGCACCAGCCAGTCATAGCCGTGCGAGATCTCGGCCGAACGGCCCCTGACGGACGCTCTACGCTCGCGGCGCCAATCTTGACGTTGCCTTGACGCTCCCGGCCGGGCGCGCCTGAAGCGCGACTCTAGGATCGGCGGATGATCCACCTGCGAATGGTCGCCCCGCCCGCGCTCGCCCAGCGCGTCCTCGCTGCGCTCGAGCGGAAAGCGTCCGTGATCAACGTCATCCACCTCCCGGGCGCGGCCCGCTCACCGAGCGGCGACGTAATCCTCTGCGACATCGCCCGCGAAGACGCCAGCGTCGTACTTGCCGAGCTGCGCGACCTCGGCCTCGCCGAACAGGGCACGATCGCGATCGAAACGGTCGACACGTCGATCTCGACAGCCGCTCGCGCCGCCGAGCACGCCGCCGCAGGCGCGCCCTCCGACGCCGTCGTCTGGGAAGAGGTCGAGAGCCGCACCTCCGAGAGCGCCGAGCTCTCGGGCAGCTTCCTCGCCTTCATGGTGCTCGCGACGCTGATCGCCGGCGTCGGGATCCTGACCGACTCGGTGATCCTGATCATCGGCGCAATGGTCGTCGGACCCGAGTTCGGACCTCTAGCCGGCCTCTGCGTCGCGCTCGTCCACCGCCGGCTCGGGCTGGCGCGCCGCTCGCTCGTCGCCCTCGCCGTCGGCTTCCCGGTCGCGATCGCCTCGACCTACCTCGGCACGCTCCTGCTCCGCGCCGCCGACCGCGGCCCCGACGAGCTCGCCGACCATCCGGCGACACTGTTCATCTCGCACCCCGACCTGTTCTCCGTCATCGTCGCCGTGCTCGCCGGCATCGCAGGCGTCCTCTCGCTCTCGACCGCGAAGTCCGGCGCCCTGATCGGCGTACTGATCTCCGTCACGACGATCCCCGCGGCCGCGAACGTCGGCGTCGCCGCCGCCTACCGCGACTGGGACGAGTTCCGCGGGGCCACCGCCCAGCTCGGGATCAACCTGACCGCGATCGTCCTCGCCGGCGTCACCACGCTCGCGATCCAGCGCGCTTTCTACCTCCGGCGCCGACGCGCCGCACGGCACCTGCCCTGACTCGTGCAGCTACTCGCGTACTGAGAATCGACGCGGCTGTCAACGCGATCTGGTTCTGACGAGCGAGACGCTCGAACAGCGATCGTCGGGCTGAAGCAACTCTCTCGCGCAGAGACACTCGAGCGCGCCTTCGCCGGCCGCCTCCGGTGTGCCGGTCGATCGCCCACAGCCAAAACCAGATCAGCGCGAACGGGAGCACGGCCGCCACAACGAAAGCCAAATCCCTCACCCGCGAAGCGGTAGCAGCACACGTGGACAGCTCACGGTTCCCTTGGCGGAAGCCATACGCTGCCCGACGGCAATCTTGTTGCCGTCTTAACGCGAGGTGGCCGCTCTCCGTCTCAGCGGTCGGCGGTCGGCGGTCGGCGGTCGGCGGTCGGCGGACTTGCCAGCCGGCTCAACCCCCGCAACCTCTGGGCGACCCCGACCGTTCGGCTGGAACCTGGTTCGGCACTTCAGGTGACCAGTCCGTCACGCGCGTCCACATGCGGGTCATGTCTTCTTCGTCGGATCCTTCCGAAATGTCTGCGTCGGCGCGTCCTGATGGCGGAGGGAACGCTGAGGGAACGTTTTCGTCACCCCCTCTGAAATTGGGAAGTATCAGGCCGTAGTTGCCAAGTCGAGCCGTTCGCAGAGGTTCTCTGCCGATCAGGTGGCAGGAGACAGCGCCCGGGAGTGGACTCGCGTGGCCGCTCGAGGACGCTGTTCGCACGCGAGGTCTGAGCGATGCCCGGGTGTCGGCGCTGGCTGGTCTGTGGGACGCTTCCGCTCGGGAGCGCCGCAGGCGACGTCCTGGCGCAGACGATTGGCCCGCGGCCGACGCTCTCCGCCGGCGCGGAGCGAGCCTCGCCTTCACCACGCTTCCTCGTAGCCATGGCGAACAATCGAAGGACTGCCGAGGTGGGAACCTCCGGCGCCGGCGGACGAATGATCGGACTCGCGATCACGCTCGTCATCCTCCGCATCAGTCGTGGCCCACGATCCGCGGCCACGACCACAGCCCTGCATTGAGGACGAGCAACGATCGGTTGACGGAGCTGCCCGCGGGGGCTCGCAGTGATGACCCCAAGCCGCCCTGACACGATGGCAATTGACGGTTCAAAGGCGTCCGGCGTCGCAAACAGGGCCCGGGCCGCCGAGCGCGCACCACGAGCCGGTTGCCTGGAGGGAAGCCCGGCCAGTGGCCGCTTGCCTCCCCGCGCGCCGTCCCCATCGCTGGGCCAGCGTGTACGGATGACGACTGAGGGCGCGCGCTTTCGGCCGACTTCACGAGCCGTCGGAGTCGGAGGGCCGGTTCGAGACGTTGTCTTCTCCGGCTCGCCGGGGATTGTGTCTGCGTGCCGTGGTTGACGTGGCTCGTGTTCTGGGGCCTGGAGCGCTCGTGGTCGCGACGATCGTCGCCTGGAGCGTGGCCCCGAAGCCGTCATGGCTGGTGTGGCAGCTCTTCGCGGGGCTCTTCGTGCTTGTTCTCGCGTGGCAGATCGGCGACTGGGCGGGGGCATACGAGGACGAAGATCCCGAAGGGTGTTCGGACTGTGGCGCGATGGCGGGCTTCGCCCTCGTGTCAGTCGTTCTCAGCTGCGTCGCCTGGGTCCTCGGCACGGCGCTTGGCGGCGCAATCCGCTGGGTCGTCCGACGAAGGGTCGGTCGCGGCGACCGCCCGCCTGTAGGTGTGGGGTGATTCGCCGGGGGCGAGCGTTCGAGACTGTCGCCTAGAGGGAGCTACGGGCCGGCGGCGGAGCGGTTCATCGCGCAATCGACACGATCGTCCAGCTCCGGCGGAAGCCGAGCGACTCGTAGAGGGCGCAGACAGGCTCGATTCGCAGCCGACGACGTCGCATTCGCGCTCGCCGCCTGCCCTTGGCGCGTAAACGCCGCGCTGTAGCGTTTCGCTGACGTGGGTTTCGTCCCGCCTGATCCGCCGCTCTCGGACGGCCTCATCATGCTCCGTCCTTTGGACGAGAGCGATCTACCCACGATCGAACGGGCCGCGAGTGATGCCGAGATCGTGAAGTGGTTTGACCTGCACGCGCGCAGTCCTGTCGACTACCTGACGGCGAAGCGTGAAGCGTGGGCAGAGGGAGCGGGTGCTTCCTTTGCCATCTGCGACGCGACCCGGCCCGATACATGCCTGGGCCACGTCTTCATCGAACGAGACGACGACGGTCGCGGTTCGGTCGGCTATTGGCTTCTGGAAGACGGCCGCGGAAAGGGCCGCGCCACGCGGGCCGTCCGGCTCATGGCGTCGTGGGCGCTGCCCGAGATGCGACTAGGCCGCCTGCAGCTTCATACGGATCCGAAGAACGTCGCGTCTCAGCGCGTGGCGGAGAGGGCAGGCTTTACACGGGAGGGCGTTCTCCGCGCCTACAACGCTCGCAGGGACGGCGCCCGCGCCGATGCGCTCGTCTACTCGCTGCTTCCGCAGGACCTAGCCTCCTACAAGACCCGCCCGCTCGATGCGTCCACGTGGGATGCCTTTGCGGAGCTGGTCGAGCGCAACAACGGGGTCTACGGAGGGTGCTGGTGCATCGCCCATCACTCCGAGTACCAGCGCGGCGTCAGCGATCCGCGCACGCTGAAGGAGGAGTTGGTCAGGGCGGGCCGCGCGCATGCCGCGCTGGTCTTCGACGAGGACGATCTCGCGCAGGGCTGGTGTCAGTACGGCAGTCGAGACGAACTCGCGCTCAAGTTTCGCCGTGGGTACGCGAAGGACCCGCCGCCTCGTGCGCGCTGGCGGATCGCGTGCATCTTCGTCGACAAGCGCCATCGCGGCCGCGGGGTCGCGCGGGCCGGGCTGGAGGGCGCGCTTGCCCAGATCGCCGCCGCCGGCGGCGGTCTGGTCGAGGCGATCTCCGAGGCGACCGTCGGGCGGGAGGCTCAAGGCCGGTTCCTGTTCAGCGCGACCGCCGAGCTCTTCGAGCAGTACGGGTTCACGAGGGGACGGCAGGTCGGCAAGCACGCCTGGATCGTGAGCCGGGAGATCGACCCCGCCGGGTAGGTCAGGAAGGAACTACCTGCCGGGACTGCCGGAGCCGCGCGGCCGAGCCTGGACTGGTCATCGAGCGTCACCGCCTCCGGCACCGCATTGGCTGGCTCCACGCAACGTCACTGAACCGATGTGACAGCGCGCCCACAGCCGCGACAGCGTCGTGCCCGCGCTCCGTGCAATGCGGGCGCGACCAGGTGCCAATCCCATGCGCTCCCGCCACCTCCGTGAATGAGAGCGAACGTGGCCAACGTGACCACGGTATCCGAGGTAGGCGCGTCGGAGCCGCTCGCTCGTATGGGCCGGCCACGGGTCCAGGGCGCCGATGAGTTTCGCCGGGCGGGCCGGTCTGAACCACGACGGACTCGGCGGGAAACGAGATGCGCACGACGATCGGGAACGGCCGAGCAGAATCGTCATCCACGTAGGAAGGAGACCCGAACATGGCTGACAGGATCATCACCTGCCTGTGGTTCGACCATGGCGAAGCCCGCAAGGCGGCGGAGTTCTACGCCTCCGTCTTTCCCGACAGCCAGGTCGGCGCCGCTCACAAGGCGCCCTCGGACTTCCCCGGCGGCGAGGAGGGCGACGAGCTGACCGTCGAGTACAGCGTGCTCGGCCAGAAGTTCGTCGGCCTCAACGGCGGCCCCAACTTCACGCCGAACGAAGCGGTCAGCTTCATGGTGGTTACGGAGGATCAGGCCGAGACCGACCGCTACTGGAACGCGATTGTCGACAACGGCGGCGAGGAGAGCGCCTGCGGCTGGTGCAAGGACAGGTGGGGCTTCTCCTGGCAGATCACGCCCCGCGTCCTGCTCGACGCCACCACCAGCCCCGACACCGCTGCCGCCAAGCGCGCCTTCGAGGCGATGATGCCGATGACGAAGATCGACGTCGCCACGATCGAGGCGGCCCTGAGAGGGGAGACCGTCGACGCGTAACCCGAGCTCTGCGCACGCCCTCGGGCGCGCGGCGTTCGCGGGCCTTCGCCGTGACGCTGCGGTGCCCGAGCCCGTGTCCGGGGGCGTCAGCAGGGCGCGCCAAGCCTTATCGTCCAGGCGATGGCGGTCGTGAACGCGGGAGGACGATGAAACGGCGCATGCTTCGGGACCTGGATGTCTCCGCGATCGGCCTCGGCTGCATGGGGATGTCCGCCTTTTACGGATCCGCCGACGACGACGAGGGCATCAGGACGATTCAGCGCGCCCGCGAGCTCGGCATCGACTTCCTCGACACGGCGCAGGCCTACGGTCCGCTCACGAACGAGACCCTGGTCGGGAGTGCCGTCAAGCGCCACCGCGACGAGTACGTGATCGCGACGAAGTTCAGCAGCCGGATGGACGCGGCCGTTCCCGGCGACATGAGCAGCATCGGCCCGCGGGACGGTTCCGCCGCGCACGTGCGCAGGTCGATCGAGGGGTCGCTCGCGCGGCTCGGGACGGACTACGTCGACCTCTACTTCCAGCATCGGGTCGATCCGCAGGTGCCGATCGAGGAGACCGTCGGAGCGATGGCCGAGCTCGTCGCGGCGGGCAAAGTCCGCCACATCGGCCTGAGCGAAGCGGCGCCCGAGACGATCCGCCGGGCGAACGCGGTGCACCCGATCACCGCAGTGCAGACGGAGTACTCGCTGTGGAGCCGCGACCCCGAGGCCGAGATCCTGCCGACCTGCCGCGAGCTCGGCATCGGCTTCGTGCCCTACTCGCCGCTCGGACGCGGATTCCTGGCCGGCCGGTTCACGTCAGCCGCCGAGCTCGACGAGAACGACTTCCGCCGCGGGTCCCCCGCTTCACCGGCGCGAACCTGGAGACGAACCTGAGGCTCGCGGCGAAGGTCAAGGAGATCGCCGACGAGAAGGCGGTCACGCCAGCGCAGCTCGCCCTCGCCTGGGTGCTGGCACGCGGCGACGACCTCGTCCCCATCCCGGGCACCAAGCGCCGCCTCTACCTGGAGCAGAACGCAGGCGCGGTCGAGGTCGAGCTGAGCGAGGCCGACCTCGCGCGCATCGACGCCGAGCTCCCCCAGCCCGCCGGCGAGCGCTACAACGAGGCGGGGATGGCGTCCGTGAACCTCTGAGGCGAGGCGCAGACCACGGTCGGGGCATGAGGGTGTAGTCCTCCGCCTCGTCCCAGCTGCCGAGCTACGGCCGACGTGCGGCCGGCCGGGGGGCCGCTAGAGGTCCGGCGGACGCGAGCGGAAGGCGGGGTCCACAGGGCTCTTGAGACCGATCCGGTTCCCGTCGGGGTCGACCACGACGGCGTATCTCGATCCCCAGAAGGCGTCGATCGGCGGCTGCCCCGACGAGCCGCCCCGGTCCACGAGATCGCGGTACAGGACGTCGACCTGCTCGCGCTCGTCCACCAAGACGTCCAGCAGTGCAGTGCCGCCCGTGCCGCCGGGGTGGCTGGCGTCGAACGCCGCGACGAACGCTCGCTCGTCGGCCGGCAGGAACGCGACCGACAGCCCTCCGGGGAGCTCCGCCGTCGCGGCGAGCGGGCCCATCGGCTCGAGCGTCCATCCCAGGCCTTCGTAGAACCGTCTGGTGGCCTACGCCGGCGCGGAGCGCGAAGGCGGCATAGGTGTGGCGCAGGTCGTAGAGGTCGCGCAGCGGCTCGATCCCGGCTGCTTTCTGGGCAACCTACGGCAGGGCGTTGGCCCAATCAGGCCCGAGCGAGCACGGCCAGGTACCAGGCGGGAAGGAGCACGCGGCCGTCGGCATCGGTTAACGGTTCGAGCGCCGAACGGACCGCTTCCGCGACCGTCGCCTCGCCTGAGTTCTTGATCGCGAGCTGTGTCGGCCCTGCTCCCATGAAGGCGAGCTCGGCCGCGTCCACGTCCTCGAAGACGATCGAACACTCCAGCTCCTCGTCCTCGTACGCCGTCAGACCGGCGGACGCGAGCACGTCCTCGAGCTTCCCGGGCTCGGAGAGCGCGAACATGCCGCTCTCCTTCATGCTGGCGAGGGCGTCCTCGGCGAACAGCGGGAATACGGGTTTGAAGACAGCCGCGATCCCCGATTCGGGCGCACGGGTCGGAATGACGACCGCGACCGACCCCCGCGACACGCGTCGAGCCTCCCGAAGCGCTCGCACCTTGTCGTCCGCGAACTGGAACGCGCTGAACCCGGTCACGAGGTCGAACGAGTCGTTCTCCCACGGCAGCGCTTCGATGTCACCGACTCGAAAGTCGCCCTCGAGCACGCGCTCGGCCGCGATGTCGATCAGCTCTGCCGAGGCGTCGATCCCCGCCACGCTCGCTCCGCGATCTGCGGCCATGCGCGCGAAGCGTCCGGCGCCGCACCCGCAGTCGAGAACCCGGCTGCCGGAGCCGATCTTGGCTTGCTCGAGCACATGCTCGTACACTGGTGTCCCCCAGCCCGCGGAACCCTCCCACGTCTCGGCCCACGCGGCTGCGCGAGCGCCGAATAGCGGCCCCCAACGGGTCGCGCTGCCGCCAACGGCATCGGGCATCAGGACACCTCCTCTGCGTTCGACCTCAGGATCCCACGGAAGCTGCACATACGCCAAGCGATCCTCGGATCCAGGGTCATCCGACGGTCAGGATCCGTTGTCTACACAGGCACTGCATCGACGAAATACACGCCACTCATGCCTTGCCGGGGTCGCATCCGGTCACATCGCCGCCCAAGCCGCGAGAGCAACACACGCGCCGTCGAGCCGCTTGAGCAGACGCTGTTTCGGCTGAACCGCTACGGGCCTTCGCTCCTGACCACCGTGTCAGACATCTCTGACGCAGAAAAGTAGCCTCAGAAGACAACTAAGAATGGAGCGTTTATGGAGCAGAGCGAGCGTAACCGGTGGCAACCACTGGCAAATGCAACAGCGCCGAAAACGGCTCCAACGAGCGAAACCGTTGTCGTGGGTTGCGACTGGTGGCCGCTGGCGTCAAATGGTAAAGGAGAGGGTCGACGGTTCGAGTCCGTCAGAGGCTCTAGAGGCTTACGAAGTCCCCGCACAGCGGCCGTTCGTCTTCAGGCCTCGCCGCCCCGCCGCGCGACCGCCGCGACGAGGAGGAACAGCGCCGCTGCTGCTGCCGCGCCGAGGAGCCCGGTGGCGAGGCCGTGTCGGGCGGGAACAGCGGCCGCCAGGAGGGCAACGGTCGCGCCGGCGAACGCGAGCAGCGCAGCGACGAGCAGGCGCCCCACCAGGACGGCGGTGACAGCTGGTCGCTCGACCGCCGCGTCCGGCGCCGGGCCGCGGGACAGAGAGACGAGCTCGCACAGGATGAGGACGGCGGCGGCGAGGAGCGGAATGCTCCAAACGGGGGCGTCTTCGCCGTAGAGAACCGCGAGCGCACCGAGAACGGCGCCGAGGCCGAGCGCCGCAGCTGCGGCGGCGCGCCGAAATCGCCTCCCGCTCATCGTGCCGCGGCGAGGGCTTCGACGGGAGCGGCGATCGGCTCGTCCGGTCCCCACGACGCGAGCGCGATCCCTGCGCCGGCGAGCTGCGTTCGGACGGCGTCCCGCTCGAGCAACCAGGTTCGCCAGGCGATCGGCCCGGCGGCGTCCTCGGCGTCAGCGAGGTACGGGAGCGGATCGACCTCGACGATCGAGACCTGGTAGCCGCGGCGGCGGAGATTGAGGAGCGCGCGCGTGACGCGCCAGTCGAGCCGCGGTGTCAGCGCGACGATCAGCGACTGGGGCGGGAGGATCCGGCGCGGGATGAGGCTCGTGTCGTGCCAGCGGTACGTTCGCGCGACCTCGCTCTCGAGCAAGGCGTCCGCGATCCGATACTGCTGGCGCAGGCCCGAGCCGGGGATGATCCACTCGATGTCGCCGCCGAAGCGGAGGAGCCCGACGCGGTCGCGCTGGCGGAGATAGGCCTCGCTCAGCGAGGCGGCCGCGCGCACGGCGTGGTCGAGCGTGCTCGCCGCGCTCGTCGCGGCGGCTCCGAGCGCGTCGAGGAAGATGACGACGTCGGAGCTCCGCTCGGGCAGCCGATCGTTGACGAGCAGCCGGCCGCGGCTGGCGGTCGCACGCCAGTTGATCCTCCGGGCGCGCTCGCCGGGGGCGAGGAACCGGAGTTCCGCGAACTCGATGCCTTCGCCGGCGACCGCAGCCGGACGGCTGCCGGTCACCGGTCGTGTCGCCCGCGGCCCGGCGAGCCGTCGCAGCCTCTCGACCGACGGGTAGACCCGCAGCGTCGTGGTCGGCTCGACGACGAGCTCGGCGCGACGGAGGTGAAGCTGATCGCGCGCCGAGAGCCGGATCGAGGCGATGCGGAAGGCGCCCCAGCGAGGGCAGTTGATCGAGTACTCGAGCGTCCGCGTCTCGCCCGCATGGAGCGCGAGCACGCGCCGCGTGGGCGCTCCGTCCCGATCGAGGCGTTCCGGCAGCCGCAGCTCGACGTCGAGCCAGGGGCATGCGTCCGACGCGGCAAGCGTCAGCTCGAGCTCGACCCGCCCGCCCTCGATCACGCGATCGGCCGAGACCCGGACGGTCGCTTCGGGCAGCCGAGGCGGCCGCGCCGCGAGCCCGAAGAGCAGCGGAACCAGGAAACCGGCCCCGACCGCGACCAGCGCCGGCTGCGCGGTCGCGAGGCCGGCGAGGAGCCCAGCCGAAGCGACGACGAACCAGACGACGGCGCGCTGCTCGAACGTCACGACGATTCGTCCAGGACCGGCACCGGAACCGACGCGACGGCCGCCCGCACCGCTTCGGCCGGATCGATCCGCTGCACCCAGAGCTCCGGCGCCAGCGTGAGCCTGTGCGCGAGGGCGGGGATCGACACCGCCTTGATGTCGTCCGGCGTGACGAAGTCGCGGCCGAGATACGCGGCGCGGGCGCGGGCCAGCTTCATCAGCGCGAGCGAGCCCCTCGGCGAGGCCCCGACGGCCAGCTGCGGCGAGTCCCTCGTCGCGCGCGCGATCGCGACCGCGTACTCGGCGAGCGGCGGGGCGACGTGCACCTCCTCGATCGCCGCCTGCATCGCCCGCAGCGCCTGCTGGTCGCAGACGGGCTCGAGCTCGATCCGCTCGCGCCGTCGACGTGAGCGTTCGAGGAGGATGTCGCGCTCCGCGTCCTCCGACGGATAGCCGATCGCGATGCGGACGAGGAAACGGTCGAGCTGCGCCTCCGGCAGCGGGTACGTCCCCTCGTACTCGATCGGGTTCTGCGTCGCGAGGACGAGAAAAGGGGACTCGAGCTGCCGCGTCGTGTTCTCGAGCGTCACCTGCCGCTCTTCCATCGCCTCGAGCAACGCGGCCTGCGTCTTGCCCGGCGCGCGGTTGATCTCGTCGGCGAGCAGGATGTTCGTGAAGATCGGCCCGCGCTCGAACGTGAAGCTGCCGCTGGAGCGGTCGTAGATCGAGGCCCCGGTGATGTCGCTCGGGATCAGGTCCGGGGTGAACTGGATCCGGGCGAAGTCCATCGCGCACACCTGCGCGAAGGAGCGGGCGAGCAGGGTCTTGCCCAGCCCTGGGAGATCCTCGATCAGCACGTGGCCGTCGGCGAGCAGAGCGAACAGCACCATCTCCACCGCCTCTCGCTTGCCGATGATCGCCTGCTCGACGGCGTCGGCCACCGCGGTCGCCAGCTCCTGGACGGCGACGCCTGCCTTCGCCTCGTCGGTCACAGCTGCTCCAGCCGCTCGATCGCCGTTCGCAGGTCGTCGCCGGCGAGACCCCGGCCGACGCGGTACGCGGCCGACGGACGGTCAGGACGGACGATCTCCCACAGCACGTCGCCGAGCAGCTCCTGCGCGCGCCGCGGCGCGAGCGCCATGTCGACGCCGCGGCGGCCGAGGCGTGCGGCGACGATCGGGACGAGCAGCGGTCGGAGCGACCGGTCGACGCCGACCTCCGATTGCTCGCTCTCCCGCAGGTCGTTCGCGATCTGGCGCAGCCGCAACGGCATCTCGTCGTCCCGCGCACGCGGCGGTGGCTGTTGCCTCCGCGCGGGTCGGAGCTGCAGCGCGGTCGCGGCGGCGAGCGCGGTGGCGAGCGCCAGCGCGGCGGCGAGCGCGACCGTGCTGCCCTGCCCGAAGACGAGACCCAAGGCGGTCGCCGCGACACAACCGGCGGTGACGACGAGCAGCGCGCGGCGGGCGGTCACCGCGGCGCCACCTCCGCCTCGACCCGCCGCACCGACGCGATCGCGCGCCTGCGGTCGTCCTCGTCCATCGGGTGCTCGCTGAACCGGGCGATCTCGAAGAGGCCGGTGAGGTCGGACGCTGCTGCAGCGCTCGCGCCGAGCACTCGGAGGACGCGGGCCGTGAACTCGGTCGGGGTCTCGTCCGGCGCTCGCGAGAGCTCGATCTCGCCGAGCGACTCCTCCATGCGCGCGTAGGCGCGCTGGACGGCAAGCCGCGGGTCTCGCTCGGACTCCAGGTCTGCGAGCGACCGCCTGAGGCCGGAGCCGACCCGCGCCGCCGCATCGGGAACCACCGCCTGACGTGCGCGCCGCGCGCGCCGACGACGGACGACGACTGCCGCCGGCGCGACCAGGAGCAGTGCGGCCGCCGAGCCGACGACGAGCCACGTCAGCGCGGTGGAGGTCGGGTGTCCCGCCGGAGCGGGAGTGCTCGCGCGGCCGCGCGGCACGGCGTTCCCGGGCGTGGCGCCGGGCGGTGTCGCTGGCGTCGGGAGCGAGGAACGGCAGAGTGAGGAGCAGGAACAAGCCGATCGCTCCGCCGACGATCGCAGCGGCTTTCCCGGCCGCCGACAGCGACGCCCCGAGCTCCTCGAGGTCTCTCGCGCCGAGCCGTCGCCTCCGTCGCCGGCGCTTTTCCACCGAGGGCGTCCCCGCCCAGACGAGGAGCAGCGACCCGATGACGAGCGCGCCCGCGGCGGCGGCGAGCGCGCTGACGACGCCGACCGGGACGTCCTGCCGGCCGCCGGCGTGCCATGGTGACCCGCCGCTTGCCAGCGCCACGAGTGACACCAGCAGGAGCCCCACCGCGGTGGCGGCGATCGCTCGCACGTCGCTCAGAGGTCTGACCGGCACGGCTAGATCATCTTCGATTCGCCAGGGCTGCTGCCGGCTCGCGCTCCACAGCAGCGGCGAGACAACGTGAACCGGCTCGTACACCACGAACGGAGACGCTACGCCGACGCCTCCGAGAGCTGGCAAGAAGGGTCTCTACGGGTCCTCTTGGGGACAGGTTCTGGGGAACAGGTCAGGGGGTTTCGGGCTTGCCTCAACAAAGGCATCGCGGTCACGCGAGTCCCCGTCGCGGAACCAGGAAGCGCGGCGTCCGGCGTGCGGGAGACACCCGCCGACTTAACAGCGGGATGGGTATAGGATTCGCCGCCGGATCGCCACCCCCGGGCCGTGCGATCCCAGCGTCCACCCCACCCGAACCCGTGGAGGTCACGCGATGAGCAGCCGACTTCGGCATTCCCTTGTCCTGACGACCGTACTGGCCCTCTTGCTCGGGGTGTCCGGCGCCGCGGCGCCGACCGGCCTCGCGGCCAACCCGCCGAGCACCAAGGTCGCCGGTATCGACGTCGACGCGGCGACGATCCCGGAGCTCCAGGAATTGATGAACTCGCACCGGCTGAAGTCCGTCCAGTTGACGCAGTTCTACTTGGACCGCATCCACCAGCTCAACCCAACGCTGAATGCGGTGATCACGGTCAGCCCGACGGCCCTCGCAGACGCGCGCGCGGCCGACGCGGCGCGGCACAGCGGCGACGACCGCCCGCTGCTCGGCATCCCGATCATCGTCAAGGACAACATCAACACGACCGGCATGGCGACGACCGCAGGCTCGTGGGCGCTCGCCGGGAGCACGCCTGCTGACGCGTTCATCGTCCAGCAGCTCCGCGCCGCCGGAGCGCTGATCATCGGCAAGGCGAACCTGTCCGAGTGGGCTAACTTCCGGTCCGCGCCGTCATCGAGCGGTTGGAGCGGCATCGGCGGCCAGACGAATATGGCCTATGTCCTCGATCGCAACCCGTGCGGCTCGAGCTCCGGCTCGGGCGTGATTGCCAGCGCCGATCTCGCGGCCGCCGCGGTGGGCACGGAGACCGACGGATCGATTGTCTGTCCGTCCGGGGCCAATGCGAATGCCGGAATCAAGCCGACGCTCGGCCTCCTGAGCCGGGCCGGCGTGATCCCGATCTCCGCGGACCAGGACACGGCGGGTCCGATGGCTCGCAACATGACTGACGCCGCGGTGCTCCTCGGTGCAATGACCGGCGTTGACCACGACGATCCGGCCACCGCCGAACAAGTCGGCAACGCGCTCACCGACTACACCCGGTCCCTCGACGCCCACGCGCTCGACGGCGCCCGCATCGGCGTCTGGCGCGAGCTCAGCTTCGAGAACGACGGCGTGGCGGTCGACGAGGACGTGTCCGCGATCATGGACGACACGATCGCGGCGCTCGAGGCCGCGGGCGCGGAGATCGTCGACCCGGCCAACATCGCGTTCGGTCACTGGGCCGACGCCGAGTTCCCCGCCCTGCTGTGCGAGTTCAAGACCGACATCGCCACGTACCTGAAGACGTATACCGGCCCCGGCTATCCGAAGACGCTCCAGGACCTGATCGACTTCAACAACGACAACCCCGACCTCGAGTCCGGAGCGCCGGAGTCCAACTGGAACTCGCTGCTGTTCGACCTCGCCCAGGAGACGGGCGGCCGCGACGCCCACTGTGCTGCGCAGCGGGCGATCGCTACGCCCGGCGCCCAGGCGGCGATTGACGACCTGATGGCTGCCGAGCACCTCGACGCGATCATCGCGCCGACGAATGGACCGGCCTGGGTAACCGACCCGGTCAACGGCGATCTCGGTGGCGACTTCTCGACGTTCATCGGGTCGTCAGGTCCGCCCGCCGTCGCGGGCTACCCGAACGTCACGGTGCCTGCGGGCTTCGTCGGGCCGCTGCCCGTCGGTGTGTCGTTCATCGGCGGCCGCTGGGACGAGCCGACGCTCATCGGCCTCGCCTACGCGTTCGAGCAGGCGACCCAGGTCCGCGTCCCGCCGGAGTTCATCCCGTCGATTGGTGACGACGCGTCGGCCTTGCGCCAGCCCGCGTCGAACGAGAAGCAGAAGGCGACCATCTCCGTACGAAGTGGCATCTGGAAGCTGCCGCCTATGCGGTAGCTCGTCTCTTGCCGGCCCGCACTCGCCGGGCGGGTACGCAATCGCGTTGGGGCGACCGACCCCTGCGCCGACGCATCGCGTACCCGCCCGGTGAAGGCCGCGGGTTCTCCAGTTCGCGACGCTGCCGACTCATCCGTTCGCGCGGTTCCCCCGTAGTCCAGTGGGGTAGCACCGCAAGACGAGAACCGTTCGGGTACCCGAATGAAGGGAGAGCACACCATGACCCGACGTTTCCAAGCCACGATCGCACTCACGGTCGCGGTGGTTGCTTCGGCGGCGATCCTCGTCGCGATGCCGGCAGCCGCCGCGCCGACGGCAGGCTCCGGCGCGTTAGCGTCGACAGCCAGCAGCTTCGATGTCTTCCCCACGGAGATCGCCCTACCCAACGGGTGGCTCCCCGAGGGGATCGCCATCGGCGCACTCCCGTATGCCTTCTTCGGCTCACGCGCTGACGGCGACCTCTACCGCGTGAACCTGATCACCGGCGACGGCTCCGTCTTCAGCCAGGGGCCGGGAACGCCATCGGTAGGCCTGAAGGTCGACCTGCGTGCGCGCCTGTTCGTCGCCGGTGGCCCGGGCGGCAATGGGCGGGTGGTCAACGCGATCACCGGCGAGATCCTTGCCAGCTATACGTTCGCGTCAGCACCGACTTTCGTCAACGATGTCGTCCTGACACCGCAAGCTGCCTGGTTCACCGATACGCAGAGGGCGTTCCTGTACAAGGTTCCGCTCGGCCACTTCGGTCGACTGCCGAGCCAGGCCGACGTCGTGGAGGTCCCGCTCGGGGGAGCCTGGGCTGGCACGGGCGCCAACGGGATCGCCCGGACCCCCGACGGGGACGCGCTGCTCGTCATCCAATCGCCGACTGGCCTGCTCTTCCGAGTCGATCCGGCGACGGGCAACGCCACACAAGTCGACCTCGGAGGCACGCTGCTGCTCAACGGCGACGGGCTGCTCCTTTTGGGCCGGACGCTGTTCGTCGTGCAGAACCGGCTCAACCGAGTCGCAGTCGTGGAACTCAACAGGGCGGGGACGTCCGGTGAGGTCACCCAGTACCTCACCGATCCCCGCTTCGATGTCCCGACGACCGTCGCCGCGTTCGGCAACAGGCTCTACTTGCCGAACGCCCGCTTCACGACACCGCCGACCCCGGAAACGACCTACAACGCAGTGGCAATCCCGAAGCCCTAGGCGAGTCGAACGCACGACGAGGCTCGGTTCGGCGTCTGCCGAGCCGAGCCTTCTCCGTCGCGATGCTCCTCAGCGCACCGCCTTCTTCACGAGCGCGACGATCTTTTTCTCCTCGGCGGCGGTCAGCTCCTTCAGCGCCCAGGAGGTCGGCCACATGGCCCCCTGGTCGATCTTCGCCTCGTCGCTGAACCCGAACGTGGCGTACCTCGAGTCGAACTTCGCCGCGCTCTGGAAGAAGCAGACGATCTTGCCGTCCTTGGCGTACGCGGGCATGCCGTACCAGGTCTTCGGCGAAAGGGCCGGGGCGGCGGCCGTGATGATCGCGTGGAGCCGCTTGGCAATCGCGCGATCCGTCCCCTTCATCTCGGCGACCTTCTCGAGCAGGATTTTCTCCCCGTCCGCTTTGGCGGCCTCCGCCTTCAGCTCCTTGGCGCGCTCCCTCATCGCGGCCCGTTCCTCGGCCGTGAATCCCGTGGTCGAGCCGGTGCGCTTCGTCGCCTTGCGCTTCGTCGCAGTCTTGCTCGGAGCCATTACGAGTACCTCCTACTAGGGCGTGATGTTCTGGTTGAGACGGAAGACGTTGTCGGGGTCCCACTCGCGCTTGAGCGCCACGAGCCGCTCGACCTTCGCGCTCCCGTAGATCATGCGCGCGATGTCGCCTCCGACCTCGGCGACGTCGTTGACGTAGCGCCCGACAGATGCGTGCGGCGCCGCCGAGTCCGCCGCTGCCCGCGCCCAGGAACGGCAGGGTTCGTCGAGCGCGCCGTCGTTCCAGATGATCTCGGCGGCTGCCCAGAAGGCGGCATCGCGACCGGTGAAAGCAGTGGCTTCCTCGGGCACGGCCGCGATCGTGCGACCGCAGGCCCAGACCGAAATGCCACCCTCGGCTCCGTCCGGCACCCGCGAGACCTGGCCGCCCCAGTCGCGGACCAGAACAGTGGGGAGCGACGCGAGGAATGAGCTCTTCATCGAGAAGCGCTGCCCCCACTCCATCGGCGCGTCGAACAGACGCTGCGATGCCAGGTACGGCTTCAGTTCGACCGAGTCCTCGAGCGGATCGTCGAGCGCACGGAGCCCGGCGAGGTCGCGCTCGGCGTCGGCCGGCGACCCGCTGTGGAGCACGGACACCGACGCGACCGGCCCGCGAACATCCCCTCCGGCAGCCATCCCGAAGGACGTCCAAAGCTCGTCGGGCCCTTCCTCGACAAGCTCGCGGTAGCGCTCGGCCAGCTCTTCTGCCCGCTCGATCGGATGGGTGACCGTCCCGTGTGTCACCGGCCCTTCGAGGGGATGGAGGAGAAATTCGAACGACGTCACGATCCCGAAGTTCGCGCCGGCTCCCCGCATGCCCCAGAAGAGCTCGGGATTCTCGTCCTCGCTCGCCCGTAGGACGCGGCCGTCCGCGGTCACGAGCTCGACCGCGAGCAGGCTGTCGATCGTCAGACCGAGCTTGCGCTGCAGCCGGCCCATCCCGCCGCCGAGCGTGAGTCCGGCCACCCCCGTGTGCGAGACGACGCCGACCGGGCAGACGAGCTGGTGCGCCTGCGCCGCGTCGTCGAGCTCGGCGAGCAGCGAGCCGCCGCGCACTTGGGCGGTACGCCGCTCAGGATTGACGTCCGCGCCGCGCATCCGCGAGAGGTCGATCACGATCCCGTCGTCGCACGTCGAGAAGCCGGGGATGCTGTGGCCGCCGCACCGGACGGCGACGACGAGGTCCTGCTCACGGGCGAAACGGAGGGCCGCGACGACGTCGTCGGTTCCCGTCGGCCGCACGATCAGCGCCGGCCGGCGGTCGATCATGCTGTTCCAGACCGCACGCCCCGCGTCGTAGCTCGGGTCGCCGGGGCGCACGATCTCGCCAGCGAACCCATTGGTCAGCTTGTCCAGGTCACCCTGTCCTAGCGCCACCGTGCCTCTTTTACACGAACTGCCCCCGGACAGGTACAACCCAGGCGTGGCGCCGCGGTCGGTCCGCCTCACGAGCCCGGAACGCGTCCTGTTTCCCGACGAAGGGATCACGAAGCAGGACCTGTTCGAGTACTACCGCGCAATCGCGCCGGTGCTCGTCCCGCACCTGCGCAACCGGCCGTTCACGATGAAGCGCTCCCCCTACGGCGTGGCCGGGGACGTGTACTTCCAGAAGCAGGCGCCGAAGGGAATGCCCTCCTGGATTCCGACGCGCACCTACCGCACCTACCCGCGCAAAGGCGAGTCGCGGCTCGTCGACTTCCCGCTCGTCAACACACCCGAGGCGGTGCTCTGGATGGTGCAGATGAACTGCATCGACATGAACGCGTGGTACTCGCGCGTCGACAAGCCGCACCGCCCGGACTTCGTGCTCTTCGACCTCGACCCACCCGACGGCGGCTTCGGGCTCGCGATCCGCGTCGCGCACCTGATCCGCGAGGAGCTCGAGCGGGTCGAGCTCGAGTCCTACGTCAAGACGAGCGGCGCCGACGGCATTCACGTGCTCGTCCCGATCGCGCGCCGAGCGACCTACGAGCACACGTACCTGTTCGCGGAGCGCGTGGCGCGCGGGCTCGAGGAGCGGCACCCAGGCCTGGTCACGACCGAATGGCTGAAGCACAAGCGCGAGGGCGTGCTCGTCGACCACCGTCAGAACGCGCGCGGGAAGACGATCGCCTCGGTCTACTCGGTGCGGCCGAAGCCGGGCGCGCCGGTCTCGACGCCGCTGCGCTGGGACGAGCTGACGGAGGACGTGACGCCACGCCGCTTCGGGATGCGCGACGCCCTCGAGCGGGTCGAACAGCACGGCGACCTGTTCCAGCCGGTGCTCGCGGGCGGCCAGGGACTCGGACGTGCCCTGAAGAAGGTGCGCTAGCGCGGGGTTGCCGAACGAGTCCCTGAGCACTGTCACAGCCGGGTTCCCTGTCTCGTCTAGAGGGGGAGACGAACAAAGGAGCCCAAGATGAAAGTCTTCGTAGCCGGCGCCACAGGCGTCCTCGGCAGACAGCTCGTCCCGCAGCTCGTGGCGAAAGGCCACGAGGTCGTCGGGATGACCCGGAGCGCGTTGAAGCAGGACCTCGTTCGCAGCCTTGGGGCGCGCCCGGTCGTGGCCGACGCTCTCGACCCCGACGCGGTCGCCCAGGCGGTCGCGTCCGCCGAGCCCGAGGTGATCGTGCATCAGCTCACGGCGCTGTCGGGCGATTTCGACATGCGCCACATCGACCGCTTCTTCGAAGCAACAAACCGCCTGCGCACGGAGGGAACCGACCACCTGCTCGCAGCCGGACGCGCCGTCGGCGCGCGACGCTTCGTGGCCCAGAGCTTTGCGGGCTGGCCGGCCGCACGCACCGGCGGGCCGGTGAAGGGCGAGGATGCTCCGTTCGATCCGGACCCACCGGAGAAGCTCCGGGGCATGCTGGACGCCATCCGCCACCTCGAGGAGGCGGTGACACAAGCCGATTGGCTCGAGGGCGTGGTGCTCCGCTACGGCGGGTTCTACGGCCCCGGGACCACCCTCAGCGCCGACCCGTCCGCCGCCCACACCGCGGCCGTCCGCAAGCGCCAGTTCCCCGTCGTCGGGGACGGCGGCGGGATCTGGTCCTTCATCCACATCGACGACGCGGCGGCGGCGACCGCGGTCGCGGTCGAGAGCGGCAACCGTGGCATCTACAACGTGGTGGACGACGATCCCGCGCCGGCGCGCGACTGGATGCCCGAGCTGGCGCGCGCGCTGGGCGCCAAGCCGCCGCGGCGCGTGCCGCGCTGGCTGGGTCGGCTCCTGGCCGGGGAGGCCGCGGCCGTCATGATGACCGAGGTGCGTGGGGCATCGAACGAGAAGGCAAAGCGCGACCTCGGCTGGAAGCCGCGGTACGCGAGCTGGCGGCAGGGCTTCGTGCAGGGACTCGGCTGAGCGATGACCGAGGAGGAGTTCGAC
Organism: uncultured Gaiellaceae bacterium; assembly: GCA_963829845.1. Taxonomy (GTDB): domain Bacteria; phylum Actinomycetota; class Thermoleophilia; order Gaiellales; family Gaiellaceae; genus Gaiellasilicea. The sequence goes on along the minus strand of CAWHKD010000019.1, from coordinate 58,474 downwards.
GAGCTCCGGCCGTCGGCGTTCGCCATCGCCTACCGGATGCTGGGCAGCGTCACCGAGGCGGAAGACGTCGTGCAGGAGGGACTCTTCCGCCTCCACCGGGCGCGCGAGGGAGGCGAGCGGATCGAGTCGCCGCGCGCCTACCTGTCGACGGTGGTCTCCCGGCTCTCGCTCGACCACCTGCGCTCGGCGCGTGTCCGGCGCGAGACCTACGTGGGGGACTGGCTGCCGGAGCCGCTCGTCGCGAGCCCAGAGGACGATCCTGCCCGCCGGGCCGAGATGGCGGACTCGCTGTCGCTCGCCTTCCTCGTCCTGCTCGAGAGCCTGTCGCCGGAGCAGCGCGCCGCGTTTCTGCTGCGCGAGGTGTTCGACGAGCCCTACGACCGGATCGCCGAGATCGTCGGCACGAGCGAGCAGAACGCGCGTCAGCTCGCCGCGCGGGCCCGCCGCCATGTGGAGCAGCGGCGCCCGCGCTTCGAGGCCTCGCGCGAGCAGCGCGAGGAGCTCGCGAACCGCTTCTTCGCGGCGGTCGAGGAGGGCGACCTCGAAGGGCTCGAGGAGCTGCTGGCGCACGATGTGGTGCTCCGCGGTGACGGCGGCGGCAAGGCACCGGCACTCGCGCGGGCGGTTCACGGCCGTGCCAGGGTGATGCAGACGCTGACGGCCTGGAGTCGCGCCGCCATCCGCCTGGCCGGCTACAGCATCCGGCGCGCGGAGGTGAACGGGCAACCGGGCGCGATGTTCTTCGACACCGATGGGAAGGTCTTCAGCGTGATGGTCCTCGACATCGCCGAGGGCCAGATCCAGGGGGTGAGCGGGATCGTCAATCCGGACAAACTGCGCCACCTGGGGCCGGTGGCCGATCTTGGCAGTCTGTTGCGCGGCCCGAGCTAGATCGCCGGCCCCTCGGGCTCGAGCCGGTCTGCGGCACGATTACGATGAGCATCAGACCGATGAAGAGTCCTAGCCGCATGGACGATCTCGACCAACTCGTCGGCGCCTGGCACCTGTCCTCCTCGCTGCCGAGCGAAGGCGAGCCTCCGCGCGCGGAGACCCGCTTCGAATGGCTCGATGGCGGTCACTTCCTGATTCAGCGCTGGCAGGTCGACCATCCCGCCGCTCCCGACGGGATCGCGATCATCGGCCCGGGCGAGACCGAGGACGCGTATCGACAGCACTACTTCGACTCGCGCGGCGTGGAGCGTGTCTACGAGATGACGCTCGCGGCGGGCGTCTGGAAGCTCTGGCGTTCAGCCTCGGCGCCGGATTTCTCGCAGCGCTTCACCGGAACGTTCGACGCTACCGGCGACACGATCTCCGGCAGGTGGGAGCTCTCGCACGACGGCTCGACCTGGGAGCACGACTTCGACCTCACGTACACGCGGGTGTCGAGATGAGAGAAGCCGTTCAAGCGATCATCGACGCGAACTCGTACATGACGCTCGCCACGGCGGACCAGCACGGTCGCCCCTGGGCTTCACCCGTGTGGTTCGCGACCGTCGACTACGTCGAGCTCGTCTGGGTCTCCTCGCCGGAGGCGCGCCACTCCCGCAACCTCGCGGTCCGGCCCGAGCTCGCGATCGTCATCTTCGACACGCGCCAAGCGGCTGGTACCGGCGAAGCCGTCTACATCTCGGCGCGGGGCGGTGAGGTCTCCGATCCTGACCTCGATCGCTGCCTCGACGTCTACTCGACGACCTCACAACGCGTGGGCCTCGCAGCCTGGAGCCGCTCCGACATCGAGCCGCCTGGACGCCTCCGCCTGTACAGAGCGACGGCCGACGAGCACTTCGTGCTCACCGGGACCGACGAACGACGGCCGGTGGTGCTTGCGTGACCCGAAGCCGCCCCTTCGCGGCTCCCGGCCGGCAACTGTAGGCTCCCTGCGTGATCCCGTGGATCATCATGGCCGTGGTCGCCGTACCCTTGCTCGTGATCGCCTTCGTGGCCATGAGTCGCAGGACGGCCGCAGGCGAGCACCCCGCCGGCGAGAGCGCGCAGGACCGAGCGCGAATCGAGCAGGAGTTCGCCGAGGCCGAGGCCTACGAGGCAGAGTGGCGGAAGCAGGACAAGGAGAAGTTCCACGAGGAGCGCTTGCCCTAGTCACGGAGCCGTCTGGGGATGGTCACCGCCGACATCGCGATCTCCGTCGACGGCTATGCGGCCGGGCCGAACCAGAGCCTCGAGAACCCGTTCGGCGAAGGGGTCGAGGGCCGGCTGCACCGCTGGATGTTCGAGGAGCCGGAGGAAAACGCGGCGGAGCTCGACAGGCTGACGGCGGCGGACGCGTACGTGATGGGCCGGAACATGTTCGGGCCCGGTCGTGGCGCCTGGGACGAGGAGTGGAAAGGCTGGTGGGGCGACGAGCCGCCGTACCACGCGCCGGTGTTCGTGCTGACCCATCATCCACGCGAACCGCTGGAGCTGGAGGGCGGCACGACGTTCACGTTCATCACGGACGGGATCGAGACGGCGCTCCATCAGGCACGAGCGGCCGCAGGAGATGCGAACGTCGCAATCGCCGGCGGCGCAGCGACCGTCAATCAATACCTCGCCGCGGGGTTGATCGACGAGCTGCGGCTCCATGTGGCGCCGGTCCTACTCGGCGCCGGCGAGCGTCTGTTCGCCGGCGCTCCGAATGTCGACCTCGAGCCACTCGCCGTCCGGCAGACGCGTCTGGTCACGCATCTGAGCTATCGCGTCGCTCGCTGACGCGGGCGGCCACGAGGCCGGCGAGCTCCTCCGTGTTCGGGACCGCGATGCCGTGGCCGCTTCCGCCGCGCAGAATCGGGCCGGCGATCGCATCGAGCTCCGGAGGACGCCCCGCCGCGACGTCCTTCTGCATCGAGCTGCGGGTCTCTCCCGGTGCGGCCTCGATCATGGCTCGCAGGGCGTCCGCGTCGATCTCGGCGCCGAAGGCACGTGCGACCGCGATCGCCTCGTCCCGGCAGCCCTGGAACCGGGCGTCGCCGCGGACGGCGCCTAACGACCCCTCGAGCGCCGTCGTCGCGAGCGCGATCGGAGCGAGCACGGCGAGCTTGTCCCAGAGGAGAGAGATCTCGTCGGGGCGAACGCGCGTGTCCAGCCCGGCCGCCTGCAGCTCGGCAGCAACGTCTTCGGCGCCGGAGAGGTCGATGAGGAGAAAGGGCGAGAGCTGGCGGATGTGGGCCGTCGCAGCGCGCTCGGACTCGACGCGGATCGCCCCCGCGACGACACTCCGGTAGCGCTCGCGCAGGAGGGCGACATGGTCGATGCCGTTCAGAAACGGGATCACGACCGCCTCCCCCACCTGCTCCGGCGGCGCCAGAGCGAGCGCCGCCTCCAGGGCCGGTGCCTTGGGCGTCACCCAGAGGACGTCGACGGTGCGATCGAGCTGTGCCACGGCCGGCACCTCGACCTCGAAGTCGCCGAGCACGACGCTCTCGACCGCCAGCATGCCGCCGTAGTCGACGAGCGTCCTCGGTCGCATGATCAGGACGACGTCTGCGCCTGCGCGCGCAAGCGAGCCGCCGATGAGGCCGCCGATTCCGCCGACGCCGAGGATCGCGTGTCGCATCAATTCGCTCCTCGCCTAGATGGTTGATGCCACGAGGGAGTCCGCCTCGGGGAGTGAGCTGGCAGCTCTGGGGCGCGGGATCAGGCCGTTGCCGATGCTGGTCGCATCGGTGACGGATTGAGCACGCGAAGCGGACGGCTCGGCTGAGCGGCCGCCAGGCCGATCAGGTGGGCCGGGAGCGGCCCAGACACGCCAGATCGCGCCCCGAGCGCGCGGAATGGTGGCATCAACCATCTAGGCGCGCTCGACGCCGCCCAGCCCGAGCCAAGCGGCCAAGTCGTCCAGCTCGGCCTGGACGCCCTTCGTGATCGCGCGGGTGAACGTGACGTCCTCGTGGATCGCGTGCACCCGCAGCACGGACGCCTTGTGATCGGCGGCGGCGTCGACCTTCCCGACCAGACGGTCGTGGTGAAGCACGGGGAGAGCGTAATAGCCCCAGCGTCGCTTGGCCGCCGGCTTGTACATCTCGAGCGTGTACTCGAAGTCGAACAGCTCCTCCGCGCGCACCCGGTCGTGGACGAGGCGGTCGAACGGCGAGAGCAGCGCGGTCCGCCCGTCGAAGTCCTCGCCGAGCGCGTCGGGGTTGACGCGCCACTCACCCTTTGTGCCCTCGACCACGGCGGGCTCGCCGGCCTCGCCGACGTCGATCGGCTCGACCGGCATCGCCCTCGTCCTCCGTCGGGCGATCCCGAGCGAGGCGAGCCGCCGCTCGTTTTTCGCCCGGTCGGCTTCCTCGACCGACGGGACGACGACGTCGGCCGGGTACACGCGCTCGGCCAGGTCCCACACCCGTTCCCGCCCGACACGCCCCGCAATTGCGATCTCGCCGCGCGAGATCAGGATCTCCAGCATCTGAGTGACATTGCGGTTGTTCGTCCAACCGGTCGACGCCCACGGCACGGCGCACGTGTCCGGGATGTCGCGCGACGTGAGCGGCCCCGAGGTCTCGAGCAAGTCGAGGATGGCCTGGCGGAAGCTGTCGTTGTCGCGAAGCCAGGCGCGGGTGCTCTCGTAGCGTGGCCGCTCGGCCGCACCGGCGAGGTACAGGCCGAGGTCGCTGATCGGCCGCACGAGCGCGTTGTACTCGAACAGCGTGCGGTCCTGCTCGAGCGCCTGCTGGAGCTGGACCGGCTGGTATGCCGATCCCAGCCGGCTCCACGCAACCAAGTCCGCGCTTGGCGCAATCGCCGCGGTCGGGTCGATCTGGAGCAGCGTCAGCCGTCGCACGACGTCGACGAGTTGCGTCGGCCGAGGTACGTCGAGTAGCTGCGCGCGCACGGCGATGCGCCGAGCCTGTGCCTTCGTCAGCTGGTGCACGGCCAGGAGGCTACGTCAGCGGATCAGCTCGTCGTCGTCTCGAACGGAGGCAAGCCGCCGAGGCCGAGCACGACCGAGTACCAGACGGCCGGGGCGGTAAGCCCCGGCCGTCTGTGTGCGGTGGCGCGACCCCTCGAGCTCAGCCTCGACGCACCACCAGGTGGCCGTAGCCGACCTCGGCATCCAGCTCGAGCATCGGCGCAGCCGACGTCGAGCCGCGTGCGGCGGCGTGCTCGTCGGGGCGAGTGCCCTCGTCGGTCTTGCCGAGGACCGTCACCTGACCGCCGTCGGCGTGCGCCCGGATCTCGAGCGCGGCCTGCTCCGGGACCCGCACGAGCAGGTCGCCGATGCCGAGTGCGACGTCGATCCTCGTCGTTCCCGGCGGCAACGGGACGTCGGTGAGGTCGACCGTGAAGTGGCCGATCCCGAACTCGTAGCTGCGCTCGAGTTGTCTCGCATCGAGCGGCCGCTCGTTCTTGTCGCCGATGCCGGCGGAGAGGTTCACGGGCGACGAGGCCGCCGTGACGAAGGCTGCGAGGAGCACGACGCCGAACGGAAGGAGACCGCGGACGCGGCGCTTGCTCACCGCGCCGAGTGCAATTGCCGCTGCGACGACGCCGAGACCGGTCGCAAGCGCCACGGTCAGGGAGACGTCATAGGTGCCGTTCGTATCCAGGAAGCTGAGCACCCCGGCCGCCACCAGAAGCGCACCGAATGCCGGGCCGACCAGCGACCGTCTGTTCCGGCGGCGCCGAGTGGCGACCGCCGCCGCCGGGGCGGCGACAGGCGTCGGATCGGTCTCGAGCGGAGACTCTGACTCGGACACATCGAACCGGGGCAGCCACTCGAGCCACCTGGGCAGGTACCAGTTCCAGTCGCCCAGGAGCTTCATCGACGCCGGCAGCAGCACGCCGCGGACGATCGTCGCGTCGATCAGGATCGCGGTCGCGAGCCCGATACCGAACTGCTTGAACATCAGCATCGAGAGCGTCGCGAACACCGCGAAGACGCCGACCATGACGATGGCCGCGCTGGTGACGACACCGGCCGTCGACTTGATGCCCCTCGCGACGGCCTCGTCGGTGGTCGCGCCCCGCTGAACAGCCTCACGGATGCGGCTGAGCAGGAACACGTGATAGTCCATCGAGAGGCCGAACAGAATCACGAAGAGGAGCAGCGGGACAACCGGGTCGATCCCGCCCGTCGGGGTGAAGCCGAGGAAGTCGCTGCCGTAGCCGTGCTGGAAGACGAGCACCAGCACGCCGTACGAGGCGGCGACGGAGAGCAGGTTGAGGACGATCGCCTTCACCGCGATCACGGGCGAGCGAAACGCGACGAGCATCAGCGAGAAGGCGAGCAGGAGCACGAACCCGACGACGATGGGGAGGTTCGCCGTCATTTCGTCCGTGCTGTCCTTCCACTGGGCGGCCGCACCGGTGACGCCTGCGTCGGCGCCGGCGACAGCGCCGACCGTGGCCGGCACGATCTCGTTGCGCAGCTGCGCGAGAGACGCCTCCGAGGCGGAGTCGGTGCCCTTGCCATCGATCGGAACGACGATCTCCGCAACCGTCCCGTCGTCGTTGACGTCGACGGTGATCGGCTCGTGCATGCGCCCGGTCGCGACAGCCTGCTGACGCAGCTGCTGAATCGCGGACTGCATCTCCTTCGAGTTGACGTCCGGAGCCTTGACGACCACGCTGGCCGGCAGAGCCGAGCCGGGGAACGCCTGCTGCATCCGCTCGTACGTCTGCACGGCGGGGAGCGACTGCGGGAACGTGTCGGGGCCGGGCTTGACCATCCGCATCTGCAGGGCGGGAATCGCCAGGGCGACCAGGAGCCCGCCGGCGAGAACGGCCGACAGCAGTGGCCGGCGCAGAACGCCGTTGACGATCGCGCCCCAGACGCGGCTCTCGCCGCCGTCGCGGCGGAGCCGGCCGACGAGTGGCACGCGGCCCCGGTCGACGCGGTCGCCGAGCCGGGACAGCAGTGCCGGCAGCACGGTCAGCGACCCGATCATCGCGATCGCGACCACTGCGATCGTGGCGATGGCGAATGACTCGAAGACGGGGTCGCCCGTCAGGAACATGCCCGCCATGGCCGTCATCACGGTCAGGCCGGAAACGAGCACGGAGCGGCCGGACGTTGCGGCTGCGGCCTCGAGGGCAGCGCGTTCGCTGCGTCCCGCGGCCCGTTCCTCGCGTTCACGCTTCAGGTAGAAGAGCGAGTAGTCGACGCCGACGGCGAGCCCGACCAGGAGCACGAGCGCACCGGCCTCGTTCGCCATCGGGAAGATGTGGCTGGTCCCGGCGACGACGCCAAAGGTCGCGAAGACGGCCGTCAGGGCGAGCAGCAACGGGATCCCCGCTGCCACGAGTGCGCCGAACGCGATCACGAGGATGACCAGCGTGATCGGGAGCGACAGCATCCCGGCCTTGCCGAGGTCCTGCTCGACGGTCGTCGCGAGCGCATCGACCGCGCTGGCCATGCCGAACTCGCCGACGTAGAGCTGCGGATGCGCCTTCTGGGCGGCATCGACCTGGGCGAGAACCGGATCGATCTTCTCGGCCGCCTCATCGGCTGCGCCGCGGATCTCGAACTCGACCAGCGCCGAGTGTCCGTCAGGGGAGACTTGCCCGGTGTGGACGTTCTGCACGAGTTCGAGCTTCGAGAGCCGCGCCACGACGTCGCCGACCGCGGCCGTGAAGGCGGCGTCGGTCGTCGAGAGCTTGCGGCTCTGAATCAGAACGCTCTCCGCGGCCGGGCGCTTGAAGCCCGCGTCGAGAATCCTGTCCATCCGGCCCGACTCGCGCGGCCCAGCGGTGTTCGGGTCGATCGACTTCGTGCCGGCCATGCCGAGCGCGAAGGCGGCGACGACGAAGGCGAGCCAGCCGAACGTCGCCGTCTTCCAGTGGTCTGCACTCCATCGCCCCATGCGGGCGGCGAGGTTCTTCTTGGGGGTCGTTGCGGGCACTTCCTGCCTCCTTGGCGTGGGTGTGAACTTCCGCCAACGACGCTAGGTCGGAGGGATCCCGTCGACCTCGTCGGAAAGCCGTGTTCGCGCTCCGACCAGGCGACGATTTCGGCTCCTACCTGAGTAGGAGGCGGCGCCGGAAGCGCTGCAGTACGTTCACTCCGTGAGCGACCTCGGCCCACTCGTCCGCCGGTACGGATTCGACGCGTTGATCGTGCTCGCGGCGCTCGTGATCGCGCTCGAGGGTGCTTTCCGAGAATCGCATCGACGGGCCGACGACGACTCGCTGGTTCACGGTGCCGGCACTCGCACTGATCGTGCTGCCGCTGCTCCTACGGCGCCGCTTCCCCTTCGCCGCACCGGCGACCGTGTGGGTGATCGCGGCCGGATGCGCGCTTGTCGACGGCCGGCTCGTCGTGTTCAGCGTGATCTCGTCGGTGGCCGGCATGATCTCCGCCTTCCTGCTCGGCAACCTGCGCGACGAGACGCAGGCGCGCGTCGGCCTGGCCGTCGTGGTCGGCGGCGCGGCGACCGTCATTTACAACAACCCCAAGCACGCTCCGGGCGAGCTCGTCTTCGTCCCGGTGCTGTTCGCGATCGGATGGCTCGCCGGTTATGCGCTGCGCGAGCGGGCCGAGCAGGCCGAGCAGGCCGAGGAGCGCGCGCTCGAGGCCGAGCTCAGGCGCGAGTCGGCGGCCCGACTCGCCGTGGCCGAAGAGCGCGCGCGGATCGCGCGGGAGCTCCACGACGTTGTCGCCCACGCCGTCAGCGTGATGGTGCTGCAGGTCGGCGCCGTGCGCCACAACCTCCCCGAAAAGCTGGCCGCCGACCGGGACGCGCTCACGGACGTCGAGCAGGCGGGCCGCGCGGCGCTCGCGGAGATGCGGCGCCTCCTTGGCGCGATGCACGACGGCGAGGACGCCGACCTGGCGCCCCAGCCCGGGCTCGACAACCTCGACGCCCTGGTCGAGCGGGTCGGCCGGGCCGGCCTGCCCGTGCGGCTCCAGGTCGAGGGCGACGCCGTCCCGCTCCCGCGCGCGGTCGATCTCTCCGCATACCGGATCGTCCAGGAGGGCCTGACCAACTCGTTGAAGCACGCGAACGCCAGCCGAGCCGACGTGACCGTCCGCTACGGGCCGGACGCCGTCCAGCTCGAGGTCCGCGACGACGGCGTCGGCGCCGGGACGAGCGACGGGCTCGGCCACGGGCTCGTCGGCGTCCGCGAACGCGTCAAGATCTACGGCGGCGAGATGAATGCTGGCACCGCACCCGAGGGCGGCTTCGTCCTCAGCGCACGCCTTCCGGTCGAGGGCCGGCGGCGATGAGCATCCGCGTCCTCGTTGCCGACGACCAGTCGCTTGTGCGTGGGGGCTTCCGCATGCTGCTCACGGGGGCGCCGGACATGGAGATCGTCGCCGAGGCGAGCAACGGCCTCGAGGCGGTCGACAAGGCGGCTCGTTTTCATCCCACAGTCGTGCTGATGGACATCCGCATGCCCGAGCTCGACGGACTCGAGGCGACGCGGCGCATCCTCGCGGCCGACGAGGAGGCGCGGATCCTGATCCTGACGACGTTCGACCTGGACGAGTACGTCTACGAGGCGCTCCGCTCTGGCGCCAGCGGCTTCGTCCTCAAGGACGAGCCTCCCGAGCAGCTGCTGGCCGCGATCCGCACCGTCGCCGCGGGCGACGCCCTGCTCTCGCCCAGCATCACGAAGCGGGTGATCAAGCAGTTCGCGCGCACTCCGCGCCCGGAGCCGCCGAAGGAGTTCGACGAGCTGACGACTCGCGAACAGGAGGTCTTCCGCCTGATCGCAGAGGGCCTGTCGAACGTGGAGATCGGCCAGCAGCTCTACATCAGCGACACGACGGTGAAGACGCACATCACGCACATCCTCCAGAAGCTCGGGCTCCGCGACCGCGTCCAGGCGGTGGTCCTCGCCTACCAGACCGGGCTGTTCGAGACCGACCCGCCCGGCGATTGAGCGGCACCTCGTCCGCAGCTTTGGGTAGGTTCCGGACGACCCACTCGTTCGAGCGACTCGACCATAAGGCCGCGAGCTCGGGCTCCAAAGGGAGGTGAAAGCCCTACATGGCACTACTTGCTGACTACACGTTCCTCGATGTCTTCTGGTCGATGCTCGTCTTCTTCGTCTGGGTGCTCTGGTTCATCCTGCTCTTCCGGGTGATCATTGACATCTTCAGCCGGCACGACATCGGGGGCTTTAGCAAGGTGCTCTGGATCCTGTTCGTGATCCTGCTGCCGTTCCTCGGCGTGTTCGTCTATCTGATCGCGGAAAACGATGGGATGACGCAGAGGGCCATGGCGAAGGCACAAGCCCAACAGCAACAGATGGACGAATACGTCCGCACGACCGCCGGCACCGGTGGCGGCGCTGCAGCCGAGATCGACAAGGCGAAGCAGCTCCTCGACAGCGGCGCAATCACGCAGGCCGAGTTCGACGCGATCAAGGCCAAAGCGCTCGCGTAACGCTCTTCGAGTCGAAGGATCTGCGCCCCGAAGCAGAGGCGCAGATCCTCGGCTCGGACGGTCAGCCGGTCGTCGCGTACCGGCTCTGGTACGGCCTTGCGGCATACGTCGCCACGTCGAGCGCGACACCGAGGCCGACGATGATCCACTCGCCTCCTGAGACGCCACCGATCGGCGACCAGACGAGGAGGTACATCAGCGTCGTCCACGGCGCGAGGAAGAGCCCGAGGAGCGGCCACAGCCACGAGTCGAACGCGAGATCGACCCGGTCGCCGAAGAGCCACATCGCGACGATCGCGAAGCGGGGACCGAAGGCGGCGAAGAGCAGCAGGAAGCAACACATCAGAGACAGCACCTCACGAGGTCGAGGGGTCGGGCTCGGACCATCTCACAGTCCGCCCTGATGATTGAGCCCTGTTAGATGCGCTCGAGGCCGGCGCGCGACGCCTTGGCCTTCTGATCCTGGCGCCAGGCGAAGAGCAGGATGCCGCCGAAGAAGACCACCATCGCCACGCCGAGTCCCATCCGCACCCAGAGCGCGTCGAAGATGAGGAGCCCGAGCACGCCGATGAGCAGGAAGAGGATCCCGATCCCGGCGAACTTCAACGCGTAACTCATGCAGCGAGTCTACGACGCGCGCTGGGTCGCGTCCACCGCGCCGCGGATAGGTAGGCACGCGTCCGAAGATGGGTAGCCGCCCCCGATGACGGCCTGACCTCGCCTCCGTACCGTCGATTGCACCCCGGCAAACGAGCCGGATCCATGAGACCAACGGAGGCTTGAGATGACCATCACCGACACCGCCGCTCCCGATTTCGACGCGGTAAAGCAGCGGCAGCAGGCAACCTGGGCGAGCGGCGACTTCGCCGTCGTGGCCGCCCGAATCGTGCTCGTGGCCGAGCACCTCTGCGACACCGCCGACCTCCAGGCCGGCTGGCGCGTGCTCGACGTCGCCACCGGCAGCGGCAACGCCGCGATCGCCGCGGCGCGGCACGGCTGCACCGCCGTAGGGATCGACTACGTCCCGGGACTCCTCGAGACCGGCCGCCGCCGCGCGGACGCCGAGGGTCTGCCGGTCGAGCTGCTGGAAGGGGACGCGGAGTCGCTCCCGTTCCCGGACGGCTCCTTCGACGCCGTCACGTCCGTGTTCGGGGCCATGTTCGCTCCCGACCACGCGCAGGCGGCCGCCGAGCTGCTTCGGGTCACCAGGCGCGGCGGGAGGATCGCCCTCGCCAGCTGGACCCCCGACGGCTTCATCGGCGAGCTCTTCCGCACCGTCGCCACATATGTGCCGCCGCCGGCCGGCGTGGAGTCGCCGATGCTCTGGGGCACCGAGGCGCACCTGCGCTCGCTCTTCGGGGACGAGATCTGCTCGCTCGAGGTCGAGGAGCGGACCTTCACGTTCCGCTTTGCGTCCGCCCAGGAGTTCGTCGACTTCTTCCGCACCTGGTACGGACCGACGCTGAAAGCCTTCGCGGCGCTCGAGGGAGCTGCGCGCGCCGAGCTGGAGGCGGAGCTGGTCGACCTGGCGCGCCGCTGGAACCGCCTCGGCGGGTCGGCGGCGACCGCGCTGCCGGCTGCCTACACCGAAGCCGTGGCGGTGAAGCGGTGATGCGCGACCTCGTCCGCATCCCGGCCGCGGCGCTGCCGCAGGCAGACGCCTCGACACTCGTCGACCGCACTGCTCTCGAGGAGCAGGTTCAGGCGATGTACCGCGATGTGGCACGCGACCCGTTCGCGCCGCGGCACTTCGAGACGGGCCGCAACCTCGCGCTGCGGCTTGGCTACCCCGAACCGCTGCTCGCGTCGGCCCCATACGAGGCGCTGGCGTCCTTCGCAGGGGTTGGGTACCACCTCGACCTCGCCGACCTGCGGCCTGGCGACCGTGTGCTCGATCTCGGCTCCGGCTCCGGAACCGACGCGTTCTGCGCCAGCACGAGTGTCGGCGCAGCAGGGCGCGTCGTCGGCGTCGACTTCACCGACGCGCAGATCGCTAACGCGATCAGGCTCGGCGAACGGCACGCGATCGAGAACGTCCGGTTCGTCGAGGCGAGCATCGACAACCTCCCCTTCGAAGACGGCAGCTTCGACGTCGTGATCTCGAACGGCGTCATCAACCTCTCGCCGGTCAAGCACCGCGTCTTCGCCGAGGCCGCCCGCGTGCTGCGGCCCGGTGGACGCCTCGCGCTCGCGGACATCGTCAGCGAGACCCCGCTCAGGGAGGCGACCCGTCGCAACACCGAGCTCTGGGCCGCCTGCATCGCCGGCGCGATCACGACTCCGGCGTACCTCGGCGAGCTCGAGGCGGCGGGCTTCGCGATCACCGCGACGCGCTCCAACGACTACCGCTTCCTCACCGAGCGAGCGCTCGACGCCGTGTCGGACCTACGGCGTCGAGAGCCTCAGCATCGCCGCGACGAGAGGAGGCGCGACGTGAACGCCGACTCAGACGGGCTGCGCCGCCGGCTCCTCGCCTGGCGCGCCCCTGGTCACGAGCGCCTGGCGCTCGCGAACCAGCATCGCCACACGTGACGCCCCCACGCGACCACGAGCCCATCGAAGGAGACCCCGGATGTACCTGAACCCAGACCAGCACCACCTGTACGCACTCGACCGGCAGCAGCGGCTGCGGGACGAGGCGGCCGCTCACGGAAGCGTGCCGCGCCGCACTCGATTGCGGCCTCTCCAACCGCACCACAAGGAGCACACGATGAATCTCAAACGCAACACCTGGCGGCGCCTGACCCACCGGTTGCTCGTGGGTGCCGTACTCGCTGCCACCGTGTCGCTGGCGGCGACTGCGCCCGCCCAGGCGGCGACGACCGCCTCCTTCAGCGGCGGCGTCTTGACCGTGTTCGGCGACGCCGCTAACAACTCGATCACGATCAGCCGCGATGCCGCGGGAAAGATCCTCGTGAACGGCGGCGCGATCGCGGTGACCGGGGGCACGCCGACGGTCGCCAACACCGCGCTGATCCAGGTCTTCGGCCAGGCCGGCAACGACACGATCGGCCTCAACGAAGCCAACGGCGCGCTGCCTCGAGCGAACCTCTCCGGAGGCGCCAACAACGACACTCTCACAGGCGGCTCGGGTGGGGACCAGCTCTTCGGGCAGGGAGGCAACGACACGCTCCTCGGCCGAGGCGGCTCCGACATCCTCACGGGCGGCGACGAGAACGACGTCCTCACCGGCGGCGACGCCGACGATCAAGCGTTTGGCCAGGGCGGTAGCGACCGGATGGTTTGGAACCCCGGCGACGACACCGACCTCAACGAGGGTGGCAACGGGAGCGACACGGTCGAAGTCAACGGCGGCAACGGCACCGAGGTGTTCACCGCGACCGCCAACGGCTCGCGCGTCCGGTTCGACCGCCTCGATCCGGCTCCGTTCGCCATCGACATCGGTACGTCCGAGAAGCTGGTCCTGAACGCCAACGGCGGCAACGACAGCTTCTCCGCCACGGGAGACCTGGCTGCCCTCATCGGGATCACAGTCGACGGCGGTGCAGGCAACGACACGATCCTCGGCAGCAACGGCGTCGACCGCCTGCTCGGCGGCGACGAGAACGACTTCATCGACGGCCAGCAAGGGAACGACATCACCTCCCTGGGCGCCGGCGAGGACCTCTTCCAGTGGGATCCCGGTGACGGGAGCGACACCGTCGAGGGCCAGGACGGCAGCGACACCATGGTGTTCAACGGCTCGGCGGGCGCCGAGACCTTCGAGGCCTCCGCGAACGGCGGGCGCATACGCTTCACTCGCAACCTCGGCACCATCGTCATGGACCTCAACGACCTCGAGGCGATCGACCTCAACGCGCTCGGAAACACCGACACGACCATCGTCAACGACCTCTCCGGCACCGATGTCGCCAAGATCGACATCGACCATGCCGGGACACTCGGCGGGACGGCCGGCGACGGGCAGGCTGACGCCGTCGTCGTCAACGGCACCAACGGCGCCAACGCCGTCGACATCTTCGGCGCCGGAACCTCCGTCTCGGTCGTGGGGCTGGCGGCGCAAGTGAACATCGCCAGCGCCGAGGGCGCAAACGACGCCCTCGCCGTCAACACCCTGGGTGGCGACGACGGCGTCACGGCGACCACGCTGCCCGCCGGCGTGATCAAGCTGACGCTCGACGGCGGCGCCGGCGACGATCAGCTGCTCGGCTCGCAGTCCGCCGACACGATCCTCGGTGGCGCCGACGGCGACTTCGTCTTCGGCGACAACGGCAACGACCTGGCGCTGATGGGCGCCGGCGACGACGCCTTCCAGTGGAACCCGGGCGACGGCAACGACACGCTCGAAGGCCAGGACGGATCGGACACGATGGTCTTCTTCGGCGCCAACGTCGATGAGAACGTCGACGTCGTCGCGAACGGCGGACGCGTCCTGTTCGTTCGCAATATCGCGAGCGTGACGATGGACCTCGACGACGTCGAGAGCATCGACTTCAGAGCTCTCGGCGGTGCCGACAACATCGTCGTCGGCGACCTGAGTGGCACGGACCTGACGCAGGCGGGTCTCGACCTGCGCGGGCCGGACGGTGGCGGCGACGCCGCGGCGGACTCGATCACGATCAACGGCACCCAGGGCAACGACGTCTTCGGTGCCGCGGGCGACGCCGGTGGGATCAACGTCGTCGGGCTCAAGGCTGCAGTCAACGTCGTCTTCCAGGAGCAGGCCAACGACCGCCTGACGCTCAACGCCATGGGCGGCGACGACGACGTCGACGCCACGCTGCTGACAGCCGACGGCATCCAACTGACGATGAACGGCGGGCTTGGCGCCGACTCGTTCATCGGCAGTCAGGGCGACGATCTGATCAACGGCGGCGATGGCAACGACGACGCCTCACTCGGGGCCGGTGACGACACGTTCGCCTGGAACCCGGGCGACGACAACGACACGCTCGAGGGCCAGGACGGGTTCGACAGGATGCTGTTCAACGGCGCGAATGTGGCCGAGAACGTCGACGTGTCGGCCAACGGCGGCCGCGTCCGGTTCTCCCGCGACATCGCCAACGTGATCATGGACCTCAACGGCGTCGAGTCGATCGACTTCAACGCCCTCGGCGGCGCCGACCGGATCGTGGCCAACGATCTCAGCGGCACCGACATGACCGAGCTGAACACATCCCTGGCTCCGTTCGGCGGCGGCGGTGACGCGCAGCCGGACAGCGTGGTCGTCAACGGCACGGACGGCGATGACGTGAGCGTGATCGCAGGCGACGCGACCGGCGTGACCGCGTTCGGGCTGGCCGTTCAGGTCAACATCACCGGGGCGGAGGCGACCAACGACCGGCTGACGGTCAACCTGCTCGCGGGCGACGACGTCGTCGACGCCTCGGGCGTGGCAGCCGGCTCGATCCAGCTCACGCTCGACGGTGGAGCGGGCGGCGACGTGCTGATCGGGGGGGACGGCAACGACGTCCTGCTGGGCGGACCCGGCGACGACGTGCTCATCGGTGGACCCGGCATCGACACGCTCGACGGCGGTGGCGACGACGACGTCATCATCCAGCTCGTCGGCGAAGACGCCGTGACCTCGGCGACCGTCGCCGACAAGGAGTGGCTGAAGAAGCACGCGCGCATCGTCGACGGCAAGACCATGCTCGACGTCGGCGGCAAGAAGCGGACGCTCCCCCGCGTCGACCTGAGCCAGCTGATTCGGGACGTCTAACGCCGGGAGTCCCGCGCTCCACGCACCTGCCGGCACCAGACCTCACCTCGGGGGCTGGTGCCGGCCAGGCGCGGCGCCGGAGGCAGCTCAGCGGCGCGCCGCGAGCCCGAGCTCAGCGGCGCGCCGCGCGGCGTCGCGCCGTGAATGCGCCCCGAGCTTCGTCAACACCGCGGCGACGTGGTGCTCAGCTGTCCGGGGAGAGACGACGAGCCGTTCGGCGATCTCCGCGTTCGTCAATCCCTCGGCGACGAGCGACAGCACTTCCAACTGGCGCCCGGTCAGACCCGCCGGATTCGTCCGCGTCGAGTCCCGCGGCCCCTGCGGCACGCGCGCACCCAGCTCCCGCAGCCGGACGGCGACACGGCGCGCGAGCGGCTCTGCTCCGAGCGACCGGGCAATCCCGATCGCCTCCGTGAGCGAGTCCTCGTCGTCGACGAGCGAGAGCATGAGGGCGCGGTCATAGCTCCAGCCGA
This sequence comes from uncultured Gaiellaceae bacterium, assembly GCA_963829845.1. Lineage (GTDB taxonomy): Bacteria > Actinomycetota > Thermoleophilia > Gaiellales > Gaiellaceae > Gaiellasilicea. The sequence continues at coordinate 41,987 of CAWHKD010000019.1, read as the reverse complement.
CCTCGCCGAACGCAGCGGCCGCTCCGAGCCAGTCCCGTCGGAGCATGGCTGCGTGAGGCGCCGACTTCGGCGGATCCAGCTCGACTGGGATCCCGGCGACGGCGGCACAGGCCGCGACCCGGACCGCACCCCAGCCGATCATCGCGCCGGGCGGCCGCTCCTCGTCCAACAGCGTCTCGAGCAGCTCGAGCGGCAGCGGCGCGCCGGTAGTGAGTGCCCACTCGGTCTCGAGCTCGACCAGCGGCGCCAGCCGCTGCGGCTCACTCGCGCGGACGGCCTGCGCCGCCAGATCCGCCAGCCGGTCCGCGGCGTCCGGATCTCCGCGCCGGACCGCCAGCTCGGCCAGGATGGTCTTAGCGACGAGGTGAGCGACGCTGACGCTCTTCTCCAGCTCGGCCCGCGTCAGACGCTCGGCCTCGTCCCACTCGCCGGCGCGCAGCTGCAGCCACGCGCGCGTGACCGCGATGTAGGAGGCGAGGTTGTAGACCTCGTTCTGCTCCGCGTAGGCGAGCGCCTGCCGCGCGTAGCGCACCGCCGGCTCCGGCTGCGCCCACGACATGAGCGCGTAGCCGAGGTTGGCGAGCGCGCGCGTCGCCTCGTGCTTGTCGCCGACCTCGTCCGCGAAGGCATGCGCCTCCAGGAGCGGCTCGATCTCGCGGTGATCGACGTCCAGTCTGACGCTGGCGATGTTGACCAGCACGTGCGCACGTGTGCGCTCGTCGCCCAGCTTGGTCGCGAGCTCGAGCGCCCGTTCACCCCACGCAAGCGCCTGCTCGTTGTACTCGGCCAAGTTCTTGAGCTGGGAGAGGCCGCTGTAGGCGCGGGCGAGGTCGACCGACTCACCGAGGGGCTGGAGAATCTCGATCGCCTCGAGCGCCTTCGCCCGCGCGGCATCGCCGTCGCCGGCGTGCCAGTAGAACCGGGACAGGATCTGCGTGCACCGGCCGACAGCGGCGCCGTCGCCGAGGGCGCGCCACGCCGCGATCGCCCGCTCGATCGCGTCGAAGGCCTCATCCAGGCGGTTGACGGCGTACGCCGCGCCCGCGAGCTCCTCGAGCACGGCGGCCTGCTCCGGCGCCGACAACCGGTCGAGGAAGACCGACGCGCGCCGGTAGTGGGAGTACGCCTCTCGGTTCGAGTCGAGTGCCGTCGCCCGCCGGGCGGCCACGAGCGCGTAGTCGGCGACCACGTTCTCGGCGCCGGCAGCCTCGGCGTGGTGAACGATGTCGGCCGGGTCGGCGTCGGCTGCGAGCAGCGCCGCGAGGATCTCCGCGTGCAGCTGCCGCCGTGCGGCGATCGGGACGCTCGACCTGATCGCGTTCCGCGCGAGCTCGTGGCGGAAGCGCACGTAGCGCGGGTGCACCTCGAGCAGCGCCCGGCGCTCGGGCTCCTCCGCCGTCGCCGGCCAGCCGGGCAGGACGGCGTCGATTACCGACGTCGCGACGCGGTTTGGCACCACCGAGACGAGCTCGACCAGACGCCGCTCCTCGTTCGACAGCCGCGAGACGCGGCCGCGGACCGCGTTCGCGATCGAGCGCGGCAGCTCGTCCGCCGTGGACGAAGCGAGCAGCTCGGTGACGTAGAACGGGTTGCCTCCCGTCGCGGCGTAGACGTCCTCGGCGGCGTCGCCGAAGAGCGAGGCGACCGCGCTTTCGGACAGTGGGCCGAGCTCGACGACGCTCGAGGTGGCGGACACGGTCCCGTGCACCGGGTGGCCCGGCGGCGCCTCGCCGTCCCGGCACGTGAGCAGGAGCAGCACGGGCAGCGAGCCGATCCGCCGCGCGAGCAGGGTGATCACGTCGAGCGTCGCCTCGTCGGCCCAGTGCACGTCCTCGAGCACGAGCACCGTCGGCTGCGGCGGGAGCGCGAGCTCGTCGAGCAGCAGGCGGTGGATCGCGTGCGGTGACGCGTCGTCCGCGAGCGCCTCCTCCAGAGCCGGCGACAGCGTGCCGGCCAGGTCGTGGATGGCGCCGAGCGGCCGTGGGATCGAGAGGTCGTCGCAGGCGCCGAGCAGCACGCGGGCATCCGCCCCGAGGTCGGCGAGGAAGCGGGTGACGAGCGACGTCTTGCCGATTCCCGGCTCGCCGAGGATGACGACGACGCGGCCGTCGCCCCGCGCCGCCGCATCGCGGGCTTGCGTCAGCGCCGCGAGCGCCGCCTCACGTTCCAGCAGCTCCACGGCTCCACGATAGGACCCGAGAGCGTCTGAGTCCAGTCGCCGCCGCCCGGCCGACGCGCTGGCTGCTTACGCCGCGTCGGCCGCCCGCTCGAGCTCGGCGATGTCGAGCTTCCGCATCTCGAGCATCGCCGCCATCGCTCGCTGCGCCCGCGCCGGGTCCGGATCGGCCACCAGCTCGTTCAGCCTCGTCGGGACGATCTGCCACGAGAGTCCGAATCGATCCTTGACCCAGCCGCACGGGCCCTCCTCACCGCCTGCCGAGAGCGCGTTCCAGTAGTAGTCGACCTCGTCCTGGTCCTTGCAGGCGACCTGGAAGGAGATCGCCTCGCTGAAGGTGAAGTCGGGGCCGCCGTTCAGGGCGACGAAAGACTCGCCGTTCAGCTCGAACTCGACGGTCATGACCGTGCCCTCGGTCCGGGGGCCGGCGGAGCCGTAGCGGGTGACCTGAGTGATCTTCGAGTTGGGGAAGACCGAGGTGTAGAGCTCGGCCGCCTCCTCGCCTTCGGTGTCGAACCACAGACATGGGGTGATCGGCTGCATCGCTGCTCCCTTCGATCGTGTGTGGCGCAGGGCCGTTCCCTTTGTGAATATGACCGGCGTTCGACCTGGAAATCATCGCCGCCCGAGCTGCTGGGCGGGGCGGAACCGCCTACACGGACGCAGCGCGACAGGGGGGGAAACGGGGGAGGGGGGTCGGGGCGCTCTTTCCCTTCAGTCCAGACCCTGAGGCGAGAGCTCGACCAGCTGGTCGGCGACTCCGTCGCCGCGGCGGATCACCGGCGCTCACGTCGCCGGCTCCGTTGCGTGCCGCACCCGGTCGCGCGCGTCAGCGAAGCGAATCGCCTCGTACGCAATCAGCCCCACGCAGAGGGCGGCGACCAGCGCCAGCGTCACGATCGCGGCGAGCTCGAGACCGAGCGGGATCAGCACGAGCAGGCACACGCAGACGACCAGGCGCTGCTTGTTCAGCGAGCCGACGTTGCGGAGCCGGAAGAGGATGTGCGCGAAGAGATAGAGCGCTATGCCGCCGCAGAGGGTGACAGCGGGGACGAGCTTGAGCGGCTCGCCGACGTCGCCAAGCGTCTTCTTGACGCCGACGGCGAACAGGATGATCCCCGCCACCATCGGTAGGTGGAGATAGCTGTAGGAGTCGCGGGCCATCGCGAGCTGGGCGTTGCCGGTCAGCTGATGCAACTTCCGCTCAGCCACGATCGAGACGACGTCGAAGTACAGCCACCACAGCGCGGCGGCGACCGCGAAGCCGAGCAACCCCGCCACGATCACCCCCGCTTCGAGGTCGTGGCTCGCCGCCAGGCCGAGCGCGACGATCGACTCGCCGAGCGCGATGATCACGATCAGCGCGTGGCGCTCGGCGAAGTGCCCGGCGGAGAGCCGCCAGCCCTTGCCGCCGCCGATATAGGCACCGAGCAGGTCGAAGCCGAGCGCAAGCGCCCAGATCCCGACCTGGAGCGGGCCGTCGAGAGCCGCGGCGACGAACAGGAGGCCGACCCCGACCGCCGTCCCGACTCCCAGACGCGCGACCGCCTCGAGGAGGTCTCGATCACCCCGGCCCGCGATTGCGTAGAGCACGAGGTGCGAGATCCGCACGAACGCATAGGCACAGGCGAAGAGGAACGCGTCGTCGCCGAAGACGTCCGGCACCGCCAGCGACGCAATCAGCATCGCGCCCATGGCTGCGAACATCGCGATCCGGACCACCCCCTCCTCCGGGTTGATCGTGTTCGTCAGCCAGGCGTACGCGGCCCACGCCCACCAGAGCACGCCGAGCACGAGCAGCCCTTTGACCAGGCCGGCCCAGGTCGGATCCTCGACGACGAAGCCGGTGATCTGGGTGATCGCGAAGACGAAGATGAGGTCGAAGAAGAGCTCAAGAGGCGTGACCCGTTCCTCGGCGCCCTCCTGCCCTCGTGCCTGGACCGTCACCGGCCAAGCCTATCCTTCGGCATGCGCGTCCTCAGAGCCGCAGCCTGGGCAGCAGCGCTGAGCGGGATCCCCTCCACCGCGCACGCGCTTGCGACGGGCGGTGACCCGCTCGAAGCGACGCGCGCGGCGGGCACGATCCTGCTGCCGCCGGAGACGCCGCCGGACCGGCTGCTCGCGGCCGCCGTGCCCGTCCACCTCGGCATCTCTCTCGTGTGGACGGCGGCACTCGACCGCGCCGGGGTGCGCGGCGCTCTGCCGGGCGCGATCGCCGGCCTCGCGATCGCGGCGCTCGACCTCGGGGTCGCGGCTCGACGTTTCCCGCGGATCCGGCAGCTGCCGCTCGGTCCACAGCTGGCCGACCACGCCGTTTTCGGCGCAATCGCGGGCCGCCTGCTCCAGCGGTGATTGCGCCTGTGGCGATCCGGGTACACGAGTTGCAACCAACAGAGGAGGGGTTTTGGACAGCGATCGCATGCAGACGACAACAGACATCTGGATGTTCTCCGAGACGTCGCTCAACCCGACGAGCCTGATCGGCTACTCGGTCGAGGCGATCGACGGTGGCATCGGCAAGGTGGACGACGCGACCGGCGAGACCGGGCGCAGCCATCTGATCGTCGACACCGGTCCGTGGATTTTCGGCAAAAAGGTCCTCTTGCCGGCCGGCGTGGTCGACCGTGTCGATCTCGACACCGAGACCGTCTTCGTCAGCCGCACGAAGGACGAGATCAAGAACGCGCCGGAGTTCGACAAGGACGAGTTGCGTGAGGACGAGGCCTACCGCGGCCGCGTCGGCAGCTACTACGACCGCGGCTAGACACACGTTCGGCGGCGACGGACGGGCGGCGCGCATGCGCCGCCCGTCGTCTGCCTAGACCCGTTGCGGGACGAGGACGAGCCGCATCGATCCCCTCTTCGCCCCGGAGCGGGGCACGTAGCGGGTGAAGAGCAGTTCGTGCTCCGCCGCGATCACGCGCAGGTGGATGTGCGGCGGGCGGCCTTCGTAGGAAACCGGCCGCGGCCCCTCGAAGCGGAAGCGGCCGGACCGGTCGGTGACGACGGTCGCGCTGCCCGAGCGCAGGTACTGGCCGCGTTTGTTCGCCTGCCAGAGGTGAATCCGGGCCCCGGCCAGCGGCCGGCAGTCGACCGAGGAGAGGACGGTGCCGGTGAGGACGTGCCCGGTCCCGATCTTGTTCCGACGAGGCGGCGCACCGCGGCCGAAGGGGCCTGACCCGTCGTCGAGCGTCGGCGGGCAGCCGGGTGCCGCGGGCGCGGCGGCGACACCGCCGGCGCCGAGGGCGGCAAGAGCGAGAGCGGCGGCGCACGCGAGCAGCCTCACGCCCGTGGTCTAGCAGACGGACGCCGAGACCGCTAGGTTTGCCGCGTCGCCGATGCGGCGAGGTACGAGAGGGGCAGGACGGCATTCTCGGGCGCGGTTCGCTACGGTCCAGTCATGGCCGCCGATGCCGTCACGGGCAACACGCAGACGGCCAGCTGCCCGCACTGCCACAAGCCGTTCTCGGCCGAGCTGATCGCCGGAGGCGCGGAGCGCCACCGCGGGTTCAAGTGTCCGCACTGCAAGCTGTTCGTCCCGGAGAGCCGCGCGGAAGACACGCCGCTCAGCCGAGATCGCGCAGGCTGAACACCCGCGAGTGCGGGTGTTCAGCGCGCAAGACCCCTGAAGTGTCGCTTCGCTCCGGCGACACCCGGATCCGGATCTGGTCCTACATGCAGTTCTTGAGCGCCTGCGCCTCGGGCAGGCCCTCGAGCTTCTTCAGCGTGTTGTTCTCGATCTGACGGATCCGCTCGCGGGTGACGCCGAACGCGCGGCCGACCTCCTCGAGCGTGTACGGCTGCGCGCCGGAGAGGCCGAAGCGGAGCTCGATCACCTTGCGCTCGCGCTCCGGCAGCGCCATCAGCGCGTGCTCGACGTCCTCGCGCCGCAGCGACAGCGAGGCCGTGTCGAAGGGCGACTCGGCCGAGTCGTCCGGGACGAAGTCGCCAAGCGAGCTCTCCTCCTCCTCGCCGATCGGCTTCTCCAGTGACACGGGCAGTTGCGCCATGCGCAGGATCTCCCTGACCTCGTCCGTCGTGATCTCCAGTTCCTCGGCGATCTCCTCCGGCCTCGGCTCGCGGCCGAGCCGCTGGACGAGCTGGCGCTCGATGTGCACGACCTTGTTCAGCTTCTCGACCATGTGCACCGGGATCCGGATCGTGCGCGCCTTGTCCGCGATCGCCCGGGTCACCGCCTGGCGGATCCACCACGTCGCGTAGGTGGAGAACTTGAAGCCCTTGCGGTAGTCGAACTTCTCGACGGCGCGGATCAGCCCGAGCGACCCTTCCTGGATCAGATCGAGGAACGAGAGGCCGCGGCCGAGATAGCCCTTCGCGATCGAGACGACGAGCCGCAGGTTCGCCTCGGTCATCTGCGTCTTCGCCACCATGTCGCCGCGCTCGATCCGCTTCGCCAGGTAGACCTCCTGGTCGGCGGTCAGCAGCGGCACCTTGCCGATCTCGCGGAGGTAGAGCCGCAGCGAGTCGAGCGACGGCTCGACGGTGAGGTCGAGCTTCGGCGCCGACTTCTCGTCCTCGGCGAGCGCCGGCTGCTCGTGCGGCGGCGACTTGTACTGCTCCCCCTCGACGAGCTCGATCGAGTGGTCGATCAGATAGGTGTAGAAGTCCTCGACCTGCTCCTTCGTCAGGTCGACCTCCTCGAGGCCGGTGACGATTTCGTCGTAGGTGAGAAAGCCCTTCTCCTGTCCGTGCTGGACGAGCTTCTGGAGCTCCTCGACCTCGGGCAGAGCGATATCGACGGTGAGCATGGACCTCGCTTTCCTCGCGGCTGACGGGGACACGGACCTGCCGAACACACAAAGAGCCGGATCGGGCGCCGGCTCTGACCATCGAGGGCTCGATCGTACAACGGACGGGCGGCTTTCGTGGAAGCCAAATTTGGACCATTCGTTCACCGTTCGAGAACCACCTCGCCGACGAGCTCGCCGAGCGAGTTCTCGACCGGCTCGATGCCGAGCTCGCCCGTCTCGAAGCCGAGCCGGCGCAGCAACTCGGCCAGCGCGGGCCGCATCGCGCGCATGTTCCCGTCCTCCACCTTGAGCGCGATCCCGAGCCCGTCCGGCCCGGCGGCGCACAGCAGTCCCTCGGCACCACCCTTCGCCGTCCACCCCTCGAGCTCGCGCATCAGCAGCGTGTCGGCGGCCCTCGGCCCGCGGATCAGCTCCGGGTGCGCGCGCATCGCGGCGGCCACGCGTGGCCCGCCCTCGCGCTGCTCGAGCCGCGAGAACATCGGCGCCATCCGCTCGAGCGGGAGCGCGAACGTGAGCACGCCGCAGCCGTCGACGGCCGTCGGCACCTCGTCCGCCGGCACGTCGGAGGCGGCCGCGATCTCTTCAGGCAGCCGTGCTGCACCGGGTGCGTCGCCAGCCGGTAGCCGCCGCTCGCCCAGCCCTTCGCACGGCAGAGCGCGAGCATCCCTGCGTGCTTGCCCGAGCAGTTGTGCTGCGACGTCGCGTCGGCTTCGCGGGACCGCACTCGAGCTCGTCCTCGCTCGGCGGGCGCCTTCGCCAGCAGGCTGCGGACGGCGGCGAGCTGCTCAGGCCAGGCGAGGTGGGATGCCGAGGCGATCGCGATCTCCTCGTCGTCAGGTCGTCGCGCGCCCGCACGAGCGGCAGCGCCTGGAACGGCTTCGCCGACGAGCGCAGGATAGGAGACGAGGCCGGTGTCGCCGGCCTCTCGACGACCGCGCCCGTCGCTCACGGCGATGGCGTGGACGCGGTGGCGGCCTCGACGACCGCGCCCCGGCGCACGACTATCCGCGATCGGCTGCACGCGCGCGCAGTCTACGCGCGTCGCAACCGTGTGACCCGACGAACTTGCGAACGGTCGATGGCTATCGTATGGTCCGATGACTATCGACCGTTTGAATCTCCCACAGCCGGACTACGAGGCCGACGACATCCTCGTCGTTTCCGAGACGGAGCAGCTCCGCGCGCTCGGCGACGACGTCCGGCTCCGGATCGTCGCCTCCTGCGTGAGCGGGCCGCGACGACGACCGAGCTCGCCGAGAACGTCGGGCTCGCCAAGGGCACGGTCGCGCACCACCTGAAGGTCCTCGAGAGCGCCGGGCTCGTGAAGGTCGTCCGCACGCGCCGCGTGCGCGCGCTGACCGAGAGCTTCTACGGTCGCGTCGCCCGGCTGTACGTCCTGAAGAGCGCCGACGACAAGCCGCAGGCGCGGGTGCGGCTCTCCGCTGCGGACGTTGGCGAAGTTCCAGCGGCGGGTCGAGGAGCTGCTCCGCGACTTCGAGGCCTCCGCGTCGGCGCGAGGCGAGGAGTACGAGCTGGTCGCGACCCTCTACCCGAGCGGAGGTTTGAGGTGAAGCTGAGACGACCGGGCGGGCTCTGGCTCCACCGCGACTTCCTCAAGCTCTGGGCGGCGGAGACGATCAGCGTCTTCGGCTCGCAGGTGGACGACTCGCGATCGGATTCGTCGCGATCCTCGTCCTGGACGCGAGCGCGTTCGAGGTCGCCGTCCTCGGCACGCTCAACTTCGCGCCGTTCATCCTGCTTCACGCTGCCCGCCGGCGTCTGGGTCGATCGGCTCCGGCGCCGTCCGATTCTGATCAGCGCCGACTTCGGGCGTGCGGGGCTGCTGGCGACGGTCCCGCTCGCGTACGCGCTGACGCACTGACGCTGACCCAGCTGTACGTCGTCGTCTTCCTCGTAGGCGTGTGCCAGGTCTTCTTCGACGTCGCATACCAGTCGTATCTCCCCTCGCTCGTCGACCGGAACCAGATCGTCGAGGGCAACTCGAAGCTCGAGATCAGTCGCTCTTCGGCGCAGGTGACGGGCCCGGGACTCGGCGGCGCGCTCGTCGAGGTCTTCACGGCGCCGTATGCGGTGCTCGTCGACGCCCTCAGCTTCGTCGCCTCGGGCGCCTTCCTGCTTCGCATCCGCAAGCGCGAAGAAGTACCGCCCGTGGTGACGACGACGGGCGGAAGCCGAGCATCTGGCCGGAGCTGAAGGAGGGCCTCCGCTTCGTCTCGGGCAATCCCAACCTGCGCGCCCAGGCCGGGTGCACGGCGACGTCGAACTTCTTCTCCAGCCTCGCCTTCTCGATCTTCCTCGTGTTCGCCGTCCGCGAGCTCCGGCTCTCGGCGGGGGTGATCGGGATCGTCTTCTCGGTGGGCGCCGCGGGTCGCTGCTCGCCGCGTTCACGGCCACGCGGATCTCGGACCGGTTCGGGATCGGCCCGACGTCGATCGTGATGGCGGCGGTGTTCGGGCCGTCATTCCTCCTGGTTGCGCTGGCGCCCGCAGGCAACGATGCGATCCCGTTCCTCGTCGCCGGCCAGCTCCTCTTCGGGTTCACCGTCGTCGTCTACAACATCGCGCAGGTCAGCTACCGGCAGGCGATCTGCCCGCCGCGCCTGCAGGGGCGGATGAACTCAGTGATGCGGTTCATCGTCTGGGGGACGATCCCGATCGGGACGATCGCGGGCGGCGCCCTTGCACGTGGATCGGCCTGCGCGAGACGATCGTCGTCGGCGCCGTCGGCGGCGGGCTGGCGTTCCTGTGGCTCCTCCTCTCGCCGCAGCGGCACCTGCGCGACCTCCCGGCGCCGATCGACGACGACGAGGCCGTGGAGGAAGGCATGACGGAAGCGCTACCGTCGGTGGGTGCCTGAGCTACCCGAGGTCGAGGCGTGGGTGCGCGAGCTCGATCCGCTCGTGTCGGCCTCGCCCGTGCTCACGGCCGGTCCGGCGCACATCGCGACGCTGAAGACGTTCGATCCGCCGCTCCGCGAGCTCGAGGGTAGGCGGCTCGCCGGAGCCGGCCGGCGCGGCAAATGGCTGCTCTTCCCGACGGCTGACAAGGCGCTGCAGCTCCGCATCCACCTGATGAGCGCCGGCCGGATCCGGCACCTCGCCGCCGGCGCCAAGGGGCCGAAGACACCCGCATTCAGACTCCGCTTCGAGGACGCCGGCGAACTCGTGCTGACCGAAGCAGGGCCGAAGAAGCGGGCCGGCGTCTGGCTCGAGTCGCCGGAGCAGACGGAGGCCGAGCTCGCCCATCTGGGGCCGGAGGCGCTCACGCTCGGCGTCGGACAGCTGCGCGAGATCCTGGCCGCCGACAACCGGCGCCTGCACTCGCTCCTTCGCGATCAGCGGGCGCTCGCCGGGATCGGACGCGCGCACGCGAACGAGATCCTCCATCGCGCCCAGCTCTCACCGTTCGCGCTCTCCGGCAACCTCGACGGGGATGAGAGCGAGCGCCTCGCAGCCGCGATCCAGGAGGACCTGAGCCGGGCGCTCGAGCTGCGGATCGCCGGCAAGGGCGACAAGGATGTCTACCTCGTCCACAGGCGTCTCGGCGAGCCCTGCCCACGGTGCGGCGAGCCGCTGCGCCAGGTCGACTACGAGGAGCACACGGTCTTCTATTGTGCGCCCTGCCAGACGGGCGGCCGGGTGCTGAAGGACCGCCGCATGTCGCGGCTGCTGAGGTGACTAGGAGGGTTTGGCGGAGTGGCGCTCGTCGCCGGGGTGCGATGGGCGTTCCGAGGCAAGGACGCAAGAAGCGCCGATAGCCGAGGCTATCGGCGCGACTGAGGACGCCGCATCGGGACGCCCAGCGCGGCCCGGCGGCACAGCCGCTATTTCGCCAAACCCTCCTAGCTGCGTGCGTCGTCCGTCGCCGTCACGTAGCGCGACGGCTCGGCCTCGAAACGGCTGCGGCAGCCGGCGCAGCAGAAGTGGTAGCTCACGCCCTCGAAGACGACCGGATCCTCGCCCGAGCCGACCGCGACGGTCATGCCGCAGACGGGATCGACCGCCTCCTCGAGGACGGACTCGCCGGTCCCGCGCGTGTGGCGCCAGGCGACGAGCTCGGCGAGGATCGCCACGGCGATCTCGGGCTGGGTCGCGGGGCCGAGATCGAGTCCGGCGGGGCTGCGCACGCGCGCGAGCGCGTCCTCGCTCACTCCGCGCTCCCGCAGGCGGCCGAGCACGACCGCCGCCCGGCGCGCGCTGGCGACGAGACCGACATACCCAGCTCGGTTCGCCAGTGCCGATTCGAGCGCCTCCTCGTCGGCGTGACCCATCGTCGCCACGACGACGGCGTCCGCGTCCGGCGTCAGCTCGGTCGTCACACGCCAGTCGATCGTGCGCGCGAGCTCGCCGAGGCTCAGCGCCGCCTGACCGTCGCCGAGGATCGCGAGCAGCGGCCTCGGCAGCTGCGGCTCGATCAGCACCTCGATGACCCCCTCCGAGGCACACGAGCTCTCGGCGATGACGACGTCCGCGGCCACCTCGCCGCCCGAGTCGGGCGGGCCGATGCGCACGAGCCGCAGGCTCGCCTTCGGCGAGGGCGCGCAGTGCCTCGCGAATCACGATCGGCTCCGAGCAGGCTCCGCCGACCCAACCCTCGAGCTCGCCCTGCGGGGAGACGAGCGCCCGGTCACCGGGCCGAGTCGAGGCGGGCCGCTCGACGCGAACGACCGTCGCGAGGACGTAGGGCTTGCCTTCCTCCACCAGCCTGCCGGCGCGGATCAACACGTCCTCGCGGCTCATTCTCCGAGGATAGAGCTTCGCTAGTGTCCTGTCAGTAAACGCGAGGGAGTCCATGTGGCCGTGATCCTGGAGCACCCGTTCACCACCGGCAAGCCGGCGGACGAGAGTTACACGACGATCCTCGACCTCGAGCGCGTCGTCCCCTGCGTCGAGGGCGGCAGCGTGCTCGACACGACCGGGCCGGGCGCCGTGAAGGCGCAGATCCACGTCAAGATGGGCGCGATGTCGCTGACGTTCAGCGGCACGGTGGAGATCGTCGAGCAGGACGCCGACGCCCACAGGGTCGTGATGAGCGTCAAGTCCAAGGAGGCTGGCGGCCAGGGTCACGCGAACGCAGAGGTCGCGTTCCAACTCGCGGACGGCGGCGGGACGATCCACACGAACGCGCAGATCACCGGCAAGGCTGCCTCGATGGGCGAAGGCGTCGTCACCGGCGTGCTCGACGCGCTGATCACGGACTTCAGCGGCAAGCTCGCGCAGCTCTGATCCTCGTGGGCACGATCAGCATGCGAGCAGATCCGCGAGGGCGAGGTGCCGCGCGACGGCGGCACCGCGATCCAGGAGGATGCCGACCGGCCCGTCTTCCATGGAACTGGCTCCGACGACTACATCTGCGTCTCGTGCGGGAACCTCCTCGCGACGGCGATGCATCCCGAGCAGATGACGAAGAAGGTCCGCGTCCGCTGCGGGCGGTGCTCGACCGTCAACGTCTCGGTGATCGACGGATACGACGGCACGCCGAGCTGACCGCTTGACGCGTTTTCGATGCGCGCTCTAAGGTGCCCGCGGCAGCTGGTCGCGGCGTCGACGCAATGGCAGGTCGGAATCACCCTCGGCATCGTGGTGATCGCGGTGGCGGCGGTGATCGTGATCACGATCGTCCTGCTCGCGCGCAGGATCGCGAAGCAGGCGAAGACGGCAGAGCAGGCGGTCGAGGTCGTGCGCGCGCAGACCACCGAGCTCGGCGGGATCGCCCGGATCAACGACTCCGGGGTGCGGATCCTGCACGCGGCGCGCTCGCTGCGGAAGGTGGCCGTCGGCAAGTGATCCTCGCCCTCACCTCCAACGGCTACTGGGCCCTCTCGCTCGGGATCGGAGCGGCCGCAGCAGTGGTCGTCGCGATCTTGCTGCTCGCGCTCGTGCTGAGCGTCCGGAGCATCGAGCAGTCTGTTGACGGCCTGCTCGGGATCGCCGGGAACGTTGCCGCCAACACGGCGAACATCCCCCAGCTCGAGGCGACCGCGCCCGTGCTGGCGCTGATCGTCGACGAAGCAGTGATCCAGGACGGCTACATGAACGCGCTCACGGACGGGTACGGAGCGGCATGAGCGACACAGAGCTGCTGGCGCTACTGACCGTCGCGCTCGTGGCCGTCGTCGTGCTCGTGCTCGCTGCCGCGCTGATCGTCGTCCGCAAGAGCCTCGAGCGGATCTCCCAGGGGCTCGCGACCCTCGGTTCCGCGCTGCAGGGGGTCGAGTCGGAGCACCTGCGCCCGCTCGAGGGCGCGGTCAAGGCGATCAACGGCCAGTTCGACGTCATCCTCGGCGCGCTGCCGGGAATCGCCGCCAAGGCGGCCGTCGTCGCCGAGCGGAGGCCGCGATGACCCTCTGGTGGATCGGGAACGTGGTCCTGCTCGTTGTCGTCCTCCCCGTCGTCGTCTACCTGCTGCGCGGCGTGCTCGACGCGGCGACGTCGATCGTCCCGAGCGTCCAGCAGATCGGCGACGGTGGCGGCAGCGGGGTCGAAGGACCTCGACGCCGCGGCGCTGCTGCTGACGACGCAGGACCAGGTGACCAAGACCGTCGCCGGCGTGGCCGAACTACGGCGGCTCCCTCGACGTGATCCTCGACGACGCGAGCTGATGCTGGTCGCGGCGACGGCAGTCGGAGTGGTGACGATCCTCGCGGTCCTGCTGATCGTCCTCGCGCTCGTCTACTACCTCGTCTCCGTGATCGTGCAGCTACGGCGGATCACGAACGGCCTGGACGAGGTGATCGCCTCCGTCGGCGAGATCGTCGAGAAGAGCGCACCGGTGAACGACGTCGTCAAGAGCATCAACGCCGCAGCTCGATGCGGGCGTCGACCTGCTCGAGGGGCTGCTTGTGAAGAAGGCGGGCCTGCGCGACGCAATCGGGCTCGTCGAGGGCCTCTACGCCGGCGCCGGCGCCGGCGGGTTCAGGAACATCCCCGAGAGCACGACGATCGAGGCGCCGCGGATCGGCGAGGTCTACACGAAGGGCACGCTCACGCTGGCACGGCTCGGCCGCGAGGCGCCGATCGCGGCGGGCAACCCGGCCGGTCCGGCGCTCCGCGACGTCGAGCGAGGCAGCCTCGCCGCCCGCCTGCTCTATCCCGAGAACCGCCAGACGCGTCCCGAGACGCTGCCCCGGTCGCCGGTGATCGGAACCGACGCGCCCGAGCAGTACGAGCAGCGGGACGACATCGGCAAACCCCGCAAGCGGCTCCCGAGCCGAACCGGCTGAGAGAGGAGAGAGAGCGCTCGTGCAGACGCCCGCGCCATTCGAGTACGAGCGCGCCACCAGCGTCGACGGGGCGCTCGCGTCGCTGCAGCGGCTCGGCCCGGAGGCGCGCGTCATCGCCGGCGGGCACAGCCTGCTGCCGATGATGAAGCTCCGGCTGGCGAGCCCTGCGCATCTGATCGACATCAACGACCTGAAGGAGCTCTCGTACATCCGGGAGGAGGGCGGCGAGGTGCGGATCGGCGCGCTGACGCGCCACGTCGAGCTGCTGAAGTCGGAGCTGCTCGCGGAGCACCTGCCGCTCTTCCGCGACGCCGAGAACGTGATCGCGGACCCGGTCGTGCGCAACCGCGGCACGATCGGCGGCTCGCTCTGCCAGGCGGACGCGGCCGAGGACCTCTCGGCCGTCTGCTCGGCGGTGAAGGCCAGCGTCGTCATCCGCGGAGCAGCCGGCGAGCGTGTGGTCGCGATGGAGGACTTCCACCTCGGCCCGTACATGACCGCCGTGCGGCGACGGCGAGCTGCTGACGGAGATCCGGATCCCGCTGCGCGCCGGCGGCGGCAGCGCCCACGAGAAGGTGGAGCGCCGTGCCGGCGACTGGGCGATCGCGGCTGCGTCGGCCGCGGTCTGGCTCGACGGCGGCACGCTCGCCGACGCGGGAATCGCGCTCAGCGCCGTCGGACTCACGACCGTCCATGTTTCAGAGGCAGAGGAGCTGCTGCGGGGCAAGGCTCCATCGGACGAGCTCTTTGCCCAGGCGGGCGAGATCGCCTCCGCGCACTGCTCCCCCGGGGCCGACGGACGCGGCCCGGTCGACTACAAGCGCCACCTCGCCGGCGTGCTCACGAAACGCGCCCTGCTCCGCGCGACCGCGCGCGCCCAAGGTCAGGAGGCCTAGATGAACGTCTCGATCACGGTGAACGGCGAGCAGGTCACACGCGAGATCGAGCCACGCCAGCTGCTCGTCCACTTCATCCGCGAGACGCCGGGGCTGACCGGGACGCACTGGGGCTGCGACACGTCGAACTGCGGCGCCTGTGTGGTGCAGATGGACGGTGAGCCGGTCAAGTCCTGCACGATCCTGGCGGCGATGTGCGAGGGCCACGAGATCCGCACCGTCGAGTCGCTCGAAGTAGATGGTGTGCTCGACCCGATCCAGGTCGGCTTCCACGAGACGCACGCCCTGCAGTGCGGCTTCTGCACGCCCGGGATGCTGATGACGGCTCGTGCGCTCCTGGACGAGAACCCGGATCCGACCGAGCAGGAGATCCGCACCGCGATCTCGGGGAGCATCTGCCGCTGCACGGGCTACAAGAACATCGTCGCTGCCGTACGCTGGGCTGCGGACACGAAGCAGCGAAACAGGGGGTCTGAGCATGGCCACGGTCGAAAACCTGCCCAGCGCGCAGACGGAGCGCCCGATCGGCTTCGGCCGCCTGAAGCGCAAGGAGGACGAGCGCTTCATCCGCGGCAAGGGCACGTACCTCGACGACATCCGCCTGCCGGGGATGGTCCACGGGGCGATCCTGCGCAGCCCCTACGCACACGCACGGATCGTCTCGATCGACACCTCGCGCGCGCTCGCGCACCCGAACGTGGCCGCCGTGGTCACGGCGAAGGATCTAGAGACGCTCGGGCTGGCGTGGATGCCGACGATCTCCTACGACACCCAGGCCGTGCTGGCGGGCGACAAGGTCCGCTTCCAGGGCCAGGAGGTCGCGTTCGTGATCGCGACCGACGAGTACTCGGCAAACGACGCGCTCGCGCTGATCGACGTCGAGTACGAGCCGCTGCCGGCGGTCGTCAACGCGCGCAAGGCACTCGACCCGGACGCGCCGCTGATCCGCGACGACAAGACCGGCCAGCGCGACAATCTCGCGAGCCCGACCTGGGAGGCCGGCGACGCAGCGGCGACGGATCGTGTCTTCGCCGAAGCCGACACGGTCGTCACTCGGGACATCATCTACCCGCGCTGCCACCCCGCCCCGCTCGAGACATGCGGGATCATCGCCGACTTCAACCCGGAGACGGGCCAGCTCGACATCTACAACGGCAACCAGGCGCCGCACGCCCACCGCACCGTCTACGCGCACGTCGCGGGGCTCGCGGAGCACATGATCCGGATCCGCTGCCAGGACATCGGCGGCGGCTTCGGCAACAAGGTGCCGGTCTATCCCGGCTACGTGTGCGCGATCGCCGGCTCGATCGTCGCCGGCGTCCCCGTCAAGTGGGTCGAGAACCGGACCGAGAACCTCGTCTCGACGGGGTTCGCCCGCGACTACATCATGCGCGGCGAGATCTGCGCCAAGGACGGGAAGATCACGGGTCTGCGGGTCGACGTGCTCGCCGACCACGGCGCGTTCGACAGCACGGCCCAGCCGACGAAGTTCCCCGCCGGGTTCTTCCACATCGTCTGCGGCTCGTACGACCTCGAGGCGTCGCACGTCAAGGTGAAGGCCGTCTACACGAACAAGGCGCCGGGCGGGGTCGCGTACCGGTGCTCGTTCCGGATCACGGAAGCCGTCTACCTCGTCGAGCGAATGGTCGACGCGCTCGCGCTGGAAATGGAGGCCGACCCGATCGAGCTGCGGATGCGCAGCTTCATCGCGCCGGAGCAGTTCCCCTACGAGACGACGACGGGCTGGACGTACGACTCCGGCAACTACGCCGAGACGATGCGCGTCGCGATGGACATCGCCGGCTACGACGAGCTGCGCGCCGAGCAGGCCGAAAAGCGGGAGCGCGGTGAGCTGATGGGCATCGGCGTCTCCTTCTTCACCGAGGGTGTCGGCGCCGGGCCGCGCAAGCACATGGACATCCTCGGCCTCGCGATGAACGACGGGGCCGACCTACGGGTGCACCCGTCGGGCAAGGCGGTCGTCAGCATCAGCTGCCAGCCCCAGGGGCAGGGCCACGAGACGACATTCGCCCAGATCGTCGCCGAGGAGCTCGGGATCCCCCCGGAGGACGTCGAGGTGCGGGCCGGCGACACGGACCGGTCGCCGTACGGGCTCGGCACCTACGGCAGCCGCTCGACGCCGGTGTCCGGCGGCGCCGTCGCGGTCGTCTCGCGCAAGGTGCGCGATAAGGCGCGCGAGATCGCGGCGACGATGCTCGAGACCAGGCCCGAGGACCTCGCCTGGGAGAAGGGCCGCTGGTACGTCAAGGGTGACCCCGAGAAGGGCGCAATGATCGAGGAGATCGCCGCTCGGGCGTACAGCGGCGACGAGCTTCCGGCCGGGATGGAGGGCGGGCTCGACGCGCAGGTGATCTACGACCCGCCGAACCTCACCTATCCGTACGGCGCCTACATCGCCGTGGTCGACATCGACCCCGACACCGCCCACGTCACGGTACGGCGCTTCATCGCCGTCGACGACTGCGGCGTCCGGATCAACCCGATGGTCGTCGACGGGCAGATCCACGGCGGCCTCGCCGAGGGCGTCGGCATCGCTCTGATGGAGCTGCTCTCGTTCGACGAGGAGGGCAACTGCCTCAACTCGTCGTTCATGGACTACCTGATCCCGACCGCGCTCGAGTGCCCCGACTTCGAGCTCGGCGAAACGGTGACACCGTGCCCGCACCATCCGCTCGGAGCGAAGGGCGTCGGCGAGTCGCCGAACGTCGGCTCGCCGCCGGCGATCGTCAACGCGGTCATCGACGCGCTGCACGCGACGCACGGCGTCGACCACATCGACATGCCCTGCACCCCGGCCCGGGTCTGGGCGGCGATGCAGGGGCGTGCGGAGCCGCCGCAGTGACGCCGGCGCCATGAACGAGGTCACGGGCGACGCGGCCGGAGAGATCCGCCGGCTCGTGCCCGACATCGAGACCCTCGCGCAACGCCTGGGCGAGATCGACTACCTCGTCGACGAAGGGCTGGCGACCTCGATGTTCCTCAGCCTGCGGCTGCCGCAGCCGCTGCTCCTCGAAGGCGAGGCCGGTGTCGGCAAGACGGAGGCGGCCAAGTCGCTCGCGCTGGTACTGGACACGCCTCTGGTCCGCCTGCAGTGCTACGAGGGGATCGACGTCGCGGAGGCACTCTACGAGTGGAACTACCCGCGCCAGCTGCTGAGCATCCGCCTTGCCGACTCCCGCGGCTCCGAGCTCGGCGAGGAAGAGCTGTTCGGGCCCGATTACCTGATCCGCCGGCCGCTCTTGCGCGCCCTCGAGCATCCCGGCCCGAGGCCGGCTGTGCTGCTCATCGACGAGATCGACCGCGCCGACGACGACTTCGAGGCGTTCCTGCTCGAGCTGCTCGCGGACGCCAGTGTGACGATCCCCGAGCTCGGCACGATCCGCGCCACGCATCCGCCGGTGATCGTGCTGACCTCCAACCGCACGCGCGATCTGCACGACGCAGTCAAGCGACGATGCCTCTACCACTGGATCGCCTACCCGTCCCCGCAGCGCGAGGTGGAGATCGTGCGCCGTCGCGTGAAGGGCTCGTCGGAGACGCTGGCGGTGCAGGTCGCGAATGCCGTCTCGCGCATGCGCGACAGCGACGTCCAGAAGCCGCCCGGAGTTGCGGAGGCGATCGACTGGCTCGCGGCGCTGAGCCTGCTCGGGATCGAGCAGCTGGACGCAGCGGCGGTTGACCGCACCCTCGGGTCGGTGCTGAAGTACAGCGAGGACCAGGAGGTGATTCGCGCAGCCGGCCTCGAGCAGCTCGTGGCCGGCGGTGACTGACTTCGGCGTCGAGACGATCGAACTCGACCTGCCGCGGCTGACGGCGGCGCTCGGCCGGCGCCTGCACGACCAGGGCGTGCCGACCACCCCCGCCCGAACGGCCGGCTTCGCGCGCGCCCTGACGCTCGTCAGACCGGTCGCGCGCCGCCGGCTCTACTGGACGGCGCGGGCGGTATTCGTCTCTGATCCCGCCCAGGTCGAGACCTTCGACGCGGTCTTCGCGTCCGTCTTCGGCGGCCGCGCAGAGTCTCACGACCTCGGCCTCGACGAGTCGCCGGTCGCCGTCTCGCCTCGCGAGGGCGTGGCTCCGCCCCGCGAGCTCGAGACCGCCGGCAGGACCGAGCTCGGCCGGAGCGCGTCGCCGTCGGGCCGTGACGAGGACGCCGACGAGGACATGGCGGAGGCCGACGTCCCGCTCGTGCTGGCGAGCGACGACGAGCTCCTCGGGCACAGGAGCTTCGACCGGCTCGAGCCGCACGAGCTGGCACAGCTCTACCGGCTGATGTCGCGACTGCGGCTGGCGACGCCGGAACGGCGGACGCGCCGCTACGAGCGAGGAAGTCACGGGGAGCACATGGACATGCGCCGCACGCTCCGCGCCAGCCTCCGCACCGGCGGGGATGCGATCCGACTCGCACGCCGTCGCCGCCGCGTCGCACGCCGGCGGCTCGTGCTGCTCTGCGACATCTCCGGCTCGATGGAGCCCTACGCGCGTGCGTACCTCCAGTTCCTCACGTGCGCCGCCGGGAGCGGCCCCAACGCGGAGGCGTTCGTGTTCGCGACGCGGCTCACCCGCCTCACGCGTGCGCTTTCCTCCCGCAACCCGGAGCGCGCGATCCAGCGCGCCGCCACGGCCGCGCCCGACTGGTCGAGCGGAACGCGGATCGGCGACGCGCTGCGCGAGTTCAACGACCGGCACGGACAGCGAGGGATGGCGCGCGGCGCGGTCGTGGTGATCCTCTCCGACGGCTGGGAGCGCGGCGACCCGAAGCTCGTGGGGCGCGAGATGGCCCGCCTCGCGCGGCTGGCCAATCGGATCGTCTGGGTGAATCCGAGAGTGAGCGCCAGAGCCTTCTCGGTCCGGTCGGCCGGCATGGTGGCGGCGCTGCCGCACTGCGACGCGCTCGTGAGCGGCCACAGCTTCGCGGCGCTCGACGAAGTCGTCGCGGCTATCGCGGGCGACCCGGTCGGATCGTCCGCACACTGGCCGGCTCCCGATGCGGACGAGCCGGAGCCGTGGGCGAGCGCCACGCCGGTCCCGGGCAGCTCCGTCGCGATGCCGAGCGGTTACGGTCCCCGCAGGGGCAAGACCACGCCGGGCTGGGCGATCGATGAGTGAGATGAAGATCTGCATCTACCCGGGCTGCGAGCGCCGCGCGGCCCCGCCGAACCCGCTCGGCGGGCCGCAACCCGCGTTCTGCGACCTGCAGGAGCACAACGCGTTGACAGCGCACCAGGAGCGCCAGCGGCGCGAGGCAAGCACAGATCCCCAGACGAGGAGGCAACAGGACAATGGCTGACGAGGCGTATCGAGCGGTCTTTCTCCGCGTTCACCCCACCGGGAAGATGGTGCTCAGCCTGACGACCGAATCCGACGGGAAGGAGGGCGAATACGCGCAGCTGGTGGCGGACGAGCTCGGAGTGCCCGCGCTCGACGTCAAGGTCGTACCCGCTGACACCGACCGGTTCGGGAACGGTCACGGCTACAACACGAGCGCTTCGGCCGGGACCGCCGCCGCCGTTCTGAGCGCCGCGGAGAAGATCCGCGACAAGGGCCGTCTGCTCGCGGGCATGGCGCTCGGGGCGTCGCCCGAGACTCTGACGTGGGAGAACGGTGCCTGGATCAACGGCTCCGGCGACGACCCGGCTCACGTCAGGACGCTCGAGCAGGTCGCGCTCTACGCCCACGGCACCGGACCGCTGCCGCCGGGTGTCGAGGGTGGGCTCGACGCTCAGACCGTTTACGGCGACTAGCTACGCCGGCGTGACCTCGTACGCCGCGAGCCAACCGTTCACGACACCCCAGTCCAGGTTCGAGAAGAAGGCATCGATGTAAGCGGCCCTGTCGGTTCGGTAGTCGAGGTAGTAGGCGTGCTCGTCGACGTCGAGCGCAACGAGCGGCGTCGCGTTCCAGGCCGGCGCGGGGTTCTCTGCATCGCCTCCGTAGTTGAAGAGCCGCCGCTCGTCCCAGTCGTACGCCGTCCAAGCCCAGCCGCGCGCCGCCAGCGCGGCCGCCCGCAGGTCGCTGCGCCATGCCTCGCTCGAGCCGAAGTCACGTGCGATCAGCTCCGCGACCGCCCCCTGTGGCTCGCCGCCGGCGCCGCCCAGATGCTCGAAGTAGGCCTCGTGGTTCTTGATCCCCCCGACGGCGAGTGAAAGGTCGATCTTCAACGCGCGCAGCTCTGCAAGCGGGGGTTCGGATCGGTCGAGCTTTGCGAGCCTGGCGAGGAGCTCGTTCCGCTGCGAGACGAAGCCTTCGTAGATCCGGTAGTGGGCCCGCACCGAGACGCGTGAGATTCCATCGAGCTCGAGCAGCGCCGGCTTCAGCTCGCGGGGAATGATCCGCTCGTAGGGCAGCGCGGGCGTCCGCTCCCGCGGCCGGAGACCGGCATCGACCGCCACCTCGACCTCGTCTGCGACTCTGAGCGCACCGAACAGCGTCGTATAGGGCGTGATCCCCCACGTCGACTGCGTGACGATGGCGCTGCCGGTCAGCGAGCCGTCGGCGGCGACGGTGAGGAGGAACGAGAGCGGAGCGGTCGTCCCGGCGAGCGTCAGCTCTCCCCGCACCCGCAGCCGGCTCCCGTCCGCGGCCGTCTCGACCGCGGTCGAGCGGAACGTGACCCCGCCGCGCTTCAGAATCTCGTCGTCGATCGTCTGCTCGATGCCCGCCTTGTCGCCGGGCCCGAGCTCCTGCATGCCGCCAGTCCCCTCCAGCACCCGCAGCGACGCGCCGTCGGCCTCGAGCACGAGGTTGGCCACTGCTGCGTCCTCACCGACCTCCAGCGTCGCCGCCCAGGACGTGACGTCGAGGAGGAGGTCGTGTCCCGCCATCGCCGCGGCGCCGATCCGCCCGGTGCGGACGGACAGCGTGCCGTTCTCGGGGCCGAGCCTGTGCGTGCCGGCCGGGAGTGGCATGCGCGGAGCCTAGTGCAGCGCCAACGGACGATGCACCGATTTGTCAGGGTTCGCAGGACACCTGTCGACTTCGGCGCCGCGCGTTCGTCTAGGAGTGACAGCGGCGCCGGAAGGAGGAGTTGCATGGCCGGACAAATGGTCCACATCGAGATCCCCGCGGGGGACACCGGCAAGGCGCGCGAGTTCTGGAGCGGGCTCTTCGGCTGGGAGTTCCAGGCCTACGAGGGCAGCCCGACCGAGTACCACATGACCCGCTTCTCGGAGACGAGCGGCGGCGCGATCACGGCGGACGACGGGAGCTCCAAGGGCCCGCGCGTCTACTTCGACGTCGACGACATCAACACCGGCGTCGCGCGCGTCAAGGAGCTCGGCGGTGAGAGCAGCGACGCCATGCCCGTCCCGAGCATGGGCTGGTTCGCGACCTGCACCGACACCCAGGGGAACGAGTTCGGCCTCTGGCAGAACGATCCGTCGGCCTCGGCGTAGTCGCGGCCGCGATGGACATGTCCCAGGGACAGTCCCTGGGACATGTCCTGAACGGCGCTCGACCTGCCCGGAAGGCGCTCGTGCTCAGCTCGGCAGCGTGACGGAGAGGCGCTCGCCGTCGAGCACCACTTCGCCGCCGAGGGCGCGGACGAGCCGGACGGCCACGGCCGCGCCGAGGTCCTTCGCCGTCTCGCCGAGGACGATCGGGGCCGCGTCCGGCGTCACCGGCTCGATCGTGACGCGCGGGCCGTCGACCGAGGTGGCGACGTCGACACCCCCGTGACGTGCGGCCGCATGGGCCAGCGCCGCCAGCGCCCGCTCGGCCGGCCCGGGATCGACCAGGACGGTCGTGCCCCTGCCGGTGGCGCCTCCGGGGGCAAGCTCGAGCGAGTCCGCCTCGCGCACGACAGGGTCGTAGCGGCCGCCCTCGATCCGGGCCGCGAGCGAGAGCAGGTCGAGCAGCTCGGCCAGCTCGCCGGCGGAGGTGTCGATCATGCCGAGGTAACGCAGCCTTTTGTCCTCGTCGAGCTCGTCCATGCGGAGCATCGTCTTCGCGAAGCCCGACACGGTCGCGAGCGGCGTCCGCAGGTCGTGACAGGCGAGCGAGACGAGGCGGGAGAAGTCGTCGGCCACGGCGCTGCTAGCGTAACCGCGTGACGGAGATCTCAAGCGCAACGCCCGATCTCCAGGCGTCCTCGCCCGAGGTGCGGCTGTCGCTGACGCGCGCCGGCGTCACCGGCGTCCAGAAGGCGGTCCGGGTCCGGCACGAGGGCCACGAGACGGTGATGGCGGCCCAGATCGAGTGCACGGTCGACCTCTCGCACGAGCAGAAGGGCGTCCACATGTCCCGCTTCCCCGAGTTGTTCGAGGAGGCGATCGAGGCTGTGGTCGGGGCCGAGGCGCTGCACGTCGAAGCGCTCGCGGAGCACATCGCACGCCACATCGTCGGCCGGCAAAGCGCGCTGCGTGCCGAGGCGCGGATCACGGCCCAGTGGCCCGTGCGGCGGACGACGCCGGTCAGCCGGCTCTCGACGCAGGAGATGGTCTCGCTCGTCGGGATCGCGGCGGCCACGGCCGACCGCGTGCGCCGGGTCGTCGGAGTCGAGGCGACCGGGATCAACGCTTGCCCCTGTGCGCAGGGCCTCGTCCGCGGCCGCGCCGCCGAGCGGCTGGCCGAGGCCGGCTACGAGGACGTCGAGCGGATCCTCGACCTCGTGCCGCTCGCGACGCACAACCAGCGCGGCCGCGGCTCGCTCTACGTCGGCACCGAACTGCAGCTCGACGCGAACGACCTCGTCGCCGTCGTGCAAGGCTCGATGAGCGCGCCGATCTACGAGCTGCTGAAGCGGCCGGACGAGCTCTTCGTCGTCGAGCACGCGCACCTGCAACCCCGCTTCGTCGAGGACTCCGTCCGGCTCTCGGTCAAGGGCGCGCTCGAGGCGATGCCCGACCTGGCCGACGGCGACTTCGTCTTCGCGCGCCAGATCAACTTCGAGACGATCCACGCCCACGACGTGCTCGCCGAACGGGAGGGAACCGTCGGCGAGATCCGCGCAGAGCTCGGCGGCGCACCGGCAGCCGGCCGGCACACGAGCCTCGCCGACTGGCTCGCGAACTAGGGCGACGCCGGCTTTGGCCCACGGCGGAAGTGGAAGCGGCTCTCCGTGCCGGCCCGGAGGCGCGCGATGTTCGCCTTGTGCAGGACGAGCACAGCAACGCCTGCGATCGCAGCGAAGACGATCACGGGCCACGGCTCACCGAGTGCGAGCGCGACGAAGGGCAGCGCGACGCCGCTCGCCATCGAGGCCAGCGAGGCGTAGCGGGAGACGAGGAAGACGACGAGCCAGATCGCGAGGCCGATCACGCCAACGAGCGGCGCGACGCCGAGGAACGTCCCGCCCCCAGTCGCGACGGTCTTGCCGCCCTTCTGGAAGCGGAGGAAGAGCGGGCGCCAGTGGCCGAGCATTGCCGCGCCGCCCGCGAGCACGCCGACCAGCTCGCCGACCAGGATCGTCCCGACGAGCGCGGGCACGAACCCCTTGGCGACGTCGAGCACGACGATCGGGATCCCGTAAGCCTTGCCATACGTCCGCCAGACGTTCGTGGCGCCGATGTTGCCGCTGCCGACCGTGCGGACGTCCTCGCCCTTGAGCAGCCACACGAGCCAGTAGCCGAACGGCATCGACCCCAGCAGGTAGCCGCCGAGGACGACGAGGGCGCCGGTCATCGCGTCAGCGCAGCGGGATCTGGTATTTCGAGACCCAGTCGTTCACGACGGCCCAGTCCAGGTTCTTGAAGAAGGCGTCGATGTAGGCGCCGCGATCGGTCTGGTAGTCGAGAAAGTAGGCGTGCTCGTAGACGTCGAGCGCCACGAGCGGAGTCGCGTTCCAGATCGGATAGGAGTTCTGGGCGTCGCCGATGTAGTTGAACAGGCGACCCTCATCCCAGTCGTACGCCGTCCACGCCCAGCCGCGGCCGCCCATGCCGGTGGCCTTGAGGTCGTCGCGCCATGCGTCCGCCGAGCCAAAATCGCGCTTGATCAGGTCGGCGATCGCACCGCTCGGGTCGCCGCCGGGGCCGCCCAGGTGCTCGAAGTAGACCTCGTGGTTCTTGATCCCGCCGACGGCGAACGAGAGCTCGACCTTGAGCGCGCGAATGTCCGAGTAGATCTGATTCGCGCTGCCGAGATCGGCCGCGCCGAGCTTGCCGAGGATCTCGTTCCGCTTGTTCACGTAGCCCTGGTAGAGCTTGTAGTGGGCCTCGACCGACGCGCGCGAGATCCCGTCGAGCTCCAGCACGGCCGGGTTCAGCTCGCGGGGCCGGATCTCCTCGTAACTCGACATCGATACCTCCACAGTTCTCTTCGGCGACTCGTCGGGAACGGCGCGGAGCATATCCTTCCCCCAATTGCCCAGTCGATGGACCGAGCCGAAGGAGCCGTGATGCCGTTCTCACTTCCCGACCTCCCCTACCCCCACGACGCGCTCGAGCCGACGATCGACGCGCGCACGATGGAGATCCACCACGGCAAGCACCATCAGGCCTACGTCGACAACGCCAACAACGCGCTCGAGGGCACCGACCTCGCCGACGCCCCCGTCGAGGAAGTGCTGACGAAGCTCGACACGCTGCCGGCAGACAAGCAGGCGGCCGTGCGCAACAACGCAGGCGGCCACGCCAACCACTCGCTCTTCTGGACGATCATGGGCCCGAACGGCGGTGGCGAGCCCTCCGGCGCGCTGGCCGACGCGATCGACGCCTTCGGCGGCCTCACGGCGCTCAAGGAACAGGTCAACGACGCAGGCGTGAAGCGGTTCGGCTCCGGCTGGACGTGGGTCGTCGCCGACGGCGGCTCACTCTCGGTGCTGTCCACCGCGAACCAGGATTCGCCCCTCTCCGAGGGCAAGACGCCGATCCTCGGCATCGACGTCTGGGAGCACGCCTACTACCTCAATTACCAGAACCGGCGCCCGGACTACCTGGCCGCGTGGTGGGCCGTCGTCAACTGGGACGAAGTGGCGAAGCGGTTCGAGCAGGCGCGCTGAAGCGCGCGCTCTTCACCGGCGGCACGGGGAAACTCGGCGCAGCAGTCGTGGGACGGCTTCGCGGCGAGGGGTGGGAGGTGGTCGCGGCGGGGAGCCGTGACGGCGACCTCGCGCATGCCGACGAGGCCCGCGCGCTCGTGGCACGCGCCGCGGCGGAGCTCGGCGGCCTCGACGTCGTCGTCAACGGCGCCGGAGCCGGGTTCGAGGCGCGCCGCTTCGAGGACGTCTCGGAAGAGGATGTCGAGCGCGCATTCGGCGCCACCGTCAAGGGAAGCTTCTTCGTCACCCAGGCGGCCGTGCCGCACCTCCGTGAGTCGCGTGGGCTCGTGGTCATGCTCGAGGACGTCGCGGCTTACCAGCCCTGGCCGGCCTTCGCGGCGCACGGCGCGGCCAAGGCCGCGCAGGCGATGCTGACCCGCACCCTGGCAAAGGCGCTCGCGCCGGAGATCCGTGTCTGCGGGATCGCCCCCGGCCCTGTGGCCCTCGAGCCCGGCGACGACGTGTCCCGGCGTGCAGCCGAAACGGCGCTGAGACGGGTCGGCTCGCCGGAGGACGTGGCCGGGGCGATCCTCTATCTCGTCGAGGCCGGCTTCGTCACCGGCGCGACGATCGCGGTCGACGGAGGCCGGCTACTGCAAACCGGGTCGTCGGGCCTTGCGTAGACCGAGTGCATGGATGCGACGTTGAGCATGATCGATCCCACCTTGCGACGCACGCGCGCAGCCGCAAGCATCCGGATGGTGCACGAGGGGGAGTTGACGGACGGGGAGCTCATCGAGCGCGTCGGCAACGGCGACCGTGACGCGTTCGACGAGCTCTACCGGCGCTATACACGTCCCGTGCTCGCTCTCGCGCTGCGGCGGCTCGGCGACCGCGGCCGTGCCGAGGACGCGCTCCAGGATGCCTTCGCCGCGATCTGGCGCTCGGCCGGCAGCTACGACCCGGCTCGCGGGCAGGGCGGCGCGTGGCTCTACACGGTCGCGCGCAACGCGATCGTCGACGGCGCGCGCAGGCGGCCCGAGCCGCCGGTCGAGGTCCCCGACGAGCCCTCCGGCGAGGACGGGCCGCCGGAGCAGGCGGAGGCGGCGTGGCTCGCGTGGCGCGTCCACAGTGCGCTCGAGCTCCTGCCGGAGCATGAGCGGCCCGTGATCGAGCTCGCGTACTGGGGCGGGCTCTCGCAGAGCGAGATCTCCGAGTTCCTGCACGTGCCGCTCGGCACGGTCAAGACCCGGACGCGGAGCGCGCTCTCGCGGCTGGCCGATCTGCTCGACGAGGAGCTCCTGTGAACGACCGCTTCGACGAGCTCGTCGGCGAGATCGAGGATCCCGCTGAGCGGCAGCGCCTCAGGCGTGTGCACGATTTGCTGCTCTCCGTCGAGGCGCCACCGGAGCGCTCGCCCGAGGTCGACGCGGTCGTCGTTCCGAAGCCGGAGCCGCTGCTGCCGCGCCGTCGGCGGCGCGCGCTCGTCCTGCTCGCGGCGGCGCTGGCCATCGCGTCGTTCGGCGCGGGCTGGCTGACCGGCGCCGGTGACGGAGAGGTCGAGCCGGAGCAGGTGATCGCGATGAACGGCGCCGACCGCGCGAGCGGATCGATCGAGCTCCTGCCGCAGGACGCGTCCGGCAACTGGCCCATGCGCGTGCACGTCCGCGGCCTCGAGCCGAGCCGCGACCGCGACGACTACTACGAGCTCTGGCTGACGAAGGACGGGAAGCCGGCCGACTCCTGCGGTCGCTTCACCCTCCATCCCGGGGTGACGACGGTCTCGCTGAGCGTGCCGTACGGCCTGCGCAACTACGACGGCTGGGTCGTCACGCGCCACGGGTCGGACGAGATCCTGCTCACGACGGCGTAGCCGGCTCCCAGAGCTCGAAGCGGTTGCCGTCGGGGTCGACGGCCCAGCCGAAGCGGCCGAACTCCTGCTCCTCGACTCGCTGGTCGACTTCGATGCCGGCGGCGCGAAGCTGTGCCAGCATCGCATCGAGGTCCCGAACGCGGTAGTTGACCATGGTCTGCTGCCCGCCCGGCCAGTACTCGCTGTCGCCAGGGAAGATCGACCAGACCGTGGCGTCCCCGGTCTCGGCAATGAAGACGCTCCCGCCCCACTCCGAGATCGGGATCCCGAGGTGGGTCTCGTACCATGCACGCAGGGCAGCCGGGTCGGCCGAGCGGAGGAAGATCCCGCCGATCCCGACCACGCGCTCCATGCGCGTCAGGGTGCGGTGCGGTCGTTCGCGACGAACGCCGCGTGCGTGACCGGCATCAGTCGTTCGAGGAACGTCTCGGCGGCAGCGGCGTACTGCCGAATCTCGTACTGGGCGTTCTCGTGGTTGCGCAGACCGCAGAAGTGCATCAGCGAGCGCGGGTTACAGCTCCAGTAGTACTTCGTGTACGTCGAGAGCGGCAGCACGGCGCGCGCGACCTCTTTCGCGACGCCCTGCTCGAGCATTCGCTCGTACGCCTCGAAGGCGTGCTGCGCGTTCTCCTCGATCTCGCGCCGCACCTCGTCGCGGACCCCGTCGTCAACGGGCTCGAACCTGTAGTTGCCCGGCTTCCCGACCTGCGTGCGAACGTTGTCGGGGATGTAGAACTCGGCGTCCATCTTCGAGTAGCGGCCGCTCCACTCGTTGTAGCTGTGGCCGGCTCGGTGGCGATGGTGCTCGCGCACGACGAACAGCGGCGCCTTGACGAGGAAGCGGAAGTAGCCGTGCTCGAACGGGCTGCCGTGGCGTTCGCGGATGAGGAAGCGGATCAGGCCCGCGTCGCGGTCGGACATCTCGTCCGATTCCTGGTTGAAAGAGACGCGCGCGCCGTTGACGACCGCGAGGTCGGAGGCGAGGGCCGCATCGAGCGCGAGGAACCCCTTGTCGAGGACGGAGACCGTCGTCTCCGGGAGCTCGGTGTCTTGTACTACTGGGGCCATGGCCTCCAATGTAGAGCGTCTGTCGGTCGGAACGTCGGGCTGGTCATATCCGACGTGGAGGCCCGGTTTCTACCCCGAGGGAACGGCGAACGAGGACTTCCTCGCCTACTACTCGGCGCGTCTGCCCTCGGTGGAGATCAACTCGACCGGCTACCGGCTGCCTTCGGAGGAGCAGTTCGTGCGCTGGGCGGCGGCCGTGCCGGACGGCTTCAGTTTCGCGGTCAAGGCGCCGCCGCGGGCGCTGCGCGACGTCGCCACCGTCGAGGAGCGCCTGCAGCGGCTCGGCGACCGGCTGGGGCCGATGCGGGTGGTCGTGCCGTCGCCGCGCGACGACGGGTTGCTCGTGCTCCTGCTCGGCTCGACCGACCTCCGCCTCGCACTCGACCTGCGCGACGAGAGCTGGGATGGCGTCGACGTCGCGCCGGCGGTACGGGTGAACGACTGGGAGGCCGACGCGCCGTTCCGGTATCTCCGCTTCCGTGAGCCTCCCCATACGGACGACGAGCTGGTGGAGATCGCCGGCCGGATCGAGCCGCTGCTCGCCGCGGGCGTGGACGTCTTCGCCTACTTCCGCCACGAGGACGCGCCGACGGCTCCCGCGTACGCCGTGCGGCTGCTCGAGCTCGTCCGCGGGGACGACGCCTGATCGCTCGCGGGGCCGACGCGCGCAGGAACGCGGCGTCTTAGCGTGAACTCGTGACTCCGATGCTCGCAATGCTGATCGTGTGCGTCCCCTTCGCCGGCCTGATCGGGCCCCTGCTCTGGATGGCGAAGACGACCGGCTCCCCCGGTTAGCCCACGAAGCCGCTACGCTGGCGGCGTTCAAGTCTTGAGAGCGCGTACCTGAAGTGCCCCGGCACCTCTCTTACCGTTCGTGACCATTGGTAGGGAGGTGTAGATATGGCAACAGGAACCGTGAAGTGGTTCGACGACGCGAAGGGCTACGGCTTCATCGCGCCGGAGGACGGAGGCAAGGACCTCTTCGTCCACCACAGCGGCATCGGCGGGGAGGGCTTCAAGTCCCTCTCCGAGGGCGCGAAGGTGGAGTTCGAGGCCCGCGAGGGCCAGAAGGGCCCCGAGGCCTTCAACGTCGTCGCCGTCTAAGACGGCATCGACACCGAGATCCCCGTGGCGGAGCGCTCGAGAGCGCACCACCGCGGGGATTTCTTTCGTTTCGGGACGTGTCCCAGGGACAGTCCCTAGGACACGTCTGAAACCGCCGCTCGTCCAGACGCTGTCGCGGCGCGGACGGCGTGATTGCGTGCGTTGTGGACTCGCGCGTCTCCGGATCGCGCGTTGATCGCGACGAGGCGGGCGGCGATCGATGCGACCGCGGCGGCCAGGTCCGCGCCGGCAGCAGCGTCACCGCTGACGTTGGGGTTTCCCTCGGCTGCGACGGCCCCGGCAAGCTCGGCCACCTCGGCCGCGAGCTCGGCCAGCTCGAACGGGATCGCGACGATCCGCTCGACGCTCTCATCCGAGCGCGCGGCCATGAAGGCGCCGTACGCCTTCGCGTCGGCGTCGGCCAATGGCTCGGCGCGGGCTCGCAGCTCCTCGGCGCGGCCGACGATCTCGGCCCGGCGCTCCCAGTCGTCGGGGGCGAACCGCGCCGCCATCCCGGTCAGACCCGCGGCGAGCGAGAGGGCCACAGCGGCTACGGCGCCGCCTCCGGGCGCCGGCGTCCGCGCTGGAACCGCGTCGAGGAACTCCTTGACGCTCGCGTCGAGGAAGCTAGAAGAGCCCAACGGTGCGCCCGTCTTCGTCGATGTCGACGTTGAAGGCGGCGGGCGCAGTGCCGAGGCCCGGCATCGTCTGCATCGTCCCGCACAACGCCACGAGCCAGCCGGCGCCCGTATAGGCACGCACGTCGCGGACCGTCACCTCGAACCCCGTCGGCGCGTTCGCCAGCGCG
Source organism: uncultured Gaiellaceae bacterium (assembly GCA_963829845.1). GTDB lineage: Bacteria > Actinomycetota > Thermoleophilia > Gaiellales > Gaiellaceae > Gaiellasilicea. The sequence continues at coordinate 11,109 of CAWHKD010000019.1, read as the reverse complement.
GGATCGTGCGAAAGCGAGAGGTGGGTCTTGGCCATGCAGATCGGCAGGCGGTCGAGGCCGTTTGCCGTGTACTGCTTGATCTTGTCCTTCGCAGTCTGGAGGAAGACGACGCTACCGGCGCCATAGACGCGCGTCGCGATCGCCTCGATCTTTGCATCGATCGGGGCATCAATCGGATACGTGTAGTCGAATTCGTTCGGGTGGTCGGCAGCGTCGACGACCGCCTCCGCCAGCGCCGCCGCGCCTTCGCCACCCCGCTCGAACGCCTCGTTCAGCTCGGCGGCGTGGGCGCCGTGCTCGAGCGCGAGCCGGCGCACGAGCTCGACCTCTGCGTCGGTGTCGCCGGGGAAGCGGTTGACGGCAACGACCGCCCGGAGCCCAAACTCGCGCACGATCTCGAGGTGGCGACGCAGATTCGCTGCACCAAGCTCGATCGCCGCCAATCCGCCGTCCGGGTCACCGCCGTGATGCTTGAGCGCCTTCGCCGTGGCGACGAGGACGACGGCGCTCGGACTGAGGCCGCCGGCCCGGCAGACGATGTTGAGGAATTTCTCCATGCCCATGTCAGCGCCGAAGCCGGACTCGGTGACCACGTAGTCACCGAGCTTCAGCGCGACGAGATCTGCCACGAGCGAGTTGTTGCCGTGGGCGATGTTCGCGAACGGGCCGCAGTGGACGAGCGCCGGCTGACCCTCGAGCGTCTGCACGAGGTTCGGCTTCAGCGCGTCCTTCAGCAATACCGTCATCGCGCCGGCGGCCTGCAGCTGCTCGGCGAGCACGGGCTCGCCCTCGAATGTGTACGCGACCGTGATTGCGCCGAGCCGCTCGCGGAGATCGTGCAGATCGCGGGCGACCGCGACAATCGCCATCACCTCGGAGGCGGCGGTGATGTCGAAACCGCTCTCGCGGACGTAGCCGTTCGCGCGGCCGCCGACGCCGACGACGACGTTCCGGAGCGCCCGATCGTTGATGTCGACGCACCGCCGCCAGCCGACCGAGAGCGGGTCGAGCCGGAGCGTGTTGCCGTGCAGGATGTGCGCTTCGAGCAGCGCCGCGAGCAGGTTGTTCGCAGCCCCGATTGCGTGGATGTCCCCGGTGAAGTGGAGGTTCAGATCCTCCATCGGCACGACCTGGGCGTAGCCGCCACCTGCGGCTCCTCCTTTGATCCCGAAGACAGGCCCGAGCGACGCCTCGCGCAGGCAGAGCACCGGTTTCCGGCCGACGTGGCCGAGTCCCTGCGTCAGCGAGACCGAGGTCGTGGTCTTTCCCTCACCGGCCTTGGTCGGGGTGATGGCGGTGACGCAGACGAGCTTCCCATCCGGCGTGGCGGCGAGCCGGTCGAGCACCGACAGGTCGATCTTCGCCTTCGTCCGACCGTACGGCTCGACCTCGTCCGGCTCGAGGCCGGCGAGCGCCGCGATCTCCTCGATCGGCGTGAGCGTCGCGGCCTGTGCGATCTCGAGGCTCGACGGCAGAGCGGTCGCCATGGGCAGACCTTAATGCCGCGCGACGGCGCCGAGATGCCGCTCGTACGCGCGCGTCTCGACAATCTCGCCGATTTGCGCGATCACCCGCCGGAGCTCGTCGTCGGAGGTGAAGTAGTGCGGCCCAATCCGGATCCCGGCGCCCGGCCGGAAGTCGCAGAGAATCTGACGCTCGCGAGAGCTCCTTGTGCACGGCAGGGAACTCGTCGACGTGGACGGTGACAGTGCCGCCGCGCCGCTCACGGTCGCGTGGACTCGCGATCCCGAAGCCTGCCGCGTCTGCGAGGGCAATCAGAAGGTCCGTCTGCCGGAGAGAGTTCGCGCGGATCCGCTCGACTCCGATCTCCTCGATCAGGTCGTAGCCGGCGGTCCCGGCGTAGAGCGCAGGGACGTTAGGCGTGCCCGTCAGGAAACGCGCTGCGCCGGGCGCGTAGCGCATCTCTTCCTCGAAGGCGAACGGCAGCTCGTGTGCCTGCCAGCCTGTGTAGGCCGGCTCGAGCCGCTCTGCGAGATCCGGGCGGACGTACAGCCAGCCGTTGCCCGGGCCCCCGCAGAGCCACTTGACCGAGCCGCCCACCGCGAAGTCGACATTCAGGATCGTCACGTCGAGCGGGACAATTCCCGCGGACTGGTAGGCGTCGAGAATGACGTGAGCGCCGGCTTCGTGTGCGCGCTCGACGATCCGCCCGACGTCCTGGATCTCCCCCGACTTGAAGAGTACGTGGCTGATCGGGACTAGCAGCGTCCGCTCGTCGATCGTTTGCACGATCTCCTCGTCGTCCTCGCAGACGACGACCTCGAGCTCCCGCTGCGCCTGGTAGAGGTAGCGAACGGACGGGAAGTTGCCGCGCTCGTAGACGATCCGATTCCGCTCACGTGTCGGCCGAAAACAGGAGAGGACGACGGCCTCTGCGATTGCCACGTTCTGATGCATCACCGTCGTGCGTGGGGGCGCCCCGATGATCCGGCCGATCTGGTTTCCCACCGTCAGTGGGAGATCCCACCAGCCCTCACCCCACGCCCGGATTCCTCTCTCGCGCCATATGCGGGCGTACTCGGCGAGTCCGTCCTCCGCGCGCCGCGGCATCGCGCCAAGCGAATGGTTGATCAGGTACGTCGCCTGCTCGAGGATCGGGAACTCGGAGCGGTAGTCGAGGAGCGCACGCACTAGGCGCCAGTCTGCACGACCAGGTCTGCGAAGGACGTGTCCCAGGGACTGTCCCTGGAAGGTGTCCCTTCACGCCGGTTTCGCATCAGCAGACGGCAAGGTAGCGTCGACGGCGTGCCGAGAATCCCACGCAGCCGGCTGCCGAGTCCCGCGTGGTACCACGTCATCTGCCGCGGCGTCGAGCAGCGACCGATTGTTCTCGACGACCGCGACCGCGAGGCCTGGTTCAAGCTCTTTCTCGACGTCGGGCGGCGTTTCCGCTGGAGGGTGCACGCCTGGAACCTGCTCGACAACCACTTCCATCTGCTCGTCGAGACGACTCAGCCCGAGCTCTCCCGCGGGATGCAGCGGCTGAATGGGGTCTACGCGATGCGGTTCAACCGGCGCTACGCGCGCAGTGGGCACCTGTTTCAGGGCCGGTTCGAGTCCCGCGTGGTCGAGGGCGACGCACACCTCGACACCGTTGTCGAGTACATCTTCGAGAACACGACGCGCGTGGGGCTCCGCGGCTGGCCCTGGCGTGGAATCGGCGCTGGGGGCCTGGTGGGAGCCGGGCCGCTCAGCCCGACGCCACGTGACTATGCTTGTGCACGGCATGACGGACGAGCCGAGACTGAACGAACATCCGGTCAGAGGAGTCGATCGTCCGAATGGGGCCGTCGTGATCCACCTCGCGGGCGAGCTCGACCTTTACAACGCACCCGAGGTGCGCGCGGCGCTCCTCGAGCTTTGCGCCGAGCAGCCGGAACGGCTCGTCGTCGACCTTGGCGAAGTCGACTTCGTCGACTCGACCGCGCTTGGCGTCCTGGTCGAGGCCCGCACGAGGCTCGAGGACGGCACGACATTCCATCTCGCTGCGCCGGGTCTCGAGACCCACCGGGCGCTGTCGATCTCCGGGCTCGACCAGCACCTTGCAGTGCATGAGACCGTCGACGCAGCGCTCGCCGCCAAGCAGAACTAGCGATGCGAGCGCTTGCAGTGACGGTGCTGTCGCTGCTTACGATCGGAGCCGCAGCCGCACAGGCACGCAAGGACGGCTTGCCCGCGTATGTGACCGGATACGCATCCTGGACGAAGGTGAACAAGGCTCCGATCCGCGTGGGATCGGCGGCGCACCCAGGGGTGAAGAACGTCTACGCCAACAAGCGGCAGGTGGGCCGCCGCTACCCCGTGGGCACGATCGTCGTCAAGACTGCGTCACCGCCGGGCAAGCGCTGGCTGTCGCTCGTGGCGACCATGCGCAGAGTGAAGGGAGCTGCCAACGGCGGCTGGCGTTGGGAGGAATTCACGCGCTCCTCCGCGACGGCCCGCTTCGCGAAGATCGGCTTTCCGGAAGCCGGGTGTGCCGCCTGCCATGTGCAGGCCAAGGCGAACGACTACGTCTTCACGCGGCGCTGAGCAGCCGCTCGAGCGCGGGATCGAGCCCGAGCGCGTCGCGTAGCTCCTCGTAGGAGCGGCGCACTTCGGCGCCCGCCGGCGCTCCCTTCACGGCACGGATGAGGATGTTCTTGGCCGTGTGCTCGAGCGGGACGAACTCGACGAGCTGTGTCCGATAGCCCTCGAGCTCGAGCAACTGCGCACGGAGCGTGTCCGTCACGAGCGACGCGAGCTTCAGCCGAAACAGGCCGCGCCCGCGGGCACGATCTACACGTGTCCGATGCATCCCGAGATACGGCAGGATCGGCCTGGGCACTGCCCGAAGTGCGGCATGGCGCTCGAGCCGCTGATGCCATCGCTCGAAGACGATGAAAACCCCGAGCTGCGCGATTTTTCGCGCCGCTTTTGGTGGACGCTGCCGCTGACGATCGTCGTTGTTGCGTCGCGATGATCGGTCACCGCCTTCTAGCGTTATCGCCAACCGCACTTTCATGGTTGGAGTTCGCGCTGTCCGCGCCTGTCATCTTATGGGCAGGTCATCCGTTCTTCGTGCGGGGCGTGCAGTCGATCGTCAATCGCAGCCCAAATATGTGGACGCTGATTGGACTAGGCACTGCAGCAGCGTTCGTTTACAGCGTTACCGCTACCGTCGCGCCCGCATTGTTCCCGGCGTCCTTCGTGATGCATGGTCGCATCGGCGTGTATTTCGAGGCCGCTGCAGTGATCGTGTCGCTGACACTGCTTGGGCAGCTGCTCGAACTCAAGGCCCGCGGCCAGACATCGTCAGCCATCAAGGCATTGATGGGTTTAGCGCCGAAGATGGCTCGGCGCATCCGGGAAGATGGCTCAGAAGAGGACATTCCATTGGCGCATGTACACGTTGGCGACTCGCTGCGCGTGCGGCCCGGCGAAAAGGTCCCGGTCGACGGCAAAGTTATCGAAGGGGAAAGCGCGGTCGATGAGTCGATGCTGACCGGTGAGCCCATCCCTGTCACCAAGCGGCCCGAAGATCCGCTGATCGGCGCGACGATCAATACCAGCGGAGCGCTGGTCATGCGTGCAGAGCGCATAGGAAGCGAAACGACGCTCGCGCAGATCGTGCAGATGGTTTCGCAAGCGCAGCGTTCGCGCGCACCGATGCAGCGGCTGGCGGACGTCGTAGCGGGCTGGTTCGTGCTGGCGGTCATCGCAGTCGCGGTGTTGACTTTTCTGGCGTGGGGCTTGTTCGGACCCGATCCCGGATGGGTCTATGGACTGATCAATGCATTAGCGGTGCTGATCATTGCGTGCCCGTGTGCGCTGGGGCTTGCGACGCCGATGACGATCATGGTCGCGACCGGCCGCGCGGCGACACAAGGCGTGCTGTTTCGTGACGCGGCAGCGATCGAATCGTTGCGCACGATCGATACGCTGGTCGTCGACAAGACCGGCACACTGACAGAAGGTCGTCCGGTATTCGAGCGCGTCGTTGCCGCGCCCGGTTTCAACGAAGCACAGGTGCTGACGCTCGCGGCCAGCCTCGATCAGGGTCCGAGCATCCGCTGGCGCACGCCGTCGTCGACGCGGCGCGCAAGCGCGGTCTGACTCTCGAGAAGGCAGAAAGCTTCGAATCGGCGAGCGGCATTGGTGTGCGCGGAGTCGTTGGTGGCCAGCGGCTGGCTCTGGGTAACACCGCGCTGATGCAAGATGAAAAAATTGAGATCACGCCACTGCTCGGTCAGGCAGAAGAGCTGCGCAAGACAGGCGCAAGCGTGATGTTCCTGGCCGTCGACGGCAAGCTCTCCGGACTGCTCGCCGTTGCGGATCCAATCAAGTCGACAACCGCCGAGGCTTTGACACAACTACGGAACGAAGGCGTCCGTATCGTGATGGCGACCGGTGATGGCTGGACCACCGCGCGCGCGGTCGCGGCCAGCTTCAAATCGACGAGGTGATCGGCGAAGTGAAGCCGGCGGATAAGGTGCAACTGGTCGGTCGCCTGCAGGCCGAAGGCCGCAAGGTGGCGATGGCCGGCGACGGGATCAATGATGCACCCGCGCTAGCGAAGGCCGATGTCGGAATCGCCATGGGCACCGGCACTGATGTCGCGATGTATTCGGCGCATGTGACGTTGGTCAAGGGTGACCTGCGCGGCATCGCACGAGCGCGTCTGATATCGCGGCAGGCGGTGCGCAACATGCGGCAGAACCTCGGCTTTGCGTTTATCTACAACACGCTCGGAGTGCCGATCGCGGCCGGCGTGCTGTTTCCTTTCTTCGGGCTTCTGCTGTCGCCGATGATCGCAGCGCTGGCCATGAGCCTGAGCTCGGTGTCGGTGGTCGGAAACGCGTTACGACTGCGTACGCTTTCACTTTAGGCCATGGTCTTTGGACTAATATTCAAGGATGAGTAAACGCTTCATTCGGGTCTTCGCTTGGTTACTAATCGTCGCTCTGCCGATGCAGGGCTACGCAGCGGCGACTATGGTGAATTGCAGCGGCAGGCACCACGAAGTCGCCGTTGATCACGCGCACGATGGAAGTGCGAATCATCATCACGGACATGCAGATCGTTCGTCACACACACACGACGGGGCAAATGCGGGTGACGGTGTTGACGCGCAACACGGCGATCACGCCAATTCTGCGTCGACACTGACCTGCAGCGCGTGCGCCGCATGCTGTGTTGGCATCGCCTTGCCTATTGCCCTGGCCACTCAGACGTTTCCAGTACCGGTATCGGAGCCCCACTTCCAAAGAACCTGCCCGACGGTCGACGTCCTCCTCAAAGGCCCTGACAAGCCTCCTCGCTTCATCCTCGTCTAAGCATTCCCGGTGGTCTTCGGTCGGAGCAGTTGTCCGATCGAAGTGATTCTTGACACGCGCGCTCAGTGCGGCGTTGTCTGCCTGCGACGAGGATTACATGGCTTATCTCTTCTCTTTGGTGACGCTGTTCGCAGCTTCATTTGTGGTGCCGCTTCACGCGCAGACCGCCGATAAAAACACACCAGCGAATTCCGGCTATACCGACAACGTGAGGGAACCGGTCCCTTCGCTAATTTATCGATCAACGTTCGATGCGTATCGCGCGCAACGGGACGTGACACTCCTTCCCTGGCGCGAGGCAAACGATCGGGTCGGTGCAATCGGAGGGTGGCGGTTCTATGCGCGTGAAGCGCAGCAGCCCAACGCACCGTCCACAGGTCAGCCGACACCTGCACGATCACCAGTAGCCAACCCGCATCACAAGCACTGAGGTGATGACGATGCATCAGTCAAAGACTAGTCGCGCGCTGCGGACCACTGCGCTTGGCGCGCTCACGCTTGCAGTCATCGGTTGCTCGACCTTCTCGGCGGATGGCGGCTTCGGAAGCGTCGAACAGATTGCACGCGAAAGACTTAACAAGGATGTCGCATGGGCGCGGACCGAAGAGCAACAGCAATCGGCCGCAGATCGTGTGAGTCAGTTGCTAAGCAAGCCGTTATCGGTCGATGACGCAGTTCAGATTGCGTTGTTGAACAACAAGGGGTTGCAGGCTTCCTTTTCAGAGCTTGGAATCAGCGAGGCGAGCGTGGTGCAGGCGGGCCGCTTGCCGAACCCGCACTTCGCAATGACACGCACCAGCTTGCTCGAGGGCGGAGTCCGCCATTACTCGATCGAGCAATCGCTGACGATAAATGTCCTCGGGCTGCTGACGATGCCGCAGATGCTGAGCGTCGAACGCCGCCGGTTCGATCAAGTGCAGCGCACGACTGCCATCGAGGTATTGCGCATCGCTTCCGAGACTCGCAAAGCCTACCTGTCCGCGGTCGCGGCAGAGCAGTCTGTGCGTTACATGCGAGATGTCAACGAAGTCGCGGAGATTGGTGCCGACCTAGCCAGACGTATGAAGGAGGTTGGCAACTGGAACGCGCTGATGCAGGCGCGGGAGCAGGCGTTCTATGCGGACGCGACACTCAATCTGGCGCGTGCCGCAGCAGATCCGTGTCAGCACGCGCGAGCGCTTGACACGCCTGCTGGGGCTCTCTGGATCTCAAACGCAATTTGCGCTGCCGGACCGCTTGCCCGACCTCCCTCGTACACCGACAGAGTTGCCGGATGCCGAACAACGGGCGATGACACAGCGATTGGATCTACAGGCGATACGAATCGAAACCGACGCGCTTGCGCGCAACCTCGGGCTGAGCAGGGCGACGCGGGTCATCAATGTGCTTGAACTGGGGCCGGCCCGGGAGCGTGACGGCCCGAGCGGTACGCCATGGTCGAAAGGTTACGAGATCAGTTTCGATCTTCCGCTGTTCGATTTTGGAACTGCGAAAGTGGCTCGGGCAGAGGCGATCTATATGCAAGCCGTCAATCGCGGAGCCGAGGCCGCAGTCAATGCTCGTTCTCAGGTACGCGAGGCGTATCTCGCGTATCGCAGCGGCTTCGATGTCGCTCGGCACTATCGCGACGAAATTGTTCCGCTACGCAAACGCATCGCTGACGAGACACTGCTTCGCTACAACGGAATGCTGATTGGCGTGTTTGAGCTGCTGGCCGATGCGCGAGGCCAGATCGCCAGCGTTAACGCCAGTATCGAGGCACTGCGTGACTTCTGGATGGCAGAGGCCGATCTGGACATGGCACTGATCGGTCCGTCACCGATGAGTCAACCGCGTCTAGCCAGCGCACCGAGCGGCGGCGAAGCCGGTCCGGCTCATTGAAGGAAACGACAATGTTTTCACGACGATCTTTTTTGACTCGCCTGGGTGTGGCCGGCACCGTAGCTGCGGCCACTTCAGTGAACAAGGTTGCAATGGCGGCGTTACCCGAGCCGGTGCTGCAGACCAAGCCGGACACGATGCCTCCACTCATCCCGTCGACAGGACGACCCTATAACCCGGTCGTGACCTTGAACGGGTGGACGCTGCCATGGCGAATGAACAACGGAGTCAAGGAGTTTCATCTTGTCGCAGAACCGGTCGTGCGCGAACTGGCCCCTGGAATGAAAGCGCATCTGTGGGGATACAACGGTCAGTCCCCAGGTCCAACGATCGAAGTGGTCGAAGGCGATCGCGTTCGCATCTTCGTCACGAACAAGTTGCCGGAGCACACGACTATTCACTGGCATGGGCAACGCATTCCAAACGGAATGGACGGAGTCGGCGGTCTGAACCAGAAGGCGATCAGCCCCGGGCAAGACCTACGTTTACGAATTCGTTGCGCGACGGCCGGGGACGTTCATGTATCACCCGCACGCAGACGAAATGGTGCAGATGGCCATGGGCATGATGGGGTTCTGGGTCACGCATCCGCGACAAAGGAACCCGTTGATCGACGAAGTAGATCGTGACTTCGTTTTTATTCTGAATAACTTCGACATCGATCCCGGCAGCTACACACCGAAGATCATGACGATGCTGGACTTCAACCTGTTCAGCTTCAATAGCCGCATTTTTCCGGGCATCGACTCGCTGAAGGTGCGGCTCAACGACAAGGTACGTATCCGCATTGGCAACCTGACGATGACCAGTCACCCGATTCATCTTCACGGGCACGAGTTTCTCGTCACCGGCACTGATGGCGGACCGACGCCCAAATCGACGCGGTTGTTCGAAGTGACGACGAACGTTGCCGTTGGCCAGATGCGGCAAATCGAATTCATTGCCAACGAAGAGGGCGACTGGGCGTTTCATTGTCACAAGTCGCATCACACGATGAACGCAATGGGCCATGACGTGCCGACGATGATTGGCGTCGATCACACCAATATCGCGCGCCGTCTGACCAAACTGATCCCGGACTACATGGTGATGGGCGAGCGCGGCATGGCGGATATGGCAGAGATGGAAATGCCGTTGCCTGACAACACGATTCCGATGATGAGCGGTGAAGGTCCTTACGGCTCGGTCGAGATGGGCGGCATGTTCACCGTGCTGAAGGTTCGGCGCGAGCAAAAGGCGGGCGATTACACCGACCCCGGTTGGTACAAACAACCCACCGGAACGCAGGCTTACGAATGGACCGGGCCGCTGGCTGAACCGGCACGATTCAAGAGCGAAGGCGGGCAGTCGATGCCGATACAGCGGAAGGCCGCTACGGAGGCCGAAGTCAAAGTTCGTAAACCGAGCGGCCATTCGGGACATTAACTGAGAGGCAATCCATGAAAGTGCTGAAAATTCTTATCCCTGCCGTGACGCTATCGCTGGCTGCGGTTGGCGTGGCATATGCGCATGGCGACAAAGCCGATTCCAAGAAAGCAGCAACCGTCCGAAAGGAACAAAAGGAATGGGGCATCGCTGGTGATGCCAAGTCTGTCAACCGTACCGTCGAAGTCAGGATGTTGGACACCATGCGCTTCACACCCGACCGGATTGAAGTCAAACGGGGCGAAACGATACGGTTCGTGCATAAGAACGACGGGAAAATCACGCACGAGTTTGTCATCGGCACGAAGAAAGAACTCGAGGAGCACGCAGCGCTGATGCAGAAGTTTCCCAACATGGAACACGACGAGCCCTATATGGCGCATGTCGCGCCGGGCAAAACCGGTGAAGTCATCTGGACGTTCAACCGGGCGGGTGATTTCGATTTCGCGTGCCTGATACCGGGCCACTACGAAGCCGGCATGGTTGGCAAAGTGAAGGTGTCCAAATGAACCAGCGCCGACGCCAACTCTGCTCCGCGCTCGCGCTTTCAGCGTGTGCTCCGTTCGCTGCGGCGCAGGCCGACAAGCCTTTCATGGAAGTGTGGAAGTCCTACGGCTGCAGCTGCTGCGATGACTGGATCGCCTATATCGAGAAAAACGGCTTTGTGGTCAAAGTGACGGAAGGAGGTAATCGCGACGCGCAGCGACGCCTAAAGCTGCCTGGCATCTACAGCTCGTGTCACACGGCACTCGTCAACGGCTACGTCGTAGAAGGACACGTCCCGGCGCGCGAGATTCACCGCATGCTGAAGGAGAAGCCGAAAGCGCTCGGCATTGCAGTCCCCGCTATGCCCGAAGGTTCGCCAGGCATGGACGGCCCGAAATACGGTAATCGCTCGGAGCCGTATGTCGTCATCCTGGTGCAGCACGACGGCAACGCCACCATCTATCAATCCTATCCCTGAGGATCA
>CAWHKD010000018.1:0-61330 GCA_963829845.1 uncultured Gaiellaceae bacterium | reverse complement strand
TCGCCAGAGGTGTAGCCGCGTTCCTCCGGGTTCCGCAAGAACACAGGCTGCGAGCCAAATCGGGGTCCGGCCGCTGCGTTGAGGCGGAACCAGGTGACGTCGCCGCGGAAGCCTGATGCTTGCAGAGCGCTTGCAGCCGAGTCTGTTTGCAGCGCCCGATTCCAAGCTGACGCGCGCAATCAACGGCTGAGCTCCGAGCTCCAAGAGCTCGAGCTCGGCGCGGGTCGCCGCAGAGCTGCGTCAATAGGATCGGGTCTCCAACCCGCGCTGACGACCGGCCACGATGAAGATCTCCATCCTCGACGACTACCACGACACGCTGCGCACGCTCGACTGCTTCGCGAAGTTGTCGGGACACGATGTCGAGGTCTGGAACGATCACGTCCAGGACGTCGACGCGCTCGCCGAGCGATTGCGCGAGACCGAAGTTCTCGTGCTCATTCGCGAGCGCACCGAGATCCGCGCTCCACTCCTCCATCGACTGCCGAAACTTCGGCTCATCAGCCAGCGCAGCGTTTACCCGCACATCGATGTCGATGCCTGCACGGGACTCGGCGTGGTCGTCTCGTCGAGCATGCACGCGGGGACGCCGTCGTACGCGACCGCGGAGCTCACCTGGGCGCTTGTGCTCGCGGCACTGCGTCAGCTTCCGCAGCAGGTCGCGGCGCTCAAGGCGGGGACGTGGCAAGTCGGCCTCGGCCACACGCTCCGCGGGAAGACGCTCGGCGTCTACGGATACGGCAGAATCGGCAGCGTCGTCGCAGGGTACGGGCAGGCGTTCGGGATGAACGTATGGGTGTGGGCGCGCAGCAGCTCGCGCGAGCGCGCACGGAGCGACGGCTACACGGTGGCGCCCAGCAAGGAGGCGTTCTTCTCGGAGTGCGACGTGATCTCGCTCCACATGCGCCTGGTCGACGCGACCCGCGGCATCGTCACGTCCGACGACCTCGAGCGCATGAAGCCGACGGCGCTGCTCGTCAACACCAGCCGAGCGCCGCTCATCGAGCCCGGCGCGTTGGTCGCCGCGCTGAACAGCGGGCGCCCGGGCATGGCCGCGGTCGACGTCTACGAGGAAGAGCCCGTGCTCGACGCGCGCCATCCGCTGCTCGCCATTGAGAACGTTGTTTGCACGCCGCACATCGGCTATGTCACGCGGGACGAGTACGAGGTGCAGTTCTCGGACGTGTTCGATCAGATCGCCGCGTACGCAGCGGGCACGCCGATCAACGTCGTGAATCCGAGGGTGCTGGAGCACGGAACCGCGCGCGGTTGACAGCTCTCCTTTTGTGGCGAGCCGTCTTCCGCCGGGTGTCGTTTTCTTGCTGCGGTGACGAGTGCTCGCCGCTCAGCAAAGGGTGCCCTCGGCCTCCTTCGGCTCGACGAGCGGTATCTGCTCCTCTGATTCACCAAGCGGCGATGGTCTCGGCTATCTCGTGCTCGAGATCAGCCCACGTCCACTCGCCCGAGCTGAACAGGTCGTGCCATTCGAGCTCGTGACGAAGCACCAGGTTCCGCTCCCAAGATTCGAGGGTTCCTATCCAGGTGACCCACTCCGCTTCCAAGCCATCGTTTGCTCCGAGGGTGTTTGCGAGGGTCATGCTCATTGTGCTCACCTCCGTCTTCTCTTCTTAGGTAGGTCGCTTAGCGAAGACTCGATCGGGGCCCCGGCTGGGGGCCCCGATCGCTCCGGGGAGGGTGTGGCTACTCGTCGCCGCCCAGGTCGACGAGCGTCTGGATCAGCGCGGCCGCGTCGCGGCCGATGACGACGTCGTCGTCACCGCCGAGGCCGTTGACCGTCAGCTTGTCGTTGGCGGCCTCGGAGTGGTCGATCTGGACGGCCGGCCGGAGCCCCGTTGACGTCCACGGCGCTCCCGGTCGCGGTGACCTGGATGTCATCGGGGTCGTTCGTGCCGTTGACCGTGACCGAGTCGGCCGCGCCGTCGCCCGCGCCGCCGCCGATCGCGGCCTCGAGGTCGAGTGCGACGCGCTTGAGGTCGGTCCCGCTGGTGTCGTTCACGACCGCGTTGTCGGCCCCGCCGAGCGCTTGGACGTCGATGAGCTCGGTGTCGTTCAGGTCCATCGTGATGGCGCCCTGAGTGCGGAAGAACCTGAGGCGGTTGCCGTTGGCCGAGACGTCGAAGTTCTCCGCCGACGCCGGCCCCGTTGAAGAGCATCGTGTCGGCGCCGTCCTGACCCTCGACGACGTCGCTGCCGTCGCCCGGATCCCAGACGAAGGTGTCGTCGCCGGCGCCCATCAGCGCCGTGTCGGCGCCGCCGTTGCCGTCGATCGCGTCGTTGCCGTCGCCGCCGAGCAGCATCTCGGCTCCGTCGCCGCCGTTGATCGTGTCGTCCCCGGCGCCGCCGTCGATCCCGACCTTGATCAGGGCCGCGAGCCCGACCGCGCCGGAGATCGTGTCGTTGCCGTCGAGCCCGTTGACGTTCAGGAGGTCGTTCGCGGCCTCCGAGTGCTCGATCTTCACGGCCGCGGCCAGCCCGGTCACGTCGACCGCACCCGCGTTGGGCGCGATCGCGATCGTGTCGTTGCCGCCGGTGCCGTTGATCGTGGTCGTGTCGACCGCGCCGTCGCCGGCCCCGCCGCCGATCGTGGTCTCGAGGTCGAGCTCGATGTTCTTGACGTCGGTCGCGGACAGGTCGTTCACGACCGTGTTGTCGATGCCGCCGAGCGCGCGGAGATCGACCCGCTCGACGCCGGCGGTGTCCATCGTGATCGCGCCCTGAGTGCGGAAGAACCTGAGGCGGTTGCCGTTGGCGGAGAAGTCGAAGTTCTCAGCGGCTCCGGCGCCGTTGAAGACCATCGTGTCGCTGCCGGCCTCGCCTTCCACCTTGTCGCTGCCGTCGCCGGGGTCCCACGTGAACGAGTCGTCGCCGGCGCCCATCAGCGCCATGTCGACGCCTCCGTTTCCGTCGATCGCGTCGTTCTCGCTCCCGCCGCGCAGCGTGTCGTTGCCGTCGCCGCCGTTGATGGCGTCGTTGCCGGCGCCGCCGTCCAGCGTCAGCTGGGTGAGCGCGGCAAGCCCGAGCCCGGCGTTGAGCGTGTCGTTGCCGGCGAGGGACTCGACGGCGAGCGCCTCCGCGTTGACCACGTCGATCGGCAGGCCGCCCGGCCCGCCGGAGACGGCGATGTGGGGGGCGACCGCCGACGCTGCCACGCCGATCGTGTCGTTTCCGGACGTGCCCTCGACGACGACGCGATCGCTGCCCGCGCCGGGATCGAGGTTCAGCTTGTCGTTCGCGGCCTGCGCACGGAGGACGTTGACCGCCGCACCGATGCCGCCGATCGAGATGCCGCCGCCGACCCGGAGCTCGTTTGCAGCCGACGAGCCCTTGATGTCGACGACGTCTGCAGCCCCGTCGTTCGCCAGGTCGGCGTTGAGCTGGCCGAGCCCGGCACCCGCGAGGTCGTTGACGACGACGTTGTCGGCGCCGCCCGAGTGCCCGAAGGTCGAATCGCTCGACGCCTGCGATGTTCATCGTGCTCGCCGCCGACGAACCTCAGCCGCTTCCCGTTGGCCGAGAACGTCGAACTTCTCCGCGGCGTTCGAGCCGTTGAAGACGACGAGGTCACTGCCCGCGCCGCCCTCGATCAGGTCGTTGCCCCGCTTGCCGTCGATCGTGTCGTTGCCGATGCCGCCGAACAGCCGCTCGGCTGCGGAGCCGCCGCGCAGCAGGTCGTTGCCGGTGTCACCGAAGAGGCTCGTCGCCTCGCGTGTTGGTGAACACGCCGAAGCTCTCGTTGATCGAGAGCGCGTCGGCGCCGGCTGCGCCGTGAACGACGATCCGGTTGAAGGCCGAGCGCTTGAAGGTGAACTCGGCGGAACCGTTGGCGCCGACGTCCACCTGGAGCCGGGACTTGTTGCCCGGCTTCAGCCGCAGCGTGATCCTGTCGCTCTTCGGCCGTGCCGAGGACGTTGAGCTGGCCGCGGCGGATGCTCGCCTTGACCTTCGGCTTCTTCTTCGCCGCCTTCGCGGGCGGCGGCTTGGCCTCCGGTGCCCCGTAGCGCCGACGGCGACGAGAACACGAGGGCGGCGACGAACACGCCGAGCGCCGCCACGAGGACGATCGGTCCGTGTCGGCCATCGCCGCCGCGCCTCCTGCTCATGATGGATTCGAATGCGGATCGCACGTGCTCCTCCTTGATCGCGATGCGGGATTGGCTTGTCTTGGCGATGGTGGAGACGGCGGACCCGCGTTCGCACCGTGGCGACCCCCCTGTCTTTGCCGCGGCCGCGCACGCGGTCGCGATCCGCACACCGCCGGGCGACACCGCTCGAGGTGGTCGGGGCGCTAGGCGGGGACGGGAGCGCCGCCGGCGAGGGCGGCAGGAAGCTCGTCGCGGGAGTCGAGCATCAGTTTCCGGAAGATGCTCGTGAGGTGACCCTCGACCGTGCGTGCGGTGATGAACAGCGTCTGAGCGATCTCGCGGTTGGTGAGGCCCTGGCTGGCGAGCTCGGCGATGCGGCGCTCGCTGGCCGTCAGCGAGTCGAGCCCCGTGAGGACGACCCGGCGCGGGCGCGCGCCGGTGGCGCGCAGCTCGGTCTCCGCCTGTTGCGCGAGCGGCTTGGCGCCCGCCTGGTGGGCGGCGTCGAGCGCCTCGCGCAGGAGCTCTCGCGCCTCCGTGCGCCGGTTGCGCCGGCGAAGCAGGGCGCCGAGGTCGGCGAGTGCGCGTGCTCGCTCCACGCTTGCATCGCCCTGCTCGAATGCGTCGATCGCCTCGCGGAGCAGGGACGCTCCACGGTCACCGCCGGCAATGACGCCGGCGGCACGCTTCGCCACGCCCAGTGCGCGCGGGGTGCCGAATGCCCGGGCGAGCTCGACCTCCTCGTCCGCGAGGCGTCCGGCCGGCTCGCGCTCGCCGAGCGCGAGATGGGCGAGCGCGGCCTCCGAGCGCCAGGGGAGGTAACTCGGGCAGGCGATCTGCGCTCGCGTCAGCACCAGGCCGACGGCCAGGAAGTCCTCGAGCCCTTCTGCGACCCGCCCCTGTGCGACGCGCAGCCGGCCGCGGGCGACGCGAAGAACCGCGGCCGTGATCGACCCGCTCTCTGCTTCCGAGTCGAGCGGCGCGAGCGCCTGCTCTGCCGCGTCGAGCTCGCCCTGATCGATGAGCGCCTCGACGAGCACACCGGCGTTCAGGACGCGGTACAGGGTCGGTGCCGGGAGCTCGGCCGCGGCAAGCGCCGTCCGGGCGTCTCCCTCCGCGGCGATCAGATCGCCGCGCCGGAGCGCCAGCCAGCCGCGGTGAGCCAGGCCGGCGGCAAGCCGGCTGCTGTCGCCGGTCGCCCGGGCCTGCGCGATCGACGCATCGAGCAGCGGCCGCACCTCGGCATACCGCTCGGCCCAGAGCAGCGAGAGCGTCGCCTGCGAGAACCACGTCGTGAATGCGAACCACGGCGGGATCCCCGACTGCGGTGGCGACGTCCCCCCTGCGCGCAGCGCCCGGACGGCGAGGTCGGCGCCGCGCTCGGCGGGCTCGTTCGTGAGGACGGAGATGAACCCGGCCGCCGCCAGCAGCTCGGGCGGCGCCGCGGGCTCGGCCGCGGCGCGGGCGAGCACACTCTGACGGCGGTGGGCGACCGAGGGTGCGGTCAGAGGGTCGTTCAGCGCGGCGACGACGGCGGCGGCCTCCAGCGCCAGTGCGAGGTCCGAGTCGGGGATGGCGAACGACGTCGCGGCGCGATCGAGCACCGTGACCGCCTCCCCGAAGCGCTGGGCGCGGCTGAGCGCGAGCCCGAGCACGAGGGCGGCCACGCCCGCCGCCTCGGCGTTCGGCGCGGTGTCGACGGCCTGCTCCAGGTGCTCGGCCCAGTCGGCGAGCCCCGCACTCGCCTCGGCCATTCCGAGGTCGAGCAGCAACGCCGCCCGGTCGGCCGGCGGCGGCGGCTCGGCGAGCGCACGGCGCAGGAAGACCGCCTCCGACTCCGGACAGCCCTGCTTCCCCGCCGTGCAGGCCGCCTCGACCAGACGCTCGACCGCCCAGCCGTCGCCGGCGGGCTCGCTGACCAGCAGGTGCTGGGCGACGCGCGCGGATGCGCCCGGCTGCTCGGCGAGCAGTTCGGCGGCGCGGCGGTGGCCCTGCGCGCGCTCTGCGCTGGAGAGCTCCGAATAGATCCCGTCGCGGACGATGGGATGCACGAACGTCAGCGGCCGGCCGGGCTCGAGGATCCCCGCGGTCGCCAGCAGATCGGCTGCAGCGGCTGCCTCGAGCTCGTCGAGGCCTGCGAGGCGCGCCACCTGGAGCAGGTCGCCCTGCTCGAGAACCGCCAGCGCTCGCGCGAGCCGCCCCGCATCCTCCGGCAGCCGACGGAGCCGGAGGCGAACCGAGCGACCGACCGTGCCTACAGCGCTGCCGATGCCTCCCTCGCTCACCGCCTCCACGAGCTCACGCAGGAGGAACGGCATCCCGCGCGTCACGCGCAGGCACGTGTCGACGAGGCCGGGATCGGGAGCCCTACCGAGTCCCGCCTCCAGGAGCTCGACAACGGCGCTCTCGTCAGCGGAGAGAGTTGGAGCACACGGGCGGACGGATCGGTGGTCACGGTCGCAAGCAGCTCGGCATCGGTGCCTGCCTCGCGGGGCCGGATCGCCACGACGAGCGTGACGTCCAGCTCCTCGAGCCGCGTCAGCAGGAACGCCAGGTAACGGAGGGACGCGGCGTCCGCCCAGTGCGCGTCGTCGACGAGCGAGGCAGAGCGGCTGGACGGCGGCCAGGTTCGCGCACAGCCAGTAGAGGCCGTGGAGGATCGCGAACGAGGGATCGAAGCGCAACGAGGGCGAGCCGTCTGCGGGCGGTGCGCCCGGAAGCCCGAGCAGGCCGGCCGCGACGCCGGCGGCGCCGTGCAGGAGATCGGCGCGCTCGTCCTCCGATGCCTCGACCAGCGACGGCTCGAAGAGCTGACGCACCACGCCGAAGGCGAAATCGCGCTCGAGCTCGGTCCCCCGCGAACGGAGAACGCGCATTCCACCCTCTGCCGCCGCCGTTCGCGCCGCCGCGAGCAACGCCGTCTTGCCGATCCCGGCCGGCCCTTCGAGCACGACGAACGTGCCGCGCCCCGAGCGAGCCTCGGCCAGCGCGGACTCGATCCGCGCCAGCTCCTCGCTCCGTTCGAGGAGTTGCCCGGTGGCCGCGGCCTCTTTCATGTTCCCTTGAGCCTACGCCCATGGGCGGGAAAAGACAGGGGGGTCGCCACGGTGCGAACGCGCCTCGCTGTCTCCACGCTCAGCCAAGACAAACGAGATCACTGAGTCGCCCGCGGCTCACTCGGCCCCCTACTTGGAGGAGCATCTGATGAGCACAGCCTTGGACTCCGCCCTCGTCGCCGACCTGTCCGGACAGGTCTCCGGATCCGTCCTCGCACCGCACGACGCCGGCTACGACGCGGCCCGTGCCGTTCACAACGGCCTCATCGACCGCAGACCGGCTCTCATCGTCCGCTGCCGGACGGCGTGCGACGTCGCAGCGGCGCTCGCGCTCGCGCGCCGGGCCGGACTCGAGGTCTCGGTCCGCGGCGGCGGCCACAACGTGGCCGGCCGCGCCGTGACGGACGGCGGGGTGATGATCGACCTCGCCGAGATGAAGGGGATCGCGATCGACCCCGAGCGGCGAACCGCCACGGTCGAGGGCGGCGTGATCTGGGCGGAGCTGAACGGCGCCGCCGCCGAGCACGGGCTGGCGGTGACCGGAGGCGCGGTCTCCGGCACGGGGATCGCGGGCTACACCCTCGGCGGCGGCCTCGGCTGGCTGATGGCCAAGTACGGACTCGCCGCAGACAATCTGCTCGCGGTCGAGCTCGTCACGGCGGAAGGCGACGTACTCCAGGTCGACGCGGCGTCGCACGCCGATCTCTTCTGGGCGCTGCGGGGCGGCGGCGGGAACTTCGGCGTCGCCACGTCGTTCACCTACCGGCTGCACCCCTCGAAGACGGTCGTGGGCGGACTGATCGCCCATCCGGTCGAGGCCGCGCCCGAGCTGCTGCGCTTCTACCGCGACGCGGTGGCGGACTGCTCCGACGATCTGACCGTGTTCGCCGGGCTCGTGCACGCACCGGACGGCTCCGGCGCGAAGCTCTCGGCCCTGGTCGTCTTCCACACCGGAGACGGCCGCCGAAGCGGAGCGCGACCTGGAGCCGTTCAAGACGTGGGGGTCGCCGCTGGTGGTCGAGGTCGGCACGATGCCCTACCCGGCGATGAACACGATCCTCGACGCCGGCTTCCCGGCCGGATCGCTCAACTACTGGCTCTCGAGCTTCACGCGCGGCCTTCCCGACGAGCTGATCGACATCGCCGTCGAACGGTTCGCCGCCGTCCCGTCGCCGATGACGGCGATCCTGTTCGAGCACTTCCACGGCGCGGTGACCCGCGTCGGCGCGACCGAGACCGCGGTGCCGCACCGCGACCAAGGCTGGAACCTCCTCATCCCGTCCGTGTGGACCGACCCGGCCGACACAGAGGCGAACATCGCCTGGAGTCGCGAGACGTTCGCGGCGATGCGACCACATCTTGGCACCGGCCGCTGGCTCAACTACCTCGGCGACGACCAGGCGGAGGACGCCATCCGCGCAGCCTACGGCCCGAACTACGACCGGCTGAGAGAGGTCAAGCGGCGGTACGACCCAGACAACGTCTTCCACCTCAACCACAACATCGCGCCGTAGCACGGCGAGGCCGAGCGCACTGCCATGGAGCGTGCCCTCACTGTTGCCTGACGACCACCCGGCGTCCCTATGTCACGTTGACCGACGACGTCCCGGAGCCGAAGCCGCTGCCGGATCAGGCACTGGTGCGGGTGCGGGCGTTCTCGCTCAACCGCGGCGAGGTCACGCGCCTGCCGGATCTGCGCGAGGGGTCGGTCACGGGCTGGGATGCGGCAGGTGTGATCGAACGTGCCGCCGCCGACGGGAGCGGACATCCGCAGGGCACGCGCGTGGTCGGCCTGGTCGATGCGCGGTGCCTGGGCGCAGCTCGCAGCGATTCCGACCGGTCGGCTGGCCCCGATCCCCGACGGGGTCACCGACGCACAGGCCGCCACGCTGCCCTACCGCCGGCATGACGGCGCTGCGGGCGCTCGAGGTCGCCGGCCTCGTACTCGGCAAGCGCGTACTGGTCACCGGCGCAACCGGTGGCGTCGGGCGGATCGCGATCCAGCTCGCCCGCGAGAGCGGCGCCCACGTCACCGCGCTGGTGCGCGACGCCGGCGGCAGCGCAAGAGCTCCTCCGCGGTCTCGGCGCCGCCGACGTCGTCGAGAGCCTCGACGGCGACTTCGACTTGATCATCGACGGAGTCGGAGGCGCGACGTTCGGCCTCGCCATCGAGCACGTCGCCGCGCGTGGCATCGTCGTCAACATCGCGACCCAGAGCGACGACGAGACGTCACCTTCCAGGCGGCGCGGTTCGACCGGGCGAAGGGGGCGAGGATCTACACGCTGAACCTCCCCGACGAGCTCGCGCTCCCACGCCAGCGGCGCCGGCGACCTCGCCCGCCTCTGCCGCTGATGGCCGAGGGGCGACTCGACGGCCAGATCGAGCTCGAAGCCTCGTGGCGCGACGCCTGCCCGTTGCGCTCGGCGCGCCTCCTCGACCGCCGCATCGGCGGCAAGGCCGTGCTTCACTGTCGACCGAGCTCCGCGAGGTCGATTGCCGAAACCCGCAACGTGGTTCGAAAGTCTGGGGGGTCTCCACGGTGCGAATCGCCGTCCCGGCCTTCGACGATGGACCTCCTGACCCGAGTCGCATACGAGCTCCACTCCAAAGGAGGCAATGAGATGAGAAGGATCACTCGCAGTCGGTCGCTGCTGCTCGCCGTCGTCGCGGCCGCAGCGCTCGCTTCGACAGGCAGCGGCTCGGCCGCCGTCGGCGAAGACCGTCAACGGCACGGTCGGTCCCGGTTTCACGATCGGACTGACCATGCAGGGCAAGAAGGTCACGAGACTGAAGGCCGGCGTCTCGTACCGCTTCGTCATCAGTGACCGCTCGAGCATTCACAACTTCCATCTCAGCGGGCCCGGCTTCAACCGTGTGCTCACCGGCGTGGAGTTCACCGGGACGAAGAGCTTCCTGCTGAAGCTGCAGAAGGGGAGCTACCGCTTCTTCTGCGACCCGCACTCCGGCTTCATGCGCGGCCGCTTCCTGGTCTCCTGAGCTCGACCTTCGGGGCGGGGGCCGCGGTCCGCCGCCTCCGATCTTCATCGCGCGCTGACGCGCTCCTGCGGCATCTCTCCGGCACTGCGGCCGCGCCGAAAAAGACAGGGGGGTCGCCACGGTGCGAACGCGCGTCCGCCGTCTCCACCATCGCCGACCGACACCGAATCCACGAGCCGCCGCGGCTCACTCGAAAGGAGACGTGCACAGATGAAGAACCTCATTCGACTCAAGGCGTCGCGCGCCGTATGCGGCTGGCGGCTTCGGCGTGATCGTGGCCGCGGCATCGCCGGCGCAACGCGGCGATCGTGGCCGGGCAGGGGAGTGCCGCGCCCGCCATCAAGGCCGACAAGCGCTCCGCACCCGTCCAAGAAGTCCAGGTTCAAGCACCCGAAGCTCAAGCACGGCGTGCTGAGGGTCAAGGGCACCGAAGCGAGCGACAAGATCGCGCTTCGCCTGCAGGCCGGCAACCCGGCGATTCTCCAGGTCGACGTCGGCGACGACGGCTCGGCCGATTTCAGCTTCGAACGCAAGGAGATCGCGAAGATCGCCGTCGATGCCCGCCCCGGCGACGACCTCGTGCGCATCGATGACAGCAACGGCCCCTTCACCGACAGCATCCCGACGACGCTCGACGGCGGTGCCGGAAACGACACCCTGGCTGGAGGCGCCGGAGCCGAGAGCCTGATCGGCGGCGACGGCAACGACGCGATCGACGGAAACGGCGGCGCCGACACGGCGCTCATGGGCGCCGGCGATGACACCTTCGTCTGGGATCCCGGCGACGGCAGCGACGTCGTCGAAGGTCAGGACGGCGCCGACACGATGCTCTTCAACGGCGCAGGCGGCGCCGAGCAGGTCGACCTGTCGGCGAACGGCAACCGGCTCCGGTTCTTCCGCACCCAGGGCGCGATCACGATGGACACCGCCGGCGTCGAGCGGGTCGACTTCAACGCCCTCGGCGGCGCCGACTCGCCACCGTCAACGACCTGAGCGGAACCGACGTCAGCGACGTCCGCCTCGACCTCGCCGGCACCCTCGGCGGCGCCACCGGCGACGGCCAGACCGACCGCGTGATCGTCAACGGAACCAACGGCAAGGACACGATCACCGTCCAGCGGAAACGCCGCCGGTGTCACCGTCTCCGGCCTGCAGGCGCTCGTGGCGATTCAGCACCAGGAGCCGACCGACCAGCTCGGCGTCAACGGCCTCGCCGGCGATGACGCGATCGACGCCTCCGGGCTTGCGGCCGGCGCCATCTCACTTGCGCTCGACGGCGGTGCCGGAAGCGACACCCTGGGTGGAGGCGCCGGAGCCGAGAGCCTGATCGGCGGCGACGGCAACGACTCGATCGACGGAAACGGCGGCGCCGACACGGGCGCTGATGGGCGCCGGCGATGACACCTTCGTCTGGGATCCCGGCGACGGCAGCGACGTCGTCGAAGGTCAGGACGGCGCCGACACGATGCTCTTCAACGGCGCAGGCGGCGGCGAGCAGGTCGACCTGTCGGCGAACGGCAACCGGCTCCGGTTCTTCCGCACGCAGGGCGCCATCACGATGGACACCGCCGGCGTCGAGCGGGTCGACTTCAACGCCCTCGGCGGCGCCGACCTCGTCACCGTCAACGACCTGAGCGGCACCGACGTCAGCGATGTCCGCCTCGACCTCGCCGGCACCCTCGGCGGCGCCACCGGCGACGGCCAGACCGACCGCGTCGTCGTCAACGCCACCGACGGCGAGGACGCGATCAACGTCCAGGGAGACGCAGACGTTGTGAAGGCTGAGCGGGCTGGCCGCGTCGGTCGCGGTCCTCCACCCGGAGGTCGCGAACGACCGGCTCGAGATCAACACCCTCGCGGGCAGGGACGCGGTCGACTCCAGCGGCCTGGCCGCCGGGGCGATCCAGCTCCTCGTCGACGGCATCCCCGTCCCCTAGAGCCACCGACCACAGGAGGTCATCCGATGAGACGATTGATCATTGCCCTCGCCGTCGTCGTGGCGGTTCTGGGGCTCGCCGCCTGCGGCGGGGGCGGATACAGCAGCGACCCGCCCCCCGCCGCACAGTCGGGCGACGCCACCGCCACTGTCTCGGTGGAGGAGCTCGGGGACTCGGGCCGCGTCCTGGTGGACTCGGCCGGAAAGGCCCTCTACGCAGCCGACGAGGAAGCGGAGAGCAGCGTCGTCTGCACCGGCGCCTGCACCTCCTTCTGGATCCCGCTGACGATCGAGGAGGCGCGCCGAGCGGGAACTCCCTCCCGAGCGAGCTCGGCGTCGTCGAGCGTCCGGACGGCACGAGGCAAGTCACATTCGACGGAAAGCGGCTCTACACGTTCGTCGAAGACGAGCCGGGAGAGGCTACCGGCGACGGGTTCTCCGACGCGTTCGACGGCCAGCAGTTCACCTGGCACGTCGTCAGCGTCGGCGACGCCCCCGACTCGAATCAGGACGGCGATGACACCGGCGGCTCGTTCGGCTACTGAGAGCCCCGTCGCCGCAGCCCTGCGCTGGGGCCTCCATCGGGAGGCCCCAGCGCAACCGGCGGTGGAGGCGACCCCGTGAGGGTCAAAGTGTGGGGCGCACGCGGCTCGGTTCCCACCCCAGGCCCCTCGACGAACCGCTACGGCGGCAACACCTCCTGCCTCCAGGTCACGCTCTCGGACGGGAGGCTCCTCGTGCTCGACGCCGGCTCGGGCATCCGCAACCTCGGGCTCAGGCTCGCCGGTAGTGCACGCCGGATCGACATCCTGCTCACCCACCTGCACCTCGACCACATCCAGGGGCTGATGTTCTTCGCGCCCATGTTCAGGCCCGAGGCCGAAATCGTCATCTGGGGCCCGCCCGCCGCCGAGACGCTGTCCGAGCGCGTCGCCCGCTACCTCTCCCCGCCGCTCACACCGCTTCAGCTGCATGAGCTCCCGGCCAGGATCTCCTTCCGCGTCTGCCCGGAGGGCGACTGGGAGATCGGGCCGGCACGCATCCGGGCAGCCCCCGTCACCCACCCCGGTCCCACCCTCGGGTACCGGATCAGTGAGGGAGCCACATCGCTCTGCTACATCCCCGACCAGGAACTCGCCCTCCATTCATCGCGCGGCGTTCCCGAACGGAAGTCGCTGTCCGGCTTCGATCTGGCACACGGCGCCTCGCTCCTCGTCCACGATTGCCAGTACACCGACGACGAGTACCCGAGCCGCATCGGCTGGGGCCACTCCCGCCTCGGCGACGTGCTCGCCTTCGCTCGGCTCACAGAGGCACAGCGCCTCCTCCTCTTCCACCACGACCCGCTCCATGACGACGAGCAGCTCGATCGTCTCCACGCCGATGCCCTTGCGCGCTGGGATGCTGCGGGGCGCGGCCCGCACGAGGTCGTCATGGCCGCCGAGCTGCAAGAGTTCCAACTCGAACGCGCCCAGCTGGGAGTCGCCGCCACAGCCTCCCTGACGGCGGCCAGCTGCCAGTAGCGGTCCCCGTGCGGGCGAGCGAGCTTCCTCACTCCGGGCCATGGCGTTATCCATGAAGACAAGAATTATTCGTGGTGGTTCGCGCCCCGTCGCTCCCGTCTCGACCAGAAACGACCCACTCCCAGCAAAGAGGCCCCGTTTCCAGGACCTTTCTGAGTAGCAGGGGCAGGATTTGAACCTGCGACCTCCGGGTTATGAGCCTCGCCATAGGTGTAGCCGCGTTCCTCCGGGTTCCGCAAGAACGCAGCTGCGAGCCAACTCGGGGTCCGGCCGCTGCATTGAGGCGGAACCGAGTGACGTCGCCGCGGAAGCCTGATGCTTGCGGACCGCTTGCAGCCGAGCGGGCGCTCTCTGGGCTCGAAGAAGCCTCCGCCCGGTACATCTACCTTCGCAAGCTGTCGAGCGCCCTGTATTTGGCGAGGACGGGACTACGGCGAAAGCATGAGCGCCGACTTCTCCCGCCGACGGGAGTGACCGAGGGCGGTATCCGCGCGGCCCCATTGGCGCGGGACAGGAGGAGAAGCATGGAGTGGACGAAGCCGTGGCATCGCTCGGCGGCGGCGCGGAGGTTCGCCCGGACGCACCTGGATCAAGACGAACTGGTTCGCGGAGTCGAGTTCAAGCGCGGTGCGGCGGCGGGCGCGAACCTCACGATCGACGGACTGCAGTGCCTGCGCGACGAATGCCCGCTGGAGTAGCGATCGGGGCCGGCCGGCCGCCTCGCCCTTCAGTCTCTGACGACGCTTCCGGAGCTTCCGGGCGTCTTCCAGTTGAGCGTGAGCCCGCACTCCGACCGCTCGTCGAGCAACCTCCAGGCGGAGAAGTGGCCACCCGCGAAGAACCTCTGCTCCGTCGTCAGGAGCAACGGAGGCGGCTGCAAGCTGCGAGAAATTCGGAACCACGGCAAGGGGATCCAGGAGGAGACGTCCGCCCAGCGCTCGGGAGGCAGGTAGCGCCCGAAGAAGAGGGCGACGACGTCCGCAGCGAGAGCGGGCACGAGAGTGCAGTCGCCGGGCTGCCCGGTGCAGGTCGATCGCCCCTGCGGGAGGTAGTCCCAGTGTCCGGCGTCGTGAATCTCGACGACGTGGGCGGGCGCGGCCAATCGATCCTGCCATTCCTCGATCGGTACGAGCACGTCCTCCATCCCCGTGCCCCAGGTCGCGAGCTTCGGAATGGTTCGTGGCTGAAGCGCAGAGGGGTAGGTGCCGCTGAGCGAGGCGTGCGCTGTCACCTGGACCAGGTTTTCGACTACGAGGCGGCCGGTGAGGGCGGCGCCGAAAGAGTGGCCTGCGAGACCTGTGGCCGGATCAGGCAGGAGCACGCCCGCATAGTCCGAGTCGGCCCGCGCCCAGCGGATGAGCCGCCGCAGGAGCTGGACCTCCACGTCGTTCTGTGACGGCGAGGTTCCGCGGTTCGTCTCCGGGAGCTCGGGTACGAGGACGACGTTCCCGCAGCGAGCGAGCGTCGCCGCAACCTCGAACCACTTCTGGAAGTGATCGGGCTCGCCGCACTGTCCGTGGGCGAAGAGGACGAGGGGGTAGCGCCCGCAGTGGCTGAGCAGCGGAGCGTCGGCCGGCGCGCCGTCGAGGCTCGGATAGAAGGCCCTGAGCCGAGCGGTGATGCCCGGAAGCTCTGCGCCCGGCCTCGGGCGAGTCAGCGCAGTCGCGACGACGTCCGGCACGAACGGCAGCCGGACCGTGTGGTCACGGTGACCGTAGAAGACGGGCGTGAAGACCGAGGGCTGCCAGCCGATCGGGCACTCGGCGGACTGGAAGCGGCCCGGGTCGCCGAGTACCTCACCGACGCCGCTAACGAAGAGCCTGCGCGGTGCCCGGAGCAGCGAGGGCGCGCGACGCCTCCTCACAGCGCGTCGTCTGCCTCGGCCTCTCCGTCGCTCTGCTTGACGTCGAACCAGAGCCGCCACGGCTGCGTCGAGCTTGGTTCGTGACTGCCGAGCCAGGTGGAGGGATGGCCGCCGAGACTGGCGCGGAAGCGGACGCGTTCGCGCGAGACGGCCTCGCCTCCGACGGCGCCGGCCACGACCTCGAGGAGCGAACCCTCGCCGCTCTGGACGACGCCTTCGTAAAGGACGCGGTGCAAGTCGACGACGGCGCCATGCCGCTCGAAGGACGGCACGGTCTCTTCGATCACCTCGGTGGCGACCCACGATCGGCCGACCCGCAGCCTGATCGTGAGCGTCAAGCGGTCGTGGGCCAGCACTGGATCCGTCGGATCCGGGAGTTGCAGGCGTACGGCCGCGACTCGGACGTGGAGAAGCTCGACCGGGATGGGGATCGACTCCGGCGAGACCGGGCGGAATCCCTCGGTCAGCAGGTGCGCCAGCTTCTCGCCCGCGGTCGCCGATTCACGGACCGTCTCCAGGAGAGCGCGATGCCCGAGTTCGACGCCCTCCGTCGCTCGGCGGAGGATGACCTCGGGATCGAGCAGTGGACGTTCTCGACCCGGCGCCTGGTGGTAGGCGAGCGCGGGTTCGAGCAGCGACGTCGCGACTCCACCGACGATTGCCCGGACAACGAGGTCCGGAGGAAGACAGGAGGGACAAGGGTCAGACGGTGGAAGCTCCGGCGGCACAGAGAGCGCCTCCATCGCCTTGGCCTCGAGGAAGACCATGACGAGCTCGTCGAGGGTGCACTGCGACGCCGTCCGGCCGATGACGTCGACCGCCTTCTCCCCGACCTGCCAGAGATTTGCCCGCAACGCGACGGGAAACGCCATCGGGTCCGAGACGACGGCCCCCCACGCCGAGGCGAAGAGCATCGACGCTCGCTGAGCAGGTGTCGCCAGCCATAGGCCGACGTTCCGGTAATAGGCCTGCATGCGCCTGTAGGCGGCGGGATTCCCGGTACGAAGCCCGACCAGGTTGATGCTGAACCAGTGATGCCAGGTCGAGTCGACCACGACGCGTCCGATCCCCGCCGGGTCACCGTCGTAGGCGCCGATGAGCGGGAACCTCTTCGCGTTCACCGATCCGTCCTCGTGCTGCACGAAGGATGTCGTTCGTCCGTGGGCGACAACGGTCGGCCGGGGTCGCGGCCTTTGCGGAGCGACGGCGGGCGGATACTCCACGCCCGCATAGCCCGGAATCCCGAGCGGCTTGTCGAGCTCGATCGCGTCTTCGGCAATCACCTCGCCCTCGTGCATATGGTCCGGGAACTCGTCGATGACGCCGTCGCGGGCGCAGAGCAACGGATGTGGGACGTAGTTGCGGATCGCTACCGACGTCGCGGTCGGTCGATACACGGGCTCGATCGGCTGTGGCACCGTGTCTTCCTCGTGCGCGTAGGTAGTGACGACTCCGGGCGGGCCTTGCGTCGTCTCGTGGCGTGAAGGTCCGTACTGCGGCGGGACGCCCTGGTCGACCGTCCACTTCCGCATCGTCCGGACGCGCGGGATCCGCGAGCACATCGACGCACCAAGATTCCAGTGGTCGCCCGTGGCAAACACGCCCCCGCCGCGATCCATCCACTCGGCCAGCACCTTCAGTTCGTCGTCGCCGAGCGGGCTGTACTTCGGGTCGTCCGGATCGTCCGGATCGTTAGCCGGGTAGTCGCCGAAGAACCAGATCTGGTGGAAGACGTCGAGGTCGAAGCCCGGCCGGGTGAGTCGGAAGTTGAAGTCGTCCGGATCTTCGTACGGTGACTCCTCGCCACAGAGCCTCCGACCGCCATTGTCACGGCGGACGACACGGACCTCGAAACGAACCCACCACGCGAATGAGTTGTCGATCAGCGTGTCGAGCACGCGACCGAGACCGAAGCAACCCGACCCGCGACCGCTGTCGACGCGCCCGTCGAGCATGAACAGGATGCGGAGCCGGGTCGCCCACAACCACGGTCCGGGCAGGACGCCCCACCTCCGATACAGATCCACCCGCCGGGCGCGTACCGGAGCAATTGACGGCGAGTCGTTCGGCTGCATCCGCCCCCTCGTGCACCCCCGAGCTGGATTCAACGGTCGTGACGATCATTACATCGTCCGGCAAGCGGATCAACTCATCGGCGGGCCGACCAGAACCCCATGGGCCAGTGCACGAGTAGCTCGTACGACGTCGTAACACGCACTCATACCGCTCCATCTCGGAACGGATCGTCTGCAACGCGACGTCCGGCGCCTATGTTCTATGGGGGGTGAACTTGGCGGATCGCATTTCCGAGGGCCTGCTGCACACGGTAGTAGCGCTCGTAGAACCGTGTGGAGTCGATCTTCTCGCTGACGCAATCTTGGCGAATAGCGCTCTCATGCCAGCAAATCGAGAGTTCATTCGGATCGACGCCTGGGTGTTGGCCGAGCTCCGCGATCTCGTGCCCACGATCTGGCTGCCCGACCCTTTGTCTGAGCCGAGCGGGAACGGGCGCTCTGGCGGCTGCACCTCTTCCGCTACCGCTCCAGTTTTGACGCTCGTCAGACGTCAGGCGCGCTCGATCCGGTAGGAGACTTGCCAGTAGCCGACGTCCTCCGGGTCGATCGGCTCGTCGCCGGGTTGATAGCTCCCGAGCCACGTCTACGCCGGACACGAGAACGTGCGCGTGTACGAGCCGAGGTTGTCGTCGGGATCGAAGGTGTCGCGCTCCATCGCGTTGATGCGGATGCCCAGGTCGTCCTCGACGAACCCGACCCAGATCTCCTCGCCGATCTCGAGCCGCTCCCCACGTCCGAGCTCGAAGTGGCCGCCGGCCGGCAGACGCGTGCGCTGCTCGATGCCGCCGTTGTCCTCCGTACGGACGAGCACCTCGAGGTCGACCTCGCCGGCGCCTTTGAGCGACGGGTCGCGGTCGTCGACGCCAGGGAAGTCCGACCCGTCCTGGAGCACGGGCCGGAAGGTCCTCGTCCGCTCTCCCGTCGTCGGGTTCGACTGCGCGAAGCGGGGCTCGCGCCACCACCACTGCGCGTCGATCCGGCCGTGCCAGTTGGGGAAGCGGGGACGTAGTTATTGTGCGAGAGCGGCCCGATGTCGGTGTTCTGCCCGTGGCCGGTGCCGTGGTACCCGAACTCGATTCCTCCGACGGCGCCGATCGTGGCGAGAGTGTCCAGATCGGACCCGGCCATCGAGGCCTCGTCGTACGTCCAGGGCGACGGAGGGTTGACGACCGGGGGCGGTCCGGTCGGCGGCCAGCCCCCGGGCCGGCCCATATCGTGCGGTCGCAGCGGGGGCTGATCGGCGCGGGCGAGCCAGCGGTGGAAGAGCTCGAGGTGGTCGCGGTGGAAGCGGAGGAACTCCTCGCCCGCTGGCAGGCCGGGTATGCCCTGCCCGGTTCGCTGGCCCGCGGTCGAGGTGAGTCCCGGCGTAACCACTCCTGACGATGTGCCGTTGACGTGCCAGTTCCGGTGCAGGTCGTTGAACGTGTCGGTGAACGGCGTTGCCGAGAGGGGCGTTCCGTCGCGGTCGTAGACCTGGCCGGTCGGGAAGACGACGAGCCCCTGGAAGCGCCGGCGCATGTGCTTCGCCCAGCGCATGTACGACCAATAGCGGTAGCTGACGGCGCCTTCAGCAGGCCAAAGCCGTTCAGCTCCGACGCGACGTTCGCGACGTCGAGGTAGCGGTCGCGTAAAGCCGCGCCGAGGTCGTCGAGCGTCGAGACCGGTGAAGGTCCCGTCGAGCGTCGTGGGGAGCGCGAGGTCCTGGGTCGGGTCCCACGGTGCGCGGCGGACGCCGTCCCAGGGCGTTACCGGCGGGAGAGACTCTGCAGCAAGCCAGCCCTCGTAGGCTGCGAGCATGCGGTCGACGTTGTGCTGGAGCCACTGAGTCCCGTTCGGCGACGGGTTGGCGTTGAGCTAATCGCGATGGCTCGGGTCCGGGCGAGCCCGTTCCCATAGATCAGCGGCCCTCCCTCTCTCACCTTCGAGCGGAGCGGTCAGAGCAGCCGGCAACCTCGACCGCCAGTTCACGTCAAGCTCGCTCGTCGCGCCCACCATCCTCGGGTCGTAGCCACCTCCCGCGGCCGCAGTACGCGTTCGCACGTTTCTAACCCGCAACCCACCCCAAGTGAACGCCGAAAGAGGTCTTCGTCAGACACCACCTCTCACGGGACGCTCGTCGAGCGCAACGTTTCCGATGGCAACGGCGACGATGGAATAGACCCCGAGAGTCCCGTGAGCGCGAAAGACGGGCAGTGCGGATGCGAACAGTGGGCTCGAACGCCAGATCGTCACCCGTAGGCAGCAACGGGCTATCGCGGTGTGGGCGACAAAGACGGCCATGATGTGCGATCTGACTCAGGCTGAGCCGATCCTTCGCGCCGACCAGCTACGACGTATGCTCACTCACCGCGCGATCCCCCACTCCGCTCGGATTTACGCGGGCGCATGGCTCTCGCTCGACCCCTTGGTCACGAACCACACGGTCCCAATGGACCTACCGGATCTCGAAAACCCGCGCGACGTGCACTCGCAGCAAAAAGGCCCCGTTTCCAGGACCTTTCTGAGTAGCGGGGGCAGGATTTGAACCTGCGACCTCCGGGTTATGAGCCGCCCCGATTAGGTACACCTGTGCCGCCGGGTTCCGTCTATGCATTCCCGAGCTGATGCAGGAGGTGGAGACCACCTCCATGGCAAGGAGGGGGTCGACGGTTCGAGTCCGTCAGAGGGCTTGAAAAATCCCTGCAAATGGGTATGTAGTGTTGCCTGTCAGTGGCGAGATTTCGATGCGTCTGCGGGTACGAGACGGCTACATTCTGGGACTGGCGGGCACTTGCGGGCACCCGCGGACACGTGCGACCCACCTCGGGCTGGTCGAGAAGTTGTCATCGCAGCTCCGGGCGTCAGAAAGCGCCTGCCAAACGCGCGATCAGAGCTTGCCCACGTTGGCTCGCTGGTGACGCCCGCCTTCGCGAGAGGGGGATCTCGGTGATCCACCGTCCCTCGCCGAGCGGGCACGGTGTTGGCAGCAGCTGGCAGCGCTCGACCGTAGCCAGGGCCTGCATGGGGTGCGACGATTGATGTCATGTCGTGGGCGGTGGCGTTCCGACGGCCGCTTCGCTATGTGCTTTGGCCGGCCGCGTTCGTGCTCGGGATCGTGGCCGAGTGGATCGGCCGGCCCGAGCTGGTCTTACTCGACGCCGTCACCGGATTCGTTCTGCTCGGTCTCGGGCTCGCGGCGTGGTCACGGCGGCCGCGCTGGCGTGTGGGTCCGATCCTCGGAATTGCCGGGGTCGCCTGGTTTATCGGCTCGTTGTGGTTTCCGGCGATCTACCTGCACCGAGGGCCGCTCGCGCATTTGCTTCTCTCGTACCCAGCCCAGGCCCTCTTGCCCACATCGCGGCTTGACCGCACTGCGATCGGAGCAGCGTACGCCTACGCGGCCGCGTATCCCCTCGCCGCCAACGACTACGTGACCATTGCGTTTGCGTTCGGCCTTGTCGCCCTGTCAGCGCGTCGGGCCGTCGTGGCGGGGCCTGCTCAGCGCCGGCCGCGGCTGGCCTCTCTTACGGCGGCCACCGTGTTCGGGCTCGTCCTTACCGTGGCGGCCGCGGGGCGCCTCGCCGAGGTGGAGGCCGGCCGCACAATGCTCGTCGTCTACGACCTTACGGTGTGTCTGATCGCGCTCGGCCTGTTCGCGGATCTCCTCTGGGGGGGATGGGCACGGGCGACGGTGACCGGGCTCGTGGTCGACCTGGGTGAGCCGGCGACGTCCGGCACGCTGCGCGACCGTCTTGCGCGAGCGCTTGGCGATCCGACGCTCGTCGTCGGCTATTGGCTGCCGGTGGAGAGCCGGTATGTGGACGAGGCGGGCCAGCCGGTCGAGCTACCGGTCGCCGATGCGGAGCGTGCCCTGACGTCGATCGACGAGGACGGCCGACGAGTCGCCGTGCTCGGCCATGACCGGGTCCTCCTCCTGGACGATCCCGCTCTCGTCTCTGCTGTCGCGTCCGCGACGCGCCTGGCGGTATCGAACGCGAGGCTCCAGGCCGAGGTGCGCGAACGCATGGCGGAGGTAAAGGCGTCGAGTCGTCGCATCGTCGAGGCCGCGGACGACCAGCGGGATCGCCTCGGGCGCGAGCTCCGCACTGGGACGGAGCGCCGCCTATCGCGGGTGGCAGAGCTCGTCGGAGAGATCGATCCGGAGCTCGAGCGGCAGGTCCAGGCGGCGCGGGCGGAGCTCGAAGAGCTCGGGCTTGGCATTCATCCGCGCGCGCTCGCCGTCGAGGGTCTCGGTGCGGCGCTCCGTGAGCTCGCCGGACGATCGTCGGTTCCGGTCACGATCGTTGCGCCAACTGAGCGCTTGCCACGCGCCCTCGAGGCAGCTGCGTACTTCGTCTGCTCGGAAGGGCTCGCGAACGTCGCGA
This sequence comes from uncultured Gaiellaceae bacterium, assembly GCA_963829845.1. Lineage (GTDB taxonomy): Bacteria > Actinomycetota > Thermoleophilia > Gaiellales > Gaiellaceae > Gaiellasilicea. The sequence continues at coordinate 39,414 of CAWHKD010000018.1, read as the reverse complement.
AGTACGCGCGGGCGTCGCAGGCGACGATCGACGTAACGGCGGAGAACGAGTTCCTCGCCGTCGAGGTGAGCGACGACGGCGTCGGCGGCGCCGATCCGTCCGCCGGCTCCGGCCTCCGTGGTCTCGCGGATCGGGTGGAGGCGCTCGGGGGTCAGCTCGTGGTCGAGAGCCCGCGTGGCATCGGTACGCGCCTCGTCGCGCGGTTGCCGTACCCGTCCGATGGCTACCCCGTCTTGGTCCACGGCGGAGTGAATCCGGCGCCGTAGTAGCCGCCCTTGCCGCCGTCGTCGAACATCAGCGCGTTTCCTTCAAGGGACCACTCGAATGGGATCGTGTCCTCGGGGGTCTGGAAGATGATCCGGTCGCGATAGACCGAGTAGGTCCCTGACGCACCTATTTCGGTCTGCCCGTTCGGAAAGAGGTCGTACATCACGAAATCGCCCGATTTCAGAACGAGCCGGTGCCGAGTGGGCAGGAGCCTGTAGAACGGATTGCCGGCCGGGATCCGAGCGCGCCGCGCGTCGTCTGCGGTCGTCGTGTTTGTGTAGACCCCGTCGGGGATCGCGGCTGAGGCGGATCGCTCACCGGTCGAACAGGACGGAAGCGTCTCGGCAGAGTCGGACGTCGTCTGGCGCAGCTTCGAATCCGTGCGATGAAGGAGCGGGTCCGGTCGTCCTGCTCGAGCTCTCGGTAAACGGGAGCGAGCGCATCACGAAGCTTCGACACGTCGGCCGGGGTTGCCACGACAAACCTCAGGCCGCGCCGGCACAGCACCGCCGCAGCCGTCTGTTCTCGAGCGCGAATTGCGGTCGACGTTTCTGTGAGTACATTCCGAAGGGATTCGCGCAACACGTCCCGTTGCACCGGCTCGAGCGCCGTGAACGCGGCCTTGTTCATGAAGAGGACGAGCGGCCGCGGCCAGAGGTTGATGTTCGCCGTCAGGTACTTCGCGCCGCGTCGTACGTGTTGCTCTCGATCGCCTCCACCTGGTGCTCGATCCCGTCCAAGCCGCCGATCTGTGAGCCGGCCGGAATGGCGATCGCGGCGCTCCGAGCGCATCGCAGAGTGTCACGTGCGACGCGAGACTCGGTGATTCCGATTCTCTGACCGCGAAAGTTTTCGGGCTGCGTGAGCGGCCGCTCTACCCCGAGGAGCTTGCGCAGCGGGCTCGGCAGGATTCCGAGTCCGACGAGGCGGAGTGGCTCGAGGGCCTTGAGCATCTCGCCGGGGATACCACTCTCGAGGACCTCGGCCTGCAGCGCGTAACTGTCGACGAGGAGCGGCGCGTGCAACGCGTTGAAGCTCGAGATGCCGACATCGTCCCAGGCGCGACTCCCGACCGATCCGAGGTCGGCCTTCCTTGCCGCGACGTCGTGGATGACTGCCGCCTCGGGACGGCGCCACGGCCAACCCAACCAGCGGTCTCTGAACTCGATTCGCATTTTCCCGCCCGACAGGCGGGCGACCTCGTCGGCGAACGGCTGCAGCTCCTCCGGCCGGTAGAGCCAATTCGCCATGGTCAGGGTCAGCGCGGTCGGCTCGGGCTTGCCGCCGGCCCGGTCGTCGCCAGAGCCCGCGCAGCCGACGGCGACGGGAATAAACGCAACGGCAGCTCCGATAGCGACGACCGCGTTCAGGTACGTCCGCATTGCTTCTCCGGCTCGACGAATCGAGTCTAGGCCGGATTACGGCATGACACATCGGGGCGAGCCCTCCTAGCTCGCCGCAAGATCAGGGCTAGCCCTCGCTCGCAACGATCGTCTGCCCTGTATCGCCGCCGCTGAAGGGCTCGTAGCCTGGGACGCGACGTAAGGCACGAGCCAAGTTGATAGCTGTGGTCGCGCTGCGCGCGATTGTCAGCGGAAAGGACAGACTCATGAGGCTCCTTCTCGCATTGCTTACGGTCGCGGCGGCGGTCGCAGTCGCTCCGATGGCGGCCGCGGGAGCAACGTTTAACTCCGAGAGCTCCACCGATCCGGACTTCTGCGGCACGGGTGCGAGCGTCGACGTGTTGCTTGAGAACACGCTCGCGCACGTAAGCGAGCGCGATGGTGTGGGCAAGGCGGAGCACCGGGGAAGCGTCACGTTCAGCTACGGCGACGCTTCGGTCATCCTCAGCTACGCGGGGCAGTTCACGGACACGATCGTCGCAACGGAAGCGGGCGGCGTCGAGATTCACCAGCTCATCTCGATGGGAATCCCGGTGAAGATTCAGCTTGCGAACGGCCCCGTCCTCGCGGTCGACGCGGGGATGATCGTCGTGCTCAATACCGTCCAAAACGGCAACGTGCTCGACGTCCAGATCGTGAGCGTGAACGGCCCGCATCCCCTGGCAGAGAACGGCAGCCTGTTCTGCGAAATCGTTCCTCAGGCGCTCGGCATCACTTAGCCGCGGCGCCGCCGTGGAGAACGCATGCGAGCGCGCCGACGACATAGGCGGCGCGCTCGTGCTCATGCGCCGAGGAACCGAACCGCGGTTGAGACCTACGGCTGTGCTCGCAAGGATTGACCAATGAGCGTCCGGACAGTCGGCATCGGCACTCTCTTCCTGGCAGGGATCTCACTCGGCGCGCTCTCGCTCGCGATCGCGCGGCGCGAGCCCGCGTCCGCGGGCGAGCTGCCGACGCGGGCCGCCGCCGAGCTCATTGCCGGCTGGTCCCTCCTCGCCGTTGGCCTCGTGGCCTGTGCGCGGCGACGGGGCAGGACATTCGGCCCGTTGCTCGTCTGCGCCTCCTTCGGCTGGTTCTTGCTCGAGTGGAACAACCCTGGCATCGGCTCCGCGCTCGGGTTTGCGCTCGGTCTCACGCTCTACGCGGCCGCAACACCGTTCGTCGCCCACGCTGCGCTCGTCTACCCCGGTCGGCGACTCTCGTCGCGGCTTGACCGGCTCGCGCTCGCCGCCGCGTACGCGGGCGCGATCGGGGTGCTCGGGCTGGCGCCGGCTCTGGTGTTCGACCCGACGGCGGCCGTTTGTACGCAATGCCCGAGCAACCTGCTCTTGGTGGCGAACTCGCCCGATCTCCACGACGCGCTCAGCCGGATCGGTGTTTACGCAGGACTCGTGTGGTCACTCGGGCTCCTCACACTACTCCTGCTCCGGCTCGGTCGCTCGTCCCCGGCGCTCCGCCGGCTGCTCTGGCCGGTGCTCATACCTGCCGCGTCCTACCTCGGGCTGGTGGCCTGGGTCTTCGCGTACAGCCTCGACCGTGGAACGCTCCGCACCACCAGTCCCATCGTCCGGGACCTCTGGCTCGGCCAGGCTGGGGCGCTCATCGCGCTCGCAGCAGGCGTCGTGTGGGGATGGATTCGCGCCCGTCACACGCGTGCAGCGGTCGCGAGCCTCGTCGTCGAGGCAGGGGCGTCGCCGGCGCCCGGCGGCCTTCGCGACAAGCTTGCCGGCATGCTGCGCGACCCATCCGTGAAGGTCGCCTATCGCCTGGACGACGGCAGACTGGTCGACGGGCTCGGCTGCGCACTCGTGCTCGACGGTGAGGTGACTCCGCTCGTCCGCGGAGGAGAGGACGTGGCGCTGTTGTCGCACCGTCCGGGTCTGCTCGACGACCCGGCCCTGGCGGACGAGGTGGCGGCAGCCGCTCGTCTGGCGCTCGAGAACGAGCGACTCCAGGCCGAATCGCGTGCCCAGCTCGAGCACCTGCGCACCTCGCGAGCGCGCGTAGTGGCCGAGGGGGATGCCGAGCGTCGCCGCCTCGAGCGAGATCTCCATGATGGAGCCCAGCAACGGCTGGTCGGGCTCTCGCTCGAACTCGGTCTAACTCGGTCCCGCCTTGGCTCCCAACCCGATGCTGCGCTGTTGGCACAGATCGACGAGGCGGCGGCCGAGCTCGAAACCGCACTCGATGAGCTGCGCGAGCTCGCTCACGGACTGTTTCCAGCGCTGCTCGCCAAAGAGGGACTCGCCGCCGCGCTCGAAGCTTTGACGGAGGAAGCCCCGGTCGAGATCGAGATCGGAGCTCTACCGCACTCGCTTTCCTCGACTGCCGAAGCAGCTGCCTATTTCGTCGTCTCCGAAGCGATCAAACGGAGCCGGGGCACCCCGGACAACCTCGAGGCCAGAGCAGAGGGCAACAAGCTCGTCGTCGAGCTCGAAGCCGACATCGCCGCGAGCGAGATCGTCGCGCTCGAGGATCGCGTCGGTGCGGCCGGCGGAACGCTCGAACTAGAGCGCCAGGCTGACGGGCGAACGAGAATCCGTGCGGAGCTCCAGTGCGGGTCGTGATCGCAGACGACGAAGTTCTGCTCAGGGAAGGTCTCGAGCGGCTGCTGCTCGAGGCCGGCTTCGACGTGGTCGGCAAGGTCGGAACCGCCGACGAGTTGCGCTGCAAGGTCGAGCTTGCGCGGCCTGACGTCGTCATCGTCGACATCAGGATGCCGCCCACACACACGGACGAAGGGATCGTCGCCGCGCAGGAGATTCGTCAGTCACACCCCGAAGTGGGCGTGCTGGTTCTCTCCCAGCACCTCGAGTCGAGGTACGCGATGCGGCTGATCGAAGAGCACCCCGGCGGGACCGGCTACCTCCTCAAGCAGCGCGTCTCCAATCTCGGCGTCCTGACCGATGCGCTCATGCGACTCCGCGACGACGAATGCGTGATCGACCCGACGATCGTCGCACGCCTTGTCAAGCGCGCCCGTCCGGCTAGACAACTCGCTGTGCTCACCGACCGAGAGCGCGATGTACTCGCCCTGATGGCGGAGGGCCGCTCGAACAAAGCCATCTGCACGCAACTCTTCCTCAGCCCGAAGACCGTCGAGGCGCACGTCAAGCACATCTTCATGAAGCTCGGGATCAACGAGTCCCCCGACGACCATCGCCGCGTGCGCGCGGTCTTGGCCTACCTGCGGTCCTGACTTAACGACCCACGCGCAGGCCGACGCCACCAGAAGCCGCTCGACATTCGTTCCGTTGCCTGTTTTGCAAGTAGAAAACGAGCCGCGGGTACGAGACGGGTACATCAGCTTGGACACGCGGGCAAGCGCGGGCACGGCCGTCACGTCTCGGAGGCTCGATTTGCAGGAAGAACGTGACCGCGAATGGCCGGCCGTGCCCGCCAGTACCGCCCAAAACCTCCATGGTGAGGAGGGCGTCGACGGTTCGAGTACATCCACGCCGCCCAGGTGCTCTTTCCCGGCGCAGCGGAGAAAACCGAGGGCCCGCATGTTCGGCTCGGGGTAGCAAGACGGGTAGCAAAACCCGACGACCCACAGCCTGAGAACGAGAAAAGGCCCGCATAGCGGGCCTTTTCGATAGCGGGGGCAGGATTTGAACCTGCGACCTCCGGGTTATGAGCCCGGCGAGCTACCTGGCTGCTCCACCCCGCGTCGCGGCGTCCATTGTAGCGCAGCGGGACGTGGATCGCAGGCGCTCAGGCTGCGCAGACGCGCGAGTTGCCCTCGCGGCCGCGTCCCCGCCACCAGTGCACGGCGAGGAAGCCGGCCCCGATCACGGCGATCCCTGCGACGGCGTCGAGCACGAAGTGGTTGCCCGTAACGACGATCGTCAGGATCACTAGGGGCGGGTAGATCCCGCCGGCGAGCCGGACGAGCCTGGAGCGGCCGTACCGAACCATCCCGATGCCGACGCCGACGGCATAGGCCGCGTGCAGTGAGGGAACGGCGGCGACCGGGTTCGAGAACGCGGCCGACGTGGGCGAGCCGATGTCGATCCCGGACAGGACGAGCAGCGTGTCCTCGAGCCCGACTCCTGCCAGCCGCGGCGGCGCCGTCGGGAAGAGCCAGTGCACGACCACGGAGATCGCAGTCGCGATCAGGAACGCGTCCCGGAAGCTGCGGAAGCCGTCCCACGAGCGGCGGTACAGCCAGACGAAGAAGATTCCCGTGAAGAGGAAGTGGCCGACGAAGTAGAAGACGTTGAGCGCCTGCATCACGTCCGGGAGCGCGAGAAACGCCCGCTGCAGCGACTGCTCCCAGGCGACGCCGAGCACCTGTTCAACGGACTCGATCCGGCGCGCGTTCGCAAACGCCTGTGACCAGTTCGGCTCCATCGCATGGCGGGCGACCTCATACGCAGCGAATGCCCCAAGCACGACGGCGATCTGCGCAGCGGCGTCGCGCCTGGCCAAAATCTCCCGGACGCGCAGCACCCGTCTCATCGAAACACCGTTGCTAGCATCGTCGCAATGCCCCTTTTCTGGCTTGCGCTGGCCGTTGCGATCGTAACGGTCGTCGCCTCTCTGATCTATGTAACGCTGAAGGGGCTCGAGGCCTTCCGGGGCGCGAAGCGGCTCGGAGGTACGGTCACGGGCGAGCTCGAGCGGATCGAGCTGGCGACGGGCGAGATCGAGCGACATTTGACGCTTGCCGCCGAGAGCGGCGCGAGGCTGGAGATCGAGCTCGAGCAGCTGCGGCGCTCGCGCGCGCGACTGAACGTGCTCATGAGCGCGATCGACGAGGTTCGCGACTCGATCGGGCGCGTGACGGCGGTCTATCCCAGCAAGTGAGGGTCGCGGCAGTCGACCTCGGCACGAACTCGACCCGGCTGCTCGTCGCCGACGCGAACGGAACGCTGGACGAGGTCGTCCGTCGGCTCGAGATCACCCGGCTCGGCGAGGGGGTAGACGAGCGGCGCCGCCTCCTCCCCGTCCCGATCGCCCGTGTCCGCAACGTCCTCTCCACCTACCGGCGCGAGCTCGAGTCGCTCGGCGCCGAGCGGACGCTCTGCATCGGCACGAGCGCCGTCCGCGACGCGGAGAACGGCGAGGCCTTCCTCGGCGAGATCGAATGGAGCTACGGCTTCACCACGCGCCTGCTGAGCGGCGACGAAGAGGCGGAGCTGACGCTGCGCGGGATCGGTGCGCTCGACCCGGGTACGCTCGTCGTCGACATCGGCGGCGGCTCGACCGAGGTCCAGATCGTCGGCACGACCGTACGGGAGAGCCTCGACGTCGGTTGCGTCCGCCTGACCGAGCGGTTCGGCGAGGACGTGGCGGCGATTCGCGCACACGTCCGCGGCCTGCTGCCGCAGGCGGCCGCCGACAGCGCGGTCGGCGTCGCCGGAACAGTGACGACGATCGCCGCGCTCGATCTCGGGCTCGAGGAGTACGACCCGGACCGGATCCACGGCCATGCGATCCCGCGCCGGGCCGTCACGGAGCAGACCGGCCCGGCTCGCAGCGATGACCGTCGAGGAGCGGGCGGAGATCATCGAGCCTGGCCGGGCGCCGGTGATCGTCGCGGGTGCGGCGATCCTGTCCGAGGTGCTCGATTTCTACGGCCTCGACGCGATCGTGGCGAGCGAGCGCGACATCCTGCACGGCGCCGCGCTCGCGGCGGCCGAGCTGCCCGCGCCCGAAGAAGGCGCGGCCCCGCCCGGCGCCTACACCTGCTGCTAGGAGATCGAGAGCTCGTCGTCGGCAGGCGGCTCGTCCTCTGCCAGCCGACGCTGCAAGACCGCCCGGGAGAGGATGCCGACGAGCCGGCCGTCCTCGAGCACGGGCACACGCTCGAGATCCTGCTCCTCGAGAAAGCGGAACGCCTCGTCGAGCGGAAGCTCGGAGCCGATCGTGTTCAGCGGCACCTCGGCGATCTCGCGCAGCTGCGTCGAGCGCGGGTCGCGGCCGGCCGCGACGATCTCGCGGACGAGCGTCTTCCGCGTCACGACGCCGACGAAACGGCCGCCGTCGGTGACGAAGACCGCCCGCACCTCGGGCCGGCCGAGCGCCTCCCCCGCCTCCTGCGCGCTTGCGGTGCCGTCCAGCTGCGGCGGGTCGACGACCATGGCGTCGCGCACCCTGTCCATCACGGATAGAGGCCGCGGGCGTCGAGAGCCGACGCGACTTCGCGGATCCCGGCCACGAGCGCGGCTGTCCGCAGCGTCAGGTCGCGCCCCTGCGAGATCTCCCAGACGCGGTCGAAGGCGTCGTTCAGCTTCTCGGCCAGCTTGTCGCGGATCTCGTCCCTGCCCCAGAACAGCCGGCCGAGGTCCTGCACCCACTCGAAGTAGGAGACGGTGACGCCGCCTGCGTTCGTGAGGATGTCGGGAAGAATCGTGATGCCGCGCTCGGCGAGAATCGCGTCGCCCTCGAGCGACGTGGGGCCGTTGGCACCCTCGGCGATCATCCGCGCCTGGATCCGCGGCGCGTTCTCCTCGGTCACCTGGTCCTCGCGGGCGGCGAGGACGAGGATGTCGCACGGCAGCTCGAGCAGCTCCTCGTTCGTGATCCGGATACCGGTCGGCCAACCCTCGAGCGAGCCGTGCTCGTGCGCGTAGTCGCTCATCGCGTGCACGTCGAGCCCGGCGGGGTCGTGGATGCCACCGGAGACGTCGGAGACGGCGATCACGGTCGCGCCGCGGTCGACGAGCTCGTGCGCCGCGATCCCGCCGACGTTGCCGAAGCCCTGGACGACGCAGTACTGCTCGGCCAGGTCCCAGCCGAGCCGGTCGCAGGCGCGGGCGATCACCATCACGACCCCGGCGCCGGTCGCCTCGCGGCGGAAGACGGAGCCACCGATCGAGATCGGCTTGCCGGTGACGATCTCCGGGACGGCATGGCCGACCTGCATCGAGTACGTGTCCATCATCCACGCCATTGTCTGCTCGTTCGTGGCCATGTCGGGAGCTGCGATGTCCTCCTGCGGCCCGATCACCGGCAACAGCTCGGAGGTGAAGCGCCGGGTCAGGCCCTGGATCTCGCGCTGCGACATCTCGCGCGGGTTGCAGCGGACGCCGCCCTTCGCGCCGCCGTAGGGCAGGCGCAGAAGCGCGCACTTCCAGGTCATCCAGACGGCGAGTGCCGCGCACTCGCCGAGCGTCACCTCCGGGTCGTAGCGGATTCCGCCCTTTGTCGGCCCGAGCACCGAGGAGTGCTGGACGCGGTAGCCGGCGTAGACGACCCGGCGGCCGTCGTCGAGCCGTACCGGGACCGAGAGCATGATCGCCCGCTCCGGGTAGCGGAGGCGCTCGGCGACGGCGTCGGAGATGTCCGCGTACGGCCGCGCGAGGTCGAACTGGGCGACCGCCGTCTCGAACAGTGGCGTGTCCCACTCGAGGTGCGCGTGTGCTGCGGATTCCTCGATCCTGGCCACGGCGTGAGTGTATGTCGATGCCGGGGGCGGGAGTCGAACCCGCACGGCCCTGAGGCCGGCCGATTTTAAGTCGGCCGCGTCTGCCAGTTCCGCCACCCCGGCGGGGTCGGCTTACGTGGTGCCGGGGTGTAACGAGTCCGGCGGGAAGCGCTCCGGGCCGCGGAAGCGGAGGTCGTCGCGGAACGTGGAGAACGCGTCCTCGTCGAACCCGGTGCACGTCGCGAGGTACGAGGAGCCGTTCGTGCCCCCGGACTCGAAGTCGTCCGGCACCGTCCAGGCGCCGAGCGCGATCTTGTTGCCCAGCTTGGGATACGGCGCGAGCAGCATCCCGGTCGTGTCCTCGTTGTAGAAGTCGCTCAGCTGCTGCACAGTCGACGCCGGCACCTGGGGCCCGTAGAGAACGAAGATGGCGCCGTGCTCGAGGTTGTGCACGACCTGCGCGATCTTGAGCGGATCCGTGTATTCCCCGTAGACCGCGGGCGTCGCGTTGTGCGGCCCGCTCGTCGGCGGATCGGTGTTCCACTTCGGGTTCGAGGTCGCGTCGAGCGCCGCGCTGTGGTCGCCGACCTGCGCCTGCACGGTCTTCAGCTGGCAGCCGCCAGCCTCCATCGTCGCGGCGAGATCTTTGTCCCCGCCGCCGGTGAGAAAGACGACGCCGAGGACGATCGCGAGCCCGATCAGGCCCGTCGCCGCGAGGATGTAGATCAGGCGCCGACGCTGGTCGTTGCGTGGGCCGGACGGCGTCGAGCGCCGCTGCGGTGCCTGCGGCTTTTTCGGAGGGTTGGGGGCGCGATCTTTCCTGGCCATCGGCGAGCGATCGTACCGATTCGTCGCGGCCTCACCGCGGCGAATCTCGGGTTCCGTCCGACGACGTCTCTAGCGTTCGTCGGCCCGATGGTCATTCTCGCCCTCATCCTCGGTCTCCTCCTCGGCGCCATCGCTGTGTGGCTGTACGCCTCGCGCCGCCTGGGCGTGGTCGAACGCCAACTCGCAGGCACGCGTGCCGAGCTCGACGTCGAACGCCGGTCGTTCGACGAGAAGGTCGTGACTGCGGTGCGGGCGGCGTCCGCCGACGCCTACCAGGCGAACAGCTCTGCGTTCCTGGACATTGCAGAGTCGAAGCTGACCGGGTACGTCAAGCCGCTCAAGGAGTCACTCGAGAAGGTCGACGGCCAGGTGCGGACGCTCGAGTTGGCCCGCGAACGAGCCTATGGAGCGCTCGGTGAGCAGCTTTCGCAGCTGAGCGAGCGCACCGCGTCACTCGCGACCGCTCTCCGAACGCCACACGTCCGCGGTCGTTGGGGGGAGATCCAGCTCAAGCGCGTGGTCGAACTGGCGGGCATGCTGCCGTACTGCGACTTCGACCAGCAGGTGACCGCGACGACGGACGATGGGAGGCTACGTCCCGATCTGATCGTCCGTCTTCCGGGAGGAAAGGTCGTGATCGTCGACGCCAAGGTGCCTCTCGCCGCGTACCTCGACTCGATCGAGGCGACTGATGACTCAGAGCGCGCCGCGCATCTCGCCTCCCATGCGCGCCAGGTGCGCGAGCACATGGCCAAGCTCAGTGCGAAGAGCTACTACAAGGAATTCGGCGATACGCCTGACTACGTCGTCATGTTCCTTCCAGACGAGGGCTTTTTCCGCGCAGCCTGGGAGCAGGATCCGTCGCTCGTGGAGACTGGAGTTCGCTCACGCGTCCACGTCGCCTCCCCGACGACGCTGATCGTGTTGCTGCAGTCGATCGCGTACGGCTGGCAGCAGGAGAGCGTGGCCGAGGATGCCCGGGAGATTCAGAAGCTCGGACGCGAGCTCTACGAGCGGTTCGGCATCGTCGGTGGACACCTGAACAAGATCGGTAACAGCCTCAAGGGAGCCGTCGGAGCGTTCAACGACACGGTCGGCTCGCTCGAAAAGCGGCTGCTCCCGACGGCACGAAAGCTCGAGGGTTACGTCGCGTCCGACAAGGAGCTTCCGGAGCTGAGCCCCATTCTCGAGCAGCCTCAGGCGCTCCAAGCGCCGGAGCTGGGCGAGCAGCTGCGGGCGATCGACGCGGCCTAGAAACGCAGAATCGCGCCGATCCCCTCAACGGGATCGAGATCCTGGCGCTCGACGGCGAGCAGGTCGCCACCGTAGGCGAGCGTCAACCGCACTGCGAGATCGAGCCCGTCGTCGCGTTGCTCCATCGTCGTGCCGTCGAGTGGACAGGTGATCGCGACCGCGGCGGCGCGACCGCAGGCGGGGCAGCGATACGCGTCCTTCTGCACGCCCGCCTGGTGGAGCAGGAGCTCGACCCGACCGTCCGACGCGGCCTCGAGCGTCTCCGCCCAGCCGGCGGAGCCGAGCAAGTTCTTGCCGACCTCCTCCCGCCAGCGGGCGACTGCGTCGCTCTCCAAGCCCGACCGCCACTCGTCGACGAACGGCTGCACGACGTCGCCCAGCTCGGCGTCGGAGGCATGAGCATCGGCGCTCGTCCACCCGATCACGGCCTCCTCGAGCTCAGACGGAAGGACGTCGGCGAACTCGGCCCGCGTCTCGTCTCCTGCGACGACGATGATTCGCGGCCGCCCGAGTGCCCGGAAGAGCCGTTCGAGCTCGTCGGCGACGGTCTTGTAGTGCTCGAGGTCGAGATTGCCGATGTGGCGCTGGTAGCGCGCCTGCGACCAGCCACCCTGGTCGTGCCGGCCCTGGGTTTCCTCGGTCCGGTCGGCGACCTGCTCGAAGCGGCCGCCCCGGAGCGCGAGCACGCGCCCCTGCTCGCGCCCGACCACGGCGATGATCGCGCCGTTGCCCCGTCCGATCAGCGGGACGAGCGGGCTGAGCAGGAAATCGTCGGCGACGCGGGCCGCGTCGGAGACCTTCCACGGCAGCGCGAGCACGCTCCAGATGTTGTCCAGGCCGGCCGCGAACACGGCGAGCCCGCGGGCGCCGTCACGATCGAACTCCCCGTCGAAATACTGCGAGAGCCGCTCGAAATCCGCCTTGAGGCCGGCCTTGACCTCGTGCGCGAGATCTGGACGGGTGGCGCCGTGCGAGCGCGCGGCCGAGTCGAGCATCGCGTGGACGCGCATCGTCGTCTCGCGGGCGGTCGGCGAGATGGCCGGGTCGAGGTCGACATAGAGCGAGATCGCGCAGCCGTTCTGAGCGCGAAAGCCTGCAAGTTCACGCAGCCCGTCGATGCTGACGGTGGTTGTCGTCATATCGCCCTTTCTGCCTGACGGCCTCGGATTCTAAGCCTCCTGCAGCGGAACATCTCGACCCTCCGACTCGTTCTCTATGGTGACGGGCACAAAAGCCCGGAGACAACCAAGGAGCAAGCGTTGAGCGACGTTCGTGACGTGATCATCATCGGTGGCGGCCCTGCCGGCTACACAGCCGCACTCTACGCCGCGCGCGCCAATCTGAGCCCGCTCGTGATCGAGGGGTTCAACTGGGGCGGCCAGTTGATGATCACAAGCGAGGTCGAGAACTATCCCGGCTACCGCGACGGCGTGATGGGGCCGGAGATGATGGTCGAGTTCCGGGCGCAGGCGGAGCGCTTCGGCGCCGAGTTCGTCACGGACGACGTCACCCGAGTCGACCTCTCCGAGCGTCCGTTCAAGATCTACGTCGGTGACGACGAGTACACCGGCAACTCGGTCATCGTCTCCACCGGCGCGACGGCACGCCAGCTCGGCCTGGAGTCGGAGCGCGCCCTGCACGGTCGGGGTGTGACCTACTGCGCCACCTGCGACGCCGCGTTCTACCGCGAGCGCGAGGTCGTCGTCGTCGGCGGCGGCGACTCGGCGATGGAGGAGGCCCTCTACCTGACGAAGTTCGCGTCCAAGGTGACGCTGGTCCACCGTCGCGCCGAGTTCCGCGCCTCGCAGATCATGGTCGACCGGGTCAAGGAGCACGAGCAAATCGAGATCCTGACGCCCTACGTGGTCGACGAGGTGCTCGGGGTCGATTCCGGCAAGTTGACCGGCGTGCTGCTCCGGAACGTCGAGACGGCTGAGACGATGGAGTACGGCACGGACGGCCTCTTCGTTGCGATCGGCCATGATCCGACGACAAAGCTCTTCGTCGATTGGCTCGACCACGATGACAACGGCTACCTCGTGACCAAGGGCAAGACGACGGAGACGAACATCCCCGGCGTCTTCGCCGCGGGCGACGTGCAGGACCACGTCTACCGGCAGGCGATCACCGCCGCCGGCTCCGGCTGCGCCGCCGCGCTCGACGCGGAGCGGTTCCTCGCCGAGGCGGAGGGCCATCCGGAGGCGGCGTTGACGGCGCCGCGCGAGCACAGCCAGCCGGCGTAGGCGGCAGTGCCCTTCTATATCTGCCCGAATTGCAAGAACCGCTCGATCGACGATGACGGCCGCCAGGGGCTTCTGCGCCAAGCGGTCTCCTGTGAGCGGTGCGGCTTCGGCTTTCTCTTCGAGATCCTCGACGACTACTATCCGCCGCCGACCGCCGGGCTGATCGCCTGCGACCGTGACGGGCGCATCCTCGCCGTCGGCCGCGGCGTCTTCGAGCTGACCGGCTACGGCGAGCAGCAGCTGATGGGCAAGGACGTCGTCGACGCATTCGGGCTGGAGGGCTTCGAGGCCGGCAAGAACCCGATCGCGTTCGCGCTGGAATGGGGCGTCCGCCGGATGGGCGAGCAACTCGAGCTGCGCTCCCGCTCCGGGCAGGTCAAGCCTGTCACCGCCGATGTCTTTCCCGCGTACGACGAGGACGGCGGCGTCCTGGTCGCACTGTCGTCCCGCTAGCGCTCCGGCGGCCGAAGCCGGTCAGTTCCCCCTTGGGGGAGCGGCCTCCCACTCAGAACGCTAGCGAGGACGCTGCGTCGGAGGGCTCACGGGATCGCAACGATTTTGTCGATCTCGACGCGGCTCGCCGGGCACAGTTCGGCCAGCACGCAGTCCTCGCACCGGGGCCGCCGCGCGTCGCACACCCGGCGGCCGTGCCAGATCAACAGGTGCGGGAACCGGCCCCAATCGGGGCGCGGAACGAGCTTGACCAGGTCGCGCTCGATCTTGACCGGATCCTCCTGCCGGGTCAGGCCGAGACGCTGCGAGAGTCGCCGCACGTGCGTGTCGACGACGACCCCCTGCGGGTTGCCGAGCTCGGCCGCGACCACGTTCGCGGTCTTCCGCGCCACTCCCGGCAGCTGCAGCAGCTCGTCGACCGTCCTTGGCACTTCGCCGTCGAACTCCTCCAGCAGCACCCGCATCGCGCCCTGGATCGACTTCGCCTTCTGGCGGAAGAAGCCGGTCGCGTAGACGTCGCGTTCCAGCTCCTCGCGCGGGACGGCCAGGTAGTCCTCGGGCCGCCGGTACTTCCGGAACAGAGTCGCCGTGACGCGGTTCACGTTCACGTCCGTGGTCTGTGCGGAGAGCATCACCGAGATCAGCAGCTCGACCGGGTCGCGGAAGTCGAGCGCGATCTTCGCGTCGGCGTGCTCGACCGCGAGCCGTTCGATGATCGGTTTGATGCGGTCGCGACGCCGGCCGACGGCGCGGCGCGCCTCGTGGACGAAGCTACGTGGCAACGCTCTCGAAATAGGCGGAGACCTCATCGGGATCCTCCGGCTCGAGCAGCCAGCCGACCATCTGCTCCGCATTTGGATACGTGGTCGTCCGGATCGCGGCCGCAGCCGCATCGACCGCATACGGCGTGGAGCGAAGCTCGACCTCCCCCTCATCGAGGATGGCCCAGAACGCCCCTTGGCGCCCCTCGTACGGCATGCCGACGCTGCCCGCATTGACGAAGCGAATTCCGTCGACGTCGCGCTCGAACTGGACGTGCGTGTGCCCGCCGACGACGACCAGCTCCTCGACGCCGTCGAGCGCGGCCCGGAAGCGCTGGTCCGGCGAGACCTTGGTCAGGATCTCGTCGTCATCGCGCGGCGAGCCATGGCAATAGAGGACGCCGTCGAGCGAGACCGAGATCGGCAGCGTCCGCAGGAACTCGTGGGCGGGCTCGTCGAGCTGGGCCGCCAGCCACTCCCACGTCCCGGCCGGCGCTCGAGGCGACTCCCGATCGGCATTCCCGCGGACGAACACCGCCTCGACCTCGCGGAGCCGGTCGAGGCTGTCCTGCGGATACGGGCCGGCGATGACGTCGCCGCCGCAGACGATCCGGTCGATGTCGAGCGACCGCAGCTCAGCGAGCACCGCCTCGAGCGCGGGCAGGTTGCCGTGCACGTCGCAGAGCGCCGCGACTCGCATCTAACCGGCAGCCGCCAGCGCCGGTGGCCGGCTCGGTCCACCCCGCAGGCGAGGCCCAGCGCAGACGACGTCGAGGGCCGGGCAGCCGGCACAGTTGAACTCACTCGGCGTGGGCACGAACTCGCCCGCGCGGATGCGGGAGATCGCCTCCGACAGCTCGGCCTCGAGCTCGGGCACGTCGGCGCGCGCGAAGGTTTTCGAGACGACGGCGTCCGGCCGCTCGAGGAAGTGGTAGACGACCTCGACCTCGTCCATCCCGGCGCGGAAGCATGCCAGCGCGTAGACGAGCCGTTGCAGTCGGTAGTCGGCCTCGACGATCTCCTCGGGCGCCCCCTCGGCGAGCGAGTTCGTCTTGTAATCGAGCACGAGCGCACGGGCCCCCTGGACGTGGAGGACATCGAGTCTGCCGTGCAGGAGCACGCCGTCGTGCTCGAACACGAACGGCCGCTCGGGGCGGGCGTCCGCAAGCGACCCGATCCGCCGCGCCAAGTCCGAGCCGCAGTAGCTCTCGACGAACGCGTCGATCCTAGCCAGTTCCTCTTCAGTCGCCCCCGGATACCACGCTCGCACCTGGCCGCTGTCGGGCGCCGCCGGCGCCGACAGGTCGACGAGCTCCAGCAGCCGGTGCACCGCGTCGCCGACCTCGGTCGCGGCGAGACCCGTCTGCCCCGCGACGGTGCCATGCGCCCGCGCCTCCCGCATCCCGGCGACACGTTCGGCGTAGTAGCGGTAGGAGCACCGCTCGAAGAGCGCGAGCGCGCTGTAGGAGAGCCGCCGCACGTCATGCAGCGGCGGCTCCGGCAGAGCCTGAATCGGTGCCAGCGCCGGCGCGAGCGGCGGCAGCTTCGGCTCCTCGCCCGCGGTGAAGAGCGCCAACTGGCCGGTGGCCTCGTCGACGACCGCGGGCACGAGCTCCGGGAGGTGCTCCTCGGCCGGCGGCAGAGTCCGATCGATCCGAACGAGGACGCGCGCCCCTTCGCGCTCGAGCTCGAGCGGCGTCTCGCCGGCTGCGGTGAGCTCCTCGGCGCAGTCGAGTCGCCCCAGCACCCAGCCGATCGGCGTCCGCTCATCCGCCTTTCGCTCGGGATCGATCGAACCACTGACGATCAGGCGGTCGATCGCGCGCGTCATCGCCACGTAGTAGAGCCGCAGCCGCTCGGCCTCGTCCTCCTGCGCCCTGGCTTCCTTGACGCTGTCGTAGCCGAGGACGCCGTGGCGCCTGCCGGTCGCAGGGTCGGCGACACGGAAACCGAAGCGGCCGTCGGCGAGGCAGAGGATCTCGTCGGCGGAAGGCGCGTTGCGGTCGCGGCCGGCGTCGGCCACGACCACGACCTTGAACTCGAGCCCCTTGGCCGCGTGGATCGTCAGCAGCCTGACGGCGTCGGCGCCCTCCTCCTCGGCCACGGCGTCGCGCTCGGCCGCTCCGACCGCCTCCTGCTCCTCGACGAAGCGGACGAAGCCCTCGACGTCGGGGCCGCGCAGCTCCTCGTAGGAGCGCGCCAGCCGCGCCAGCTTGCGCAGATTCGCGTAGCGCCGGCGCCCGTCCCACTGCGCGAGCACGGCGAGGTCGTAGTCGTGGTCCGCGACGATCCGCTCGCAGAGGCGCTCGAGCGAGAGCCGTGGCGCGACCTCGGCCAGCCGGTCGTAACGCTGCTTGAAGGCGCGTAGCAGGCGCGTGTCGTCGGGATCGAGATCGGCCGGCAAGGTCCGCTCGAGACCCGTGAAGATCGGCCCGCGAGCCGCCCGCCGGATCAGCAGCAACGCGTCGTTCGAGACGCCGACGAACGGCGATGCGAGCACGCTCACGAGGGCCTCGTCGTCGTAGCGATTCTGGAGCAGCCGCAGGTACGAGAGCAGATCGACGACCTGCTGCTGGCCGAAATAGCCGCGGCCGGTGGCGCGGTACGTGGCGAGGCCGGCGCTTCGCAGCTCCTCCTCGTACCACTCGGCGTCCGTCCCGGCCGCGAACAAGAGAACGATCTCGCCGGCGGTCGCGGCGCCCGTGTCGACGAGCTCCTTGACCCGCCGCGCGACGTTCTTCGCCTCGGCGCGGCGCCAGTGGACGCCGGTGCCTGCGTACGCCGCCTTGTCGGTCACGAGCAGCTCGACGGGCGTGCCGAAGACCGGGTCCGGGAACTCACCGGACGCAGCCAGCGGCTGGAACTCCTCGCCGAACTCGGCGCCGAAGAGGTGGTTGACGACTGCGAGCACCTCGGGTCGCGAGCGGTAGTTGCGCGTCAGCGGCAGCAGCGTCTCCGCCCCGGCGCGGCGCTCGCGAAAGACCTGCACGTCGGCGTGGCGGAAGCCGTAGATCGACTGGAACTCGTCGCCGACGAAGAACCGCTCCGTGTCAGGCCCCGTCAGCAGGTCGACCAGGTCGCACTGGAGCCGGTTCGTGTCCTGGAACTCGTCAACCATGATCGAGCGGAACCGCAGGCGCTCCCGCTCGCGCAGGGCGTCGTCGTCGCGCAGGAGGTCGCGGGCGTGTAGCTGGAGATCCTCGAAGTCGAGCGCCGACTCGCGGTCCTTCGCCGCGGCGTACTGGGCCGCGAAGCCGTGCAGGAGCTGCTGCAGCAGCTCGCGATCCTGCAGCGCCAGCTCGTCCAGCGCCGCCTGCTCGACGGCCTTCCGCGCTTCTTCGTAACTCGCCGCGCGCTCGCCGCGCGCCCGCAGCCCGCCGAGGTCCAGCAGCCGCTCGGGCAGGGTCTCAGACTCGGCGAGCGTAACCGCCTGGGCCGCGGCCGTCCGCGCCGCGTCGGTCGCGTCCGGATCGGCAGCGAGAGCGCGCGCGACCTGGGCCAAGTAGTCGAGCTGAGCCTTGAGGTCGGCCCGCTCTCCCAGCTCGAGGTCGAGCTCCCGGCCTGCAGAGCGGAGGGTCTCGTACACGGTCGTCAGCATCCGCCGCAGGCCGCCGGCGCCGTAGGTCGCGAGCAGCTGCAGGCGGTCGGGATCTTCGCCGGCGCAGAACTCGTTCAGTCCCGCCTCGAAGGCCTCGCCGCGGATCACGCGGCCCTGGCTCTCGTCGAGGATGCGGAAGCGCGGGTCGAGCCCGGCCGCGAACGGGTGCGACTTCAGCAGCCGCAGGCAGAAGCCGTGGATGGTCGAGATCCAGGCGCCGTCGAGCGCGCGAGCCAGGTCGTGCCGCTCGAGCTCGTGCAGCCGGGCTCGGATGCGGCCCTTGAGCTCGCCCGCCGCGCGCTCCGTGTAGGTGATCACGAGCATCGACTCGACGTCGATCCCGCGCTCGCACACCGCCTCGACGAAACGCTCGACGAGCACGGTCGTCTTGCCGGTCCCTGCGCCCGCCGAGACGAAGACCTGCCCGCGCGCCGCGATCGCCGCGACCTGCTGATCGTTGGCCGAGCGTTTCCCCGCTCCGGTGCCGGCAAAGCCGGCACCTGCACTCCTAGGCGGCTCCGTCCAGCCTACGCCGCTCATGCGCGCCTGATCCGGCACATCCGCCAGAGGTCGCACCACGTCGGGCAGCCGTCGGTGCCCTTCGGATCGTGCCGCACGTCGCCCGTCCGGATCCGCTGCGCCAGGCCGCGGGCGAGGTCGCGGGCACCCTCCACCTGCGTCCAGAACGCGTCCTCGTCGAGATAGTCGTTCGCGGCGAAGCCGGGAAGCACCTCGTCCTTCGCCTCGGCGCGGAGCAGCCCGCGCGGCCGCCGCTCCCCCGCGAGCGGCCGGTACAGCCCGCCGAGCGGCTCGATCCCGACCAAGTCGCGCAGCACGAGCATGTAGAGCGGGATCTGGAGCCTGAGCTCCTTCTCGATCTCAGCCGCCGAGTGGCCGGTGCGGCCGGACTTGTAGTCCTGAACGATGCCGCGGGCGCTGCCCGGGTCGACGTCGATCCGGTCGATCTTCCCGGAGAGCGTGATCCCGTCGCCGAGATCGAGGCCACGCTGCAGCTCGGGGGCCGACCGCTCGGAACCGAACCCGACCTCGAACTTGCGCGGCAGGAGCGGTACCGGCGAGCGCGCCTCGTCGCGCACGAGCTGCTCGAGGTCGCGGCGTAGGCTCTGCTCGAGCTCCCGCCGCTCGAGCTCGGTCATCTCCATCTTGACGCCCTGGAGCGCCCCTTCGAGGCACTCGCCGAGGAAGTCGATCGCGTCGTCCAGGCTCGCTTCGACGACGCGGTCGCTACCGATCGTGCGCGGCAACCCGGCATAGAAGCGATGCAGGGTCGTGTGCGCGACCGAGCCGCGCAGCATGGCGTCCACCTTCCGGTCGATCTGCCGCGGCGAGATCAAGCGCTCGAAGAACCAGGCGGAGGAGCAGTCGGCGAACCTCTCCAGCTCGGTGACGTTGAAGGGCGTTTTCGCCGCCAGTTCAGCGAGCACCCGTGGATGCCGAAGTGCGGTTTGGCGCGTGAACGCGCCGCGTGCCCGGCGCAGCCGCCGCTCCCAGCCGTTGGCGATGGCGATCGACTCTGCGCCCTCCGGTTCGCGCGCGGCGAGCAGCGCCAGCGCCCGCAGGCGCTCGCGCTCGGTCGGCGCGGCCTCGAGCTCCCACGTCAGCCGCGAGAGCGGTCGCCGGCGCGTCCACCGGCGTACCTCCTCTTGGTCGAAGAGCGCGGCCACCTCTTCCCAGAATGGGCTCGGTTCGCGCGGGCTCCCCTCGTCGGTGGCCGCCTCGCGCACGAGCGTCAGCCGCTGCGTCGCGCGCGTGCAGGCCGTATAGAAGAGGTAGCGCTCGCGCTCGACCGGGTCGGGGCGCGCCAACCGAGCCGCGGCGCGGTGGTCGAGGTCCCCGCGCGCGTCGTCGTCGAGGAACGGCGAGGCGGCGCCTCGGCGCGGGAGCGTCCCCTCCTCCAGGCCGAGCAGGAAGACCGCGTCGAACCGGCGGGTGCGGACCCGGGCGAGATCGAGGACGGCGACGCGCCCGCGCTCGCCCGCGGAGCCGAGCCGCACCTCGGCATGCTCGAGCGCGCCGAGCACCTCCTCCGCAGACAGCTCGCCGCCGAGGGCGCCCCAGCCGTCGAGCTCGTCCAGCACCCGGCCGAGGGCCTCGAATGAGCGCAAGTCGGCCCGGCTCGCGTCGCCGACGGGCGGTGCGTCCAGCCCGTGCGCGCTTCGCAGCATTGCCGTGGCGATCGCACGAACCGCCGCGACCGGCCCGGCGGCACTCCGCAGCGCCTCGAGCGGCGGCAGCGGCTGGCCGTCGCGGAGGCGGATCGTCTCCTCCTCGACGCTCTCGCGGGCGGCGACGCCACGGCCGCGCAGCCTGCCCTCCAGGAAGTCGACGTTCGAGCGGACGAAGCCCGAGTACGGTGAGCGGAGGAAGGCGTAGAGCTCGCGCCGGCCGCCCAACTGCCACTCGAAGCGCAACAGCGAGAGCAGCGCCTGGCCGAACGCCGTCTGGCCGAGCCGGACGCGGCCATCGATCGCGAACGGAATCCCGAGCGTGCCCAGCACGGTCTCGAGCGGTGCCCGCCAGCGCTCGACCGAGGGGACGACGAGCGCGATCTCCTCGAGCGGCACAGCGCCGGCGGCGAGCTCGCGGACGTCCTCGGCGACGAGCTCGAGCGAGCCGCGAGCGCCGGCTCCCTCGAAGAAGCGGATTGCGCCGTCGAGCTCGGGGCCGTTCGGCGGGGAGTCCGCGAAGAGATGCCGCTCGAGATGGGCGAGGGCCGCGTGCCCGTACTCGGCCGAGCGGGCGGGCAGGTCCTCGATCGAGCTGGAGAGCGACGCGAGATCCTCCTGCGTGCGGCGAAGCGAGGCGAACGCCGCCCGCGCCGGCTCGTAGGGCAGCGAGACCGTCACCGCCGCGCGCCCGGTGAGCGCCTCGAGCAGCCCCCACTCGACGCCCGTCAAGTCCTCGAACCCGTAAGCGAAGACGGGCCGGCCGTCCCACGCGCCAAATTCGGAACGGAGCCGCTCGACAGCGCGGCGACGGAGCAGGTCGCGGTCCCAGAGACCGAGCCGGTCGAGCTCGGCACGATAGGACGCGTAGAGCAGCGCGAGATCTCCCTCGAGCTGCTCCGGGTCCAGCAGCCCCGACTCGAGTTCGGCGAGCACGGCCAGCAGCGCGTCCGCGAAGCCCGCGAATCGTGCCGAGCGCCCGAGCCCGTTCAGCGACGTCGCCGCGAGCGCGCGGCGTGCGACGAGCGCCCGCTGGGCGTCGGTCGCAACCGGCTTCGCGTCGGGAGCGGCGAGTGCGAGCTCGCGGAAGACGTCGTCGAACGTCCCAATTGAGCCGGCCAGAAGGGCGCCTGCACGCGCGAGGAGGTCGCGCTCGATCCGCTCGATGTCCGCCCGGCCTGGAACGATCAGAACCGGATCGCGGTCGATCGCCTCGAGGTAGCCCTCGAGCAAGCGCGCGATCTTGCCGGCCTTCGCCGGCCCGACGACGAGTGCCAACCCCATCGACTCATGGTAGTCGTCGGTCCTGACGGCTTTTCGCCGCGAAATCGGCAAAGAGCGGGAAATGGCGTACGCTCGCCCGATGAAGATCTACAACCTCTACGGGGACGAATGGAACGAAACCACCGAGCACGAGGGCTTCGCGTTCAAGGACGGCTGGGTCGGGGCGCGGATCGGCGCCGAGCTGATCGGCGGCAGCCTCTACGAGGTTGCGCCGGGGAAGAAGCTCTGGCCGTACCACGTCCACCACGCGAACGAGGAGTGGGCGATCGTCGTCAGCGGTAGGCCGACGCTGCGGACTCCGGAGGGCGAGCAGGAGCTGGCCGAGGGGGACGTCGCGTGCTTCGTGCGGGGTCCCGCGGGTGCACACCAGATGATCAACCGCACCGACGAGCCGGTGCGCGTGCTGATGCTCTCGAGCCTGCTGTCACCCGACGTGATCGAGTACCTGGACAGCGGCAAGATCGCCGCGACGGGCGCAGACGGGAAACGCCTGTTCCGGACGCGCCGCGGCGAGCCGGCCGAGTACTGGGACGGCGAGGAGTAGCCGCTACTGCGTCGCCGACTTCGGCCGCCGGCCGCGCCGCGCGACCTGGCGTCCACCCATCTGCTCCGCTTCGGCGTCCGTCACGTCCAGCTCGCGCACGCCCTTGCGCGCGTCATGGAACGTGATCCGCACGGTCGCACCCCTGCCGTCGGCGATCTCGGCGCCGGAGATGTCGGAAACAAGCACGGTCTTGCGAGCCACAGGTATTCCTCCTCGGGGTCGGTGAATACGCATTTAATCGTACCGCAAATCCGACCGACAATCACGCGGCCTTGCGCGCACGTTTGATACGCCACGAACGCAGAAGGCTGAGGAGTGCGCTCTCTTCCCGATCCAGGCCGATATCCCGCGCCTTGACAACGCGCAAATGCCGAGGCCGAAAGTCCTCGAGCGTTCGACCGTCGAGATACTGCTCGACGACGGCGGGGCTGACATATGACGCACGTGCAACGGTCGCCGTGTTTCCGAGCTTCTCGCCGACGGTTCGCATCACGTTCGCGACTATCCGCTTCGCCTCGATGTCGGTCTCGGACACACCGTGCTCGGCGAGCGCGATTGCCGCGGTCAGTGTGCCGCCCCACGTGCGGAAGTCCTTGGCGGTGAACTCCTCCCCCAGGTACTCCTGGATGTAATCGTTCAGGACGGCGCCGGTGAGATTGCACGAGTCGCCGTTGTAGCCGTAGCGGAAGAGACGGGCCGGTCCAGGCTGCGCCAGCAGGTCCTTGATCGCCGCGGCGAGCTCCAGGTCGACGACCGACGTCCTCACCTGCACCTTGTGCTTGGCCCGGAAGCGGAACGTCACGCGCGTGCCGCGCACGGTCACGTGGCTGCGCGTCAGGGTCGTGACGCCGTGGGTCCGCGAAGCCTTCGCGTAGCGGTCAGACCCGACGCGGAACCAGGCCATGTTGATCAGCCGTACGGCCACGGCGCAAACCCGCTCGCGATCGTATGGATCGTGCGTCATGTGCTCTCCCATCGCCTGGCGCAGCGCCGGCAGCGCCTCGGCGAAACGGACGAGCTTGTCGAACTTGGCCTGCTCCTGCCGGGCGCGGAACTCCGGGTGGTAGAGGTACTGGCGTCGGCCCGCCTTGTCGACGCCGGTCGCCTGCAGCTTCGCGCCCGCCCGGGGCGAGATCCAGACGTCCTTCCAAGCAGGCGGGATCACGAGCGACTCGATCCGCTCGATCTTCGCGGGATCGCCGATCGGGTTCCCGCGACCGTCCAGGTAACGGAACCTCCCCTTCGACCCCGCGCGCCTCCAACCACCCTTGCGCGCCATCGCGAGGAGGGTTACCCGGATGGCGCCAGTATCATCCGCCGCCGATGGATCCACGGACGATTGTCGTGCTCGAGGGTGACGAGACCGGGCAGGAACTTCTGGAAGAGGGGCTCCGTCCGCTCCAGCCGGACGTGATCGGGTTCGAGCTCGACTTCCCGCGCTACGACCTCTCGCTCGAGAACCGGCGCGCGACGAAGAACCAGGTCGTGTACGAGGCCGCACGGGCGATCCGCGAGCACGGGCTCGGGCTCAAGGGGGCGACGATCACCCCCGAGGGCCGTGACGACGTCGGCTCACCGAACCGCATTCTGCGCGAGGAGATCGGCGGCCAGGTGATCGTGCGCACCGGGCGCCGGATCCCCGGTGTCGTCCCGCTCGGCGGCGTCCACTCCCCGGTCTCGGTCGTCCGCATGGCCGTCGGCGACGCGTACGGCGCGAAGGAGTGGCGCGAGGGCGAGGGTGAGGACGAGGTCGCGTTCCGGACCGAACGGATCGAGCGCCGCATCTGCCGCTCAGTCGCCGAGTTCGCCTTTCGCCAGGCCGAGCGGATGAACGCCAAGGTGTTCGGCGGGCCGAAGTACACCGTCAGCCCGACCTACGAGGGGATGCTGAAGGAGGAGATGGACGCGGCCGCCGCGCGGCATCCGGACGTCCCCTACGAGCCGCAGCTGATCGACGCGACCTTCGCGCTGCTGCTCGCGCAGACGGGCGCGCCGCTCGTGATCCCAGCGCTGAACCGCGACGGCGACATCCTCTCCGACCTCGTGCTGCCCCTCTTCGGCTCGATCGCAGGCTCGGAGTCGATGCTCGTCGCCTTCGACGAGGAGTACGTGCCGAGGGCACTGATGGCGGAGGCCGCCCACGGCACCGCACCGTCGCTCTTCGGCAAGGACGTCGCCAACCCGATGGCGATGATCCTCGCCGGCGCGGCCCTGCTCACGCACGCGGACGAGGAGGCCCAGGCGGCCGGCCGGGCGATCCGCGAGGCGACGCTCGAGGCCGTGGCGGAGGGGATCCGCACCGCCGACCTCGGCGGCCATGCCGGCTCGCGTGAGTTCACCGACGAGGTGATCCGGCGCACAATTCAAAAGCTCGAGGTCTGGTCCTCGCTCTAGGCGAAGCGCCTCGAGCGGTGTTCGGCTAGATCGCGATCCGTACAGTGCGATTCGGCACGCTGATCTCGCCCTCGCGCCAGCCGTCGACGAACGCCTGCGCCAGCTCGGGATCGAACTGCGAGCCCGCGCACCGCTCCAGCTCGACGAGCGCCTGCTCGATCGTGAGCGCGGGCCGGTAGGCGCGCGCCGAGGTCATTGCGTCGAACGCGTCTGCGACGCCAAGCACCCGCGCCTCGAGCGGAATCCGGTTCCCGCTGAGCCCGTGCGGGTAGCCGAAGCCGTCCCAGCGCTCATGGTGATGGAGGACATACGGCAGCGCGGCTTCGAAGTCCTCGAAGCTCTCGACGAGGCGCGCACCCGTGACCGGGTGCCGCCGGATTTGCTCGAGCTCGTGCTCGGTCAAAGGGCCCGCCTTGCGGAGCACGCTGGCGTCGATGGAGATCTTGCCGACGTCATGGAGCGAGCCGCCGAGCTGTAGCGCCTCGAGCCGGGACCCGCGCCAGCCGAGTAGCCGCGCGAGCGACTCGGCGAACGCCGTCACACGCGTCGAATGCCCTTTCAGGTAGGGATCGCGGGCCTCGAGGGCGGCAGAGAAGGTGGCGAGGAGTGACCCCACTGGTTGCTTGGCTTCCAGGGCCGGGTCCAGTTCCCTTCCTCGTCGGCTGCCCGGCTCCGTAGAGTTCGCTCTCCGTGAGGGTCGCAGTCCCGAAAGAGATCGACGCAGGCGAGCGCCGGGTGGCACTCGTGCCCGACTCGGTCGGGCGGCTCACGGCTGCAGGATTCACGGTCGCGGTCGAGCGCGACGCAGGCGTCGGCGCCGGGTTCGAGGACGGCGAGTACGCGGCCGCGGGCGCCGATCTCGTTGCCCGCAGCGACCTGCTGGCCGGCGCACAGGCGGTCGTTCGGGTCGCAGCCCCGACCGCGGAGGATGTCGCTGAGCTCGCGCCGGGGACGGTTCTCATCGGCTTTCTCTCGCCGCTCACGGACATTGCCGGGATCGAGCGCCTCGCAGAGCGCGGCGTCGTCGCGTTTGCGATGGAGTCGATCCCCCGGATCACGAGAGCACAGTCGATGGACGCGCTCTCGTCGCAGAGCACGGTTGCCGGCTACAAGGCGGTCGTCGCTGCCGCCGACCGGCTGCCGCGGCTCTTCCCGCTCCTGATGACCGCGGCGGGGACGGTCGCGCCGGCGAAGGTGCTCGTCGTCGGCGCGGGCGTCGCGGGGCTCCAGGCGATCGCGACCGCGCGACGGCTCGGCGCCGTCGTCTCGGGCTTCGATGTCCGCCCGGCGGTGCGGGAGCAGGTCGAGAGCCTCGGCGCCTCCTTCCTCGATCTCGGCATCCAGGGCGCGGAGACCAGCGGCGGCTACGCGGCCGAGCTGACGGCGGATGACCAGGCGCGCCAGCAGGCCGCGCTCGAGGAGCAGATTCCGGAGTTCGACGTCGTCATCACGACGGCGCTCGTCCCGGGCCGTCCGGCGCCGAAGCTGATCCCGGCTACGGCGGTCGAGAAGATGCGGCCCGGCTCGGTTGTCGTCGACCTTGCCGCCGAGACCGGCGGCAACTGCGAGCTGACGGAGCCGGGGGCCGAGGTGGAGCAGCACGGTGTCACGATCGTCGGCTTCACCGACTTCGCCTCGCGCACGCCCTACCACGCGAGCCAGCTCTACTCGCGCAACGTCACCGCACTGCTGCTCCACCTGGCACCCGGCGGCGAGCTCGCGCTCGACTTCGACGACGAGATCACCGGCGGCGCCTGTGTCACGCGCCCGAAAGTCACTGCGTAGATGAACGAGACCCTCGTCTTCGAGCTGACGATCCTCGTGCTCGCGATCTTCCTCGGGATCGAGGTGATCTCGAAGGTGCCGACGATGCTGCACACGCCGCTGATGTCGGGGACGAATGCGATCCACGGCATCGTCATCGTCGGCGCGATCCTCGTCGCGGGCACAGCCGACGCGGACACGCTGACGCTGGTCGTCGGCTTCCTCGCTGTCGTGCTCGGCACCGCCAACGTCGTCGGCGGCTTCGTCGTCACGGACCGGATGCTCGAGATGTTCAAGCAGCGCCGGCCCCGAAAGACCGAATGAGCCGGACGACCACGGACCTGCTCTACCTGGTCACGATCGTGACCTTCATCCTCGCGCTCCGGTTCCTTTCCTCGCCCAAGCGCGCCCGCCAAGGGAACCTGCTCGGCGCCGCCGGGATGGCGCTCGCGATTGCGGTCACGCTGCTGCAGCCGGGACTCGAGAACTTCGTCTGGATCGGTATCGCCATGGTGATCGGCGCCGTCATCGGCCTCGTCGGCGCACGCTCGGTGAAGATGACGGCGATGCCGCAGATGGTCGCCCTGTTCAACGGGGTGGGCGGCGGCGCCGTGGCGCTGATCGCGCTGGCGGAGTTCCACAACCTGACGCCGCTGCCAGGTGAGCTGCCCGCCGAGGAGTCGATCACGATCCTGCTCTCGGCGCTGATCGGCAGCATCTCGTTCTCCGGCTCGCTGATCGCGTTCGCGAAGCTGCAGGAGCTGCTGAGCGGCCGGCCGATCGTCTACCCAGGCCAGCAGTTCGTCAACGCGGCTGTGCTGCTGACCGCGCTCGTCTTCGGGGGGCTGATCGTCGCCGGAGCTGAGAAGGATCTCGTCGTCGTCGCGCTGATCGTGGCCGCGCTCGCCTTCGGCGTGCTCTTCGTGCTGCCGATCGGCGGCGCCGACATGCCGGTCGTGATCTCGCTGCTGAACGCCTTCACTGGCGTTGCTGCTTCGGCCTCCGGCTTCCTCCTCCACAACAACGTCCTGATCGTCGCTGGCGCGCTCGTCGGCGCCTCGGGCACGCTGCTGACGCTGATGATGGGCCGGGCGATGAACCGCTCGATCGGCAACGTCCTCTTCGGCGCGTTCGGCTCGGTGCAGGCAGGCAGTGGCCGCGCGCCGGAAGAGGACGGACGCAGCGTGCGGGCGACGACGGCGGAGGATCTCGCGATCATGCTCGCCTACGCCCGCAAGGTCGTGTTCGTCCCCGGCTACGGCCTCGCCGTCGCCCAGGCACAGCACACCGTCCGTGCGCTCGCCGAGCTGCTCGAGCACAAGGGGATCGACGTTCTCTACGGAATCCACCCGGTCGCGGGCCGGATGCCCGGCCACATGAACGTCCTCCTCGCCGAGGCCGATGTCCCCTACGACCAGCTGAAGGAGATGGACGAGATCAACCCGGAGCTGCCGCAGACGGACGTCGTCGTCATCCTCGGCGCGAACGACGTCGTCAACCCCTCCGCGCGCTCGGACCCGGGCAGCCCGATCTACGGGATGCCGATCATCGACGTCGACCGCGCCGCCACCGTCGTCGTCGTCAAGCGCTCGCTCAGCCCAGGGTTCGCCGGAATCGACAACCCGCTCTTCTACGACCCGAAGACCTCGATGCTCTTCGCGGACGCCAAGCAGGCACTCGAGGACGTCAGCGCGGCGCTGAAGGCGCTCTAGCCGTGGCAGTCCCGGTCTTCTCGGCCCGTGACGTCGATGCGGCCGTTCCGCCCGAGCGCGCCTACGAGGCGGTGCGCGCCGGGTTCGTAGCGCATGCTCGAGGCGAGTGGGCGATGCAGCCAAAGCTGTACGTGACGAACTACCCCGCCGGCGACTTCCGGGCGATGCCGGCGCTCGGCGGCGGCCACGCGCTCCTGAAGTGGGTGACGTCCTTTCCCGGCAATCCCGCCCGTGGGCTGCCGACGGTCAGCGGTCTCGTCGTGCTCTCGAACGCGGAGACGGGCCTCGTCGAGGCAGTGCTCGACGCGGGTGCCGTCACGGCGCTGCGGACAGGCGCGGCGGCCACGCTCGCGGCCGAGGCGCTCGGGCTTTCGGGAGCAGCGGCCGTCGTCGGCGCGGGCGTGAACGGGCGAGCGGCGGCGCGGAGCCTGAAGGCGTGCGGCCGCGAAGTGGCAGTGTGGGACGTCGACGCGGAGCGCCGTCGTGCGGTCGCCGCGGAGCTCGGCGTCAGTGTCGCCGCGAGCGAGGAGGATGCGCTCGGCGCCCAGATCCTCGTCACGGTCACGCCAGGACGAGAGGTGCTCCTCTCGGAGGGCTCGCTGCGCGCGGGCCAGCACGTGAGCCTGATGGGCGCGGACGGGCCCGGGAAGGCTGAGATCGCCGTCGCGGAGATCGCCCGCGTCCGCGTCTTCTGCGACGAGTGGGAGCAGGCGAGCCACGGCGGCGAGCTCGCGGCGGCAGTCGACGCGGGCGCGATCACGCGGGCGGACGTGACCGAGCTCGGAGCCGTGCTCACGGGCGACGCCGAGGGACGCCGCTCGGACGAAGAGATCACGATCTTCGACTCGACCGGTCTCGCGATCCAGGATCTCGCGATCGCGATCGCCGCCTTCGACCGCGCGGACGACCTCGACCTAACGCGGATCGAGCTCTAGGACGGTTTGGCGCAAATAGCGGCTGAGCCGTGCCGGGCTCATCCGCTCGAGCAGCGGATGCCGCTTGCCGGCGATCGCCTGCGCGACGAGGTCGCCGCACATCAGGCCGAGCACGTTCCCGTGTCCCGAGTAGCCGCCCGCGACCCACACCCCGTCGCGCGCCGAGACCGCAGCGTCGGAGCGGCCTCCGCGAGCCAGAAGGAGTCGGCCACGCGGCGATGCTAGCTGGCTGCCCGGTAGACACCGTCCTCCTCCGTCACGGCGCCCGCAAGCTCGAGCTCGGTCAGCGCGACCGCCAGCTCGCCCGCGGAGAGTCCTGTCGAACGGCAGAGCTCGTCGGCGCCGACAGCGCCGCCACGGACCGACTCGAGCACGGCGACAGCCGTCGCGCCGAGAACGATCGACGCAGCCCTGGTGACGGAGAGCCCGTAGCTCTCGAGGACGTCCTGGGCGCAGGTCAGTGGCGTCGCGCCCAACCTCAGGAGCGCGTTCGCGCCGGCGGAAAGCGCTGACGTGATCTCGCCCGGCACCGCGAACACGTCCCGACCCTCGTCCAGCGCGAAGTCGGCCGTGATCAGCGCACCGCTGCGCTCTCGCGCCTCGACGACGACGGTCGCGGCGCAGAGACCCGCGACGATCCGGTTGCGCGCCGGAAACCGCCACGGCGCGGGCTCGACGCCCGGGGCATACTCCGACACGACGAGTCCTGCCGTCGCGACCTGGTTCGCCAACTCGCCGTGCGCGGCCGGATAATCGCGGTCGATCCCGCAGCCGAGCACGGCGACGGTCGCCCCAGCTGTCTCGAGCGCACCTCGATGCGCCTCGGCGTCGACGCCGCGAGCGAGCCCGCTGACGACGACGAGGCCTGCGGCGGCGAGATCACGGCCGAGGCTGCGGGCGATCTGGCGGCCGTACGCGGAGCAGGCGCGCGCGCCGACGATCGCGACGGCGGGCCTGGAGAGGAGCGCCACATCGGCCTCGCCGCGCAAGAAGAGCCCCGGCGGCGGATCGTGAATCGCTCCGAGCAGCACCGGAAACGACGGTTCGGAACGGGCCAGGAAGCGCACACCGAGCGAGCCCAACCGGACAAGTTCGGCGTGCACGTCGAAGCGAGCCTTGAATGCGGCAAAGCGAGAGCTTCGCGGCTCGCCGACGAGGTGCACATCGCGGGACGCGGCGAACGATGCGAGTGCGAGCTCGTTCACGCCGGCAGCTCCTTCGGTGAGCGGTACGCAAGCGCCTCGGCCACGTGCTCGGGAAGGACGGACTCGGCGCCCGCGAGCGCGGCGACCGTTCGTGACACGCGGGCAACCCGAGCGCGGCCACGACCGGAGAGCGGTAGCCGCTCGACGGCTCTACCCAAGAGCTCATCCGCCTCCGGCGTCCGCCGGAGCGGCATGCTGTCGAGTCGGGCGCGTCCGACGGCGACGCGATCGCGCACGGGCGCAGAGGACTCCGACGGCCCCGCGGCCAGCTCCTCCGCCCGCGGCCGCGGCACGGTGACGACAAGGTCGAAGCGATCGAGCAGCGCCCGCGAGAGCTTGTCGCGAAATGCAGCGAGTCGCTGTGGGGAGCACGAGCACTCCGTCGCTGGGTCACCCCGCCCGGCGCACGGGCACAGGTTCATCGTCGCGACAAGCTGGAACCGAGCCGGGAAGAGCGCAAGGCCCTGGACGCGGGCGACCGACACGACGCCGTCCTCGAGCGGCTGACGCAGCGCCTCGAGCGCGGGCCGCTGGAACTCGGGCAGCTCGTCCAACAGGAGCACACCCCGATGAGCGAGGCTCGCCTCGCCCGGCCGCGGCCCGGATCCTCCGCCGACGATCGCAGCCGTCGACGCGCTGTGATGCGGTGCCCGGAACGGTCGCTGCGTGATCAGCGGCCGCTCGGGGGAGAGCACACCGGCTACCGAGTGGATCCGCATCACCTCGAGCGTCTCCCCTGGTTCGAGCGGGGGCAGGATCGACGGCAGCCGGCGTCCGAGCATCGTCTTGCCCGTTCCAGGCGGGCCGGCGAGCAGCAGGTTGTGCCCACCTGCGGCGGCGAGCTCGAGCGCGCGGCGAGCGCGCTCCTGGCCGCGCACGTCGGCCAGGTCGAGTGGATCGGGCTCCGTCGCCGCGTCGGGCGGCTCCGCGGGCGGCGGACGGAGCTCGCCGCGCAAGTAGGCGACGGCCTCGGCGAGGTGCCGAACCGGAACTGCCTCGACGCCGCCGAGCTCGGCCTCGCAGGACGACTGGGGCGCACAGAGGATCCGCCCGAGCCCGGCGCGCCGCGCCCCCTCCGCGACGGCGAACGCGCCGCGTACCGGTCGCACGCGACCGTCCAGCGCGAGCTCGCCGATCGCGGCGTGCTCGGCGAGCCGGTCGACCGGGATCTGCCGCGAGGCGGCGAGGACCGCCAACGCGATCGAGAGGTCGAAGCCGGAGCCCTCCTTGCGTAGACCCGCCGGCGCCAGGTTGACGGTGATCCGCTTGAGCGGCCATTCGAGCTGCGCCGACGCGATGCCGCTCCGGACACGGTGCTTCGCCTCGGCGCAGGCACGGTCTGCAAGCCCGACGATCGCGAACCCCGGTATCCCGCCGTCGATGTGCGCCTCCACCTCGACGCGACGCGGCTCGAGGCCGACGAGCGCATGTGTGACGGAGCGCGCGAGCACGGTCCGACCGTAGACAGCAAGGTCCCACGAATGGGATACGAATCTCCGCTGATTCGGTCACAATCGCTCCATGGACGCGGAGACGGCCGCGCGAGTGTGGGCCGAGGTCTGGAAGACTGCCTGGCCCGCGCGCGACACGGAGGCGATCGCGGCGCTCTACTCGGACGAGGCCTCCTACCGCGCCCTCGCCTTCCGCCAGCCCGATCTCGGCCTAACGGGTGTACGCCGCTACCTCGATGTGAGCTTCGCCGTCGAATCCGAGATCGAGTGCTGGTTCGGTGAGCCCGTCGTCTCCGGTGACCGCGCTGCAGTCGAGTGGTGGGGCACGTGGGTAGAGCAGGGGCAGCACTTGACGCTCGCCGGCGCCACATTCCTCCGCTTCGACGACGAGGGCAAGGTCATCGACCACCGCGACTACTGGAACGAGGTCGAACGACGGGAACCACCGTACAACGGCTGGTAAGCCCAGCTAGCGGCAGATCAGGATCGACTCGAAGTACTCGCCCGCGCGCCGCCCTGTTCGCCGATTGACGTGCCGCTCGAGCCGCTCGTCGAGTTGCAGCCCGGAGCGTTCGAGGATCTCGGGATAGAGCTCACGACGGTCGTTGACGACGATGCAGACCGCCGCGCCGTGACGCAGAGCCGCCTTCGATCGGGCTAGCACGGCCGCAATGCCGGCGACGTACTCCTCGACCGCCGCCTTGCTCGTCCCCCGCGCGGCCGCCCCGAGCTCACGCTCGCGCCGGTCGTCGAGGCCGAGCAGCTCGTACGCATAGCGGTGCTGCTCGTGGTAGTCGATCAGGCCGGGATAGGGCGGCGACGTGATCATGGCGTCGTAGGGGCCTCCGAGCTCGAGCTCGCGCGCGTCGCCGTGGAGAACGACTGCGGCACAGCGGCGATCTCGCACGTCGGCGAACGCCGCGATCCGCGCAGCCGTGTCGGCGAGATAGCGGGTGAGGAACTTGCCGGCGCTCTCGACCGGCCGGCAGGTCCGTCGGTGCTTGTGGCACCAGTACTCGCCCTGCTGCGGAGCACGGGGGAAGTCGAGGTCGAAGTGGGTCGTGAGCCGGGCGGAGCGAGCCGCCCGCGCGAGCACGACGCGCAGCACGTCTTGGCTCTCGTACTCCGGAATCAGCGAGCGGAAATGGAGCAGCTCTGCGGCCGCCTGAGGCGCGAACCACTCACGCACGAAGCCGATCGGCCGCTCGCTCGACGCGCCGAGCCGTCCAGCCACGTCGCGGACATCGTCCGCCAGCGTGTTGAGGTCGTGCTCGCGTGTCTTGACCGAGATCAGCAGCGCGTTGAAGGCGGCGATGTCGACACCAACGGCGTCGTAGGCTGACTCGAGCGCTTGCACGAGCGTGGTCCCCGAGCCGGCGAAGGGGTCGAGGACCCGGCCGCCCGGCCGAACGTAGCGCTCGAGCAGCGCCTCGACGAGCTGGGGGACGAACTTGCCCAGGTAGGGATGGAGCCGATGCACGTGCTTCGTCCGCTCGCGCTCCGGCAGCTCCCGTTCCGACCAGGAGAGCGCGAGGTCGAGCTCGCCGTAGAGGGCCTCCTGCGTCGCCGCCACAGCGACGACTTCCACGTTCGACGACGGAGTCCTAGGCCGACTCGCGCCCGCGTGCGTCCACGTCGTCCGGCTCCTCGGGGAGCTCGAGCGCTACGCCGCTGCTTCCGAGCGGCCGCCGCGGCGGCCCGAGCGGGACGAGCGCCGCCGCGTGATCGGGAGGCTCGCCGGCGGGCGGCTCGGGCGGGGCGAGCCCGAGCGCCCGCTTGACCCGCCGCCAGAGCCGCCACCGGCGCTCGGACCCTCCCACTAGTAGTGGATTCCAGCCGCCGCGTCGAGCTCGCGCAGGCGGCGGATCCGCTCCTCCATCGGCGGATGCGTCGAGAAGAGCGCGGACATGCCGCGCTTGCTGAGCGGGTTCGCGATGTAGAGCGCCTCGGTCGCGGGATTGACGTTCATCGGCACCGCCTCGACGCCGCGCTGGAGCGTCCCGAGCGCCTCCGCCAGCGGGCGGCCCTCGCCCAGATAGCCGGCGGCGGTCGCATCGGCGAGGTACTCCCGCTGCCGCGAGACGGCGAGCTGCAGGATCATTGCGGCCAGGGGCGCGACGATGACCGCGACGAGGACGCCGATGATCCCCAGCGGGTTGTTGTCCTCGTCGTCGCCGCCGCCGAAGAACATCGAGAACTGGAGGATGTTCGCGATCGCGGCGATCGCAGCGCCGATCATGGCGGCGATCGTCGTCACCAGGATGTCGCGGTTGGCGACGTGTGCCATCTCGTGCGCGAGCACGCCCTTGACCTGCTCGCGCGGGAGGTAGCGGAGCAGGCCCTCGGTGACGGCGACGGCCGCCTTCTTCGGGCTGCGTCCAGTCGCGAATGCGTTCGGCTGCTCGGACGGGATCAGGTAGACGCGCGGCATCGGCACGCCGGCGCGGCCGGCGATCTCCTCGATATCGCGGTACAGCTCGGGCGCCTCGCTCTGCTCGACGGGACGGGCCTTGCTCGCCTTGAGGGCGAGCTTGTCCGAGTACCAGAACATGACGAGGTTGAAGACGATGGCGATGAGGGCGAAGAGCAGCAGTCCGCTCGAGCCGCCGAACATGTAGCCGAGCCCGATGAACAGGGCCATGAGGCCCGAGATGATGAGCCAGGTACGGGCCTGTGTCGCGAACTTCGTTTGCGTGATCGACATGGAGTGTCGTGTTCCTTTCCGGCTGAATGTGAGTTGGTTCGATTCAGCCGGAAGTTTCTCCCGCCTGCTCTCGAGGCCTGCGCGCCCGGGCCGAAGCCGTTCTGACGAGCGCGCCCGTTGGGGGATAGTGCCTCCCGGCAACCTGAATCGTAGCCCGTGCGTTCGCCGTACCGTGTTGCCGACGGGTTAAACCGCGATGCGCTCGAGCTGCCCGGGCCGCACCGCGACGACCTCGAAGCGGCAGTCGAGCGCGAGACAGCCGGGATTGCGCGCGAGCCACGACTCCGCTGCGCTGCGAAGCCGGCGTAGCTTCTCGTCGTCGACCATCTCGAGCGGATCGCCGAAACCGTCTCCTGACTTCCCCTTCACCTCGCAGAAGACCAGACGGCGCCCGCGGCGGACGATCAGGTCGAGCTCGTAGCCGCCCGCCCAGACATTCGCGCCGAGGATGCGGTAGCCGCGAAGGCGGTAGTGGCGGGCGGCGCGTGCCTCGTCACGGTTGCGATGCGTAGGCAAGCGCGTTGAAGGAGAGCCGGTGCTGATCGCTCGGGCCGTGCTCGCGCACGGCGGCGGAGTGGCCGGGCGTGATGTAGCCGACATGCCGGGCGAAGCCGTAGCGGGGATAGAGCGCGTCGAGCCGGCGCATCACCCGGTCGCGCGTCACCTTCGCGACGATCGAGGCGGCCGCGATCGCAGCGCTCTTTGTGTCACCGTCGACGACCGCGCGGTGCTGCGGCGCGGCCGGCCCGAGTCGGAAGCCGTCCACGAGGCAGGCCTCGGCCGGCGGCGCGAGATCGCCGAGGACGGAGCGCAGCCCCCAGAGGTTCGACTTGTGCAGACCGTTGCGGTCGATGTCGGAGGAGGGAATCACGCGCACGCTGATCCTGGCGGCACAGCCGACGACGGCCCGGAACAGCTCCTCGCGCTCGGCGGGCGAGACCTGCTTCGAGTCGTTCAGCGATGCGAGCGGCCGCACCCGGTGGTTCCGCAGGCACTCGTAGTCGAGGAGGACGCCCGCGACGACGAGCGGCCCCGCCAGCGAGCCGCGGCCCGCCTCGTCGGCTCCCGCGACGAAGCGTGCGCCGAGCTTGCGGTCGAACGAGAGCAGCTTTTGGCCGATCGGGCGGGGCACGCTCCGACTGTAGCCATGCCTGCGGCCGACCGTGCAACGACTCTTCGGCGAATCTGTGTCAGAACGTGATCAGAACCCGAGCGTGCAACCGGCATCGCGTTGCGCCAGCCGGACCACGACCTTGCTCCGTTCGCGGTCGACGGCGACACCGAACCAGTCGCAGCCGCCCTCCTCCCGACGAACCGCGCATGTGAACTGATCCGTCTCGACCGGGCGAAACCAGGGAGAGGCTGCTCCCGTGCAGTGGACGTCCTCGGCGTCGTAGCCCGAGTCGGCGCCGAGGGCGCGCACATGCGCCTGCACCTCCTCGCGCGCGGCTTCCTGCTGAGGATCCTCCAAGCCACAGCCGGCGGCGACCAGCGCCAGGACGGCCAGTCCGGCGGCGCTACGCCTTCTCGGCAGCCGGTGCGCCGGTCTCGGACGCCTCGTCCGGGGCGGGCTCGTCCGCTGCGTCCTCGACATCGGGCTCGACATCGGCTGCGGGGTCCGCGGCGGGAGTCTCCTCCGCCTCGTCGGTGGGCTCCGCCTCGACGGCGGCGTCCTCGACCTCGGGCTCGGCCTCGGCCGCAGCCTCGGCAGACGCCTCGGCCTCCGCTTCGGCGGCGGCAGCGTCGAGTGCGGCCTGGTTCGCCTCCGACTCCGCGCGCGCAGCGGCGAGCTGGGCGGGTGTCTGGCGCAGCTCGCGGACGCGGGCCTTCTTGCCGATCTTCTCGCGCAGGTAGTAGAGCTTGGCGCGGTTGACGTCGCCGATCGCGCCGACCTCGATCTTCTCGATCTTGGGCGAGTGGACCGGGAAGGTGCGCTCGACGCCGACGCCGAACGATTGCTTGCGGACGGTGAACGTCTCGCGCGCGCCGGAGCCCTGGCGCTTGATCACGATCCCCTCGAAAACCTGGACGCGGCGGCGCTGGCCCTCGATCACCTGGAAGTGCACGTGGACCGTGTCGCCCGCCTTGAAGCGGGGGATGTCCTTGCGCAGCTGGCGCTGCTCGATGCTCTCGATGATCGTGCTCATGGGAAAAGGTCGGCCGGAACCGGCGGCCAATGGTAGCGAAAACTCAGCGAACGGAAATGCGGTTGGGCGGCCAATAGGTCGCGAAGACCTTGCCGATCAGGTTCTTGCGCGGGACCGCCCCCCACTCGCGCGAGTCGCAGGACTGCGAGCGGTTGTCGCCCATCATGAAGTACTGCCCCTGCGGCACGTTGTACGTCTCCGCCCCCCTGGTGTCGCGGCGGTCCGGCTCGATGTAGGGCTCGTCGAGCTTCTTCCCGTTGATGTAGACGTAGCTCGAACCGCCCTCGTTGCGCAGCTCGACCCGGTCGCCGGGCAGGCCGATCAGCCGTTTCACGAACGTCCCGCCGGCGCCGCAGCGCTGCCGGGCGGCCGGGGGCGTCTCGAACACGACGATCTCGCCTCGCCTGGGATCGCGGAAACGGTAGATGAAGCGGTTTGCGAGCACGCGGTCGGAGAAGCGCGCTTCGCAGCCACTCGCGTTGCGGGCGCAGTGCAGCGTCGGCTCCATCGACGACGACGGGATCCGATACGGGTTGACGACCCAGGCCTTGATCGCAAGCACGATCGCGATCGCACCGACGATCGTGACCACCCAGTCGATCGTGACGCGCCAGCCGTGCGGCAGGCCTCGTGTGAGCCGGTCGACGGGGTTGCGCGAGTGCCGCTCCGGCTGAGGCTCAGGCTCCGAGGGTGTCACGAACGGCTCGGGGAACGACTCGGGCAGCGACGTCACCGTCGGCGACGGCTCGACCTCCGCCTCGGGCTCCTCGGGCCGGAGCGCGTACCACGCCGAGGCGACCGCGAGCCCGGTCCAGAGCAGGTCGAAGAGCCCGAACACCTCGCTCAGGTTGTGGCGGAAGAGCGAGAACATCTCGCCGGAGAGCAGTCCTGTCTGGGTGCCGAAGTCCTGCTCCGCCTCCTGGACCGCGAACGCGAAGCCGAGATACTTGCCGAGCAGGACGCCGAGCAGCGCGGTCACGATCGCGATCGCCTGCAGATCGGGTGAGCGGCGGCCCCCGGCGGCACGCTCGACCGCGAAGCCGGTCAGGAAGCCGATCCCCCAGGCGACGACCCCGACCTCGTAGTCCGTGTACTTCGAGATCAGACCCCACGCGGTTCCGCCCACGATCGCCGCGACCAGGCCGGCGAGCAGCGCGAGACTGGTAGAGCCGCTCGCCTCGGTCTTGACTGGAGCCGGCGGAGTCGGCGGAGTCGGGGGCTGCGGCCGGGAGCCGTCGGGCTCCCAGCCGTAGCGCTCAAAGTCGCTCACGATGTCCTCATGTCGGCGCTCCGCGCGCGGCTCTGCTCGCGCCGCCACTCGTTCACTCGCCCGTGGTCGCCCGAGAGGAGTACGTCCGGGACGGTCCAGCCGCGGAACTCGGCGGGCCTCGTGTAGTGCGGGTATTCGAGCCCGCCGTCGAGCTCCGTCGAGAAGCTCTCGTGCTCCCCTGATCCCACGGCGAGCGCGCCCGGCAGCCGCCGGGCGAGCGCGTCGAGCAGCACCATGGCGGGCAGCTCACCGCCCGAGAGGACGTACGGGCCGATCGAAATCGCGTCCGAGGCGAGGTGGGTCACGATCCGCTCGTCGAAGCCCTCGAAGCGGGACGAGAGGAGCGTCAGCGCCGGCTCGGCCGCGAGTTCCTCGACGACCGCCTGCGTCAGCGGGCGTCCCTGCGGCGTCAGCGCGATCACGCGCTGGTCCCGCGAGCTGCCGTAGGCCGTGTCGAGCGCGGCGGCGACGACGTCGACGCGCAGCACCATCCCGGCGCCGCCGCCGTAGGGCTCGTCGTCGACCTGGCCGGCGCGGAGCGGCGTCGTGTCGCGATAGTTGAAGAGGCGGAGCTCGAGCTCGGTGCCGAGGACGGCCGCGAGCGGTCGCTGCTCGGTCATCCACGCGAAGGCGTGCGGGACCTGGGTGAAGATGTCGAGTCTCAAAGCCCGAGCAGGTTACTCGTCGGCCTCCGCGAAGCCGCGGGCGACGACGATTCGGCCGGCCTCGAGGTCGATGTCGAGCACGCAGGACTCGACGAGCGGCAGCAGCAGGCCGGAGTCGAGCTCGAGCGTGTCGTTGGCAGGTCCGTTCTCCACCTCGCTGACAGTACCGAGCGCGCGGCCGCCTTCCTCCTCGACGGCGAGCCCGACGAGCTGGAAGACGTAGTAGGCGTCCTCGCCCGGCTCGGGCAGCTTGTCGCGGCGGACAGCCAGCGTCGCGCCCCTCGCGACGGGGCGCTCGAGCTTGATCACGGGGCGGCCGCCCGCGCCGCGCTTCGAGACCGTGATCTCGGCCGGCTCGCCGTCGACAAGCAGCACGGCGCCGCGGGCGAAGCGCTCGGGCGCGTCGCTCGCGCCCTCGACGAAGAAGGAGCCGTCGACCCCGTGCGGCCGGCCGACCCGGCCCACACTGACGAGCTCGTCGCTCACGTTCCTGGGCGTCGCTCGCGGTGCGGAGGCCGGTGGAACAGTACGGACGTACGGGCCGCCGGCTGGAGCGCCGCGAGCGGCGCCAGCTGGCCGCGGAGCCCGGCTCCGCCGGGCTGGAGCGGTCAGCGGCAGGGACGTGAGCGTCATTCAACGATGTCGAGGATCACGCGCTTGCGCGATCCGGCGCTCGCGCGCACGATCGTGCGCAGCGCCCGGGCGAGCCTGCCCTGGCGGCCGATCACCTTGCCGCGGTCCTCGGGCGCGACGTAGAGCTCGAGCACGGTCGCGTCCTCGCGCTCGATCTGCTCGACGCGCACGGCATCAGGATCGTCGACCAGTTGCTTCGCCAGCCAGGTGAGCAGCTCGGCCACTTATGTTCCTGCGCAGGATGCGCGTCCGCAGAAGCGGATGCCCATCGCGCGAAGATCCCTGAAGGGGCGGCCTGCGGCCGCCCGGCGGCGCGCTCGCATCAAGCGTTGATCCCGGAG